>NZ_JAMHIV010000018.1 GCF_023897065.1 Crossiella sp. SN42
CCGCCAGCGGCCAAACCGATCACGACTCCCGCAGACGGGGCTTTAACGACACGGCCTAGAGCAAGAGCAGCCCGCCCAGCGCCGGCACCGACACCACGGCGAGCACGCCGACCGCGGTGGTCACCCGGTACTGCATGAGCAGCGCGACGAACTCGCGGATGAACGCACTCGGCAGGAAGTACAGCGCGGTGCGCGAGCCGACCACCCGCATCCGCAGCTTCAGCTGGTAGGACAGCACCGCGGTGCGGAAGACGTGGTAGTTGTTGGTCACCGCGACGATCCGCGCCCCCGGCCTGGTCACCAGCGCAGCGCTGAACGTCAGGTTCTCCTCGGTGGTGCGGGCCCGGTCCTCCAGCACGATGTGCTCGGCGGGCACCCCTCGGGCCAGCAGGTAGTCCCGCATGGCCGCCGCCTCGGTGGTGGTCTCCCCCGGCCCCTGGCCGCCCGAGACCACCAGCACGGGTTCACCCCCGGCCGCGCGGTCGCGGCGGTACAGCGCCAGGCCGCGGTCGATCCGGGCGGCCAGCAGCGGCGGCACCCGGTCGCCGATCAGCCCGCAGCCCAGCACCACCACCGCGTCGGCCCTGGCCCGGCTGCTCAGCCTGCCGTACACAAAGGAGTAGGCGAGCAGGCTGGCGAACAGGAACGCGAAGTAGCCGGTCACCAGGATCACCGCGATCAACACGAGTTGCGCGGCCCGGTCCAGCCGGGGCCCGAACACCACGGTGAACCCGATCAGTCCCAGCACGGCCAGTCCGGTCAGCAGGGACAGCAGGTTGGCCGGCCGGAAGGACTCCCGGCGTAACATGATCACTCCGTTGGCGACCATGGCGAACGGCAGCACCAGACCGATGAGCAGCACCAGCAGCCCGAGCACCACCACGATCTCGCCGTAGCCGTACTTGCCCAGCTCCCACAACGCCCACAGGCCGCCGAAGAACAGCAGGATGCCGAACCAGACCGCGTTGCTCACCCGGCGCGGTTCGCGCATCACCCGCACCAGGAAGACGAGGCCCGCGATTCCCGCCAGGATTCCGAACAGCACGTCAGCCCTCTCCCACCCGACCGGCGACCGTCCACAGTGTGCAGTACCGCCCGGGAGCGCGGACAGCGGGCTCCCCGGGCCGGATCCGCGACCGGATGGCCCCGCCGACTTTCGCCGGAGCCCGCCAGCCGTCAAGGTAATAGCCGGACCAGGAGGCGCGGTGGGCAGTTATCCCTTCGACAACGCGGTGGACGCCGCACGAACACGCATGGCGGCGCTGGAGGCCACCTACGACGCGGTGACCACGCCGCTGCTGGCCGAGCTCGGCGTGCGGCCGGGTCAGCGCTGCTGGGAGGTCGGCGCGGGCGGCGGCTCGGTCGCGCGCTGGCTGGGCGAGCGGGTCGGCCCGGACGGCTACGTGCTGGCCACCGACCTGGACACCCGGCTGCTGGAGCTCTCCGCGCCGGTGGAGGTCCGGCGGCACGACGTGCTCACCGACCCGCTGCCCACCCCCGGCTTCGACCTGATCCACTGCCGCCTGGTGCTCATCCACCACCCGGCGCGGGATGCCGCGGTGGCCAAGCTGACCGCCGCGCTCAACCCCGGCGGGGTGCTGCTGCTGGAGGAGATCCTGCCCAAGGAGCAGCGGGTGCTCAGCACCGACGACCGCAGGCAGGAGGCGTTCTGGACGGTGCAGACCCAGGTGCTGGACGTGCTGACCAAGCTCGGCTCCGACGACCTGGACTGGGCGCTGGGCGTGGAGAAACTGTTTGTCCACTGTGGACTGGAGCAGGTCGCGGCCAGCCGGTCCACGCCGATCTGGGTCGGCGGCGGTGAGGGCAGCAGGCTGCTGCTGGCCAACGCCTGGGAGCTGCGGGAGAAGCTGCGCGCGGCCGGGGTCGGGCCGGGCGAGCTGGCCCAGTTCACCCGGCTGCTGCGCGATCCGGGGTTCAGCGTCACCGCCTATCCGCTGGTCAGCACCTGGGGGCGGGCGCCGCGCTAGTGGCCTGAATCGGAGGTGCGGTGGCGGTATCGGCGGTCCAGCTTTCCGCTGGGCGTGCCGAGGGGAAGCCCTCGTACCGGGTTGTACGTGGGCTTTCCCGCGGTGCGGCCAGCGGGAAGCTGGGCCGTCGAGACCGCTGGCGCACCTCCGATTCAGGCCACTAGGGCGCGAGCGCCTTGCACAGCAGCGGGATCAGCCGCGCGCCTGCTTCGCCCCGGTAGTTGAGCATGGCCTGGCCGCCGATCATCAGCGCCTTGACGTCGGCGACGTCCACGTCCGCGCGCACCGCGCCTGCCTGCTGCGCGCGGGCCAGCAGCACGCCGATGGCCTGCTTGAACTCCGCGGTGCGCTCGGGTTCGGCGGTCTCGATGTCGAACTTGCTGCCCGCGAAGGCCTCCATCAGGCCCTGGTCGGTGACGTAGTCCTGGATGAACCGGCTGAAGTAGCCGTAGAAGGCCGCGCCGGGGTCCGCCGCCCCGGCCAGCTCGGTGGCACGGGCGATGAGCTGGTCGAACTGGTCGGCCACGATCGCCCGGAACAGCGCGTCCTTGGTCGGGAAGTGCCGGTACACGGTGCCCGCGCCCACCCCGGCCCGGCGCGCGATCTCGTCGATCGGCACCGAGAGGCCCTCGGTCGCGAAGGTCTCGTAGGCGACCCGCAACACGCGTTCCCGGTTGCGCACGGCATCCGACCTGAGCTTCTTCACACGGCCCTCCACTGGACAAACGGGGCGTGCGTTCCGTATGTTCGTAAACGGAACGCACACCCCGGATTATAGGTGGGAGCTGTCATGACCAAGCTGTGGAGCGCGGCCGAGGTGCCGGGCCAGACCGGGCGGGTCGCGATCGTCACCGGCGCCAACACCGGCATCGGCTTCCCCACCGCCCAGGTGCTGGCCCAGCGCGGCGCGACCGTGGTGCTGGCGGTGCGGGACCTGGAGAAGGGCAAGCGGGCCGCGGCCAGGATCGCCGAGACCGCGCCCGGCGCGCAGGTAGTGGTGCAGCGCCTGGACCTGACCTCGCTGGACTCGGTGCGCGAGGCCGCGGGCGAGCTGCGCGACTCCTTCGAGCGGATCGACCTGCTGATCAACAACGCCGGGGTGATGTACACCCCCAAGCAGCTCACCCAGGACGGTTTCGAGCTCCAGTTCGGCACCAACCACCTCGGCCACTTCGCCTTCACCGGCCTGCTGGTCGACCGCCTGGCGGAGACGCCCGGCGCGCGGATCGTCACCGTGGCCAGCATCGCGCACAACCTGCGCGCGCGGATCCACTTCGACGACCTGCAGTGGAGCCGCTCCTACGACCGGGTCGCCGCCTACGGGCAGAGCAAGCTGGCGAATCTGATGTTCACCTACGAGCTGGCCCGCCGGCTGAGCGCGCACGGCAGCCCGGCGCTGGCGCTGGCCGCGCACCCCGGCATCTCCATGACCGAACTGGTCCGCAACTCCCCCGCGCCGTTCCGCCTCGGCATGCGCCTGTTCGGCAGGCTGTTCACCCAGCCCGCCGAGCAGGGCGCGCTGCCGACCCTGCGCGCGGCCACCGACCCGGCCGCGGTGACCGGCCAGTACTACGGGCCCAACGGGTTCCGCGAGCTGCGCGGCGCGCCGGTGGTGGTGCGCTCCAGCAGGCAGTCCCGCGACGAGGAGCAGCAGCGGCGGCTGTGGGCGGAGTCCGAGCGCCTCACCGGTGTGATCTTCCCCGTGTGAGCCGCCGGTTTCACCGAGCCGTCCCCGGTGGTATTCGGCAAGCTGAACCCACGCGACACTAGGGAGGCGGCATGGCCGGAACGATCGTGGTGGGCGTGGACGGCTCCACCGAGAGCCTGCGCGCCCTGGGCTGGTCCCTGACCGAGGCCCGCCGCCGGGACGCCGAGGTGGTCGCGGTGATCGCCTGGATGCCCAACCCGGTGCCGTCCTCGGCGACCCCGTTCACCGTGGTCGAGCCCACGGACCTGGACGTGGACCACGACAAGGTGCACCGGGAACGCCTGGACGAGGCGATCGCCGAAGTCACCGGCGGCGAGCCGCACCCGGTGCGCACGGTGGTGCGGCAGGGCTACGCCGGTGACGTGCTGACCGAGGAGGCCGCCCAGGCGGACCTGCTGGTGGTGGGCAGCCACGGGCACGGACGGCTCTACCGCGCGGTGCTCGGCTCGATCAGCGCGGAGTGCATCCGCAAGGCGACCTGCCCGGTGGTGGTGATCCCGCCGAAGCTGGTGCCCCGCTAGCGGCGCCTACAGCTGCCGCCGGTAGCAGCGGGACAGCTCCGAACCCACGTACGGGCCGAAGTTCGCCACCGCGTGGTAGCCCTCGCGCTCGTAGAAACGCATCGCGTCCGGCTGCGCGGTGCCGGTCTCCAGCAGCAGGGTGCGCAGCGAGCGCCGCCGCGCCTCGTTCTCCAGTGCCCGCAGCACCACCACCGCCACCCCGGTGCCGCGCGCCCGCGGCGTGACGTACATCCGCTTGATCTCTGCCGAGTCCGGCCCGCGCAGCCGCAGCCCGCCGCAGCCGACCGCCTGGCCCTGCTCGTCCCTGGCCAGCAGGAACACCTCGATGTCGGCCGCCGTGGGTGGCGCGCCCGGTTCGTGGTCGGCGAAGCCGTAGCGGGCGTCCAGCTCCGCCCGCTGGGCCGCCCGCAGCGCCGCGCCCTCGGGATCCGCCCAGCTCACCTCGGTCACCCGCACCGTCATCGACTGCCCCTCTCCTCGTAACAGGCGTTACGGTAACATGTGTTACGAGAGGTGGTGGCCGATGGCGAGGACGGCGGATCGGGCGGAGCAGGGCGAGCGGATCTCCGCGGCGGTGTGGCGGCTGATGGCCGAGTCCGGGCCGCAGGGGCTGACCCTGCGGGCGGTGGCCGCGGCGGCGGGCTGCACCACCGGGCTGGTGCTGCACCGCTTCCCGGACAAGCGGGCGCTGCTGCGGCACGCCAGGGACCTGCTGCACCAGCGCACCGGCGCGGCGATGGACGAGCTGACCGCCGGGGGCGGCCCACCGGCGGCGGTGCTGCGCGCGGTGCTGCGGCACGCCGCCTCGGTGGATCCGGCGAAGCAGCAGGAGGCCAGGGTGTGGCTGGGCTATCTGGCCGCCGCGCTGGGTGATGACGAGCTGGCCGAGCGGCACCGCGCGGCCAACCAGTCCTTCCTCCGCCGGATCGAGCGACTGATCGCCCAGGTCCGTCCACAGTGGACCAGGGCCCGGCGGGCGACCGCCGCGCTGACCCTGGTCTCACTCATCGAGGGGATGAACACCTTGGCCACGGCCGATCCGGCGACCTACCGGCCGACCCGGCAGACCGCGGTGCTCGACACCGCGCTGGCCGCCCTGGACCTGACCGGCTGAGTCAGAGCGTGGCGGTGCGCCGCACCAGCCGCACCGCCAGCACCAGCAGCACGATCGCCAGCCCGAGGTAGAGGCCGGTCTCGACGAGCTGGATCGGCAGCACGCGCGCGTCGGGCTGGTAGTCGAGGTAGGTCTGCGTCCAGCCGCGTTCGGTGAGGCACTTGGACATCTCCGCCTGCACCTGGCTGTAGGTGGCGTTCGACGGGCTGACCTGCTCGGCCAGCTTGCGGCATTCGGCCACCAGTTCGCCGTTCTGCGGCATGGTCGCGCCCGAGGTGTGCAGGTACCCGGTGCCGGTGATCAGGTTGGCGCCCTCCAGCTTCGCCTGCTGTCCCAGCGGGGTGGCCTGGCGCAGCGGGGTCAGGTAGTGCGGGCGCAGGAACTCGGCCACGAACACCCGCACCGCGGCGAAGCCGAGCACGGTGACCAGCATGGCGATGACCGTGCGCCGGGCCACCGCGCTCACCGCGACGCCGAGGGCGAACCCGAAGAGCACGTAGCCGATCTGCAGCGGCGGCCACAGGTCGAAGGACATGCTCTGGTACGGGTGGAAGGCCGAGCTGTCCTGGCTGTGCAGGTACTGGGTGACCAGGGTGCCGGTGAGGCCGAGCAGGCCGGTGAGCACGGTGAGGGTCGCGCACAGCGCCAGCAGCCGGGTGCTCAGCCAGCGAGTGGGCGAGACGTCCTGGGTCCAGGCCCACAGGTGGGTGCGGTGCTCGTACTCCTGGGACAGCAGCGGCGCGCCCCAGAACGCCGCGACCAGCCCGGCGAAGAGCAGCACCGGGTACTCCAGCAGGCCGACCCGCCGGGCGATCGCCTCCAGGCCCGGCGAGGCGCCGCCGTCCGGGCAGGCGTTGCCGCAGGGCGGCAGTCCGCTGGCGGCGAAGTGGCTCCACAGGAGGAAGCCGGAGACCGCGGCCACCGCGAGGGCGGTGCCCAGGACCAGCCAGCGGTATTGGCGCCAGGTCACCCAGGCGAGGTCGAGGAATCCCGCGCCACCGCGCTTGCTCGTGGCGGGCGGGTCGGTGCGCAGCGTGCTGGTGGTCATGCCGCCCTCCTCTTGCTCGCGCGGCTGTTCTCCAGCTGTGCCAGCACGAACTCCTCCAGCGTCATCTCGCGGCCGCGCCACGGCGGGCTGACCTCCGGCGGCCGCCACGGCGGGGCGAAGCCCATCAGGTAGCTGGACTGGCGGTCGCTGTGCTTGGCCTGCACCACTTCTCCGGGCACGGGCGGGGTCGAGGAGCGCGGGCCGTCGTAGAAGCGGTGGCGCTCCAGGATGTCGTCCACCGGCCCGTCGGCCAGCAGCGCGCCGTCAGCCAGCAGCACCAGGTGGTCGGCGACCCCGCCGAGCTCGGCGACGACGTGCGTGGACAGCAGCACGGTCATCCCGGTCTCGGCCGCCTCGCCGAGCAGCTCCTGGGTGACCTCGTTGCGCGCCAACGGGTCCAGGTTCGCCAGCGGTTCGTCCAGCAGCAGCACCGAGGGGCAGGAGCCCAGCGCGATGGCGAAGGCCACCTGGGCCTGCTGCCCGCCGGAAAGCCTGCCGCACGGCCGGTCCAGCGGGATCTCGAAACGCTCCAGCCAGCGCGTCGCGCGCCGCTGGTCCCACTCGTGGTTGAGCCGGGCGGCCACCGCGAGCATGGTCGCCACGCTCAGCTGCCGGTACAGCGGTTTCTCTTGAGCGACAAAGGAAACCCGGCCCGCGGCGCGGCCCCGGCCGGCGGTGACCAGCCTGCCGCCGACCTTGGCGGTGCCCTCGGTGGGGGCCAGTAGGCCGGCCAGCATGCTCAGCAGGGTGGTCTTGCCCGCGCCGTTCGGGCCGACCAGCGCGGCCACCCGGCCGGCCGGCACCTCGAAGGTGCAGTCCCGCAGCGCCCAGTTCGAGCCGCGGCCGAAGCGGCGCCGGTACTGCTTGCCGATGCCGGCGACCTCCAGCGCGTTGCCGGTCACTCCTGCCCCGCCCGGCCGGAGAGCGCCGCGCCCAGCAGTGCCCGCATGTCCTCGTCGTTCAGTCCAGCCTCGCGTGCCGTTCGCACCCAGTCCTCCAGTCGTTCCCGCAGCTCCGGCGGAAGCTGCGCGGGGGCGGGGGCGCCGGAGTCCCGGACGTAGGTGCCCGAGCCCTGACGGACCTCGAGCACCCCGGCCAGCTCCAGCTCCCGGTAGGCCTTGAGCACGGTGTTCTGGTTCACCGCGCAGGTGGCCACTACCTCCCGGACGGTCGGCAGGCGGTCACCCGGCTTGATCCAGCCGAGCCGCACCGCGTCGCGGACCTGGTGCATGAGCTGCCGGTAGGCGGGCATACCCGCTGATCGATCAACCCGGAACTCCACCGCACCGCCCCTGAATTGTGCTAGTCAACTGTAACACTAGAAGACTGTAGCAAAGCTGGGTCGCCGAGGTCGGCTAGACCATGCCGCCGTAGGCGACCACCACGGCCTGCCCGTCGGCGGCCAGCCGCAGCGCGCTCGCCCGGCCGATGCCGCGCGGTCCGGAACGATGCTACTGGGTGTTTGTTAGCATTGATTCATGACCGAGAAGAGCGCCGAGTCCACCAGGGAACGCCTGGTCAAGGCTGCGGCGGAGCTGCTGGCCGAGGGCGGGAGGGACGCGGTGTCCACCCGTGCGGTGAGCGCCGCGGCCGGTGTGCAGGCGCCCACCCTCTACCGCCTGTTCGGGGACAAGGACGGGCTGCTGGAGGCGGTGGCCGCGCACGCCTTCGCCGAGTACCTGACCGGCAAGGCCGCCCTCGGCGAGAGCGCGGACCCGATCGAGGACCTGCGCCGCGGCTGGGACCTGCACGTCCAGTTCGGTCTCAGCCATCCCGCCTTCTACCTGCTGATGTACGGCGACACCCGGGCCGGTTCCTCGGGCGCGGGCAAGGAGTCCGAAGCGCGGCTGCACCGGATCGTGCAGCGGATCGCCGAGGCCGGGCTGCTGCGGGTGAGCGTGAGCCGGGGCGCGGACCTGGTGCACGCCACCGGCAAGGGCGTTGTGCTGACCCTGATCGCGAAGCCGGAGGACCAGCGGGACCTGGAGCTGTCCACGGCGGCCAGGGAGCACGTGATCAGCTCGATCACCACCGGCGGGCAGGCCGTCGGCGACACCGATGTGCCCGCCCGCGCCGCCGGGCTGGCCGCCGCGCTGCGCCGGGACCCGGCGGGCGCGTTGTCTCCGGCGGAGCAGGCGCTGCTGGTGGAGTGGCTGGACCGGATCGCCGACGCCTGAAATCCGCTGGCCGCGACGGCGCAGGCGGCACTAGCCTCCGCCGGGTGGCTGGTGATCGTTTCCCGGTGCTGTGGCTGTGCGGGCCGTCCGGCGTCGGCAAGTCCACGGTGGGCTGGGAGATCCACACCCAGCTGGACCGCTCCGGCTTCGTGGACACCGACCAGCTCGGCCTGTGCTCACCCGCGCCCGCCGATGACCCGGCGCAGCACCGGATCAAGGCGCGCAACCTGGCCGCGATGTGGCCGCACTACCGGGAGGCGGGCGCGGATCGCCTTGTGGTGTCCGGAATCCTGGAGTCGGCCGCGGTCGCCCGGAGCTACACCCGGGCGCTGCCGGGCGCGGCGGTGACGCTGTGCCGGTTGCGCGCGGGCTCCTCGGAGCTGCGGGAGCGGTACCTGCGCCGGGGCTGGCTCACCCACCTGGCCGAGGCCGCGCTGCGCGAGGCGGCGGAGCTGGACCGGGAGGACTTCGCCGACCTGTGCGTGGACACCACCGGACTGCCCGTGGTGGCCGTGGCGCGGATGGTGCTGGAGCGCTGGGTCTGATGAAGGCGCTGCTGCTGTGCGGCCCCAGGGGTGTCGGCAAGTCCGTGGTCGCCTGGGCGGTCTTCGCTCACCTGGCCCGGACCGGGCAGCCCGCCGCCTACCTCGACCTCGCCCAGCTCGGCTTCTGCCGCCCGGACCAGGGCTGGGTGAAGGCTCGCAACCTGGCCGCCGCCTGGCGCACCTTCCGCGCCACCGGCGCCCGCTACCTGGTCCTCTCCGGCGAGGTCAGCGATGCCGCCACCCTGGACGCCTACGCGGCGGCGCTGCCGGGGGTGCCGCTGACGGTGTGCCGGTTGCACGCCGACCAGGACCGGCTGACCGAGCGGTTGCTGGCCAGGGGGCGCGGCGAGGGGCCGCCGATCCCCGGCGACGACCTGCGCGGCAGGCCCCCGGCGGAGCTGCGCCGCCTGGCCGCGACGGCGTCCCACCCGCCGCTCGGCGACCTGTGCCTGGACTCGACCGACCGGTCGGTGGCGGAGGTGGCCGCGCTGGCCCGCGTGGCCTGGCTCGGCGACTAGGCTGATCATCCCGGGCAGCGGTGTGGATGAGGTGGTGGGCGTGACCCAAGGTGACCTGCGGCCGACGCTGGAAGACGTCGCCGCCTACGCGGGTGTGTCGCGCTCGACCGCGTCCCGGGCGCTCAACGAGGAGGCCTACGTCAGCTCCCGGGCCAGGGAGAAGGTCCTCGACGCCGCCCGCGAGCTGGGCTACTCCCCCAACCAGGCCGCCCGCTCGCTGGTCACCCGCCGCACCAACGCCATCGCGCTGGTGCTCTCCGAACCGGAGACCAAGGTCCTGGAGGACCCCTACTTCGCCGAGATCGTCCGCGGCGCCTTCCGCGAGCTGTCGGCCCGCCGCAGCCAGATGCTGATGATGCTGGTGGACAGCCGCGAGGACGTGCCGGGCACGGTGCGCTTCCTGGACGGCGGCCACGTCGACGGCGCGCTGGTCTTCGCCTCCCACCGGGCCGACCCACTGCCGTCCGCGCTGCGCTCGCTGCGACTGCCGATCGTCTTCGGCGGCGGCAGGCCCGGCGGCGCCACCCGCGGCCTGCACCTGGTCGACTTCGACAACGAGGGCGGCGCGAAGCTGGCGGTGCAGCACCTGTTGTCGTTGGGGCGCAAGCGAATTGGCACCGTCGCCGGTCCGCAGGACCAGCGTTCCGCGGTGGACCGGCTCACCGGCTGGCGCAAGACCCTCGGCTTGGACGACCGCGCCGCGAACCGGCTGTCCGAGGAAGGCGACTTCAGCACCGAAAGCGGCGAACAGGCCATGATCCGCCTGCTCGCCCGGGTGCCCAACCTGGACGCGGTCTTCGCCGCCAACGACCCCATGGCCGCCGGTGCGCTCCGCGCCCTGCACGCCGCCGGACGGCGGGTGCCCGAGGACGTGGCCGTGGTCGGCTTCGACGACCACCGGGGCATCGCCGAGGCGACCACTCCCCCGCTGACCACCGTGCACCAGGACCCGCGCGAGCAGGTCCGGCAGATGGTCGACACCCTGTGCCAGCTCATCGAGGGCGAGAACCCGCCGCCGCGGCGCAAGGTCCTGCCGGTCAGCCTCGTGCACCGCGCCTCGGCCTGAGGACAAGCCGCCTCTTCCCAGCGCGTGGTCACATCCGTAAACTCGCCCGTGTCTGGGAGCGCTCCCAGAAACCGCCGCCGCCTGTGTCCCTGTCACATCGGCAACTCGGAGTTTCGGATGAGCAGAAGGTCAGTGCCGCCCGTGCTCGCCACGGTTCTCATCGCCCTCAGCCTGGCGAGCACACCAGCCCACGCCGCCCCGTCAGGCTTCTACACCGACCCGGAGACCAGTGCCGCGAAGTGGGTGGCCGCCAACCCCAACGACGGCCGCGCCCAGGTGATCCGCGACCGCATCGCCAAGGTCCCCCAGGCCCGCTGGTTCACCACCACCAACACCAGCACGGTCCGCACCCAGGTCAACAACCTGGTCAACGCCGCGGCCAACGCGGGCAAGACCCCGATCCTGGTGGTCTACAACGTGCCCAACCGCGACTGCGGCGGCGCCAGCGGCGGTGGCGCCCCCAGCCACAGCGCCTACCGCCAGTGGGTGGACCAGGTCGCCGCCGGCCTGGCCGGTCGCCCGGCCACCATCATCCTGGAACCGGACGTGCTGGCCCTGATGACCAACTGCCAGAGCGCCGCCCAGCAGGCCGAGACCCGCGCCTCCATCGCCTACGCGGGCAAGAAGCTCAAGTCCGGCTCGGGCGCGGCCAAGGTCTACTTCGACGCCGCCCACTCCAGCTGGCACAGCGCAGCCGAGATGGCCAGCAGACTCGCCCAGGCGGACATCGCCAACAGCGCCGACGGCATCTCCCTCAACGTCTCCAACTACCACTGGACCCACACCGAGACCGCCTACGCCAAGAACATCCTGTCCCGCCTCGGCAACTCCCGCCTGCGCGCGGTCATCGACACCAGCCGCAACGGCAACGGCCCCCGCGGCAGCGAATGGTGCGACCCGGCCGGCCGAGCCCTGGGCACCCCCAGCACCACCTCGACCGGCGACTCGCAGATCGACGCCTACCTGTGGATCAAGCTGCCCGGCGAGGCCGACGGCTGCATCGCCCCGGCAGGGCAGTTCGTCCCGCAACGCGCCTACGAACTGGCCACCGGCTGACCGGCCCCCGGGGCGAGCCCCCAACCCGCCCCGGGCATCGGCCCGCTACCGACCGGTCGGTAGCGGGCCACCCAACTTTGTCCCCCGCCGCTCAGCGCGCGCCGAGCAACCCCTCGATCTCCGCCAGCTCCTCCGCCGCGAAGTCGAGGTTCGCGGTGGCCGCGACGTTGTCGGTCAACTGCTTGACGCTGCTGGCCCCGATCAACGCCGAGGTCACCCGCTCCCCGCGCAACACCCACGCCAGCGCCAGCTGCGCCAAGGTCTGCCCGCGCCGCTTCGCGACCTCGTTGAGCCCCCTGGCCACCGCGAGCTGCGCCTCGGTGATGCCCTCGGCCTGCAGGAACGGACTGGCCCCCGCGGCCCGCGAGTCAGCCGGAATGCCGTCCAGGTACCGATCGGTCAGCAGCCCCTGCGCCAACGGCGAGAACGCGATCGACCCCGCCCCCACCTCGTCCAGCACGTCCTGCAACCCGTCCTCGATCCACCGGTTGACCATCGAGTACGAAGGCTGGTGGATCAACAACGGCGTGCCCAGCTCCGCCAGCACCGCCGCGGCTTCCCTGGTCTGCTCCGCCGAGTAGTTGGACACCCCGACGTAAAGCGCTTTCCCCTGCCGCACCAAGGAGTCCAGCGCCCCCATGGTCTCCTCGATCGGGGTGTCCGGGTCCGGCCGGTGGTGGTAGTAGATGTCCACGTAGTCCAGCCCGAGCCGGGCCAGGCTGGCCTCCAGCGAGGACACCAGGTACTTGCGCGACCCCCACTCGCCATACGGCCCCGGATGCATGAGGTACCCGGCCTTGGTCGAAACCAGCACCTCGTCCCGGTAGTTCCGCAGATCCGCGGCGAACAACCGCCCGAAGTTCTCCTCCGCGGCGCCGGGCGGCGGACCGTAGTTGTTGGCCAGGTCGAAGTGCGTGACCCCGAGGTCAAAAGCGGCTCGCACGATGTCACGCTGGGTGTCCAGCGCCTTCTCATGGCCGAAGTTGTGCCACAACCCCAACGAGATCGCGGGCAGCTTCAGCCCACTGCGACCACACCGGCGGTAGGTCATGGCGTCATAACGCGCATCAGCGGCGACGTAGGTCATCGTGCTCCTTGTGGCCAGTCGAAACTACGCGAACGCTAACCCATCCCCGCCAGCCACCGCCCCACCGCGCACACCCGCCCCGCCGACCCACCCCGCGACCCGGCCCCAACTCCGCCTGCGCCCCACCAACTCTCCTGCACACTGGATGGCGAGCCCCCACCAACCCCAGCCCCACCCCGGACCCGCCAAGGAGGCCCGCCCATGACCACCCGGAAACCCGCAGACGCGACCTGGGAAACCTGGGTCGAGCGCCAGATCCGCGAAGCCATGGAACGCGGCGAGTTCGACAACCTGCCCGGCGCCGGCAAACCCCTCCCCGACGCCAACCAGCCGTACCAGGAACTGTGGTGGATCAACCGGAAACTGGCTGACGAGAAGCTCACCAACCTGCCCCCGAGCCTGATCCTGCGCAGGGACGCGGCCACGGCGTATGAGGCGGCTCTCGCCGCGCCGACGGAGGATCGTGCCCGGGCGATCATTGAAGCGATCAACATCCGGATCGCCGCGGCCATCCGCAACCCGCCTCCGGGGCCGGGCCTGGACCTGGTGCCGTTCAACATCCGCAAGGTGCTCAAGACGCGCCGCAGCAACCAGGCTGGCTAACGCACGAATCCGGTTGCCGCTCACGTGCCCCAGCCCTGGCCCAGCTCGGCCCGCCCCCGGCACGCGCGGTCCGGGCCGCCACTCCCGCCCGGCACGCGCGGTCCGGGCCGCCACTCCCGCCCGGCACGCGCGGTCCGGGCCGCCACTCCCGCCCGGCTCGCGCGGCTCGACCCGGCGCCGCCCGACCCGACCCGGCACTGCACGGCTCGGCCCGACCCGGCACGGCACGGCTCGGCCCGACCCGGCACGCGCAGCCCGGCCCGGCACTGCGCCCGGCTCGCCCGGCTCGCGCGCTCAGCGCGGCACGGCCCGCGCGGTCCGGTACTGCTCGACTCGCACGGCTCGGCTGGATCGGCACGCGCGGCTAGCGCGGCTCGGCGCGCCCGCCCGGCCCCGCAGCGAGCCGCCGTCCCCGCCAGCCAGCGCCACGGGGTCACGTCGACCGGCCGCCGTTCTCACCCGGCCTGCCACGTCTGCCCCGCCTCCGCGACTTTCCGACTGCCGTCGCTTCCGGTGTGCGCCCTGCCCTGGCCGCCGAGGTCCGCTCTCGCGTGGGCTCTCGCCGGTTGCCGACGGGGCGCGGGCTCTTGCCAGTTGCCGGCGGGGCTGTCGCCGGTTGCCGGCGGGGCTGTCGCCGGTTGCCGTGGGGCTGTCGCTGGTTGCCGTGGGGCTGTCGCTGGTTGCCGGTTGGTGTCGCTCGGTGCCGGTGCTGTCGCTCGGTGCCGTGCTGCCGCTCGGTGCCGGTGACTGTTGTTCTTGGGTGGTTGCCTGGGGCGGGAGGGGGGAGCCGATCGTGGTGCCCTGCGCCGCCCTCCGCTTCCTACTGCGGTAACGAAATGATCATGGGTCAAAGTTCCGTGGGGCATTCACTATGACCGGCATACCGACTCCACCCGGATTGGCGATAGGTGGTCGCTGGGGTGGTCACGCTGAGCGACGGGGTGTGGGCAGGTGGGGTTGGCGAACCGTGGTGGGGTTGGTTTTTGCGGGGCTCCGGTGGGGGTTTGGGGGTGGGTGGACGGGTCGCCAGTTGAACATAGCGGGGAAGTTGGAGTGGTGGGGGCGGCTGTCCACAGGGGCTAGGTGGTGGGGTTGCGGTCGGCGGGAAAGGGGGTGTTGGTGAGGGTTTCGGAGGTGGTCCAGAGGGTGGCGGCGGTGGTGGGGTTGGTGGCGTGGGGGCGGAGTGGTTCCGCGGTGAGACGGTGGGGGCGGAGGATGCCGCCGGGGGTGAGCATGACGCCTGCCGGAGCATCGGGAGCAGTGGCGGCGAAGATGATGGGGAGGGCGCCTTGTTCCACCGGGCGGCTGATCATTCCGGCGAGTGTGCTGGACAGGCGGCTGATCAGCGGGGAAGGGGCGCTGCCGAGCATGGGGGTTCGGGCGACGCCCGGGTGGGTCAGCAGGCTGCGGATCGGGGACTTCGCGGCGCGCAGGCGGCGGTGGAGTTCCAGGGCGAACAGGACGTTGGCGAGCTTGGACTGGGCGTAGGCGCGGGCGGTGGTGTAGCCGCGGGTGATGGGCAGGTTGTCGAAGTCGAGCCTGCCGTAGCGGTACATCAGCGACGCGACCGTCACCACTCGCGGGTCGTTGCCCTTGGCCAGGTTGTCCAGCAGCAGGCCGGTCAGCAGGAAGTGGCCGAGGTGGTTGGTGGCGAAGTGGAGCTCGTGGCCCTGCGGTGAGTGGCTCTGCGGCTGGTTGCCGATGCCGGCGTTGTTGACCAGGACGTCGAGCTGGTCGCCGCGGGCCATCACATCCGCGGCGAAGGCGTGGACTGAGTCCAGGTTGGACAGGTCGAGCTCGCGGATGACCAGGTTGGCGTCGGGCAGCTGGGCGCGGATGCGTTCGGCCTTGGCGGGGTTGCGGACGGCCATGATCACTCGGGCGCCGCGGGCGGCCAGGGCCTTGGTGACCGCCAGGCCCAGGCCGCTGGAGGCGCCGGTCACGACTGCGGTCCGGCCGGTCTGGTCTGGCATGTCCGCGACGGTCCAGTTCTGCACGGCGACCTCCACTAACCGGATTTTCTATCTACTTGTATCGTAACACAAGTGGATTGATCATCCGTTGGTCGCAGTCCGGTGACACCGATCGCCAGGGCCTCGCGCAGGGCGCGGGTGGCTGGGATCGCCTGGGAGTCGTGGCACAGCACGGAAAGGCGGTCGCCGGTGGCGGACATCAGTTCCAGGTGCACGCCGATCCGGAGCAGGGTCTCGCAGAAGATCGGCCGGATGGCCGGGTCGGAGCGCAGGCCGGAGCCGGTGACGGCGACCTCGGCGATTCGCTCGTCCAGGGCCAGCCGGGCGAAGCCAAGGCGGGGCCTTGCCGACTGGAGGGTGGCGGCGACCAGCGCGCCCGCTGTCCTGGTCACGGTGAACGCCCACCCGGCCGGTCGGCGGGCCAGGGGGCCGAGCGGGATGTTCAGGTCGGCGATCGCGCGCAGCAGCGGGGGCAGGGTGACCTGGCCGGTGACGGTGATCTTGGCGTGGGTGTGCGAGCGGTGGATGCCGTGCAGGACTGCCTGTTCCATGGTTCCTCCGCGGTGGGCCGGGCGCGGGCTCCGCCGCCGGAGTCCGCGCCCGGGGTGCTCAGCCGTACAGCACGTGGCCGTCGCCGATCCGGTGCGCCCGCGAGCGCCGCAGGTCCTGGGTGGCGAAGGTGCGTTGCAGCCAGCGGTCCTGGCCGTCGTAGCGCGGGGTGAACCCGGTGCGGCCGTGCACGGTGACGCGGTTGTCCACAATGGCCAGATCACCGGGCACCAGGTAGTGGGTCAACGCGTTGGCCGCGAACAGGTTCCGCAGCTCGGCCATGGCGGTGCGGGCGGCTTCGGTGAGCGGGCTGGTGGCGGCGAAGTCGACCAGCACGTCGGGGTCGTCCGGGGCGCCGCTGAGCACCGCGTGCGGTTCGGTCTCGCCTGCGGGCAGGCCGAAGGACGGCGGGGGCGCGGTGACGAACTCCCTGCGGAACAACACTTCCCGGCTCTGGTCGCTGAGCTGGTCGTGCACCTGGCGGATGGACGCGGTGCGCAGCCCGGCCTCGCGGTCGTGGTCGGCGCGCAGGCACAGCAGCAGCACGTAGTCGGGGCGGTTGTCGTGGAAGGCGTTCTCGTTGTGGAAGGACAGCAGCACCGAGCCCTCGTTGCCCTGGAAGTCCTCGCTGCCGGGCACCGGAACCACGTCGTGCACCAGCGCGCCGGACTTCTCCGGCCGGAAGGCGATCACGTCGCCGAGCAGGTGGGTGACCATCATCAGGGTGGCCGAGGGCACGGTGGCCGTGCGCTGCACCGAACCGCTGCGCGCCGGCGTCTCCGGCACCAGTGACTCGTCCACCGGCAGGCCGCGGATCACCATGGCGCCGCTGGGCCCGGAGTCCCGGCGGTACCCGGACAGGGCACGGCGCAAGGAGATCGGCAGCTCGTGCGCGCGTTCACCGGCGGCCCTGATCCAGCCCCGCTCGTCGATGTGTCCGTCCTCAATGGACAGCAGGGTGGTCGCGACCTCCTCGACGGCGAGGGCGTTGGCGCGGTTGAGGGTCAGCACGCCGGTCGGCGCGTCGACCTCGAGGACCATCGACATCAGTTCACATCCTTCTGCGCGTCTTCGGGGGTTGCCATCAGGCGGGTCAGCACCCGCGCCACCTCGCCGACGTGCGGTGGGCGCAGGACGCCGAGGTGGTTGCCGCTGACCCGGTGCACGTCGAGTCCGCCGGTGGCGAGTTCGGCCCAGCGCTGGGTGTAGTCGGTGAAGTCGACGCCGACGGCGACCTCGTGCTCACCGGCGGCCAGCTCGTCGCCCGCGATCAGGTGCAGGCGGCCCGGACAGGGTTCGTGTCGGTAGTTCAGGCGGGTGGCCAGCAGTTCGCGCCACACCCGCACCCTGGACGGCCAGAACTCGTCGCCCGGCACCGGCGGGTCGATGCGGCCGTCGTCGACGATCTGCTCCAGCACGCCGACCGCCCGGTCCTGGATGCCGGGGACCTCCTCGGCGACCGCGGTGGCCAGCTCGGCCAGCAGGGCCTCGGCGCGGCGGAACCGGGTCATGAACTCGTGCATGTTGGCGCGATCATGGCTGTCCAGCGCGGGATCGAGCAGCATGAAGGTGACCTGCTCGCCCTCGGCGCGCAGCTGCCGGGTCATCTCGGTGGTGATCTGGCTGCCGCCGCACCAGCCGAGCAGCCGGTAGGGTCCGGTGGGTTGCAGGCGGCGCAGCTGGGCGAGGTTCAGTTCGGCGATCTGGTGCACGGTCTCCGGCGGCGGGCACTGGCGGCTCAGGCCGGGCCACTCGAAGGCGGCGACCGGCTGGTCGGGGCCGAGGTGCTCGGCCAGCTGGGTGAACCAGTGCGCGCTGCCGGGGTGCACGCAGAACAGCGGCGGCCTGCTTCCCCCACGGCGCAACCACACCACCGCGTCCAGGGTGTCCACATCGGACTGTGCCGTGCCGCCGATGACGCGGGCCAGTTCGGCGATGGTGCGGTGTTCGTAGAAGTCGCGGAAGGACAGCCGGATGCCGTGCTCCTCGCGGAGTTTCACGATGATCCGCATGACGCTGAGCGAGTGGCCGCCGAGCTCGGTGAAGCTGTCGTGCACGCCGATGCGGGGCAGCCGCAGGGCCTCGGCCCAGGCGCGGGCCAGGATGTTCTCCACCGCGGTGCGCGGCGCCTGGAACCTGGCGGCGGACCGGGACAGCTCGGGCTGCGGCAGGCGCGCGGTGTCGACCTTGCCGTTGGCGGTCAGCGGCAGCTCGTCGAGCTCGAGGAAGGCTTGCGGCACCAGGTAGTCCGGCAGGATATCGGCGAGGCTGCCCGGCAACGCGGCCAGGTCCAGGGTGGTGCCGTCGGCGGGCACCAGGTAGGCGATGAGCTCCTTGTCGCCGGAGGGCGCGGTGTGCACGCGCACGGTGACGTCCTGGAGCGGGACCTGCCGGTGCAGCGCGGCCTCGATCTCGCCCAGCTCGATCCGGTAGCCGCGGATCTTGACCTGGTGGTCGACCCGGCCGGCGAACTCCAGCACCCCGTCGGCGCGGTAGCGGGCCAGGTCGCCGGTGCGGTACAGCCGCGCACCTGCTTGTCCGGCATAGGGATCGGGGATGAACCGGGCCGCGGTCAGCTCGGGCCGCTCGACGTAGCCGCGGGCCAGCTGGGCACCGCCGATGTAGAGCTCCCCCGCCACCCCGACCGGCACCAGTTCCAGGTTGGCGTCCAGTACCCGCATCACGGTGTTGGCGATGGGCTTGCCGATCGGCAGCACGCCGGGTTCGAGCCGGTCCGGGGTCGCTTCCAGCCAGGAGCAGCCGACGGTGGTCTCGGTGGGGCCGTACTCGTTGTCCACCACCGTGTCCGGGGCGTGTTGTGCCCAGCTGGACACCATGTCCCGGACCAGTTCCTCGCCACCGGCGATGATCCTGCCAGTGGCCCGGCGGATCGCGTCCGGGGACAGCGACTGGTTGAGCACCGCCAGGTGTGAGGGGGTCAGCTTGAGCAGGCCGAACTCGCCGTGCTCCAAAGCGTCCACGAGCGCGTCGATGCCGGGGGTGCCGTCGTCGGCGGTGATGGTGACCGGCTGGCCGGTGAGCAGCGCGGGGAACACCGAGGTGACCGGCAGGTCGAAGGCGACCGAGGAGTACAGCGGCGAACCCTTGCCGCGCAACGGGGTGTAGGCACCGAGGCACCAGAGCACGTAGTTGACCAGGTTGCGATGCTCGATCATGACGCCCTTGGGCGTGCCGGTCGAGCCCGAGGTGTAGATGATGTAGGCGAGCGACTCTGGGGTCGCGGTCCGAGCCAGGTCCACTGTGGACAGTTTGGTGAGGTCGGTTTGGTCCAGGAGAACGGTCTTGTGGCCGGACACCAGGGGTGCGGTCGCGGACTCGGCCAGCACCACCTCGGCGCGGGCCTCGGCGAGCAGGCCGGCGAGCCGCTGGGCCGGGTGGGCGGGGTCGAGTGGCAGGTAGGCCGCACCGGCCTTGAGCACGCCGAGCATCGCGGCCACCAGGTCGGGACCGCGGCGCAGCAGGATGCCGACCCGGGACTCCTGGCCGACGCCGAGATCGCGGAGGTGGCGGGCGATCCGGTTGGCGCGGGCGTTGAGCGCGGAATAGTCCACAGTGGACCCGTCGGGGCAGCGCAGGGCGACCGCGTCCGGGGTCCGGCTGACCTGCTGCTCGAACAGCTCGTGCAGGCACAGGTCCGGGTACGCCACGGGTTCACCGTTGGCGAAGGACAGCAGTCGCGCGGTCTCGTCCTCGTCCAGGCCGTTGTTCCTGGCCGCGCCGAGCGGGTCGGCGGCCATGAGCTCCAGGATCCGCCGGTACAGCCGGGCCAGGCGTTCGCCGTTGGCGCGGCTGATCCGCTCAGGCCGGGCGGCCAGGAACAGCGCGCCGGGGAAGGTCCACACGTCCAGGGCGAACTCGTTCGGGCTGACGTCGACCACGCCCGCCGACTCGATCCGCCGCGCGTCCAGCACGTGGAAGTCCAGGTAGGTGAACGCGGTCTCCACCAGCGACGCGCCGCCGCCCCACTCGCGCTGCATCTCCGGCAGCGGGAAGCGGCGGTGCGGCCACACCGCGACCTCCTCGGCGAAGACCTGCCGCACCAGGTCGATCCAGGTGGTCCCGGTCAGCTCGACGCCGACCGGCACGGTGTTGAGGTGCATGCCGCGCACGGTCTCGCCACCGCTGGTCTCAAGGCGGCCGTTGCACACCAGGCCGGTGTGGAAGCGGGGCGAACCGCTGAGCACACTGAGGGCCTTGAGATGCGCGGTGAACAGCACGCTCTTGAGCGAGACCCCGGCCACCACGGCCAGCGCGCGCAGGCCGGGTTCGAGGTCGCCGATCGGCACGCCGATCTTGTAGGCCGTCTCGCCCTGCTCCGGGTCCGCGGCCCAGCCCTCGGGCAGCTCGACCCGGTCGAACCGGTTCAGGCGGTCCCGCCAGAACTCGCGGTCCCCGGATTCGCTGAGGGAGCGCCGTTCCAGCGCGATGTAGTCGGCGAACCGGACACTGTGGACGGTCGGTGCGGCCGGTTCGCGGCCGTCGCGCAGGGCGCGGTAGTCGGCCATCAGCTCGGTGATCAGGGAGTGGTGGCTCCAGCCGTCCAGGATGGCGTGGCATTCGATGAAGGAGAACGTCCAGCGGTCCTCGGCGGTCTGGTGCGCGTGGAACCGCAGCATCGGCGCCTTGGTGACGTCGAACGGCGTGGCGCGGGTGGCGGTGATGAAGCGCTGGATCTCGGCGTCCGGGTCGGCGGTGTGCCGGAGGTCGTGGTAGCCGACCTCGATGGTCCCGGCCGGGTGCACCAGCTGGAGGGGTTCGCTGAAACCGTTGAGATTGAAGGAGGTGCGCAGGATCTCGTGCCGCTGGGCCAGCAGTGCCGCGGCCTGGCGCAGGGCGGGCAGGTCGAACGGGCCGTCGTCGTTGATCGGCAGCAGGGTGATGTTGTGGTACGGGCTTTCCTCGCTGTCGGCGATCATCTGGTAGACCATGGCCGCCTGCACCATGGAGATCGGATAGGCGTCGACCAGCCCGGCGGGCAGCGCGCGCCGATCGGCCGGGGACAGCAGCGCGAAGGCTTCGACCCGTTGTTCCTCCGCATTGTCCACAGTGGACTGGACGCGGGTTTCGCTGAACCGGGCCAGTTCCTCGACGGTCTGGTGCAGCAGCAGGTTCTGCACGGACAGGTCGATGCCGCGCGGGCGGAGCGCGCCGACCACCCGGATGGCGCGGATGGAGTCGCCGCCGAGGGTGAAGAAGTTGTCCCGCACGCCGACCTCGGGCACGCCGAGCACCTCGGCCCAGGTCTCGGCGATGACCTGTTCCACCGGGTTGCGCGGGGCGACCCGCTCGGCGGAGTCCTGGCCGCGGTGGGTGTCCGGGTCGGGCAGGGCGGCGTGGTCGATCTTGCCGTTGACCGTGAGCGGGAACTCGGCCACCGGGACGAACAGCGCCGGGACCATGTAGGCAGGCAGCGTCCGGCCGAGGTGTTCGCGCAGCTCGGTGACCGCTACCGACCGGCCGGTGAGGTAGGCGACCAGCCGGGATCGGTGGGCCAGGACCAGGGCCTTGTCCACCGAGGGGTGGGTGGACAAGGCCGCCTCGATCTCGCCGGGTTCGATGCGGTGGCCGCGGATCTTGAGCTGGTTGTCGGCGCGGCCGAGGAACTCCAGGTCGCCGTCCGCGCGGTAGCGGGCCAGGTCTCCGGTGCGGTACATGCGCGCGCCCGGGGTGGTGGCGTAGGGGTCGGGGCCGAAGCGGTCGGCGGTGAGCGCGGGCCTGCCGAGGTAGCCGCGGGCCAGGCCGGGGCCGGAGACGTGGACCTGGCCGGGCACCCCGATCGGCACCGGGTTCAGCTCCCCGTCCAGCACGTACAGCCGGAGGTCGCGGAGCGCGCCGCCGACCGGGCTGCGCTGCTCCCCGTCCAGGTCCGCCCGGCCGATCGGCCGGTAGGTGACGTGCACGGTGGTCTCGGTGATCCCGTACATGTTGACCAGCTCGGGCCGCTGGTCGCCGAAGCGGTAGAACCAGGGCGCCAGCTCGGTCACGTCCAGGGCCTCGCCGCCGAAGACCACGGTGCGCAGGGCGAGCGCGTCGGCAGGCAGGCCCGCCTGGGTGACCGCCTCGACCAGGCCGCGGAAGGCGGAGGGGGTCTGGTTGAGCACGGTGACCTGTTCGCTGATGAGCAGGTCGAGGAAGTCCTGCGGGGAGCGGGAAATCTCGTAGGGCACCACCACGGCGGTGCCGCCGTGCAGCAGCGCGCCCCACAGTTCCCAGACGGAGAAGTCGAAGGCGTAGGAGTGGAACAGGGTCCACACGTCGGTGGGGCCGAAGCCGAAGTCCGGTTCGCAGGCGCGCAGCAGGCGCAGCACGTTGGCGTGGGTGACCTGCACGCCCTTGGGGCGGCCGGTGGAGCCGGAGGTGTAGATAACGTAGGCGAGGTTGTCCGGCGTGGCCAGGTTTTCCGGGTCGGTGTCCGGGTGGCCGGGCTGGTCCACCGGCAGGCAGGTGACCCCGGGCAACGCGGCGTCGGTGACCGCGAGGGAGACCTCGGCGTCCTCCACCAAGTAGGCCAACCGGTCGGCGGGCGCGGCCGGGTCCAGCGGCAGGTAGCCCGCGCCGGACTTGAGCACCGCGAGCAGGGCGACCACCAGGTCCGGGCCGCGGTCCAGGCAGACGCCGACCGGGTGGTCCGGTCCGGCGCCACGGGCGCGCAGCGCGTGGGCGAGGCGGTTGGCCCGTGCGTTCAGCTCGGCGTAGCTGAGGTGCTGGCCGCGGTGGCGCAGCGCGGTCGCCCCGGGGACGCGGCGGACCTGGGCCTGGAACACCTCGTGCAGGCACTCCGCGGCGGGGAAGGTCCTGGCCGCGCCCGCCCACGGGCCGAGCAGCTGGGCGCGTTCCGGTGCGGTGAGCAGGTCGAGCGCGCCCACTCGAACGGTCGGCTGGGCGGCGATGCTGGTCAGCAGCTGGGTGAAGTGACCGATCATCCGGCGGATCGTGCTCGCGTCGAACAGCGCGGTGGCGTACTCGAGCTGGCCGGTCAGCGAGCCGTCGGGGTGGGCGGCCAGGGCCAGGCCGAGGTCGAACTTGGCCGCGCTCCAGGCGACCGGTTCCTGTTCGGCGCGCAGGCCGGGCAGCTCGGTGGGGGTGCCGCTGGTGAGCTGGAAGGCGACCTGGAACAGCGGGTTGCGGGACGGGTCGCGTTCGGGGGCCAGCTCGTCCACGATGCGCTCGAACGGGGTGTGCTGGTGCGCGTAGGCGGTCAGGGCGGTCTCCCGGACCCTGGCCACCAGGTCGCGGAAGGTCGGGTCGCCGGAGAGGTCGGTGCGCAGCAGCACGGTGTTGACGAACAGGCCGACGAGGTGCTGGAGCTCGGCGCGGTCGCGACCGGCCACCGGGCTGCCCACCACCACGTCGTGTTGTCCGGCGTAGCGGCCGAGCAGCAGCTGGAAAGCGGCCAGCAGCACCATGAACGGGGTGGCGCCCACCTCGCGGCCGGTGCGCAGCAGCGGTTCGACCAGCCGGGCCGGCAGGGTGAAGGTCTCGGTGGCGCCGCGGCTGTCCCGGACCGGGCCTCTGGGCCGATCGGTCGGCAGGGCCAGCGGGGTAAGTCCGGCGAGGGTCTTGCGCCAGTGCGCGAGCTGCTCGGCCAGGCGCGGGCCGGTGAGCTGTTCGCGCTGCCAGGCGGCGTAGTCGGCGTACTGCACCGGGACCGGGGGCAGCGGGGAGGGCATGCCGGCGGCGAGGGTGGCGTAGAGGCGGTCCAGCTCGGTCAGCAGCACCGACTCCGACCAGCCGTCGGCGGCGATGTGGTGGGTGGTGATCAGCAGGATCGTCTCGTCCGCGGCGAGCCGGATCAGCAGGGCGCGGATCGGGTGCTCGGTGGCCAGGTCGATCGGACGGCGGCCGTCGGCCTCGATCAGCTTGCCGATCCGGGCCTCGGAGTTCGCGCCGCGCAGGTCGGCCTCGCGCCAGGCGATCGGGCCGGGCGGGTCGATGATCTGCACCGGCTCACCGTCCACAGTGGAGTACCGGGTGCGCAGGATCTCGTGGCGGGCCACGATCTGCGCCAGCGCGGCGCGCAGCGCGACCACGTTGACCAGGCCGCGCAGCCGCAGCCGCAGCGGCATCAGGTACTCGGTGCCGCCGGGCTGGATCTGGTCCAGCACCCACAGCCGCCGCTGGGCGAACGACAGCGGCAGCACGCCGTCCCTGGGCACCGGGGTGATCCCGTGCTCCGGTGCGGCCGGGGCGAGGCCGCGCAGCCTGCGCTGGAGCAGCTCCGCGCGGGAGATCGAGCGAGGGCCAGTCCCCGAAATCCCGTCCACGAGAGTCGTGATCGAGGTGGTTCCTGGCGGTGCGGCCGGACCGCCCTCATACAGGGCGTATTCGGGCGGTTCGGTCGTGCCGCCAGGGACCACCTCGGCGCGGCTATCGTGGACGGGATTTTGGGGACTGGCCCTCTTGCTCATCGTTCGCCTTCCTGTCTACCGGTCGGCCGATCAGGGGATAGCCTGCCGAGCGCGCGGGGTGCGGGAGCAGAGTCAGCGCGGTACCTCTGTCGGCAGGTGGGACTGCCTGCGTGGGTGCCGGTCCTTCTCTGTGGAGGCGGGGTGGGCGCGAGAAGCATCGGGCGCATGAGCGAAGAGGTGCCGCCGCTGCGGCGCAATCGGGACTTCCTGTTGCTGTGGTCGGGTTCGGCGGTGTCCAGCCTCGGCGCGAACGCCTCCAGCGTGGCCTATCCCCTGCTGGTGCTGGCGCTGACCGGGTCGCCGGTGGACGCGGGCCTGAGCGGGTTCGTCGCGCTGCTGCCCCAGCTGATCTGCCAGGTGCCGGCCGGGGCGTTGGTGGATCGGTGGAACCGGAAGCGGGTGATGATCTGGTGTGACGTCCTGCGCGCGCTGGCCATCGGCACGCTGGCCGCGGCGCTGGTGCTGGATGCGCTGACGTTGCCGCACATCCTGGCCGTCGGGTTCACCGAGGGCGTGCTGACCGTGACGTTCAAGATCGCCGCGGCGGCCGCGGTGCCGAACGTGGTGCATCCGAGCCATCTGACCTTCGCGTTGTCCCGCAACGAGGCCAGGGAGCGGGGCGCGGCGATGCTGGGGCAGCCGCTGGGCGGGATGCTGTTCGGGCTGGGGCGGGCGGTGCCGTTCCTGTTCGACGCGCTGACCTACCTGGTGTCGCTGGTCTCGTTGTTGTTGATCCGCAAGGACTTCCAGGCTTCCCGGAAGCGGCAGCCGGTGGACCTGTCGGCCGGGATCACCTGGTTGTGGCGGCAGCCGTTCCTGCGGATGACCACGTTCCTGGTGGCGGGCAGCAACTTCCTGTTCCGGGCGCTGTTCCTGGTGGTGATCGTGATCGCCGCGGACTACGGGGCCTCGCCGACGCTGGTGGGGGTGATGTTCGGGCTGGCTGCGGTCGGCGGGGTGCTGGGGTCCCTCGCCGCGCCCGCGCTGGAGCGGCGGCTGTCCATGCGGGTGGTGGTGGTCGGGGCCAACTGGGCCTGGGGACTGCTGGTGCCGATGGTGTTGCTGGTGCCCAATGCCTATGTGCTGGGCGCGGTGTACGCGCTGATGTGCTTCGTCGGCCCGGTGTGGAACGTGGCGATCTCGGCCTACCAACTGGCGGTCACCCCGGACCACATCCAGGGGCGGGTGCTGGGGGCGGCGGGGATGATCGCGTTCGGCGCGGTGCCGCTGGGGTCGTTGCTGGGCGGGTTCGCGCTGGAGTGGATCGGGGCGCGGGCGACGGTGTGGGCGCTGGCGGTGTGGATGATCGGGCTGGCGGTGCTGGCCACGGTGAGCCCGGCGGTGCGGGACGCGCCCAGTCTGGCGCGGGCGGTGGCGGAACGCGAGGCGGTCGTCCGGTGATCGCGGAAGTGAGCCCCCGCCCGGGTTGTCCGGGGCGGGGGCTTTGTGGTGACCGCGGTTACTGGGGATCGGCGACCGCGACGAAGCGGAGTTCGGCGGTGTAGGACTCGCCGTGGTGGTCGGGCAGCCAGGCCTGGTCCGGGGTGGGCAGCATCTCGGTGAGGGTGAGCTGGCCGGCCGGGTCCTTGCGGGCGAGGCGGCGGATGGCCTTGGCCAGGATGGTGAGGTAGACCGGGCTGTCGAAGTCGACGTAGAACGGGCGGGGTTCGGTCGGGCAGGTGACGAAGACGAACCTGGGCAGGCGGTGGGTTTCCCGCCACTGGCGCAGGCGGACGAACCGGCGCGGTTCGGACTTCTCCTCGGCCGCGGTGATCTCGACAGCGGGGAAGCGCCAGGTCTCCCTGGTGACCACCAGGTCGTCGATGGTGATCCGCGGGGTGTGCGGGGCGTCCGCGGTGAGGCGGAACAGGTCCATGGCCAGGGTGGTCAGCACGTGGCCGAAGACGTCGACCACCGGGAACCGGGTGCCGTCGGGCAGCACGGCCGACAGGGTGTCGTGGCGTTCGACCAGGATGTCGGCGCTGGCATGGGTTCGCGGGCGGGCCGGGTCTGCGGTGTGGTCGACCAGGGCGACGTAGTGGTCCTCGGGGCGGACCAGCGTCTGGCGGGTCCTGGCTGACAGGCGGGAGCGGTGTTCCTTGGGCAGCAACGGAAGCAGCCGCGGTCCGGGGTGGTCGCGGGTGGTGCGGGCGAGCAGCTCGGCCTGGTCTGGGTGCTGGTTGACGAACAGCGAGGAGCCCAGGCTGTTGGTGGCCAGGTGGAGCTCGCCGAGGACGAGCTGGTCCCCGGTGAGCAGGATGTCGGGGCTGAGGTAGCGGGCCGCGGTCCAGCCGGGTTCCCGGTTGCCGAAGGCCAGCTCCACCTGATTCCCAATGTCCTTTGTGGACCTTCGAACCCTGCTGGCGTCTGCCGGGTCGAGGATGGTCTGCCAGCGGCGCTGGAACTCCTGTTGCAGCTCGGTGGCGTCCTGGACGGCGGCGCCGTGCAGAATGGGCATGCAGGCGAACCAGAACTCGGCCAGGTTGACCGGGCCGTTGGCGGCCAGCCGGTCGAAGACCTCCTCGGCGCGCTGCAACACGCGGTCGGCGAGGGTGGCGGTCAGCCAGTTCGCGCTGGCCAGCAACAGCGGCAGTGGGTCCAGCGCGTCCAGGACGCGGCGGCCTGCGGTGGCGGTGGCGGTGCGGCGGCAGTCGGCGTAGACCAGGGCGCGGCAGGGTGCGGTGCCCGCGGACTTCTCCCGGACCGCGGCGGTGTCGGTGCAGGCGAGGAAGTCCTGCTCCAGCCGAGCGAGCGCGGCGGCCAGGGTGTCCGCGTCGGTGGCGGCCGCGACCTGGGACCGGCCTTGTTCCAGCAGGTCCAGTGCGGCTTCGGCGCGGATGCGCTGGGGTTCGTCCTCGACGGTGGCCAGCCAGGAGCGCAGCCAGCGTTCCGGGTGCGCGTCGGCGGGCACCTCCAGGCGCCACACCAGCCAGCGGCGGCCGACCAGCTCGGTCAGCAGGGCTGGAACGTCCAGGTCCGGGTTCGCGCGGGCCAGGTGGTGCGCGGAGCGGGTGCCGTCGCACTGGGTCAGCAGGCGGTGCTGGTCGGTGGTGATCGGCTGCGGTGGGCGGCCGGGAATGGTGACCTCGGTCTGTCCGATGTGGACGAACGGGACGCGGCGGGGCGCGATCCACTGGCGCAGTCCGGGTTCGAGGGTGCGGGCCAGGGTGTCGATGGACCAGCTGGCGAAGTAGACGGTGGTGTCGGCGATCAGGGAGTCGCCGGGGTCAACCGCGATGTCGGGCTGATCGAGGTTCCAGTGCCCCCAGCCGACCGGGCCGAAGAAGCCGATGGTGTCGTTCTTGACGCAGAATCGCTGCCAGTAGTGCGCCACCAGCTCCTCGCGCTGGCGGGGCATGCTGGTGCGACCGGTCGCGGTGGGGGTCCAGTCCAGGAACGGCTTGATGCCGGTGGTCAGCACCGGGCGGTTCTGCCAGGCCACCGCGGCCCGGAAGTCGGGCCGGGCCGCGATGTCCTGGAGCTGGCGCGCGCTCCGCACCGCGGCTTCGTGGTAGGTCTCCTCGAAGGCGGTCCAGTCCACTCCGGACAGTGCCACGTCCTGGTCGAACTTGTCCGCGGCCTCGGCGAGTCCGTCCGGGGCGAGCCGCAGCACCCCGTTGGCCGGGAAACCCGGTCCGCGCAGGGCGAACTGGTCCCACAGCCGCCAGGTCCGGTCCAGGCGCACCTCCACCGGCCTCACCCCTGGGCCGGTTCGAGGTCCACCACACTCGCCAAGTCGGCGGGCGAGGGGTAGGCGAACACCAGGGCCACCGGCACCTCCGCGCCCAGGGACTCCTGGATGCGGGCGGTGATCTGGAACGCGGCCAGGGAGTCACCACCGGCCTCGAAGAAGTCGCTGCCGGTGTCCAGGGTGGCGTCGCCCAGGGTTTCGCGGTAGATGGCGGCGATCAGTTCGGGCACGTCTACCTTGAGGTTGCTGGTCACGGGAGTCCTTTCGGTGTGGTGTTTCCGCCGGAGACGATCGCGACGGTGTCGGCGTGCCACCCGGCGCGCAGTGCGCCCGCGAAGGCGACCGCCCCGCTGGGTTCGGCGTTGACTCCGTTGCGCCGCAACAGGTCGAGCGCGTGGTTGATGTCCTCATCGGACACCGCGACCAGGTCGTCGACCCGGTGCTGGATGATGGGGAACGGGACCTCGCCGGGGCGCTGGCCGCGCAGGCCGTCGGCGACGGTGTCCGGCGGCGGGAGCTCGACCGGGTGGCCGGCGGCCAGTGAGCGGGCGTAGCGGCGGCAGGCGGCCGGTTCGACGCCGATCACCCGGACCGGGTGGTCCAGCGCGGCCAGGCACGCGCCCGCGAGCAGGCCACCGCCGCCGGTGGGCACGAAGAGGGCGGCGGTGTCCGGCGCGTCGGTCAGGATCTCCAGGGTCACCGTGCCCGCGCCCGCGACCACCAGGTCGTGGTCGGAGGAGGGCAGCAGGAACGCGCCGGTGCGGGCGGCCAGGTCGCGGGCGTGGCGTTCGCGGGCGGCCACTCCCCCGGGCACGGCGACGACGGTCGCGCCCAGGTCACGGATCTTGGCCGCCTTGGCCTGGCTGGCGGCCTCGGCCATGACGACGGTGACGGGGATGCCGAGGCGGGCGCCGAGGGTGGCCACCGCGATGCCGTGGTTGCCGGAGGAGCCGGTGACGACCGCGGTGGCCGGGGTGCCGAGCAGGGCGTTGGCCGCGCCGCGGAACTTGAAGGAGCCGCCGCGCTGCTGGTGCTCCGCCTTCAGCCGCAAGCCCGGTTGGCACGGCAGCAGCGGGGTGGGCCTGATGTGGTCGGCGATTCGCTCGGCGGCGGCGCGGACGTCGGCGCGGCCCAGGCGCAGGGTGGGCGCGGTCATCGGGCCAGGGCCTTGCGGTCGGTCTTGCCGGTGCTGGTGGTGGGCAGGCGGTCGATCCGGGCGAACCGGCGCGGCATCAGGTGTGGCGGCAGGGTTTTGCCGAGGTGGGCGCGCAGTTCGGCGTCGGTGGTCGCCGCCAGGTCGCCGGTGAGGTGGGCGACCAGGTGCACCCGGCCGCGGTCGTCGGTGGCCGCGGTGAGCACAGCCCCGGTGACCGCGGGATGGGTCAGCAGCGCCGATTCCACCTCGGCCGGGTCGACCCGGTAGCCGCGGATCTTGACCTGGCGGTCCAGCCGGCCCAGGTACTCCAGGCCGTTGTCGGTGCGGCGGGCCAGGTCGCCGGTGCGGTACCGGCGGGAGCCGGGCTCGCCGAAGGGGTCGGGGCGGAAGCGGTCGGCGGTCAGCGCGGGGCGGTTCGCATAGCCGCGGGCGAGGCCGATGCCGCCGAGGTGGATCTCGCCGATGGCGTTGTCGGGCACCGGGTTGCCCTGCTCGTCGAGCAGGTGCGCGGTGACGCCGTGGATCGGGTCGCCGATGTGGTCGGCGCCGAGGTCCGGGGTTGCCGGGACGTGGTGCCGGGTGGAGGTCATGGTGCATTCGGTGGGGCCGTACTGGTTGACCAGGTCGCCGGTGATCAGCTCGCGGCCGCCCGCGGTGAGGAACGGGCGCAGGGACTCGCCGCTGGCGACCACCAGGCGAAGTCCGTCGAAGGATCCTTGGTACTGGGCCAGGAAGGTGAGGAACGAGGGCGTCACGCTCAGCACGGAGTTGACCTGGTAGCGCCGGATGACCTCGGCGAACCCGTTGGCGCGCAGCAGGTCGGCGCGTGGGGCCAAGACCAGGCGGCCACCAGCGAGCAGTGGGGCGAAGGTGTCGCGGATCGAGGCGTCGTAGCCGAGCGGGGCCAGCTGCACGGCGACCGTGTCCGGGCCGAGGCGGTAGTCGCGGACCAGGAAGCGCAGGTAGGAGTCCAGGCCGCGGCGTTCGATGAGGACGGCGTTGGGGGTGCCGGTGGAGCCGGAGGTGTGGCTGACGTAGGCCAGGGATCGTGGTGGCACCGCGGCAAGTGGGGCGGTGGACGGGGCGAGCTGGTCGAGCAAGGTGGTGGGGCCGGTGAACGGGAGGCCGGTGTCGCTGGTGGTGAGCAGGTGGGTCGCGCAGCCCAGCAGGGTGGCGAGGCGTTGGGGTGGCTGGTCGAGGTCCAGGGTGAGGAACGCGCCGCCGGCGTGCAGCACGGCGGCCATGGCCACCACGGCGTCGACGGATCTGGGTACGGCGATGGCGCACACCTGCTCGGGGTGCACGCCGTCGGACACCAAGCATTGGGCCAAGTGGACGATTCGGTTGCGGAGTTCGCCGTAGGACACCTGGTGATCCGGGGTGATGATCGCGGTGGCCTCGGGCGGGTGGTTGAGGATGTCGTCGACGAACCCGGTCATACCGCACCGCCGGTCTGGTCCACCGCGACGAAGCGGAGCTCCGAGGTGTAGCGGTTGCCCTGGTCGTCGGTGAGCCAGGTTTGTTCCGGGTTGGGCAGCATCTCGCTGATGGTGAGCCTGCCGTCCGGGTCGGTGCGGGCCAGGCGGCGGGCGGCCTTGGCCAGGATGGTGACGTAGACCGGGCTGTCGAAGTCGACGTAGAACGGCCGGGGTTCGGCAGGCGAGGTGACGAAGACGAACCGGGGCAGGTCCAGCTCTTCCCGCCACTGCCGGGCCCGGACGAAGCGGCGGGACTCGGTCTTCGCCGCGGCGAAGGCCAGGTCCGCGGCCGGGATCCGCCAGGTCTCGCGCGCGATGATCATGCGGTCGACGGTGATCCGTGGACCGTGATCAGCGTGGGGGCGCAGGGAGAACCGGTCCATGACGCGGTTGGTGAGGGCGTTGCCGAAGACGTCCAGCAGCGGGAACTCGTTGCCGTCGGGCAGGATGAGCAGCAGTTCGCCGTCGCGGTCGACCACTTCGACGTCGGCGCTGTTGAGGGCGCGCGGGTTGTGCGGGTCGGCGGTGTAGTCGACCATGCCGATGAAGTAGTCCTCTGGCCGCACCAGCGCTGGGCGGCTGCGGGTGGACCAGCGCGGCGGCTGTTCCTTGGGCAGCATGGGCATCACCCGGGGGCCGGGGAAGTCCCTGGTGGTCTCGGCGAGCAGTTCGGCGATGTCGGGGTGCTGCATGGCGAACAGCGAGGCGCCCACGGTGTTCATGGCCACGTGCAGCTCACCGAGCACCAGCTCGAACTCGCCGCGGGCGACCGCTTCGGCGTTCTCGGCCAGGATCAACACGTCGGGGCTGACGTAGCGGGCGATGTTCCAGGCCCGCCCTGGTTCGCCGAACTCCGCGCGCACCCGGTCCGCGATGTCCACAGTGGACAGTCGAACGCGTCGGACACCCTCGGGGGCGTTGATGATCCTGGCCCAGCGTGCCTGTAGTTCGGCCTGGATGCGGTCGATCTCGGCTGTGGAGTCGGGGTGCGGCACCGGCAGGCACTCGAACCAGAGCGCGCCCAGGTCGACCCGGCCGTGCCGGTCCAGCAGCTTCCGGTGCGCGACGCGGATGCGCTCGGTCATCGCCTCGGCGAAGCGGTTGGTCAGCCAGCGGGCCGCGGTCAGGCACAGGGCGAGCGGGGTGAGCTCGGCCAGGACCGCGGCGCCGAGGGTGGCGGTGGCCGAGCGGCGGCAGTCGGCGTAGACCAGGGAGCGGCAGGGTGCGGTGCGGCTGTTCTTGGCGCGCACGGCCGCGGTCTCGGTGAGGGTGGCGAAGTCTTGTTCCAGTGCGGCCATCGCGGCGGACAGGGCGGCGGAGTCGCCGTAGGCGTCGTGGATGCGTTGTTTGGCCTGTTCCAGCACGGCCAGCTTGGCCAGTGCCCGCTCGCGCACCTCGGGATCGCCGACTCGCTCCACTGTGGACCGGAGGTGCTGCTCGGGGTGCGCGCTGGTCGGCACTTCCAGCCGCCACACCGCCCACCGCCGTCGTACTATGTCCTCGATCCCGGCCAGCACCTCCGCCTCCGGCCGGTTGAGCTGTGCGGCCAGCTCGGCCGGGGATCGGGTGCCGTCGCAGCGCAGCAGCAGCTCGCGCTGGTCCGCGGTGAGCGGCTGGGCTGGGCGGCCGGGCAGGTGCACGGAGTCGGTGGCGATGCGGATGAAGGAGACCCGGCGGGGCGGGATCCAGCGGCGCAGTGCTGGATCCTCGCCGAGCACACGGGCCAGGGTGTCGATGGCCCAGCTGGAGAAGTACACGGTGGACTCGGCGATCAGGCCGGTGCCGGGGTCGACCGTGACACCGGACTGAGCGAGGTCCCACCGGCCCCAGCCGACCGGGCCGAAGAAGCCGATGGTGTCGTTCTTGACGCAGAACCGCTGCCAGTAGTGCGCGACCAGCTCCTCCCGCTGGCGGGGCATGCTGCTGCGGTTGTCCGCGCTGGGTGTCCAGGCCAGGAAGGGTTTGATGCCGGTGTCCAGCACGGTGCGGTTCTGCCAGGCCACCGCGGCGCGGAAGTCCGGCCGGGCCGCGATGTCCTGGAGCTCCCGCGCGGTGCGCACCGCGGCCGCGCCGAACTCCTCCTCGAATGCGGTCCAGTCCGCGCCGGTGAGCTGCTCGTCGAACTTGTCCGCGGCCGCGGCGAGTCCGTCCGGCGCGAGCCGCAGCACCCCGGTGGCGGGGAAACCGGGTCCGCGCAAGGAGAACTGGGACCACAGCCGCCAGTCGCCGGTGGGTAGGAACACGTTGTCGGACATCGCCTCAGACACCTTTCGGTTCAGGCCGTGCACCATTCCAGGACGGCGCGGGCGCTGTGGTACTTGTTCTCCGCCTGGGCGAAGGCGATGCCGGCCGGACCGTCGAGCACCTCGGCGGTGACCTCCTCGCCGCGGTGCGCGGGCAGGTCGTGCATGAACACCGCGCCGGGGCAGGACTCCATCAGCCGACTGTCCACTTGGAACGGTGCGAACCGCGCGCGCCAGTCCGGGTCGGGTTTGCTGGTGCCGGTGGTCTGCCAGCGGGTGGTGTAGACGACGTCGACCTCGGGCAGGTCGGCCAGGTCGTGCCGCTGCTCGATCCGGCCGTCGCCGCGTTTGGCGCTGATGGCGCCGCGTTCCAGGAAGCTCGCCGGGACGCCGTAGCCGTTCGGGGTGCGCAGGTGCAGCTCGGTGCCGGGGAAGCGGGTCAGGGCGAGGGACAGCGCGGTGGCGGTGTTGTTGCCCTCCCCCACGTACAGCACGCGCAGGCCTTCGACCCGGCCGAAGTGGCGGGTCATCGTGGTGAGGTCGGTGAGGGCCTGGGTGGGGTGTTCCGCGGCGGTCATCGCGTTGATCACCGACATGCGTTGCTGCGCCGCGTACTCGCGCAGTTCCCGTTCCGGGCCTGCGGTGCGGGCGACCAGGACGTCCAGCATCCCGGAGAGCACCGCGCCGGTGTCGGCCACCGACTCGCCGGTGTTCTCCTGGAGGTCGCCGGGCCCGTAGGTGATCAGCTGGGCGCCCAGGCGCAGCGCGCCGGCGGAGAAGGCGGTGCGGGTGCGGGTGGAGGTGCGCCGGAACAGCACGGCCACCACCAGGTCCCGCAACGGTTTTGCCCCTTCGAGCCGTCCTGCGGAATAGTCCGCGCCGCGTTGGACCAGCCAGCGCAGGTCTTCCTCGGACAGGTCGTCGATGGAGATCAGGTGCCGTCGGTCGGCCATGGTCGGCTCCTCACCGGGTGGTGTGCAGGGCGTCGCGCAGCACGTCGAGGCCGCGGTCCAGCCGGGCGATGTCGATGGTCAGCGGCGGCAGCACCTTGACCACCTCGTCGTGGCGGCCGCACAGCTCCACGATCAGGCCGTGCTCGAAGGCGTGCCGCTGCACCCGGTCCGCGCGCTCCGGGCCACCGGCCTGGGCGAGGTCGATGCCCAAGGCCATGCCCAGGCCGCGGGTGCTGATCACCGGTTCGGCCAGTTCGGTGCGGAAGCGGTCCAGGCGGCGGCTGGCCACGGCGAGGTCGGTGTGGAACTTGGTCTGCCGCCACAGGTCCAGGGCCGCGGTGGCGGCGACGAAGGCGAGCTGGTTGCCGCGGAAGGTGCCGGTGTGCTCGCCCGGTTCCCACACGTCCAGGTCGCGGCGGAACAGGGTCAGTGACAGCGGAAGCCCGTAGCCGCCAATGGACTTGGACACGGTGACCAGGTCGGGCACCACGCCGGCATGCTCGAAGCAGAAGAAGGTGCCGGTGCGGCCGCAGCCGGCCTGGATCTCGTCGAAGATCAGCAGGATGCCGTGCCGCTCGGTGAGCGCGCGCAGGCTGCGCAGCCAGTCCGGGGAGGCCGGGTAGATGCCGCCCTCCATCTGCATCGGCTCCACGATAACCGCGGCCGGGACCTCGAACCCGGAGGACGGGTCGGCGAGCATCCGCTCCAGGTATCCAATCGAGTCGAATGTCCCTTGTGGACCGTCCTCATAGGGCACAAAGGTCACTTCTGATGGCCCGATGCCACCGGCGCGGCGGGCCCGGCGGCTGCCGGTGACCGCGAGCGAGCCGCGGGACATGCCGTGGTAGGCGCCGGTGAAGGCGACCACGCCGGTGCGGCCGGTCGCCTTGCGGGCCAGCTTCAGCGCCGCCTCCACCGCGTCCGTGCCGGTCGGTCCGCAGAACTGGATCTTGTAGTCCAGGTCGCGCGGCCGCAGCACGGTCTCGGCGAAGGCGCTGAGGAACTCGCGTTTGGCCACGGTGTGCATGTCCAGGCCGTGCACGATCCCGTCGGCGGCCAGGTACTCGGTGAGACGGCGTTTGATGAAGTCGTTGTTGTGCCCGTAGTTCAGGGTGCCCGCGCCGCAGAAGAAGTCGATGAAGACCCGGCCGTCCTCGCCGTGCAGCTCGGCGCCCTTGGCGCGGTGGAAGACGATCGGGAACTTCCGGCAGTAGCTGCGCACCTCGGACTCGAGGTCCTGGAACACCGAGAAATCGGTGGCCGCGGTGTGCGTGCCGGGGTGGTGCGCGGTGACGGTCATGGCGGGTCCTCTCGGTGGCGGTCAGCGCTCGCCGGGTTCGAGCAGAGCGGCGACTTCTTCGTCGGAGAGCTGGTCGATCTCCGCTTCGATCGCCGTGTGCACCGCTGCGGCGACGGTGGCGACGGTGGTGGCCTCGAACAGGCGGCGCAGCGGCAGGTCGATGCCGAAGACCGCGTTGAGCCGGGCCAGCACCCGGGTGGCGAGCAGGGAGTGCGCGCCGAGGGCGAACACGTCGTCCTCGACCCCGATCCGGTCCAGGCCGAGCACCTCGCCCCAGATCCCGGCCACGATGTCCTCGGTCGGGGTTCGCGGGGCCTGGTAAGGGATCTCCAGGTCCGGGCGGTCGATCTCGGGCTGTGGCAGGGCTTTCCGGTCGACCTTCTTGCTCGGGGTCAGCGGCAGCTCGGGCAGGAAGGTCCACAGTCCGGGCACCATGTACTCGGGCAGCCGCTCTCCGGCGAAGGCGCGCAGGTCGGTGATCTCCGGGGTCCGGTCCTGCGGCACCAGGTAGGCGACCAGCCGCCGGTCCCCCGGCCGCACCTCCCTGGCCAGCACGACCGCGGCGCGGACCGCCGGGTGCTGGGCGAGCACGGCCTCGATCTCGCCCAGCTCGATGCGGAAGCCGCGCAGCTTGACCTGCTGGTCGATCCGGCCGAGGAACTCGATGGTGCCGTCGGCCAGGTACCGCACCAGGTCACCGGTGCGGTACAGACGAGCCCCTGGCTCCACGCCGAAGGGGTCGGGGACGAACTTCTCCGCGGTCAGCCCGGGCCGACGGTGGTAGCCGCGGGCCAGCCGCACGCCGCCGAGTAGCAGTTCGCCGGGCACACCGACCGGCACCGGGTCGCCGTGCCGGTCCACCACGTAGGCCCTGGTGCCGGGCACCGGGCGTCCGATCGGCAGGGCGGCTTCGGCGCGGGCCCCGGCGGGCAGGTCGCCGATCGGGTGCAGCAGGCAGGTGACGGTGGCCTCGGTGGGGCCGTAGTTGCAGAGGAACCGGCCGGGCAGTCCGGTGCCGGCCCAGCGGCGGGCGTCGTCGACGGTGACCACGTCGCTGCCGACGTTCATCAGCCGCAGGCCGCGCAGTCTGGGGTCGCCGGGGCGCAGGCCGCGCAGGACCTCGCGGTAGTAGGCGGGGGTGATCTCCATGATGGTGATGCCGTGCTCGTGGATCCGGTCCGGCAGTTCGGCCGGGCTCCAGAACAGCGGGTCGGCGACCACGATGGTCGCGCCGACGAGCAGGGTGGCGGCGATCTGGTCCATGGCCACGTCGAAGGTCAGCGCGGACAGCAGCACCACCCGGTCCGTGGGCCGGATGTCGTACTCGCGGGCGATGATCCGGCAGTGGTGGGCGTAGGAGCCGTGCTCGATCAGCACGCCCTTGGGCCGTCCGGTCGAACCGGAGGTGAAGATCATGTAGGCCAGGTGGGCCGGGGTGGCCAGGGGCTCGGGGTTGTGCGCCGGGCACTGGGCGATGGCCTCGGCCTCGCGGTCCAGCCGGACGACCGGCCGATCGGTGGCCACGGGGCGGTCGCCGGTGGCGATGACCAGGTGGGCGGTGGCGTCCTCGAGCATGAAGGCCAGCCGGTCGGCCGGGTGGTCCGGGTCCACCGGCACGTAGGCCCCACCGGCCTTGAGCACGGCGAGCAGGGAGATCACCGCGTCCAGGCCGCGGTCCAGGCAGACCGCGACGATCTTCTCCGGACCGACGCCCCGGTCCCGGAGGTGGTGGGCGAGCCGGTTGGCGCGGGTGTTCAGCTCGGCGTAGCTGAGGCGGTCCGGGCCGAAGGTCACCGCTTCGGCGTCCGGGTGCGCCGCCACCCGCTGCTCGAACAGGGCGGGCACGCAGGCCGCGGTTTCCGGGGCGGCCGGTGGGTTCCACTCGTGCAGCAGCTGGGCGCGCTCGGGTTCGGTGAGCATGGCCAGTGCGTCCAGCGGCAGTTCGGGCCGGGTGACGGCGTGGTGCAGCAGGCGCAGGTAGTGCCCGGCCATCCGGTCGATGGTGGACCGGTCGAACAGCGCGGTGGCGTACTCGAACAGGCCGGTGAGGCTGCCGTCGGCGCGGCGGCCCAGGGACAGGGTGAGGTCGAACTTGGCGGTGTGCCAAGGAGTCTGGACGCGTTCGACGGTGAGACCGGGCAGGCGCAGCGGGGTGCGTTGGGCCTGCTGGAGCTCGAACATGACCTGGAACAGCGGGTTCCTGGACAGGTCGCGTCCGGGTTGCAGCTCGTCGACCAGGCGCTCGAACGGTAGGTCCTGGTGCGCGAACGCGTCGACCACGTGGCCGCGGACCTGGCCGAGCAGGGCGGCGAAGCTGGGCACGCCGTCCAGGGACTCGCGCAGCACCACCGTGTTGAGGAACGCGCCGAGCAGGTCCTCGGTCTCGGCGCGGGTCCGACCGGCGACCGGGGTGCCGACCGCGACGTCCGGCGACCCGGTGTGCCGGGCGAGCAGCAGCTGGAAGGCGGCCAGCAGCACCATGAACGGCGTGGTGCCGTGCGTGCGGGCCAGCGCGTCCACCGCGGCGGTGGTGTCGGCGGGCACCTCGATGGTCAGCAGGTCACCGCGACTGTCCCTTGTGGACGGTCGTGGATGGTCGGCTGGGAGTTCGAGCTGGGGCAGGTGGGCCAGGCGGTCGCGCCAGTAGGCCAGGTGGCGTTCCGGGTCGGGGCCGGTGGACCAGTGGGTTTGCCAGGCGGCGAAGTCGGCGTACTGGATCGCGGGGTCGGGCGGCGGGGTGGCTCCGGCGGTGCGGGACTCGTAGTAGCGGCCCAGGTCCCTGGTGAGCACGTCGATCGACCAGGCGTCCACCGCGATGTGGTGGGCGGTGAGCGCGATCAGGTGCTCCTCGGGGCGGATGCGGATCAGCAGGGCGCGGAACGGGATCTCGCGGTCCAGCGCGAACGGGCGGGCGGTGTCGGCGTGCACCAGGGTTTCCGCCTGGGCGACGGCTTCCTGGTAGGGCAGCGCGGTGAGGTCGATCGGGTGCGCGTCCAGGCTGGCGGGCGGGTCGATGACCTGGATCGGCTCACCGGCCGGGGCCGGGTAGCGGGTGCGCAGGATCTCGTGCCGGGCCACCACGTCATCCAGGGCACCGGCAAACGCGGGCAGGTCGAGCGGGCCGTGCAGGCGCAGCACCAGGGGCACCAGGTACTCGGCGCTGCCGGGTTCGAGCTGGTCGAGGAACCACATCCGGCGCTGGGCCGAGGACGGCGGCAACTCACCGTCCCGGGGAATCCTGGTGATCACCTCGGCTTTTCTGTCCGATGTGGACACAAGGTGGGCCAGGGACTCCACGGTGCGACCGGCGAAGACTTCCGCGACCGGGACCTCCACGCCGAATGCCTTGCGCAGCCGGAAGACCAGGCGGGTGGCCAGCAGGGAGTGGCCGCCCATGGCGAAGAAGTCGTCGGTCGCGCCGACCCTGGTGGTGCCGAGGAGTTCGGCGAACAGGGCGGCGACCGTGGCTTCCGCCGGGGTGCGGGGTTCGATGTAGTCGGCATCGGTGTCCAGGCCGTTGAGGCCGGGCAGGGCGGCCCGGTCGATCTTGCCGCTGGCGGTGAGCGGCAGCGCGTCCAGGGTGCGCAGCACAGCCGGGATCATGGCTTCGGGCAGGCGTTCCGCGAGGTGTGCGCGCAGCTCGGCCGGGTCGACCTCGGTGTTGGTGACCAGGTGCGCGACCAGTCGCTGATCTTCGCCGACGGCGTAGACCTCGACCGCGGCGGCGGTGATCGCGGGATGCTCGCAGAGGGCGATCTCGATCTCGCCCGGTTCGATGCGGACGCCGCGGAGCTTCACCTGACGGTCCAGGCGGCCCAGGTACTCCAGCACGCCGTCCGCGCGCCGGCGGGCCAGGTCGCCGGTGCGGTACAGGCGTTCGCCGGGTTCGGCCGGGAACGGGTTGGGGGTGAAGCGTGCCGCGGTGAGGTCGCCGCGGCCGAGGTAGCCACGGGCCAGGTTGACCCCCGCCACGCAGAGCTCGCCGGGCACGCCGATCGGGGCCAGCTGGTTGTGCTGGTCCAGCACCAGGATCCGGGTGTTGTCCAGCGGGCGGCCGATGGCCACGATCTCGTTCGGTTCCGCGCCGGTGTACTCCCAGGCGGTGACGTCGATGGCGCACTCGGTAGGGCCGTAGGTGTTGGTGAGCCGCACCGGGACCTGGCGGAGCAGGTCGGCGCACAGGTCCGCGGGCAGGGGTTCGCCTGCGCAGAAGACCAGGCGCAGCGCGGCGCAGTCGGCCAGGTCCGGTTGCTGGAGCAGGACGCGCAGCACGGAAGGCACCAGCTGGAGCACGGTGACCCGGTGTTCGACCATCGCGGCGACCATGGCGGCCGGGTCGCGCGGGACGCCGTCGGCGGCGACGACCACGGTGCCACCGGCGACCAGCGGGGCGAGGAACTCCCACATCGAGGCGTCGAAGCTGACCGTGGTCTTCTGCAGCACCCGGTCGGCCGGGCCGAGGCCGTGTTCGCGGATGGTCCACAGCACGCGGTTGCGGATGGCCTCGTGGCTGATCACCACACCCTTGGGGCGACCGGTGGAGCCGGAGGTGTAGATGACGTAGGCCGCGCCGGAAGGGTCCAGTGTGGACAGTGGATCGGTGCTCGACGCGGGGCCGGGTTCGTCCAGGAGCAGCAGTGGGATTGTGGTGTCCGGCAGGTCGTCGCGGATCCAGGACTGGCTGATCAGGACCTGGGCGCCGCTGTCGGTGAGCACGTGTTCGCGGCGTTGCCGGGGGTGGGCCGGGTCGATCGGGACGTAGACGCCACCGGCCTTGAGCACCGCGAGCACCGCGGTGACCAGGTCAGCGTCCCGGCGCAGGGCCACCGCGACCGCGGTTTCCGCGCGGACGCCGAGGGTGCGGAGCTGGCGGGCGAGGCGGTCGGCGCGGGTGTGCAGTTCGGCGTAGGTCAGGGTGGTGTCACCGAAGATGACCGCGTGGGCGTCCGGGGTGCGGCGGGCCTGTTCGGTGATCAGTTCGGGCAGGGTGGCGGCCGGGCACTGGGTCCAGGAGTCGGTCCAGCCCAGGGTGAGCCGGGTGCGCTCGGTGGTGTCGAGGAAGTCGATGCCGTGCAGCGGCTGGTCCGGGTCGGCCAGGACCTCGGTGAGCAGGCGGCCGTAGTGCGCGGCGAGTCGTTCCACTGTGGACCTATCGAACAGCGCGGTGGCGTACTCGAAACCGCAGCGCAGCGAGCCGTCCGCGCGCTGCAGCACGGAGAGCATCAGGTCGAACTTGGCGATCGGCCAGCTGATGCCGACCTGCTCGACGCCGAGTCCCGGCAGGGTGAAGGGGGCCGGGCCGTCCGGGCGCAGCTCGAACATGACCTGGAACAACGGATTGCGGGAGGGGTCGCGTTCGGGGGCGAGCTCCTCGACGATGCGCTCGAACGGGATGTCGGCGTGCGCGTAGGCGTCGAGTGCGGTGTCGCGGACGCGGGTGAGCAGGTCGGTGAAGGTGGGCTCGCCGCCGAGGTTTCCGCGCAGCACCAGGGTGTTGGCGAAGAAGCCGAGCAGGCCGTCCAGCTCGGGGCGGCCACGACCGGCGACCGCGGTGCCGACCGGGATGTCCTGGCCGCCGCCGTGCCGGGACAACAGGGCCTGGAAGGCGGCCAGCAGCACCATGAACGGGGTGGCGCCGTGCTGCCGGGCCAGGTTCTCGGCGGCGCGGCCCAGGTCGCCGGGCAGTTCGACGGCGATCCGGTCACCGCGCCAGTCCCGGACCCGGGGACGGCGGCGGTCGGTGGGCAGGTCCACTGTGGACAAGTCGGCAAGACTATTCCGCCAGTGGTTCAGGCGTTTGGCGAACTCCGGGGTGTCCGCGGTGGCGCGCTGCCAGGCGGCGTAGTCGGCGTACTGCACCGGGAGCGGCGCTGGCGGTGTGTCGCCGTTGCGGCGGGCGGTGTAGAGGCGGTTCAGGTCGGTGGCCAGGACCTCGGCGGACCAGCCGTCGGAGCAGATGTGGTGCAGGGTCAGCAGGAACAGGTGCTCGGTGGCGCCGACCCGGATCAGGGTCGCGCGGGCCGGGAGCTGGGTGGTGAGGTCGAACGGCTCGTGCAGGTCGGCGTGCACCAGGTCGAGTGGGTCGCCGTCGGTGGTGACGGTGGTGAACGGGATGCGGGCGGCCGGGTCGATCAGCTGGACCGGTTCGCCGTCCTGTTCGAGGTAGCGGGTGCGCAGGATCGCGTGCCGGTCGGCGAGGTCGCGCACCGCCGCGCGCAGCGCAGGTTCGTCGAGTTCACCGGTCAGGCGCAAGGCGAACGGGACCAGGTAGTCGGTCGCGCCGGGGGCCAGCCGGTCCAGGAACCACAGGCGCTGCTGGGCGAAGGACAGCGGCAGCGGCCCGTCGTGCGGCACTGACGTGATCGGCAACCGGCCCGGTTCGGCGGCGGTGATCACCTCGGCAAGGCGGGCGACCGTGCGGGCGGTGAACACCTCGGCCAGTGGCAGTTCGACGTCGAGCTGCGCGCGCAGGCGGGCCGCGATCCGGGTGGCCAGCAGGGAGTTGCCGCCGAGGGTGAAGAAGTCCTCGTGCACGCCGACCTCGGGCAGTTCCAGGAGCTCGGCCCAGACCGCGGCGACCGCGTGTTCGACCGGGGTGCGCGGTGGCACGTGCGCCAGGCCGCTGGGCAGGCGGTGCGCGGCCGGGTCGGGCAGGGCCTTGCGGTCGACCTTGCCGCTGGCGGTCTTGGGCAGCTCGGGCAGGACCACGTACTGGGCGGGCACCAGGTGGTCGGGCAGGACCAGCGCCAGACTTGACCGCAGTCCGGACAGGTCTATGTCCACTGTGGACACCAGGTAGGCGACCAGGTTTCCGGCGCGGGCGACCACGGCGGCCTCGCGGATGTCCTGGTGCGCGGTGAGCGCGGCCTCGACCTCGCCGGGTTCGATGCGGAAGCCGCGGATCTTGATCTGGGTGTCGGTGCGGGAGACGAACTCCAGCTCGCCGTCGGCGCGGTGGCGCACCAGGTCGCCGCTGCGGTACAGCCGCGCGCCGGGGGTGAACGGGTCGGGCACGAACTTGGCCGCGGTGAGTGCGCTCTGGTTGTGGTAGCCGCGGGCGACCTGGTCGCCGCCGATGTACAGCTCCCCCACCGCGCCCGGCAGCACCGGCCGCAGCTCCGCGTCCAGGACGTACATGGTGGTGTTGGCGATCGGCGCACCGATCGGCAGCGGGCCGGGGTCGAGCTCGCCCGCGCGGCGGATGAGCACCGAGCAGCCGACCGTGGTCTCGGTGGGGCCGTACTCGTTGAACACCACGGTGTCGGGCGCGTGCCGCCGCCAGGGGTCCAGCAGCGCGCCGGTGAGCAGTTCGCCGCCGGCGACCACGTGCGGGGCCGCGGTGCGCAGCGCCTCCGGGGAGAGTTCCTGGCCCAGCACACCGACGTGGGTCGGGGTGAGCTTGAGCAGGTCAAACCTGTTGTGCTCCAAGGTGTTCACCAGGGCGTCGAGGCCGGGTGAGCCGTCGTCGGCGGTGAGGGTGACCGGCACGCCGGAGAGCAGCGCGGGGTAGAGCGAGGTGACCGGCAGGTCGAAGGCGACCGAGGAGTACAGCGTGCTGCCGTGGGTGTGGCTGCTGTAGGCGGAGGCAGCCCAGCTGACGTAGTTGACCAGGTTCCGGTGGGTGATCGTGACGCCCTTGGGGCGGCCGGTGGAACCGGAGGTGAAGATCACGTAGGCGGCGTTGTCCGGGCAGGCGAGCTGGACCGGGGCGACGGCGCCCGTGCCGCCCTCGCGCGCGGGCACCGTGGTGGTCGCCCCGGTCCAGTCCGCGGGCCTCAGCTCGGCGCTGGTGACCAGCAGCGAGACCCCGGCCTCGGTGAGCAGAACGGCCAGCCGGTCGGGTGGGTCGGCCGGGTTGAGCGGCAGGTAGGCGCCGCCGGACTTGAGCACGCCGAGCAACGTCGCCACCAGGTCGAAGCCGCGCGGCAAGCAGACCCCAACCAGCGACTCCGGGCCGATGCCGCGCGCTCGCAGGTGGTGCGCGATCTGGTTGGCGTGTTCATCCAGCTGGCGGAAGGTTAGTTCGCCTTCGGGGCCGCGCAGGGCCACTGCCGCCGGGGTGCGTTCGACCTGGGCGGCGAACAGTTCGTGCAGGCAGCCGGTGGGCAAGGCGGTGGCGGTGTCGTTGTACTTGGTGACCAGGTCGCGGTGGTCCTCGGCGGAGATCAGTTCGATCTCGGCCACCGGTGTGTCCGGTGTGGACAGTGCGGTGCGCAGCAGCTGCTGGAAGCCCTCGGCGAGCCGGCGCACGGTGGGCTGGTCGAACAGCGCGGTCGCGTACTGCAACCTGGCCGCCAGGCTGCCGTCGGCGCGGATGTCCATGTCCAGCAACAGGTCGAACGGCGTGCCCAGCAGCGGGGTGGGCACCAGCTCGGTATCCAGGCCGGGCAGGGTGAGCGGTTCGGCGACCGCGTTGCGCAGGGAGAAGGAGACCTGGAACAGCGGGTTGCGGGACAGGTCGCGGTCCGGGGCGAGCTCGGCCACGATCCGCTCGAACGGCGCCTCCGCGTGTGAGAAGGCGGCCAGCGCGTTGGCGCGCACCCGGTCCAGCAGGGTGGCGAAGCTGGGCCGCCCGGAAAGGTCACCGCGCAGCACCACGGTGTTGGCGAACAGGCCGATCAGCGGTTCGGCCTCAGTGCGGGTGCGTCCGGCGACCGGGGTGCCGACCGCGAGGTCGGTCTGCCCGGTGTAGCGGGCCAGCAGGGCCTCGAAAGCGGCCAGCAGCACCATGAACCGGGTGGCGCGGCGATTGCGGGCGTAGGCGTCGACCTGCGCGAGCAGCTCGGGCGGCAGCTGGAAGCGGACCACGTCGCCCGCGCCGTCCCAGACGGTGGGTCGTGGCCGGTCGGTGGGCAGTTCCAGCGGGGTCAGACCGGACAGGCTGGTGCGCCAGAAGTCCAGCAGCCTGGCCAGCCGGTCGCCGGTGAGCCGCTCACGCTGCCAGGCCGCGAAGTCCGCGTACTGCAACGACAACTGGGGCAGCACGGCCGAGGGACCACCGGTGCGTTCGCGGTACCCGGCGGCCAGCTCGCGGGCCAGCACGCCCCAGGACCAGCCGTCGAAGGCGATGTGGTGCACCACGAACAGCAGCAGGTGTTCCCGGGCGGCCAGCCGGATGAGGGTCAGGCGCAGTGGCGGCGCGGTGCTCAGGTCGATCGGCCGCCGCAGCTCCTGTTCGACGAGTTCGGCCGCCCGGCGCTCGGCATCCGTTGTGCCGCTGAGGTCGTGCCAGGCCGGGGTGGTGTCCACTTCGGACTCAACGACCTGACCGGCGGTGGTGTAGCGGGTCCGCAGCACCTCGTGCCTGGCCACGATCGCGGCGAACGCGCCGGTCAGCGCGGGCACGTCCAGCTCGCCGCGGACCCGCAGGGCCAGTGGCAGCAGGTAGTCCGGCGCGCCGGGCCGGAGCTGGTCGAGGAACAACAGCCGCTGCTGTGCGAACGATGTCACCCTGGCACCGCTGTCCACCGGTCACCTCCACCTGCTCGGCCCTGGTCCACCGAAGACTGCGGCCCGCACCGGCACCGCCACCAGGGAAGGAGCGGCAGCGCTCGCCCGCCACCTCGGGTGCGCGTTTGTCCCTATCTCGCACGGGATGCCAAACGGCACGCTCGGCGGGCCAGTACCCCGACCCCCGGAGGACGGTCATGACCGAGGAGAACGACGAGGCCGTGTACCGCGTCGTGCGCAACGACGAGGAGCAGTACTCGATCTGGCGGGCCGACCGCGAGCTGCCGCTGGGCTGGCACGCCGAGGGCACCGAGGGTTCCCGCCAGGAGTGCCTTGACCACATCGGCCGGGTGTGGACCGACATGCGCCCGCTGAGCCTGCGCCGCCGCATGGAACAGGTGAGCTGACCGGCATGAGCGGCTACGGCGCCGGTTCGGCCGGGGTGCTCGGCACGATCGGCGGGACCCCGCTGGTCGAGCTGACCAGGTTGTGGCCCGGCAGCGGGTTCCGGGTGCACGCGAAGCTGGAGGCGGCCAATCCCGGTGGCAGCATCAAGGACCGGTCCGCGCACGCGATGCTGACCGAGGCGGTGCGCACCGGCGCGGTGGTGCCCGGCCGGTCGGTGGTGGTGGAGTCCAGCTCCGGCAACCTCGGCATCGGTCTGGCCCAGGTGTGCCGGCTGCTGGACCTGCGGTTCGTGTGCGTGGTCGACCCGCGCACCAACCCGCAGAACATCGCGATCATGCGGGCCTACGGCGCCGAGGTGCACACCGTCACCGAGCGGGACCCGGCCACCGGCGAGTACCTGCCGGTGCGCAGGCGCCGGGTGCTGGAACTGCTCGCGACCATCCCGGATGCCTACTGCCCCAACCAGTACGGCAACCCGCGCAACGCGTGGGCGCACCGCGGCACCATGCGGGAGATCGTGGACGCGCTGGACGGCCGGCTGGACTTCCTGCTGTGCACGGTCAGTTCGGCAGGCACGCTGCGCGGCTGCGCGGAGTACGCGCGCGAGCACGCGCTGGGCGTGCGGATCATCGCGGTGGACGCGGAGAGCAGCGCGATCTTCCACCCACCGGTCGGCAGGCGGCTGATCCCCGGGCACGGCGCGGCGGTGCCGCCGGAGCTGTTCCGGCCGGGGCTGGCCGATGAGGTGGTGCACGTCAACGACCTGGACTGCGTGGTCGGTTGCCGCAGGCTCGCGGTGCGGGAGGCGATCCTGGCCGGTGGCTCCTCCGGCGCGGTGGTCAGCGCGCTGCACCGGCTGCGGGAGCGGATCCCGGCCGGGGCGAACTGCGCGCTGATCCTGCCCGACCGCGGTGAGCGGTACCTCGACACGATCTACGACGACGACTGGGTCGCGGCCCAGTTCGGCGACGTCACCGAGCTGTGGAAGGACGACGCGATGGAGGGGGCCAGGTGCTGATCCTCGGCAACGACGCGGTCCGGCGGGTGCTGGACGGGCGGGAGCTGGAGGTGCTGGCCGCGGTGCGGCAGGCCTACGTGCAGCACGCGCGGGGTGAGACCGCGTTGCCGCACTCGGTGTTCCTGCGCTTCCCCGACGACACCCGCAACCGGATCATCGGGCTGCCCGCCTATCTCGGTGGGGCGCAGGCGGTGGCCGGGATGAAGTGGATCGCCAGCTTCCCCGGCAACGTCGAGCTCGGCCTGCAGCGGGCCTCGGCGGCGATCGTGCTGAACTCCATGCGCACCGGCAATCCCGTTGCGCTGCTGGAGGGTTCGACGATCTCCGCGCGCCGCACCGCGGCCAGCGCGGCCCTGGCCGCGGCCACCCTGCCCGGCGCCACACCGGATTCCGGGGTGACGCTGGTCGGCACCGGGGTGATCAACCGGGAGGTGCTGCGGTTCCTGCGGGTGGTGCGGCCGGAGCTGCGCGCGGTGACCGTGTTCGACCTGGACCGCGACCGGGCGGAGTCCTTCGCTACCCGCTGCGGCCCCGGCCTGACCGTCACGGTGGCCGCCGAGCTGGCCGAGGCCCTTGCCGCGCACCGGCTGGTCTCCTTCGCCACCACCGCCTCCGTGCCGCACACCGACCTGAGCGCCTGCCATCCCGGCACGCTGGTGCTGGGCCTGTCCCTGCGGGATGTCACCATCGACGGGGTCCGCGCGGCGGTGAACATCGTCGACGACCACGACCACGTGTGCCGCGCCGCCACCTCGCTGCACCTGGCCGAGCAGCACCTGGGCCACCGCGAGTTCATCACCGGCGCGCTCGGCGACCTGCTCACCTCCGGCACCGAGCACCACCGGCATCCGGACCGGGTGACCCTGTTCTCCCCCTTCGGTCTCGGCGTGCTCGACCTGGCGGTGTCCGCGCTGGTGCTGCGGCTGGCGCGGGAGTCGGGGCTCGGGGTGGAGCTGACCGACTTCCTGCCCGCCGGGGAGGCCGCGATGAGCTCCACCGGCTGACCCGAGAAGGCCCCGTCGTCGCCGACGGGGCCTTTTTCCTTGGCAGGGCGTCAGATCAGTCCGGCCCGGACCGCGCGGGCCACCGCGTGCGAGCGGTTGCGCACCTGCAACCGGGCCATCAGCTCGTAGATCACGTTCTTCACGGTGTGCTCGGAACAGGACAGCGAGCGGGCGATCGCGGCGTTGCCGTGCCCGTCGGCCATCAGGGTGAGCACCGCGGTCTGCCGCGCGGTGAGCGTGCGCGGCGCGGTCACCGCCGCCGGTTCCGGCCCGGACAGCAGGCGGACCAGCACCTCCGAGGGCAGGCGGCCGTCACCGTGCCGGGCCGAGTGCACCGCGGCGACCAACTGGTCAGTCGTGGTGCGCCGGGCGTGCAGCAGCACGCTGACCCCGGTGCGCACCGCGCGCAGCACCCCGGCCGGGGCGAAGGTGTCGGCCAGCACCATCACCGGCCGGTCGCCCGGGTCCGCCGTGGCGTCCAGGGCCTCCTCCACGGTGCCGCCCGCGGCCAGGGTGACCGGCGCGGCGGCCGGGTCGACCGCGATCCCCGCCCTGGCCAGCAGTTCCAGCGCGCCTGCCCTGGCCAGGGCGTCGGTGGCGGCCAGCCGCACCCGCAGCGCGGTCACAGCAGGCCCGCCCGCAGCGCGTAGGCCACCGCGTGCGCCCGGTTGCGCAGCCGGAACCGGTGCGTGATGTCGTGCACCACGCTCACCACCGTCCGCGGCGAGTAGCACAGCTGCTGGGCGATCTCCCCGGTCTCCCGGCCGTCGGCGACCAGCCGCAGCACCTCGCGTTCCCGCTCGTTCAGCGCCACCCCGCCGATCCCCGCGCGCGGCACCGGCCGGGCGCGGTGTTCCAGCAGCTCGTCCAGCAGGTCGGGCGGCACCGTGCAGTCCCCGCCCGCGGCGGCCAGCACGGTGCGGGCCAGCCGGTCCGCGCTGGCCTCCCGGCGGCGCAGCAGGCCGCGGGCGCCCGCGGCGATGGCGTGCAGGGCCTCCGCCGGGGCCAGGTCGGTGGCCACCAGCACCACCTCGGGCCGGTCCGGCCCGTCGCGGGTCTCGCGCACCAGGTCGAGCACGCTGTCGGCGACCGCGTCCACGATCACCACGGTCACCTCTGGCGGCTCCCCCGGCCCGGCCACGGCCAGATCGGGGCAGCTGTGCAGCGCACCGGTCGCGCCGGCTTCCAGCATCGGGTCCAGCGCCACCACGCTGACCCGTACCGGCTCACCCATCCGGTTCCTCCTCGCTCGTGTTGCCTCCTGCCGTCAGCCAATACGTGCCGGCGCGGCGGCACATCGGGTCCGACCACCCACATTTCCGCGGGGCCGGGCGCTGACCACCCACAATCGCCCGGACAGCGCGAGGCCCGGCGGTCCAGGGTGAGCAGTGGACCGCCGGGCAGGGTGGTTCAGGCCGCGAGCGCGGGCGCCTCCGCCGTGCGCTGCTGACGGTCCAGCAGCAGGCCGAAGGCCGCCGCCAGCACCGCCCACACGGTGGCCAGCTGGATCAGCGAGTACAGCCGGAACTGCCACAGCAGCGTGCCGGGGATGTCCGCCGGGATCGGGTCGTTGTTGGCCGGCAGCAGGAACACCACCAGCGCCAGCAGGACCACAGTGGACAGTCCGGTGACCGCGAGCCTGCTGGAGCGGTCCCAGCCCTTGCCCGCCAGGAACCGGTTGAACCACGGCGCGAGGTTGGCCAGCACCAGCCCGGCGACGATGACCGCCAGGTACAGCAGGGTGCGTTCCTCCACTGTGGACGGATCACCGACACCGGGCGGGTTGGCCGGATACTTCAGGCCTGGCAACAGGGAGACGACCAGGAAGCCGACGCCGCCCAGCAGCAGCGCACGGTCGAAGTCGGCCCGGCCGGGCAGCCGGTGCCGCAGCCGCGCGTAGACGACCGCGAACACCGCGCCGATGGCCAGTCCGAACACCACGGTGGCCAGCAGTCCGCCGAGCAGCTGGGTGCCCCGGTCGAACAGCTCGCCATGGTGCCCGGCCGCGGCGGGATCGGCCGGGCGGGCCTCCTCCACCGCCAGCGCGGCCTCCAGTGGGACCTCGGTGAGGAAGTACTGCACCGCGGCGCCTGCCAGTCCGGCCAGGACTCCGGCCAGTGCGCCGCGGGCCAGGGTGGATCCGAAGGTGGGCGTGCTCATCAACGCGCCCCCGCTCAGTGGCACGGGACGCCGAGCGCGTGCCGCCCGTCGTGCGCGAACTCGTGGATGAGCTCCGAAGCGTGCGCCAGCACCAGGCCGTTCTCCTGGAGCAGCACGTACAGCACGATCAGCGCGGCGGCGGCGACCAGGTAGGACCAGGCGGGCACCGGGATGGCGGTGGGACGATCGGGGGACGCGGCGGATGCCGACATGTTCTTCCTCCATGCCTCGTGGACGGTTCCAGACGCGCCGCAGCCGGTCTCCTGGCTCCCGGATCACGGCCACGTCTCTCGCCTTCCCAGACGGCGAACCGTCCAGTGGCCTGGATCGAGACGGGCTTCCCCGGTCACAGTGGCGAGGACCACGCCGGAATCGCACCGGCTTCCCGAACACTGCGGCCCCGTGACGGTAGGCCACCGCACGGCGGCCCAGCCAGCGCCGAACGGGTCATCAGCATCACGATCAGGCCGCGAAGCGGTGGCGGGCGGAACTTTCGTCGCGCTCGCGCGTTCAGGCGGCAGGATCGGGGGCCGGGTCGCTGCGCAGCCTGCTGTACAGGTAGCCGTCCCGCCACTGGCCCGCGCGCCATTCCACCGCGCGCAGCACGCCCTCGTGCTGGAAACCGGCCTTCACCAGGGAACGCTGTTCAGCGTGGTTCTCCGGGTGGGTGCCGGCCTGGATCCGCTCGGCCGGGGTGTGCAGGAACAGGTAGTCGCACAGCATCGCCTGCGCCCGCCAGCCGATGCCCTGGCCGCGCCACTCCGGCAGCAGCACGATGCCGATCTCCCAGTACCGGCCGCGGCCGTGGCTCCTGCTGTCCCAGCTGACCGAACCCGTCGCGGTGTCCTCGACCTCGACGATCAGCCGGCCGCCGTCCTCGCCGAGGTAGCCGTCCACCGGGAACCGCCGGGTGGCCGCGCCGGGATCGCGGAAACCGTGCCAGTCCAGGCCGACCAGCCAGGGTTCGGTGGCGAACCGGCGGAACAGGGCCAGATCCGGCTCGGTCACCGGGCGCAGGGCCGGCACGGGCACCGCTCACACCTCCGGGGCGATGCGGGTGAGCAGTTCCGCGACCACCGGATCGCGGGTGGCGGTGGCCGCGGTCATCGCGGCCAGTTGGTCGATCAGCCAGCCGATCAGCTCCTCGCGGGTGTGGTCGCGTTCCTGCAACCAGATCAGCAGGCTGCCCTCGACCACCGCGACCCAGCAGCGCAGGGTCAGCAGCAGGAACGGGCTCGGCTCGGTGACGCCGGTGACGTCCAGGATCTCCTGCACCGCGAGGTGGCGGACCTCGTCGACCAGCGCGTCGGTGTCCCTGGTGGCGACCACGGATCCGCTGCGCAGCAAGGCGATGTAGGCGGTGGCGTAGGTGTCGGCGACGTCGACGAACACGCCGAGGGAGCGCCGCAGCTGGTCCAGCAGGGTGCCGGGCTCGCGCCGGGTGAGCCGGTCGACCAGCTCGTCCACCGCGGTGCGCAGCGCGGCCACGTGCAGTTCGCGCAGGCTGCCGAAGTAGCGGTAGAACAGGGCCCTGGAGACCTCGGCGTGGGTGATGATGTCCTCGATCGACACCAGTTCCGGGGCGCGGCTGCTGTACAGCTCCAGGGCGGCGCTGATCAGGTCGTCCCGGCGTTCGGCCGGGGACATCCGGCGTTTGCGCCGGGGCTGGCTGGTCTCGGTCAGTTCAGTCATGTCCGGTTCATCATCACAGATCCAGCGTCAGCCGGGTGTGCGCTCGGACCACGCAGATGCGCGCCTGGTCCGGATCATCGGCCAGATGGCGGCGGTCGGGCACACCGTCGAGCACCCGGACCCGGCAGGTGCCGCAGAAGCCCTGCCGGCAGGAGTAGCCGACCTCGGGCAGCACGGCGCGGATCGCGGTGAGCGCGGAGACATCGGCCGGTACCGGCACGGTGATGCCCGTGCGGCGCAGCTCGACCTCGAACGGCGCGCCGCCGAGCACCGGTGGCGGGCTGAAGCGTTCCCGGTAGAGCGGCCGGGACACCGGCACGGCCCGGCGGACCGCGGCGAGCATGGGTGGCGGGCCGCAGCAGTAGACCACCGAGTCGGCGGCATCGACCAGGTCGGCGGCCGAGGGCGGGCCGCCCTGCTCGTCGTCGGCGTGCACCCGCACCCGGTCGCCGTGACCGGCGAGCTCGGCCAGGAACGGCATACTGGCCCTCGACCGTCCACTGTAGACAAGCCGCCAGTCCGCGCCGGCCCTGGCCGCGGCCTGCGCCATCGGCAGGATCGGGGTGATCCCGATACCGCCGGCCAGGAACAGGTAGCGCGGGGCGGGCACGAACGGGAAGGCGTTGCGCGGTCCCCGGATGCCCAGTTCGTCCCCGGCGCGCAGCTCGTGCACCTCGCGGGAGCCGCCACCGCCGTCGGCGATCCGGCGGACCGCGATCCGGTAGGCCGTCCGGTCCGCCGGGTCCCCGCACAGCGAGTACTGCCGCCACCGGCCGGAGGGCAGGCAGAGGTCCAGGTGGTGCCCCGGCTGCCAGGCGGGCAGCGCGGCGCCGTCGGCGGCGACCAGGCGCAGGCTCACCACGTCCTCGGCCTCGGCGCTGACCCGCTCGACCCGCACCCGCCGCGGCGGCTCGGGCGGCAGGTCGACCGGCCGGCGACCGCGCAGCAGCCGGATGTAGCGGTCCATCGCGCGGGCCGCCCACCCGGCCAGCCGGTCGGGCGGCGCGTCCTGGTGGGCCATCAGTGCTCCGCGGCCCGCGCGGCGGGCGAGGTCGCCAGGTAGGCCACGGCCTGGGCGGTGGAACCCTCCTGGGAGGGGTGGTAGGAGCGGCGGAAGAAGGTGGCCATCTTGCGCAGCAGCTGGCCGTAGCTGGGCAGCAGACCCTTGCGAGCACCGCGGCTGACGTCGCGCCAGCGCGGCCGGACCCGCCCGCCCAGCTCCGGATCGGCCCGCAGCAGGTGCTTGAGGCCGCGCACCCACAGCAGCACCAGCACCGGTCCCACGATCACCATCGCGCGCAGCCGGCGCAGGTAGCTACTGTCAACGTGGGTGTACAGGTCGAAGGCGACCGAGCGGTGCTCGACCTCCTCCGCGCCGTGCCAGCGCAGCAGGTCCAGCATGGTCGGATCGGCGCCCGCCCGGTCCAGGCCGCGCGCGTCCAGGATCCACTGGCCGAGGAAGGCGGTGACGTGTTCCACCGCGGCCACGTAGGCCAGCCGTTCCACCAGCCAGGCCCGCTGACCCCGGGCGTCCAGGTCCCGGTCGCCGAGGATCCTGGCGAACATCCACTCCACCTGCCGCACGTACGGGTCCGGGTCGATGCCCTGTGCCCGCAGGTGTTCCTGCGCGCCTTGGTGGGACTCGGCGTGCACCGCCTCCTGCCCGACAAAGCCGATCACCTGCTCGCGCAGCTCCGCGTCCCTGATCAGCGGCAGGGCCTGCTGGAAGACCTTGACGAACCAGCGCTCGCCCTCGGGCAGCAGCAGGTGCATGACGTTGATGATGTGGGTGGCGAACGGCTCGCCCGGCACCCAGTGCAGCGGGGTGCGGCTCCAGTCGAAGTGCACGTCGCGGGCGCTGAGGACCAGGCGGTCGGGTTGCTCGTGGCTCATGGGTCGCTCCGGTGCGGTCAGTGCGGGGTCAGGTCGCGGCGGGCGGCGGCGCGCAGCAGACCGGGGGTCAGGCGGGAGAGCAGCAGCCCGGCGTGCGCCTCCGGGGTGACCGGCGCGAGCGGTTTGTCCTGCTGCACGGCCAGCAGGATGGCGCGCGCGACCTTCGCGGGCGGGTAGTTCCGCCTGCGGTACAGGGCGGCGGTGCGGTCCCGGCTGCGCTGCTGCTGACTGTCGTCGAGGCCGACGAAACGGGTGCTGCGGGTGATGTTGGTGTTGACGATGCCGGGGCAGACCGCGGTGACGCCGATGCGGTGCGGGGCCAGCTCGGCGCGCAGGCACTGGGTCAGGGTGAGCACCGCGGACTTGGTGGTGGCGTAGGCGGGCAGGGTGCGCGAGTAGAGGTAGGCCGCGGCGGAGGCGATGTTGACCAGGTGCCCGCCCTCGCCGCGCTCGACCAGCTGGTCGGCGAACAGGCGCGAGCCGTGGATGACGCCCCACAGGTTGACGTCGATGACCCGCTGCCAGTCCTCGGTGCTGGTGTCCAGCAGCGCCCCGGCCATGCCGATGCCGGCGTTGTTGACCACCACGTCCGGCACTCCCCTGCCCCGCCGGACCTCCTCGGCGAAGGCGGTCATGGCCTTCTCGTCGGCCACGTCCACGGTGTGCGCGCTGGCGGTGACGCCGAACCGCTCGGCCAGCTCGGCCGTGCGCGCCGCCGACTCACCGTCCACATCGGACACCACGACGTCGGCGCCGTGCTCGGCGAAGGCCAGCGCGGTCTCCCGCCCGATGCCGCTGCCCGCGCCGGTGACCAGCACCAGGTGGTCGGCCCAGCGCTGCTTGGGCCGGATCGGGCGGATCCGGCGCAGCGACCGGGTTTCCGGGCCGCCGTCGACGTGCTCGGCGAACTCGGTGACGCAGCGCGCGATGACCTCGGGCCTGCTGCGCGGCAGCCAGTGCCCACCGGCGATCCGCCGTACCCGCAGGTCGCTGACCCAGCGGGCGAGGTCGGTCTGCACCGGCGTGCTGACGAACGGGTCCCTGGTCGGCGCCAGCACCTGCACCGGCACCTCGGTGCGCCGCTGGGCGGGCCGGGCGAACCGGGGCGGCATGTTGGCCCGGTACAGCTGGAGTCCGTGCAGACCGTCGGCGAGCACCGGCGGCGGGATGGCGACCCCGTCGCCGAGCTTGACCAGGCGTCCCATCACCTTCGGCAGGATTCCGGTGCGCCAGGCCAGTTCCGGCGCGAACGGCAGCTGGAAGAAGCCGATGTAGCCGGAGAACACCAGCTGTCGCAGCAGTTCCCGCAACCCGCGGGGGCTCGGCCTGCGCAGCCGGTCCCGGATCCAGTGCCCGGCGTGGTCCAGGCAGGGCCCGGAAATCGAGGTGTAGGAACGGATCCGGGCCTTCAGCGCCGGGTCGGTGACCGCGTGCCAGGCTTGAATCGAGCCCCAGTCGTGGGCCAGCAGGTGCACCGGTTCGTCCGGGCTCACCGCCGCCGCCACGGCTACCAGGTCGGCGACCAGCCGGTCCAGGAGGTAGTCCGCGCGCGCCGTGGGCTTGCCGGACTCCCCCGCGCCGCGCACGTCGTAGGCGACCACGTGGAACCGCTCGGCCAGCCGCGCCGCGACGTCCGTCCACACCGAACTGTCGTCCGGGTAGCCGTGCACGCAGAGGACGGTCGGCGCGGCGGGGTCGCCCCATTCCCGCACGGCCAGCCGGACCCCGTCACCCTGGACGAACCGGGTGCGCCCGGCCTCCGCAGGCACCACGTTGTGAGACATAATGTCATGTTAGACATTCTGTCAATAGGGGTCGGCCGGGCTCACTCCACCGGGAACGGATCGTCGAGCAAGCCCAGGTCCGGCGGCACCAGCGTGGTGGAGAGCACCAGCTCGCGCAGCAGGTTGTCGTTGAGCGCGTTGCCCACCGGCTCGCCCACCTCGGCCTTGGTCAGCCCGGCCACTCCCCCGGCCGACAGGCGCGCCCGCACCTCGGTGACCATGTGCTCGACCCGCTTGATCGTCCACCCGGCGCCCGGCTGCAAGCCGGCCAGCACCTCCGCGGTGTGCTGCCGGGACATCGGCTGCGGCCGCGCGTCGTGCAGCAGGTACCGCTGGCCCAGCACGACCAGCATCAGCTTCTCCTCCGGCCGCAGCACCCAGGTCCGCGGCGGCCGGGTCTGCTCGCCGTGCCGGGGCTGCGGACGGCCGCCGTCGGAACCGGCGACGTAGACCTCCAGCAGGTGCTCACGGTTGCGCGCGCCGCGGATGAACAGCGGCGTGTAGCCCTCCTCCAGCGGCACCTCGTCCTCGCCGCCGCACAGCAGCAGCGCGCCGGGGAACCTGATCGGCAACCGGCCGGTGTTGCCCACCCACCACTGGCCGAACCGCCTGGTCAGCACGCCGTGCCGCCGGCTCACCTGCACGTCGTCCTCGCCGACGCAGACGTCGACGTCCGGCCGGTTGCGCCCGAAGCGGACCTGCTGGCCCTCCATCGGCGCCATCCGCACGCCGCCGGTCACGGTCAGCGCGTACACCTCGCCCGGCGCGGCGCGTTCCACGCCGTGGGCCAGGCTGCGGTGCTTGCGGGGCAGCAGCACGCCGCCCGCTCTGGGTGTGGTCATTCCGGCCTCCTCGCACCGTCGTGGGGCCAGTCTGCGCCCGCGCTGCCGGGACCCCTCCCGATCACCGTGCCAGGCGCGCCGCCACCTGGCCAGCCGCGGCCCGCGCCGGTGCGCACAGCTGTTCGCCGGGCTGGTCGTCGCGCAGCACCACCCGCACCACCTCGATCATCGGCTTGCCGTCGGGACCGGTGTAGTCGCGGTGCACGATGGCCGCCTCGCAGGTCCGCTCGCCGTAGCCGTCGGCCTCGACGTAGGTGGCCCGGCCGCTGAGGTCGATCCGGTCGCCGTCCCGCTCACCCATCGGCTGGTCCCGGTCGAAGATCACCAGCAGCGTGCGGCGGCCGCGTTCCCACTCGCAGAGCCAGTTCCCGAACCCCGGGCCGGGCGTGGCCGCGCCGCCCAGGGCGGTGGCGACCTCCTGCTCCGAGACCAGCGCGCAGGCGTCCAGACCGGCCAGTGAGCCGGGCGGAGGTTCGGCCTGGCGGAGCGGGATCTGCCCCCGGCCCAGCACGAGCACCGCGCCGCTGGTCACCGCGTCGGCCATCGCGCACAGCTCGGCCCGCCGGTTGTCGATGTGCTTGGCGCTGACCACGATCCGGTAGCCGTCGTTGAGCTGGACGGTCCGCCGGCACTGGCCGTTGCGCTCCGGGGCGCGGTCGATCGAGGCGACCGGGGTAGCGGTGACCGCGGCCGGCGCGTTGCCCGCGCGCGGTTCCAGCTCGACCCGGACATCGGCCTCGTCCCTGGGGTCGGGGCTGAGCCGCACCAGCACGTCGCAGCGGTTGAAGTTGCCGTAGTCCGCGTCCAGCCGGGCCTGGCCGAACCGGCTCAGCGCGGCCGGATCGGTGAGCGCGCACGGGTCCGCGGTCCGCGGGTCGCCGGTGACGGAGTCCGGTTCACTTCCGGCGTGGCGCCACACCAGCGTGCCCGCGACGAGCCCGGCCGCCACCGCGGCGGCGGCCAGCGCGAACCCCCAGCGGCGGCGGCGCACCGCAGGCGGGATCCGGATGGTGGCCTCGCTGCCGCTGGCCACCTCGCGCAACATCGACTCGGCCTCGGCCGCACTGGGCCGGTCCCTGGGTCGCTTGCGCAGCAAGGCTGCCAGCACCGGGCCGAGTGATCCGGCCAGTCGCCACGGCTCCAGCTGATAGCCGGCCGCGCGGTGCACCTGGCCATACGGGTTGACCGTGGCCTGGCCCCACGGCGAGCAGCCCTCCACCGCCGCGAACAGCGTGGCGCCCAAGGAGAACACGTCCGCCGGGGAGTCACCGGCCTCGCCCTTGGCGACCTCGGGGGCGAGGAACCCGGGCGTGCCGTCCAGCTCGGCGCCGCCCGCGCGGGTCTCCTCGGTCCAGCGGGCGATGCCGAGGTCGGTCAGCTTCGCGGTGTCCTTCGCGGTGAGCAGGACGTTGCCCGGCTTGACATCCCGGTGCACCAGGCCGTCCTCGTGCATGGCGGCCAGCGCGGCGGCCAGCTGCGCGCCGATCCGGGCGACCCGCTCCGGCGGCAGCGGACCGTCCTCGGCGAGCACCCGGCCGAGGTCGCGGGACTCCAGGTATTCCATGACCAGCCAACGGTCCTCGCCGTCGAGCAGCACGTCGAAGACGGTGACCACGTTGGGGTGGTTGAGCCCCGCGCCGAGCCGGGCCTCCCTCCTGGTCTGGCTGCCCCCGTGCCCGTTGTCCGCCGACTGCGACCGCTTGAGCGCCACCGTGCGGTTCAGCTCCAGGTCGGTCGCCCGCCAGACGACCCCCATCCCCCCGGCGCCCAACCGCTCCTCCAAGCGGTAACGCCCAGCGATCAGGTGACCACTGCGCATGCGGTCAGTGTAGGGAGCCGGGGAATGGCCGGCGGCCGGGTTCTCCAGTCAGCCCGGTGCCGGGAACCCTCCCGTCCGCCGGACCTAGCGTCCGCGGCCTCCGGTGCGGCAACCCGCCGGGGAGGTGAAGAGGAGGGATCCACATGATCGGAAAGGTGTCGGCGGTCATCGCGGCGGCGGGGGTCGTCGTGCTGCTCGCCCCGGCCGGGGTCGCGGGACCGGCCAAGTCACGATTGGTGATCAGCAAGGGCGGCACGGCGGAGCGGCCGCTGGTCGTCGACGGCACGGGCAAGGACGTCGGCGGCATCACCGTCAACGCCAGCCACGTGGTGATCCGCAACTTCCGGCTGGTCCAGCCCGAGGCGCCGGGGATTCGCGCGCAGGGCAACGACATCACCATCGAGGACAACACGATCACCAAGCCGCGCAACGGTGACGGCGACGGCATCCGGTTCTTCGGCACCGGGATCAAGATCCTGCGCAACACGGTGTCCGGCACCAGCAACAAGTTCGGGCACGCCGACTGCATGCAGACCTACGCCACCAACACCCCGGCCAGTCAGGACGTGCTGATCGAGGGCAACCGGTGCGAGCAGATCGACAACATGTGCCTGATGGCCGAGGGCCCGAACGAAGGGGAAGGCAGCGGACGCGGGCACTCGCACCACTTCACCATCCGCGGCAACTACTGCGAGACGCTGAAGGCCGCGCAGGCGCTGATGTTCGAGGACATCCAGCACGCCACCATCGAGCGGAACACCTTCGCCGCCTCGCCGGTGAAGGCGATCGGCCTGGCGATCAAGTCCACCAACGCGACCGTGCGCGAGAACAAGGTCAGCCCGGGTATCCGGTACGAGGTCGGCATCGACAGCTCCTCCCGGCCGGGCTACCAGGGCCCCAAGCCCGGCGGCCGCCCTTGACCCGCCGGGGTATGCGCGGAAGGCATCACCACCAGTAAGAACCGGCCTTGGACGCCTCCCCGGTCCGCCCCGGAAGCTGGCACCGACCGCAACACCGCAGCGACCGTGGAGGCAGCCATGCCCGAACCGGCCCCACTCCTCGCCGACCACCAGGGCTGGACCGCCGAACTGCACGCGGAGTTCCGGCGCAACGAGCACAACGGCCACGTCGGCGGCCGGCTGATCGAACAGACCAGGTGGACCCGCCTGTGGGAGATCCACCTGCGCCCCGGCGAACGCCTGCCCGCCCACCGCCACGTGCTCGACTACTCCTGGACCGCCGTGCACAGTGGCCTCGGCCGTCAGCACAGCCACGACGGCACCACCCGCGAGGTGACCTACCGGTCGGGAGACAGCAGGTTCCTGCGTTTCCCGGCCGGCCACTTCCTGCTGCACGACCTGGAGAACATCGGCTCCACGCCGCTGTTGTTCATCACCACCGAGTTTCTGACCAGCCCCAACCCGCCCCTGCCGCTTTAGCACTCGGCGGGCGCGGGCAGGTGCGGCGGCACCACCTCGGCCGCGCGTTCGAGCAGGTCCAGGAAGGCCCCGGTCATCGGATCCGGCGCCCGCCGGGTGAACGCGGCCACCGGCCGCCGCACCGCGGGCTCCGGAAAGGCCACCGTCACCGCGTCGGTCGGCGCCAGGATGTTCGCCGGCACCAACGCGATCCCCAGCCCCGCCGCGGCCAGCCGGGGCGCGGCACTGGTCTGCGCCGTCCGCACCGACACCACCGGGCTGAACCCGGCGGCCGCGCAGGTCCGGTCCACCACCTCGGCGAGCCCGTTGACCGGATCGAAGTGCACCCACCGCCGCTCCGCCAGCTCCGCCACCGGCAACCGCCGCCCGGCCGACGGCGCCTGCTCCCCCGCGGGCAGCACCAGCACGAACTCCTCCACCCCGAGCTCCCGCACCGGCCCGTCCCACTCCCTCGGCCGGGGCGAGACGGCGAGGTCGGCGAACCCGTCCCGCACCGCCTGCTCCAGCTGGTCCCGATGGGTGAACTCGGTGATCCGCAGCTCCACCCCGGGATGCTCCTCCCGCCACTGCCGCACCACCGGCAGCAACGCCCCCAGGGTCAACGACTGCACCACCGCCACGTGCAGCTCCCCCGCCAGCAGCCCCGCGGCCCGCCGCCCGACCTCCCGCACCCGCCGGGCCTCGGCCAGCGCACTCCGCGCCGCGGGCAGCACCGCCCGCCCCACCGCGGTCAGTTCCACCCCGCGCGGCAACCGCTCCAGCAGCGGCGCGCCCACCACCCGCTCCAGCTCGCGCACGCTGCGCGACAAGGCGGGCTGGGTCAGCAACAACACCTCGGCCGCAGCCGTGAACGTGCCGCAGTCCACCACCCCGACAAAACACTCCAACTGCCGCACCGTCACCACGCCCGCACCCTAGGGCCGTTGTTGACGGGGTTTCCGGGCGGGACTATGTTCGGATGTAGAACTTGTGTGCGCTATGCGAACATTGGAGCGGGCGATGGCGGAGATCGTGTCGCTGGCGGACGGGGTCAGCGAGCTGGTGCGGGACGGGGATGTCGTCGCGCTGGAGGGGTTCACCCACCTGATCCCGATGGCGGCCGGGCGGGAGATCATCCGGCAGGGACGGCGCGACCTGACCCTGGTCCGGATGACGCCGGACCTGGTGTACGACCAGCTGATCGGGGCCGGCTGCGCGCGGAAGCTGGTCTTCTCCTGGGGCGGCAATCCCGGGGTGGGGTCGCTGCACCGGTTCCGGGACGCGGTGGAGCACGCGTGGCCCCGGGCATTGGAGCTGGAGGAACACAGCCACGCGGGGATGGCCAACCGCTATGTCGCCGGGGCTTCCGGGTTGCCGTTCGCGGTGCTGCGCGGCTATTCCGGGACCGATCTCGGCTCGGTGACCTCGACGATCCGGGCGATCGACTGCCCGTTCACCGGGGAGCGGCTGGCCGCGGTGCCCGCGCTGAACCCGGATGTGACCGTGGTGCACGCGCAGCGGGCCGATCGGCGCGGCAACGTGCAGCTGTGGGGGCTGCTCGGGGTGCAGAAAGAAGCGGTGCTGGCGGCTCGGCGGAGCTTGGTCACCGTTGAGGAGGTGGTGGAGAAGCTGACACCGGTGCCGGGGGCGATCGTGCTGCCGTCCTGGGTGGTCAGCCGGGTGGCGGTGGTGCCCGGTGGAGCCCATCCCTCCTACGCGCAAGGCTATTCCGAGCGGGACAACCAGTGGTACCAGGACTGGGACCCGATCTCGCGGGACCGGGAACGGTTCCAGGAGTGGTTGCGGGACAACGTCTTCGCCCCGGCCGGGAGGATCGGATGAGCGGGTACACCGCGGATGAGATGATGACGGTGGCCGCCTCGCGGGCGTTGCGGGACGGCGTCCGGTGCTTCGTCGGGATCGGACTTCCTTCCACCGCCGCGAACCTGGCGCGCCTGACGCACGCGCCGGAACTGGTGCTGATCTACGAGTCGGGCACCCTGGGGTCCAAGCCGGACCGGCTGCCCGCCTCGATCGGGGACGGCATCCTCGGCGAGACTGCGGATGCGGTGATCAGCGTGCCCGAGGTGTTCAACTACTGGTTGCAGCCCGGACGGATCGACGTGGGCTTCCTGGGGGCGGCGCAGCTGGACCGGTTCGCCAACATCAACACGACCGTGGTCGGGGACTACCAGGACCCCAAGGTGCGGCTGCCGGGAGCCGGTGGCGCGCCGGAGATCGCGGCGTCCTGCCGGGAGGTCTTCGTGGTGGTGCGGCAGACCCGGCGCAGCTTCGTCGAGCGGGTGGACTTCGTGACCTCGGTCGGACACGGGCGTGGCGCTGGTGATCGGGAGCGGCTGGGGTTGACTGGAGCCGGTCCCACAACGGTGATCACGGATCTCGGGGTGATGCGGCCGGATCCGGAGACGCGGGAACTGACGCTGACGCAGGTGCACCCGGGTGTGTCGGTGGAGCAGGTGCGCGCGGCCACCGGGTGGGAGTTGCGGGTCTCCCCCGAGCTGGGTGAGACGCCCGCGCCGACCGCGGCGGAGCTGGCGGCGTTGCGGGAGCTGAAGGGGCGGTCATGACCGAGGTGTTCCTGCTGGACGGTCTGCGGACCCCGTTCGGGCGGCACGGCGGTGCGCTGTCGGGAGTTCGGCCGGATGACCTGGCGGCGCTGGTGTTGCGGTCGTTGACCGAGCGGACCGGGTTTGACCCTGGCGAGGTCGACGAGGTGGTTTTCGGGGCGGCCAACCAGTCCGGCGAGGACAACCGGAACGTGGCGCGGATGGCCGCGCTGCTGGCCGGGTGGCCGACCTCGGTGCCGGGGACCACGGTGAACCGCTTGTGCGGGTCGAGCCTGGACGCGGCGATGCACGCCTCGCGGATGATCGCGGTGGGTGACGCGTCACTGGTGGCCGTCGGCGGGGTGGAGTCGATGAGCCGGGCCCCGTGGGTGCTGCCCAAGCCCACCAAGGGTTTCCCGGCCGCCGACGCGACCCTGCACTCCACGACGCTGGGGTGGCGGATGGTGAACCCGGCGATGCCGCGGCAGTGGACGGTGTCGCTGGGCGAGAGCACCGAGATCCTGGCCGAACGGTCCGAAGTGGACAGAGCGAGCCAGGACGAGTTCGCGTTGCGCAGTCACCGGCTGGCCGCGGCGGCCTGGGACGCGGGGCACTACGACGACCACGTGGTGCCGGTGCCGGGCGTCGAGCTGGCTCGGGATGAGAGCATCCGGGCCGACACGACGGCGGCCAAGCTGGCCGGGCTGAAGCCGGTGTTCCGTCCACAAGGGACAGTCACGGCCGGGAACTCCTCGCCGCTGAACGACGGCGCTTCGGCGTTGTTGCTGGGCGATGAGGCGGCCGCACGACGGCTGGGCGTGACGCCGTTGGCGAGGATCGCGGGGCGGGGCGCGGCCGGGGTGGATCCGGATGTGTTCGGGCTGGGGCCGGTGCGGGCGGCGGAGATCGCGTTGCGGCGGGCCGGGATCGGATGGTCGGACCTGACCGCGGTTGAGCTGAACGAGGCGTTCGCGGCGCAGGCGCTGGCCTGCCTGCGCGCCTGGCCGGAGCTGGATCCGGAGATCGTCAACGCCGACGGCGGGGCGATCGCGCTGGGTCATCCGCTGGGCGCCTCGGGCGGGCGGTTGCTCGCGCAGCTGGCTTACCGGCTGCGGCGTGCCGGTGGCGGTTGGGGGCTTGCCACACTGTGCATCGGGGTCGGGCAGGGCCTGGCCGTGGTGTTGCAGGCGTGAGCAGGAGTGAGATGGAGCAGGCGGAGTGGGGCGCGCACCACGTGCAGTCGTTGGCGCGCGGGCTGGCGGTGATCACCGCGTTCGGGCCCGACCGGCCGGAGCTGACCCTCAGCGAGGTGGCCAGGGAGACCGGGATGACCAGGGCCGCGGCCCGGCGGTTCCTGTTGACGCTGGTGGACCTGGGCTATGTGCGCACCGACGGCAAGCAGTTCACGCTGACCGCCCGGGTGCTGGAGCTGGGGTACGCCTACCTGTCCAGCCAGTCGCTGCCGGAGGTGGCGCAGCCGCACCTGGAGCGGTTGTCGGCCGAGGTCGGCGAGTCCAGCTCGGTGTCGGTGCTCGACGGCGGCCATGTCGTGTACGTGGCGCGGGCGGCGGTGTCCCGGATCATGACGGTCGGCATCAGCGTGGGCACCCGGTTCCCGGCGTTCGCGACCTCGATGGGCCAGGTGTTGCTGGCGGAGCTGGACGAACCGGAGCTGGACGCGGCGCTGGCGGCCAGCGGGCTGACCCGGCTGACCTCGCGGACGATCACCTCGGCGGAGCGGTTGCGGGAGCAGCTGCGGGTGGTGCGGGCACAGGGCTGGGCGGTGGTGGACCAGGAGCTGGAGGAGGGGCTGCGGTCGGTCGCCGCGCCGATCCGGGACCGGGCCGGGCGGGTGGTGGCCGCGGCGAACATCGCCACGCACGCCAGCCGGGTGTCGGCGGGGGCGATGGAGGCGGAGTTGTTGCCGCGCTTGCTGGTGGCCTGCAAGGGGATCGAGGAGGACCTGCGGGCCCGGCGGTGACTTCGCTCAGGCCACTCCCCCGTCGGGGCGCAGGTCGGGCGGGCCTGCTGCGGCCGGGGCGCGACCGTGCCAGGCGTCCTCAAGCAAGGCGGCGATGCCCTCGGCGGTGAGCGGGCGCGGGTTGGGGTACGGGGTGGCGGTGGCCAGCTCGACCGCACGCGGCAGATCGGCGGCGGCCAGCCCCAGTTCGCGCAGCGAGGTGGGGCCGCCGAGGCGGAGGACCAGCTCGTGCACGCCGCGGGGCGCGTCGGTGACGCCGAGGGCCTCGGCGACCTGGCTCATCGCGGCTGGGGCCGCCGGGGCGTTGTAGGCCATGGCGTGCGGCAGCAACACCGTGTGGGTTTCCGCGTGTGGCAGGTCGAAGGCGCCGCCGAGGGTGTGGCAGAGCTTGTGGTGCAGGCCCATGCCGACCGAACCGAGGCAGGTGCCGGCCAGCCACGCGCCCTGCAACGCCTCGGCGCGGGCGGCCAGGTCGGCCGGGTCTGCGGCGATGCGGGGCAGGGCGCGGCCGAGACGGGTGATCGCCTCCACCGCCAGCCGGTCGGTGACCGGGTTGGCCTGCGGCGCGTACAGGGCCTCCACGGCGTGCGCGAGGGCGTTGACGCCGCTGGTGACCGACCGGCGGGGCGGCAGGGCGAGGGTCAGCTCGACGTCGTAGAGGACCGTCTCGGGCAACACCTCCGGCGAGGTCAGCGTGGTCTTGCCGCCCTGGTCGGTCTGGCCGAGCACCGCGGTGACCTCGGAACCCGCGTAGGTGGTGGGCAGCACGACCTGCGGCAGGCCGGTGCGCAGGGCCAGGGCCTTGGCCAGCCCGATGGCCGAGCCGCCGCCGATGGCGACCAGGCAGTCGACGCCGTGCTCCCGCACCAGTGCCAGCGCGGTCCCGGTGACCCCGACCGGGGTGTGCGGGACCGGGCGTTCGAAGCGGGCGGCCAGCAGCGGGCCGAGCAGCCCGGCCGCCCGGTCGGCCGAGCGGGGCGAGCCGATCAGCAGGACCCGGCTGCCGCCGAGCGCGCGGACCTCCTCGGGCAGCCGAGCCAGGGTGCCGGGGCCGAAGAGGATCCGGGCCGGGTTGGCGGTGTATTCGAACGTGGCCATGGGCGCATCGTGCCCGAGGGGGCTCAGCGAGTGGAGTAGGAGCGCGCGCCGGTGCCCGCCAGCCTGCCGCCCTCCACGATCAGGTACTCCTCGCGGATCGGGGAACCATCGAAGAAGTTCTCCAGGATCTCCCTGGTGCCCGCGGCGTAGCGGGTCTGCGCGGACAGCGAGGAGCCGGAGATGTGCGGGGTCATGCCGTGGTGCGGCATGCTCCGCCACGGGTGGTCGGCGGGGGCCGGTTGCGGGTACCAGACGTCACCCGCGTAACCGGCCAGGTGGCCGGACTCCAGTGCCCGGACCACGGCCTGCTCGTCGGCGATCTTGGCCCTGGCGGTGTTGATCAGGTAGGCGCCGCGGCGCATGGTGGCGATGAGCTGCTCACCGAAGAGCCCCTCGGTCTCCGGGTGCAGCGGCGCGTTGATGGTGACCACGTCGCAGTGCGGGACCATGCTGGCGGCGTCCGGGTGGAAGGTCAGGCCCAGCTCCCGCTCCAGCTCGGCGGGCAGGCGGTGGCGGTCGGTGTAGTGCAGGTGCACGTCGAAGGGCTTGAGCCTGCGCAGCACGGCCAACCCGATCCGCCCGGCGGCGACCGTGCCGACGTGCATGCCCTCCAGGTCGTAGGAGCGGGCCACCGCGTCCGCGATGTGCCAGGCGCCGTCCCGGACGATCTGATGCGACGGCAGGTAATTGCGGACCAAGCTGAGGATCATCATCAGCACGTGCTCGGCCACGCTGATGCTGTTGCAGTAGGTGACCTCGGCGACGGTCACCCCGGCCTCGATCGCGGCGGCCAGGTCCACGTGGTCGGAGCCGATGCCCGCGGTGACCGCGAGCTTGAGGTTGGCGGCCTTGGCGATCCGCTGCGCGGTCAGGTAGGCGGGCCAGAACGGCTGGGAGATCACCACGTCGGCGTCGGCCAGCTCGCGTTCGAACACCGAGTCCGGGCCGTCCTTGTCCGAGGTCACCACCAGGGTGTGCCCCCTGCTCTCCAGGAACCGGCGCAGCCCGAGCTCGCCGGAGACGCTGCCCAGCAGCGCGCCGGGGGTGAAGTCGATGGCCCGGGGACTGGGCAGGGTCTGGCCGTCCGGATAGCGGTCCAGGTGCGGCAAGCCGTCCCTGGCATAGCCGGTCGGGTAGCCGTCGACCGGGTCGTCGTAGAGCACGCACAGCACCTTCGCCATGTCGCCTTCTCCTCGCACTGGGTAGGTTTCCCTTGCCCTACCGAGCGTTCAGTGCGGCAACGACGCAGGTCAAAGCGTTTGTCCCTGTCAACCGATAGGCCGGGGCTATGACAGGTGGGCGCGCGCGACGCGGTCCAGCTCGCCGCGCACATCCACCACGCGGGCCACCTCGGCCAGCGCCGCGGCCATCGGCGCCTCCGGGTCGCGGGCCGCCGTGACCAGGCCGACCCGCGGGGTCTGCGCGGTGCCGTACAGGGGCAGCGCGCGCATCCCGGCCGGCACGCCGAACATGTGCAGCCAGGCGTGCGAGATGACCGAGTACCAGGTCCGGGTGGCCACGTGCGCGTACAGCGCGGCCACCGAGTCGGTCTCCACCGCGGGCGCGACGGTGGCGCCCGCGGCGGCGAAGAGCTCGTCCAGGATCCGGCGGTTGCGCATCTGCGGCGACAGCAGGCACAGCGGCACCGCGGCCGCCTCGGCCCAGCCCGCCGAACCCTGACGAGCAAGATCACTGTCGCTCGGCGCGAGCAAGAGATAGCGTTCCTCGTATACGGGGAGTCGCCGGACCCGGCCCAGCGGCTCACCGTCCAAATAGGTCAGTCCGGCGTCCAGCTCGAACTCGGCCAGGCCGTGCGCGATGTCCCGAGAGGACAGTGACCGGATGCTCACCCTGGCGTGCGGATGTCGTTGGCAGAACGGGGCTGTCAGCAACGAGACCGCGGTGAGCGCGGTGGGGATGGCGCCGATCCGGACCGTGCCGGTGAGCCCCTGGCGCATCTCCGTCAGCTCGTCCTGGAGGGCGTCCCGTTCGGCCAGGATGCGGTGCGCCCACAGCAGAACCCGCTCACCCTCCGCAGTCAGGCCGTCGAACTTGCGGCCCCGGTCCACCAGCGGCGTGCCCAGTTCCTTCTCCAGGGCACGGATCGCCGAGGACAGCGAAGGTTGCGAGACGTGGCAAGCCGCGGCGGCGCGACCGAAGTGCCGCTCCCTGGCGAGCGCGACCAAGTACTCCAGTTGACGCAACAGCACACCCCAGCATGGTCCAGTCCGGCGGCCGCGGTCCAGTCGCGCAACCGATTCCACATTGCCGTGCAACCGATTCCACATGGGATTTTCACGCTGCTGAACCAGTCCACAATGGACATTCAGTGTTTTGAGTCCGACCCGGATGGACGATTTCCCGGAAATGCGGGAACCCCTAGCATCGCCGGGGTGCTGCGGCGGCGAACCCCACACGAAATTCCCATTCCAGCGACCCGGCAGGTTGTGACCACCAGGTTTTCCCTGCGTACCACTGCTTTCGCACTATCCGGCGCACTGGCTCTCAGCGGCTGCGCCTCCCCTGTCGCCGGTGGTGGCGACGGTTCCGGCACCAGCGGCGCGACCACCCCGGTCAGTCTGGGGGTCGTGCCGGTCATCGACGTGGCACCCATCTACCTAGGCAAAGAAAAGGGTTTCTTCGCCAAACGGGGGATCGACCTGCGTTTGGAGACCGGCCAGGGCGGCGCGGCCATCCTGCCAGGGGTGATGAGCGGTCAGCTCACCTTCGGCTTCAGCAACATGACCTCGCTGCTGGTGGCCAGGGACAAGGGCCTGGACGTCAAGGTGGTGGCCAACGGCACCTCCTCCACCGGCAAGTCCGGCGCCGACTTCGGCGCGGTGGTGGTGCGCGGCGACTCCCCGGTGCAGAGCGCGAAGGACCTGGCCGGCCGCAGTGTCGCGGTGAACACCCTGAAGAACATCGGCGACACCACGGTGCGCGCCTCGGTGCGCAAGGCCGGGGGCGAGGCGGCGGCGGTGAAGTTCACCGAGCTGGCCTTCCCGGACATGCCCGCGGCGCTGGCCAAGGGCAACGTGGACGCGGCCTGGGTGGTGGAACCCTTCCTCACCATGGCCAAGAACCAGGGCGCCAGGGTGGTGGCCTGGAACTTCGTGGACACCGCGCCCAAGCTCAGCGTGGCGGCCTACTTCACCTCGGCCAAGCTGCGGAGCGAGCAACCGGACCTGGTGCGCAAGTTCACCGAGGCGGCCAACGAGTCCTCGACCTACGCCCAGGCCCACCCGGAGGAGGCGCGGCAGGCCATCACCGGCTACACCAAGATCACCAAAGAGCAGGTGGCCAGCCTGACCCTGCCCGACTGGCCCGCCGAGGTGAACCGCGAGTCCGTGGCCACCCTGGCCGAGCTCGCCCCGCAGGACGGCCTCGTCTCCGGAAAGCCCGACCTGACCGCCCTGCTGCCATGATCCTCACCTCCCCGGTGCGCGGCGCCGGCACCTCGGCCACCACCCTCGGCGCGCTCGGCGTGGCGGGGCTGGCGGTCGTGCTGGAGCTGGCGCCGCGTCTCGGGCTGGTGTCCACTGTGTACCTGCCACCGCTGACCGAGGTGCTCGGCGCGCTCGGCGCCGAGGCGGCCAGTCCGGTGTTCTGGTTCTCCCTCTACGAAACCCTGCGCGGCTGGGCCATCGGCCTGCTGCTCGCGGTGGCCGGCGGCATCCTGCTCGGCGTGCCGATCGGGCTGCTGCCGGTGGTGCGGCAGGCCACCGCCTCCACCGTGGAGTTCCTCCGGCCGATCCCCTCGGTCGCGCTGGTGCCGCTGGCGGTGCTGCTGTTCGGCACCGACCTGCGCTCCACCCTGCTGCTGGTGGTGTACGCGGCGTTCTGGCAGGTGCTGGTGCAGGTGATCGCCGGGGTGCGCGATGTGGACCCGGTGGCCCGCGACACCGCCACGGTGTTCCGGCTGGGCGCGCTGGCCAGGGTGCGGCACGTGGTGTGGCCCAGCGCCCTGCCCTACGTGCTCACCGGGGTGCGGCTGGGCGCGAGTGTCGCGCTGGTGCTCGCGGTCACCGGTGAGCTCATCATCGGTTCTCCCGGACTGGGCAGGCAGATCGCGCTGGCCCAGTCCAGCGGCGCGGTGGCCACGCTGTACGCGCTGGTGCTGGTGACCGGTCTGGTCGGCATGCTCCTCAACCTGGTTTTCCGGGCGGTGGAACGACGTGTGCTGGCCTGGCATCCGGCCGTGCGAGGTGACTCGGTCCGGTGACCGCCAGACTGCTCCGACGCCTCGCCTACGCGGCGGGGCTGCCGGGAGTCCTCTTCGGCCTGTGGTGGCTGACCTCCGAAGGCAGCCAGAACATCTACCTCCCACCACTTTCCCGGATCCTGGCCACCTTCGGCGAGGTGTGGTTCTCCGAGCGGCTGCTCAACGACGTGCTGCCCAGCCTCGGTCGCCTCGCCGCCGGATTCACCCTGGCCGCGCTGGCCGGGATCGGCCTGGGTGTCCTGATCGGACTGTCCAGGACGGTGCGGCTGGCCACCGAACCGGTGCTGGAGTTCTTCCGCGCCATCCCGCCACCGGTGCTGGTGCCGATCCTGATGCTGTTCGCGGGCATCGAGGACACGATGAAGATCACCGTCATCGCCGCGGGCGCGGTGTGGCCGGTCCTGCTCAACACCGTGGAGGGCGTGCGCGGCATCGACGAGGTGCTGCGGGACACCGCCCGGCTCTACCGGCTGTCCGGGCGGACCGTGCTGTGGCACCTGGTGCTGCGCTCGGCCAGCCCGCGCATCTTCACCGGGTTGCGGCAGGCGCTGTCCATCGCGGTGATCCTGATGGTGGTGAGCGAGATGTTCGCCGCCACCAACGGTTTGGGCTTCACGATCATCTCCTTCCAGCGCGGTTTCGCGATCCCGGAGATGTGGAGCGGCATCATCCTGCTCGGACTGCTCGGCGTCGCGCTGTCCCTGCTGTTCCGCGTGGCCGAACGCCGCGCGCTGTCCTGGTACCTCGGTCTGCGTCGCGCCCAGCGGGACGACGGATGAGCCGAGACGTCACGGAGGCGAGGCAAGGCATGCTCACGGTGCACGAGCTGCACAAGGTCTACCCCGGGGAGAACCGGACGGTGGAGGCGGTCCGCGAGGTCAGCTTCGAGGTCGCGCCCGGTGAGCTGGTCTGCCTGGTCGGCCCGTCCGGCTGCGGCAAGACGACCCTGCTCAAATGCCTGTCCGGCCTGCTGCCACCCACGGCCGGATCCGTCGCGGTGAACGGGAAGACGGTGACCGGGCCGCCGGTGGAGCTGGCGATGGTGTTCCAGGAGTACGGGCGCAGCCTGTTCCCCTGGCTCACCGTGTGGGAGAACGTGCAGCTTCCGTTGCGGCAGAAGAAGATGCCCAAGGCCGAACGGGCACGACTCGGCAGGCTGGCGCTGTCCGCGGTGGACCTGGCCGGTGACCACGACGCCTACCCGTGGCAGCTCTCCGGCGGCATGCAGCAGCGGGTGGCCATCGCCCGCGCGGTGGCCTACCAGCCCAGGGTGCTGCTGATGGACGAGCCCTTCGCCGCGGTGGACGCCCAGACCAGGGCCGACCTGGAGGACCTGATCCGCAGGGTGTGGCGGGACCTGGGCGTGACCATCCTGTTCGTCACCCACGACATCGACGAGGCGGTCTACCTCGGCGAGCGGGTGATCGTGCTCTCCAGCGCGCCCACGGTGGTGCAGCAGGAGATCCACGTCGACCTGCCGGAGGAACGCGACCAGCTGCACACCCGCGCGCTGGCCCGCTTCGCCGAGCTGCGGACAGAAGTCTACGAGCAGATCCAGAAGGCCAAAGCGTCCGCGACCCGATAAGGGAAAGGAGGAACCGCTCGTGCGCACCAGGGTTGGCATCGTCGGCGCCGGACCGGCCGGTCTGCTCCTGTCCCACCTGCTGCACCGCAACGGGATCGACTCGGTGGTCCTGGAGACCCGCAGCCGTGACTACGTCGAGAAACGGGTCCGCGCCGGGGTGCTGGAGGCCCCGACCGTGGAACTGTTGCGGGAGGCCGGTCTCGCCGAGCGGCTGGACCGGGAATGCCTGACCCACCACGGCATCCTGCTGCGCTTCGACGGGGTGGAGCACCGGATCGACTTCGCCGACCTGGTCGGCAAGGCGGTCACCGTCTACGGGCAGCAGGAACTGGTCAAGGACCTCATCGCGGCCCGGCTGCGGGACGGCGGGGACCTGCGGTTCGAGGTCAGCCAGGTCAGCGTGCACGAGCTGAGGACCGACTCACCGTGGATCCACTACACCGACCGGCACGGCCGCCCGCAGGTGCTCGACTGCGAGGTCATCGCCGGCTGCGACGGCTTCCACGGCGTCACCCGCCCGGCCGCGCCCACGCTGACCGCGCTGGAACACCGCTATCCCTTTGCCTGGCTGGGCATCCTGGCCCGCACCCCGCCGACCCGGTCCGAGGTGGTCTACGCCGCGCACGACCGCGGTTTCGCGCTGGCCAGCATGCGCAGCCCGGAGATCAGCAGGCTCTACCTCCAGGTGTCCACAGAGGACACCGCGGCGGACTGGCCGCTGGAGCGGGTGTGGAGCGAGCTGAGCGCGCGGCTCGGCGAGGAGATCCGGCCGGGTGAGGTGCTGGAGACCATCCACACCGACCTGCGCGCCTTCGTCGCCGAACCGATGCGGCACGGGCGGCTGTTCCTGGCCGGGGACGCCGCGCACATCGTGCCGCCCACCGGCGCCAAGGGGCTGAACCTGGCCATCGCCGACGTCGCGCTGCTGGCCGACGCGCTCACCGCGCTGCTGGCCGAGGACGACGAGCGGCCTGCCGAGTCCTATTCGGACACCGCGCTGCGGCGGGTGTGGCGGGCGCAGCGGTTCTCCTCGCTGATGACCGACATGCTGCACCGCCCGCCGGACGGCGACCGGTTCCAGCGCTACCTCCAGCTCTCCCAGCTGCACCACACCGTCAGCTCCACCGCCGCGGCGACCAGTCTCGCCGAGGACTACGTCGGACCCCCCTTCGCCCGCACAGTCGCCGTGCCGAGTTAGGAAAACCCGAGATGACCCCGCTACCCCGCAGACCGCGATTATTCCTAGTGCTGCTGGCTTTTCTGCTCACCACCACCGGATGTGGTGTGCTAGGCGGATCCGGCGGTTCCGGGGCTCCGGCGCAGGAGCAGCGGATCCGGCTCGGCATCATGCCCGTGGTGGACGTGGCCCCGGTGCACATCGCGCTGGCCAAGGGCTACTTCGCCGCCGAGGGCCTGACCGTGGAGCTGACCACCATCCAGGGCGGGGCGGCCGGGATCCAGGGGCTACTCAAGGACGAGCTGGACTTCACCTTCGGCAACTGGGTGTCCTTCTTCGCCACCGAGGCCAAGGGCGCGGCCAAGAACGCCGGCGGCATCAAGCTGGCCGCCGACGGCTACCAGGCGCGGGCCAACATGTTCCTGATGCTCACCGGGCCGGACTCGCCGATCAAGAGCCCGAAGGACCTGGCGGGCAAGAAGATCGCCATCAACACCTTCAAGAACATCCTGGAGCTGACCGCGCGGGCCACCCTGGAGGCCAACAACGTGGACCCGAAGACAGTGACCTTCATGGAGATGCCGTTCCCGGACATGCAGGCGGCGTTGCAGAGCAAGAAGGTGGACGCCGCGTTCATGGTGGAGCCCTTCATCAGCAAGGCCGAGCGCACCCTGGGCGCGGTGCCGGTGCTGGACGCGGCCAGCGGGCCCACCGCGGACATCCCGATCGCCGGGTACGCCACCACCGGGGCCTTCGCCAAGGCGCACCCGCGCGCGGTGGAGGCCTTCCGGCGGGCGCTGATCCGCGGTCAGCAGGACGCCGCGCGCAAGTCCACTGTGGAGGCGCTGCTGCCCGGTTACGCCCAGACCGACCCGGAGACCGCGGCCCTGGTGCACTTCGGGGTCTACCCGATCAGCATGGAAGCCACCCGGTTGCAGCGGGTGGCCGACCTCATGCGCACCTACGGACTGCTAGAGGCGCCGATGGACATCAAACCGATGCTGCTCAGCGGGAGCCCGGCATGAGCGAGCACGCCAGGACCAAGCAGGACACCGGCCGGAGCTACTCACCGCGGAACTGGCCACTGCGCAGCAAGCTCGCGGTGGTGCTGCTGGTGCCCGCGCTGAGCACGGTCACCCTGGCCGGGTTGCGGCTGAGCAGCCAGCTGGGCGAGGTCGACCGGTTCGCCACGGTGCAGCAGGAGCTGCAACTGGCGGGCAAGGTGGTGGCCACCGGCACCGCGCTGCAACGGGAACGCGAGGCCGCGGTGTCCTTCGTGGCCAGTGGCAGGGCCGCGGGCGCGCCGGAGCACAACTCCCGGATGGCCACGGTGGACCTGCGGCTGGGCGAGCTGCGCGCGCTCGGCGCGGCCGCCACCTCGGTCGGCGGCGGCGTGCGCGGGGCGTACGACGTCGCGCTGGAGTCGCTGGACAAGCTGACCGCGCTGCGGCGCACCGTGCAGAGCACCAAGTACCCGGTGGGCGCGACCATCACCGGCTACACCCAGATCCTGGACTCCCTCACCCAGGTGCAGCGGGCCGCCACCGCCGGTATCAACGACCCCACGCTCACCCCGCTGGCCTCCGCGACCAAGGCGCTGGCCGATGCCAAGGAACAGCTCGCGGTGCAGAACGCGATCCTGCTGGCCGCGGCCCGCGCCGAGGAGTTCCCGCCGGGCCAGGCCGCGGCGCTGCGCGCGGCCCGCTCCCGGTTCGACGCGGCGCTGGCGGAGTTCGAGTCCACCGCGAGCCTGGCCGACCGGCAGCGCTACCTGGACACCGTCAGCGGTCCGCCGGTGGACGGGCTGAACCGGTTGGTGCAGCTGGCCCTGGTGCAGTCCGCGGCCGGACAGTCGGTGACCATCGCCGACAGCGAGGTGCTGCGCGACGGCGACCGCACCGCGGAGCTGATCGCCCAGGTGCTCACCGAGATCCAGCAGCAGGCGGAGAAGTCGGTGGTCACCGTGATCGCGGACGCGCGGGCCGCGGTGTACCGGGACTCCGCGCTGGTCGGGCTGGCGCTGCTGGCCACCTTCGCGTTGATGATCATGGTGGCGCGCTGGATGCTGGTGCCGCTGCGCGCACTGCGCGGCGCGGCGCTGGACATCGCGCGGGAACGGCTGCCCGCGGCGATCCGCCGGATCCGCGCGGAGAAGGACCCGAGGGCCTCGGCGGAGGCCGCGGTCTCGCCGGTGCCGGTGCACACCACCGACGAGGTGGGCCAGGTGGCCCGCGCCTTCGACGTGGTGCACAAGGAAGCGGTGCGGCTGGCGGTGGCGGAGATGGCCTTGCGCGCCAACGTCAACGAGATGTTCACCAACCTGTCCCGGCGCAGCCAGGAGATGGTGGAGCGGCAGATCGACCTGATCGACCGCCTGGAGCAGGAGGAGCTGGACCCCGACCACCTGGCCCGGCTCTTCGAGCTGGACCACCTGGCCACCCGGATGCGCCGCAACAGCGAGAACCTGCTGGTGCTCTCCGGCACCAGCCCGGAGCGCTGGGTGACCCGGCCGGTGCCGGTGTTCGAGGTGATCGGCGCGGCACTGTCCGAAGTGGAGGCCTACGCCCGGATCGAGGTGCTGCCGGTGCCGGAGACGCTGATCCAGGGCCGGGTGGTCACCGACCTCACGCACCTGGTGGCCGAGCTGCTGGACAACGCGACCGAGTTCTCCCCGCCCACCACCAAGGTCTCGGTGCGCGCGGTGATGACCCGCTCCGGCAAGCTGGTCATCAAGATCCGCGACCGCGGCATCGGGATGAACAGCGAGGACCTGGCCCGGTTCAACCAGCGGCTGGCCGACCCGCCCGAGGTGGACGTCTCGGTGACCCGCGCGATGGGCCTGTTCGTGGTCGGCGAGCTGGCCAAGCGGCACTCGATCACGGTGCAGCTCAAGGACGACGAGTTCGAGGGCGGCACCACCGCGCTGGTCATCCTGCCGCCCGCGCTGCTGCACAAGAAGGATGCCCCGGTCGTCCCGGATCCGTTGCCCCGCAACGGGACCGATGCGAACCCGCTCCCCCGTCCCCGGGTTCGCATCGGCCGGGGCGACACCACCGTCCGGGCCGGCACGCCGCAGCGGGAGCTCACCCTCTCGGAGTGGTTCAGCGCCTCCTGCGGCACCGAGGAGCCGCAGATCCCGGCGCTGGCCGCGCCGCAGCGCCCGGTCCGGCCGGAGACGCCGCAGGTGAGCGTCACCTCGACCTGGGCCTCCCCCGCCGACGACGGCTGGCAGGCCGCGGCCGCGCTGTCCACCCCGGTGGAGCACCCGGCCACCGAGGCCGGGCTGCCCAAGCGGGTGCCGAAGTCCTTGCTGGTGCCCGGTTCCTCGCCGCAGCGACGGCACGCGCTGGCCGAACCGGCGCAGCCGAAACCGGCGGGCGGCCCCTCGGCGGAGCAGCTGCGGGACCGGTTCTCCGCCTACCAGAAGGGCGTCCGGCACGGCCGGGAGTCCACAGAGGACACTCCCCCGCCCGGGACTTTTGGCGATAACGGGCACCACGAGCCGCGGCCGGGCATCCCCAGCCAACCGGACGGTCCCCGTGACCCGCAGGCGGATGAACGGATTCTGGCGAACAAGGAGCGGCAGTGAGCACCGACACCGAACAACTCGACGACTTCCACTGGCTGGTCGACGACTTCGTCAACCGGGCGGCGGGGGTCTCGCACGCGGTGGTCCTCTCCGCCGACGGCCTGCTGCTGGCCACCTCCAACCGCCTGCCCGGCCAGCGCGCCCAGCAGCTCTCCGCCGTGGTCTCCGGCCTGGTCAGCCTCACCATGGGCGCGGCCCGCTGCTTCGAGTCCGGCGCGGTGAAGCAGACCGTGGTGGCGATGGAACGCGGCTACCTGTTCCTGATGACCATCAGCGACGGCTCCTGCCTGGCCGCACTGGCCGCGCCGACCTGTGACATCGGCATGGTGGGCTACGCGATGGCCCGGCTGGTGGAACGGGTCGGGCCGCAGCTCACCCCGGAACTGCGGGCCCAGCTGCACGCCACCGCCTCCCGCAACTAGCCGTCGGAACAAAACGGAGGGCTCCGGGGTTGCCGCTGAAGAGACTGTGGAGGTGTGTCATGGCGGCGAAGAAGGTCCTCACCCCGGGGCCGGCCCACCCGATCACCGTTGAGCCGCACCCGGACCGGGTGGTGGTGCGCGCCGGTGACACCGTGCTCGCCGACACCCGCGACGCCCTGGCGCTGCGGGAGTCGACGTATCCGGTGGCGCTCTACATCCCGCGCGCGGACCTGCGCCTGGAGCAGTTCGAGCGCACCGGGCACCAGACCTACTGCCCGTACAAGGGCGAGGCGAACTACTTCAGCCTGCCCGCGCTGGGCCAGCGGGGCGAGAACGCGGTGTGGACCTACGAGAACCCCTACCCGGCGGTCGCGGAGATCAAGGAGCACGTGGCCTTCTACCCGGACCGGGTGACCTTCAGCGAGTCGTGACCGGCGCGGCCAGGCGCCGCAGCCACTCGCGCAGCAGGTGCGCCTCGCCCTCGCTGAGGTCCGCCGGGTCGCCGTCCAGTGCGGCCAGCAGCGCCACCGCCGCGCCCGGCACCGTGGTGGCCGCCGGGGTGTCGGTGAGCAGGGCGGCGATCACGTTGTCCCGCAGGCGATCGGAGAGTCCCAGGTCCCGGTCGGACTCGGGCTGGGCGATCAGGTTCAGGGTGATCCCGATGTTGGCGGCCACGATCTGCCGGGCCGCCTCCTCCGGCGGCACCCGCAGCCGGCCCTGTTTGGCCACCCCGGCAAGCAGTTCCAGCAGTCTGGCCTCGGCACTGCTGGTGAGCGAGCAGGGCACGCCCGGCTCGATCTGGCCGTAGAGCAGCACGTAGAACTTGGGGTGCTCCAGGCCGAACCGGACGTGCTGGTCCCAGCCCCGGTGCAGCGCGGCCACCGGGTCGCCGTCCGGGGCGCCCGGCTCGTGCAGGTACTGGCTGAAGCCGTAGTTGACCACGCTGTCCAGCAGCCCCTGCTTGCTGCCGAAGTGGTGGTACAGCGTGGGCGCCTGCACCCCGGCGCGCTCGCAGACGGCCCTGGTGGAGACCGTGCCGTCCGGCGAGTCGTGCAGCAGCTCAGCGGCGGCGCGCAGCAGGCGGTCCCTGGCCCCACCGCCGCGCCGCTTCTCCGTCATGTAGCAAGTGTAGCGCTCAGCCGAGCAGCCGGAACCCGGTCCGCCCGAAGGCCGTGCCGTTGACCTGCACCTCGATCAGATGCTCGCCCGGGTAGTACACCCTGGTGCTGATCTTGCGGAAGGAGTGCTTGCGGGACAACGTGATCCGCTCACCGGGGGCCAGCACGCAGGTGGTCAGCTTGAACACCTTCGGGGTGCGCGCGCCGTTGGCCTTGAGGTGGTGCACCACGTAGTCCACGGCCAGGTTCGCCGCCGCCGCGCCGGTGTTCTCCAGGGTCACCTCGAACGGCAGGTCCGCGCCGAGCGCGACGGTGGCTCCGGTGAGCACCGGGCCGAGCACGGTGACCCCGGGGACCGGGCGGAAACCCAGTAGCGCCAAGGCTTCCGGGTGTCCCTTCTTGACCAGGGTGCGCAGTGCGTGCCGGACCAGCCGAGGGGTGTTGCCGTCCGGTTCGGCCAGCCAGCGGGCCGCGGTTTCCACCACCAGGCCGGGTTCGGCGCGGCTGAGGTCGTTGAGGTGGTTGGCCACCGAGCGGCGCACGTACTCGCTGTCGTCCCGGTAGAGCGCGTCCAGGACCGGGATGGTGCAGTGGGGCTGGTCCAGGATCGGCCGGACCTTGCGCGCCCAGGGCAGGTGCGCCCTGGTGCCCTCGCTGGCCAGCCGCCGCACGTGCTCGTCGGGGTGCCCGGTCCAGGACCGCACGATCGGCAGGCACTGGTCCAGGTCGGCGGCCAGCAGCGGGCGGATGGCGAACTCCGCGGTCAGCCGGGGGGTCAGCGCGGCCAGCAGGTGCAGCGCCGGGGTGATGGCGGGTGGGTCCTGGACCAGCGCGCGGGCGGTGACCGCCTCGGTGACCGGCCAGACCAGCCAGCCCTGCGCTGACGGGTCGGTCAGCAGCTCCCGGAACTGTCGGTCCAGGCCGGCATAGTCCCCCGGCAGGTCGGCCAGCAGCGCGCCGGCCAGCAGGTCGCTGCGCTCGCGCAGGCTCAGCCCGGCCAGGCCGTCGGCCGCCCGGCGCAGCGCGGGCAGGCGGTTGCCGGGCACGATCCGGGCGACGGCCTCGACCAGCCGGGCGGCGACCTCGGGTCCGAGCAGCTCGTCAGCGAAGGGCATGCGACTCCCAGCGGGTGCTATGTTTGCTATAGAGCGAACTATAGCAGCACCTCAAGGAGGATCCGTGACCGCACAGCTCGGCACGCACGGCGTCTGGCTCGGCCCCCAGCACACGCCCCGGCTCACCGACTACGTCCGGGAGGCCGAGGACCTCGGCTACGGCACCGCCTGGATCGGCCACGGCATGGCCGCCCTCGGCGAGCTCGAACAGCACGAACAGCTCCTGGCCGCGACCAGGACGATCACCGTGGCCAGCGCGATCGTGAACATGTGGACCAACGAGCCGGAGGCGGTGGCCCGCGGCTACCACCGGATCGCGGAGAAGCACGGCGAGCGGTTCCTGCTCGGCGTGGGCATCGGCCACCCCGAGGTGACCACGGCCTACCAGAAACCGCTGGCCAAGGTGATCGAGTACCTGGACCGGCTGGCCGAGGCCGGGGTGCCCAGGGAGGGGATCATCCTGGCCGCGCTGGGCCCGAAGACGCTGAAGCTGGCCGGGGAGCGGACCCTGGGCGCGATCCCGTACCTGATGCCGCCCGCGCACACCGCGCAGGCCCGCGAGCTGGTCGGCGGCGCGGTGCTGGCCCCGGAGCAGACGCTGGTGGTGGACACCGACCCGGTCCGCGCCAAGGCCACCGCGCGCGAGTTCCTGGACCTCTACCTGGGGCTGCGCAACTACATGGGCACCCTGGTCCGGCACGGGCTGACCGAGGCCGAGGTGGCCAGGCCGGGCAGCGACCGGATGATCGACCTGCTGGTCCCCGGCGGCGGCCCGGAGCAGCTGGCCGCCACGGTGTCCGCGCAGGTGGCGGCGGGCGCGGACCACGTGGGCATCCAGGTGGCGGTCAGCGGCACGGACGACCCGATGCCGGGCTACCGCGCGCTGGCCGAGGTGCTGTGGTGATCAGGCGCGCACCACCGAGCTCGCGCTGGAGAGGTGGTGGGCGACCAGGTCCAGGACCCGGTTCAGCCGGGCCACCTCGTGGTTGAAGGTGGCGAAGCGCAGCGGACCCTGACGGACGCGGCGGGCGAACAACCGGATCTGGTGCACCACGAACCGGGCCGGGCCCACCGCGCTGTCGGAGGACAGCCCGCCGCTCTCCCTGGCCAGGACCGCCTCGATCCGGTCGGCGAGCTGGTCGGCCTTGCGCGCCTGGGCGGCCGCCAGCTCCTGCAGGGTGCTGGGGGCGCTGCGCTCAGCGGCGGGGAGCAGGGGTTCGAACCGGTCACGCCCGGAGAGCTCCGCCCACAGCATTACCCCGAGCGCACGGTTGGCGACCCGGAGCACGGACGCATGCTGACCACGTGGCGACCCTACGTTCACGTTTGGCGTCACTCCGACGGGTTAACCATTGCTCCGATCCGCCAAACTCGCTCTCCGCCGAAAGATCCACAGCACCCCTCCGCCCGGCCGCGGTCACCCGGTCGTGCGGAGACGTTTACCCAGCTCACTGCCCTGATACCGGGTTGACGCCAACCGGCAGATCAGGGCGAATGTCACCGGATGGAGTGCGTTTAGGCTCCGATCGGCGCGAGGTAGACCCAGGTGCCGTCCACCCGCTCGAACCGGCTGTTCTCGTGCAGCACCTCGTCCCGGCCCTCGTACCGGTAGTGCGCGTTGAACTCCACCGTGCCCTCCTGGTGGAACAGCCCGCCGCCGGTGCCGCCCAGGATCTCCAGCCGCGTCCAGCGCATGTCGGTGTCGAAGTCGACCCCGGCCGGGCGCGTCCTGGGATGCCAGCTGCGCAACAGGTACGCCTCGTCCAGCAGGGCGAACGCGCTGAACCGGGAGCGCATCAGCAGTTCGGCGGTGGCCGCGGCGCGCTCGCCGCGGTGCAGCGCGCCGCAGCAGTCCGGGTAGGGCGCGGGCAGCCCGCAGGGACAGGATCTTGGCATCCCGACATTGTCCGCGAGCAGTGGCCGGGCACCGGTAAGCGGGTCGATACTGACCGGCATGGACCGCGAGAAGGTCGACCTCACCGGCGCCCCGGCGACCATGCTGGCCACCCTGTACAGCAAGGCGGTGGACGCGCGCTCGGCCGGCTCGGTGCTGCACGATGAGACCGCGGCGCGCGCGGTGGACCGGATCGACTACGACTTCAGCCGCACCGGCCTGCCCGCCCGCGACGGGATCTCCGCGGTGCTGCGCTCCAAGGAGTTCGACCGCCGCGCCCGCGAGGTGCTGACGAAGCAGCCGGAGCTGACCGTGCTGCACCTGGGCTGCGGCCTGGACACCCGGGTCTACCGGCTGGACCCGCCGCCCACGGTGTCCTGGTACGACGTGGACTACCCGGCGGTCATCGAGCTGCGCCGCCGCCTCTACCCCGAGCGCCCCGGCCTGTTCCCGCTCGCCCGCTCGGTGGAGGACCCCGGGCTGCTGGACGGCATCCCCGGCGAGGGCCCGGTGCTGGTGCTCGCCGAGGGCGTCACCCTGTACCTGCGCACCGAGCAGGGCCTGGCCACCTTCGGCCGCATCATCGAGCACTTCCCCGCGGGCACGCTGATCTTCGACGGCTACAGCTCGGCCGGCATCTGGGTCCAGCAGCGCACCGGCGTGGTCAAAGCCTCCGGCGCCCGCCTGGACTGGGCGATCAACGACCCCGGGGAGCTGACCAGGCTGGTGCCGGGGCTGGTCTTCGACGAGGAGTGGTGGTTCCCCTCCCCCGCCGACCTGCGCGCGCACTACCCGTGGTTCCAGCGGCAGGTCCTGCGCGCGCTGTTCGCCTCCCCGTTCAAGCGACTCGGCCGCGGCCTGACCTACCACTTCGGGAGCACCCGATGACCGACCCGGAATGGGAGGGCCGGCTGGCCGCGACCTGGGCCCAGCGGTACACAGTGGACGGTGCGGAGCTGGTGGCGGAGGTGGAGGACCTGACCGCCGAGCTGCCAGCGGACAACCCGGTGGCCGCCTTCGAGCGGGCCTGCTCCTGGGAGGCCTCCGGCCACTGCGACCGCGCGGTGCCGCTGTACCGCCAGGCGCTGACCGGTGGCCTGGACGAGCACCTGCGGCGGCGCGCGGTGATCCAGCTGGCGAGCTCGCTGCGCAACCTGGGCGAGACGGCCGAGAGCGTGCGGCTGCTCACCGAGGAACGCGACCGCGGCCCGGACGAGCTGGACGGCGCGGTGCGGGCCTTCCTCGCGCTGGCGCTGGCCGACTGCGGACGGGAACGCGAGGCGCTGGCGATCACCCTGGAAGCCCTGGGCCCGCACGTCTCCTGCTACCGGCGGGCCGTGGTGGAGCAGGCCAAGCGGCTTTAGGGAAAGGCGCGCAGCGGCAGGCGGTAGGCCAGCCGTCTGGTGGAGACCCGCAGGCCCAGCGCGACCAGTGCCTGCCACAGCACCCGGTCCCGCTCCTCGGTGATCTCCACCAGCAGCACCTCCGGATGCCGCGCCCGCAGCTCCCGCACCGCGTGCGCGATCAGCGCGGCCAGCTCCAGCGGGAACGCGCCGTGGTGCCACACCCGCCCGATCACCGCCTTGGCGCCCGAGCAGACCACGCTGAGCTCGGCCAGCACCGCGCCGCAGCCCGCCCGCAGGTCCGCGCGCAGGTCAGCCTCCAATGCAGCCAGCTCCAGCCGGAGGTCATCGGGCCGGTGTGGGTGGCCGGTGACCGCGGCGCGCAGGTCGGCGTAGCCCGCCAGGTCCGGCCCGGTCGGTTCGGTGGCCACGCAGGCGGTGCGGGCGGTGGGGATGTCGGCGGGCGGGGCCCAGATCGGCAGGCCGGGGATGAGCCACTGGCGGGACAGCTCGCGGTCCTCGGTGGCGCCGAGGGCCAGGGCCAGCTGGTAGTCGATCTCGTCGTCGGTGCTGGACCACAGCAGCGCGGTGCGGTCCTGGTCGCGGGCCAGGGTGGCGGCGGCGTCGATCAGGGCGGCCAGCAGCGCCAGTTCCTGGTCGCTGAGCCCGATGAACAGCGGGAACCCGTCCACCAGCCGGTCGGTCTGCCGCTCGGTCAGGGTCCAGCGCACGGTGGCCGCCGGCGCGCCCTCGTCGGTGAGCACCGCCCAGCCCGCGACCCGCTCCCCGTCCCTGGCGACCACGGTGGCCAGCAGGCCGGGGGTCGTCTCGGCGGGGACGGGATCGGCTCCGGCGGCGGCGCGCAGGTCGGCGAGCAGGGCGGCTGGCAGGTCGGGGTCGGTGCTGGTCTCCACGGTGTAGCGGCCCCAGGCGGCGACGGCGTGTTCGATGGTGCTGGTGTCCACGAGCCCAGTCTGTGCAGGCCCAGGGGCTGGATCCAGGTCGAGGGCCGATCTCTCACAAGTTCGGCACAGGAGTCGAACAAGTTCTGCGCGATCGCCCCGGTTGACTCACGATGTGCCGGGGACGAACGGAGCGCGGCGAATGGCAGATCGGGAACGGCGGCGGATGGAGCTGTGGTTCCGGCGGCAAGGGTTGCCCTGGCTGGTGCACGAGCGGGACGGGTTCGGCCAGGTGCTGCTGCGGGTCGCGCCCGCGGTGACCGCGCTGGTGCTCTACGACCTGATGACCACCGAGTTCAGCCTGCTGGTGCCCGACACCGACGAGGAGTTCGGCACCTTCATCACCGACCCGCTGCTGGCCCTGCTCTACTACAGCAACTTCGCGCTGATCTACCTGGTGCCGGTGCTGGGCGCGTGGCAGGTGCTGCACTGGACGCGGAACCGGGAGCCGAGCGCGGGCAGCACCGCGCTGGTGCTCGCGCTGTGCCTGGCCGAGGTGTTCGGCGTGCCCGCGGTGGACTACCTGGCCGGTTTCGCCGAGGGCGACTGGCCAGCGGTCCTGCACGGGCTGGGCTGGGTGCTGGTGTTCGGGCTGCTGGCCGCGGCCGGGGCAGGCGCGGTGTTCCTGTGGGCGCTGCGGGTGGCGCTGCGGCAACTGCGGGTGCTGGGACTGCTGGCCAGCAGGGCGTTGCCGCTGCTGCTGTTGTTCGTCACGTTCTTCTTCTTCAACGCCGAGATCTGGCAGATCACCTCCACCCTGCCGCGCCCGGCGCTGTGGGGTGTGCTCGGGCTGTTCTCCGCGGTGGGCCTGCTGTTCCTGTTCGCGGTGGCCCAGGACGAGCTGCGGGAGCTGGCCGCGGAGACCGGGCCGGAGCGGGTTCCGTTGCGGCGCAGGGAGAACGCGAACCTGGTGACGGTGCTGGCGCTGGCCCAGGCGTTGCAGGCGGCGGTGTTCGGGGTGCTGGTGTTCGCCTTCTTCCTCACGCTCGGGTCGATGGCGATCCGGCCGGAGGTGGTGAAGATGTGGCTGACCAAGGACCCGACCAGCGGCAAGCTGTTCGGTGTGCTGCTGCCGGTGTCCCAGGAGCTGGTGCACGCCTCGATGTTCCTGGCGGTGTTCTCCGCGCTGTACTTCACCACCGCGGTCTTCACCGACGGCAAGTACCGCGACGCGTTCTTCCACCCGCTGCTGGGCGAGATCACGCTCAGCCTGGCGGCGCGGCGGGAGTACCTGGCCCGGTGGCCGAGGGCAGCCGCAGGGTGAACGCCGAGCCCTGGCCGGGGGTGCTGGTCGCGGTGACCGTGCCGCCGTGCGCCTCGATCAGCCTGCGCACGATGACCAGCCCGAGGCCGCTGCCGCCGGTGCGCCTGCTGCGCGACTTCTCCGCCCGCCAGAACCGGTCGAACACCCGGTCCAGCTCGGCCGGCGCGATGCCCGATCCGTTGTCCGCCACCGTGATCAGCACCTCCCCGGCCTGAGCGCTCGCGGAGAGGGTGACCCGGCCGCCGCGCGGGGTGTGCCGCAGCGCGTTGCTCACCAGGTTGGCCACCGCCTGCCGCAGCCGCACCGGATCCGCTTGCACCACAAGGCTTTCCCCCGCGTCCACGGTCAGCTCGACGCCGAGCCCGGCGGCCTGGGCCTGGTTGGCCACCGCGACGCTGAGCAGGGTCTCGGCCACCGTCAGCCGTTGCGGGTGCAGGCTCAGCTGACCGGACTCGGCCAGCGCCAGGTCCTGCAGGTCGTCGATGAGTTGTTGCAGGGTCAGGGTTTCGGTGAGCAGCACGGTGATCAGCTCGGGTTCCATCGGGCGCTGGCCGTCGGCGGCGGCCTCCAGCCAGCCGCGCAGCGTGGTCAGCGGGCTGCGCAGCTCGTGCGAGATGTCGCCGATCATGTCCTTGCGCTGCCGCTCGACCCGTTCCAGGTGCGCGGAGAGCTCGTTGAAGACCTCCGAGAGCCGCCCGATCTCCCCGGCGTCGGTGACCGCGACCCGGGCCGAGGTGTCGCCGTCGCGCATGCGTTCGGCGGTGGCGGCCAGCGCGTGCACCGGGCGCAGCAGCCGGGCCGCGAGGTAGGCGCTGACCAGGATCACCACCAGCAGCACCAGGCCACCGGCGAGCACCAGCGGCCAGGTCCCGGCCGCGGTCAGCCCGCCGACGCCGGGTGGCTCGACGAGGAACAGCAGCGCGGCGGGGGCGACGAACCCGGTGAGCTGGTGCCGCCTGCTCTCGGCCACGCAGCCCAGCAGCTCCTCCTCCTCGTTGCGCTCGGCCGGAGTGGTGATCGAGCCGTCGCCGTCCAGCTCCAGCCGCACCGGCGGCGCGCCCCGCTGCCGCAGGCAGTTCTGCACCATCTCCGACAACGCGGCCAGCGCGGTGTTCTCGGTGGCGCTGGGGGTGCGCAGCGCGGCGGCGCCGCAGGGGTCCTCGGCGTCGGCGTAGAAGTCCGCGGCCACCGCACGGCCGCTGGCCAGCGTCTCCACCGTGGTGCGGAAACCGTTGCGGCGCAGGCAGTCCACCACCTGCTCGGCCCGGCGTGCGGACTGTTTGCGTTCCTCCTCGCCCAGCCGGAACGGCCCGGCGGCGCGCGGGTCGATGCCGTCCTGGTCGTCCGCGCCGGCCAGCGCGGGGTTCACCTCCAGCGCGTCCACGGTGCTGGCGGCCTTGGCGGGCAACGGGGTGCCGGGCGCGGAGTCCACGATCACGTTGCGGTCCCTGGTGGTCAGCGCGATCCGGCGACCGGTGCGCTGGGCCAGGTCGGTGACCAGTGGCGCGGCCTCGTCCCAGCGCGGGTGGGTGGCCGCGTAGCCGAGCAGCTCCTCATAGATCACGGTGTCCTCGGCCAGGGTCTGGCCCTGTTCGGCGCGGATGGCCTGGCTGGTGTTGCGCGCGGCCAGCCAGGCGGTGGCCGCGACCGTGCAGGCGCCGACCAGCACGGTGGCCGCGAGCAGCCGGGTGAACATCCGGTGCCGCAGGCGGACCTCACGCATCGGCGGGCTGCTCGGCGAGCTTGTAGCCCACGCCGTAGACGGTGAGCAGGTAGGCCGGGTTGCGCGGGGAGCGCTCGATCTTCTTGCGCAGGTTCATGATGTGCACGTCGATGGCCCGCTCGGTGACGAACTCGTGCCCGAACACCTGCTCGATGAGCTGCCGCCGCTCGAACACCCGCCCCGGCCGCTCGGCCAGCGCGGCCAGCAGCCGGAACTCCGCGGCCGCGCAGTCCACCCGCTGTCCGCGCATGGTCACCTCGTGCCGCACCGGGTCCACCACCAGCTCGCCCACCCGGTACCGCGGTTCCGGCGGCGCGGCGGTGTGCCTGCCGCGCCACAGCAGCGCGCGCACCCTGGCCATCAGCTCACGCGGGCTGTACGGCTTGGTGAGGTAGTCGTCGGCGCCCGCGGCGAACCCGCGCAGCAGATCGTCCTCTGTGGACCGTGCGGTGAGCATCAGCACCGGCAGGTCGAACTCCGCGCGCAGCGAGCGGCAGACCTCCACGCCCTCCACCTCGGGCAGCATCAGGTCCAGCACCAGCAGGTCGGGCCGCCGGGCGCGGACCGCGCGCATCGCGGCAGGCCCGTCCTCGGCCACGTCCACCGTGTGCCCCTCCCTGGTCAGCTGGAAGGTCAGCAGCTCGGCCTGCCGGGGATCGTCCTCGGCGACGACGATGTGGGCGCACACGGGTCCATTATGGTCGGGCGGCCCGGTCCCGCCCGGAGAGTCGAGCCGGCAGCCGGTCCCGCGCCCTCCCGGTCAGTCCCGCCGGAGCTCGAACAGCATGGCCTGCTGCGGGTCCAGGGACGGCAGCGGCGCCCCGGCCGTGGCCAGCACCGCACCGGGCAGCCGCACCCAGTCCCGCACCGCCTCCGCCACCCAGGCCGGCGGGGCGACCTGCCTGGTCGAGGGCAGGCCCAGCTCGGTGCGCACCCGCACCCGGTAGGCCGCGGCCGGGTCGAGCCCCGGGAAGCGGACCCGCCCGGACTGGCCCTCCGGCGAGCTGGCCAGCCGCGCCCAGCAGAACAGCGCCGAGTCCGCCCCGACCACGCCGTGCAGCAGGGTCTGCTCGCCGGGCAGGTCGGCCCGCACCACCCGGCCGCCGTGCAGCAGCGGCCGGAACTCCCGGTACAGCCCGGCCCAGGCGGTGAACTTGGCCAGCTGCTCGGCGGGCAGCTTGGTCAGGTCGGCCTCGATCCCGGCGTGGCCGAACAGCGCGGTGGCGAACCGGAAGGAGTCGTCGGTGTCCCGGCCGGTGGTGTGGCTGTGCCGGTCGCCGACGTGCGCGCCGATCAGCTCCGGCGGGATCAGCTGGGCGGTCCAGCGCTGGATCTGCTGGCGTTCCACCGGGTCGTTGCAGTCCGAGCCCCACACCCGGTCGGTGCGGGCCAGGATGCCCAGGTCGACCCGGCCGCCGCCACCGGCGCAGCTCTCGATCTCCAGCGCGGGGAAGCGGGCCTTGAGCTCGTCGAGCATCCGGTACAGCGCCAGGGTCTGCGCCCGGCCGCCGGGCCGGTCGCCCGCCGGGTCGCGGTGCACGGCCTCGTGCAGCTCCCGGTTGTGGTCCCACTTGAGGTAGTCGATCCGGTACTCCTCGACCAGCGCGACCAGCCTGCCCAGGATGTGCCGGTAGGCCTCGGGGTGGCCGAGGTTGAGCACGTACTGGTGCCGCGAGGGCGCGCCGAGCCCGGCGCTGGGGCCGAGCAGCCAGTCCGGGTGCGCGCGGGCCAGGTCCGAGTCCAGGTTGATCATCTCGGGTTCCACCCAGAGCCCGAACTGCATGCCCAGGCCGCGCACGTGCTCCACCAGCGGACCGAGACCCCGCGGCCACATCTCCGCCGAGACCTCCCAGTCACCGAGCCCGCGGGTGTCGTCCCGGCGGCTGCCGAACCAGCCGTCGTCCAGCACCAGGCGTTCGACGCCGACCTGGGCCGCGGCGTCGGCGAGCTCGCGCAGCCGGTCCAGGTCGTGGTCGAAGTAGACGGCCTCCCAGGTGTTGAGCACCAGCGGCCGCGGGTTGGCCGGATGCTGCGGCCGGGCCCGCAGCCGGCGGTGCAGCCGGTCGGCGACACCGTCCAGGCCCTGGTCGGAGAAGACGAACAGGCACTCCGGACTTTCGTACACCTCACCCGCGCCCAGCCGGACCTCGCCGGGGGTCAGCAGCTCGCCGCCGCCGAGCACCGCGGCGTGCGCGCCCGCGCCCTCGGGGAGCTGCTCGGCGAGGTAGCGCTGGTTGCCGCTCCAGGCCACGTGCAGGCCCCACACCTCGCCGGAGCCGAAGCCGAAGCCCGGGGTGCCGGCCAGCAGCAGGTGCGGCGAGTCGAGACCGGGCTTGCCGCGCCGGACCTCGCGGACGTGGCTGCCGAAGACCAGCGGGGTGCGCTGCGGGGTCCGTTCGCGGCACCACTTGCCGGTGAAGTCCAGCAGCTCACCGGCTCGCCGGGGCAGCGGCAGCAGCGTGCTGACCCCGGCCAGGTCGTACGGCTGTCCTGCCGACCGGCCGGTCAGACTGGACCGCACGGCCAGCACCCCGTCCTCGTCCAGGTGGTAGCGCAGCTCGACGTCGAGTTCGGAGATCTCGTCGGTCAGCCGCATGACCAGCAGGTTCTCCGCCAGCTCGGCCTCGGTGAGCCGGAGGCGCGGGGTGGTGCGGCGACCGGCCCGGTGGCCCTGGTGCGCGGGGGTGCCGGACCAGCCGTCGGCCTCGGTGGGCCAGACGGTGAGCGTGCGCGGCAGGTCCGGCGCGTTGTTGAGCACCGCCGCGGTCGCGGTGGAGGCCAGCGCGGCCAGACCGGACGCGGTCAGCTCGCCGAGGTCCGCGCCCCAGTGCAGCAGCACCGGGAGCTCGCCGGTCAGGTCCACCACCACGCCGACCCCTGCCGCGCGGAGCTGGACGATCTCCCCGTCACACCTGGCCATCGGACCCCTCTCCGCACTGCTCGTGAGTCACCGCGTCGCCAGCAGATCCTCGCACCCGTATCCGATCACGGAAAGCGCCTTCAGCGGGCCGAGGCGCGGGCGTAGAGCCTGCCGGTGATCTTGGCGGTGAACTGCGGCCCGGTGAGGTGCCGCGAGCAACCGGGCCGCGGCTGCGCCCCCGGGTTCGGCGTGGGGCACCGGTTGCCGCTAGCGTCGAGGTAGCCGCCGTGCACGTTGACCCCGACCACCGTGCCCAGGCCCAGTTCCCGGTTGAGCAGCGCGATCCGCGGCCCGCCGCTGGCCCCGCCGCCCATGTCGCAGCCCACGCCCCACTCATCCGGCGAGGCCGGGAACTCCGCGCTGCCCCGGTCCCGCAGCGGCGTGCCCCAGCACCGCGCGAGTCGCATCCCGGTGAACGCGGTCCCCGGCGCGACGCTAGCCCCGTCCGGTCCGTTCTCCGGCGGACCACCCGATCCGGGGTCACCCACCGCCATCCGGGCGATCCGCTCCGGCGTCCAGTAGTCACGCACCGCCTGCTGCTCGGCGGCGGACTGGGCCAGCTCATGCACCAGCACCTCGTCCGCGGCAACGGAAGTTGAGTCTCGTCATGCCCGGAGATCGTCACGGACCACTGTTTGGGTCCTGTTTGGAAACGGTGATGATCCCGTCTGTCACACCATCCGGGCAGCCGGTTCCGCAGGCGGCCGGAACGTCATAAAGTGCACGCCATGTCACAGCCTGTTCCCAGCCCGCACCCCGACGCCCCGATCCCCGCGCCACAGCCGATGGAGGACACCCTCACCATGAGCCTCGAAGAGCTGCGCGCCCTGATCGACTGACCAGCCTGCCCCCCAGATCCCACCTGCGGCACCAGGTGGGATCACTCGTTTTCCGGGCCGGGCACCAGGACGATCTCCGCCTCCGCCACCGAGTGCGGCCCCTCCAGCACCAGCAGCCGGGCGCCGGCGCAGGTGCGGCCCCGACCAGGCAACGCCGCCGCCGTCGACAGCCCGGACTGGCGTCCACCTTGGTTCGCGCTCAGCCAGCGAACCACCACTTCCGCCATGGACCGCTCGATTCGCCGCACGCGTTGATGACGCCCCACGCTCCGCGGCCAGAGCGAGGTCCGCGTCCCGCGGCCCAAGACGGCCGGTCACATTCGCGGCGACGCGAATATGACCGGTCGTCTTAGAGGTGGTTTCGCAATGGTCTTGGCGGAAGCGCGTTCAACAACCCAGCGGACCCCGCCGAGTCCGGAACCATGCTCGGCACCCCGTCAGGCGTCTCGGCCAGCGACCAGTTGGTTCGCAGGACCTGCGGCGGTGTGCCTGCTCAGGCGTTGAGGTACCAGCGCTGTTCAACGCGGTCCCAGTCGCAGGTGTGCAGGCTCACCTGGGCCCCGTCGCCCTCATAGGTCGCGCAGAGGCCCGTCTCGACGTTGCGCAGCTGTTTCTGGTTGTACGCGCCACGGATGCGCCACCGCTGCCCCGGGTCGTCGCGATCGCACTTCGCGCCGATGACCCGACCCCCGTCGGCGGTGGCACACAGGCCGGTCGCGACGTTCCGGATGGTGCGGTTCGACCGAAAAACCCAGCGCTGGCCGTCGTCATCGCCAGGGTCCGCGGTGATGGTGGGCGCGCGGTCTTCACCGGCCTGGTGCCAGACCCGTTCCGTGCCGTTCGCGGACTCGATCACGTAGCTGCCTGGTTCGTCCGCGCCGGCGGCCGGCGCGGTCAATGTCCCGGCCGCGACGATGGCGAGCAGAGCGGTGAATGCTGGACGCATCAACATGATTGTCCTTCTTCCTATGGGCTCGGCCCACCAGTGCTACCCCGCCCAGCTCTACGCCTATACACGTCGAACACCATCGAGCAGAGGGATAACCTGTCGTGGAGCGACGATGAACCGACGCTACTGTCCGTAGCCGCGGCCGTACGCCCCAAGACTGGACCGCAGCCGGCCAGCGGCAGTTTGCGCCCCGGCCATGACGTCTTGCCGCCACCGCGACGACCAGACCCGGCCGCGCTGATATCACCGGCGACGAACTCACCCTTGCACAGTAAGGAGTTCGTCATGGCCACAAGATCGATCCCCCTGCTCACCCTGCTGCTCGCGGCCAGCCTGCTCTCCCCCGCCGCGAACGCCGCACCGTCGGACACCCTCGACTACTGGACCCCGGAACGGATGGCCACCGCCACCTCCCCGGACACCGGCGACCAGGCCCTCGGCGTGCGCGCCGAGCTGACCAAGGCCCCCCGGCCCTACACCGCGCCCGGCACCCGGGTGCACGGCAAGGTGTTCTGGACCAAGGGCGGCCGGAACAGCTGGTGCTCGGCGAGCGTGGTCACCGCGCCGAACAGGTCGATGGTGTGGTCGGCGGCGCACTGCCTGTCCGGCACCACCAACGTGATGTTCGTGCCCGCCTACAACTCCGCGGGCACCGGGGACGCGCCGTACGGGCGCTGGCCCGCCCGGAAGGTGGCCACCAGCGGCAACGACCACGCGCTCACCGTGGTCACCCAGGTCGGCGGCAAGAACCTGGAGGATGTGGTGGGCGCCAACGGGATCCGGTTCACCGGGCCGATCGGCGGGCGCACCACGGTGTGGGGCTACCCGGCCGCGCGGATCTGGACCGGGCGGGACCTGACCTACTGCGACCAGCCGACGCGGGTCAGCGGGTCCAGCGTGCGGACCGCCTGTGACACCGAGGGCGGCAGCAGCGGCGGCGGGTACATCACCGGGGCGAGCACGCCGACCGGGCTGGGATACCTGTGGGCCAACCACTCGGCAGGGGCCGGGGCCACCGCGATCGGCGTGGTCTTCGGCGCCACCGCGGAACAGCTGTACCGGGCCAACATGAACTAGCCCCCGAACGCCCGCCCGGCCGGGCTGTCAACGACCGGCCGGGCGGTCCGGAGGGACGACCTCCGTTCCATCTGATTGCGGTGCCAGGCCGGCACGCGGAATGCTGGAAGGTGGATCAAGGGGGGCGTTATGCGGACACTTCTCGGCCGGGAGCTACCCGTGGCCGAGCTGGCCGGGGCGCTGGCGCGGGCCGAGGCCGGGCGGGGCGGGCTGGTGCTGCTGACCGGCGAGGCGGGCATCGGCAAGACCGCGCTGGCCGAGCACGTCACCGGGACCGCGGCGGCGCGCGGGTTCCGCACCCGCTGGGGCAGCAGCGGCGGACCCGCGTTCTGGCCGTGGATCCAGGTGCTGCGGCAGCACCACGCCGAGCTGGGCACCGGCGGGGAACACCCGTGGCTGCGGCCGCTGCCGGTCGCCCCCCGGCCGGACGAGCTCGCGCGGTTCCGGCTCTTCGACGACCTGGCCGGGCTGCTCACCGCGGACCGGGCGCCAACGCTGGTGGTGCTCGACGACCTGCACTGGGCGGACGAGGGCACGGTGCGCTGCCTGGAGTTCCTGGTGCCGCAGCTGCGTTCGGCGCCACTGCTGGTGGTCGGGGCATGCCGGGAGGCGCCGGAGGGCGAGCTGGCGCGGCTGGGCGAGCGGATCGAGCTGACCGGGCTGGACGCGGCGGCCACCGGCTCCCTGCTGAACCAGGTGACCGGGACCGCGCCGGAGCCGGAGCTGCTCGCCGCGGTGCACCAGCGCTGCGGCGGCAACCCGTTCCTGGCCACCGAGCTGGCCCGGCTGCTACGGCACACCGCGGCGCCGGTCGCACTGGCCACCGTGCCCGCCGGGGTGCGGCAGGTGACCGCGCTGCGGCTGGCCGAGCTGCCATCGGACGCGGTGGACCTGCTCTGCCAGGCCGCGGTGCTCGGGCTGACCGTGGACATCCGGGAACTGGCCCACATGGCCGGTTTGAGCACGTCAGAGACCTGCTCCCGGCTCGCCGAACCCCTCCGCCAAGGCCTGATTTCACAACAAGCGGAGCACCTGCTACGCTTCCCGCACAGCCTGCTCCAGGAGGCGGTAGCCGACCGGATACCCGCACCGGAGCGAGCCGCGTCGCATCGCCGGGCCGCCACGGCGATCGCCGCGTGCGCTCGCGCCGATGAGGCCTCCAGCCGGCTTGCCGAGCACCTCACCCTGGGCGAGCGAGGGGACGAGGCCGCCGTGCACCGGGTGCGCGCGGGCCGGGCCGCGTTCCGGGCGCTGGCCTACGAGGACGCGGCCGTCAGCTTCCAGCAGGCCCTGGACCTGCTGGGGGACGACGACCGCGACCGGGTCCGACGGGCCCGGATCCTGCTGGCGCTGGCTGAGGCACGGTTCCACTCGGGCGCGCTGCCGGCGGCGGTGTCCGGGTACGAACAGGCCTTCGACCTGGCTCGCGCGGTCGGTGACGGCGAGACCGCGGCGCGGGCCGCGCTGGGCTGCTGCGTGGGCAACCAGCTCGCGCTGCACGAGCCCCAGCTGGTGCGACGCCTGGAACTGGCCCTGGACGGGCTGCCGCCGGGCGACGGCGAGCTGCGCGCCAGGGTGCTGGCCCGGCTGGCCAAGGAGCTGGACCCGGCCGAGACCAGCAGGGAACGCCGGGGGCTGGTGGCCGGACAGGCACTGGCCATGGCCCGCAGGCTGTGCGGTCCGGATCAACCGGGTGATCCGGCCACGCTGGCCGAGGTGCTGAGCGCGTACCACCAGGCCATGTGGTCGCCGCACAACGCGCGCGAGCGGCTGGTGGTCGCGGCGGAGGCGGCGTCCGCGGCCGAGCGGGCCGGGGCGGACCTGCTGGCCATGGAGGCGCACATGTGGTGCCTGGTGGCCAACCTGGACCTGGGCGAGCGCAACGCCGTGGAGGAGTCGCTGGCCACCACCGGCAGGCTGGCCGAACGGCTGCGACACCCGCTGTGGCTGTACTACCAGCGGCTGTGCGCGGCCACGATCCGGCACGCCGACGGCGACTTCGCCGAGGCCGAGTCGCTGACCAGGCAGGCCCTGACCCACGGCCGCCAGGCCAACCACCCACTGGCCGAGGCCTCCTTCCACCACCACCTGGCCCGCCTGGCCCTGGACCGCGGCGACCTGCCCACCGCCGAAGCCGCCACCAAGGCCTACACCGACCTGATCAACGCGGTGCCCCAACTGTCCCCCGCGCTGCGCTGCGTCACGGTCTGGCTGCGCGCCCGCCTCGGCCACCACCTGGAAGCCAGGTCCCAGCTGGACCGCCTGCTCGCCGACGGCGCCAAACCCCTGGCCGAAACCACCGTCGGCGTACCGGTCGTCCTACTCCTGGCCGAGGTCGCCCACCTCACCCGCGCCAAGGACCACGCCGCCACCCTGGCTGAGGCGCTACGCCCCTACGCCGGCCTGGTCGCCACCTCCGCAGGCAACCCCTTAGGCCTGATCTCCCACGCCCTGGCCAACCTGGCTGTCCTACAAGACCGCCCCGAGGAAGCGGAGTCCCACTTCCAGTCCACAGTGGACCAAGCCCGCCGCATGGGCGCCCGACCCTGGCTGGCCACAGCACGCACGGACTACGCGGAGTTCCTGCGCTCCCGCGACAACCCCCACTCCCACGAACAGGCCCGCCAGGCCGAACAGGAAGCCGCCGCCCTGGGCATGCCCACCCTCGCCGCACGAGCACAAGCCCTGCAAGACAACCGCTAAGACGGCGGCGACCAAGCGGGGGCGGATTCCACTGCGCCGCAAGCCATGAAAGCCCTGCCCGCACGTCGGGCGCAAGCCTTGCCCGCGTCGCGCGGCCGTCGCGCAAGTCCCGCTCCCGTCGCACACAGGCCCCGCCCGCGCCGCGCGCCAGTCGCGCCCAGTCCCGCCACAGTCGCGCGCCGGCCCCACAACTCGCCACCGGGGTCGCCGCCCCCGCTCCGCCCGCCGTGCCACTCGGCCGCTGCTCTCGGTCTGGGACTGCCACTCGGCAGTCGACTCTGGCGTCGCGCCACTGGACCACCGGCCTGGACGCACGCCCGACGGCCGCGCGGGGCGGGCAGGCTCGCGCGACGGGGGTGGGGCTGGGGTGCCGCGTGGGCGGGACTGGGACGGCGACCGGGCGGCGAGTCGTGGGGCGGGCGCGCGATTGGGGCGGGACTGGGACGGGGCGCGACTGCCGCGCACCGGGTGCGGGGCGGGCGCGGCGGGGCGCGACTGGCGCGCGCCGGGTGCGGGGCAGGTGCGAGGCGGGGCGCGAGCCGCGCGCGCGGCTCGCGCGGCGGGAGCGGGGCAGGCGGCGAGTCGTGGGGCGGGCGCGGCGCGGGCGGGGTTGGCGCGGCGAGAGCAGAGCCGGCGCGGCGGGGGCGGGGTTGGCACGGGGAGAGCGAGGCGGGCGCGGCGAGAGTGGGGCTGGCGCGCGGGGTCGGCGGCTGGGGGGTGTGCCGCCGACCCCGCTTGCGTGCCGGGTTGGGTGTCGAGCGCGACGGCTACTTCGGGGGTGGGGCCGTCACGTCGCCCGGCGGAGCGGTGGTCTGTCGTGGTTCGAGTATGGGCGGTAATCATGTTCTGACAACGGTTCCGGTACCAAAGTCCGGTCAGCGCTGCCCGAAGGTTCAGTCTTTCGGCGTTCGGGCCGGGGCGGGGGCGGGGTGTGTCAGGAGGGTGGTGTCCAGGATCGGGGGCTGGGGGCCGTAGGCGTTGCGGCGGGCGGTGCGGGTGCGGATCCAGGGCAGGGCGGTGAGCAGGCGCAGGAATGGTGGCGGGGCAAGGGTTTTGCCGGTGTCGCGGGCGGTGGCCACTCGGCGTTCTACCCGGGCCTGGTCGGCTTGGACCTCGGTGATGGCGGGTTCGCGGGCTTGCTGGACCGCCGCCAGGTCAGACTCGGTGAGCCGGCCCGTGCGGAGCTTGGGGATGAGCTGGTTGGCGGTTTCCACCGCGTCCTGCACCGCCATCAGGATTCCGTTGCCGCCCACCGGGGAGATGACGTGCGCGGCGTCGCCGAGCAGCAGCACGCCCGGCCGGTGCCAGCGCGGGGCGCGGGCGATCTCCAGCGAGAGCAGGGTGATCTGGTCGAAGTCGGTCAGGGTCTGGATGCGGTCGGACAGCCAGGGCACGTGGGTGCGGACGAAGTCCTGGATGGGGGTGACGCCCGCCTTCTTCGCGGCGGGGTAGCCGCCCTTGGGCAGGGTGTAGCCGACCTGCCAGTCAGCGACGCCGCCGAGCAGGGCCACGTAGTGGTCGCGGCCGAAGTACAGGTCGACGTCGGCCTCGGGTGGGTCCTCCGGGTGGCGGGGCAGGCGGAACCAGAGCAGGTCGCTGCTGGCGCCGAGGGACTCGACCGGCAGGTCGGCCAGGCGTCGCAGGCGGGAGAAGCGGCCGTCGGCGCCGATGACCAGGGTGGCAGGCAGGTCATGTTCGCCGTGGTCGTCGCGGTAGCGGACGCCGGTGACCTGCTCGCCGTCGCGGAGCAGGCCGATCACCTTGGCAGCCATCAGGATCCGGCAGGATGGGAGGGTTTTCGCTTGGGCGGCAAGGAAGTTGAGGAAGCGGACCTGTGGCATCAGGGCCACGTAAGGGAACCGGGAGTCCAGGCCGCGGTAGTCGGCGGCGGTGATGGTGCCGCGCGGGGTGTGGAAGCGGAAGCTGCGGGCCGGGTGGTGCGGCAGGCGCAGCAGGTCCTCGGCCAGGCCCAGGGTGTCCAGCAGCTCCAGGGTGTAGGGGTGCAGGGAGTCGCCGCGGAAGTCGCGGTCGAAGTCCGGTTGCGCCTCCAGCAGGGTCACCGGCACCCCGGCGCGGCCCAGCAGGTAGGCCAGCACCATGCCGCCGGGACCGCCACCGGCCACCACCACACCGGTCACCGGCTGGGCCGGCCGGTCAGCTCCGCGCGGACGGCCTTGGTGAACTCGCTCAGCGCCGCCGTGCTGTCCTCGAACCGGTCGTCCGCGGGCTTGGTGCGCCAGATGATCGCGGAGAGCTCCTCCAGCCGCTGCACCGTCTCCGGCTCGCACAGCAGGTGGATGGCGGCGCGGCTGCGTTGCATCCGGTCGGTCCACTCGGCGCGGGTCTGCTCGTCCACCTCCGGCCGGGCGTCGGCCTGCTTGCGGCGGAAGTTGTACAGGTTGCCCGCGGCCGCGATGTAGTCGGTGGCGCTGGCCAGCTTGTTGTCGCGCAGCCACCTGCGCTCCTCGCGGCGACCGTTGAGCCACACGCCCAACAGCACCCCGATGAGGCTGAGCACCGCTCCGATGACTCCGGCGAGAATGTTCACCGGCACATTCTCGCCCGCCCGGTCAGTCCTGTGCCGCGGTCTGGCCCTCCACCGGTTCGGGTGAGCCGGCCTCCTCACCGCCGCCGGTGAGCGTGGCCGCGCTCCACTGCTGGTCGTCGTACTTGTTCAAGCGGTGTCGCCCCATGGCTGACTCCTCCCCGTGGCTGCGGTGGAGATACCCGGTCAACCGGTAATCGAATCCACAGCCACGGGGAGAGTCACCGCTCCGGGTCAGGCCATGGCGACCAAGCGGTCGTGCAACTCGGCAAGATACCGGTCGTTTTGGCTGCTCAGGCGGGCCAGGTCGATGTCGTGCGGCAATGCTGTGCCGGGGTGGTCGGCCAGCAGGAAGTCCAATGACTCCGACACGATCCGGTAGTCCGGGATCGTGAGCTGGTCGGCGCGCAGCCGCACCTCTTCGGCCAGGTCAGGCGGCAGGACCACGCGGTGGTGGGTGACCGTGTGGCCCTCCTCCACGGTGGCGGCGAACTCGTGGCTCGCCATCGGCCGGATGTCCACGTGTTGACTCATGGTCGTCACCTCCTCCGCCCCCGGCTACCCGGGTGCGCTGACAACTAACTGGTGTGTTCCGGCGCTGGGCGGTTACCCAAGGTGATGGAGGTGACCGTGATGACCAACCGAACGGTCGGTCGGGCTGAACCGCGCGAACTGGACGATGAACGTGGCCTGGTGACGCAGTACCTGCGGCAGATCGCGGCCACTCCGCTGCTCAGCGCGTCGGAGGAGGTGGACCTGGCGCGCAGGATCGAGGCCGGGGTCTACGCCGGCGAGCTGCTGCGCCGGGGAGAGGTCGGCCAGGGCGAGAGCGGCCGGGGTGACCGGGCCTTGCTGGCCGCCGTCGCCGCTGATGGGCAGCGGGCCAAGGACCACATGATCCGGGCCAACCTGCGCCTGGTCGTCTCGATCGCCAAGAAGCACTCCCGGCGCGGGCTCTCGCTGCTCGACCTCATCCAGGAGGGCAACCTCGGGTTGATCAGGGCGGTGGAGAAGTTCGACTACGCCAAGGGGTTCAAGTTCTCCACCTACGCCACCTGGTGGATCCGGCAGGCCATGGACCGCGGCATCGCCCAGCAGAGCCGGGGTGTGCGGCTGCCGGTGCACGTGGTGGAGGAGCTGACCAAGGTGGCCAAGACCGAACGTCAGCTCCAGCTGCGGCTGCACCGGGAGCCGACCATCGCCGAGGTGGCCGAGGCGGCCAAGGTCAGCCAGGCGCGGGTGTCCGAGCTGCGGCAGCTGGCCAGGGAGTCGGTCAGCCTGGACTCCCCGGTCGGGGCCGAGGGCGACACCAGGCTGGGCGACCTGATCACCGACGAGGACGTGTTGCAGGCCGCGGATGTGGTGGAGTACCAGTCCTTCGCCAGGGAGCTGCGCTCGCTCATCGACACGCTGCCGCCGCGGGAGGCGATGATCATCACATTGCGGTACGGGCTGCACGACGGCAGGCCGCACACGCTCCAGGAAGTGGCCGATCAGGTAGGGCTGACCAGGGAACGCATCCGGCAGCTGGAGAAGCAGGCGCTGCGGCAGCTGCGCGAACCGAGCAGGCACGACCCGCTGCTGGCCTGGGCCGGGTAGCTTGGCCGGGTGATCACCGAAGCAGGGCTGGCCGCGTGGGCGGCGGGCAGGCCGGACATCAGGCTGGTGCTGCGTACCGGTTCCCGGGCACGCCGGGACGGCAGTGTGGACGCCTTCTCCGACCACGACATCGAGCTGTTCACCACCGATCCCGAGGCCTACGCCGACAACGCGGACTGGCTGGCCGGGTTCGGCCCGGTGCTGGTCAGCGTGGGACTGGAAGGGCCGTGGGAGAACCCGGCGCGGCTGGTCCTGTTCACCGACGGCACCAAGGCCGACTTCCAGCTCCTGCCACTGTCCATAGTGGACGAACTGGCCGAGGAGCTGGACGACCTGCACGAGCGCGGCTACGAGGTGCTGCACGACCCCGACGGCCTGGCCGCCCGGCTGCCCGCGCCGAGTGGCCGGCCGCGGCCGGAACCGTTGGCGGAGCAGGACTTCCAGGAGCTGTGCGCGGAGTTCTGGTTCGAGATCGCGCACCTGCCCCGGTATGTGGCCCGCGGCGAGCTGTGGGTGGTCAAGTCACGGGACGCCACCACCAAGGAGCTGCTCGAAGCCATGATCGAGTGGCACGCCCAAGCGGTGCACGGGCCCGGGCACGACGTGTGGCACGCGGGCACCCGGATGCGGCGGTGGGCCGCACCCGGGGTGTGGGACCGGCTGCCCGGGCTGTTCGGCGGGTTCGACGGTGACAGCGCGCTGCGCGCGGCACACGCGACCGCGGTGCTGTTCGCCGAGCTGGCCAGGGAGGTCGCCAAGGCGCACGAGTTCGCCTACGACGCCGCGCCCGAGGCCGCGATCCTGCCGCAGCTGGCCCGCTGACCGCGCGAACTAGTTCGGGGACTTCAGGCCCGCGCCGGAGAGGGCCAGGGTCAGCGGGCCGGTGAGGTGCGGGGTCGCGGTGGCCCAGGCCGGACTGGCCGGAGCCGTGCCGGTGCGGGCGGCCTGGATGGCGGCCCAGCAGACCGCGGAGGTCGGCTCGACGTAGAACCCCGATGCGGCCAGTTCGGCGCGGGCGGTGTGCACCTGGTCGTCGGTGACGCCGAGGATGGTGCCGCCGGTGGCGGCGACCGCGGCCAGGATGGCCTCACCGCGGGCCGGTTCGGCGATGGCGATGCCCTCGGCCCTGGTCGGCACCGGGGTGATGACCGCGGGGCTGGGGCTGCCGGCGTCCGCGGCGGCGGCCAGCGGGCCGCAGTTGGCCGACTGCACGCCGATGATCACCGGCAGGCGCGGGATCAGCTGCTGCGCCAGGAGTTCCTGGAAGCCGAGGTAGGCGCCCAGCAGCAGGGTGCCATGGCCGACCGGCAGCACCACGGTCTCCGGCATGCCCTGTTCCCACAGCTCGAAGGCGAAGGTCTTGGTGCCGTGCAGGAAGTACGGGTGGAACATGTGGCTGGCGTAGCTGGCGTCCGGGGCCTCGGCCGCGGCCTTGGCGGCGCGCGCGGCGTCCTCCCGGTTGCCCTCGACCAGGTGCACGTCCGCGCCGTGCGCGCGCATCTGGCCGAGCTTGCCGGGTGAGGTGCTGGCCGGCACGTAGATCTCGCACGGCACGCCGATGCGGGCGGCGTAGGCCGACAGCGCGGTGCCCGCGTTGCCGCTGCTGTCCGCGATCAGCCTGCGCACGCCCAGCAGCTTGGCCAGGGTGGCCAGCATGACCGCGCCGCGGTCCTTGAACGACAACGTGGGCGAGAGGAACTCCAGCTTCACCCTGGCATCGGGCAGGCCGACCGCGGGCACCACCGGGGTCATCCCCTCCCCCAGGCTCACCTCGGCCAGCTCCGGCACCGGCAGCGCCTCGGCGTAGCGCCACAGGGTGGCCGGGCGGGTGGCCAGCTCCGACCGGGCAGGCAGCCGGGCGCCGAAGTCGGCGACGTCCAGGACACCGCCACAGGGGCAGTGCCAGACCAGGCTCTGCACCGGAAACTCGGTGTGGCAACGGGTGCAGCGCAGCGGCGGCAGCTGGTGGGACACGGTTCCTCCACAACTCGACTGGACTGATCGTCTAGAAAACTTGGACAGACTGTCAAGTCGAGATAGCCTGAGGTGGTGAGCACCACTGTTGAGGCCGATGACCTGTTCGAGTCGGTGCGGCCCCTGGTCGCGGGCCTGGCCGCCACCTACGGCCCCACCGCCGAGATCGTGCTGCACGACTACCGCAACCCGGAGGCCAGCGTGGTCGCCATCAGCGGCGCGGTGACCAACCGGCACGTCGGCGGCGCGATGAGCGAGATCGGCCTCGGCCTGCTCGCGGCGGGGCCCGAGGCGGAGGACCGGCTCAACTACCTCACCCGGCTGCCGGACGGCCGGTTGGTGCGCTCCTCCACCATGCTGCTGCGGCTGCGCGGCCAGGTGGTCGGCGCGCTGTGCGTGAACCTGGACGTCACCGCGCTGCGCCAGGCCGCCGACACCCTCACCGCGATGGCCGGTCCGCTCGAACCCGCGCCGGTGACCGTGTTCTCCGACGACGTGGACCAGGTGGTGGACGCGGTGATCGCCGAGGAGGGCGGCTGCGACCGCGCCGACCGGGCCGACCGCCGCCGGATCATCGCCGCGCTGGACCGGCGCGGGGTGTTCGCGGTGCAGCGCTCGGCGGCCAGGGTGGCCGAACACCTGGGCATCTCGCGGGCCACCCTGTACAACGACCTGGCCAGGGTGCGCGCCCGATGACGTTGCCGCTCAACCGTTCCCGGGCCACCCTCCACTGTGGAACCGTGATTCCCCCGAACAGCGCACCGCCTGCCGGACGATCGGGCTAGGCTGGCAACATTCGGTGCCAGCCCGGCAGACGGGCCGGGCGCGACCATTCGGGGAGGCTGCCGGTGACCTGGGAAGAGCGCGTGCTGGGCTGCATGCTGGGGGGCGCGCTCGGGGACGCGCTCGGCGCGGACGTGGAGTTCGAGTCGATCGAGAAGATCCGGCAGCGGCACGGCCAGCGCGGCATCACCGAGCTGCACCCGGCCTACGGCAAGGTCGGCGCGATCACCGATGACACCCAGATGACCCTGTTCACCCTGGAAGGCATGATCAGGGCGCACGTGCACCAGCGGCAGCACGGGCCGACCGATCCGGTGCCCTTCCTGCTCTCGGCCTACCTGCGCTGGATGCACACCCAGGGCTACCCGTGGGCGGACGCGCTGGGCTCGCTGGCCGAGGCGCACCCGCAGCCGGACGGCTGGCTGATCCGCGAGCCCGACCTGTTCGACCGGCGCGCCCCCGGCAAGACCTGCGTGCGCGCGCTGGAGGACATCGGCAGGGGCCGGGCGCCGGGCTCCTTCACCAACAAGATCAACAACTCCAAGGGCTGCGGCGGCGTGATGCGCGCGGCCCCGGTGGCCTTGTGGGGCAACGACCCCGCCGAGGTGTTCCGGGTGGCCGCGGCCGGCGCGGCGCTGACCCACACCCACCCCAGCGGCTACCTCTCCGCCGGGTGCCTGGCGGTGATGGTGTGGGCGCTGTTCCACGGCGCGCACATCAACGTGGCCATCGACAAGGCCGAGCAGATCCTGCGCACCCACGAGGGCCACGAGGAGACCCTGGAGGCGATCGAGGGCGCGGTGCGGCTGGGCGGGCCGATCGACACGGTCACCCCGGAGCGGATCGAGCGCGAGCTGGGCGGCGGCTGGGTCGGCGAGGAGGCGCTGGCCATCGGGCTCTACGCGTTCCTGCACGGTGGCGGCGACTTCCGGGAGACCATGCGGGTCGCGGTCAACCACACCGGGGACAGCGACTCCACCGGCGCGATCGCCGGGAACCTCTTCGGCGCGGCGCACGGGGTCGGCGCGCTGCCCAAGGACTGGCTGGCCAAGCTGGAGCTCCGCGCGGCGACCGAGCTGCTGAGCCGGGACGCCGTCGCGGAGTACAGCGCGAACCCGCCGACCTCCAGCGGGTTCCTGCACTGCTATCCCACCTGGTGACTCAGCCCGCGGCGAACACCGCGGCCAGCGCCAGCACCGAGGGCACCACCTGGACGTAGAGGATCTTCTTGCTGGCCGTGGCCGCGCCGTAGACCCCGGCGACGAACACGCACACCAGGAAGAAGATCTTCGTCTGGTAGCCGACCGGGTCACTGGCGATCAGCGACCAGATCAGCCCGGCGGCCAGGAACCCGTTGTACAGGCCCTGGTTCGCGCCCAGGGTCTTGGTCTGCTCGGCGAACTCCGGGGTCAGCCCGAACGCCTTCTGGCCCCGGGGAGTGGTCCACAGGAACATCTCCAGCACCAGGATGTACACGTGGATCAGCGCGACCAATCCGACCAGGATCCCCGCTACGACACCCATCAGACCTGCTCCTTCATCAATCCACTGTGGACAGCCATTGTGCGCTTCGCGCGGGGCATAATCACCCCGCGTAGACGTCCTCGATGTAGCGGTCTTCCGCAATGAGCCCGGCCAGCCAGGACTCGGCCTGCTCGGCCGTGCCGCCGGTGTGCTTGCGGTGCAGGTCCAGGAAGGCGGCGCGCACGCCCGGCGCCATCCGGGCGCCGTCACCGCAGACGTAGACCGCGGCACCGCTGTCCAGAAGTCGCCACACCTCTTCGGCTTCGGCGGCGATCCGGTGCTGCACGAACCGCTGGTCCTGCACCGGCGCCTGGGAGTAGGCCGGGCGCAGGGAGACCACCCCGGCGGCCTCGGCGGCTTCCAGCTCGCTCCGGTGCAGGTAGTCGACCTCGGGGTGGTCACAGCCGAAGTAGCAGAGCGCGGGGGTGGTGTTCCCGGCCGCCAGTCGGTCGGCGATGGCGCCGCGGAAGGGAGCCAGGCCGGTGCCAGCGCTGATCATGATGACCGGGCGGTCGGTGTCCGGGGCGATGCGGAAGGCCTCCCGGCAGGGCTGGACCTTGGCCAGCACGGTGTCGCCGGGGCGCAGGCCGGTGAGGTAGCCGGAGCCGACGCCGCGGCAGGAACCCTTGTCCAGCAGGGACACCATCAGGTCGACCGCGTTCGGCTGGGCGGCGGCCGAGGAGGAGATCGAGTAGTGCCGGGGGCGCAGCGGGGGCAGCAGCTCCAGCGCGGCCTCCAGGGTCAGCTGGCAGGCCGGGTTGGCTTCCAGGAGGTCCAGCACTCCCCTGCCGTCCGGCCGGTCGGCCAGCGCTTCCAGGGCCTTGCGCTCGGGCGGGCAGGGGTTGTTCGCGGCCAGCACCGCCAGCTGGGCCGGGGTGGCCGGGTCGTGCAGCTCGACGAAGTGGGTGAGCAGCTCGCGGGCGCTGACCGGGCGGTCCAGGCCGAGCGCGCCCCGGCCGGGCCGCCGGTCGGTGATGTCCAGCACCGCGTCCGGGTCCACCCGCAGGATCCGGGCGGCGCGCTCGACCTGGGCCGGATCGTTGGCGGGCAGCACGGTGAGGTGGTCGGCGGTGCGGTAGGTCAGGCCCTCGGGCAGCGCGATCCGCAGGAACCGCTTGGACCGGCCGAGCGGGTGCGCCAGGTCGGCCAGGTCGCCGGTTTCCAGCACCGTCATCGGCCGCAGCTCGTGCCGGGCGTCGCGGGCGGCGGTGACCGGGCCGGTCAGCGTGCGCACCGCGTACCGGGGGCCGTCGGCTGCGTCCACAGTGGACACCGCGTCCGGGTCGCCGTACTCGTTGAGCAGCGCGGTCCAGAGCTGTTCGCTCCAGTCGGTGACCGCGCCCGCGAGGTCGCCGGAGGCGTCGGCCTCGCCGCGGGCCAGCAGCCGGGTGCCGCCCAGCTCGGCCAGCCGGGTGTCCAGGGCGGTGGGCACGTGCTGGTAGGTGGCGGCCCAGTTGCGGTCGCCGACGCCGAGCAGCGCGTACCGGACCTCCGCCAGCTCGCCGGATTTGGCTTCGTTGAGCCAGGTCCAGAACTGGGTGGCGTCGTCGGTGGGGCGGCCGTTGTAGGAGGCGGCCACGATCACCACCGGGGTATCGGCAGGCAGTGCGCGGGTCGCGGCGTCCAGTGGGGCGACGGTGACCGCGAAGCCGCGCTGCTCCCCCGCCTCGGCGATCTCCTTGGCCAGGGCGCGGCAGGTGCCCAGGTTGGAGCCGTGCAGCACGGTCAGCGCGGTGCCCTGCCGGGCGCGGCCGGCGGCCTTGGCGGTGGTGTGCCCGGTCGCGGTGACCGCGGGCCGGCGGCGCTCGGTGCGGCGGGCCAGACCCAGGTGCAGGCCCTCGGGCTTGAGGGTGAGGGTCTCCTTGACCTTGAGCTGGTAGTCGTGCTGGTCCAGGAAGCGGAAGCGGTGGATCAGCAGGCCGAGCAGCAGGGTGGCCTCGTGCAGGGCGAACTGGCGGCCGATGCAGGCCCGCTCGCCGGTGCCGAAGGGCTTGAACGCGTGCACCGGGCGGGCCCGCTCGGCCGCCGGGCTGAACCGCTCCGGGTCGAAGGTCTCCACGTTGTCGCCCCACACCGGGTCCCGGTGCAGCATCGGGGTCAGCACCAGCATCGGCTGGCCCTCGCGCACCGGGTACTTGCCGCCGATCACGGTGTCCCGCAACGCCTGGCGGGCGAACACCGCCGCGGTCGGCCACAGCCGCAGCGTCTCGTTGAGGATCTGCCGGACGTAGCGCAGCTTGCCGATGTCCTCGAAGCTCGGGTCCGGGTCGGCGGCGTCGCCCCACAGCGCGTCCACCTCGGCCTGGGCGCGGGCCAGCACGGCCGGGTGCTTGGCCAGGAAGTGCAGCGCGAAGGACAGCGTGCCGGAGGTGGTCTCGTGCCCGGCGATCAGGAAGGTGACCACCTGGTTGCGGATGTTGACCTCGTCCAGGGTCTCACCGGAGGCGGGGTGGGGCGCGTTGAGCATCAGGCCGAGCAGGTCCTCGGTGCTGGTGTCCCCGCTGGCGATGCGCTCCCGGATCACCTCGTCCACCACGCCGTTGAGGAACTCCACGTCCGCGGCGAACTGCTCGCTGTCCTTGCGGTACAAGAAGTTCAGGCCGGGGATGTGCCGGTTCTTGGCCTGGGCGAAGGCGAGGCCGCGGACCAGGGCGGTGATGAACGGGTGCGCGTCCTCCCGGTCGAAGGAGCCGAAGTCGTAGCCGAACCCGGCCAGGCCGATGGTGTCCAGGGTCAGCTTGGTCATGTCCGCACCAACGTCCACAGTGGACTCCCCCACCCTGGCGTCCCAGTGCGCGATGAGCTTGCGGGCCACCGCGAGCATGGTCGGGTGGTAGGTGCGCATCGAGGACATGGCGAAGGCGGGCAGCAGGATGTCGTGCGCCTTGGCCCAGTTGGGCTCCTCGTTGAACGCGGTGAACAGGCCGTCGCCGGTGAGGCCGCGGATGGTGACCAGCGAGTTGCCCACGTGCTTGGCGAAGCGGTCCTCGTCGGCGAGCTCGGCGACCAGGTCGGCGCCGGAGACGAACACCACCTCGGTGCCGAAGAACTTGCGGGTGAAGATCGGCCCGAGCGCGCGGGCGTCGTCCATCGCGCTCTGCACCAGGCGGTCCGACGGCGAGCCCAGCACATCGCCGAGCACCGGCAGCCGGTTCGCCGGATGCGGGAGCGCCACTCGGTCCGGTGTTTCCTGAATGCCCATCTCGAATCCCCGATTTCGCTGTGCCACAGGTCGTTGTCTAGATCAAGACTGGCACCGGCGAGGAGCACGCCAGGGCGAACGCACTACACAATCTTGTAGTACTCGGCTAGCGTTTCCGCCTTGTGAGCGATCCGCTGTCCCGGCTCGGCCTGGCCGAGCTGCTGGCCGCCTCGGGCGCGCTGGCCGCGCTGCGGGACCGCGCCGGCCGGTTCACCTGGGCCTCGCCGAGCTACCTGGACCTGATCGGGGCCACCGCCGACCGGGTGGCCGGCAGCACGCTGGCCGACTGGATCGGGCCGGAACTGGCCGCGCCGGTGGACGCCGAGGACGAGCGGGTCTGGCGCACCGGCGAGCCGCTGCGCTGGCGGGCCGGCGATCCGGCGCCGACCGCGCTGGCCGGCGGGTCCGGGCGGCAGGTGTGGCTGGCCGGGCACAAGCTGCTGCTGCACCCGGCCGGTGGGGAACCGTTGCTGGGCATGGTCGCGGTGGACGTCGGCGACTGGCTGGCCGACCGGACCGCGCTGGCCGTGGCCGAGCAGCGGCTGGCCCAGTTCGTGGCGCACGCCCCGGTGCTGGCCATGATCACCGACGAGCGGCACCGCTACGTCTTCTTCGGCGAGGCCGGGCACCGCTTGCTGCGCCGCCCGCTGGGCGAGGTGGTGGGGCGTACGGTGCCGGAGGTGCTGCCGCCGGAGCTGGCCGAGCAGTCGGTCGAGCAGAACGCGGCGGTGCTGCTCTCCGGCACCGGCCGCCAGGTGCGGCTGCGCACCGAACTGGACGGCCGAGAGGTGGAGTGGTCCGGGTACCGGTTCCCGCTGCCGCAGCCGGACGGGTCCCGGCACGTGGGCACCATCCTGTTCGACGTCACCGAGTTCCGCGCCGCGCAGCGGGAGGTGGCGTTGTGGCGCAACCGGTTCCTCACCCTGCTGGACCGGATCTCGGTGCCCACGGCGGTCTGCCTGCCCGACGGCACACTGAGCATGCTCAACCCGGAGTTCGCCGCGCTGCTGGGCAGTAGCCCCGGTCGACTGCACGGCACCCTGCTCACCAGCCTGATGCAAGCGCGCGACCAGGAGAAACACGACCGGCTCATGCGCGAGTTCAGCTCGGGGAAACGCGGCAAGCGCACGCTGGCGGTGCGCTGGCGGCCACGGCGGGCGGAGCGGGAGCGCACCGGGGTGCTGACCATCCAGTTGGTCAAGGACGTGGAGACCGGGCTGCTGCTGACCCTGGCCGCCGACCCTGAGCAGCCGGAACCGGTGGTGCGGCCACCGGAAATCAGTATCCGGGAGGCGGAGATCATCACTAGGGTCGCGGCGGGGGACACCACCGCGGCGATCGCCGCCGCGCTCGGCCTGACCCCGGACGGGGTGACCTACCACCTCACCCGGCTCTGCCAGCGGTTCGGCGCGGCCAACCGTACCGCGCTGGTGGCCAGGGCGTATGTGACCGGCGTGCTGGACGCGTCGGCGTGGCCACCGGTGTGGCGAAGGAATGGAGCACCTTATGCGTGAGGAACTACTCGACGGCACGGGCCGGGTGGTCGCCCACTACGACCGGCGCACCCGGCTGGACCTGCCCTACGCCGCCGAACTGGAACCGGTGGACATCTCGGCCGAGGACCTGGTGCGGCTGCTGTTCACCGAGCGCAAGGGCTGGGTGTTCAGCGCGGGCCCGGAGATCTGCCTGCCGGCCAAGGCCAACGGCGGCACGGTGGTCCGGCACGCGCACGCCTACAGCTTCGACCTGCGCGAGCAGCAGGCCGACCCGGACTGGCTGAACCCGCCGCTGGCCGACGGGCTGCGGGCCGAGGAGTTCACCGCCACCCTGGAGGAGATCTTCCCCGCCTACCAGCGCGCCTTCCCGCCCGGCCACGTGGACCACGTGCTCGACGCCGAGGGCGAGCGGGCGAACTTCGCCCAGCTGCTGGCCGGGGAGGTGCTCGGCCCGGTGCTGCCGTGCAGCGGCCTCATCCGGGACGGCGAGGAGGTGGTCGGGGTCGTGGTGGTCAACGACCGGGCCGGGGACCCGCCGCTGCTGGGACCGTGGATCGGGCAGATCTACCGGGACCCCGCGCCGCGCTACCGGGGACTGGGCATGGTGCTGCTGCGGCGGGCGGTCGCGCTGGCCGCGCAGGCCGGGCTGCCCGCGGTCGGACTGGCGGTCACCGACGGCAACCCGGCGCGCTGGGTGTACGAGAAGGCGGGGTTCAGGCACGTGGAGGAGTCCATGACGGTGCTCATCCCGGACTGAGTCCTCTAGACTGGGCGGGTCGGCAGCCGAGCACTGGAGGTGGACTGTGCGCACGCACGGTGTCCCGCCCCGGTTCGCGCTGCTCGGCTTCCTCCAGGCCGTGCTGCTCACCGCGCTGCTGGTGCTGGTGGCCGCGCCGGTGGCCACCGCGGCGCCGGTTGCCTTGGCGGACAACGAGGTCGCGGTCTCCACCCATCTCGGCGGGTCCACTTCGGACCACCGGGACGTCCGGCTCACCGCCGACCGGGTGGCCATCGCGAACCCGCAGGCGCACCAGCACTTCGCCGAGCTGCCCGCCGGTCTGCCGGTGGCCGAGCCCGGGTATCCGCGGCTCAGCCTCGACGCCACCGCCGACCAGGCGGTCTTCGCCGCCGCCGACGGGGCCGGTCCGCCGCAGGCGCCCACCAGAGGGCCACCGGCCACTCCAGGAATCTGACCCACTCGCCGTCCACTGTGGACGGACCTCATTCCTGGAGGAAACTCGCCCATGTCACGCCCTTCGGCGTGGCGGGGACTTCTCGTGCGCGGGCTGCTGTCCCTCGCCGTGCTGGTCACCGCCACCTACCTCGTGCTCAGCACCGCCCCGCGCCTCGGATTGGACCTGCGCGGTGGCACCCAGATCGTGCTGGAAGCCAAGTCCACCCCGACCGTCACCGCCGACGCCAACGCCACCGACCGAGCCCTTGAGGTGATCCGCCGCCGGGTGGACAGCCTGGGCGTGGCCGAACCGGGACTGGTCCGGTCAGGGGAGAACCGGATCATCGTCGAACTGCCCGGCGTGCAGGACCCGAAGGAGGCGGTGGCGGTGCTGGGCCGCACCGCCCAGCTGACCATGCACCCGGTGCTCGGCATGGCCGCGCCGGAGACCAAGCCCGGACCGGGCGAGAAGGTGCTGCCGGATGAGTCCGGGATGCCGTTGCGGCTCGCGCCGGCCGCGCTGACCGGGGAGAACGTGTCCGGGGCGAGCTCGGGGCCGGTGCCGCAGGGTGTGGGCTGGCAGGTCGGCATCGACTTCTCCGGCGCGGGCGGGGAGAGCTGGCGCAAGCTCACCGGGGAGGCCGCCTGTTCGCCGCCGGGTGACCCGAAGCGGCGGGTGGCGATCGTGCTGGACGAGAAGGTGATCTCCTCGCCGCAGGTGGACCAGACGGTCGGCTGCCAGGCCGGGATGGGCGGCGGCAACACCCGGATCACCGGCAAGTTCACCCAGGCCGAGGCCAAGGAGCTGTCGCTGCTGATCAGCGGCGGCGCGCTGCCCCTGCCGGTGGAGGTCCTCGAACAGCGGACCGTGGGGCCGACGCTGGGCGCGCAGGCGATCGAGGCCAGCGCGTGGGCGGCGCTGATCGGGATCGCGATCACCGGGCTGTTCCTGACCTTCGTCTACCGGCTGGTCGGTTTCCTGGCGGTGCTCGCGCTGGCCGGGTACGCGGCACTGTCCTATGCCTCGCTGCTGGCCATCGGCGCGACCCTCACCCTGCCCGGTCTGGCGGGGCTGGTGCTGGCGGTCGGTATGGCGGTGGACGCGAATGTGCTCGTGTTCGAGCGGGCGAGAGAGGACTTCGCGGCCAGGAAGGGGCTCCCGCCACGGCAACGGCTGAGCCGGGCCATGGCAGGCGGGTTCAAGGGCGCGGTGTCGGCGATCGCGGACTCCAACGTGACCACCCTGCTCGCCGCCGGACTGTTGTTCTTCCTGGCCACCGGGCCGGTGCGCGGGTTCGGCGTGACGCTGTCGGTGGGTGTGCTGGCCTCGCTGTTCAGCGCGCTGGTGCTGACCAGGGTGCTGATGATCGCGGTGTGCGACAACGAGTTCGTGGCCAACCGGCCCTGGCTGACCGGCCTGGGCAACCTGGGCCGGGTGCGCACCTGGCTCTCCGGCCGGTTCAGTGGCCTGTACGCCAACCCGAAGCGCTGGCTGCTGGCCACCGGCGCGGTCACCCTGCTGATCGCGCTGGGCCTGGTAATCCGGGGCCCGGAGCTGGGCGTGGAGTTCACCGGCGGCAGGCTGATCGAGTACACCACCACCCAGCAGGTCAGCGCCGATACGGCCAGGGATGCCTTGCAGGCAGCGGGTTTTGACCGCACCACGGTCTCCACCAGTGGCGAGAAGGAGCTGACGGTCAAGACCGCCCCGCTGGATGAGACCCAGACGGCGAAGGTCAAGGAGGTGCTGGCCGGGCTCGGCGGCGGCGCGGAACAGGTGCGCAGCGAGCTGATCGGCCCCAGCCTCGGCGAGGAGCTGCGCGCCAACGCCCTGATCGCCCTGGCCATCGCGGTCGCCGCCCAGCTGGCCTACCTGGCGATCCGCTTCGACTGGCGACTGGGCCTGGCCACGGTCGCCGCGCTGCTCACCGACGTGATCGTGCTGCTGGGCCTGTTCTCCTGGCTCGGGATCACCATGGACGCGGTGTTCCTGGCCGCCCTGCTGACCGTCATCGGCTACTCGGTGAACGACTCGGTGGTGGTCTTCGACCGGGTCCGCGAACTCCGCGGCCTGCGCCCGAGAGAACCGTTCCACCAGGTCGCCGGCACCGCGGTCCTGCAAACCCTGCCCCGCACGGTGAACACCGGCGTCGGCGTGCTCGCGGTGCTGCTGTGCCTGCTGTTCCTGGGCGACGGCTCCCTGGCCGACTTCGCCCTGGCGGTGCTGATCGGCGTGGTCGCGGGCACCATCTCCACAGTCGCCACCGCCTCGCCGATGGCCGTGCTGCTGGACCGGAAGTCACCGGGCGCGGGCCGCCAGCGCGCCAAGCCCCGCCAGCAGACCCGCAGGCGCGTCGACTCCGGCGCGGTGGTGTGAGCTCAGAGCAGTGAGGTGAGCAGGAAGGGCGCGTTGATCAGCCCGTGCACCAGCAACAGCACCGGGAAGTTGCGATAGCGCGCCCACAGGTAACCGAGGAACATCCCGCGCACCCCGTGCCCAGCCAGCACGGTGAGCAGACCGAGGCCGATGCCGTGGTGGGACTGGATCCCGATGTGCCACACCGCCCAGAGCACGGCGGCCAGCACAATCCCGGGCCACAGTCCCAGCACGGCCTCCAGCCGCGTCTGCAACCAGCGCCGGTAGAACAACTCCTCGATCACGGCGTTGAACAGGAACACCAGGACCATGACCGGCACAGAGGGAATGATCCGGGACTCGGGATAGGCCCCGACGAGGTAGGTCAGCGAGAGGAAGACGACCGCAGGCGCCAGCGGCGCGACCCACCGCATCGGCGTCATGGGCAACCAGCGCTCCCGCTTGCCACCGTGCCGCCGCAGGTACCAGAACAGGATGAGCGGGACCACGATGAGCAACAACGGTTTGACGGTCAGGAACCAGACCGGCCCACCCGGTAAGACCATGATGACCGCGTAGAGCAGGGCGATACCGGCGAGCCAGCCCGCTTCCAGCCGGGTCCGCTCGGGCTCGACGCGGAAGGGGTTGTGCCATTTGACCTTGGGCGGGACGACCCGGGTGACGACGATGGCCAGCAGCGCGGGCACGATGAGCAGCCAGAGCGGAAGGGTGTCGTCGTGGTCGGCGGTGTAGTGCACCCGGAAGTGCCCGGTGAGCAGCAACAACAGCAGACAGCCGAAGATGATGGTCAGTCCGCCGACCAGGACGAACCCGCCGATCCGGGCCCAGTAACGCCGCTCTCCCATACACACCAACATATCCGGCGGGGACGACAACGCGCTGCCAACCCAGCTCTCGTCTTCTCCGTACGGCCTGGAGACTGCTGACCGCGCTTCCCCGCCCGAGGACATTCTTTTGATCTTCGGGGTTTCAGGCGAAGATCAAGAGCGTCCTCGCCGGACGGGCAGAGATCAAAGCATGGGGGGGAAAGTCAAAGTCAAAGGCAGAGACGCAGGCAGGTCTTGAGGTTCCCCATGCCCGTCAACCTTCCGAAATCGAACCACATCCCAGCGAGCAGCCGCCGTCACGTGGCGTGGCCTTGGCGGCGGTTGCTGTGAGCGTCTGCTCGCTGGGATGTGGTGCGATGTCTCCAGGTTGACGGGCATGGGGAACCTCAAGACTCGATGGACGTTTGAAAAGCCACACCGGCTGCTGGTCCCTGGTCGCGAGCCCCGGTCAATAAGGCAGCGTCAGTGCCTCAACACCGTCGACATCCGTCCTGATCCGTGCCCACGACCCGTCGCTGAAGTGCAGCCGGACCTGTCTGCTCGCCGACCCCACCGCCAGCTGCCTGCACCGTTCGACCCGCAGCAGTTCCGACCTCGGTGCCTCGAACTCGAACTCCAGCACCGCGTCCTCCGGTCGTTCGTGCAGTGGCGGACGGCCGATGTCCTCCTGTAATCCGGTTGCCACGTCACGCACCAGCCTGCCGACTCCGCGCAGCACCTTGCCCACCGACTTCTGCCGCACCAACCGTTGCGCGGTGGGGCTCACGATCGGTTCAGCTCGCACCGCGGTGTCCCGGATGCGGAGTACCGCGATCCGTTCCGTGCCTAACGCCAGCCAACAGGCCTCGGGGGCTTGCACCGCTCGGTACAGGCGCACGGCTGGGCTGTCGGGTTGGCGGGCGTGGACTGCCGCGCCCCGGCCCGCCGCTATGTCGTCGTCGGACCAGGTGGCGGCGCGGGCGCGGGAGCGGGTGGTGGGGATTCCGTGGTTGTCCAGGCCTTTGACGTGGAATCTGCCGTTGGGCAGGGATTCGGCGCAGGCCAATGCCTTGAGGCGCTCGTTACCCAGCCAGTCCCGTCCGAGCAGCGCGAGAGCCAGGTTGTGGTTCCACTGCACGAACCGGATGCTAGGCCGCGTTGGCCTTTCTGGCGGCGGGACGCGCCACGAAGAAGTACATCGCGAACGCGGCTATACCCATAAGCGCCATCGCGGCGGCCATCGGGACCGCGCTGTCCTGACCCGCCAGGCCCACCAACGGCGCGGTGAGGCCGCCGATGACGAACTGGACCGAGCCCAGCAGCGCCGAGGCGGCGCCCGCGGCTTCCGGGTGGTCGGCCATGGCCAGGGTGGTGGTGGTCGGCAGGATCATGCCGATGCTGGCGATCAGGACGAACAGCGGGATGAGGAAGCCGGTCAGGCCCAGTTCGGTGCCGCCGATGAGGACCACGGCCAGCAGGGCCAGGCCCGCCAGGGCGACCACCTGGACGCCGATGGCGAGCAGGGTCCTGGAGTGCACCCGGTGCGCCAGGCGGCCGTTGAGCTGGGCGACCGCGACGATGCCGATCGCGTTCGCGCCGAAGATCAGGCTGTAGACCTGCGGGGAGGCGCCGTAGAGGTCCTGGATGACGAACGGCGAGCCGGAGATGTAGGCGAACATCGCGGCCATGGTCAGGCCAGAGGTGAGCACGTAGCCGACGAAGGCCCGGTCGCGGAGCAGGGTGCGGATGGAGCGGAAGGTCTGGCCCAGGCCGCCGCCGTGCCTGCGTTCCACCGGCAGGGTCTCGCGGAGGCCGAACAGGCCGCCCAGCAACAGCAGCACCGCGAAGGCCGCCAGCACCGCGAAGACGCCGTGCCAGGTGGCCACCTTGAGCAGTTGGCCGCCGATCACCGGGGCCAGGATCGGGGCCAGGCCGGAGATCAGCATCAGGTTGGAGAAGAACTTCGCCGCGGCCACGCCGGAGTACAGGTCCCGCACGATCGCCCTGGCGATCACGATGCCGGCCGCGCCCGCCACGCCCTGGATGAACCGCAGGCCCACCAGCAGGCCGACGCTGTTGGCGAACACGCAGGCCACCGAGGTCACCGCGTACACCGCGAGCCCGGCCAGCAGCGGACGGCGGCGGCCCAGGATGTCGCTGAGCGGGCCGATCACCAGCTGGCCCAGGGCCAGGCCGATCAGGCAGGCGGTCAGGGTCAGCTGCACCTGCGCGGCCGTGCTGCCCAGATCCGCCGCGATCTGCGGGAACGCGGGCAGGTACATGTCGATGGTGAGCGGCCCGAAGGCGGTGCAGCCACCTAACAGCACCGCCAGCAAGGCGGTCGCCGCCCTGGACTTCGCTGTCGCCGGTGCGGTCTGCAGGTCAACCACGGAAGCTCCCCAGCTCATTACCTCTGCGAACGATATATAGGGGTTAAGATACGGGAATGCCCGCGCCGGGGAAACGTGATCCCGCCCGCCCCGCCGACCACCGGTCAGCCCTGGCCGAAGACCTGTTCGCGGTGCTGCCGCGGCTGCGGATGGCGGTGCTGCGCAACACCCGGCGGCACTTCCCGCACCCGCCGCTGCCCGAGGCCCAGGCCAACCTGCTGCGCACGGTCGCGGCCAGCCCCGGCCTGACCGTGCGCGAGGCCGCGCAGACCCTCCAGCTGGCCGCGAACACGGTGAGCACACTGGTCGCGGCACTGAGCGCGGAGGGCCTGCTGGAACGGCGGGTCTGTCCGACGGACCGGCGCAGCGCCCGGCTGCGGCCGACCGAGCTCGCGTTGGGCCGCCTGGCCGAGTTCGACGGGCACCGCAACCGGGTGGTCGGCGAGGCGATGGACCGGATGTCCGCGGCCGAGCTGGACACCATCACCGACGCGCTGCCCGCGCTGCGCCGCCTCATCGCCGAGCTCGACGCGCAGCCGGACTGAACAATGCAAACCGTTGCCACGAAACAGAACTGAACGCGTCTCGACAACTGAACAAAACAGTATTGGCCAACCGGGGCCCTCAGTCGTTTGCGCCTTTCACCCGGACGTTCGGGTCCATACGATGGCCGCATGGACCTGGAGGTCCGTCACTTGCGGATGCTGTGCGCGATCGCCGAGGCCGGCAGCATGACCAAGGCGGCCGCGGTTCTCGGGCTGTCCCAACCCACCTTGACCCGCCAGGTGCAGCGCCTGGAGCGCTTCATGGGCGGGCCGCTGTTCGTGCGCGAGCGCGACGGCGTGCGGCCCACCGCGCTGGGCGAGTTCATCCTGGTCCGCGCCAACTCCGTACTGCCGGTGCTGGACGGCCTCGCGCCCTCGCGCGGACTGGCCGAGGACGAGGAGCTGCGCGAGATCCGCATCGGCGTGCGCCCCGGTCCGCTGCTGCCCAGCCTGGTGCGCGGCCTGAACACCCTGCACCCGGCGGCCGAGCTGCGCACCGAGGAGGGCCCGTCCTCGCACGCGGTGGCCGAGGTGCTGGACAGCGGCAGGCTGGACATCGCGCTGCTCAACGAGTGCGACGGCTACGAGCTGCGCAGGCGGCCCACCCTGGCCTACCACGTGGTGGTGGTGGAACCGGTGTTCGTCCGCCTCGCCTCCGGCCACCCGCTGGCCGCCCAGTGCGAGGTGAGCCTCGGCGACCTGGCCGGTGAGGACTGGGCCACGCCCTCACCGTGCGGCAACAACGACGACGAGTCCATCTACGCCGCCTGCGGCCGGGCCGGTTTCGTGCCGCGCATCCGGCACCGGGTGGACCTGCCGCAGGCCGATGAGCTGGTGCGCAGCCAGCAGGCGGTGCTGCTCTGCCCGCCGCTGTCGGACCCGCCCGCCGGCACGGTGAACCGGCCGCTGCGGGACACGCCGCTGCGCACCACCCGGCTGCTGGTGCACCACCGCGAGGGCACCATCGCCCGCCAGTCGGACAAGCTGCTGCGCTTCCTGGTGGAGGACTACGCCGAGCAGGTCGAGTACCACCCGGTCTACGCGTACTGGCTGGACCGCCACGGGAGCCTGTCTTAAAGGTGAAGGACAGGCAACGGGGGTCATACGCGGAAGCTATGGCCTGCTGACATTACCCAACCGTTGTGATCTGGCGCACTGTGATGTTATGTCACCTCGCTACTGGGACCTCAAACGGCAGATCGAGGACTACCGGCACGTGGCCAGGCAGCTCCCCCTGCATCAGCCTGACAATGACACCGACCTGCACTACTTCCGCCAGTTCGGCGGTCCGCTGGCCGCCCCCAGCCCGTTCGACTCCCTGTTCCTCAACCGCACGGTCCAGGCCCTGACGCGCCCCCTCGCGCTGCGGGACCTGGCACACGGCAGCCCCGGTTGACGTGACTGGCGGCCCTCCCCGCCAGCTGCCAAGGTGGGTGGACGATGCCAACCCTGCTGATCGTCCACCACACCCCCTCCCCCGCCACCCAGGCCCTGCTGGAGGCGGTGGTCTCCGGCGCGTCCACCGATGAGCTGGACGGGATCGAGGTCCAGGTCAGACCCGCGCTGACCGCCTCGCCGGTGGACGTGCTCGGCGCCGACGGCTGCCTGCTGGGCACCCCGGCGAACATCGGTTACATGAGCGGCGCGCTCAAGCACTTCTTCGACACGGTCTACTACCCGTGCCTGTCGGCGACCATCGGCCGGCCTTATGGCCTCTACGTGCACGGCAACGAAGGCGTGGAGGGCGCGGTCCGCGCGGTGGAGTCCATCGCGACCGGCCTGAAGTGGCGCAAGGCCTTCCCCCCGGTGACCGTGCTCGGCCAGCCCGGCAAGCAGGATCTGGAGTCCTGCTGGGAGCTGGGCGCGACCGTGGCCGCGAGCCTGCTGGACCAGTGACCGGTTACCTCGTCGGGCGCGGCATCGCCGACATCACCGGCGAGGCCGCCGGGTGCGGACTGCTCGGCTACGGCAAGGCCTCCCAGCGCAGCGCGGGCATCCACCTGCGGTTGCGGGCCAGGGCGTTCGTGGTGGCGCACGGCGAGTCCAGGGTGCTGCTGGTGGTCAGCGAGCTGCCGCTGATGTTCGACAGCGTGCACCGGGCGGTGCTGACCAGGCTGCGCGCCCGCTTCGGCGAGCTCTACACCGCGCGGAACACCCTGCTCACGGTCACCCACACGCACGCCGGACCCGGCGGCTACAGCCACCACGCGCTGTACAACCTGACCGTGCCCGGCTTCCGGCCCAAGACCTTCGCCGCGATCGTGGCCGGGATCGTGGAAGCCGTCGAGCGGGCGCACGCCGACCTCGCGCCGGCCACGCTGACCCTGGCGCACGGTGAGCTCCGCGGGGCCAGCGTGAACCGCTCCCGCGCGGCCTGGCTGCGCAACCCGCCCGCCGAGCGCGCGGTGTTCCCGGCGGCCATCGACCCGCAGACCACGCTGCTGCGCGTCGAGCGGGACGGGCGGCTGGCCGGGGCGGTCAACTTCTTCGCCACCCACGGCACCAGCATGTGCAACACGAACCGGCTGCTCAGCGGGGACAACAAGGGTTACGCCGCCTACCACTGGGAGCGCCTGGTCACCGGCGTGGACTACCTGGCCGACGAACAGCCCGCCTTCATCGGCGCGTTCGCCCAGACCAACGCCGGGGACATGTCGCCGAACCTGAACCTGCGCCCGCACAGCGGTCCCACCGAGGACGAGTTCGACAGCACCCGGCTGATCGGCCTGCGCCAGTACGAGGCCGCCGCGGCGCTGGCCGCCGAGCCCGGCACGCCGGTGACCGGGGGCGTGGACGCGCGACTGACCTATGTGGACCTGTCCGAGGTGGAGGTCCGGCCGGAGTTCACCGGCGACGGCCGGGTGCACCGGACCGGTCCGCCGGTGACCGGAGCGGCCTGCCTGGCTGGCACAGATGAAGGCCCCGGGTTCCCCGGCTTCCGGCAGGGGCGGGACTCGGTGCTGGACGTGCTCTCCCGCCGGGTCTGGTACCGATGGTCCGCCCGGCTGCGGGAAACCCAGTCCCCCAAGGGAATCGCGCTGCCCGCGCGGCTGGTGCGGCGGGCCGGGCGGCTGGTGCAGGAGCGGTATCCGGTGCAGCTGCTGCGGATCGGGCAGCTGCACCTGATCGGCATTCCCGGCGAGGTCACCATCACCGCCGGGCTGCGGCTGCGGCGCGCGGTGGCCGCAATCGTCGGCGCGGAGCTGTCCGATGTGCTGGTGGCCGGGTACAGCAACGGCTACTTCCACTACGTCACCACGCCGGAGGAGTACCTGGCGCAGCGCTACGAGGGCGGCAGCACACTGTTCGGCCGCTGGCAGCTGCCCGCGCTGACCCAGGTCGCGGCCGGTCTGGCCACCGCGCTGCGCGACGGAGTCCCAGTGCCACCGGGCACTCCGCCACCGGATCTCGCCAAGCGGGTGCGCGCGCACCGGCGGCGCGGGCTGGACACCCCGCCCGCGGGCCGGGAGTTCGGCGATGTGCTGGTCCAGCCACGGGATTCCTACCGGCCGGGCGAGCTGGTGCGGGCGGTGTTCGCGGGCGCGCACCTGGCCAACGACCTGCGGCGCGGCGGCACGTTCCTCCAGGTGCAGCGGCGGGCGGGCGCGGACTGGGTCACGGTGGCCGACGACGGCGACTGGTGCACGAAGCTGCACTGGGTCAGGCAGCGCGTCACCATCACCTGGGACATTCCCGCCGGGACCGCGGGCACCTTCCGGCTGCGCTACCAGGGCGATGCGCGCACCACGGATGGCCGGTGCCGTCCGGTTTCCGGCTGCACGCGGGAGTTCCGGGTCGGCTAGCCGCGGCGGAACCGGGTGCGGTAGCCGCTGGGCGAGACCCCGGTCTCCCGGTGGAAGGCCCGGCGCAGCGTCTCCACCGAGCCGAAACCGGCCTGCCGGGCCACCACGTCCAGCGGATCGGCGGTGCCCTCCAGGTGCTGCCGGGCCGCCTCCACCCGCACCTGCTCCACGTAGCGCTGCGGGGTGGTGTCCAGCTCCTCGCGGAACAGCCGGGTGAGGTGCCGGGCGCTCATCCCGGCCCTGGCGGCCAGTTCGGCCAGCGAGTGCCTGCCCGCCGGGTCGGCGACCACGGTGTCCAGCAACCGGCGCAGGCCCTCGGTGCGCGGCCGCCCGGCCCGCAGCCGCGCGCTGAACTGGGACTGCCCGCCCGGCCGTTGCAGGAACACCACCAGGTGCTTGGCCACCAGCCGCGCGGTCGCCACGCCCAGGTCCTCCTCGACCAGGCTCAGCGCCAGGTCGATGCCGGAGGTGACCCCGGCGGAGGTGATCACCGGCCCGTCCCGGACGAAGATCGCGTCCGCGTCCACCTCGATCGCGGGGAACTTCCTGGCCAGCGCGTCGGCCAGGTCCCAGTGCGTGGTGGCCCGCCGCCCGTCCAGCAGCCCGGCCGCGGCCAGCACGAACGCGCCCGCGCACACCGAGGCGGTGCGCTCGGCCTGACCGGCCAGCCGCCGCACCTGGGCCAGCAGTTCGGTGTCGCTGATGGTGTGCGCCCAGTTCGGCCCGCCCGGCACCACCAGGGTGGCCCCGTGCGCCTGCGCCTCGGCCAGGTCGAGATCGGCGCCCAGCCGCGATCCGGTGTTGGCCCGCACGTCCTGCCCGCCGGGCGCGGCCAGCAGCAGCCGGTAGTTCCCGCCCTGCTCGTTGGCCACCGCGAAGACCTCCAGCGGTCCGGTGACATCGAGCAGGCGGAAGCCGTCGTAAAGCAGGACGAGCACGGTGCGGGGCGTGGCTGGCACCTCCCCAGTATGTCCGGATCCGAGGGATTCGCGGCCGGATCACCGCGCGTGCCGAGGCGGGTCCGCTGACAGTCTGAACCGGACCGATCCTCTTCCAGCGCAACGGAGAACCGCGTGCCCGCCACCCTGACCGTCCCGGACAGCGCACTGGCCGCCGAGGCCACCGAACTCGTGCGCGACCTGACCGATGACCTGCTCTACCACCACTCCCGCCGCGTCTACCACTTCGGCGCGCTGCGCGGCGAGCACCGCGGCCTGACCTTCGACCGGGAGCTGCTCTACGTGGGCGCGATGTTCCACGACCTCGGCCTCACCGAACGGCATCGCCAGTCCCGGCAACGGTTCGAGATCGACGGCGCGGACGACGCGGCCGAGTTCCTGCGCCGCCACGGCCTGCCCGAGCGGGCGGTGACCACGGTGTGGACCGCGATCGCCTTGCACACCACGATGGAGATCCCGCACCACATGGCCCCGGAGATCGCACTGGTGATCGCCGGGGTGGAGGTCGACGTGGTCGGCGCCGGCCTGGACGAGATGACCAACGCCGACCGGGAGGCCGTGGTCGCCGCGCATCCCCGGCCGGAGTTCAAGCGGCGCATTCTGGAAGCGTTCCACCGTGGACTGGCGCACCGGCCGGAGACGACCTTCGGCAACATCAAGGCCGATGTGCTGGCGCGGTACGGGCCCGGGTTCGTGCGCAGGGATTTCGTGGACGTGATCCTGGAGTCGGCCTGGGCTGAGTAATGGTTGTCCGAGCGGACAACCGACGACCGGACGGGCCAGCGGGCTACTCATCAAACGGGTAACATCCTCGGGTTCTTGCCCGGATTGTGCCCGGTCCGCGACGGGAACATGATGAGCTGGCCGGTATGGACATCGTGACCCGTGGCCGGCTCAACCGGGCGACGCTGGCGCGCCAGCACCTGCTGAGCAGGGAGCAGGTCTCCGCGGTCGACCTGGTGGAGCGACTGTGCGGGATCCAGGCGCAGGAGGCGCGGCCGCCGTTCGTGGCGCTGTGGACCCGGATCGCCGGCTTCGAGCGGCGGGAGCTGCACGAGGCGCTGCACGAGCGCCGGATCGTCCGCGCCACCCTGCTGCGCGGCACCCTGCACCTGATGAGCTCGGCGGACTACCTCCGGTTCCGGCACACCCTGCAACCGATGCTGACCGCCTCGCTGCGGGTGCTGGGTTCCCGCGCCAACGGCCTGGACCTGGAGCGGTTGCTGCCCACCGCGCGGGCGATCCTGGCCGCCGCGCCGCGCAGCTTCACCGAGCTGCGCCCGCTGCTGCAGGAGGCCTTCCCCGCGGTGAACGACCGCGCACTGGGCTACGCGGTGCGCACCCAGCTGCCGCTGGTGATGCGGCCGACCCAGGACCGCTGGTCGTTCCCGACGGTGGCCGCCTTCACCCTGGCCGACGAGTGGCTGCCCGATCCACTGTCCACTGTGGACGAGACGGACCGGCTGGCGCTGCGCTACCTCGGCGCGTTCGGCCCGGCCTCCGCGCAGGACTTCCACACCTGGTCCGGGCTGGCCGAGGCCAAGCAGATCATGGACCGGCTGCGGCACAAGCTGGAGGTCTTCCAGGACGAGAACGGGCGCGAGCTCTTCGACCTGCCGGAGGCCCCGCGCCCGGAGGCGGACGTGCCGGCCCCGGTCCGCTACCTGCCGGAGTTCGACAACCTGGTGCTGGCGCACGCCGACCGCACCAGGGTGCTGGCCGACGCGCACCGCGGCGAGGTGGTGACCAAGAACCTGCGGGTGCGGGCCACCTTCCTGGTCGACGGCCAGGTCCGCGGCGTGTGGGAGACCACCCGCAAGAAGGACAAGGCGATCCTCACCCTGCGCCCGTTCCTGCCGCTGTCCCGCAGCACCCTGGACGAGCTGGTCGAGGAGGGCGAGGCGCTGCTGCGCTTCCAGGAGCCGGAGGCGGGCACGGTCGAGGTGACCGTCGCGCCCTGACCCGCTTCAGCGGTCCGGCCGGGACACCACGTAGGACCCGCTGCGCAGGAACCCGGTCACCGTCGCGCCGGCGTCCAGCAGCTCGCCCAGGGTGTCCCTGACCGCGAACCGCCACTCCACCGCGAGCACGGGATCCTTGCCACGCAAGGTCTCGATGTCGGCGGGCACCGCGACCAGCACGGTGCCCGCCCCGGTCTCCCGCCGCACCGGCCGACCGTCCACATCGGACAGAAGTGGTTCGGCGGTGGTGATGTCCGGGGTGAGCGGGCGCCCGGCGCAGGCCGCGGCGACCGCGGGGCCGGTGAGCCGCCAGGACAGCAGCACCCGGTCGCTGGGCCCGGCGTCGTTGATCTCATCGGCCATCGGGCCGTAGAAGTCGGGCAGGTACTCCGCGGGCAGCGCGCCCAGCTTGGCCAGGTTGAAGAAGGCGTTGCGGCGCACCAGCGGGTCGAAGGTCCAGCTGACCACGTCCAGGCCGCGCACCAGTGCCCAGGCCCGCTGGTGCAGCTTGAGCGCGTAGCCGACCGAGCGGCCCTGGGCCTGGCCGGCCACCCCGGCCACGTGCGAGTGCAGACCGCGGCCGATCGGCGCGGCCAGGAAACCCGCCCCCGCGCCCACCAGCTCGTCGGCGCTGAACGCGCCTGCCACGTAACCGCCGGTGTGCTCCAGCACCCGCATCAGCTCGACGGTGATCGGCTCGCTGCCCGGCTTGGGCAGCCAGATGTCCTGGAACAGCCGGAAAGCGCGTTGCAGGTCGCTGAGCTCGGCCAGTTCGGCGATCTCCACCCCGGCGGCGTGCGCGGCGGCCAGCGCGTCCCGCTTGGCGGTCTCCACCAGGGCCGCTTCGGCGCTCATCCACGGCTCCGCAGGTCGTCGACGAGTGCGGCCAGCAGCGCGGCGCGGGGCGGGATGTGCGCGGTGAGCACGTGTTCGTGCTCGGCGTGCGCGCCGCCGCCGACCGCGCCGAGCCCGTCCAGGGTGGGCACGCCGATCCCGGCGGTGAAGTTGCCGTCGGAGGCCCCGCCGACCGCGACCGAGCTCAGCGGCGGCAGCCCGAGCCCGGCGGCCAGCGCGACCGCGCGGGCGTAGAGCGCCGCCGAGGACGCGGCCTCCATCGGCGGCCGGTTGGGGCCGCCCAGCGGATCGAGCTCCACCCCCGGCAGCACCGGGGCGAAGGCGCGGATGGCCTGGTGCACACGCTGCTGTTCGGCGGCGGTGCGGGCGCGCACATCGCAGTGCACCACGGCCGCGGCGGGCACGGTGTTGGTGGTGGTGCCCGCGGAGAGCACGGTCGGGGTGACCGTGGTGCCCAGTCCGGGATCGCCCAGCGCGGCCAGCGCCAGCACCTGGTGCGCGAGCTCGATGCCCGCGTTGACGCCCAGCTCCGGTTCCAGCCCGGCGTGCGCGGCGCGGCCGGTGATGGCCAGCTGGTACATGCTGGTGCCCTTGCGCTCGGTCTTGAGCGCGCCCTGCTCGCCGCTGCCCTCCAGCACGAACACCGCGGCGCAGCCCCGCGCGGTGTCCTCGATCAGCTCCCGGGAGGTCAGCGAGCCGACCTCCTCGTCCCCGCTGACCAGTACGCTCACCCCGTCCAGGCTGTTCAGCCAGGACAGCGCGTGCAGGGCCTGGGCCAGCCCGGTCTTCATGTCGAAGCAGCCGGGCCCGCGCAGCACGCCGTCGGTGACCGAGAACGGCAGCCGGGCCAGGGTGCCGATCGGCCACACCGTGTCGTGGTGGGCCAGCACCAGCACCCTGGGCCGATCACCGAAGCGCCAGCGCAGGTGGCTGACCCCGCCTAGCTCCAGGCGTTCCGGGGCCGCGCCGAGCAGCCGCGTGCCCTGCTCGGCCACCAGGTCCGCGCTGCGTGCCACTGCGGCCAGGTCGGCCGAGGGCGACTCGCAGGAGATCAGCTCGCCGAGGTCGTCGAGCAGGGCGGGCAGGGCTTGGGTCGCGCGCCGGAGCAGGTCGGAGGTCACCGGCACAGTCTGCGAGATGACGACCCGGTCAGTCTTGCCCGGGTGGGCGTGGTGGCCGGTTGAGGTCAGGCCGCGTCGCTCAGCTGCCCGGGATCCGGGCCGCCGCCCGGCTGCTGTGCAGGAACCGCGCGGGCTGCCCCGGCTCCCCCACCAGCACGTACACCGGGTACAGGCCCATCCTCGGCTCCGTGGCGATCAACGAGTCCGCGGTGAGCCCGAGCAGTTCCACCGGCGCCTCCGAGGTCAGCAAAATCTTGGCCGCCTCGGTCAGCGGCAGCGTGGTCAGCCAGAACCGGCCCTGCTCGTCGACGGTGACCTCCTGGCTGGCCAGGACCGCGTCGTACCGGCCGACCGCCCGGCCGGGGTCCACCGCGACCGGTTCGGCAGGCGGGACCAGCGCGCCGGGCAGCTCCGCCCCGCCCAGCTCGGCGACCAAGGGGCGCACCAGGTCCTGGTAGAGGCGGTACGTGTCGCCGCCGTTGGTCAGCAGCGCCACCGCCACCCCGGCGGCGGGCACCACGCGCAGGAACGCGCTCTGGCCGATGGTGCCGCCGTCGTGCCCGGCCACCCGGTTGCCCGGCAGGTCCCACACACCCCAGCCCAGGCCGTAGTGGCTGGGCAGCAGGCCAACCTCGGGCACGGCCACCCGCGGCTCCAGCATCGCCTCGGCCGACTCGGCGGACAGCACGCCCTCCCGGCCGCCGTCCAGGGCCAGCCTGGTGAACTCCAGCAGGTCGGCCGCGCGCATGGACAGCAGCGCGCCGGCGGGCGCGGCGGAGGCGGCCAGCGACCACACCGGGGCCGGGAGCAGCTCGCCGTCCGGGCCGGGCAGGTGGCCGAGGGCGGCGCGGTAGCGGATGGCCTCGGTGGCGTCGGTCGCGGTGTGCGCCAGGCCGAGCGGGGTGATCAGGTGCTCGTGCAGGGTCTGGCCGAAGGGCTTGCCGCGCAGCACCTCGACCAGGCGGCCGAGCACGATGTAGCCGGCGTTGTTGTAGGAGAACATCTCGCCGGGCGGGAACAGCTGCGCGGCGTCGCCGAGGGTGGCCACGAACTTCTCGACCGCGTCCGCGCCGTGACCGGTGTCCCGGAAGAGGTCCCCGGCGAACCCGGCGGTGTGCGCGAGCAGCTGCCGGGTGGTGATCACCGCGGCCGCGCCCGCATCGGCCAGAGTCAGCTCCGGCAGGTACTCGCGCACCGGCCGGTCCAGCTCCAGCAGGCCGTCGTCGAGCAGCTGCAGCACCAGGGTCGCGGTCCACAGCTTGGTGATCGAGCCGACCTGGAACAGCGAGTCGGTGGTGGCCTCGACCCCCGTGCCCAGGTTGAGCACCCCGGTGGCGGCCGTGACGATCTCGCCGTCCACCAGCACCGCGGCCTGGGCCCCCGGCACCCCGTGCGTGGCGGCCAGCTCGGGCAGCTGCTCCTGGAGCCGGGCGCGGATGTCGTCGATACGGGTCATACCGGCCAGATTAGCGTACTTAGTACGTTAAAGCTCGCGGCAAAGCAGGGACGGGTGGCCGGGATCCGGCCGCCCGCCGTCAGGTCAGGCCGCTGGCTTGCGGTAGGCCATGCGCAGGTTCTGCGGGCCCTTGCTCAGGTTCTGCTTGGTCAGCAGCGAGTCGATGAGCTGCTGCACCGGCTTGCGCCGCTTGTGCAGGATCACCGGCCGCCACACGAACGCGACGAACTGCCCGCCGGGCCGCAGCACCCGGACCGCCTCGCGCACCGCGGCCAGCGGGTCGGGCACCTCTTCCAGGCTGTAGGTGAAGAAGATGGTGTCCACGCTGTTGTCGGCGAAGGGCAGCTTGCAGCCGTCCCCCGCCACCAGCACCAGCTCCGCGCCCGGCGTGCCCGCGTGCTTGTCGGCGAGCTTCTTCTGCGCGCCCGCGGCCGGGTCCAGCCCGATCAGCCGGGCCTCGCCGCCGAGGTGCTCGCGCAGCGCCTTGGTGAAGAAGCCGCCGCCGCTGCCGATCTCCACGGTGGTGCTGCCCGGCCTGCTCGGCACCCACTTGCGCACGTCCCTGCTGGGCAGGTCCCAGCCCAGCACGAAGCGCAGCACGGGGTGGCTGATCAGCCGGTACAGCACGGCCGGGGTGCGCCAGCCCTTGCGGACCTGGGGCTCGGACTCGGTAGCGGTGGGGGTCACAGCTTCTCTCTCAGTCGTGTCCTGCGGACTTGATGACCTGCCGGGGCAGGAGTCGGGAGGCGACGATCGCGGCCAGGGTGAGCACCACCGCGGCGATCACCAGGGTGACGGTGAGCCCGTCCACGAAGGCCTGCCGGGCGGCGCCGAGCAGCGCCTCACCGGCCGGTCCGCCCAGCTCGCGCCCGGCCCGGTCGGCCTCGGACATGGACTGCCGCGCCAGGTCCAGGCTGCCCTGCGGCACCCCGGGCACGGCGGCCAGGTGCGCGGTGTAGACCGCGGACATCACGCTGCCCACGATCGCGGTGCCCAGCCCGGTGCCCAGCTCGTAGCCGGTCTCCTCCACCGCGGCCGCGGCGCCTGCCTGCGCGGGCGGCGCGGAGGCCAGCAGCGCGTCGGAGGAGGCGGTGAAGGCCGCGGACACCCCGAGGCCGACGCCGAGCAGGCAGGGCACCAGCAGCCACGGGTGGTCCTGGGTGTCCAGCCAGAACCCGGCGGGCACCAGCGCGATCGCGGTGATGGTGAAGCCGCCCGCGGTGACCACGCTGGTGGAGAAGCGCTGCAGCAGCGGCGCGGCGACCAGGCCACCGGCGATGGCCGCGAGCATCGCGGGCATCAGCCGCACCCCGGCCTCGAGCGGGCCGAGTTGCAGCACGTACTGGAGGTACTGGGAGAACGTCAGGCCGAGACCGGCCAGCGAGCTCATCACCAGCACCACGCAGGCGACCGCGGTGCTGAAGGTGGCGTTGCGGAACATCCGCATGTCCAGCAACGGTTTTTCCATGCTCAGCTGCCGCCGGACGAACCAGACCAGCATCAGCAGGCCGCCGAGGCCGGTGGCGATGGCGACCGGGTCGAGCACGCCGTGGTGCCCGGCCTGCTTGACGCCGTAGGCGATGCCGAGCACGCCGAGCGCGGACAGCAGCGCGGAGAGGATGTCCCAGCGGCCCTTGGCCGGGTCGGCCGACTCGGGCACCAGCCACAGCGCCAGCGGGATGGCGACCACCATGACCGGCACGTTGATCAGGAAGGCCGCGTGCCAGGAGAAGAACTCCACCAGCACGCCGCCCAGCAGCGGTCCGAGCGCCGCGCCGGAGGCGGCCACCGCGCTCCACACGCCGATGGCGAACTGGCGTTCCTTGCGGTCGGGGAAGATGTGCCGCAGCACCGACAGGGTGGCCGGCATGATCATCGCGCCGCCGATGCCCAGCCCGGCGCGCGCGGCGATCAGCATGCCGGTGCTGGTGGACAGCGCCGCCGCGATCGAGGCGGCGCCGAAGACCAGGTAGCCGTACATCAGGATGCGGCGGCGGCCGTACCGGTCGCCGAGGGTGCCGAAGGCGATCAGCAGCGGGGCGGCCAGCAGCGAGTAGACGTCGATGATCCAGAGCAGCCCGACCGGGCCCGGCTTGAGATCAGCGGCGAGCGAGGGGACCGCGGTGTGCAGCACGGTGGCGTCCACCGCGACCAGCAGCAGGCTCACCGACAACACGGTGAGCACGGCCCAGCGCCGACGCGAGACGACCGCGGTGGGTGCGGTGTCCATCGGGTGATTCCCTCCCCTGCTCGCCACCAGGGACGTTCCCCTGGCGCGGCACCGACCCTAACCGAGCTTCAGCTGGGCTTCAGGTCTGCCCCGTAGTTGAGAACTTACGATGAACCAACGCCGAACGCGGCAACTTGGTTCCAGAAGAGACAGTAGTGTTTCAACCAGGGCCGGTCAGTGGGCTTTCGTCGAGTGCCCCGCTGACGAAGGTCGGTGCCAGGGCCCATCGATTGCCCGGCGCGCACAAGTGGGCCGTAAATCCAGACGCGCGACCCGCGAACCGAGTTGCCCGAACTGAAAGTGACCTGGATCACCGTCCGATCGGCCCACGCCGATGGGCGGTCGAGCTCCCGTCGATCGTCTGATGTGGCCCCCTCTCACCTGCGCATAGCGTCGCGGGCACCCCATTTCCGATCTTCCGGGAACGGGGTCTGCACACCTTTCTGCCAGCGCAGAGACAAAAGGGGCACTCATGCTTGGCAAACGTCTCCTCATGGCCGTGTTGGCCGCGACCCTCGGCGTGGTGGCCACCGCCGGGGCAGCCGCGGCCGCGCCGCCGCACAACCCCGGCGACCCGGGCGCGCTCGTGGTCGGCGGCACTCCGGTGCCGGACGGCAAGTACCCGTTCATGGTCACCTTGCAGGACGCCCGGTTCGGGCCGACCGCCTACGACCGGCACAACTGCGGCGGCACCCTGGTGGGCCCGCGCGTGGTGCTGACCGCGGCGCACTGCGTCGTCGGCTACACGCCGGAAACCCTGCCCAGCCTGACCGTCATCGCCGGGCGCACCCAGCTCTCGATGAACCAGGGCGAGGAGCGCAAGGTCCGCTTCGTCACGGTGCACCCGAAGTACAAGGCCGACCGCAGCTACGACATCGCGCTGCTGTCCCTCGACCAGCCGATCACCACGATCAAGCCGATCCAGCTGGTCACCCCGGGCACCGACGCGCTGGAGCGCCCGGGCCGCCTGGTCACCGGCATCGGCTGGGGCAACACCGAGGCGCAGCCCGGATTCCCGGGTGGCGGCGTGGTCAACTACCCGGACCGGATGCAGGAGGTCGACGTCCCGCTGATCTCCAACGACGAGTGCGCGGTCTCCTACCCCGAGACCTCCGACCGCGACCTGTGCGCCGGCCGGACCGGCAAGGACACCTGCCAGGGCGACTCCGGCGGCCCGCTGTTCGTCTCCCTGCCCAGCCGCAACACCTTCATCCAGATCGGCGTGGTCAGCCGCGGTCGTGGCTGCGCCGCGCACGGCTTCCCCGGCGTGTACAGCAAGCTGTCGAACGAGGAGCTGGGCGGCTGGATCCAGGCCCCCACCACCCTGGCCACCCTGGGGGTCACCCAGTGAACCGTGGCAAGCGCGTGCTCTTCGCCGCCCTGACCGCCGCTCTCAGCCTCGGCCTGCTGACGGGGACCTCCGCCGCGTCCCCGTCCACCCCGCCGGGCGACCCGGGCGCGCTGGTCGTGGGCGGCACCCCGGTGCCCGACGGCAAGTACCCGTTCATGGCCACCCTGCAGGACTCCCGGCGCGGCCCGACCGCGTACAACCGGCACCGCTGCGGCGGTTCGCTGGTGGGCCCGCGGGTGGTGCTGACCGCGGCGCACTGCGTGGAGGGCTACGACGCGGAGACCATCAAGAACGTCTCCGTGCTCGTCGGCCGCACCGCGCTCTCGGCCACCCAGGGCGAGGAACGCCCGGTGGTCGGCTTCGAGATGCACGAGAAGTACCTCGCGGACGGCAGCTACGACGTGGCGCTGCTGTACTTGGCCACCCCCATCACCACCATCAAGCCCATCCAGCTGGTCACCCCCGGCACCGACGCGCTGGAGCGGCCGGGTCGTCTGGTCACCGGCATCGGCTGGGGCAACATGGAGGCCCAGCCGGGCTTCCCCGGCGGCGGCGTGGTGAACCGGCCGGACCGCCTGCAGGAGGTCGAGCTGCCACTGATCTCCAACGACGAGTGCGCGGTCTCCTACCCCGAGACCTCCGACCGCGACCTGTGCGCCGGCCGGACCGGCAAGGACACCTGCCAGGGCGACTCCGGCGGCCCGCTGTTCGTCTCCCTGCCCAGCCGCAACACCTTCATCCAGATCGGTGTGGTCAGCCGGGGCCAGGGCTGCGCGGCCATCGGTTACCCCGGTGTCTACGCCAAGCTGTCCAATGTGGAGATCGGCGAGTACATCTCCCCAAAGGCAAAAGCCTGACCTATTGACCAAGTGACGCTCCGCCAGTCAATTGCACTGGCGGAGCGTCACTTTTTCCTGCGTAGTACTACTCCTTTTGAGGGATCCTGCCGTCGAGTGGATCCGCTGCCGTTCCCGATCCGTCCATGGTTACGATGCCTGGGGGATGGAAATTGCCAACCGCGGTGGATAATCGCCGCGTTGCCAAGGGGGGACCATGGCGGATCCAGACGAGCACCTGCTCACGCCCAGCCAGCGCCACCTGCTGGACCAGCAGAAACGCGCGAACCCGAGCCCAAGGCCGGTGGATGTGCAGGGGTCGCTGAGCCAGGCGGGCCGGTACCGGATAGACCCGGCGCACGCCAGCAAGGCCCTGGCCAAGCTGCAAGAAGCGCTGAAGGAGGTCCGGTCGATCGGCGAGGCAGCTCGCGAGCTTCAACGGCTTGACCCGCCGTACAACGATCCGTACAGCAAGGCGGCGGTCAAGTCGATCGTGCAGCGAGCCAGCGACGAGCAGGGCTGCCACGGCAAGGCCAACAAGGATCTGGAAACCACGATCCAGAACATGATCGAAAACATCAAGGCTATGGTGCGCGAGCACCAGAACACCGAGGACAAGAACGTCGGCATCGGAGGCAACCGGTCGTGACCCGCACAGTCCAGCTCGCCGCCATCATCTCACTGAGCACGCTGATGCTGGCAGCTTGTGGCGGTGGTGCCCCCGAGCCGGCCCAGACGAGCGCGCCGGCCAGCACCAGCAAGCAGGGCGTGGCGCCACCGATCAACAACCCGCTCTCCGCCGACCGGTTCAAGGATCGGGTGTGCGACCTGCTCACCCCGCAACAGCGGGCGACCGTGGGGGCAACCGAGACACCCGAGCCGCGAGAGTCCGTCCTCGGACCGGCCTGCACCTGGGACGCCAAGGACGTGAGCGAGGACACCAGGGTCTCCGCGACCCTCTACACCAAACCCGAGGCCATCAAGTGGGAGCGCTTCTTCGAGGAGCGTGACCGGAACCCGTTCTTCGAGCCCGTTGGTGAACTGGCGGGGACTCCGGCCGTGCACACCCATGACGAGAAGGTGGCCGAACGCGGCGGTTGCACCACCAACCTGGGCCTGAGCAAGGAACTCATGATGCACGTGTCGGTGAACCTCCCGCTGAAGTCACCGGACTACAAGACGCCGTGCAAGGTCTCCGACCGGATGGCGACCTTCGTGATCCAGAACCTGCGGGCAGGAGGCTGACATGAGCGAGGTTGTCCGATACGCCGCGATCAGCAAGGACGGCAGTCTCCCGCGTGCCCAGGCCTTCGACGGGCGCACGATCTACGAGTACTTCAACAACAACGTCAAGGGCACTGGACCGACCACTGACGCGAACAAGGAAAAGTGGACCGAGTTCGGCAAGCGCTATGACAAGGTGGCGCGGCTGATCGAGGAGGCCATGGCCGTTGGCAAGATCGCCTTTGAGGGCAAGGGCGCCGACGCCATGCAGAACAAGATCGCGCCCGTGGTGGCCATCGCGACCCAGGCCAAGGGGGTCTGTGACAGCGTGGCGCTGCAGGTGGCCGCGCAGGGGGATCACGCGCGGGCGGCGCAGCAGGCCATGGAGAAGGTGCCGGATGTGCCGCCGGAGCCGTGGCTGAACGACTTCATCCCGATGGACACCGACTTCGACAAGGCGAAGCAGGCCGAGGGCGAGGCGGTCAAGCGCAACCAGGAGCGCTTCGAGTCCTACCGGGGCAACACCCAGGGCACCGTGGACTCCTTGCCGCAGTACCAGTTCCAGCCACAGCCCGAGCTGACCCTGGACACCGGCAACGGCAACCCCGGCGAGGTCGACCCCGGTCGCCGCGACCCCGGCCGCGTGGACCCGCCGCGCGGACTCCCGGGCCAGCCGGGCCGTTTCGACCCGCCCGGCGGCGTCACCGGTGGCGGTGGCGGCGGGGGTGGCGGTGGAGGCACCGGCAACGACCAGGTGCGCAACGACTGGAACATCCCGGCTCCGCCGCCGGTGGGCGGTCCGCCGCTGCCGCAGCCGATTCCCGGGCCGGGTCCGCTCCCCGGACCGGGGCCGTCGCCGCTGCCGATGCCCGTGCCGCCGCCCGGTTTCCCGCCCGGTGGCGGGACGCCGCCCGGCGGTGGCAGTGGTCGTGGCGGTAGCGGTGGGTTCGGGCCGCGCGGCAGTGGCGGGGCGTTCGGGCCTGGCGGATCCGGTGGTCAGGGCGGGATCCGGGGCGGGTTCGGGCCGGGCGGATCGGCCGGGATCGGCGCGGACGCGCACGGTGCGGCCGGGCGCGGTGGCGCCGGGGGCGCGGGGGCCAGGGGTGCCGCGGGCGCGCCGGGCGGGCCGATGGGCGCCGGGGCCGGGAACCGCGGCGAGGAGGACAAGGAGCACCGGCGGCCGGAGTACCTGATCGAGACCGAGGACATCTTCGGCGACATCAGGACGGTGGCGCCGCCGGTGATCGGCGAGTCCGGCGGCCCCTACGGCTGAGGCCGCGCTGCCGGTCCGCCACCACAGCGGACCGGCAGGTGCGACTCAGCGGTAGCTCTTGCGCACCAGGTACGGCGGCACGCTGTTGCCACGCAAGGCATCCGCGTCGATCGACTCCGGCACATAGCTGCTCGTCTTGAGCCGGTCGACCATCTTCTCCACCGGGTTGTCCACCTCGTCGGCGCGGCCGAACAGGTAGGCCCACTCGTGCTCGTCGGAGCCGTAGTAGACGACGGTGCCGAAGGTGTCGTTGAACCGCTGCCAGGAGCGGACCAGGGTGGTGTTGCGCCACATGGTCTGGCAGCCGGCCTGGGTGATCACCACGCCGCCGGGGGCCAGCACCGCCTTGCACATGCCGAGGAACTCCTCGCCGTACAGACGGTTGTGCTGGGCCTCCTCCTCGCGCTCGTCCGGCAGGTCGACCAGCACGATGTCGTAGCGCAGGTTCTCATCGGCCGCGGCGTCGAGCAGGTACTGCCAGCCGTCGGTGTAGTGCACCCGCACCGGGCCCTCGTGCCGCTCGGCCGCGGCCAGCTCGGCCGGGGTGTAGCCGTAGGGCAGCTGCTCGGCGCAGACCTTGACGCACTCGGCGTCGATGTCGACGTGGTCGACCACCTCCGCGCCGAAGGCCACCGACATCTGGCAGACCACGCCCTCGCTGGAGCCGACCACCAGCACCCGCTTGACCTGATCGGCCAGCAGCAGGCCGGGCACCAGCAGCGCCTCGTGGTAGGTCACCTGGCTGAGCTCGGTGCTCTGCCGGTCGTTGTCGCAGAACAGCGACACGCCCTGCTCGGTGCGGCCGATCACCACGTGCTGGAAGGCGGTGTCGCCCTCCCACAGCACCTCGTTCAGCTCCCAGACGCGGGTCAGGCCCGCGCCCACGGGCTCGCGGATGACCCGCGTGGACTCGATGACACTGGTCATGGGGTCACCTTCATCTCGTTCTCGTTCTCCAGGCCGCGCCGGATGGTGCGGCTCTGCGCGGACTTGGCGCCCATGGCCTCGGCCAGCAGCGCGACCGCCAGTTCCGGCTGCGCCTTGGTGCCGCAGGTGAACACGTCGACGAACACCGACCCGTTCTCCGGATAGGTGTGCAGGGAGGCATGGGACTCCGACAGCAGGGCGAGCACCGTCACCCCCTGCGGGTCGAACTGCTTGGAGATGACTTGCAGCACGGTGGCGCCTGCCCGCTTCAGGGCGTCATCCAGGATCTGGCAGAGGAACACCTCGTCATCCAGCAACGCGGTGTCGATCCCGTCGAATTCAGCGAGGACATGCTGTCCGCTGAACAAACCGACGGTCTGCACTGCTTCAGGAGCAATGGACATCTATCAACCTCCCTACTGTCGAAGTAGCGCGCGGGGTTCGCGCGCAGGGAAGGCCCATCCCGCATGGGAATGGGGAGTTGGATGGGTGTGGGGTGGTGTCGTCCTCAGACGCAGTGCGTGGGCAGTGGCGCGAAGCCGTTGAACTCCACCGAGGCGTAGCTGGCCGTGTACGCGCCCGCGCTGAGGATGTCGAGGTGGTCCCCGGCGCGCAGCGCCAAGGGCAACTCGTACACCGTGCGCTGGTACAACACGTCGTCGCCGTCGCAGGTGGGCCCGGCCAGCACCACCGGACCGCGTTCGCTGTCCTGCGCTCCCGCCGCGAGCCGGTAGGTGATCATCTCACCCTCGGTCTCGGCGAGTCCGTTGTAGCGGCCGATGTCCAGGTACACCCAGCGTCGGTCGTCCACATAGGACTTCCGCGCGACCAGCACCACCTCGGTGCGGATGATCCCGGCGTCCGCGGCGATCGCGCGGCCGGGTTCGATCAGCACCCTGGGGCGGGCCGGGCCGAAGTGTTCGGTGAGCGCCTGCTCGATCGCCTCGGCGTACTCGGCCAGCGGCGGCGCGGCCTCGGTGTAGCGGGCCGGGAAGCCGCCGCCCAGGTTGACCAGGTCCGGCTCGATCCCGCGGGCGCGCAGGGTGGCGGTGATCCGGCCGGCCTGGGCGATGCCGTCGCGCCAGGCGTGCGGGTCGAGCTGCTGGGAGCCGACGTGGAAGGACACCCCGGCCGGGCGCAGGCCGAGCTCGCGCGCCTGCGCCAGCAGGTCCAGGGCCATGTCCTCGGCGCAGCCGAACTTCTTGCCGAAGGGCGTGCCCGCGCTCTCGTTGACCACCAGCACGCGGCAGAACACCGCCGAGCCCGGCGCGTGCTCGGCGAGCTTGGCCAGGTCCTCGGCGCTGTCGGTGACGTAGAGGCGGACCCCGGCGGCGTAGGCGTGCGCGATGTCGGCGGCCTTCTTGATGGTGTTGCCGTAGGAGATGGTCTCCGGGCGGGCGCCCTGGGCCAGGCACAGGTCGATCTCGGCCGGGCTGGCCACGTCGAAGCAGGCACCCAGCTCCACCAGCAGCGCCACCACTTCCGGCGCCGGGCAGGCCTTGACCGCGTAGAAGATCTCCGCGCCGGGCAGCGCCGCGCGCAGGTCGAGGTAGCGCTGCCGCACGATCTCGAGGTCGATCACCAGGCAAGGGGTGGCCGGCCGCTGGGTGTCCAGAAAACGCTGGACTCGGCCGGTATCGGCGGCTGTCGGCGGAAAAGTCGAAGCGACCGTGGGGCGGGTGCGTGAATCCGTGTGCACTCCGGCAACGGCGAGGCGCTCGACCATTCCGCTAACTACCTCCATCCCGCTACGCACGACACGCAGCGCAGCCTGCAACTCTAGGCCACCGCCAGGGGTGATCCATACTCCGATCCGGTCCGACCCCGGGTCTGTCCGAAATAGACAGGCATCAACGCAGGTCAGAGCGGGTACCCCAGCGAACATGGGCGCGAAACGAGACGGACGTCACTGGCTGTGGCTCAACGGCCTGTCGCTGGTCATGTTCGGCAGCTTCCTGATCTTCCTGGTGTTGCAGAGCGTTTTCGGCTGGCAGGCGAACAACAACGAGCTGGCCGACTTCGGCCGACCGGCCCTGGCGTACTGGGACTACGTGCTCAGCGGCGACTTCGGCGAGCAGACCTTCGAGAACTGGGAGTCGGAGTTCCTGCAGATGGGCTCCTACGTGCTGCTGACCGCCTTCCTGGTGCAGAAGGGGTCGCCGGAGTCCAACCCGCTCGACGGCTACAAGGATCCGGAGTCTCGGCCGCACCCGGACGCGCCCGCGCCGGTCAAGCGCGGCGGCTGGGTGCTCAAGCTCTACGAGAACAGCCTCGGCCTGGCCCTGATCGGCATGTTCCTGCTCTCCTTCACCCTGCACCTGCTCACCGGCACCGCGGCCTACAACGACCAGCAGTCGCTGCACGGCAAGCCGCCGGTGGGCGTCGGGGAGTTCCTGGGCAGCAGCGAGTTCTGGTCGCAGTCGATGCAGAACTGGCAGTCGGAGTTCCTCGCGGTCGGGGTGCTGATCGTGTTCACCATCTTCCTGCGGCAGCGCAACTCCGCGCAGTCCAAGAACGTGGCGGAGCCGCACCACGAGACCGGCGCCTGACAGAGTTTTCGATGTTCAAGATTTAACGGGTTGACTAACTGTTGCAGGCTGTAACATATAGGGGAGCGGTCCGCCAGCCGCGCCCCGTCCACCCGACTTGTGCTGGAAGTCGCCCGTGCTCCGCATCCACTTCACGCCAGCCGACCTGGCCAGGGTCCGGATCAACGACAGCGCTGACCCGCTGTGGGAGATCCTGCTCAGCCTGCACCTGTTGCAGGCGGCCACCGGATCGCAGACCTTCGGCCACTGGCGCAAGACCGCCCGCGCCGAGCTGGACGCCTCGGCCGGGCTGCTGACCATGCTCGCCCCGCCGCACGGCTACTCGGTGGACTTCCTGACCCCGCCGACGGATGGGCAGACCCTGCTCGGCGGGATCGAGCAGCTGTGCGGCACCGCGAAACCGGTGCTGCACCGGGACCTGAGCAGGCTGGCCGTCGAGCGCAGGCTGCCCAGCTGGGCCGGGGAGCTGGCCAGGGGCGAGGCGACCATGATGAACCGCCTCGGCGCGGCGCTGCGGCAGTACCACCGGGTCGCGCTGGCCCCGTACTGGCCCGCGGTGACCGCCGCGGTGCGGCTGGACCGCCAGAGCAGGGGCGAGACCCTGCTGGGCGGGGGCCTGGACGCCCTGTTCGGCACGCTGCACTCCTCGGTGCGCTGGCGCGCCCCGGTGCTGGAGGTCGACTACCCGGTCGAGCAGGACCTGCACCTGGGCGGCCGTGGCCTGCGGCTGATCCCCTCGTTCTTCTGCTGGGGGCACGCGATCACGCTGGAGGACCCGGAGCAGCCGCCGGTGCTGGTCTACCCGGTGACCAGGGTGGACAACTGGGCCTGGTCGCTGCGGGACCGCCCGGCCGGCAGCGCCTCGCTGGGCACGCTGCTGGGGCGGACCAGGGCGCAACTGCTGGACACCATCGCCACCACGCCGAGCCTGACCACCACCGAGCTGGCCAAGCTGCTGCACATCTCGCTGGCCGGGGCCAGCCAGCACGCCAGCGTGCTGCGCAACGCGGGGCTGATCACCACCGAGCGGCGGGCCGGGGCGGCCTACCACCGGCTCAGCGCGGGCGGTTCGGCGCTGCTGGACACCTCGCTGGCGCAGCCGCGCCTGGCTCCCCGCCAGCCGCGTTAGCCACGCGCTCGCAAGTGGTCTACGGCGAGGCGGGCCGCCGCGCCGATCACCGCGTCGGCGGCGGGCAGGGCGAAGGCGGTGCTGGCGCTGCGGGTGAACACCGCGACCGCGTACCGGCCGCCGTCGGGGTACTCCACCACGCCGATCTCGTTGCGCACCGTGGGCAGCGTGCCGGTCTTGCCGGAGACCCGGACGTCGTCGAACGGGAAGCCGGAGGACAGCCGGTGCGGCCAGACCTGGAGTCCCATCAGCCGCCGGATCTGCGCCGCGCCGGGGGTCTCCTCCCGCCAGAGGATGCCGAGCATCCTGGTCATCTCGCGGGCGGTGGAGCGGTTGGTGCGCGCGGGATCGAGCACCCGCAGCCGGGCCAGCACGGCCGGGTCGGCCAGCAGCGCGGGGTCTGGGCCGCCGGCGTCTTCGGCCATGGTGGCGGCGAAATCCCGGCCGCCGTGCCGGATGGTGGTGCCGGTCAGGCCCAGCTCGGCCATCGCGCGGTTCACCGCGGCCAGGCCGACCCGGTCCAGCAGGGCGTCCGCGGCGGCGTTGTCGCTGACCGCGATGGCCAGGTAGGCCAGGTCGCGCAGGGACATGGTGACCGGGTCGAGCATGGCGCCGATCCCGGTCGGCCCGCCGCTGCGCTCACCGGGGCGCAGGGTGACCTGTTCGGCCGGGTCCAGTCCGCTGCGGTGCCAGGCGATCAGCAGCGGCACCTTGAACACGCTGGCCAGGGTGACCGGGGTGTCCGCGCGCACGGCGACCTGGCCAGGGCCGTCGATGTGCGCGGCGTGCAGGCAGCCGGTGACCCCGGCCCCGGCGAAGGCGGCCTCGATCCGGTCGCGGATGCCGCTCATACCCAGAACTCCGAGACCGGCCGCGGGTGCAGGGTGCCGCCCGCTCCCCCGGCCCGCCGCATCCCGGCCGCGCACAGCACTTCCGCCACCGCGGCCGCGAAGGCGGCGGTGGCCGCGGTGGGCCGGTCGGCTGGCCAGACCGGGGAGGTGCGCAGGGTCAGCGGGGCCCCGCGCAGCGGCCGGGTCACCAGATCGGGGTGCCTGCCCGCGAGGCTGCCGTCGTCCAGGGCGACCGCCGCGCCGCTGAGCACCAGCCCGGCCGCGAACTCCGGGTTGCTGGCCGGGTGCACCTCGGCCGGGGTGAACCCGTGCCGGGCGCAGCCGGTGAGCAGCTCATCGTGCAGGGCGGGCGCGGCCTGTCTGGGGAAGAGCACCAGTCCCCCGCTCAGCTCGGCCAATCCGATCTCCTCCCGCTCCGCCAGGGGATGTCGCGCGGGCAGCGCCACGCCCAGGTCCCGCACCAGCACCGGTCCGAGCGCCAGTCCACTGTGGACGTCAAAAGGATGCCGCAGGATGCCCACGTCCAGCCGCCGCTCGGCCAGCCCGCGCTGCTGTTCGGCAGTGGTGATCTCGTGCAGCTCCAGCTCCACCCCGGCGCAGCGGGCCCGGAAGGCGGCCACCAGCGCCGCGATCACCCCGCCGCCGAGGTCGGGCAGGATGCCGGCCCGCACGGTGCCGATCTCCCCGCGCGCCACCTGCCCGGCCAGCGCGCGCAGCCGCTCGGCCCGCTCGACCAGCTCCCGCGCCTCGGCCAGCAGCAGCCGTCCGCCCTCGGTGAGCGCCACCGCGCGCGCCGAGCGGTCGAACAACCGCACGCCGAGCTCCCGTTCCAGCCGCTGGATGCGCTGGGACAGCGGCGGCTGCGCCATGCCCAGGCGCTGCGCGGCCCGGCCGAAGTGCAGCTCTTCGGCCACCGCGAGGAAGTAGCGGAGATGCCGAACCAGGTCCACGACCAGGGATGATATCGGATCACTTATCGCAGTGGGTGCGATACCGATGTTGGACATGCCGGTTCGGCGTCTGATCAACTCGCCGGCATGTGCCTCGACTGCACCGACACCTCGACCCTGGGCCGCCGCTCCCTGCTGCGCGGCGCGCTGGCCGGCACCGCGGGCGCCGCGCTGACCGCCGCCGCCGTCACCACCCCGGCCGCGGCCGCCGACTCCGCACCCGCCTTCGGCCGCTGGCGGTCAGCCGGCGTGCGGTTCCGCTGGCTGGGCGTGGCCGGCTGGGAGCTGACCTTCGACAACCGCCGCGTCCTGCTCGACCCGTACCTGAGCCGCTTCCGGCACACCGGCCCGGACGGCAACGTGGACCTGAACACCCCGCTGTCGAACAACCCGCGCAACCTGGCCGCGGTCGTCGACGACCCGGCCCCGGTCGAGCTGATCATGGTGACGCACAGCCACTGGGACCACATGGCCGATGTGCCGTACCTGATGAACGCCTTGCACCGCAAGGACAAGGGCACACCGAAGGCGGTCGGCACCGAGACCAACCGGCTCCTGCTCACCGCGATGGGCGCGGACCCCAAGCGGGTCGGCGGGCTGCACGGCGGCGAGTACCTGGACTTCGGCGGCTTCACCATGCGCGCCTTCCACAGCCTGCACAGCATCGGCGCCTCACACCAGTACTTCCTGCCCGGCACCCTGGTCAGCACCCCGCCCCGGCCCAAGACCGTCGGCGAACTGGTGGAGGGCGGCACGCTGGCCTACCGGATCGACATCGCCGACCGGCTCTCCGTGCTGTTCCTGGGCACCGGCAACTTCATCGAGACCGAACTGGCCGGTCAGCGCCCGGACGTGGTGGTGCTCAGCGCGGCGGGCAACGGCGGCACCTACCAGTTCGTCGAGCGCGCGCTGACCACGCTGGGCAAGCCGAGGTTCGTCATCCCCAGCCACCACGACAAGATGGACACCCCGCTGGGCCAGCCGGACATCGACCCCCGGCTGCTGCCGGAGTTCCGCGCCGCGGTGGCCAGGGTGAGCCCGCGCAGCACGGTGATCGAGCCGGCGGGCCACCTGACCCCGTTCACGCTGTGACGCGCTTGAGCTCCCGGTAGTGGCGGCGGCGGTCCTCCGGCAGCCGCTCGATGGCGTAGCGGAGCATCACCCGGGGCATCGCCGCCGCATGCCGGTCCAGGAACGCCAGCAGCCGTCCCTGGTCCCGGTTGCCGACCTCGCGCAGCCACCAGCCGACCGCCTTGTGCAGGAGGTCCTCCTTGTCGTGCAACAGGATCTCCGCCAGTGCCAGGGTGTCGCCGAACTCACCGGCGCGCACGAAGTAGGCGGTGGCCAGCACGGCGGTGCGCCGTGCCCACAGGTTCGGCGAGGCGGCCAGCTGGTACAGCGGGGCGCGGTCCCGCCGGTGCAGGTAGCCGCCGACCACGTACGGGGCGGCCATGTCCACCAGGTCCCAGTTGTTGATCCGGTCCAGTCGCCGCAGGTACAGCTCGTAGAGCTCCCGGCGACGGTCTTCCGGGGTGCGCTTGCGGCGGGCCTGTCTGTCCATGATGGACAGCGCGCCGGCCCGGACCTCGTGCAGCGGACTGCCCAGCAGGATGTCCAGCTCCGCCGGGGGCAGGTCGATGAACTCCTTGCACAGCACGGACAACCGGGCCACCCGCACACCGAGGAAGACGTCGCCCTCGCCGTACTCGCCGGGCCCGGTCTTGAAGTAGCGCTGGAGCTTCTCCTTCTCCACCGGATCGGCCAGCGCGTGCACCCTGGCGGTGAAGGCGGCGGCGTCCATGCGGCCTCAGCCGGTGCCGCGGCTGGTGATCTGCTGGACGGCCCAGCTGTTGCCGTCCGGGTCGTCGAAGAAGACGAAGCCGCTGTTGTTCAGGTCGTCCTCATCGGTGGCCGCCCGGAAGCCCTCGGGCCCGGCGAACTGGACCTCGGAGACCTCGACCCCGCGTGCGGCGAGCTCGGCGCGCGCGGCCCGCACGTCCCCGACCACCAGCTGCACGCCCTTGAGCGAACCGGGCTCCATCTGGGCCACGCCGCGGCCGATCACGATGGAGCAGCCGGAGCCGGGCGGGGTCAGCTGGATGATGTGCAGGTCCTCCCTGATCCGGGTGTCGTGGTCGACGGCGAAGCCGAGCTTGCCGGCGTAGAACTCGCGGGCACGGGCGAGGTCGGACACCGGGACCACGACCACTTCGAGGGTCCACTTCATCGCTGTTCTCCTCCTACGGCTGGCTGCCAGTACACCGGGTAGACCAGCCGAGCGCACGGAACTCATCGCCGCACCGGCGAAAAAGTTCCCCGAGCGCCCAGGAACACCCCGATGGTGGCAGCCAGGAACACGACCTGGATCGCGGTCCGCGGCCACAGCTCGTCCACCACGCCGGGCGAGAGACCGTTGAGCGCGGCGTAGACGTTGGCCGGGAACATCACCACCAGCAGCACGGTCAGCGCGCCCGCGGTCCAGCGCGCGGTCGGCGTCCACAGCAGCCCGGCCACCCCGATCAGCTCCAGCACCCCGGTGACCGTGACCAGCAGCTCCGGCGCGGGCAGCGCGGGCGGCACCATCGCGATCAGCTCCTGCCGTAGTCCGATGAAGTGCGCCAGCCCGGTCGCGGTGAACATCGCCGCCAGCCCGCCCCGCAACGGCACCGTCCACGGCCGCAGCGCCCGCACCCCGGCCCGCCCGGCCACCCACAACCCGGCCGTCACCACCACCAAGATCACCAACGGAGCCATCGCCCCACCCTTCCCCAGACCAATCTTGTCACTGACAACTTGTCACCGACAAGATGCCCTGCCACCAGCCATCTTGTCAACGACAAGATTCCGGCTAGGCTTGCTCCCCATGAGCACCAAGGGCTCCTACCACCACGGCGACCTGCGCCGAACGCTGCTGGACGCGGCCGTCACCGCGATCACCGACGCGGGCCCCGCCGGTTTCAGCCTGCGCGAGTTGGCCCGCCGCGCAGGCGTCTCCCACGCCGCGCCGGTCCACCACTTCGGCGACAAGGCAGGCGTGCTCACCGCCCTGGCCACCGAGGGTTTCGACAAGCTGGCCGAGACCCTGGCAGAGGCGGCCGAGCGCACGGGCAGCTTCGCCGAGGTCGGCGTGGCCTACGTGCGCTTCGCGATCGGCCACCGCGCCCACTTCGAGGTGATGTTCCGCCCCGAGCTGTACCGCACCGACGACCCCGCGCTGACCACCGCCCGCGAACGGGCCAACGAGGTCCTGGTCAGCGGCGTGCGCTCGGTCCGCCCCGAGGGCGTGGAACTGGGCGAGATCGCGGCCTGGTCCCTGGTGCACGGCTTCGCCACGCTGTGGCTGTCCGGGGCACTGCCGGCTGACCTGGGCCGCGACCCGGAGTCGGCGGCACGGACGATCACCGGCATGCTGACCAAGGGGCTCTGACCGGCCGTCTCCCGGAATGCGGAAAGGGCCCTCCGCGGCAACGGAGGACCCCGATTCCCGGTGCTCATCCGGATCAAGAGATCAGACCAGGCACCTGACAGGTTCGGGGTTCGGCCGCCCACGCGCAAAGCCGCTTGGTGGCAACTGCCGTCTGACATAGTCTGACAGCGTGCGCGATGAGCCGGGCTCCCTCGCCGAGTTCGCCGACCGGCTGCGGCGGCTCCGGCTGGGCGCGGGCATGCCGAGCACCAGGGCCATCGCCGCCCGCACCGGTGTCAGCCACGACACCGTGCACCGAGTCTTCCAGTGCGACCGGACCAACCGCACCCCCCGCTGGGAGTCCCTGCACGAAATCCTCACCGCCCTCGAGGTCACCGACACCGGCCCGTGGCGCGAGGCCTGGATCGCCCTGCACGAGCGGCCGGCGCAGGCCGGCGGGCACACCGGCCACCCCACGCGGCCGATCCACCCGACCGAGCTCACCTGGCCGCGGATGGCCCGGTCGACCTATGAGCGGCTCGCCAGGGTCGCGGTCCGACGGGTGTTCCCGGCGGACAGCGTGCTGGTCCGGCAGGGTGAGACCAGCGAGGTCGTGCACCTGCTGGAGTCGGGGGTCGCCAAGCAGTTCCTGAGCTCGGTCAACGGCGCCGAGCAGTTGCACGACGTCCTGGTCTCCGGCCGGTTCATCGGCTTGGAGGGCACCTCGCTCTACACCGTGCGCGCGGCCGCCGAGTGCCTGACGCTGTCCATCCCGGGCACCTCGTTCCGGCTGGCGGCCCGCGAGCCGGAGGTGGCCGACGCGGTGCACCACGAGCTGATGACCCAGTTGCGCTGGCAGGCGTTCCGGCTGCAGGAGCTGCGCGCGAACCCGGTGGAACAGGCGGTGGCCGGTGCGGTGTCCGCGCTGGCCGAGCGGGTGGGTGAGCAGGTCGCGGACGCTGTCCGGTTGCCGGGCAGTCTGACCCAGCGAGAGCTCGCCTCCCTGACCTTCGTGTCCAGGACCGCGATCGAACGTGCCCTGAAGAGCTTGAGCCGCAAAGGGCTCGTCTCCGTCAGATACCGCTCGCTCGAGGTCAAGGATCTCGCGGCACTCCGGCAGCTCGCCCTGGCCCCGGAGCACCCTTCCGCTGACGGCGGAGTTCCGACACCATAGGCCCACCGGTCCCACGGGCGTTCGCTCCCCGATGGCGGCAACCATCCAGAGCGCTCCCGGGTCCGGACATCCCGCTCATCCGGATCGAGATCGAAGGGACCCCACCCCCATGTGGAGCTGGTTACTGGGCGCGTTCACCTGCGTCCTGGTCGTCATCGTCTGCTGCGCGGCCTACGTCGCGCTCTACCGCACGGACGAGCGGCACCGCCGGGACGGCTACCGCGTCCTCGCACTGTGCTTCGGGCTGCTGACCGGGAGCACCGGTGTGCTGGCGGTGTTGCTGACACTGCACGAGTCCGGGCTGTTCTGAGGGCAGCGGCGCACGGGCGAACCCGTGCGCCGCCCCCGGGGTCACGCGGTACAGGCGCCGATGTCCTGCCAGTACCACGGGCCCGCGCCCGGTTCCTGGGCCCTGTTCCACCAGGCCGAGCGCCACTTGCGCCCGTTGTGCGCGACCTCCGTTCCCGGTGGGTACAGCTCCTCGGCGGACCAGGCCGCGGTGCTGCCGCAGCCGGGGCCGGGGTCGCCGCCGGTCACCTGGTCGATCCACTGCTTGTGCGCGGGCACGTTCATGTAGATCGCCGGGGCCTGGCCGCAGGTGGGCTGGCCGCGGCCGGCGCGACTGGTCGCGCCGGTGAGCTCCCAGCGGCCGTTGGCCTGGCGGACCGAGGGGCCGCCGGAGTCGCCGTAGCAGGCGCCGGCGCTGGGCTGGCCGCCGAGGCAGAGCTCGGTCTGCGGGTTGAAGTTGTCGGTGCAGCCGCTGGCCTGCACCTGGACGTCGATCTCCTGGAGCTGGACCGGGGCGCCGCCGCAGCCCCGGGTGGGGCAGGTCTGGCCCCAGCCGATCAGCCGCGTGCCGGTGCCCGCGGGGCCGGCGTCGGCGGCGATCGGGATCGGGGTCTGGCTGACCGGGGCACTCAGGCGCACCAGGGCGATGTCGCCTTGGCCCGGCACGATCTGCGCGGTCTGGGCGAGCTCGCCGCCGGCGTTCCAGGTGGTGGTGCCGACCCGGACGCGGAAGCTGCCCGGGCTCTGGCCCTGGACGCAGTGTTTCGCGGTGACCACCCAGGTCGGGGTGATCAGCGAACCGCCGCAGAAATGTCCTTGGCCGCCTTGCAGGGAGGCCATGAACGAATACGTCTGACTGGCCGGGCGGCCACCGACGATCAGCGGACCGACATCGTCATTGTTGGTTGTCGCAGCATTTACCGACGAGGTGAACCCCGCCGTCAGGGCCAGGGCGGCGACCAGTGACGCGCCCCATCCCCTCCAGCTTGACCACATGAGTCGTCCTTTCCACAGGGCCGCCGGAATAGCAGGGCAGGGAGTCCGGCGGATGCACTGAAATATCGTCCGAACGTCGGGTGCCCGGTCATCGGAATTGGCGATAACTTCGGCTGATGGCTGACCTGGAGTTACGGCATCTCCGTGCGGTCTGCGCCATCGTCGAGACCGGCAGCATGAGCAAAGCCGCCGTCCGGCTCGGCCTCACCCAGCCCGCGCTCACCGCGCAGCTGCAACGGGTCGAGCGCCTGGTGGGTGGTCGGCTGTTCGACCGCAGCCCCACCGGCAGCACCCCCACCGAACTGGGCCGCTACGTGGTCAACACCGCGCGCCTGGTGCTCGACGACCTGGACCACCTGCTCGCCTCGGCGCAGGACCGAGCGCGCACCTTCACCCCGCAGCCGCTGCTGGCCGGGTGCATGCCGATGCTGTTCCTGGCGCGGCTGGTCGCCGAGCTGAGCAACCGGCTGCCCTGCTCGGAGGTGCGCACCGAGATCGAGCCGGTCGGCCACACCCTGGTGGAGATGCTCAACTCCGCGCGGCTGCACCTGGCCGTGTTCGAGCGCTTCGACGGGCTGGAGCGGCGCAAGCTCAGCGGGGTGGAGATCCGCACCCTGGTGCTGGAGCCGCAGTTCGTCGCGGTCGCCGAGGACCACCCGCTGGCCATCCGCGAGGTGATCTCCCTCGACGAGCTGGCCGACTGCGACTGGGTGGTGCCGCCGCCGGAGGCCAACAGCCTGCGCATGCAGCTGCACACCGCCTGCGCCACCGCGGGTTTCACGCCGCGGATCCGGCACCACACCTGGGAAGCGGGCATGGCGCGGGTGCTGGTGGAGAACGGCGCGGTGTCACTGGCCGCGCCCGCTTCGCGCAGTGGCAACGGGATCGCGGTGCGGCCGCTGCGCGGCGACCCGCTACAGGTGCCGATCATGGTCGGGGTGCGCACCGACGGCGCGCTGGCCGGGCGGGCGCACGAGGTCTTCGCCAGCGCCGCCTACGCCTATCGGTCCATTGTGGACAGAAACCCGACCTTCGCCCAGTGGTGGGCCGAACATCCCGAGGCGCACGCGGAACTGGACGCGGCGATGCTGGTGTGCCCGCCGCTGGCGGTCTAGTCCGGCGCTAGTTCTGGGCCACCAGCACGGATTCGGCGGCTGGCACCAGCCGGGCGGCCAGCTCGGCGGCCAGGTCGGCCATCCGGCCCTCCTCGGCGCCGGCCATGAACCGGACGGTGTGCGGATCGCGCCGGGGGTCCGGCCGCAGTTCCGCGCCCGGCACCAGGAACCGGACCAGCCCGGACCGGTGCGGCTTGGCGGGCACGAACTCCACGCCCTGGATCTCCCGCACCGCGATCTCCCGGCGCCGCGGCTTGCGCATGGTGGAGTTGAACTCGATGACCACCCGCTGCCCGTCCAAGCTGACCACACCGTCCAAAGTGGACACTCGCAGGTCCACCGGCCCGGTGACCCTGGGCAGGCCGGGCGCGTGCGCGTCCGGGGACAGCAGCCGGGGCTCCGGGGCCGGCTCTGCGGAGAGGCCGGCGCGCAGCGCGGCCACGAAGGCGTCGTTCTCGGCGCGGCGGGCGGGCTGGAGCACCAGCGCGTCCACGTCCAGCTCGGGCAGCGGCGGCTCGTGCCCGGGCAGCTCACCGGCCAGCCGCAGCCGCAGGTACGGGTAGCGGCCCTCGGGCTCGTACTCCACGTCGGTGATCGCGGACAGCGGCACCCGCCGGGGGCTGCGCGCGCTCTTGACCTGCCTGGTGCTCAGGTGTCGCGGAAAGTGCAGCTCAACGGCGTCCTGGTGCAGGACAGCCTCGCCGTCGTGGCCCTGGAGGGTGCTGGGTGGCCCGAAAATCACCGGTCAATGGTAGTCAGCGTCGCGTGTGGACGGTGTGTGTGCGACCGATCTCTCACGTGCTGCCGAAGAACGCGTTGACCGGCAGGTCGAGGTCGGCGGTGGCTTCGGTGTAGTGGGTCTTGAAGGCGGTGAGCCACTCCTCCACGCTGACCTTGCCGTCGCCGTTGGTGTCCAGCAGCGCGAACAGCCTCGGCGCCTTGGCCAGCGAGAAACCGGCCAGGTACATGAAGGCGACGAACTCCTCCACCCCGATGGCCCCGTCGTCGTTGGTGTCGGCCAGCGCGAACCCGGCGGCCAGCGCGGGCCGGAACACCCGGTCGAAACCGGCGTCCGGTTCGGCCAGGGCGGTGCCGACGGCCTCGATGAACTCGGCCCTGCTGATCCGGCCGTCGTTGTCGCTGTCGGTCAGCTCGACCAGCGCCTGCCAGTGCGCCCGCATGCCCTCCAGGGCCGCGTGGCCCTTGGGCGAGTCGGTTTCGTTGAACCGCACGCAGAAGCGCCTGCTGCGCTCCTCCAGGTCGCTGAGCTGGATGTAGCCGTCGTGGTCCTCGTCGAAGGCGGCGAAGGCGTGGTCGAGCTTGCGCTGAAGTTCCGGCGTCACGCGCACATGGTAGGGCTTGACCGTCGCCGACAATGGGGAACATGCGCATCATCGACAAGATCGCGTTGATCGACCTGGCCGACGGCCGGGTGCTGAGCACGCGCTCGCACGGCAAGGACGCCTACTACCTGCCCGGCGGCAAGCGCGAGCCCGGCGAGACCGACGTGCAGACCCTGGTGCGGGAGATCGCCGAGGAGCTGGGCGTGGCGGTCGCGCCGGAGACCGCGGTGCACGTGGGCACCTTCCAGGCGCAGGCGCACGGGCACGCCGAGGGCGTGCTGGTGCGGATGACCTGCTACTCGGCCGAGTACACCGGCACGCCGGTGGCCAGCAGCGAGATCGCCGAGGTGGTCTGGCTGGGCTACGCCGACCGGGAGCGGGTCGCGCCGGTGGACAAGATCATCTTCGACGAGCTGCACGCGGCCGGTTCGCTGCGCTGACCCCGGTCACAACAACGCTCTCTCGTGGGCCTTGGTGACCGCCTCGGTGCGGCTGGCCGCGCCCAGTTTGGCCATCACCCGGCTCAGGTGCACGCTCACCGTCTTCTCGCTGATGTAGAGCTCCGCGCCGACCTGCCGGTTGGTGTGGCCGAGGGCGACCAGGGCCAGCACCGCGCGTTCGCGCGGGGTGAACGGGTCGACGGTGTCGCGCTGCGGGGCCGGTCCGGTCAGGTTGAGTCGGGCCCGGCGGGCGAGCTTGGCCAGCGCGTCCAGCAGCGGGGCCGCGCCGAGCCGGGTGGCGTCCTCGGTGGCCTGGCACAGCGCGGTCTCGGCGGCGGGTTTGTCGCCTGCGGCCAGGCAGGCGGCGGCCAGGCGGTAGCGGGCCAGGGTCTGCTCGTAGGTGTGGCCGTAGCCGAAGGCCGCCAGCACCGCGCTCCAGTGCGCCGGGGTGTCCTCGCCGTGCACGCGGACGGCCTCGGCCTCGGCGCGGGCCAGCCAGGCCCTGGCCTCCGGGCCCAGCTCGCCGCTGCGCGGGGCGGCCACGGTGGACGCCCGGCGGATCTGGGCCAGCAGCCGCTCCGCCGCCTCCCGGTGCCGGGTCTGCGCTTCGATGTCCTTGCGCTGCCTGGCTTTGGCCGCCAGCTCGGCGTGCGCGGCCAGGCCGAGGGTGCCGATCCGGATCACCGCCAGCTCGCGGTAGCGCTGGGCCACCGACAGGGCTTCCTCGATCCACTCCAGGGCCTTGTCCGGGCGGCCCTGCCACAGCTCGGCGTCGGCGGCGCAGGCCGCGGCGATCACCGCGATGTCCCAGTCCTTGTGCCACTCCGGGCGCAGCCGCCGCACCAGCTCCATCGCCGCGGCCGACTCACCCCGCCCGACCAGCGGGAACAGCGAGATCGCGGTGAGCCGGGCGCTGGCGATGTCCGGCACCGAGCAAGTCCCGAGGTCGGCGGTGGCCAGCGCGGCGTCCCAGTCGCCCGCCACGTAGTGCAGCAGGATGTGCAGTACTCGCAGTTCGGTGCCGTAAGGGCTCCAGTTGAGGCCGGTGTCCGCGGCCCGGCGGCCACCGCTGGCCGCGGCTTCCAGCGCCTCGGTGAGCAGGCCCTGTTCGTAGTGGGTGACGGCCAGATTGAACCAGGCGCGCAGCTCCACGCTGGGGATGTCGGCGGCGCGGGCCCGCTCCACCGCCTCGTGCAGCCGCCGCACCGCCTCGGTCACCTCGCCGCCGCGGACCAGGATCACCGACAGCGAGACCAGCGCGTCGGTCTCCGCGCCGACGGCGTCGCTGGCCCTGGCGTCGGCCAGCGCGCCCTCGGCGTACTCGCGGGCCGGGCCGTAGCTCTGCTCGTCCGCGCTCATCGCCACCCTGGCCCGCATGGCCTGCACCCAGGCGCGGGTGGGGCTGGCGGGCTGGTCGGCGACCAGCTGCCAGGCGCGTTCGATCACCTGGTGCGCCTTGTCCCGCTTGCCTTCCAGGGCCAGCAGGGTCTGCACGTACTTGCGCCGCACCTCGGCCGCGCGCACCGGGTCGCCCAGCTCCTCGGCCATGTGCACCGCGGTGCGCCCGTAGGCCAGCGCGCGGTCGTCCTCCCCGGCCAGGCTGGCGGTGTACATCGCCTTGTGCACCAGCTTGAGCTCATCGCCGCCGCTGACCTGCTCCGGGTCGGGCACCGCGCCCCACAGCTTCATCGCCTGTTCCAGGTGCCGCAGCGCCTTGGCCGGGGCGCGGGCCTCCATGGCCTCGCGGGCGGCGACCACCGAGGCGGCCAGCGCCTGCGGCAGCGCGTGGCTCTCCAGGCTGTGGTGGGCCAGTTCGGCGGCCACCCCGCGCCTGCCGTCCTTGGCGGCCAGGAACCGGGCGTACCCGGCGTGCAGCCGGACCCGCTCGCCGGGCAGCAGGTCGGCGTAGACGGCCTCGCGGAGCAGTGCGTGCCGGAAGACGTAGGCGTGGTTGTCGTCCTTGTACAGCAGCACGTGGTGGGTGACCGCCTCGCGCAGCGCGGCCTCGATCTCGGCCTCGGGCAGGCCGCTGACCGTGCGCAGCCGGGCGTCGGTGACCCGGCGGCCGGAGACCGAGGCGACCCGGATGATCTGCTGGGTGGCCGGGGCGAGCCGTTCGATCCGGGCCAGCAGCACGTCGGCCAGGCCAATGGGCACCCGATCGTCCTGGTCGGCGCAGGCGGCGATGAGCTCCTCGGCGAAGAAGGCGTTGCCCTCGGAGCGCTCGGCGATCTGGGCGATCTTGTCCTCGGCCAGGGTGCCGTCGGACAGGCGCCGGACGAAGGTGCGCGCGTCGGTGTCGGTGAAGGGGGCCAGCTCAAGGCGTTCCACCGCGGGCAGCCGGACCAGCTCGGCCAGCAGCGGGCGCAGCGGGTGGCGGCGGTGCAGGTCGTCGCTGCGGTAGGTGGCCACCACCAGCAGCCTGCCCACGCGCAGCCGGGAGAGCAGGAAGGAGAGCAGGTGCCGGGTGGAGCCGTCGGCCCAGTGCAAGTCCTCCAGGGCCAGCAGCACGGTGCGCCCGGCGGCCAGCTCGACCAGCAGCGAGTGCACCGCGTCGAACATCTGCAGCTGGCTCATGTCCTGCTCGCCCGCGCGCGGGTCGTAGGGCACCACGTGCTCGGGCAGCAGCTCCGGCAGCAGCTTGGCCAGCGCGGGATGGGCGCGCAGCGCGTCCAGGTGGCCCTCGCGCAGCTGGCCGAGGGCCTCCACGAACGGCAGGTAGGGCAGGCCGCCCTCGCCGACGTCCAGGCAGCGGCCGGTGAGCACCAGCGCGTCCTCGGCCACGGCCAGCTCGCTCAGCTCGGTGAGCAGCCGGGACTTGCCCACCCCGGCGTCCCCGGCCACCAGCACCGCGCCGGGCGTGCCGCGCCCCGCCTGCCGCAACGCCGCGCGGAGCTGGCGCAGCTGCGCGCCCCGCGCGACGAGCGGAATTCCTGAACCCAACCGTGCCACGTCCTGCATCGTGGCATACCCGGCCGACATTCCTGACCTGGTTTCAGGCGGCGTGGCGGTAGTGTTCCGAGGGCTCCTCGGGGTCGGGCTCGGGGTGGGTCTCCTCGTCCTTGCGGGCGATGCCCAGCCACCGGCGGGCAGCCCGGTCCTTGCCCTCGCCGTGCCCCATCGCGTGCTCGGCGCGCTCGGCCCGGTAGGCGATCTCGGCCCGCAGTGCCTGGTCAGTCCACGTGATCATGGTGTTCTCCTCGTTCGGACTTTCGTCGTTGTGAGGGGAACTGTCCTGCTGAGGGGTGGCCGCCCGCGTCCGACGATCACCTACCTTCCGGGCGTCGGACGCCTTACCCGAGACCCCTCAGGCCCCCTTACCCGGCCCGGTTGAGGGGGTAAGGGGGCCTGAGGTCCCCGGTCACGCGCCCGAGGCGGTCAGTCCGCGGCCGGCGCCAGCTCGGGTGCGGGCTCGAACTCCTTGATCGCGTCCAGGGACTGCCCCATGGCCGCGTTGGCCTCGCGTTCGACCATGACCTCCACCAGCACCGGCTTGCGCTCGCGTTCGGCGGTCTCGGTGGCCCAGGCCAGCGCCTCGCGGATCTTGCCGGGTTCCTCCACCCGGACCGCGGCGCAGCCGAAGGCGTCCATCACCTTCACGTGGTCGATGCCGCTGCTGCCGTAGTGCAGGTCGACCGCGTAGTTCATCTCGTAGGGGATCTCGGCCTGCCGGATCAGCCCGAGGTACTCGTTGTTGACCATGACGATGACGAACGGGATCTCGTACTGGGCGGCGACCGCGACCTCCTCCATCAGGAACTGGAAGGAGTAGTCGCCGCAGACCGCGACCACGGTGCGCTCCGGGTAGGCGCACTTGACGCCGATCGCGGCCGGGATCTCCCAGCCCAGCGGCCCGGCCTGGCCGCAGACCAGGTAGCGGCGGGGCAGGTAGGTGCGCTGGAACTGGCCGGACCAGATCTGGTAGAGGCCGATCGCGGTGACGAAGGTGGTGTCCGGCGGGTAGAACTCGTTGAGCTCCCGGTAGACCCTGGGCGGTTTGATCGGCACGTCGTCGAAGTCGTCCCGCCTGGGCAGCGTCTCGCGCAGCTCGCCGATCCGCTTGGGCCACTCGCCAGGGGTGCGCGGCCTGGTCAGCTCCTTGGCGTGGTAGGCGAGCGCGGCCAGGGTGGGCCTGGCGTGCCCGACGATGCCCAGGTCCGGCTCGAAGACCTTGCCGAGCTGGGTGGGCTCGATGTCGACGTGGATGAACTTGCGGCCCCTGGTGTAGGTCTCCAGGTCGCCGGTGTGCCGGTCGCCGAAGCGGGCGCCGACGGCGAGCACGCAGTCGCTTTCCAGGAAGGCCGCGTTGCCCCACCGGGTCTGGGTCTGCAACCCGGCCATGCCCGCGAACAGCTCGTGGTCCTCGGGGAAGGCGCCCTTGCCCATCAGGGTGACCTGCACCGGGATGCCCAGGTGCTCGGCGAGGCCGCGCAGCTCGTCGGCAGCGTCGGCCACGATCACCCCGCCGCCGGCCAGGATCAGCGGCCGTTCGGCGGCCAGGAGCATCTCGATGGCCGCGCGCACTGGCTCGGCCCTGGGTTGCGGCACCTCCACCGGCAGCGGGGCGTCCAGCGCCGGGTCGTAGCGGCACAGTCCTCTTTGCACGTCGATGGGCAGGTCGACCAGCACCGGGCCGGGCCGCCCTGACCGGGCGATCCGGAACGCCTCGCGGAACACCCAGGCCGCCTGGGCCGGTTCCTTGAGCTGCACCGCCCACTTGGTGACCGGTTTGGCGATCTCCACGATGTCCACGGCCTGGAAGGACTCCTGGTGCAGCTTGGCCTTGGCCGCCTGCCCGGTGATGCAGATGATCGGGATCGAGTCCGCCAGCGCGGTGTACAACCCGGTGATCATGTTGGTGCCTGCCGGGCCGGAGGTGCCGATGCACACCCCGACGTTGCCGGTGACCCTGGCCCAGCCGTCCGCGGAGTGCGTGCCGCCTTCTTCGTGGCGCACGGTGATGTGGCGGATCGAGCTGTGCTGGAGTGCGGCGTAGAGCGGCAGGATCGCGGCGCCGGGAATGCCGAAGACGGTGTCCACGCCTTCGGACTCCAGCACCCTGACCACGGCCTCCATGCAGGGAATGCTGTTCATCGCGGGTCGCTCCCTCGTCCGGAGAGGTTCTCGATCACTTTCAGCAGGGCCGAGTGGTCCAGGGCGCCGTAGCCCTGGCCACGAGCCGCCGCGATCAGCGCCGCGGTGACTCCGGTGACGGGAAGGGCGACCCCGGCCGAGCGGGCCTCGGCCAGCACGATGCCCATGTCCTTGTGGTGCAGGTCGATCCGGAAGCCGGGCGCGAACTCCCTGGCCACCATGGACTTGCGTTTGAGCTCCAGGATCCTGCTCCCGGCCAGGCCACCGGCCAGCACGTCCAGGCCGCGGTCGGCGTCCACCCCGGCGGCCTCCAGCAGCACGATCGCCTCGGCGAGGAGGGCGTAGGTGCCGCCGACCACCAGCTGGTTGGCCGCCTTCACCGTCTGGCCCGCGCCGGACTGTCCAACGTGGACGATGGTGCCGCCGAGCACCTCGAACAGCGGCAGCGCGGCGGCGAAGTCCTCCTCGGTGCCGCCGACCATGATGGACAGCGAGCCGTCCACCGCGCCCTTCTCCCCGCCGCTGACCGGGGCGTCCAGCACCCTGATCCCGGCCGCCGCGCCGAGCTCGGCGAGTTTGCGGGAGGTCTCCGGGCGGATGGAGCTCATGTCGATGTGCAGCAGTCCGGGCTTGGCGTGCTCGAACAGCCCGCCGTCACCGAGGGCCACCTGCTCCACCTGCGGGGAGTCCGGCAGCATGGTGATCACCACCTCGGCCTGGCCCAGCACCTCGGCGATGCTGCCCGCGGTCTCGCCACCGGCCTCGGCCAGCCGGGCCGGGCCGGTGCCGAAGACGTCGTGGCCGATCACCCGGTGCCCGGCGCGCACCAGGTTGACGGCCATGGGCGCGCCCATGATGCCGAGGCCGATGAATCCGACAGCCGTCATGCCGATCCCTCCACAGTGGACTCCACCGCGGCCCTGAGCTTGGGCAGCCAGCCGAAGCTGTCCGCGCTGGGGCCGACGGGGCGGTACTCCAGGCCGATGTGGCCCTGGTAGCCCGCGAGCAGCAGGCGGGCGAGCACCTTCTCGTAGTCGATGCCGCCGGTGCCCGGCTGGCCGCGGCCGGGGGCGTCGGCGATCTGCACGTGGCCGAACTCCGCGGCCCGCCGGTCGATCTGGGTGTCGAGGTCCTCGCCCATCCGGCTCAGGTGGTAGAGGTCGGCCAGGAAGGCCACGTTGCCCGGCCCGTTCGCGCGCACCAGCTCCAGCACGTGGTAGGCGGAGGCGAGCGAGATGATGGGGTAGACGGGGTTCTCGTGCGAGTTCAGCGCCTCCACCACCACGGTGGCGCCGATCCGGTCGGCGGCCTGGGCGGCGTAGGTCAGGTTGGCCACGGCCAGCTCGTCCTGCTCCTGCGGCCACAGCCCGGGTTCCCGGTTGCCGTAGAGGGCGTTGAGCGTTTTGCAGCCCAGCTGGCCGGCGAACTCGACGGCCACGTGCACGTTCTCCCGGAACAGGTGCACGTCGGCGGGCCGGGACAGCAGGCCCCGCTCCCCCGCCGCCATGTCGCCCGCGGCGAAGTTCAGCCCGGCCAGGCGCACTCCGGCGTCCTCGATCGCGTGCCGCACCGTGTCCAGTTCCCGTTGCAGCGGAACGGCTTCGGGCAGCGGCCACCACAGCTCCACCGCGTCGAACCCGGCTGACTTGGCCGCGGCGAAGCGTTCGAGCAGCGGGAGCTCGGTGAACAGGATGGAGAGGTTGACGTCGAAACGCAGGATCGGACTGTTGACATGCCCTCCGCCCTGTTGCGCGGAGGTTCCCGTCTGGCTAGGCCGTGATCGGGGTGCTTCCTGCTTCTTCACCGACTGCCTCCCCGGAGGAAGGACTGACACCGGCTCGACAGGCGTTTCGTCTCTCCGTCTGCCCGGCGGCGAGTATGTTCCGAGCCGCGTTGTGGTCCCGGTCGTGTGCGGCCCCGCAGCACGGGCACCTCCACGACCGGTCCTTCAGCAGCATGTCGCGCTTGACCCGCCCGCACACCGAGCACGTTTTCGAACTGGGTAGCCACCGGCTTACCCTGTGCACGGTGCGACCGTACCTCTCGGCCTTCTCCTCCAGCAGGCGCACGAACTGTGCCCACCCGGCATCGGAGATGGCCCTTGCGAGCCGCCGGTTCTTCACCATGCCGGCCACGTTCAGGTTCTCGACGTAGACCGCTTGGTTGTCGCGGACCAACATCAGAGCCTGCTTGTGGTGAAAGTCCCGCCGAGCACGAACGACCTTGCTGTGCGCCAGGGCGACCTTCCGGCGGGTCTTGTCCCGGTTCGCACCGCCCTTGACCCGACGGACCTTCTCCCGCTCCAATCTGCGCAGCTTCCGGAGCTTGCGGGCCAGATGCCTGGGATTCGCCACGTCCAGCCGCTGGCCATCCGTGGTGGCGATCGTCGCCAGCCGGGCGAGTCCCACATCCACCCCGGCCTCCCGGTCGATCGGTGGCAGGGGGGACGGTTGGACGTCCACGACGAACGACGCGTAGTAGTGCCCATCCGGTTCCCGGATGATCGTGACCGACGATGGCGGTGAGGGCAGTTCCCGCGACCAGCGGACCTTCACATCCCCGACTTTCGCCACATACAGTCGACCGTTCGGGCGCAGGACGAACCCGTTGCGGGTGAGCCGAAACGACTGTCGGCTGTCTTTGCGCGACTTGAACCTGGGATGCCCCACCTTGCGCCCCACTCGGCACTTGGCAATCGAGTCGAACCAGTTCTGGTACGCCCGGTGCGCGTCCCGAACCGACTGCACCAAAGCCACTGACGCCACCTCTGCCAGCCACACCCGAGCGTCGCAGGTCTTCGCCTCGGTGATGGTCCGGCGCTGCACTTCGGTTGAAGACAGCGTCTCCCCGGCCCGGTACGCCTTGTCCCGGCAGCGAAGTGCGTCGTTGAACACCACTCGGACACATCCGAAGGTACGTGCCAGCATCGAGCGCTGAACCACGGTTGGTTCGAGCCGATAGCGGAAACGGGCCAGCACAACGACTATCCTGCCCTACAGGGCCAAGGGAACCGCACAGAGCCCTGTGACCAGCGGGCACGGTGCCTTCAGAACGGTCGTCCAGGTGGTCTCGATGACGAGGCACCGGCCAAACATGTTGACGGGGAAACACCACGACTTCCTCCGGGGCGTGTTCGAGAAGGCCTGCGCTGATTTCGGACTTCTGCTTACACGGTCAGGGGTTTGAGGCACTCCCGCATCAGGCGAGCCGCTTCGCTGGGGGTCTTGCCGACCTTGACGCCCGCGGCTTCCAGCGCTTCCTGCTTGGCCGCGGCGGTGCCGGAGGAGCCGGAGACGATGGCGCCCGCGTGGCCCATGGTCTTGCCCTCGGGGGCGGTGAAGCCCGCGACGTAGCCGACCACCGGCTTGGTGATGTGCTCGGCGATGTAGGCCGCCGCGCGCTCCTCGGCGTCGCCGCCGATCTCACCGATCATCACGATGGCCGCGGTCTCCGGGTCGTCCTGGAAGGCCTGCAGCGCGTCGATGTGCGTGGTGCCGATGATCGGGTCGCCGCCGATGCCGACCGCGGTGGAGAAACCGAAGTCCCGCAGCTCGTACATCATCTGGTAGGTCAGGGTGCCCGACTTCGACACCAGACCGATCTTGCCAGGGCCGGAGATGTCGGCCGGGATGATGCCCGCGTTGGACTTGCCGGGCGAGATGATCCCCGGACAGTTCGGGCCGATGATCCGGGTCTTGTTGCCGGTGGCGCAGGCGTGCGCCCAGAACACCGCGGTGTCGTGCACCGGCACGCCCTCGGTGATCACCACCGCCAGGCCGATGCCCGCGTCGATGGCCTCGATCACCGCGCCTTTGGCGAAGCGCGGCGGCACGAAGACCACGGTGACGTCCGCGCCGGTCCCGGCCATAGCCTCGGCCACCGAGCCGAAGACCGGCACGCTGACCCCGTCGAAGTCGACGCGCTGGCCACCCTTCCCGGGCGTCACGCCGCCGACCACGTTGGTGCCAGCGGCAATCATTCGCCTGGTGTGCTTGGAGCCCTCGGCGCCGGTCATGCCCTGCACGATGACCCTGCTGTGCTCGGTCAGGAAGATGGCCATCGAGTCACACCCCCGCCGCTGCCAGTTGGGCGGCCTGGTCGGCCGCGTCGTCCATCGTCTCCACCACGGTCACCAGCGGGTGGTCGGCCTCGGCCAGGATGCGGCGGCCCTCCTCGACGTTGTTGCCGTCCAGGCGCACCACCAGTGGCTTGGTGGCCTCCGCGCCCAGGATCTCCAGCGCGGCCACGATGCCGTTGGCCACCGCGTCGCAGGCGGTGATGCCGCCGAAGACGTTGACGAACACCGAGCGCACGTCGGCGTCACCCAGGATGATCTCCAGGCCGTTGGCCATCACCTCGGCCGAGGCGCCGCCGCCGATGTCCAGGAAGTTGGCCGGCTCCACCCCGCCGTGCCGCTCACCGGCGTAGGCGACAACGTCCAAAGTGGACATGACCAGGCCCGCGCCATTGCCGATGACGCCGACCTGGCCGTCCAGCTTGACGTAGTTGAGGCCCTTGTCCTTGGCCCGCTGCTCCAGCTCGTTCTCCGCGGCCCGGTCCACGAACTCGCCGTGTCCCGGATGCCGGAAACCGGCGTTCTCGTCCAGGGTCACCTTGCCGTCGAGGGCGAGAATGCTGCCCTGGGGGTCACGGACCAGCGGGTTGACCTCCACCAGGGTGGCGTCCTCGGCGACAAAGGTCTGCCACAGCTTCACCAGCACCGCGGCGACGTCCTCGGCCACCTCGGCCGGGAAGTGCGCGGCGGTCACGATCTCCCTGGCCTTGGCCAGGTCGACGCCGCCGATGGCGTCCACGGGCACCTTGGCCAGGGCCGCCGGATTGGTGGCCGCGACCTCCTCGATGTCCATCCCGCCTTCGACCGAGGCCATCGCCAGGAACGTGCGATGGGTCCGGTCGAGCAAGAAGGAGACGTAGTACTCCTCGGCGATCTCCGAAGCGGGGGTCACCAGCACCCGGCGCACCACGTGCCCCTTGATGTCCAGCCCCAAGATGGCTCCGGCCTTGACTTCCGCGTCCTCCGGGTCGACGGCGAGCTTGACCCCGCCCGCCTTGCCACGGCCGCCGGTTTTCACCTGCGCCTTGACCACGACCCTGCCGCCCCACTCGGCCGCTGCCGCGCGGGCGTCGGCCGGATCCTCGACGACCCGCTGCGGCGGACCCACCGGGACCCCGTGCTGCGCGAAGAGATCCTTCGCCTGGTACTCGTACAGATCCACGCCGCCTACTGTATACAGTATGTGAGACCCAGCACCAGTGCCTGCGCGCATGGATTTCAGCAGGTCCCCAACTCGGCCTCCTCGTGTATACTGCATACAGTATCTAGTAGGGAGGCCATGATGACCACTCCCCCACCCAGTGAGCTCCGCGACTGCTTCGGCCGCGACTACCACGTCGGCCCTGCCGCCGAGCTACTGACCGGACGTTCCCGGACCTGGCAGCTGCTCCTGCCGCTGGCCGCGATGGCCGCCGCGGGCGTGCTCCAGTACTCCTTCGGCGCGCTGGTGCCTGCCCTGTCCGCCCTGCACGGCTGGTCCACGACGCAGACCTTTTGGCTGCTCGCGCTGTGGATCGTGGCGCAGGCGGGCGTCGGCTTGCCAGTGGCCTACCTGCGGGAACGGGGAGTGGTCGGCCCGGTGGCCCTGGTGCTGGCGGGCGCGGCGCTCTGCCTGACCGGCCCGGTGGCGCTCGGGCACGCGCCCAGCTACCTGGGCGCGCTGCTGGGCTTCTCCCTGCTGGGCGGCGCGGGCGCGGGACTGGTCTACGCGGTCAGCGCCTCCACCGTGGCCAAGTGGTTCCCGGACCGGTCCGCGGTGCGGGTCAGCCTGGCCACCGGCGCGTTCGCCTGCGGCGCGGTTCCCTTCCTGCTCTTCGTCTTCCCCTCGGTGACCACCGCCAACCTGGTCCCGGTGCTCGACGGCACCGGCCTGGCGCTGGGCCTGGTGATCGCCGCGGCCGGACTGTTCTTCCGCGACCCGCCGTCGAACTGGTGGCCGCCGCACGTGGACCCGCGGGACTGGGCGCTCTCCCGCCGCCGCGGCCCCGGCTCGGCCAACCTGCCCGCGGTGCGCGAGTACTCCCCCGGCGAGGCGGTGCGCGACGGCGCGCTGCCCGCGCTCGCGGTGATCCTGTTCTGCGCCAGCGCGGTCACCCTGTTCACCGTGGCCGGCTTCGCCACCTTCGCCACCGGGATGGCGCTGTCCGCGCCGGTCATCGGCGCCGCCACCGCGCTGCTGGTGGCGGCCAACGGGGTGGCCAGGGCGGTGGTGCTGCGGGTCTCCGACCGGATCGGCCGGGCGCGCACGCTGGCCGGCGCACTCACCGTGCTCGCGCTGTCACAGCTCGCGCTGGCCGCCAGTGCCACCGACCGCTCACTGCCACTGCTGCTGACCGCGGCCGTGCTGGCCGGCGCGGGCGGGGCCTGCTACCCACTGGTGGCCAGCCTGGTCCGGGAGTACTTCGGGGACCGGCGGCACGGCGAGATACACGCGGTGGTCTACAGCGCGAAGGCCTTTGGCGGAATAGCCGGCGTGGGCCTGGCCGCACTGGCCGTCCCCACATCGGGGTACCCGGTACTTTTCCTCCTTGCGGGCGGGCTCGCACTGTGTTCGGCACTGCTCTGCCTGCGCCTGCGGCAACCTGGTCGTATCCCATTAGTCTGGACAACCCAGCGTGTCCGCTGAGATGCGCGGCCATTTGGGGCATTATGGACATCTGGACCGTGGCAGAAGGTCACCTACAGCGGGCAGTCGGTGGGTTACTTTCCCAATTAGGTACTCGGTATGGGTGATCCAATGCTTGTGGTAGTCCTCACGCATTTCGGGCATATGGAACACTGTATGCTGTAGGCAGTCGACCGGGCACAATTAGATCAAGATCGGCACACCGGGCGAAAGCGCCCACCTCACCTCTGGAGCACACGATGTCGGAGCTTGCGCAGGGCACGGCCGCACGCCGGATCGATCGGCCGGTTCCCCTGCGGGAGCGGGTCTTCGAAGCCCTGCTCGACCTCATCATCACCGGCAGCCTCGCCCCCGGCCAGCACCTGGTCGAAGGCGAGCTGGCCGAGATGCTCGGCGTGTCCCGCCAGCCGGTCCGTGAGGCGCTGCAGTGGCTGAACAACGAGGGCTGGGTGGACCTGGTACCCGGTTACGGCGCGTTCGTGCACGTGCCGACCGAGCAGGAAGCCGACCAGTTGCTCGCGGTGCGCACCCTGCTGGAGACCGAGTCGGCGCGGCTGGCCGCGCTGAACACGGACAAGGAAGGGGTGGCCCGCCTGCGGGAGATCTGCCAGCAGGGCGAGGCCGCGGTGCTGGCCGACGACGTGGACGGCGCGGTGGCGGCCAACGCCGCCCTGCACCGCCTGGTCACCGAGCTGTCCGGGAACAAGGTGCTGCTGGAGCTGGCCGCCCAGGTCGACCGCAGGGTCCGCTGGTTCTACACCCCGGTCGCCCGCCAGCGCGGCAAGCAGTCCTGGCGGGAGCACCGCAAGCTGATCAGCGCGATCTCCACCGGCGACGCCGAGCGGGCCGCGGAGATCATGCGCGAGCACACCGACCGCACCCGGCAGTCCTACCTGGAGGCCCGGCAGAGCACGCAGGCCGCCACCCCCGCCCCCGAGGTGCCGCTGCGGCGCCGCAGGCGGACCGTGGCGCGCACCTCGCCCGCCGTGAAGCCCCAGGTCTAGGTTCCGTCGGCCGCGATCCCAGCAGGCGGACCGCGAGAAGAGTTTCCCAACACAGTCCCGAATGGCATCGACGCCCTCGGGTATCCCTTGAGGTGAGGAGGTGTATCGATGATGCGCAAGTTCAAGCAGCTGCTGCGCTCGCTGACCCAGGAGCCCGCGGGCTACCGCGGCAGCCGCCCGATGGGTCTGGGCATGGCCACGGCGATGGCCGAGGCCAAGAAGAACCCGACCGCGGACGTGGAGAACTACCTGCGAGGCCAACGTGCCACCGCGACGCGGCGGGACCAGGGCCAGGAGGTTGCCTCCTCCTGACCCCGGCCACCCCTTGCTCGCCGAAACCGCACTACCGTCCACTGGATCCAGGGATAGCTCCAGTGGACGGAGGTCATCCGGTCCCGGTCTCGTCCAGCGCCGCTGAGCTGGACGAGGCCTGAGCCGACGGAACGGGCTCCGGTGCCGCGGTCGCGGCAGCGGCCCGCTCGGTCCGCCGGGATTTGATCACACTAGCAATGATCGTCACCGCCAGTGTCCCCACAATGAACGACAGCGACAGCTGGATCGAGACCGTTGGCGCCCACGGCACGCCGGAGGTGTGCATGGCCTCCAGCACCAGCTTCACGCCGATGAACGCCAGGATCACGGCCAGGCCGATGGACAGGTAGACCAGCCGGTCGAGCAGGCCGCCGATGAGGAAGAACAGCTGGCGCAACCCCATCAGCGCGAACGCGTTGGCGGTGAAGACCAGGTACGGCTCCTTGGTCAGCCCGAAGATCGCCGGGATCGAGTCCAGGGCGAACAACAGGTCGGTGGTGCCGATCGCGACCATCACGATGAGCATCGGCGTGACCATCCGCCGCCCGTCGATCCTGGTCACCATCTTCGCGCCCACGTAGTCATCCGTGGTGGGAGCGAACCGTTTCACCGTGCGCAGCACCACGTTCTCGGAGAACTCCTCCTCCGCGTTCGGGTCCTGCCGGAGCAGCTTCCACGCCGTGTAGATCAGGAAGGCGCCGAAGACGTAGAACAGCCAGTTGAACCGGGACACCGCTTCCGCGCCCACCGCGATGAACACCGCGCGCATCAGCAGCGCGATCACGATGCCCACCAGCAAGACCTTCTGCCGGTACGGCTTGGGCACCGCGAACCGGCTCATGATCAGCATGAACACGAACAGGTTGTCCACCGACAGCGAGTACTCGGTGATCCAGCCGGCGAAGAACTCCCCGCCGTAGCGCGGACCGGCCAGCCACAGCACCCCGAGTCCAAAAAGGACGGCCAGGCTGACGTAGGCGACGGTCCAGCCAACACATTCTCTGAACGAGGGATCCCTCGGGTTGCGGGCGGCCAGGTAGAAGTCGAACGCGAGGATCGCGCCCAGGCCACCCACCGTGGCGATCCAGACCCACATGGAGAAGGTCATCAGGCTCCTCTGGCGGCCGCGCGGTTGGCGCGGGCACGGGTCTTGGCTGCCCACACCGTCTCCGCGTGGGTCGCGTAGCGGGTGAATGCCTGGGCGGCCAACGGGTTCGTCGCGGCGAACCGCCGGAACATCTGCGGTGCAAGGCGTTCGTGCAGCCAGATGAAGCCGATCGCGAACCCGGCGCTCACGATCCCTTGGTAGGCGAGGAACCCGAGCAGGTCCGCGGGCACCCGCAGCTCGCCGGCCACCACCAGTGGCAGCGCGACCTCCTGGATGAGCCTGCTCAGCGGGAACCCGATGAGCCAGAACACCGCGGCCGGGGCGAACACGCCGAGCCGGATGCGGCCGGTGGCCGCGCCCAGCCCGTAGAGCCCGCCGAGCAGGGCCAGCGGCAGGCCGAGACCGAGTGCGGTGACCAGCGCCCAGCCAGGGGGCTGGCCGACGAGCAGGGCCAGCAGGCCGGCGATCGAGCCGGCCAGCGCACCCACCAGCGCGCCGGGGGCGGCCAGCTGAGCGAAGGCGCTGATGCGTGGTGGTTGCCGCGATTCACTCATGATGTCAGTCCAATACCACGCCGTAGGCGAACAGGGAGTAGAACAACCCGCTCAGGTAGAACACCGCGCCGAAGCCGATGATGACGTTGGTCCACCACTTCGGCCGGATCGGTTTGGGCAGCATCTTGTTGTTCACCAACAGCAACACGATGCAGTAGGCGCCCATGGCGAAGGCGGACAGGAACGCCAGGATGTCCAGGATCGCCGCCGGGCCCTTGGCCGGGCCCCACAGCAGGATGATGATGCCGAAGAGGATCAGGCCCCACAGGAAGCCCGCGTAGAGCCGGGACATGCCGATCTTCTTGGCGCCGGGCACGAAGAAGTAGGTCATGTCGGCCTGGCCGCGGGAGAAGGAGTCGAACAGGCCCAGGGTGGCGTTCAGCCCGATCAGCGCGATGAACCCGAAGAACACCGTGCCCAGCGCGGGACCGCCGAGTGAGGAGAAGGCGTCGGCCATCGCGTTGAACGCGGCGCCGCGGTCGCCTGCCGCGATCAGCTCCTTGACGTTGGGGTTCTGCCGGGCCGCGGTCTGCGCCAGCACGGTGAAGGAGACCGTGACCAACATGGTCACGCCCCAGAACAGCAGCAGCGCGTCGAAGGTGACCCAGCGCCGCCAGCCCTTCCACTTGGCCATCTCCTCCGGGTCCTCGGTGTCGAACATGAAGCCACGGGCGGGCATCTGTTCGTCGGCGCCGGACTCCGAGCTGCGCAGGCCCTTGATCTTCGGGATGTGCGCGCCCATGCCGGCCCCGGAGTCCCGCAGGTGCAGCGTGTACCACATCTGCTGCATACCGGAGGGCCCGGCGAAGGCGATGGACCCCACCACGATCGGGAACCACGTGGAGGTGAACATCTCGCTCGGGAAGTACCCGAAGGTGAACATGCCGCTGATCGTGCTGGCCAGATCGCCCCAGGTGCCGACCAGTGCCGCCACCACCGCGGTACTGACCACCAGGATCCCGATGAGCACCGAGAGCACGTTCTCCAGCAGGTTGTAGATCACCTTGGCCAGGCTGAAGATCACGCCGACCAGGATCAGGCCGACGATTGCGCTGAGCTGCCAAGGTATTCCGGTGATGTTCTCCAGTGCCGACATGCCCGCGGAGAGGTGGCCCGGCCAGATGTAGACCGCGATCGCGACCACGAAGAAGAACCACATGATCGGTTTGAACACGCGGGCCGCGCCGGCGAAGATGCTCTCGCCGGTGGCCATGGCGTAGCGGGCCATCTCCAGCATCACCACGGCCTGCAGGGTGACGCCGATCAGGAACAGCCAGCGGATCTCCGGTCCGAAGATCAGGACCAGCCTGGGCCACATGTAGGACTCGCCCATGCCGACCCCGAGTGCCACCAGGAACACCGTGGGGCCGATCAGGTGCACCGACGGTGGCGCGTCGGGCAGCTTCCGGATGGGCATCGGATCGAGCCGACCGGCCCGCCACACGCGTTCCTGGCCGCCACCGGCGAGGTCGCTACCCCCGCTGGTGGCCGGTCCCGCGCTCGGGGTGTTCGAAGGATCCATGATGAGAAACCTCTTTCACGAGAACTCTCGGACTCCGCCCGTTGAACCTCCCTGGCCTGGTAGCAGGGGTCCCGCCTGGCCGACGGGACCCCTGCTACCGGTCAGCCGTCGGCCTACTTGTCGATCAGTCCCGCCGCGCGTGCCCAGCGGTACTTCGCGCCCAGCACCGCGACCGGGAGCTCCGTGGTGTAGGGATAGGCGACAATACGATGGTCGAACAGGTATTCACTAGCCCGCTCCACCTCGGTGTCACCCGCCAGTGAGGCCACCACCGGCTTGTCGATGCCCTTGGCCCTGGCCTCGTTCACCACCCGCGCGGTGACCTCGGCGAAGACCATCGGCGGGGTGACGATGGTGTGCCAGTAGCCGAGGATGAGCGCGTGGATCCGCGGGTCCTCAAGGCCGAGCCGGATGGTGGCCTCGTAGGTCGAGGGCGGTTCGCCGCCGGTGATGTCGATCGGGTTGCCCGCCGCGCCGAAGGGCGGGATGAACTTGCGGAACGCCTCGTCCAGGTCCGGCGGAATCTCCATCATGGACAGTCCATTGTCGACACACGCGTCCGAGAGCAGCACCCCGGAGCCACCGGCCCCGGTGATGATGACGACGTTCTCGCCCTTGGGTGTGGGCAGCAGCGGCAGCCCGCGGGCATATTCCAGCATCTCGTTCAGCCCGGGAGCCCTGACCACACCCGCCTGGCGCAGGATGTCGTCGTAGACCTTGTCGTCACCGGCCAGCGCGCCGGTGTGCGAGCTGGCCGCCTTGGCCCCGGCCGAGGTGCGCCCGGCCTTGAGCACCACCACCGGCTTCTTCTTGGTCATCCGCTTGGCCGCGTGCACGAAGGCCCGGCCGTTCTTCAGGTCCTCCAGGTGCATGGCCACGCACTGGGTGTTCTCGTCCTGCTCGAAGAAGGTGAGCAGGTCGTCTTCGTCCACATCGGACTTGTTGCCGAGGCCGACGATGGCCGAGACACCCATCTTGGTGGTGCGGGAGAAACCCAGGATGGCCATGCCGATGCCGCCGGACTGGGAGGTCAGCGCCACCCCGCCCTTGACGTCATACGGCGTGCAGAAGGTCGCGCACAGGTTCTCCGGCGTGTAGTAGTACCCGTAGATGTTCGGGCCGAGCAGCCGGATCTTGTACTGGTGCGCGATCGCCACGACCTCGTCCTGCAGCTCGTGGTTGCCGGTCTCGGCGAAGCCGGAGGGGATGAGCACGGCGGCCGGGATGCCCTTCTTGCCGCACTCGGTCAGCGCCCCGGCCACGAACTTGGCCGGGATGGCGAAGACCGCCACGTCCACCTCGGCCGGCACGTCGCCGATGGCCTGGTACGCCTTGCGGCCCAGGATCTCCTCGGCCTTGGGGTTGATCGGGAAGATGCCGCCCTGGTAGCCGCCGTTGACCAGGTTCTTCATCACCGAGTTGCCGATCTTGCCGTCCTCGGCGGAGGCGCCGATCACCGCGATGTTCTTCGGCTTCATCAGCCGGTTCATCGCGGTGATGATCTCCTCGTCGGAGTAGACGTGCTTCTCGGTGATCTCCCCGGTCTCCACCAGCACCCGGACGTCCGCGGCGATCGCGGAGTCCTTGGCCGCGAACACCGGGTTGAGGTCCAGCTCGCGGATCTCCGGGAAGTCGGTGACCAGGTCGGAGAGCCGTTTGACCACCTCGGCCAGCGCGTCCAGGTCCACCGGGTCGGCGCCGCGGACCCCGTGCAGGATCTCCACCGCCTTGATGTCGGTGACCATGGCCCGCGCCTCGGCCTGCTCCAGCGGCGCCAGCCGGAAGGTGACGTCCTTGAGGACCTCCACCAGCACCCCGCCCAGGCCGAAGACCACGATCTTGCCGAAGGTGTCGTCGGTGGTCGCGCCGATGATCACCTCCTGGCCCTCGGCGAGCAGCTGCTGCACCTGGACACCGGTGATGTCGGCATCGGCCTTGTACGCCTTGGCGTTGGCGATGATCTTCTCGTAGGAGGCGCGGGCGCCCGCCTCGTCGGTGACGCCGACGATGACGCCGCCGGCCTCGGTCTTGTGCAGGATGTCCGGTGAGACGATCTTCATGACCACCGGGAAGCCGATCCCGGCCGCCAGGCTCACCGCCTCGTCCGCGCTGTTGGCGAGTCCTTCGCCCGGCGTCGGGATGCCGTAGGCGTCACAGAGTCGTTTGCCCTCGGGGGCGGTCAGCGACTCGCGGCCCTCGGCGCGCGCCTTGTCCAGGACTTCGCGCACCGCGGCCCTGTCGTAAGCCACCATGGCTCAGATCACTCCGTTCGCCTTGAGCTGGGCCAGTTCCGGGACGGAAACCCCTAGCTCCTTCACGTACACGTCCTCGTTGTGCTCGCCGAGCAGCGGGGACCGCTCGACCTTGGCCGGCGAGTCGGACAGCTTGAGCGGCATGCCCACGGTCTTGAACGCCCCGCGCTCGGGGTGCTCCACCGTCACCACCATCTCGTTGGCCACCAACGACTCGTCCTCGATCAGCTCCTTGGTGGACAGGATCGGTCCACAAGGGACGTTCTTGGCGTTGAGCAGGGCCAGCACTTCGCGCTTGGTGTGGTTGACCGTCCACTCCTCGATCAGCTGAAACATCTTGTCCAGCTTGGGCAACCGGGCTTCCGGGGTGGCCCACTCGGGGTCCTCGGCCAGCTCCGGCCGGCCGATCAGCTCGGCGATGGGCTGCCAGCCGACGGGCTGCACGATCACGTAGACGTAGTCGTTGGGCCCACCCGGCTTGCACCGCACCGCCCAGCCCGGCTGGCCACCGCCGGAGGCGTTGCCCGAGCGCGGCACCTCGTCGCTGAACTCCTTGTTGGGGTACTCCGCCAGCGGCCCGTGCGCCAGCCGCTGCTGGTCGCGCAGCTTGACCCGGCACAGGTTGAGCACCGCGTGCTGCATGGCCACGGTGACCCGCTGGCCGCGCCCGGTGGACTCCCGCTGGTACAGCGCGGCCAGGATGCCTGCCACGGTGTGGATGCCGGTGCCGGAGTCGCCGATCTGCGCGCCGGTGGCCAGCGGCGGGCCGTCCTCGAAGCCGGTGGTGGTCATCGAGCCGCCCATGGCCTGGGCGACCACCTCGTAGGCCTTGTAGTGGGTGTAGGGCCCGTCGCCGAAACCCTTGATGGAGGCGTAGATCAGCCTGGGGTTGAGCTCCTGGAGCTTGTCCCAGGTGAAGCCCATCCGGTCCACCGCGCCCGGACCGAAGTTCTCCACCAGGATGTCCACATCGGACACGAGCTTGGTGAACAGCTCCTTGCCCTTGTCGCTCTTCATGTTCAGCGTGATGCTGCGCTTGTTGCAGTTGAGCATGGTGAAGTAGAGGCTGTCGACATCGGGGATGTCGCGCAGCTGCTTGCGGGTGATGTCCCCGCTGGGCGCCTCCAGCTTGACCACGTCCGCGCCCAGCCAGGCCAGGATCTGGGTGGCCGACGGCCCGGACTGGACGTGGGTCATGTCCAGGACTCGAACACCCTCAAGTGCTTGTCCCATAACCGAACTCCCCCTCCGGGCCTACTTGTACATGGTCTGGTTCATGGTTCCCGGCGCGTAGACGTCCGGGTCCACCCACACGTTGATCAGCGACGGCAGCCCCGACTCGCGGGCGCGCTGGAGCGCGGGCGCGATGTCGGCGGGGTCGCGGACCTCCTCGCCGTAGCCGCCGAGGATCTTGGCGAACTGGTCGTAGGGCACATCACCGAGGGTGTTGCCGACCCGGCCGCGGTCCTCGCCGTACTTGACCGCCTGGCCGTAGCGGATCTGGTTCATCGAGGAGTTGTTGCCCACGATGCCCACGAACGGCAGGTTGTACCGGACCAGGGTCTCGAAGTCCCAGCCGGTCAGGGAGAAGGCGCCGTCCCCGAAGAGCGCGACGACCTCCTTGTCCGGGCGGGCGTACTTGGCCGCCAGCACGAACGGGATGCCCACGCCGAGGGTGCCCAGCGGGCCCGGGTCCATCCAGTGGCCGGGCGACTTGGGCTGGACCACCTGGCCGGAGAAGGTGACGATGTCGCCGCCGTCGCCGATGTAGATGGAGTCCTCGGTGAGGAACTCGTTGATTTCGTGCACCAGGCGGTAGGGGTCGATCGGGTTGGCGTTGGACAGTTGCCGGGCCATCCGCTTGCCCAGCGACTGCTCCTCCACCGCGCGCAGCTCCTCCAGCCAGGCCTTGCGCCCGGTGGCGCCGTTGCCGACCCGGCCGGTGGTGGCCTGGAAGACCTGGGAGAGCACCATGCCGGCGTCGCCGACGATGCCCAGGTCGATGTCGCGGTTCTTGCCGACCGTGCGGTAGTCCAGGTCGATCTGCACCACGGTGGCCTCGGCGGAAAGCCGCTTGCCGTAACCCATCCGGAAGTCGAACGGGGTGCCCACGATGATGATCAGGTCGGCGTTGGTGAAGGCGTAGCGGCGGGAGAGCTGGAAGTGGTGCGGGTCGCCGGGCGGCAGCGTGCCGCGGCCGGCGCCGTTCATGTAGGCGGGGATGTTGAGCCCGCGGACCAGGTCGATGGCCGACTCGGTGCCCCGGGTGGTCCAGACCTGGCTGCCGAGCAGGATGCACGGCTTCTCCGCCTTGGTCAGCAGGTCGGCCAGCTTCTCGATGTCGGCGGGGTCGCCCGCGGAACGGGTGGAGGCGCGGTAGTGGCCCGCCTTGGGGATGCGGGCCTTCTCGATGGGGACCGAGGCGTCCAGCACGTCCCTGGGGATCTCCAGGAAGGACGGGCCGGGCGCGCCGTGGTAGCACTCGCGGAAGGCCATCGAGACCAGGTCCGCCGCGCGGGCGGTGTCCGGCACGGTGGCGGCGAACTTGGTGATCGGGGCCATCATGTCCACGTGTGGCAGGTCCTGCAGTGAGCCCATCTTGTGCTGGCTCAGCGCGCCCTGGCCGCCGATGAGCAGCATCGGGCTCTCCGCGCGCAGCGCGTTGGCGACCCCGGTGACCGCGTCGGTGGTGCCCGGTCCCGCGGTGACCACCGCGCAGCCCGGTTTGCCGGTGATCCGGGCGTAGCCGTCGGCCGCGTGCGCGGCCACCTGCTCGTGCCGGACGTCGATGACCTCGATGCCTTCGTCTACACAGCCGTCGTAGATGTCGATGATGTGGCCGCCACACAGAGTGAACACCACGTCGACGCCTTCGGCCTTGAGAGCCTTCGCCACCAGATGGCCGCCCGAGATGAGACCTTCTCCGGTCTCCTTCACCTCGACCTGGCTGGCGCTGGGCAGAGCCTCGGCAGTCTGCGCCATAGGTGCGTCATCTCCTCACGTCGCTGCCCGGTCGCCTGCTCTGGGTCGACTCGGGCTGTGTTTGGTGGTGACTGGTGAAGGCCGACGTTGCGCGGACCGCACACCACTCGATCCCCATACTGCATACCGTATGGTGGTTTAGTGATACTCCGTCGCAGTAACGTTGTCCAGAGTCCGCACGTGGGCCGCTCGACGGAATTCACCCGTCGAGGTCCCTTCATCAGTCGTGTTCCGGGCGAATCCGACGTCTGCTGTCGGGTAGCCGGACGGTGATCCGCCGGGTGTCCAGCAGTTCCAGCAGGGGCACCGCGACCCGGCGGGAGGTGCCCAGCGCGGTGCGGGCCGCGGCCACGGTGAAGGGCTGCGGGAGCGCGCACAACACCGCGACCGCCCGTTCCACCGCATCCGGTCCGAGGTACACGCCGTCGGCCAGCCGGAGCAGCAGACCGGTGCGCACGGCGGCCGCGAGCGACTTGGGGGTCAGTCGCAACGCGGCCAGCCGGTCGGCCTCCGGCGCGCTGAAGGGGCTGCTCACCAGCTCGGCGCGCAGCTTCTCCACCGCCTGCCGCACCGGCAACGGGAGCTCGGTCCCGCCTTCGGTGAGCACCAGCCGGCCCTGGTTGATCCGCACACCGAGGTCACGAGCCGCTCTGGCCACCGGTTCGAGCAGTCTTCGGTGTGGCAAAGCCAGCAGTGCCACCGCTTCCGCCTTGGGCACGCCGGGGTCATGGGGTTGTTCGCGCGCGCGGGCACGCACCAGGGCGGCCAGTCGCCGGCACAGCTCGTCCAGCTTGGCCGGGTCGATCAGCCAGTCCCCCGCCCTGGGCGCGACCGGCAGGGCACAGCCCATGGCCAGCAGGTCGCCGGCCTTGACCAGGCCACGTCGGCGCAGCTCATCGCCGCCGTTGGGGATCGCTGACCGACTCATCAGTTCAAGGCCGCGGGCGGCCAGCTGCGCCTCGGTGGCCAGCTCGGGCGGCAGGATGTCCAGCACGGTGCACCCGGCCAGCACCTCCGCGCCGCTGCGCAGCGGCGCCTGGTCACAGCCGCGCAACAGCGCCTTGTCGCCGATGCGCAGCGGCAACGGCTCGCTCAGCCGCAGCCGCGCGATGTCGCCGTCGAGCACCCGCAGGAACACCGGCTGCCGGGCCGAGCCCAGCCCCAGTTCCAGGTGCCCGTGCACCCCGCCCAGCTTGCGGCCGGGCAGCGGGCGCAGCCGCACGTCCACCACGTCCACGTGCCGCCACCGGCCAGGGGTCACCAGCGCGGCGCCGGTGAAGGACTCATCCGGTTGCGCCTCGGGCAGGTGGACCGTGATCCGGGCCGGAGCGGACATCGCGGACACCTGACGCCCCAACGACTCCAGCCCGCCCACCCGCAGCCGCCGGTCCTGCGCGCCCACGGCCAGCTCGGCCTCCCGCTCGATCGACCCGGCCAGCAGGGTGCCGGTGACCAGCACGCCCTTGTCCTCCGCGCCGGCCTCGGCGCAGCCGTCGGCCCACAGCCGCACCGGGACCTCCGGTGGCGGCGGCAGCGTGGCGGCCAGCCGGTCCAGCACCAGGCGCAGCCGGTCGATGCCCGCGCCGGTGCGCGCGCTGACCACCGCGGACTCGATCCGGCCGAGCGCGCCGGTGGCCATGGCGCGGCGGGTCCGCCGCAGCACCGGGCCGGGATCGGCCAGGTCGGCCCGGGTCACCACCAGCAACCCGTGCCGGATGTCCAAGGCGTGCAACGCGTCCAGCTGCACGGCCAGTTGTGCCGACCACTCCTGGTCGGCCGCCACCACGAACACCACCGCCTCCGCGGTGGCCACGCTCGTCAGGACCGCCTCAGCCGCGCGGTCCACCAATGCCAGCACCCGCCCCGAGGGCAACCGAGCCCACGGATCCCGTCCGGTGAGCGCGCGCACCAAGGTGGATTTGCCTGCTCCGGCGCCTCCGGCGGTGGCGACCACGCGCATCGGCGGGGGCGAGTGGAACCCGAACCCTTCAGGCACCGCAACGCCTCCTCACCCACGCGGTCGTGCCGCGTGCGGCCCGTTGACCGGGCTACTCCATACTGTATGCTGAATGAGTTGTCGACACAAGAACAGGAGAGTGATGTGCGAATCGCTGTTCTTGGTGCCGGCGCCATCGGCGCGTACGTGGGTGCAGCCCTGCACCGCGCCGGAGCGCAGGTTCATCTCATCGCCCGCGGTGCGCACCTTTCGGCCATCCGCGAAGCCGGGGTCCGGGTGCTCTCCGACCGCGGCGACTTCCACGCCACCCCACACGCGACCGATGACCCGGCCGAGGTCGGCCCGGTGGACCACATCTTCCTAGGCCTGAAGGCGAACTCGTACGCCGCCGCGGGCCGGATGATCGAGCCGCTGTTGCACGAGCGCACCACCATCATCGCCGCGCAGAACGGGATTCCGTGGTGGTACTTCCACGGTCTGCCCGGCCCCTTCGAGAACCACCGCATCAACAGCGTGGACCCCGGCGGCGCGGTCAGCGCCGCTCTCCCGGTCCAGCGGGCCATCGGCTGCGTGGTCTACGCGGCCACCGAGATCGAGGCTCCCGGCGTGATCCGCCACCTGGAGGGCACCCGCTTCTCCATCGGCGAGCCGGACCGGTCGATCTCCGCGCGCTGCCTGGAGTTCTCCACCGCGATGATCGAAGGCGGGCTCAAGTGCCCGGTGGAGGCCGACCTCCGCCGGGACATCTGGCTCAAGCTGATGGGCAACATCGCGTTCAACCCGATCTCCGCGCTGACCCGCTCCACCATGGCCGCCATCTGCCGGCACCACGACGCCAGGCGACTGGTGGTGTCGATGATGCGGGAGACCCTGGAGGTCGCGCGACGGCTGGGTTCCCACCCCGAGATCTCCATCGAACGACGGCTGGCCGGGGCCGAGAAAGCCGGCGAGCACAAGACCTCCACGCTCCAGGACCTGGAGAAGGGCAAACCCCTGGAGCTGGACGTCATCCTCGCGGCGGTCGTCGAGCTCGCGGAGCTGACCGGCGCGGAAGTTCCCACGCTCAGGGCGATCCACGCGATGGCCGACCTGCTCAACGCATCGGTGACCAGGCAGCCTGCCGCCGTCGCTTCCTGACCGTCTCTCCCCTCCCACCTGCCTGACCTCCCGGGGGCAGCTCATGGATTCCCGTTTTCGTGACGCCGCACCCTCCGCTGAGGAACGCGCGGCCATCGATGTCGTGCTGGACCCGTCGTCCTCCGGTCGGAGTGACGGCGGGCCCATCGCCAACCCGCACGACGCGCTGTTGCCCGCCCTGCACTCCCTCAACGACCGGGTGGGCTGGATCAGCGAGGCGGCACTGGACTACCTGTCCCGCCGCCTGACCCTCTCCGCTGCCGAGGTCTTCGGCGTGGCCACCTCGTGCGCCCTGTTCTCGCTGCGGCCCCGGCCGCGCCGGGTGCTGCACGTCTGCGCCGGACCCGCTTGCCGCGCAACGGGTTCCACTCCCCTGTGCCGGACCCTGGAACGTCGCCTGGGTCCGGCCGACCGCCCGGCGGGCGGGGTGCTCTGGCAGCCCTCGCCCTGCCTCGGCCTGTGCGAGCGCGCACCGGCCGCCCTGGTCTTCGAGGCCGGTGACCCGCCGCGCACCGCGGTCACCGCACCATCCACTGTGGACAGCACCATCAGCATCGCGCTGGACCTGCGGCACGCCCAGCCGGAACCCCCGGCCGAGGCCGCCGTGCCGCAGGCGGGCGCGGAGCAGCTGGTGCTGCTGCGCCGGATCGGCCGGGTCGACCCGGCCAGCCTGTCCGACTACCTGAACACCGGCGGCTACACCGCGCTGCACCACGCACTGCGGATGGGTCCGGCCGAGATCATCCGCCTGGTGCTGGAATCCGGCCTGCCCAGCAGGGACGGGGCCGGGGTGCCGGTGGCCACGAGCTGGGAAGTCCTTGCCGGGCAACGGAACCGGCCGCACTACCTGGTGTGCGACGCCGATGAGAGCCATCCCGGCTCCTTCGCCGACCGGGTGCTGCTGGAGGGCGACCCGTTCGCGGTGGTGGAGGCGATGACCATCGCGGGCATCGCCACCGGCAGCCGCCACGGCTACCTGCACCTGCGCGGGGAGTATCCGCGGGCCCATCGCGTTCTCACCGAGGCGGTGGCCCAGGCCAGGGAGAAAGGCTTGCTGGGCCGTAACATCCTGGGCTCGGGCCGCAGCTTCGACCTGGAGGTCCGGCGCGGCGGCGGCACCTATCCCGGCCGGCGCGGCGAGCCGAGGGGCACCCCGCCGTTCCCGGCCGAGCCGGTGCTGCTGGGCAAACCCACCGTGGTGCACTCGGTGGAGACCCTGGTCGCGGTGCCCCCGGTCATCACCGGCACACCGGTGCCGAACCGGCTGTACTGCGTCTCCGGCATCGTCCGCAGGCCGGGGGTGTACGAGCTGCCCCGCGGCAGCACCCTGCACCGCCTGGTCGCCGCGGCCGGTGGCGTGCGCACCGGCCGCACCCTGCGCGCCGCACTGGTCAACGGCGCGCTCAGCCTCCCGGCCGCACTGGACCGGCAGCTGCCCGCCGCCGGTCCCGGTTCGGTGGTGCTGCTGGATGAGGAGAGGGAGCACTGACATGGGCCGCCGCATCGCCCGCCGCATGATCACCCGCCTGCGCGCGGACACCCGCACCCGTCGCCTGGACGACCTGGTGGTGGAGGAGCCGCTGGAGATCCGGCTCAACGGCGCGCCGCTGTCGATCACCATGCGCACTCCCGGCCACGACTTCGAGCTGGCCGCGGGCTTCCTGGTCAGCGAGGGCGTGGTCGGCGCGGCCGGTGACGTCGCGGGCATCGCCTACTGCCCCGGCGCGACCACCGACGGCGGCAACACCTACAACGTCCTGGACGTCACCCTGGCCGCGCACGTTCCGGTCGGCGAGTTCTCCTTGGCGCGCAACGTCTACACCACCTCCTCCTGCGGGGTGTGCGGCAAGGCCAGCCTGGACGCGGTGCGCACGGTGGCCCGCTGGAGCATCCGCGAGGACCCGATCCGGCTCGACCCCTCGGTGCTGCGCGCCCTGCCCGACCGGCTGCGCGCCTCCCAGCTCCTGTTCGAGCGCACCGGCGGCCTGCACGCCGCCGCACTGTGCACAGTGGACGGTGACCTGCTGGCGGTCCGGGAGGACGTGGGAAGGCACAACGCGGTGGACAAGCTGCTGGGCTGGGCACTGTTGCAGGATCGCTTGCCGCTGCGCGAGACGATCCTGCTGGTCTCCGGCCGGGCCAGCTTCGAGCTGGCGCAGAAGGCGGTGATGGGCGGTATCCCCGCCCTGGCCGCGGTGTCCGCCCCGTCCTCGCTCGCGGTCGAGCTGGCCGAGGAGACCGGCCTGACCGTGATCGGCTTCCTGCGCGGCGCGTCGATGAACGTCTACACCGGAGCCGACCGGCTGCTCGAACCGGTCGGCTAACCGCCGATCGCGCTCATCGGCCGGTCCGGCTGGGCGAACTCCGGCCGGTCGATGCCGTGCCCGGCAGGCTTGGCCCACATGGCTTTCCGCCACAGCTCGGCCAGCTCGGTGTCCTCGGCCCCGCCGCGCAGCGCGGCGCGCAGGTCGGTCTCGGTGTGCGCGAACAGGCAGGACCGGACCTGGCCGTCGGCGGTGAGCCGGGTGCGCGCGCAGTCGGCGCAGAACGGCCGGGTCACCGAGCCGATCACGCCCACGGTGTCCGGTCCGCCGTTGACCAGCCAGCGTTCCGCCGGCGCCGAGCCCCGCTCCCCCGGCTCCGGGGTCAGCTCGAACTCCTGGCGCAGCAGGCCAAGGATCTCCTCGGCGGTCACCATCGCCGACCGGTCCCAGCCGTGCTGCGGGTCAAGGGGCATCTGCTCGATGAAGCGCAGCTGGTAACCGGCGGCCAGGCAGAACCGCAGCAGCGGCGCGGCCTCGTCCTCGTTGATCCCGCGCAGCAGCACCGAGTTCACCTTCACCGGCCCCAGTCCGGCCTGCTGGGCCGCGCGCAGTCCGGCCAGCACCTCGGGCAGCCGGTCCCGCCGGGTGATCCGGGCGAAACGCTCCGCCCGCAAGGTGTCCAGCGAGACGTTCACCCGGTCCAGCCCCGCCGCCGCGAGCGCGTCCGCGGTCTTGGCCAGGCCCACGCCGTTGGTGGTCAGCGCGATCCGCGGCCGGGGCGTCAACGCGGCCGCCCCGGCCACGATCTCCGGCAAGTCCCGGCGCAGCAACGGTTCCCCGCCGGTGAACCGGACATCGGTGACGCCGAGCTCACGCACCGCGATGCCGATGAGCCGGACGAACTCCGCGCCGGTCAACAACTCCGGCTTCGCCAGCCAGTCCAGGCCCTCGGCCGGCATGCAGTAGGTGCAGCGCAGGTTGCACTTGTCGATGAGGGAAACTCGCAGGTCCGTCGCGACTCGACCAAACGAGTCCAGCAACCCAAGCCCGGTCATCTGCATATCGTATGCCGAAAAGTCGGCGAGCAGTACGTGACCTCAGTCCCCCGTCGCGCGCCGGTCCCGCTTCAGCGCCCCGCGCTGATGCTTGGCGGCCAGCCGCCGTTCCCTGGCGCCCCGGCTGGGCTTGGTCGCCCGCCGCGGCGGCGCGGGCGGCAGCACCGCGTCCCGCAGCAGGCTGGCCAGCCGTTCCCTGGCCGCCTTGCGGTTGGCCAGCTGGGTCCGGTACTCCGAGGCCGCGATGGTGACCACGCCGTCCACCAGCCGGTCGGCCAGCCGGGCCAGCGCGCGCCGCCGGAGGTGCTCGGGCAGCGCCCGCGACTCCGCCACGTCGAAGGACAGCTCAACCCGGCTGTCGGCGGTGTTGACGCCCTGTCCGCCAGGCCCGGAGGACCTGGAGAACCGTTCACTCAGCTCCGCGCCGGGGATCACCAGCGCGGCGTTAACCCGCAGGTCCTCGGCCATACCTCAAGGATGCCTCACGGTCCGCGGGCTCACCAACCGATTAGGCCTCGTCGGCGATCGCCGGTCCCTCGTAGAGCAGCGCGCCGGAGCCGTCGAACACCCGGACCGTGCACCCGCGCAGCCGCTCGGTCGCCTCGGCGGAGCCCGCCCAGATCGCGTCCAGCCGCTCCTCCACCGGCGCGGTGCCGGCCACCCTGGTCCGGCTCAGGTCGAGGTCCACCGCGAAGGTGCCTGCCGCGACGTGCGCCGGGTGGACCGTGCCGTCCTCACTGACCAGCTCCAGCCTGGCCGCCTCCGGGGCGAGGGTCCCGGTCACCGCGGGCGCCCTGCTCATGATCGCGTACGGGCGCTCGGTGAAGTCCCCGCCGAACCCGGTGGACAGGACGGTGAACAGGGTGTCCTGCTCGCCGCGGAAGACGCAGGTGCCGTCCACGCCGGAGTCGTTGCGGATCATCACCTCGCCCCGGTCGGTACCGGCCCCGAACCGTGCCCCCGCGCGCCAACCCGCGTGGGAGACCTCCTCCACCGGCGTGCCCGCGATCTCGGCGGCCCGGTAGGCCGCGGCGAAGATCCGCATCTCCACCAGTTCCCGCTGGACCTGCTCATCAGACATGGGTGGCATCAGCACGCCTCGACTTTCCTGTGTCCACAACGAATAGCCCGAATGGCCTACCAGTGCAGCATCACCCGCCCGGCCGGGCCTCCACCTCGGGGTTTGCCCCTGAACTCCCCCGGAGCCGCGAGTCACGCCGATCCGGTGAAACCTCGGCTGTCCAGATCCCTCCGATCGCACTATATCGATACACAACCCGCGCCGTCCGGTCTAGACCTCCGATGACCTCTTGCCTACTCGCCGCGCCCGCCGGTACCCCTGAACCGCACCCGCCGCGCCGAGGAGGCAGCTGATGTCGACACCCGTCCGGCGACGTTCCGCCATCGTCGTCCTGTTCTCCGTGCTCGCCCTGCTCGGCCTCGGGGTGACCCCGGCCGCCGCCGAGGTGGTGCACCCGCGCCAGGACTGGCTGCGCGCCGCCACCGCCGGGCTGTTCCTGCACTGGGGGATGCGCACCTCGCCCGGCTACACCAGTTGTTCCGCCTGGGAGAACGCGATCACCGCCGGTGGCTGGAGCCCGGACTACTGGATCACCGAGGCGCGGAAGCTGCACGCGCAGTACCTGGTGCTGGCCTCCTTCCACAGCAGGCTGGGCTACGGCAAGGCGTGGCCGTCCAAGGTGCCCGGCAGCTGCGCCACCAAGCGGGACTTCGTCCGCGAGCTGCTGGACGCGGCGGACAAGCGGGACATGAAGGTCATCATGTACATGACCGACGATCCGCAGTGGCACCAGGAAGGCAGGCCCTCGGGCAGCTGGCTGGACTCGGCCGCCTACTCCCGCTACAAGGGCCGCAACGTGGACATCACCACCAGGGACGGCTTCGGCGAGTACAGCTACGACAGCATCGTCGAGGTGGCGCAACGGTATCCGGAGCTGGCCGGGTTCTGGATCGACAACGACAACGCCTTCTGGGAGCGCAACGGCCTGTATGAGCGGGTGCGCAAGGAACGGCCGCACTTCCTGCTCAGCAACAACAACGAGGACACGCCGATCATGGACACGATCAGCAACGAGCAGAAGACCGGCATGTCCCCGGACTACGACTACCCGCAGGCGGTCTACACCGCGGCGCCCCGACTGATCGAGGCCTGTTTCAAACTGCCCTCCACCGGCCCCTGGTGGCACAACGGCTCCGACTCGGCGGTGGACTACCAGCTGACCATCGGCCGCTACGTGACCAACCTCGGCTCCGACGTCAAGGCGCTGATGGCCGAGACCGCCATGGTGAACGGCAAGTTCCCGGCCAAGCAGGCGGCGTTCAACAACTTCCTCAAGGGCTACTTCGACCAGATCCGCGAGTCCATCCACGGCATGCACGGCGGCGGTTACGGCCACGGCGGCCTGAAGCCGGGGTTCTGGAACGACGGCGCGCACGGCGTCACCACGGTGGCCAAGGACAACCCGGACCGGCACTACATCCACACGCTCACCCGCCCCTCCGGCAGCACGCTCCGGTTGCGGGACAACGGCTACCGGGTGCTCAAGGTGACCAACCTGCGCACCGGGGCCCCGGTGAAGTTCAGTCAGGCCAACGGTTCTCTCACCCTGACCGGCGTCACCGACTGGGACCAGTACGACACGGTCTTCCGGGTGGACACCGGCGGCCGCACCGGCGTGTACCCGGCCAACGCGGTCACGGTGACCGCCTCCGCCTCAGCCGCCGGGCACGGCCCCGCGCTGCTCAACGACGGCGACCACGCGACCTACTGGGACAGCGACAAGACCACCCCGGTGTCCCTGCGCTTCGACCTGGGCGCGCGCAAGCCGGTGCGCTACCTGGCGCTGAACCAGCGGGAGGACTCGGTCAGCTACGCCCGCTCGGCCACCGAGCAGTCCGCCCGGATCAAGGACTACCGGGTCCACGTCAGTGAGGACGGCGCCAACTGGGGCTCCCCGGTCGCCTCCGGCCAGCTGCCCAGCCACCGCGGCGTGTCCTTTGTGGACATCCCGCAGACCACGGCCCGGCACGTCCGCCTGGAGGTGGTCAGCACCTGGGCCGCGGCCAGCGACGGCAAGCGGCACAAGCAGCTGCGGGTGGACGAGGCCTGGCTGGGCTCGGCGCACGTGAGCTGACCCAGCGCGACCGGCCGGCCACCGACGGTGCGCCCGGCTCTGGCCAGTCGGCCGAGTGACCTTGGCCAAAAGTCCGAGCCGGACGCGCCGCCGCTGCCGCATGGTGGAGGTCGTGGGGAAACGAACTCGGGACATCCTGCTGCTGACCTGCTGCTTGGCCGCCATCGGCGCGGCTGGCTACTTCATCCGCGGCATCATGACCGACCTGAGCGGCGCGCCGGTCCGCCAGGGTGAGGCCACGGCGGAACGCACCGGCAAGAGCACCGACGGCAAGGTGGAGATCCGGCTCACCCAGACGCTGCGGGTCGGTGAGGGCCCGCACGCCCAGGTGGTGCCGGACGGCACAGTGCTCCAGGTGGAGGCCAAGCTGCTGCCGGCAGCCGAGGGCGCGCTGCGCTGCAAGCTCGGCGTGCAGGCGGGCAAGGACACGCCCAGGGTCACCGTGAACAGCTGCGCGCCGGGGACGGTCAGCCAGCGGATCGACTAGACCAGCGGATCGGCAGCCGCTTCACGCCGTGCTGGAAGTTCGAGCGCAACCGCACCGGTTCGCCCGCGAGCTCGACCTCGCCCAGCTGGTCGAACACCGCGGTGAACATCGCCCGCAGCTGCACCCGCGCCAGGTGCGCGCCGAGGCAGAAGTGCGGCCCGTGACCGAAACTCAGCTGGTCGTTCGGCTGCCGGGCCGGGTCGAACCGGTCCGGATCGGCGAAGACCCGCTCGTCCCGGTTGGCCGAGCTGAACCACACCACCGCCTTCTCCCCCGCCGCGATGTCCACCCCGCCCAGCCGGGTGTCCACAGTGGCCGTCCGGCGGAAGTGCATCACCGGTGTCCACCAGCGCAGCATCTCCTCCACCAGCCCCGGCAGCAGCGACCGGTCGGCCAGCACCCGGCGGTATTCGTCCACATTGGACATCAGCGCGATCAACCCACCGGGGATGCCGTTGCGCAGGGTCTCGTTGCCCGCAACCGAGAACAGCCAGAACAGGTTCTCGAACTCCTCGATGCTCACCGTCTCGCCGTGCCGCATCAGGTTGCTCATCACGTCCTCGCCCGGGTTGCGCCGCTTGTGCTCGCCGAGGGCCCGCGCGTAGGCGTACAGGTCCGGCATCCCGGCGCGGGTGCGCGGGTCCGGCACCCGGCCGTGCTCATCCGGCACCGGGCGCAGCGCCAGGGCTTGCCGGGCCATCGGGCTGGAGCCGCTGCCGTCGACCCTGGCGCTGACCGCGTACTCGGGGTCCTGGTAGCCGATGGCGCGGTTGCTCCAGTCGAACATCAGCCAGCGGTCCTCCCTGGGCACGCCGAAGACCTCGGCCAGGGTGAGCAGCGGCAGGTCGGCGGCCACCTCCTTGGCGAAGTCGCACTCCCCCCGCCCGGCCACCGCCGCGACCAGCTCGTGCGCCCAGCCCTGGATGCGGTGCTCCAGCCGGGCGATGGTCCTGGGCGTGAACGCCTTGGCCAGCAGGGTGCGCAGCCGGGCGTGCTCCGGCGGGTCCAGGTTGAGCATCATCCGCCGCACGTAGGCCAGGTCCGCGGGCGTGGCCGGGTCCCGGATCTGGGTGGCGCCCAGCTGAGAGGAGAACACCCTGGGATCGCGCAGCACCTGCTTGACCTCGGCGTGCCGCAGCACCGCCCAGAACCCCGGCCCGGCCGGCCAGCGGTCCACCGCGGGCTCGGGCACCCACACCACCGCCGACCGCGCCCGCAGCTCGGCCAGCTCGGCGTGCGGCACCCCGGTCAGGTAGGTGTCCGGGTTGAAGATCACCTCGGTCGCATCGGCCACGGATGGATTCTTACCGGCGCGGGCAGTTTCCGGCAGGATCTCGGCCATGGGAGACACGCACGACGTCGGCCCGCTGCTGGTCCTGCTGCACGGACTCGGCGCGACCGGCGCGGTATGGGACGGCCTGGACGAGCTGCTGCCCGAGCACTGGCCGGGCGACTGGATGGCCCCTGACCTGCCAGGACACGGGGCCGCCGAGCACCTGCCCCGCTACACCTTCGGCGGCATGGCCGCGGCGCTCGCCGAGCGGCTGCCCGTCGACCGGCCGGTGGTCCTGCTCGGCCACTCCCTGGGCGGGGTGCTGGCGCTGACCCTGGCCTCCGGCTGGTTCGGCGTGCCGGTGGCCGCCGCGATCGGGCTGGGCGTCAAGGTGCGCTGGAAGCCGGAGGAGCTGGCCAAGGCGGCCGCGCTGGCCGCGAAACCGGCCAAGGAGTTCGACAACCGCGCCGAGGCCGCGGACCGGCACCTGAAGGTCTCCGGCCTGCTCGGCCTGGTCGCCGAGGACTCCCGCGCGGTGCGCACCGGCCTGGTCGCCACCAACGGCGGCGGCCTGGTCGCCACCGACTACGTGCACGCCGACGGTGGCTGGCGACTGGCCTTCGACCAGCGGGCCTTCGCCGTCGGCGCGCCGGACCTGCCCGGTCTGCTGGCCACCGCGAAGTGCCGCACGGTCCTGGCCGCCGGCGAGCACGACCCGATGAGCCCGGTCGAGCACCTCAGGGCACTGGTCGACGATCCGGTGATCCTGCCGGGCCGGGGCCACAACGCGCACGTGGAAGCCCCGGCCGACCTGCTGCCGCTGTTGTCAGACGTGCATGCGGAAGTCGTAGCGCGCGGGTAGCGGGGTCTCCGGACAGGCCTGGGCCCACAGGTGGTCCAGGCTGATCTCGCCCTCGCGCAGGTCCGGCACCTCGATGCCGGCCCGCAGCAGCTCGGCCGCCCGGTCCCGCTCACCGGCCGCGAGGTGCGCCTGCACCCGCAGCAGCTGCACCCGCCCGTGCCCGGCGACCTCCGGCGCGAGCGCGTCCAGCACCGTCAGCGCCGCGGCGGGGTCATCCGCCTTGAGCAGCGCGGACACCGTCTCCACCGCCAGCTGCCACACCAGCGGCGCCCCGCCGAGGGCCTGCCGGAGCAGGTCCGCGGCGGTGCTCAGTTCGCCCTGCTCGGCCGCGACCAGGGCCAGCGCCCGCGCCGCCCAGGGCGAGGGGCGCAGCTCCAGGGAGCGGCGGTAGTCCTCGGCCGCCTCGTCCAGCGCGCCCGCGCCGTGTGCCAGCACGCCGCGGTGGTAGGCGGTGGCCCAGTGCTCCGGCGCGGCGGCCAGCCTGGCCGCCCAGTCCGGTCCGTCCACATAGGACAGAGGTGGGCTGGCGGGTTCCGGTTCGGGCAGCTCGCCGGTGCGCAGCAGCGCCAGCCACGGGGCCTGGTCCGGGCCGAGGGTGTCCTCGGCGAAGGGCGTGGCCTCCGGCGGCAGCGGGTTCTCCCCCGCCGCGGCCCTGCGGTGCCGTTCCAGCGCGCCCCAGCCACTTCCGGTGTGCAGCACGGCCACCGGCGGCAGCTTCGCGGTCACCTCGGCGTACTCGTGCAGCGCGGCGCGCAGGCAGTCCGCCGGGCTGGTCCCGGCCAGCGCGCGCTCGACCTCGGCCACCGCGCCGGGCCAGTCGCCGTGCACCAGCGCCGGGTCCGTCCGCAGTGGACCGTAGGTCTCCACCCAGGTCCAGTCCACGCCCGCGGGCATCGGCAGGTGCTCGTACTGGGTGCGGGACAGGCCGGCCTGGATCTCGCAGTAGGGCTGGGTGTCCTGACCGCCAAGCCACTCCTGCCAGTGCCGCCCGCCGACCGAACCGCCCCAGCAGAACAGCTTCCGGCCGCGCAGCCGCCCGGTGGAGGCCTGCGCCAGGCCGTAGCCGTGCTCGTCCAGCGCGGCGATCCACGGCCTGCCGTCCAGGTCCTCCGGCAGGTCGTGGAAGAAGTCGGCGGCATCCGGGATCCCGGCCGGGTAGGTGGTCTCCAGCCCCTCGTGCACCGGAACGTCCACTCTGGACAGTTTGCCGCTGTAGTGCGTGCGGAAGGCGCTGGTGGAGGGGGCGAGCACCCTGGTGCGCGGGGTCTCGGTGACCGCGGTGTTGGACCACCAGTACATCGGCACCTCGTGCGCCTGCGGGTTGTGCACCCGCACCCCGACGTGCAGCACCGGCGAGCCCTCGGCCAGCCAGGCGTCGACCTGGAACACCAGCCCGCGCAGCCGCTCGAACTCCCACATCCGCAGCGCCGGCACCCCGCCGGGGCCGCGCACCCTGGCCGCGTGCAGCGGCGCGCAGGTGAACGGGCTGTGCCCCCTGGTGCCGATGTTCCACTCCACCCCGCCGGCGAACCAGGCGTTGCGCAGCGCCAGGTTCGCCGGTTGCAGCAGCCTGGGCACGTGCAGCAGCTCGCGGTCCTGCGCCAGGTCCACCAGCGACCACAGCCTGCCGCCGAGCGCGGGCACGAAGGTGGCGCGCAGCAGGCCGTTGTCCAGCACCACGGTGTCCACAGTGGACTCTTCAGGGGCGCGCTGATACGAGTCCTGGGTCAGGTAGGGCAGCATGCCGCGCACGTGCCCGTAGGCCGCGGCCGCCGCCAGGTCGGCAGGCACCTCGGAGAGGTCTACCGCGCCGGCGCCGTCGGGCAGCCCGGCCAAGGGCGGCAACGGGTTCTCCGGCCCGACCGCCGACACCGGCAGGGTGAGACGACCCTGTTCGATCGTGGTCACTTGACCGCCCCCACGGTGAGTCCCTCGATGATCCGCCTGCCCAGCCACACGTAGATCGCCACCATCGGCAGCACCAGGATGCTGACCCCGGCGAACAGCGTGCCGTAGTCCAGGCCCGCGTACTGCTGGGTCTGCAGGAAGCCCAGCAGCGACAGCGACAACGTGTTCTTGTCCGTGTTCTGGATGAACACCAGCGCGATGAAGGTCTCGTTCCACAGCCCGATCACGTTGAGCATCAACGCGGTCAGCAACCCGTTGCGCGCCAAGGGCAGCACGATCTGCACGAACGTGCGCACCGACCCGGCGCCGTCGATGGCCGCGGCCTCCTCGATCTCATCCGGCAGCGAGCCGAAGAACCCGGTCAGCAGGAACACGGTGAACGGCACCGACAGCGCCACGTACAGCACGAACAGCCCGAACAGGTTGTTGATCAGGCCCAGTTCCTGCATCAGCACGTACAGCGGGATCACGATGACCTGCACCGGGATTCCGATGCCCATGGCGAAGAACACCGCGGTCGCGCCGGAGAGCCGGGTGCGGGTCTTGGACAGCACGTAGGAGGCGGGCGCGCACACCAGCACCACCACGATGGAGGCGGCGGCCACCACCACCACGGTGTTGATCGCGGCCTGCCCGAAGTTGCTGTCCACCCAGGCACGCACGAAGTTGCCGAACTCGCCGAAGCTGTCCAGCCCCCACGGCTGCCGGAAGATCGCGGTGTGCTCGCGCAGCGCGGCGATCAGCATCCAGCCCAGCACGCCGATGTTGAAGGCCACCAGCAGCCAGACCAGCCCGAGCCCGGCCGCGCGCAGCGGCTGCCGCTCCTGGCGGGCCTTCGGCGCGGCCTCCGTGGTCGCAGTCATGAGAAGACCTTCCCGCTCAGAACTGGACGGCCTCGCGCCGCATCAACCGGCGCAGCAGCACGACCAGCACGATGATCACCGCCAGCGTGGCCACCGCCGCGGCGGAGGCGTAGCCGAACTGGTATTGCGGCACCCGGTTGCCGAAGGTGTTGCCGTAGACGAACAACGCGCTGTTCCAGATGCCCGGGGTGGGCATGTCGTTGGTGGTGCCGCCGAAGGCGTAGATGAACTCGAAGATCTTCAGCGAGGAGATCGTCCAGATCACCGCCGCGGTGGCCACCACGTCCCAGGACAGCGGCAGTGTCACGTAGCGGAACCGCTGCCAGGCGTTGGCCCCGGCCAGCGAGCAGTCCTCGTACAGCTCGGGCGGGATCCGGTCCACGCCAGCCATGATCACCGTGGTGTAGAAGCCGGTGTTGATCCACACCAGGCCGATCGCCACGATCAGGAACAGGTGGTCGGCGATCCAGTTCGGCCCGGTGCCGCCGGCGATCGCCTGCCAGGCCTTGTTCACCAAGCCGTCACTGGAGAACAGGAAGCCCCACAGGATGGACAGCACCAGCGGCGCCACGATGTAGGGGAAGAACAGCACCGCGCGCACGATCTTCTTGCCGCGCATCTCGCGCAGCACCATGGTGAGGGCGAAGCTGACCGCGAAGGTGGCCAGCCCGACCCCGACCAGGATGATCATGGTGTTGGCGAAGGAGGTCAGGAAGATCGAGTCGTTCAGCAGCAGCAGGTAGTTCTGCACGCCGCGGGGCTCCATCTCGCCGATGCCGTTCCAGCGGTGGAAGGAGATCCACACCGAGGCGGCGGTCGGGCCGATGAAGAAGACCAGGTACAGCAGCAGCGCGGGCAGCAGGAACGGCCAGAAGATCTGGCGGCGACGGCGGGCCAGCGGTCCGGACGCGGCCGCGCCGGCGCTGACCCGCCGTGCCGGTGCGGCCACGGCCACCGGCACGGCGGGGGCGGCCATCAGCCGTTCTTCTTCCAGTAGTTGGCCTGCGCGGCGGCCAGCTGGGTGAGGAACTGGTCCACGTCGATCTTGCCCTTGATCAGCTGGTCGTTGACCGGGTTGAAGACCTCGTTGTTGTAGCCGGGGTAGTCGGCGTCGACCCCGTCGAGCGGACGGCTCAACTCGTGCTCCGCCAGCGCCTTGCCCACGTCGGCCAGCTCCGGCGGCGCGGTCAGCTTGGCGTTCGGGGTGAGGTTCTTGGCCACCGAGGAGATCTTGCCCAGGTGCTCGTCACCGAGGAAGAACGCGACGAACTTCTCCGCGTTCTCCGCCTGCTTGGCGCGCTGCGGGATGGCGAAACCGACGGTGGAGGACGGCACGTTCACCTTGCCGCTGATCGCCGGGAACGGCATGAACTTGAACTGGAAGCCGGGTACGGCCTTCTTGCCGACCTCGCTGGGCACCCAGCTGCCCACGTTGACGAAGTCCGCCTCGCCCTGCGCCCACTTCTCCTGCACGGCCGGGAACTTGCTGCCGTCGTAACCGGGGATGAAGTAGCCGTTCTGCACCAGCTTGCGCACCTCGCCGAGCGCGTTCTTGACCGCCTCGGTGTTCCACGCGGTGCCCGCGTGGTCCTTGGCCAGCTCGGAGACCTTGCCGACGCCGAGCGCGCCCTGCAGCACCGCGATGGTCCAGTAGGAGTTGTAGTCACCGACATCGCCGTCCAGCGCGAGCGGGGTCTTGCCCTCGCTCTTGCGCTTGGCCAGCAACTGGGTGAAGTCGGCCCACCGCGCCGGCGGCTTGCTCGCCACCTCCGGCAGCGCCGCGCCGTTGTAGAACAGGCCGAAGCCGAGCAGGGTGTACGGCAGCATGAAGAGCTTGCCGTCCTTCTTGGCGTTGGTCAGGTACCGGTCCGGCACGACCTCGGAGACCTTCGCGCCACTGGGCGTCGTCGAGCCGTACAGCCCGCTCAGATCACGCTGGGCGTTGTTGGCGACCAGGGTGGCCCGGATCTGGTTCTCTTCCTGGTCCACCAGGTCCGGCAGATCACCGCCGCGCAGTGCGGGGGCGACCTTCTTGAGCACGTCCCGGCCCTGCCACTCGATCTTGACCTCGATGCCGGTGCTCTTCTTGAACGCCTCCGCGCTCTCCTTGAGCACCTGCGCCTGCGGTTCGTTCTCCCGCCACATCGACCAGTAGGTCAGCGCCTTGTCGCCGCTGCCTCCCGCACCTCCGCACGCCGCGACCGTCAGGCCAAGGCCCGCGGCCAGCAGCACGGACAGTGTCCGCCTGGCTGTCCTGGACGACTGGATCATGACTTCTCCCCTAGTCTCGCCGATGAGCGAAGAGTGGTCACAACTTGCGTGATTTCGCTCATGCTCGCCGTGAAATGCGCAGTAGTCAACACTACTGCGCGAACCGTAACCGCATGCCCGCCCTGCGTGACACCCGGCTCAGGACACTAGACCCGAACCACGTCCACCCCCCGTTCGGTGAACCGGCGGACGTCCTCCTCACTCGCGTCGATGTCGGTGACCAACACGTCCACGTCCTCGATACCGCAGATGCGGGCGAAGGCACTACCGCCGATCTTCGAGGAGTCGGCGACCACGACCACTTTCCGCGCCCTGGCCGCGAGCAGCCGGTTGATGCTGGCCTCGCCCTCGTGGTGGGCGGCGGCCCCGCTGACCGGGTCGATGGCGTCCACGCCGAGGAAGGTGATGTCCAGGGTCAGCTCGTCCAGGATCTTGGTGCCCAGCGGGCCGATCAGCTCATAGGACTGCGGGCGGGCCACCCCGCCGGTGAGCACCAGTTTCACCTGCGGGCGCACCGCGAGCTCGTTGCCGATGTTGAGCGCGTTGGTGACCACGGTGATCGCGGTCTCGCCCTCCACGTGCGGCAGGTCGCCGCGGGTGGCCAGCGCGCGGGCCACCTCGGTGGTGGTGGTGCCGCCGTTGAGGCCGACCACCGAGCCGCGCGCGACCAGTGCCGCGGCCTCCTTGCCGATGCGCTGCTTCTCATCGGCGTGCCGCACCGACTTGTAGCGCAACGGCAGGTCGTAGGAGACCGCGTGCGCCACCGCGCCGCCCCTGGTCCTGGTCAGCAGCTGCTGACCGGCCAGGTGGTCGAGGTCCCTGCGGATGGTCGCGGCCGAGGCGTCCAGCTCGGCGGCGATCTCGTCGACCTCCACCCGCCCGCGCTCGGCCAGGATCTCCAACAGGGTGTTCAGCCGCTCGTACCGGTTCACACACACCTCCGCGACCATGATCGCGCATGCCACACTCGACTGTGAATGGTCGATCGTGCACTATTGTTGCTTATTGTGCGCACTTACACGCAGCAACGCGCATACTTCAGCGCATCTGGGGACATACAGGGGACAAAGGGAGGCGCGCCATGACCGTGCAGCCGTTCGTGGTGACCGAGCTGAGCAGCCAGCCGGAATGCTGGCGCAGGGCCGCCGCGCTGGCCAGTGGACACGCCGGGGTCCTGCCGCGCGACGGGGAACGGGTCGCGGTGGTCGGCTGCGGCACCTCGTGGTTCATCGCGCAGGCCTACGCGGCGCTGCGCGAGTCGGCGGGGCGCGGGCACACCGACGCCTTCGCCGCCTCGGAGTATCCGGCAGGCCGCCGCTACGACCGGATCGTGCTGATCACCCGCTCCGGCACCACCACCGAGGTGCTGGACCTGGCCCGCCGGGTCAGCGACCCGACCGTGGCGATCACCGGCGACGCGGACACACCGATCCGCACCGCGGCCGACGCCCTGGTGCTGCTGGACTTCGCCGACGAGCGCTCGGTGGTGCAGACCCGGTTCGCCACCACCGCGCTGGCGTTGCTGCGGGCCAGCCTCGGCGAGTCCCTGGACGCCGCGATCGCCGACGCCGAGGCCGCGCTGACCGAGGAGCTGGCGCCGGAGCTGGTGGGCGCGGAGCAGTTCACCTTCCTCGGCCGGGGCTGGACCTACGGGATCGCGCAGGAGGCCGGGCTGAAGATGCGCGAGGCCGCCTGCGCGTGGACGGAGTCCTACCCGGCGATGGAGTACCGGCACGGCCCGATCAGCATCACCGGCCCGAACCGGGTGGCCTGGATGTTCGGCCAGGCGCCGGAGGGCCTGGCCGAGGACGTGGCCGCCACCGGCGGCGCGTTCCGGCAGCGCGCGGCCGACCCGATGGCCGAGCTGGTGGTGGTGCAGCGCCTCGCGGTGGCCATCGCGGCGGCCAAGGGCCTTGACCCCGACCAGCCGAGGCACCTGACCCGCTCGGTCATCCTCGACCACTCCTGAAACCACCGCCACCGCTTGAGGAAAGGGCCAGCGCCGTGCCGTTGAGAGCAACCGGAGAGATCGTCGCCGCGGCCGCGCGGGAGGGCCGCGGTGTGGCCGCCTTCAACGTCATCCAGCTCGAACACGCCGAGGCCCTGGTCACCGGGGCCGAACGGGCAGGCGCGCCGGTGGTGCTGCAGATCAGCCAGAACTGCGTGAAGTACCACGGCGCGCTGGCCCCGATCGGCCTGGCCACCCTGGCGGTGGCCCGCGCGGCCGCGGTGCCGGTCGCGGTGCACCTGGACCACGCCGAGGACCCGGAGCTGGTGCGCGAGGCGGTGGCGCTGGGCTTCACCAGCGTCATGTTCGACGCGTCCACAATGGACTACGAGGACAACGTCAAGGCCACCAAGGAGATCGCCGAGCACTGCCACGCGCACGGGGTCTTCGTGGAGGCCGAGCTCGGCGAGGTCGGCGGCAAGGACGGGGTGCACGCACCGGGTGTGCGCACCGACCCCGACGAGGCGGCTGCTTTCGTCGCGGCCACCACGGTGGACGCCCTCGCGGTCGCGGTGGGCAGCTCGCACGCCATGCTCACCCGCGACGCCGCACTGGACTTCGACCTGATCGCCCGCCTGCACGCCAAGGTCCCGGTTCCGTTGGTGCTGCACGGTTCCTCGGGCGTGCCGGACGAGGACCTCACCACCGCCGTCGAGTCCGGCATGACCAAAATCAACATCGCCACCCACCTGAACAAGACCTTCACCGCCGCGGTGCGCGAGTTCCTGACCGCCAATCCGTCCACAGTGGACACCCGCAAGTACTTCGCCGCCGGCCGGGAAGCCGTGGCCGTGGAGGCCGAGCGCCTGCTCGGCGTGCTGCGAGCCGCCCCGTGATCCTGACCGTCTCGCTGAACGCGGCCCTGGACGTCACCTACACCGTCGACGACCTGCAACCGCACACCACACACCGGGTGCGCACGGTGCGCACCCGCGCGGGCGGCAAGGGCGTCAACGTCTCCAGGGTGCTCCACGCCCTCGGCCACAGCACCGTGGTCACCGGCCTGACCGGCGGCGACACCGGCCGGGCCATCCGCGCCGAACTGGCCGAGTCGGACCTGCCCTCGGCCCTGGTGGAGATCGCCGCGGAGTCCCGGCGCACGGTGGCCGTGGTCAGCGGCGGCGACGCCACCCTGTTCAACGAACCCGGCCCGGAGGTCACCGAGGCGGAGTGGGCCAGCTTCCGCGAGCACTTCGCCGGCCTGGCCCCCACTGCTTCAGTGGTGGTCCTCTCCGGCAGCCTGCCCCCCGGCTTACCCACCACGGCTTACCGAGAACTGCTGGAGATCGTGGACGGCCGCGCCCCCACCGTCCTGGACGCCGACGGCGACGCCCTGCGCCACGGCCTGGGCGGCAACCCCACCGCGATCAAGCCCAACGCCGCCGAACTGCGCGCGGTGACCGGCATCGCCGACCCAGCCACGGCGGCCAGGGCCCTGGTCGCGGGTGGCGCGGAGGCAGTGCTGGCCTCAGGCGGCCCCGCGGGCCTGCTGGCCATCACCGACGAGGGGTCGTGGCGCGCGCGGCCGCCCCGGCGACTGGCCGGGAACCCGACCGGAGCGGGGGACGCCTGCGTGGCGGCACTGGCGGCTGGTCTGGCGCACGGGCGGGAGTGGCCGCGGATCTTGCGGGAGGCGGCGGCGCTGTCGGCGGCCGCGGTGTTGCATCCGCAGGCGGGGAGCTTTGACGCTGGGGCTTACGAGCGGTTCCTGCCGACGGTGATGGTCGAGATCGCCTGATTCAGCCGCCGATCGGCCCGGTCGTCGAGTCACGCGAGTCGCCCCTAAGACGACCGGTCATATTCACTGCTGCCCCGCCTCCGCGCCCGCCGAACGGCAGGCAGGCAGACCCATTGGAATAGATGACCGGTCGTCTTAGCCCAAAGCTGAATATGACCGGTCGTCTTAAAGATGGGCGGGGTGCCTGGCGGCGTGAGTGGCGGCGCGAGTGGCGGCGTGAGTGGCGGCGTGAGCGGCGGGGTGGGTGACGGCGTGAGTGGCGGGATGAGTGGCGGCGGGGCTGGCGAGTGGCGGTCGAGCCGAGCCGACGGGTTGACGGGCTCCCAGCGGCTCGATCACTCCCCCTTTAAGACGACCGGTCACATTCAACCCACACCCCCTCCCCTCACACCCTCCGATCGTCGGGTCCCCTCGTCCCCGAACCTGTGTAAGCCTGCCCCTACTGATCACTACTGCGTGAAACGACGAAGTTTCAGTCAGCTTTAATCAGGAGGCGTCATGACGGAGCAGGACCGGCCCACCTCATCGCTGTCACGGCGGTCGCTGCTGGGCACCGGTGCCGCGGTCGCGGGGCTGGGCATCGCGGGGCTGGGCACGGGCACGGCTGGGGCCACGCCGGGCGGCGCGGCCGAGACCGGAGCTGACGAGGAACGCGTGCCACCCGCACGCGGCAAGACCATGATCGGCGTGCCGTTCGCGCGGTACGAGACCGTGCGGGTCGGCATCATCGGCCTGGGCAACCGCGGCGCCTCGATGCTGCCGCTGTTCCTGGCCGTGCCCGGCGTCCGGGTCACCGCCCTCTGCGACACCAACCCGGCGGCGCTGGCCAAGGCGGCCAAGGCGGTCCGGGACGCGGGTCAGCCGGAACCGGCGACCTTCGGCAAGGGCGAGCGGGCCTACGAGCAGCTGTGCGGGCGCGAGGACGTGGACTTCGTCTACATCGCCACGCCGTGGGAGTGGCACGTGCCGATGTCGCTGGCCGCGATGCACGGCGGCAAGCACGTCGGCGTCGAATGCCCGATGGCGCTGACCGTGCACGAGCTCTGGCAGCTGGTGGACGCCTCGGAGCGGACCCGGCGGCACTGCATCCAGCTGGAGAACTGCTGCTACGGGCGCAACGAGCTGCGGCTGCTGCGCATGGTGCGGGCCGGGGTCTTCGGCGAGGTGCTGCACGGCGCCGGGGCCTACATCCACGACCTGCGCGAGCTGCTGCTCTCCGACACCTACTACGCCGCGGAGTGGCGGCGGGCCTGGCACACCAAGCTCAACGCCGACCACTACCCCACCCACGGGCTCGGGCCGGTGGCCGGGTACTTCGGCATCAACCGCGGGGACCGGCTGGTGCGGATCACCTCGATGGCCACCCCGGCACTGGGCATGGCCGAGTACCGGAAGGCGCACGAGGAGCCGGGTGACTCCTCGTGGAAGGAGCACTACGTCAAGGGCGACACCACGATGAGCCTGCTGCAGACCGCAGGCGGCAAGGTGATCCGGTTGCAGCACAACGTGTCCAACCCCTACCCGTACAGCAGGCTCAACCAGGTCGCGGGCACCAAGGGCGTGTTCGAGGACTACCCGCCGCGGATCTACGTCGAGCCCAAGCACTCCGGGCACAAGTGGGGCTCCTTCGACGATTTCAAGTCCTACGACCACTGGCTGTGGACCGACATCGGGCCGGGCCCCGGCGGACACGGCGGCATGGACTACCTGATGCTCTACCGGACCATGCAGACCATGCGCCTGGGTCTGGTGCCGGAGGTCGACGTCTACGACTCGGCGGTGTGGAGCGCGCCGGTGCCGCTGAGCGCGGAGTCCATCCGGCGCAAGGGCGCGGCGGTGCCCATCCCGGACTTCACCAGGGGCCGGTGGCGGGATAGTTCCCGGCCCACCCTGGATTCACCCAAACCGGCGTAGCGCGACCGACGGCGGTGCGACCGGATGAAAACGGTCGCACCGCCGTTACCAGCGCGTCCCCATACCGTGCGGTCCCACTGGCTAGGATGATCGAGTGCGACAACGGGGTACTTCGGGAGCGCCGGCGACCATCCGCGATGTCGCGCGCCAGGCGCAGGTGTCGGTGGCCACGGTCTCGCGGGCGCTCAGCGCGCCGAACCTGGTGCGGGAGCAGACCAGGGAACGGGTGCTCACCGCGGCCGCGGAGCTGGGCTACCAGCCCAACCGCGCGGCGCGCGGACTGATCACCGGGCGCACCGGCAACCTGGGCATCGTGGTGCCCGATGTGGAGAACCCGTTCTTCACCGGAATGCTCAAGGCGGTGCAGGCCGCGGCGGTGCAGGCCGACTACTCGGTGTTCGTGGCCGACAGCGACGAGGACCCGGTGCTGGAGGAGAAGCTGGTCCGCACCATGGCCCAGCAGGTCGACGGGCTGATCGTGTGCGCGCCCGGGCTGACCGACGAGTCACTGCTGGAGGTCGCGGCCAAGTCCAGCCTGGTGCTGGTCAACCGCGTGCTGCCGGAGGTGCCGGCCGCGCTGATGAACGCCGCCGACGGCATCGCCCAACTCATCGCGCACCTGGCCGAGCTGGGCCACCAGCGGGTGGTCTTCCTCAGCGGCCCGGACACCTCCTGGTCCAACCACCAGCGCCGCAAGGGCCTGCGCGCCGCGGCCCCCCGGCACGGCCTGACCGTGACCGAGCTCGGCCCGTTCCCGCCCCGCTACGAAGGCGGGGTCGCCGCCGCCGACGAGGCCCTGCGCGCCGAGCCCACCGCGATCATCGCCTACAACGACGTGATGGCCCTCGGCGTGCTCTCCCGGTTGCGCGAGAAGGGCGTCCGGGTGCCCGAGGACATCAGCCTGACCGGCTTCGACGACCTGATCATCGCCGGGCTCTGCGATCCGGCGATGACCACGGTGGCCATGCCGGTGCGCGAGGCGGGACGGCTCGCGGTGGAGCTGCTGCTGGCCGGTCCGGGCGAGGACGGCGAGGCTCCGGTGCGCCAGGAGTGGCTGGACACCAAGCTGGTCGTGCGCGCGACCACCGCACCGCCGCGCTGACCCGGTCAGCGACAGCCGGCTTGGTCAGCGACAGCTCGCGCCGAGCGGCCCGCGCCGCATCCTGCGCAGGAAGAACACGATCCGCGTAGTCCTGACCAGCGGGATCTCGCCCCGCTCCGGCTCGCGTCGCCGGATTCGAACACCCATCGCACGGCCTCCACAGCGCCTGGACGCGGGCTCCTGGACACCCCCAGGTGCTCCAGGAACCCGCGTCGAAAGGGGGCCCTTCCGTCATCTCTTGCGACACCGAGTCTGCCGGGACGGGCCCGCGCGCAGAACCAGGTGCGCCGTCAGTCGCGATGGAGGTTTTCCGCCATCGCGGTGTAGGGGGGCCTTCCTGGCGGGCGGGCTGGGCAAGCCGCAGAATGAGCGGGTGACGGGGAAGGACACGCCCTTGCGGCTGGTGGCTGCCGCTGGGGCGTTGAGCCTGGTGGTCACGATTCCGGTGACGCTGTTCCTGCTGCCCGCGCGGCTGACCCTGTCCTGGGCGCTGACCGCGGTGCTGCCCTGTTACGCGGCGGGCCTGCTGGTGTGGCGGGCCGCCCCCAACCATCCGGTGGCGCGGCTGCTGCTGGTCTTCGGCTCGTTGCTGGCGGTGGGGCTGGCCACCAACTACCCGCTGCACTTCCTCACCTCGGACGCGGACTGGCTCTCGCCGGGCTTCTGGATGTGGTTCGGCGCGATCGGCAACGAGGTCCTCGAGTTCGTCTTCAACATCCTGATCATCTACCTGGTCGCGCTGCTGCCCGACGGCCGCTTCCGGCACCGCTACGAGCGGGTGCTGCTGCGCGCGCTGTGGTTCCTGCTGCCGGTGCCGCTGTTCGTGGCGGCCAGCGGGCTGCCCATCTCCTCGATGTACCTGTGGTCGCAGAAACCCTTCGCCTGGCTGCACGTCGGCGCCGGGATCATGCTGCTCATCCGCTGCGTGCTGGCCAGGCGCGCGGGCACATCCCAGCCGTGGCTGCTCTCGCTGGCCGTGCTGACCACGACGATCATGCTGGCCCGCGCGGTGCTGCTGGTCACCCGGTCCTGGCGGGTGGACGTGGACACCGGCTGGCTGTACGTCATCGGCCGCCTGATCGGCACCCTGCCGTACTCGCTGATCCCGGTGGTCGTGGTGGTCGCCGCGCTGCGCCGACGGCTGCTCGGCGTGGACCTGGTGGTGCCGCGCTCGGTGGTCTACGGCCTGCTGTGGCTGGTCATCGGCGGCTGGTACCTGGGCACCGCGACCATGCTGGGCTGGACCGCGGGCCAGTACCTGCCGGTCGGGCTGGTCGCGCTGGTCACCGCCGCGGCGATGCTGCTGTTCCAGCCACTGCGCGAGCAGCTCAACCAGGCCGCCGCGCGCCGGGTCTACGGGCCGAGGCTGACCGGGTTCGAGCTGCTGGTGCAGTTCGGCACCACCCTGGAGCACGCCTACGACCTGCCCAGGCTGGCCCCGCACCTGGCGCGCAGCCTGCAGAGCGGGCTGAACCTGAAGTGGGCGCGGGTCGAGCTCGGCAGGCCGGGCGATCCCGGCAGTCCGCCGGTGGTCAGCGTGGCCGGCACGGTGACCGAGGAACAGGCGACCCGCTTTCCCCTGCGGCACGCCGAGGAACAGCTCGGGGTGCTGGAGTACGGGCCGAAGGTGGAGGGCCGGTTCACCCCGGAGGACCACGACCTGGTGGAGACCCTGGCCCGGCAGGCCGCGCTCGCGGTGCACAACGCCAACCTGGCCGGGGAGCTGGGCGAGCGGGTCGAGCAGGTGTCCAGGCAGGCCAAGGAGCTGGAGGCTTCCCGGACCCGGATCGTGCAGGCCCAGGACACCGAGCGGCGGCGGATCGAACGGCAGCTGCACGACGGCATCCAGCAGGAGCTGGTCGCGCTGGTGGCCAAGCTGGCGCTGGCCCGCAACCAGCTCAAGCGCGGCGGCGAGGCGGCCGAGGGCACGCTGGCCGAGGTGCGCGAGGACGCCTACCGGGTGATCGACGAGCTGCGCGAGCTGGCGCACGGCATCCACCCGCCGGTGCTCACCGACCAGGGCCTGATCGCCGCGGTCACCTCGCGGGCCCGGCGGCTGCCGATCCCGGTGACCGTGGACTGCGCGCCCGAGCTGCGCGCGGCCCGCTTCGGCATCGACGTGGAGGAGTCGGCCTTCTTCCTGGTCTCCGAGGCGCTGACCAACGTGCTCAAGCACGCCGAGGCCACCGCGGTGACCGTCCACTTCGAACTCCAGGACGGCGAGCTGGTGGTCTCCGTGCACGACGACGGCCGCGGTTTCCGGGACGGCCGCGGCGGACTGGGGCTGACCGGGATGCGCGACCGGGCCGAAGCGGTCGGTGGCAGACTGCGCATCGCCAGCTCCCCCGGCGCGGGCACCACCATCACCGCCCGGCTACCGGCCACCGCCCGACCTGAGTCCACTGTGGACTGTCGTATCGAGATCGTGGAGAAGACCGCTGATGCCTGAACCGCTGCGGATCGTCATCGCCGAGGACCACTACCTGGTGCGCGAGGGCACCAGGCGGCTGCTGGAGGACAGCGGCGAGGTGCGGGTGGTCGCGGCGGTCGGCACCGCGGAGGAGCTGCTGGACGCGGTGCCCCGGTTCAAGCCGGCCGCGGTGATCACCGACATCCGGATGCCGCCGGGCCACCACACCGAGGGCATCACCGCCGCGCACCAGATCCGCAGCCAGCACCCGGACATCGGTGTGGTGGTGCTCTCCCAGCACGCCAACGAGCAGTACGCCTTCGCCCTGTTCCAGCACGGCACCGACGGCCTGGCCTACCTGCTCAAGGAACGCATCGGCGAGGTCGACGAGCTGCTGCGGGCCCTGCACGAGGTCCGCTCCGGCCGCTCGGTGATCGACCCGCGGATCGTGGAGGTGCTGCTGGGCAGCCGGGCCAAGGCCGCCGACGCGCCGCTGACCAGGCTGAGCCCGCGCGAGCTGGAAGTGTTGCGGCACATGGCCCAGGGCAAGACCAACCGGGCCATCGCCGAGCACCTCACGCTGTCGGAGTCGACCATCGAGAAGCACGTCAACTCCACCTTCGCCAAGCTCGGCCTGGCCGAGGAGCCGCAGGTGCACCGGCGGGTCAGCGCGGTGCTGACCTACCTGCGGCACGCCTGAGTACGCCCTTGGTCGTACCGGCGGCCCCATCCCGCCGACCTGTGGCAGACGACGGCGACCGGCGCTGATTCCTAGCCTCAGCGCCATGATTGAGTTCATCGGGCTCACCAAGCGCTACCGCGGCGCCACCGCCGTGGACGGGCTGACCTGCACGGTGCGGCCGGGCCGGGTCACCGGCTTCCTCGGCCCCAACGGCGCGGGCAAGTCCACCACCCTGCGGATGCTGCTCGGCCTGAGCAGGCCCAGCAGCGGCCGCGCCACCGTCGACGGCCGCCGCTACCCCGGCCTGCCGGATCCGCTGCGCCGCCTCGGCGCGCTGCTGGAGGCCACCCCGGCACACCCGGAACGCACCGCCCGGCAGCACCTGCGCGCCCTGGCCCAGACCCACGGCCTGCCCGACTCCCGGGTCGGCGAGGTGCTCGCCACGGCCGGGCTCGGTCCGGCGGCCGACCGGCGAGCCGGTGGGTTCTCCCTCGGCATGCGGCAGCGGCTGGGCATCGCGGGCGCGCTGCTCGGCGATCCGGCCGCGCTGGTGCTGGACGAGCCGACCAACGGCCTCGACCCCGACGGCGTGCGCTGGCTGCGCCTGCTGCTGCGGGAGCTGGCCGCGCAGGGCCGCACCGTGCTGGTCTCCAGCCACCTGCTCAGCGAGATGGCGCTGACCGCCCAGCACCTGCTGGTCATCGGCAGGGGGCGGCTGCTGGCCGACGCGCCGATCGCCGAGCTGACCGCGGCGGACGGCTCGCTGGAACCCGCCTACCTGGCGCTGACCAGGGACGCGGTCGAGTTCGGGGAGGCCAGGTGATCACCTTCGGCCGGGTGGTGCACGCGGAGTGGACCAAGCTGGTCGCCACCCGCTCCACCTGGCTGGTGCTGCTGGGGCTGCCGGTGGCGCTGACCGGGCTGGCCGGGCTGATCGGCTGGCACCAGCGGTTCCGCCCGGCCACCGTGGCCGAGGCGGTGGGCGGTGGATTCCTGGTCTACGCCTTGGCCATCGGCATCTTCGGCGTGCTGGGCATGGCCGGTGAGCAGGGCTCGGGCCTGATCCGCACCACCCTGCTCGCGGTGCCGGCGCGGTTGCCGGTGTTGTGGGCCAAGGCGGTGGTGCTGGTGGCGGTGACCACGCCGGCGCTGCTCCTGGGCTACCTGGCCGGTTTCCTGGCGCACCAGGCGTTCGCGACCGCCCCGATCTCCCTCGGCGACCCCGGGGTGCTGCTCGCCATCGCCGGGGCGGCGGAGGCCACCGTGCTCGCCGCGCTGTTCGGTCTGGCGGTGGGCACGCTGGTGCGGCACCTGGCCGGTGCGATCGGGGTGTTCGTGCTCGGGCTGGTGGTCCTGCCGCAGGCGCTGCTCGGCTCGCTGCCCGCCGGGCTCCAGGACGCCGTGCTGCCCTACCTGCCCACCCTCGCGCTACAGGCCATGTTCAGCGCGGGCGAGGGCCCGCTGCCCTCGCCCGGCTGGGGCGCGGCGGTGGCGCTGGGCTGGGCCATACTCCTGCTGGGGTGCGGCGGCGCGGTGCTGCGCCGCCGCGAGCTGTGACCGGGGGGGCACACCATGAACCGACAGCGACTGCACGACGCCGGACTGGCCGCGCTGGCCGCGGCGCTGGTGCTGCCGGTGACCCTCGGCGGTGACGACGCGCCCGGCGTGCTCGAACCCGGCACCGGCGTGCACGACCTGGGCTGGCTGTTCTTCGCCGCCGTGCACCTGCCGCTGGTGTGGCGGCGGCGGGCGCCGGCGCCGGTGTTCTGGCTGGTGGCCGCGCTCGCCCTGGGCTGCTACCTGACCGGGCACACCGGGGCGTTCCTGGTGTCCGCGCCGCTGTTCGCGCTCTACGCGGTGGCCCGGCACACCACGGCCCGGCAGCTGTGGCCTGCGGTGGCGGTATGCGCGCTGCTGGTCGGCTGGGCCTGGCTGACGGGCGGACCGCCGACCCAGGTGCTCATCGGCGTGCTCTCCACCCTGGCCGCCACCGCGCTGCTCGGCCTCAGCCAGCGGCTGCGCCAGGACCACCGGCGGCAACAGCTGGACCACCAGGCCCGCGCCGCGGCCACCGCCGAGCGGACCCGGATCGCCAGGGAGGTGCACGACATCGTCGCGCACAACCTGGCCGTGATGATCGCCCTGGCCGACGGCGCGGCCGCCGACCCGGCCAACGCCAAGGACCTCCTGGCCAAGACCTCGGCCACCGGACGCGCCGCGCTGGCCGACATGCGCCGCCTGGTCGGCCTGCTCCGCGAAGGCGAGCAACCCCTTGCCCCGCAACCGGGTCTGGCCGACCTCGGGGACCTGGCCGAGCAGTTCCGGGTGGCCGGGCTGCCGGTGGAGCTGTGCCGGGAAGCCTTGCCGGACAACGAGGATCCCGGCCTCGGCCTGCTCGTCCACCGGATCACCCAGGAGGCGCTGACCAACACGCTCAAACACGCGGGACCCGGCGCGCGCGCCCAGGTCCGGTTGCGGCACAAGGACAACACGCTCGAACTCACCGTCGCCGACAACGGGACCGGGCGGCCGGGCGAGGGCGGGCACGGGCTGTCCGGGATCGCCGAACGCGCCGCGGCCTATGGTGGTGCGGTCAGCGCCGGACCTTCGGCCGACGGTGGCTGGCTGGTCCGCGCGCGGGTGCCCTGGGAGGCCTGATGGTCGGCGTGCTGCTGGTGGACGACCAACCGTTGCTGCGCCTGGGTTTCCGCTCGGTGCTCAGCCCGGAACCCGATCTCGAGGTGCTCGGCGAGGCAGGCACCGGGCCGGAGGCGATCGCCCTGGCCAGGGCGCTGCGCCCGGACGTGGTGCTGATGGACGTGCGCATGCCCGGCATGGACGGCATCGAGGCCACCCGGCGGATCGTGGCCGAGAGCGCCGGGGCCAGGGTGCTCGTGCTGACCACCTTCGACCTGGACGAGTACGTCTACGGCGCACTGCGCGCGGGGGCGTCCGGCTTCCTGCTCAAGGACGCCATGCCGGCCGAACTGGTGCACGGCATCCGGGTGGTCGCCGCCGGGGAGTCCGCACTGGCCCCCGCGGTCACCCGGCGGCTGATCGAGCGCTTCGCCGACCAGCTGCCCGCCCCGGCACGCCCCAACCCGCTCGACCGGCTGCCCGACCCGCTCACCGCCCGCGAGCAGGAGGTGCTGCGCGCGCTGGCCAAGGGACTGTCCAACCGGGAGATCGGCGCGCGGGTGCACCTGTCCGAGCTCACCGTCAAGGTGCACGTGGGCCGCATCCTGACCAAGCTCGGCCTGCGCGACCGCGCCCAGGTGATCGTCTTCGCCTACGAGCACGGCATCGTCCGCCCCGGCCGCGAATAGGCGTGCCCGGCCAGGCTCCCCCGCCTACAGTCCCCACCGTGTCGAACCGCGAACTGATCGTCCTGGGCACCGCCAGCCAGGTGCCCACCCGGCAGCGCAACCACAACGGCTACCTGCTGCGCTGGGACGACCAGGGCTTCCTGTTCGACCCGGGCGAGGGCACCCAGCGGCAGATGGTCCACAGTGGAGTCCCGGCCAGCTCGATCACCCGGCTGTGCCTGACCCACTTCCACGGCGACCACTGCCTCGGCGTGCCCGGCATCGTGCAGCGGCTGTCCCTGGACAAGGTCGCGCACCCGGTGCACGCGCACTACCCGGCCTCCGGCGCGGACTACTTCCACCGGCTGCGCTACGCCACCTCCTTCTTCGAGACCGCCGACCTGCGCGAGGAACCCGTGCACGCCGACGGGGTGATCGCCACCGGCTCCTTCGGCACCCTGGAGGCGCGGCGGCTGGCGCACCCGGTGGAGGCCTTCGGCTACCGGCTGGTCGAGGCGGACTCGCTGCGCATGCTGCCGGAGGAGCTGGCCGCGGCCGGGGTGCGCGGGCCGCTGGTGCGGCAGCTGCGCCAGGACGGGCACCTCGACCTGGACGGCCGGCGGATCGAGCTCAGCCAGGTCAGCGTGCCCAGGCCGGGGCAGAAGTTCGCCTTCATCATGGACACCCGGCTCTGTCCGAACGTCTTCGAGCTGGCCGACGGGGTGGACCTGCTGGTCATCGAGTCCACCTTCCTGGACAGCGAGGCCGAACTGGCCGCCCAGGTCGGGCACCTCACCGCGGGTCAGGCCGGGCTGGTCGCGGCCGAGTGCGGGGTGCGGAAACTGGTGCTCACCCACTTCTCCCAGCGCTACCCCGACCTGGAGGCCTTCCGCGCCGAGGCGGCCCGGCACTTCGACGGCGAACTGGTGGTCGCCGCCGATCTCGACCGGATCGCGGTTCCCCAGCGGCGGTAGCGCATGATTCGCTGATGCACGTGCAGGACGTTGTGGTCGTCGGCGGCGGACCGGCCGGGTTCGCGCTCGCCGGCGCCTGTGCGCGGCTGGGCCTGCGCACCACCGTGCTCGATCCCGCGCCGGGCAGGCCCTGGCGGCAGACCTACGCGGCCTGGACCGACGAGCTGCCCATCGACCTGCCCGGCTCGGTGGTGCGCAGCTGCCCGGAGCGCACGGTCGCCATCGCCGAGACCCGGCACGAGCTGACCCGCCGCTACGCGCTGCTGGACAACGCCGCCCTGCGCGAGCACCTGCGGCACCCGGAGCTGACCGTGCGGCAGGGCTCGGCGGTCACCGTCGCGCACACCTGCGACGGCAGCCTGGTCCAGCTCACCGACGGGCAGGCGCTGGCCGCCCGGCTGGTGGTCGACGCCACCGGCGACCGGCGCGCCCTCTGCGGCGGACGCCCCCGGCGGCCCGCGGCCGAGCAGACCGCCTACGGGGTGCTGCTGCCCAGCGAGCGGGTCGCCGAACTGGTGCCGCCGGGCGAGTCGGTGTTCATGGACTGGCGGCACGCCAGCAACGGGCCTTCGGACTGGCCGACCTTCCTCTACGCCCAGCCGCTGGGCGACGGCCGCACCCTGCTGGAGGAGACCTCGCTGGCCCGGCGGCCCGGACTGGGCTACCCGGAGCTGCGCCGCAAGCTCGCCGACCGGCTCGGCGAGTACGGAATCTCCTTGTCCGGCAACGAAACCCAGGAACGCGTCCGGTTCAGAGTGGACGATCCGCCGCCCAGGGTGCGCGACCTGCTGCCCTTCGGCGCGGCCGCCGGACTGGTGCACCCGGCCACCGGGTTCAGCGTGGCCGCCGCGCTCGCCCTGGCGCCCAGGGTGGCCGAGGCCGTGCACGCCGCGCTGCCCGCCGGGGCCCCGGCCGCGGTGGCCGCCGGGTGGCGGGTGCTGTGGTCGCCCTCGGCCAAGGCGGTGCACGCGCTGCGCCGCAGCGGGCTGCGGGTGCTGCTCGCGCTGCCCGCCGGTGACCTGCCGCGGTTCTTCGAGCTGTTCTTCGCCATGCCCGAGGCCGAGCAGGCGCACTACCTCTCCGGCCGGGAGGACGTGCGCGGCACCGCGCTGGCCATGGCCGGGCTGTTCCGGCACGCGCCGTGGGCCACCCGCACCCGGATGGCGTTTCTTGGCCGCTTGTGAGCACCTTTGCGCGCCCTACCGGCCGGTTGTGAGACGAAGCGACACAGACTCCGTGAACTTGTGGTGAACGACCTCGTCGGAGAGTGATTTACCGGGCACGATCTGCACTGTGCCCACGCTGCTGGACCAAGTGCATGTCGCCTTCCAGCCGCTGGTCAATACCAACACCGGCGGTGTGGTCGCGGTCGAGGCGCTAGCCCGGCCGCTCCGGGGTCACGTGCACGACCTGTTCCGGACGGCCGCTGAAGCCGGTCGTCTCACCGACCTCGACATCGAACTGGCCGTGCTCGCGGTGCAGTTCGCCTCCGAACACGAGACATTGCTGCCCCTGCACCTCAACATCCTGGCCGACACCGTGGTGGAGGACCCGGCCGGGATGGAGGCGCTCTTCGGCGCGCTGCGCGCCACCGGCCGCCGCCCGCGCGAGGTGATCCTGGAGATCGGCGACCCGATCTCGCACCTGGACCGCGTCCTGCTGCTGGAACGGCTCCGGCGGCTGCGCACCATCGGCTTCCAGGTCGCCCTCGACGGCATCGGCGGCGGCGACATCCCACTGACCTTCCTGCTGGACGTGCAGCCCAACCTGGTCAAGCTGGACCGGGCGGTGCTGGCCGGACTGCCGGAGGACACCCGCAAGCAGGCCCTGCTGGAAGGGCTGGCGCACACCTGCACGCAGGCGGGCGCCACCGTGATCGCGCAGGGCGTGGAGACCAGGGAACAGCTCCAGGCGGTGCGCGCGGCAGGCATCCACCTGGTGCAGGGCGACCTGATCGCCCCGCCCAGCCGCCGACCCAACACCAGGGTCACCCTCTCCGCCGCGCTCAACGAGCTCTCCGACGTGGGCGCGGTGCAGCTGCCGGTGGCCACCGCGGGCCCCAGGGTCACCGACTACCTGTGCCCGGCCACCATGCTGGCCCAGAACGCCACCGCCGAGGACGCCCGCAAGGTCTTCGCCGACCGCCCCGACATCACCAGCATCGTCCTGGTCGACGACGAAGAACGTCCACAGTGGACGATCGACCGGAACCGGTTCCTGCTCGCCGTCACCGGCCCCTACGGCCATGCGCTGCACGCCAAGCGCCCGGCCTCCCGGCTGGCCGACGAGCCCAGGGCGGTGGGCACCGACGCCACCGCGATGGAGGCGCTGAACCTGATGTCCGGCGGCTCCTCCGACCGGATGTACGACGACCTGGTGGTGCTGGACGAGGGCGGCCACTGCCTCGGCGTGGTCCGGCTGTCGGACCTCTTCCGCGGCATGGCCGAGATGAAGGTCGAGCACGCCGCCGCGCTCAACCCGCTGACCAGGCTGCCCGGCAGCGACGCCATCGCCAGGGACCTGAGCCAGCGCATCGCCACCGGTCAGATCTTCGCCGTCACCTGGCTGGACGTGGACAGCTTCAAATGGGTCAACGACAACGCCGGTTTCGCCGCGGGCGACGACCTGATCCGGCACCTGGGCCGTGGCCTCACCGACGTCGCCGCCGCGCTGCGGCACGCCTGCGTCGGCCACATCGGCGGCGACGACTTCCTGGTGGTCTGCGAGCTGGACGACCTGGTCCGCCTGGCCAGTGCGGTGCTGGACCCGGACCGGCGGGTGCACGGGCGCTCCATCACGGTGTCCATGGCCACCCTGGTGTGCGCCGCGGGCAGCGTGCACGACCACCGGGAGACCTCCCGGCTGCTCGCGCCGCTGAAGCAGCAAGCCAAGTCACTGCGCGGATCCAGCTGGGTGCTCGGGCGGCCGGGGTCCACCCGCACGGACGTGCTGCGCGGCCAGCCCGCGCCGCCCGCACCGGCCATGCAACGCACTGGTTGAGCTAATTCCGGCATCCCACCACGATCTTCGTGTACCGTGGTGGGTGCCGGGAGTTCACACTCCCCTTCTTCACGTCATCCGCGCCGTGCCGACGTACGCCCATTCCGGGGCCGTGGCCAGGGAGCGCGGGACAGATCGGAAACACACATGGCACTTCAGCAGACTTTGTTCAGCCACCCCGCCGGGGACCAGCCGCAGATCGTGGCGCAGCGGACCGCCGCCACCACCTGGGCGCACGATGCCCTGTTCCACGAGCCCGAGGGCCTCAGCGCGGACCACGAGTACGCCAACTGACCGGCTACTTCAGCAGCACCTCCGCGCCCACCGGCCGATAGCCCGCGGCGAGCACCGCTCGCAGTGAGGCCGCGTTGCCGGGCGCGACCTGTGCCCACACCGGCACACCTTGCGGAGCCAGCGCTCGGGCCGCGGCGAACAACGCCCGCCCGAGCCCTTTGCCCCGGAACCCCGGGTCCACCTCGGCCGCGACTTCCCAGCGGCCGCCGACACCGCGTCCGAGCAGCACCAGCCCGCCAGGGCAGGTCCAGACCCGGATGTCGGTGCGGAAGTCCTCGGCCCGCCGCACCCGTTCGTGGGTGCGGTCGTCGGCCGGGGTCAGGCCCAGTTCGGGCGCGACCGCCGGACCCGTGGCCACCAGCACCGCGTCGATGTTGTTGACCGCGCGGCCGGTGGCGGCGCACAGCGCGGTCAGGAACGGCGGGTTCAGCGGCGCGGACAGGTCATCGGCCGGCAGCCGCGCCCGCACCCATTCCTCGGGCACATCGGCCACCACCACGTGGTGCGCGGTGAAGGCCAGCACCGCGGGCGTCGCCTCGGCGCCCTGCGGCAGCACGCTCACCCCGCCGTCGGGCGGCGGCGGATCGCCCTCGGCGGCCCGCCGCAACAGCTCGCTCAGCGCTTGATCGCTCACCGGGCCATTCAACCCGGCAGCGGCACGGCCTGGCCGGTGACCCTGATCCGCGGGTCCGCCGGGTCGATCTCCACCACCAGCAGGCTCGGCCTGCCCATGTCCTCGCCCTGCCGGATGGTCAGCAGCGCCGGGCGGTCCAGGTTCGGCCGCAGGTAGCCGCCGAGCGCGGCCGCGGCCGCCCCGGTGGCCGGGTCCTCCACCACGCCGCCGACCGGGAACGGGTTGCGGGAGTGGATGGTTCCGTCCGGGTCGAAGTACACCAGCTGGAGGGTGGTCCAGTTCTCCTGCCGCATCAGCGCGGCCAGCGGGTCGAACTCATACGAGAGGTTGGCCAGGCGCTTGCGGGTGCGGGTGGCCAGCACCAGGTGGTGGCCGCCGCCGAAGGCGACCACCGGCGGGTGGCCGGGGTCGAGGTCCCTGGGATGCCAGTTCAGGTAGGTCAGCACCTCGGTGAGCACCGCGGGCGAGACCGGGGTGAAGCTGGTGGGCACGCTGGTCAGGGTCGCGCTGGCGACCCCGTCGGTGATCCGGGTGTGCACCGGGATCACCCCGGCCGGGGTGCTGAAGACGTAGTCCCCGGCCCCGTGCCGCTCGGTCAGCGCGGCCGCGGTGGCCACCGTGGCGTGCCCGCAGAAGGCCACCTCGGCCAGCGGGCTGAAGTAGCGGAGCACGGCCTGCCGGGGATCGGGGCCGGGCAGCACGAACGCGGTCTCGGAGTAGCCGATCTCGGCGGCCACGGCCTGCATCCGGTCGTCGGTCCAGCCGGTGGCGTCCAGCACGACCCCGGCGGGGTTGCCGCCCGCCGGGTCGGCGGTGAAGGCGGTGTAGCGCAACACGTCTGTGGTCATGGCCCCAAGCCTCGTCCCGGTTCGTCATGCTGTCCAACGATCGTTTCTCATTGTGCCGATCGAGTTTCGCGATAGGCTGGCGGGGTGGACACCCGGCTGCTGCACACCTTCCTCTCGTTGAGCCGCAACGGGAACTTCACCAGCACCGCCGCCGAGCTGCACCTGGCCCAGTCCACCGTCACCGTGCAGATCCGCACCCTGGAGAAACAGCTCGGCGCCCGCCTGTTCGACCGCCTGCCCGGCGGGGCCGAGCTCACCGCGGCCGGCCGCCGCCTGCTCCGCCCCGCCGAGGACCTGCTCGCCGCCGAGGCCGCCCTGCACACCGCCGCGGGCGCCGACGGCCCGCCCAGCGGCGAGGTCACCCTGGCCGCCACCGAGTCCCTGTGCGCCTACCGGCTGCCCGAGCTGATCACCGCCCTGCGGGTCGAGCAGCCCCGCATCGAGCTGCACCTGATCCCGGCGGGCACCGCCCTCGGCGGCAGGCTGCTGCACACCGGCCGCGCCCAGCTCGCCCTGGTCCTGGACGCCACCCCCGAGCCCGACCTGGCCGCCGAACCCCTCGGCCAGGAACCACTGAGCCTGGTGTGCGCGCCGGAGCACCGGCTGGCCGGGCGCAGGCCGCGCTGGTCCCAGCTGGCCAGGGAGAGCTTCTTCCTGCTGGAGCCCGGCTGCTTCTACAGCGACCGGCTGGCCCACCGGCTGCTCGCGGTCCCGGACGCCCAGCCCCGGCTGACCCGCTTCGGCAGCATCGAGGCCGCCAGGGCCTGCGTGGCCGGCGGACTCGGCCTCGGCCTGTTCCCCACCGCCGCGGTGCGCGAGCTGGTCGAGCAGGGCCGCCTGGCCGAGCTGCCACTGCCCGCGCACACCGAGGCCCCGGTGCTGCTGACCTACGACCCGCGCCGCTCCCCCAGCCCCGCCACCCACGCGGTCGCCGCCGCCCTGCGCGCCCACTGGCGCCCCTGAGCCGCCCCACGAGTCCCAGCCCCCGCCGCACCACGGCGCATCCCCGCGCCCACCGCCACTCCCCGCCCTCAGCGCCCCCACGGCCGGTCCCGGCGCGCCGCTGCTCCCCATCCCGCCCGCCGACGCCCTAGCCTGAACCGATGGGCGACCTGCCGCAGTGGCTGACCGCCGTGCCGATCGCGCACCGCGGCCTGCACGACCCCTCCGCCGGCATCCCGGAGAACTCGCTGCCCGCCTTCGAGTCCGCGATCCGCCAGGGCTTCCCCTGCGAGCTCGACGTGCGCTTCAGCGCCGACGGCCACCTGGTGGTCATCCACGACGCCGACCTGGCCCGGCTCACCGGCCTGCCCGGACCGGTCAGCGGCCGCACCGCCGCCGAGCTCCGCGCGCTGCGCCTGAGCGGCACCGAGCACGGCATTCCCCGGTTCACCGACGTCCTCGACCTGGTCGACGGCCGGGTGCCGCTGCTGGTGGAGACCAAGCACGCGCACCCGCTGGACGGCCGCGGCATCGAGGCCGCGCTGCTCGGGCATCTGCGGGCCTACCGGGGTGAGGTCGCGGTGCACTCCTTCGACCCGGTGGCGGTGTTCCGACTGCGGCGGCTGGGCATCCGGTGCCCGCTCGGGCAGATCTCCGGGGCGCTGGCCAACGCCGACCCGGTCAGCCGGGCCCTCGGCCGCAGCCTGGTGACCAACTTCCTGACCAGGCCGGACTTCATCAGCTTCGAGCTGGCCGGGCTGCCGTCCAGGGCCGCGGCCTACTGGCGCGAGCGGGGGCGGCCGGTGCTCGCCTGGCCGGTCGGTTCGGCCGCTCAGGCGAGAAGGGCTCACGAATCGGCCGACAACATCATATTCTCCGGGTTCGTCCCCTCCAGTGAGCACTGACCCAGGGCGGTACCGGTGGCAAACAAGTCCGCGGCCAATCCCGACCACGGCGAGTACGGGCGGGTGGCCCGCCAGTACGTGATCGACCTGCGCGACCGCTACCGGTTCCGGTCCCGGTGGAACCGCAGGTTCTTCCGGCTCTCCGGCATCCTGGTCACGGTGCTGAGCATCAGCCTGCCGCTGATCACGGTGATCACCTTCCCGTACAAGGACCTCACCATCGCGGTGATCGGCGTGCTGATCGCGCTGTGCACCGGGCTGCACTCCTTCTACCAGTGGGACAAGAACTGGGGCCTGCTGCGCCGCAGCGACTTCAAGCTCACCGAGGCCTACTCGGCCTGGGAGCTGGAGATGCACCACGCCCAGTCACTGGTGGACGGGCCGAACAAGGAGCAGCGCCGCTACGACGCGACCAAGGCCCTGCTGGACAAGGCCAGCGTGATCCGCGGAAAAGAATCGGAGAGTTACTTCGACGCCCTCCAGTTCCCCCAAAAGCCTGGCTCTACCGGGGAAAAGAAGGCGGACGCTCCGTGACGCATACCCGTAATCCTTCGGGTCTTTCCCCAACTTAACCCCCCGAAGGACTGAAAGGCTGCCCCCTTCGGTCTAGGCTGCGGGCCATGCATGAGGTTGCCGAGCTCGACTGTCACGAGCTGCTCCTCCGGCTGGCCGGCCGGTTGCCCGATGCCCAGCTGTGGCGATTCCGGGACTGGCTCGCCAGCGGAGCGCAGGTGGTGCTGGCCAGATCGCTGCCGGCCAGCCTGCTGCAACACCGGATCGCCCTGACCGAACGCGAACACCGGCTGCTGTCGGACTCGCTCACCCCCTTCGGCGCGGACCGCGCGGCACTGGCCGCGATCACGGTCGTGGACGAGGTGGGGCGCAGCGGGCACAAGTTCAGCCTGGACCACCCCGAGTCCCCCACCGGCAGCGACGCGGTGTCGGTGGTGCTGGCCGCCTCGCTGCGCAGCCGGACCGGGGTCCGCGAGGTGCGCTGCACCTGGCGGCGTGGTCAGCGTCCCGGCGAGCCGAGCAAGCGGATCATCCTGGTCACCGCCGCCACCGAGCTGGCGGGGCTGGCCGGCGAGGTGCAGCGGGTGCTGCGCGCACTCGGCGAACACGAACCGTGCGTCGAGGTGCTGCCATCGGGCATGGAGCTTCCCGACTACCACCACGCGGCCTGGGAGGCCGCTGAGCTGGTGTGTGTCGGGGTCGAGGGAGGCGTGGCATGGACGGCATGACCCTGGCCGACCGGATCCACCAGCTGCTGCTGGAGCTGGCGGGCCGGATCGACGACGACGCGGTGCTGGCCGCCCGCGAGCACGCCGCGCTGCTGGAGTACGAGCGCGCCACCGAGCTGATGCTCGGCTGCCTGCTCGCCGGGCGGATCTCCATCACCCCGGCCGAGCAGTACCGGCTGCGGCACATGCTCGGCGAGGTGCGCATCGACCCGGCGCTGGCCGACCAGGTGGTGGTCTCCGAGGTCCGCCTCGGCGACGGCCACCGCTTCAACAGCAGCAACGACCCGGTCCCCGGACTGGAGCGGGTGCTCTCCGGCGTGCTGCGCAGGCTGCCCGCGCTGCGCTCGGTGTGGGGCACCTGGCGCACCACCCCGGCAGGCGCGGCCGCGGGCGCGGTGCCGCACCAGGTGCTGCTGATGGAGATCGGCCAGGAGGGCTTCCCCTCGGCCGTGGTCTACCAGCTGAACCGGGCCATGCAGCAGGCCGGTGTGCGGGCCTCGATCGAGGTCTTCCGCACCGGCGAGGAACTGCCCGAGTACCACGAGAAGGCCCTGGCCACCGCGCGCCGGATCGAGCTGCCCGGCTACGAGGCCGAGCCGGTCCGGGAGCGCCCGGTCTCCAGGCGCGCCCGGTCGGAACCTCCGCCGCCACCGCCGCCCGCCCCCTCGCCCGAGGTCACCCAGGTGGTGGCCACCCCGGACCCGCCCGCGATGGCCGACACCGAGCTGTCGCTGCCGCCGCGTTCCCGGCCGGACGAGGACCCGGTGGCCGCCACCACGGTGCACGCCATGGACCCCATCCCGGCCGACCCGGACCTGGACGCCCCGCTGCCGTCGCCCGCCCTGTCCTCCCCCGCGCTGGCCGAGCTGCCCGCGCCGCCGGAACAGGTCACCAGCTCCGCCGAGGCCAAGCTGACCGACCGGGAACGCGGCCTGCTCCGCCAGCTGCACCAGGAACTGGCCGAACGCGAGCAGAAGCCCAAGGCGGGCAAGCCCGGCCCCTGGCAGGTCGCGGGGCCGACCCCGATGGAGATCACCGGCCCGAACGGCTTCGGCCAGGCCAACGGCCACC
>NZ_JAMHIV010000019.1 GCF_023897065.1 Crossiella sp. SN42
CCGCGCCGGGGTCCAGGTGCACGCCGTAGGGCGAGTAGGGGGCTTCCTCGCCACCGGTGATGGCGGCCAGCTCCTCGGCGGTGACCTCGCCGGGACGCGCGGCCAGGTGCACGGCGGGCCGGGCGTCGTCGGCGGCCAGCGCGGCGGCCAGTTCGGCCTTGTCCGGGCCGAGCGCCTCGGCGAAGGCCTGGGCGATCCACTTGGGGTGGGCGTTGGCGAAGGCCAGGTGCCCGACCGGGTCGCTGTCCTCGTCGGGGGCGAGCTCGGCGACCCAGGCCTCCTCGTCCTGCTGGGCGACCCGGCGCAGCACCGCGTTGGCGAAACCGCCGGCGCCGGTGCCCAGCTCCAGGCGGACCAGGTCCACGGTGGAGGCGACCGCGGCGTGCGCGGGCACGCGGGTGCGCAGCAGCTGGTAGGCGCCCAGCCGCAGCGCGTCCAGCGCGACACCGTCCACTTCGGCCAGTGGCCGGTCGCTGCACGCCTGCAGGACCGCATCCAGGAGGCCCTGGGCACGGCAGGCGCCGTAGGTCAGCTCGGTGGCCAGCCCGGCGTCGCGGCCGTGCAGCCGCCGGTCGCGGAGCAGGCCGGGCAGCACGAGGTTGGCGTAGGCGTCGCGTTCGCGGACGGCGGTCAGGGTGTCCAGGGCGGCTTTGCGGGCCGGGTCGGTCTCCGGCGGACGGCGCGGCCCCGAGCGCCGGCGCGGGGGTCCGCTGCGGTCCGAGCGGGCCTGCCGACGGTTGGGCTGGTGCATCATCCGAGCCGTTCTCCCTGTTCCGGCCGCACGCCCCGAGCCCAGTCGGTGGCGGCCATCCGTTTCTTGCCCTGGGCCTGGACCTCGCCGAGGGCGAGTGGTCCGGTCGCGGTGCCGACGAGCACCCTGCGTTTCTCCACCCGCAGCTCGCCGGGCGGCAGCGCCTCGGCTTCGACCGGGGTGAGTGGTCCGAGTTTGAGGCGTTCGCCGCGGAACTCCGCCCAGGCCCCCGGTTCGGGGGTGACCGAGCGGACCAGCCGGTCCACCGCGGTGGCCGGCTGGGTGAAGTCGGCCTTGGCGTCCTCCACGGTGACCTTGCCCGCGTAGGTGACGCCCTCCTCCGGCTGCGGCCGGGCTTCCAGGGTGCCGTCCTCGATGCCGTCCATGGTCGCGGTGAGCAGCCGCGCGCCGGAGATGGACAGGCGGTCCAGCAGCTCACCGGCGGTGTCGCGGTCCCGGACGGTCTCGGTGACCACGCCGAAGACGGGTCCGGCGTCGAGGGGTTTGACGATCCGGAAGGCGCTGGCCCCGGTGATCTCGTCACCGGCCTTGATCGCGGCCTGCACCGGGGCCGCGCCGCGCCAGGCGGGCAGCAGCGAGAAGTGCAGGTTCACCCAGCCGTGTCTGGGGATGTCCAGGGTGCGCTGAGGCAGCAGCGCCCCGTAGGCGACCACCGGGCAGCAGTCGGGGTCCAGCTCACGCAGCCGCGCCAGGAACTCGGGGTCACCGGCCTTCTCCGGGGTGAGCACCTCGATGCCGTGCTCGTCGGCGAGCGCGCCGACCGGGGAGCGGTGCAGGCTGCGGCCACGGCCGGCGGGCGCGTCGGGGCGGGTGACCACGGCCACCACCTCGTGCCGCGGCGAGTCGATCAGGGCACGCAGGGAGGGCAGCGCCACCTCGGGCGTGCCGGCGAAGACCAGGCGCATGTCAGCGACCCCCGCCGAAGAGCGGGTGCGGGCTCTGCTTGATCACCGGGGCGGCGGTGTCCTGGCCGAACCAGCCGGACTCGCGGATCTGCTTGAGCGCGAGCTTGCGGGTCTCGGCGTCCAGCCGGTCCACGAACAGCACCCCGTCCAGGTGGTCGGTCTCGTGCTGGATGCAGCGGGCCAGCAGGTGGGAGCCCTCGACCTCGACGGGTTCGCCGTGCATGTTCCAGCCCTTGGCCACCACGTGCAGGTGGCGGCGGCAGTCCCAGCGCAGGCCGGGGATGGACAGGCAGCCCTCGGGGCCGTCCTGCTCGTCCTCGCCGACCACGTCGAAGGCAGGGTTGATCAGGTGTCCGGCGAAGCCGTCGCAGTGGTAGGTGAACACGCGGAGCCCGACCCCGATCTGCGGCGCGGCCAGCCCGGCCCCGCCCTGGCCCTCCATGGTGTCCCACAGGTCCTTGACCAGGTGGCGCAGCTCGGCGTCGAAGTCGACGACCTCGGTGGCGGGGGTCCGCAGCACCGGGTCCCCGAATAGCCTGATCGGCTGGACTGTCACACGGCTCCCTTCAGGGCGGTTCGGACTGGTCGAGTCTAGAGGTTGAAAATAATCCGCAACGTTGGACGCCGAGCGGTCACTTACCCATGTGACGGCGTTCGTGAGACAGAACTGGGGTGCGATGGTCTTGGCCCAACCTGTCGGCCAACCTGAGCCGGTTCCGCGAGCTGACGGGCGCGATGACGATCGGGTCCTGTGGCAGCGGGCGGCGGCGGATGACCGCAACGCCTTCGGTGAGCTGTTCGAGCGGCACGCCGAGGCGGTGTGGAACCACGCCTACCGGCTGACCGGGTCCTGGTCCGCGGCCGAGGACCTGACCTCCACCACGTTCCTGACCGCCTGGCGCAAACGGGCGGAGCTCACCCTGGTCCGCGAGTCCGCGCTGCCCTGGCTGTATACGGTGGCGGGCAACCTGGCCCGCACCGAGTTCCGCCGGGCCGGGCGGTTCCGGCGGGCGCTGTCCCGGATGCCGCACCTGCACGTGGTCCGCGACCACGCCGAGGACGTGGCGGACCAGGTCGACGGCGACCGGAAGCTGCGCAAGGTCCTGGCGGCGGTGGACGAGCTGCCCAGGGCCGAACGCGAGGCCGTGCAGCTGTGCCTGCTCGGCGAGCTGTCCATCGCCGAGGCCGCCGAGGCCCTCGGGGTGGCCGAGGTGAGTGTGCGTTCCCGGATATCCCGTGCCCGCAGCCGGCTGCGTGGCCTGCTGGAGGAGGAGCTGTGATGGACGACAAGTTCGAGCTGCCTCCGCGGCGGGAGCTGCCGGAGGACATCAAGGACCGGATGCGCGCCACGGTGCGGATGCGGATGGACGACCCGCGGTTCGAGCCGGAGGGCAGGGGCCGCCGGTTCATCGCCGCCGCGGCGGCGATCCTGGTGGTCGCGGTCGGGGCGGCCGTGGTGGTGCAGTCGGTGCAGGACGACCACGCCGCCAACGACGCCAAGGAGACCACCACCTCGCCGAACCCGACCGAGGGGTTCCAGAGCGGCAACCAGGCCATGGCGGACCGCTCCCTGGTGGACCGCTGCTGGCGGGCGGCGATGGCCAGCCCGCAGGCCGAGCGCTACCCCAAGCGCCGCGAGGAGTGGATGGGCGGGCGGCAGATGAACTGGGGCCAGGTGCGGCAGGTCGGGTTGCGGCTCGGCAGACAGGTCGCGGCCTGCGAGGCCAGTGAGACCACGGTGTGGCTGTCCGAGCCGCAGACGCCACTGGCCCCGGACGACCCGACGCCGATCCGGCTGATGATGCTCACCCCCAACGGCGGTTCGGCGGTGAACGTGCGCTCCGGGGTCGGCAAGACCGTCGTCGGGGTGGACCAGTCCGCGCGCGGCGGCAAGGTGGCCGCCCTGGAGCCCTTCGACGTGCTCTACGGGGTGAGGGTCGGCGAGCCGCGGCAGCTGCCCGGCGGCGCGAAGGTGCACGTGGGCACGCAGGCGCCTGGGGAGCAGTACAAGTTCAACGACGTGGAGTACCCGAACCCGCAGGGGCCGCTGGTCACCGTGCTGGACCGGCCGCTGCCGCCCGCCGAGCGCACCTCGGTGGCCGGGAAGAAGCTGGCCGAGTGCATCACCAACGAGCGGACCAAGCACTTCGACCCGATGGTTGACGCGGAGCTGCTCGTTCCCGGCGCCTACGTCGAGTACACCGCCAAGAACGGCAGGCAGCAGTGGGCGGTGGCGGCCCGGTACAAGGGCCGGACCGCGACCTGCAGCTGGGAGACCCGGTTCAAGGACTACCGGATGAACATCGGCCACTCCTTCCACAAGCCGTTGGAGGAGTCCGCCGATGTGATCAGTTTCGGCGACCCGCTCCAGGTCGACGAGGGGCAGCCACCGGGCAAGGAGAGCTGGACCATCTCCCCCGGTTTCAGCGGGTCGGTGTCCGAGCAGGCGGCGGAGCTGAGCATGAAGCTGCCCAACGGCAAGCAGCTGAACGTCACGCTCAAGAACGGCACCTACATCGCCATGGTGCCGGGTGAACCGGTGCGCTGGTCCGAGATCGACATCCCGCGGATCACCTACGAGGCGAAGGACGTCACCGGCAAGGTCATCGGCTCGGGACCGCTGTACCCGGAGTAGCGGCTCAGAGCAGTTCGAGTGGATCGAGCCGGACCCGGACCAGGTCCGGCTCTTTTCGCGCGGTGCGCGCGGCGACCGCGTCGTGCAGGGCGGCCGAGAGCGCCCGGCCGTCGGTGCGCGGGGCGCGGATGAGCGCGCGTTCGCGTTCCTCCTCCTGGCCGCGGGTCTCCAGGGGCACCGGGCCGAGGATCTGCGCGCTGGGCGGCAGGACCAGGCCGTCGAGGAAGTCGTTGACCGCGGCGGGGGTGCCGTCCACGGTGGCGATGCGCACCGCGGGCGGGAAGCTGAGCTCGGTGCGCGCGTCCAGCTCGGTCTCGGCGTGCCAGACCGGGTCCCAGCGGACCAGGGCCTGCACCACGGGCAGGCTGGAGTCGGCGATGACCACCACCCGGCCGCCCTCGGCGGAGCCGCGGACCAGTGCGGCGGCGGTGAGCCAGCGGCGCAGCGCCTCCTCGGTGGCGCGCAGGTCGGCCCGCGCCAGCATGGCCCAGCCGTCCAGCAGCAGCGCGGCCCCGTAGCCGCCTTCGACGTAGGGTTCCGCGCCGGGGGTGGCCACCACCAGCGCGGGCTTGGCCGGCACCTCGGCGAGCACCTCCTCCGCCCCGGAGGTGCGCACCGGGACCCCGGGAAAGGCCCGGCCGAGCTCTTCGGCGGTGCGTTTGGCCCCCACCACCACGAACCGCAGCCGCCGCGAGCCGCAGGCCGGGCAGGAGAACCCCGCCTCGGTCGCCCCGCACCACCGGCAGGCGGCAGGCCGCGGCACGTCCCCGCCCCCCGAGGGCAGCGCCAGCGGCCCTGAGCAGCGACGACAGCGGGCGGGCGCCCGGCAGCCGCCGCAGGCCAGCGCGGGCACGTAGCCACGCCGGGGCACCTGCACCAGCACCGGCGCACCCGCGGCCAGCGCGCCGCGGGCGGCCTCGAAGGCCACCGAGGGCAGCCGCGCGGCCCTGGCGGCGGCGTCCCGGGCCTCCTGCCGGTCGTCCTCGCCGATGGAGGTGACCCTGGGCGCGGCGGCGCGCAGCTGCTCGCGGGCGGCGACGATCTCGTGCGCCCACCCGGTGCGCACCAGCAGCGCGGCCTCCGCGGTCCTGGCGAACCCGGCGACCAGCAACGCCGCCCCGGTGGCGTGCGCGCGCAGCATCAGCACGTCGCGGGTGTGCGGGTAGGGCGAGCGCTGGTCGGCATGGAGGTCGTCCCCGTCGTCCCAGACCACCAGCAGCCCGGGGTCGACAACCGGCGCGAACGCCGCGGCCCTGGTGCCCACCACGACCTTGACCGCCCCGCGCCGCACCGCCAGCCACCGCTTGTACCGCTCGGCGGGCCCGAGCTCGGCGGCCAGCGCCACCACCCCGGCCTCCCCCAGCACCCGCACACAGGCCGCGTGCACCCGAGCGAGGTCCCGGTGGTCGGGCACCACCAGCACCGCCCCCCGCCCTGCCGCGGCCACCTGCGCCGCCGCCTCGGCCAGCCGCGCCGGCCAGTCCTCCCCCGGCAACGCCTGCCACACCGCGTGCGCGGGCCGGTTCCCCCGCAACGCCTCCAGGAACGCCCCGCCCCGGGGATAGCGCGCCCACCCGGCCGGGTCCGGCGGCTCGGGCAGCGGCGCGGGCTCGCGCGGCGGGGCCGCCTCGGCCTTGGCGTGCCGGGGCGGGATGGCCAGCCGCAGCACGTCGATCAGGGTGCCCGCGTACCGGTCGGCCACCGCACGGGCCAGCGAGAGGATCTCCGGGGAGAGCACGGGTTCGGCGGAGAGCACCCGGTCCAGGTAGGCGAGCTTGCCCTTGTGCCCGGACTCGGCCACCCGCTCCAGCAGGTACCCGTCCACCAGCTGCCCGGCGAAGCGCACCCGCACCCGGCACCCGGGCACCGCGTCCTCGGCGTACTTGTCCGGCACCAGGTAGTCGAAGGGCCGGTCCAGGTGCGCGAGCGGGACGTCAACGCAGATCCGCGCCACCGGCTCGATGGCGGCGGGCTGCTGTTCCCCACGTCGGTACGCGCCTGGTTTGGCCACCTACCTGGTCTATCAGACGACGCCGACAGTCCACTGTGGCGGGTCAGCGCGTCACATGGGCAGACGGCGAACCCGGATCCGGCCGTTGCCGATCGACACAACCGCTCCGGCGAGCAGATCCTCGTGCACCGCGGGCAGGTTTGCCACGAGCAGCCCGCCTTGCTCCTGCGGGGTGCGGTGGTCGGCGGACCGCAACAGGACCAGCGACGGCGACTTGAGTCCGGCGACGGCGAGCATGACGGTGAAGTCGGTGTCCGCCGAGACGATCACCAGTCCGTGGTCGATCGCGAAGTCGAGGATCTCCTGGTCGCTCGCAGCGAGCATGCCGTGGTCGCGCACGTGGGTCGCGGTGTGCCCGGCCTGCTCAAGCCATGTGGCGATCTTGGGCGAGAGGTTCGCGTCGACGAGGAAGTTCATGCGGATTCAGCGAGCGGGAGTTCACGCTCCGCGACCGCGACCGCGGCGAACTCCAGGGCGGCCAGCACATCCGCGACTTCCAGGTACGGATAGTCATCGATCACTTGCTCGATGTTACGGCCAGCCGCGAGTTGGCCAAGCACCGCCGCCACCGTGACCCGGGTGTCCCGGATGCACGGCAACCCGTTCATGCGGGTTGGGTTGATGGTGATGCGCTCAAAGGCCACCTTCGAAGTCTATCTGTCACCTTGTTCTCTCAGTGCACAAGGTTGCACGCGTGCATCACAAAGTTGCAGGCGTGCATGTCTCCTGGTTCGGCCAAAGTCCCTGGCTGAACGCTCGATACCCGCCAGGCACCAACGCTAGATCGGCCAACCCCCGGACACGGCAACGGCCGAGCGCACCCGGGTGGGTGGGCTCGGCCGTTGTCAGGTCAAGCTCAGACCAGCAGGCCCTTGAGGGCGTCGGCGCGGTCGGTGTTCTCCCACGGCAGGTCGAGGTCGGTCCGGCCGAAGTGCCCGTACGCGGCGGTCGGCGCGTAGATCGGGCGCAGCAGGTCCAGGTCGCGGATGATCGCGGCCGGGCGGAGGTCGAAGACCTCGGTGATGGCCTGCTGGATCTTCTCCGGGTCCACGGTCTCGGTACCGAAGGTCTCCACGAACAGGCCCACCGGGGCGGCCTTGCCGATGGCGTAGGCGACCTGGACCTCGGCGCGGGTGGCCAGGCCGGCCGCGACGACGTTCTTGGCGACCCAGCGCATGGCGTAGGCGGCCGAGCGGTCGACCTTCGACGGGTCCTTGCCGGAGAAGGCGCCGCCGCCGTGGCGGGCCATGCCGCCGTAGGTGTCGACGATGATCTTGCGGCCGGTCAGGCCCGCGTCGCCCATGGGGCCGCCGATGACGAAGCGGCCGGTGGGGTTGACCAGCAGGCGGACGTCGCTGGTGTCGAGGTCCAGGCCGGCCAGCTCGGGCAGCACGACCTGCTCGCGGATGTCGACGGCGAGCATCTGCTCCAGGTCGATGTCGGCGGCGTGCTGGGAGGAGACGACCACGGTGTCCAGGCGGACCGGGCGGTCACCGGCGTACTCGATGGTGACCTGGGTCTTGCCGTCGGGGCGCAGGTAGGGCAGCACGCCGTCCTTGCGGACCTTGGTCAGGCGGCGGGACAGGCGGTGCGCCAGCGCGATCGGCAGCGGCATCAGCTCCGGGGTGTCGGTGCTGGCGTAGCCGAACATCAGGCCCTGGTCGCCGGCGCCCTGCTTGTCGATCTCGTCCTCGGCGCCCTCGACCCTGGACTCGTGCGCGGTGTCCACACCCTGCGCGATGTCGGGGGACTGCGAGCCGATGGCGACGTTCACGCCGCAGGAGTGGCCGTCGAAGCCCTTGGCCGAGGAGTCGTAGCCGATCTCCAGGATCTTCTCCCGCACGATGGTCGGGATGTCGGCGTAGGCCTCGGTGGTCACCTCGCCCGCGACGTGCACCTGGCCAGTGGTGATCAGCGTCTCCACCGCGACCCGGCTGCGCGGGTCCTTGGACAGCAGCCCGTCGAGGATCGAGTCGCTGATGGCGTCGCAGATCTTGTCCGGGTGCCCCTCGGTCACGGACTCACTGGTGAACAGACGGCTGTTCTGGCTCACGGTTCTCCCCTGGAGACAAGTTAGGTATGGCTAAGTAGCTTAGTGGGGGTGCCTAGAGCATGGCTCACAGGCGGGCAGAGCCGGAAAGCCGCGCGATCGCGTCCCACACTGTGGACGCGAACCGGGCTTTCGAGCCCTGTGGGATGGGCGCCTCTGCGCCGTCTGCCGTGAGCAGCCATCCCTGGTTGTGCTCGACCTCGAAGGCCTTGCCGTCGCCCACCGCGTTGACGACCAGCAGGTCGCAACCCTTGCGGGCGAGCTTCGCTCGTGCGTGGTCCAGCACATCGCCGCCTGGATCTCCAGTCTCCGCGGCGAACCCGACGACCAGTTGCCCCGGGCGTCGTCCCTTGACCAGCTCCACCAGGATGTCAGGGTTTCGCCGGAGTTCAAGCGGGTGTGGCTCGGAACCTTCGGTTTTCTTAATTTTGTGATCCACGAACTCTGCCGGTCGGAAGTCGGCGACGGCGGCGGCCATGACCACCACGTCTGCCTGTTCCGCGGCCTCGAGCATGGCCGCGCGCAGCTGCTCGGCGGTGCTCGCGGAGACCATGGTCACGCCTGCGGGGTCGCTGAGCGCGCCGCCGGTGACGGTGGAGACCAGGGTCACCTGCGCGCCGCGCTGGGCGGCGACCCTGGCCAGCGCGTAGCCCTGTTTGCCGGAGGACCGGTTGGTCAGGTACCGCACCGGGTCCAGGGGCTCGCGGGTGCCGCCGGCGGAGATGGCCACCCGCACGCCGGTGAGGTCACGGGGCAGCGCGTCGGGGCGCTCCAGCAGCAGGGTGGCCAGCGCGACGATCTCACTGGGCTCGGGCAGGCGGCCCTTGCCGGTGTCCTTGCCGGTCAGCCGCCCGGCGGCGGGTTCGGCGACGATCACGCCCCGGGAGCGCAGGGTGGCCACGTTGGCCTGGGTGGCCGGGTGCTCCCACATCTCGGTGTGCATGGCCGGGACCATCAGCACCGGGCAGCGCGCGGTGAGCAGCGTGCCGGTGAGCAGGTCGTCGGCCATGCCCGCGGCGGCCTTGGCCATCAGGTCGGCGGTGGCGGGGGCGACGAGGACCAGGTCGGCGCTCTGCCCGATGCGCACGTGCGGGACCTCGGGCACGTCGCTGAACACGCCGGTGGCCACCGGCTGGCCGGACAAGGCTTCAAAAGTGGCGGCGCCGACGAAGCGGAGAGCCGCCTCGGTCGGCACCACGCGTACCGCGTGGCCGGACTCGGTCAGCCTGCGCAGGACCTCGCAGGCCTTGTAGGCGGCGATCCCGCCGCCCACGCCGAGCACGACCCGCGGCCGGTGCTCTGCTGGGGTGGAACTCACTCGCCTTCGGTGTGTTCGAGCACACCGGCGTGGATCTCGCGCATGGCGATGGACAGCGGCTTCTCCCGCGCGCCCGGCTCCACCAGCGGTCCGACGTACTCCAGCAGGCCCTCGCCGAGCTGCGCGTAGTAGTCGTTGATCTGGCGGGCCCGCTTCGCGGCGTAGATCACCAGCGCGTACTTCGAGGTGACCTTCTCGAGCAGGTCGTCGATCGGCGGGTTGGTGATGCCCAGCGGGGTGTTGGCCGGATCGGCCAGCACGCCCAGCTCAGTGGGGATGCTCACTCGCATGCTCCTGCGGTCGTGTTGCGCACCGGATGAGTATCAGTGCCGGTCAACAAGGTTACCAAGTCCTCGGCGGCGCGTTGCACGTCGTGGTTGACGATCACCACGTCGAACTCGGCCTTGGCCGCCAGTTCCTCCCGGGCGGTGTCCAGGCGGCGGCGCACGACCTGCTCCGGTTCGGTGCCGCGACCGACCAGCCGGCCGACCAGCACCTCCCAGCTCGGCGGCGCCAGGAAGACCTGGACGGCCTCGGGGGCGGCCTGCCGGATGGCCCGCGCGCCCTGGAGGTCGACCTCGACCAGGATGGGAAGTCCCTGGTCAAGACGCTGCTCGATCGGTCCTTTCGGGGTGCCCGAGCGGTGCGTGCCCCGGTGGATCTCCGCCCACTCCAGCAGCTCCCCGGCCTCGATCATGCGATCGAACTCGGCGGGGCTGACGAAGTGGTAGTCCTGCCCGTCCACCTCACCGGGGCGCGGGGCCCTGGTGGTGGCGGACACGCTGAACCACAGGTCGGGCATGATCTTGCGCAGCCGCCCGACCACGCTGCTCTTACCGACGCCCGAGGGGCCGGCCAGTACTACCAGCCGGCCCCTCGTGGTTGAGTCAGTCACTCGCCGCTGAACTCGGTCAGCAGCGCCTTGCGCTGCCGCTCACCGAGTCCGCGAAGACGACGGCTCGCCGCGATCTCCAACCGCTCCATGATCTGAGCGGCGCGAACCTTGCCAACGCCGGGAAGGGCCTCAAGAAGGGCCGAGACCTTCATCTTGCCCAGGACCTCATCGGTCTCCGCGGCCGCGAGCACGTCCTTGAGAGTGGTGCCGCCGCGCTTGAGGCGCTCCTTGAGCTCCGCGCGGGCACGACGAGCCGCAGCCGCCTTCTCCAACGCTGCGGCCCGCTGCTCCTCGGTCAGCTGGGGAAGGGCCACGTTATTCCTCCGTATGTGGGGTGTCCTCTGGAAAGGTGCCGCGACCGTACCGAGGGCTTCCGACTCGGCACAACGCGGGTCCGGATTCTCTGGCGCAAGCTAGCGCTGGAGTAGTCCCGTCCTCCGCCGGAAATCAGCCTGAGGGCTGAATCCCGTGCGCCGGGTCGTCGTTCTCGCGACGGACTTGGTTCGATGTCGTCCTTCGAAATTTCCGGTTCCGGCCTGGTTTCGCACCCAGTTCGGGACGCCGTTCTCGTCGGCCGTATCTGGCACCGGCCGCAACTACTACCAGCTCAGACCCTGTTGACGCCACCCGCCGCGGTCGGTCGCCTCGATCTTGTAGGTCACACGGAGGACGGCGCGGCCACGTCGGCGAGAGTTTTGCGAGCAGCCCCGCGAAGTGCTGCGACGTCCGGACCGTGCCGCAGGATGTCCCGCGAACTGGTCGGCAGGACCAGTGGCAGGGCGTCCCCGAAGACCGATTTCAGCTCCGCCGGACCGGCCCCCTGCGCCCCGTAGCCCGGCGCCAGAATAGGGCCGTTGAGCTGCGACAACTCCAGTCCGTGACGACCGACGGTGGCCCCGATGACCACGCCGATCGCGCCCAGCGGGGCGGCGCCGGAGTTGACCTCCGCCGCCGCGTCCACAATGGACTGTGAGATCGTTTTGCCGTGCTCGGTGCGCGCGGACTGGACGGTCCGCGCCTCCGGGTTCGATGTGAGCGCCAGCACGAAAATTCCCCTGCCGTTTTCCTGCGCGGCGCGCACGGCCGGGTCCAGAGAACCGAATCCCAAATACGGCGAAAGTGTCACCGCGTCCCCGGCCAAAGGTGAACCTTCGGTCAGATATGCGGCGGCATAGGCGGCCATGGTGGACCCGATATCACCCCGTTTGGCGTCCACGAGCACCAGGGCGCCCGCCGCCCTGCCCTCCGCAATCACCCGTTCGAGTACCGCCACGCCCCGGGAGCCGTAGGCCTCGAAGAAGGCGGCCTGCGGCTTGAGCACGGCCACCTCCCCGGCCAGGGCCTCCACCGCGGTCAGCGCGAAGCGCTCCAGCCCGGCCGCGTCGGCGGTCAGGCCCCAGTCGGCGAGCAGGCCGGGGTGCGGGTCGATGCCCGCGCACAGCGGTCCCCTGGCGGAGACCGCTGCGTGCAGGCGAGCGCCGAAGGCGGCGGTCACCGGGCGTCCTTGAGGGCGGCCTGCAGCGCCTGCAGCGGCCGGACCTCGATATCGCCCCTGATCAGGGCTTCGATGCCGTGCACGGCCGCGGCGGCGCCCTGCACGGTGGTGATGCACGGGATGTCCTTGGCCACCGCGGCGGTGCGGATCTCGTAGCCGTCGATGCGCGGCCCGGAGTTGCCGTAGGGGGTGTTGATGACCATGTCCACGCCGCCCTCGTTGATGAGTTCGACGATGTTGCGGCCCGCGGTCTCGCCCTGGCCCTCGAAGTGCTTCCTTACCACGGTGCACGGGATCCCGTTGCGCCGGAGGACTTCGGCCGTGCCCTCGGTGGCAAGGATTTCGAACCCGAGGTCGGCCAGCCGCTTGATCGGGAAGACCATGGCCCGCTTGTCCCGGTTGGCCACCGAGACGAAGACCTTGCCGCTGGTGGGCAGCGAGCCGTAGGCGGCGGCCTGGGACTTGGCGAAGGCCTTGCCGAAGGAGACGTCGATGCCCATCACCTCGCCGGTGGACTTCATCTCCGGCCCGAGCAGCGAGTCCACGCCCTTGCCCTCAGGGGTGCGGAAGCGGTGGAAGGGCAGCACGGCCTCCTTGACCGCCACCGGCGCGTTGGCAGGCAGCTCGGCGCCGTCGCCGGCGGCCGGGAGCATGCCCTCGGTGCGCAGCTCGGAGATCTTGGCCCCGAGCATCACCCGCGCGGCCGCCTTGGCCAGCGGGACCGCGGTGGCCTTGGAGACGAAGGGCACGGTGCGGGAGGCGCGCGGGTTGGCCTCCAGCACGTAGAGCACGTCGTCCTTGAGCGCGTACTGCACGTTGAGCAGGCCGCGCACGCCGATGCCGCGGGCGATGGCCTCGGTGGAGCGGCGGACCGCCTCGATGTCGGTGCGGCCCAGGGTGATCGGCGGCAGCGCGCAGGCGGAGTCGCCGGAGTGGATGCCGGCCTCCTCGATGTGCTCCATCACCCCGCCCAGGAAGACCTCCTGGCCGTCGCAGAGGGCGTCCACGTCGATCTCGATGGCGTCGTCGAGGAAGCGGTCCACCAGCACCGGGTGCTCGGGGCTGACCTCGGTGGCGCGGGCGATGTAGCCGGCCAGGGACTGCTCGTCGTAGACGATCTCCATGCCGCGCCCGCCGAGCACGTAGGAGGGGCGCACCAGCACCGGGTAGCCGATCTCGTCGGCGATCTTCTTGGCTCCGGCGAAGGAGGTGGCGGTGCCGTACTTGGGCGCGGGCAGGCCGGCGCCGACCAGCACGTCGCCGAAGGCGCCGCGGTCCTCGGCCAGGTGGATCGCCCCGGCCGGGGTGCCCACCACGGGCACACCGGCGTCGGTGAGCCGCTGCGCCAGGCCCAGCGGGGTCTGCCCGCCCAGCTGCACGATGACCCCGGCCACGGTGCCGGAGCGCTGCTCGGAGTGCACCACCTCCAGGACGTCCTCGAAGGTGAGCGGCTCGAAGTAGAGCCGGTCGGAGGTGTCGTAGTCGGTGGAGACGGTCTCCGGGTTGCAGTTGACCATCACCGTCTCGTACCCGGCCTCGCGCAGGGCGAGCGCGGCGTGCACGCAGGAGTAGTCGAACTCGATGCCCTGGCCGATCCGGTTGGGCCCGGAGCCGAGGATGAGCACCTTGGGCTTGTCCGGCTGCGCGGTGACCTCGCACTCGGCCTCGGGGTCGAGCTCGTAGGCGGAGTAGTGGTACGGGGTCTTGGCCGCGAACTCCGCGGCGCAGGTGTCCACCGTCTTGTACACCGGGCGCACGCCGAGCCGGTGCCGCAGGGTGCGCACCCCGTCCTCACCGGCCAGCTCCTCGCGCAGCACCGCGATCTGCCGGTCGGACAGCCCGGCCCGCTTGGCCCGGCGCAGCAGCGGCTCGTCGAGCACCGGCGCGGCCAGCACCTCGGCGCGCAGCTCCACCAGGGACAGGATCTGGTCGATGAACCAGGGGTCGATGCCGGAGGCCTGGTGCACCTGCTCGACGGTGGCGCCCAGGCGCAGCGCCAGGTCCACGGTGTAGAGCCGCCCGTCGTGGCCGCGTTCGAGCTTGGCCAGCACGGACTCCAGGGTGGCGTCCTCGGGGTCGGGCCTGGTCCAGAACCCGGCGGCCTTGGTCTCCATGGAGCGCAGCGCCTTGCCGAGGGCCTCGGTGAAGTTGCGGCCGATGGACATGGCCTCGCCGACGCTCTTCATGGTGGTGGTCAGCGTGGGGTCCGCGCCGGGGAACTTCTCGAAGGCGAAGCGCGGGACCTTGACCACCACGTAGTCCAGGGTCGGCTCGAAGGAGGCCGGGGTCTCCTGGGTGATGTCGTTGCGGATCTCGTCCAGGGTGTAGCCGATGGCCAGCTTGGCGGCGATCTTGGCGATCGGGAAGCCGGTGGCCTTGGAGGCCAGCGCGCTGGAGCGGGAGACCCGCGGGTTCATCTCGATGACGACCATGCGGCCGGTCTGCGGGTGGATGGCGAACTGGATGTTGCAGCCGCCGGTGTCCACGCCGACCGCGCGCAGCACGTCGATGCCGACATCGCGCATGTGCTGGTACTCGCGGTCGGTCAGGGTCATCGCGGGCGCGACGGTGACCGAGTCGCCGGTGTGCACGCCCATCGGGTCGATGTTCTCGATGGAGCAGATGACCACCACGTTGTCCCGGTGGTCGCGCATGAGCTCGAGCTCGTACTCCTTCCAGCCGAGCACGCTCTCCTCGATGAGCACCTCGGTGACCGGGCTCTCCGCCAGGCCGGTGGCGGCCAGCCGCTCCAGCTCCTCGTCGGTGTAGGCCATGCCGGAGCCCAGGCCGCCCATGGTGAAGGAGGGGCGGATGACCACCGGCAGGCCGACCTCGGCGACGGTGGCGCGGACCTCCTCCATGGTGTGGCAGACCCGGCTGCGCGGGGTCTCACCGCCGATGGAGGCGACGATGTCCTTGAACTTCTGCCGGTCCTCACCGCGCTCGATGGCCTCGATGTCGGCGCCGATCAGCTCGACGTTGTACTTCTCCAGGGTGCCGCGCTCGTGCAGGGCGATCGCGGTGTTGAGCGCGGTCTGCCCGCCCAGGGTGGCCAGGATGGCGTCCGGGCGCTCCTTGGCGATGACCTTCTCCACGAACTCCGGGGTGATCGGCTCGACGTAGGTGGCGTCGGCGAACTCCGGGTCGGTCATGATGGTGGCCGGGTTGGAGTTGACCAGCGAGACGCGCAGGCCCTCCTCCCGCAGCACCCGGCACGCCTGGGTGCCGGAGTAGTCGAACTCGCAGGCCTGGCCGATCACGATCGGGCCGGACCCGATCACCAGGACGTGCTTGATGTCGGTGCGTTTCGGCATCAGTTCTTCCCGTCCTTGTTCGCCATCAGGCTCACGAACTCGTCGAAGAGGGGCGCGGCGTCGTGCGGACCGGCCGCGGCCTCGGGGTGGTACTGCACGCTGAAGGCGGGCACGTCGAGTGCGCGCAGGCCTTCCACGGTGTCGTCGTTGGGGCAGTAGTGGCTGATCATCGCGGCGCCGAACTCGGAGTCGAAGCGCTCGCCGGGAGTGCCCTCGACTGCGAAGCCGTGGTTCTGCGCGGTGATCGCGACCTTGCCGGTGGCCACGTCGATGACCGGGATGTTGATGCCCCGGTGCCCGTAGCGCATCTTGTAGGTGCCGCGGCCCAGGGCGCGGCCGAGGATCTGGTTGCCGAAGCAGATGCCGAACAGCGGCAGCTTGCGGCCGAGCACCTCGCGGGTGACCGCGACGGCGTGGTCGGCGGTGGCCGGGTCGCCGGGCCCGTTGGACAGGAACACCCCGTCGGGGTTGAGCGCGAGGATGTCCTGGATGCCGGAGCCGACCGGCAGCACGTGCACCTCGATGCCGCGGGCGGACATCATCCGCGGCGTGTTGGCCTTGATGCCCAGGTCCAGCGCGGCCACGGTGTACTTCTTCTCGCCGATCGCGGGCACCACGTAGGTCTGCTCGGTGGTGACCTCCCCGGCGAGGTTGGCGCCCTTCATCTCCGGGGCCTGGCGGACCCGCCCGATGAGCTCCTCGGCCCCGGCCAGGTCAGACCCGGAGAAGATGCCGGCGCGCATCGCGCCGCGCTCGCGGATGTGCCTGGTCAGGGTGCGGGTGTCCACTCCGGCGATGCCGACGATCTCCTGCCGCACCAGTTCGTCGTCCAGGGAGCGGGTGGCCCGCCAGTTCGACGGGGTGCGGGCGGGGTCGCGGACGACGTAGCCGGCCACCCAGATGCGGCTGGACTCGTCGTCCTCGTCGTTCCAGCCGGTGTTGCCGATCTGCGGGGCGGTCTGCACCACGATCTGCCGGTGGTAGGAGGGGTCGGTGAGGGTCTCCTGGTAGCCGGTCATGCCGGTGGAGAAGACGACTTCGCCGAGCGAGGTGCCGGTGGCGCCGTAGGCCTCGCCGCGGAAGGTTCTGCCGTCTTCCAGCACGAGCACGGCGGCGTTTCGCGAACTCATCGAGCAGCCTTCCCTTGAGGAGTGAGGGCGGTGACCCAGTCGGCGTAGCCGGTCTTGTCATCGCCGCGGAAACCGGTGTCCAGCAGGTGGTCGCCGTGTTGCCAGGTGACCACGAGCAGCCCGTTGCGGCCGACCACCTTGCCGGCCAGCCCGCGCGCGGTGCGGGCCGCGCGGACGGCGTCGGTGTCGATCCACAGTGGACTGGCACCGGTGCGGTCGAGCAGGAGTCCTTGCGGGTACAGGGTCGCGGTGGCCTCGGCGCGGTGGCCGAGGTCGCCCGCGGTGATCCGGTCCACCCAGTTCTCAGCCGCGGTGGTGCCCACGTAGACGCCGGTCTCCGGCGGGAGCACCGGGTCCACTGTGGACAGTTCCGCGGGCGGGGCGGGGAACGGGGGCAGTTCGGCGGCTTGGCGGCGGGAGCGCTTGCGCCAGCCGTGCAGCATGCCGTAGGCGCACAACAGGATCAGCGCGAGCACGGCGAGGGTGAGCAGCAGGCGCATCAGGCGCGCACCTTCCCGTCGGCGGCGGTGACCTTGCCGCGCAGCATGGTCAGCACCACCTTGGCGGGCAGTTCCATGCCCTCGAAGGGCGTGTTGTCGGCAACGGAGGCGAACTCCTTGCCGCGCACGGTCCACCGGGCGTCCGGGTCGACCAGCACCAGGTTGGCCGGTTCGCCCTCGGCCAGGGGGCGGCCCTGGTCGGGCAGCCCGGCGATGGCGGCCGGGCGCTCGCTCATCACGCGGGCCACGCCGCGCCAGTCCAGCAGGCCGGTCTCCACCATGGTCTGGGCGATGACGGAGAGCGCGGTCTGCAGGCCGAGCATGCCGGGGCGGGCCGCGGCCCACTCGCAGTCCTTGTCCTGCACCGCGTGCGGGGCGTGGTCGGTGGCCACGCAGTCCACCACGCCCTCGGCCAGCGCGGCGCGCAGGGCCTGCGCGTCACTGGCCGCGCGCAGTGGCGGGTTGACCTTGTTGACCGGGTCGAAGGTCTCCAGCCGCTCGTCGGTGAGCAGCAGGTGGTGCGGGGTGACCTCGGCTGAAATCAAGTCGAGCCGCGCACTCTGCCTGTTCTTGGCCCAGCGCAGCACGTCCACGGTCCCCGCGGTGGAGACGTGGCAGATGTGCAGGCGCGCCCCGGCGTGCTGGGCGAGCAGGCAGTCACGGGCCACAATGGACTCTTCGGCCGCGGCGGGCCAGCCCTGGAGACCGAGGCGGGCCGCGTTCTCCCCTTCGTGGGCCTGCGCGCCGACGGTGAGCCGGGGCTCCTCGGCGTGCTGGGCGATCACCGCGTCCAGTGCCTTGCTGTACTCCAGCGCCCTGCGCATGATCAGCGGGTCGTGCACGCAGTGCCCGTCGTCGCTGAACATCCGCACGTTCGCCTTGGACTTGGCCATGGTGCCCAGCTCGGCGAGCTTGGTGCCGGCCAGGCCGACGGTGACCGCGCCGACCGGGTGCACGTCGACCAGGCCGACCCGCTGCCCCTGCGCGTGCACGTGCTCGACGATGAGCGCGTTGTCGGCGACCGGGTCGGTGTTGGCCATGGCGAAGACCGCGGTGTAGCCGCCGAGCGCGGCGGCGGCCGAGCCGGTGGCGATGGTCTCGGTGTCCTCGCGGCCGGGTTCGCGCAGGTGCACGTGCAGGTCGACGAACCCGGGCAGCAGCACCTGGCCGTTGGCCTCAATGACCTCGGCGTCCTCGGCCGTAAGGTCCGCGCCGATGCCGGCGATCACGCCGTCGCGGACGAGCACGTCCACCGGCTCGCCGTCGCCGTAGAGCTTGGCGCCCTTGATCAGGGTGCTCACGCGACCGCCTCCTCTCCGGCCAGCAGGTGGTACAGAACCGCCATCCTCATGTGCACTCCGTTGCTGACCTGGTCGGTGATGGCCGCGCGTGGCGAGTCGGCGACCGCGGAGGCGATCTCCATGCCGCGCAGCATCGGGCCGGGATGCAGCACGACCGCGTGCTCGGGCAGCATCCGCAGCCTGGCCTCGTTGAGGCCGTAGGCGATCGAGTACTCCTTGGCGCTGGGGAAGAACCCGCCGTGCATCCGCTCGGCCTGCACGCGCAGCAGCATCACCGCGTCCAGCGCGGGCAGTTCGGCGTCCAGGTCGTAGCAGACCGGCACCCCCCACTGCTCGATGCCGGCGGGCACCAAGGTGGGCGGGGCGATGAGCACGACCTCGGCGCCGAGGGTGCGCAGCAGGTGCACGTTGGAGCGGGCCACCCGGCTGTGCAGCAGGTCGCCGACGATGCCGATCCGCCTGCCGGCCAGCTCGCCGAGGCGTTCGCGCAGGGTGGCCGCGTCCAGCAGCGCCTGGGTGGGGTGCTCGTGCATGCCGTCCCCGGCGTTGATCACCACCGTGCCGGTGCCCGCCAGCCAGCCGGCCAGCCGGTGCGCGGCGCCGGAGGCGGGGTGGCGCACGATCACGCAGTCCGCGCCGATGGCGGAGAGGGTGAGCGCGGTGTCGCGCAGGGACTCGCCCTTGTTCACCGAGGAGGCGCTGGCCGAGACGTTGACCACGTCGGCGCTCATCCACTTCCCGGCGACCTCGAAGGAGACCCTGGTGCGGGTGGAGTTCTCGTAGAACAGGGTGATCACGGTGCGCCCGCGCAGGGTGGGCAGCTTGCGCACCTCGCGGCCGAGCAGGGTGGTCTTGAGTTCCGCGGCGGTGTCGAGCAGCGTGGTCGCCGAGCTCACGTCCAGCGTCGCGGTGGAGAGCAGGTGCTTCACCGCTGGTTGTCTCCTTCTTCGCTCCGGCGCAGCACGACCGCGTCGTGGCCGTCCACTTCGGACAGCAGCACGGCCACCTCCTCGGTGCGGGAGGTCGGCACGTTCTTGCCGACGTAGTCGGCGCGGATGGGCAGTTCGCGGTGGCCGCGGTCGACCAGCACGGCCAGCTGCACGGCGCTGGGGCGGCCGTGGTCGCGCAGGGCGTCCAGGGCGGCGCGGATGGTGCGGCCGGAGAAGAGCACGTCGTCGACCAGGATCACCAGGTGGTCGTCGATGCCGCTTTCCGGCAGCCGGGTGCGTTCCAGGGGCCGGTTGGGGCGGCGGCGCAGGTCGTCGCGGTAGAGGGTGACGTCCAGGGAGCCCAGCTCGACCTCGACGCCGCTGAAGTCGGCGATCCGCTCGGCCAGCCTGCGGGCCAGTGGGGCGCCGCGGGTGTGGATGCCGAGCAGCGCCACGGGCGCGCTGCCCGCCGCGTCCAGCGCGGTCTTCTCGATGACCTGGTGGGCCATCCTGGCGATGGTGCGCGCGACATCGCCGACCGAGAGCAGCTCGCGCTCTCCGGCCGGGTCCGCCGCGCCACCCCGCTGCGGGCGTGGCACGAGGGAGACCTCCTTCTCCGCCTCACGGGACGGGTCCTTAAAGGATGTGTCCGCACGGTAACAAACAAGACGGGGACCGGCGAAGCACCACCGGTCCCCATCTGTGGTTTCAGGGCTGCCGAGTGACAGAAACCTCGTCTACCGCCCAGTACCAGTTGTTCACGCCACTGAGCCGGAGCCCGATTCGGGCGGTTTTCGCACCACTGGGTAGTTGAACGGTCACTGATTCGCGCCCACCGGTGGTGTCGGCGGTCCATTTCCGCACTTCGGCCGGTGTGCCGCCGTCGACCTGCAGAAGAAGCTGCCCGAGTTGGCCGCCTTCCTGCCGGTAGTAGTGGGTCAGGTCCACCTTGAGCCTGCTCCCGGTCCCGGTGTCGGCCGGGGTCCAGAGGGTGGAGTCGAACTTCTTGCCGGTGGCATCGGCGGTGTCGGCCCACTCGTCGGAGTCGGCGACGGCGATCACGCCGCGGCCGCGGACGAAGGTCTCCCGGTTCTGCCCGCCCTGGGTCAGCGACCAGAACGCGTCGGAGGTCAGCGTCCAGCCTCGCCACTCCGGCACGCCCCCGGCGGGCATGGCGGCGTTGTCCACGCTCCAGCCGCCGGGCAGCTCCTGGGTCCAGCCGAGCACCGAGGCCGGGATCTGTTCCGTCTGCGCGGGCTTGAGCCGCGCGCCCTCGAAGGCGTCGGTGACCGGCGCGAACAGCGAGCGTCCGGCCAGCTTGGCGTCAGGGGTCACGCCGAGGTGGGTCAGCGCGGTGTGCGCGGCGTCGACCAGCCGGGTCGTGGTGGGCTTGGCCGCGGGCACGCCGTCGCCGGTGGCCAGGACGAAGGTGGACCGCTCGTCCAGGCTGGCTCCGCCGTGGCCGCCGCCGGGGGTGTGGCCGTGGTCGGTGGTGATCATGACCAGCCACTTCTCCGCCGACCGGGTCGCGCGGGCGGCGACGGCGTCGAGCAGTCGCTTGACGTAGCCGTCCACCTTGGCGATCTCGGCGAGGTACTCGGGGCTGGCCGCGCCCTTGTTGTGCCCGACGATGTCCTGCTGCCCGAGGTAGACGAAGCTCGCGTCCGCCTTGTCCTCGCGCAGGTGCGCCTCGGCGCGCTCGACGATGGTGGCGTCGTGGGCGACGTAGCCGTCCCGGTCGCCATCGAGGACGATCTTGGTATCCAGCTTGCCGCCGATGATCCGGTCGCCGATCGGCTTCCAGTCCATCGCCGCCCAGGTGTCCCGGCTGGGGTCGGCGGCCTCGACCCGGCTGAGCCAGTCCGGGTGCTCGGCCAGGCGGTTGCCGGTGAAGCTGTTCTCCTTGACGCCGTGCTGGTCGGGCCAGGTGCCGGTGAGGATGGTGGACCAGCCGGGGCCGGAGGAGGTGGCGGCCATCGGGCCGGCGTAGAGCAGGCTGCGCGCGTCGGTGCCGGTGCGCTGCAGGCCCTGCAGGGTCGGCGCCTTGGCTTCGGCGATCTTGGACACCAGCAGCCCGTCGATGCCGATGACCAGCACCTTCGGCGTCTGTGCCGCGGCGGCGACAGGTGAAATCGCGGTGAGCAGTAGCCCGATCGCCGCAGCGATCGCCCCCGCTGAGCTACGCAGTGGTAGCCGCATGCATCCTCCTTCGAAGTGGTCTAGACGTGTTATGGAACATTGCCGTCTACGAGGAGCCAACTAGCGAAGACCGGCCATCACCCGAATGACCGCAGGGTGAACGACACCCCGTCACCAACTTGCTCACGGGCTGACACAGAGCCGGTTACTGCCCGCTCAACTGGGGCGATGACGTGCGAAGGGTCAACCATCCGGGTGGTTGCGCCCCGCTCGCCCGCATGCCGCAACGAGATCAGCTTGACCTGGTGACTTCGACGAGTAACCATTACTCTCCGTATTGATCTGAGCTTTCCCCGCGGTAAGTGGTACCGGCTGACGGGGCGAACGAACGGAGAACCGCCACATGGGCGACTACGCCAAGGCGCTGGGTGCCAAGCTCCGCGCGATCCGTCAGCAGCAGGGCCTGTCCCTGCATGGCGTGGAGCAGAAGTCGGGCGGTCGCTGGAAGGCCGTTGTCGTCGGCTCCTACGAGCGCGGGGACCGTGCCGTCACGGTGCAGAAACTGGCAGAGCTGGCCGACTTCTACGGCGTCCCGGTGGCGGAGCTGCTGCCGGAGGGCCGCGTCCCCTCGGGCGCCGAGCCGGCCACCAAGATCGTGATCAACCTGGAGCGATTGCAGCAGCTACCAGCGGAGAAGGTCGGTCCGCTGGCCCGCTACGCCGCGACCATCCAGAGCCAGCGCGGGGACTACAACGGCAAGGTCCTCTCCATCCGGACCGAGGACCTGCGTTCGCTGGCGATCATCTACGACATGTCCCCCGGTGAGCTCACCGAGCAGCTCATCGACTGGGGCGTGCTGCCCCCCGAGGCCCGTCCGGCCAAGGAGGACTGAACGCCCAGGGACCGTGTCCTGAGGGTGGCTGTCGTGGAGCCATCACCAGGCCAAGGCTCTGAACTGCGACAACCGTGTCCGCACAGCGACACGGCAGCACCAACGATCGCCCGCGTGGTGGGAGACTCGACCCCTCCTCGACCTCCCACCACCTCCACCAACCCGGCTGACGACCGTCTCCCCATGCCCCGGCCAGCGTCGCCGCATGTCGCTGCGGCCCGCCTGTGAACGGGCTGGACTTTCCTGAGCACTCGTCCCGCGTCAGGGTTGATCTCGCCGACCGGCGGCTGTGCCGTGTCGCGATACGCCACTGAACGGCTTCCAGTCGCTCCACTTCCCGCCGGAAGGCTTCAGCAGCAGGCTCCTGCCGGTAGCGCGTGCGCGCGGACCTGTCTGGCGATCTCCGGCACGACCTCCAGCCAGACCGCGGACGCCGTGGCCACGCTGACGAGCGGGGTGGGATCGGCCCGGCTTGACGCCACCTGCAGCCCCTGAGCCGCGTGAACTTCGCCGGTCGTGTTACTGGAGCTCATCGATGGGTTCGCCCTGCTCCACCTGGCATCGTCACCGGTTGAGGGACCAATCGGCGTCGCCATCCTTGACACTGCCATCGTTGTAGGTGCCGGTGGACGGGTCCGGCCATTTGCCGCCGGGAAAGAAGCTGTTGTCGACCGCCTCGCCTTTGAGGCTGACCAGGTTCTGCGCCTGACCGCCCAGGAAGGTGACCAGCGCACCAAGCATTGTCATGAGCGTCGTCGTGGTAAAGCTGATCTCGCCCAGGATGAGTGCGAGGCCGGCCCATGAGAAGACAGCGGAGCCGAACGCCGCGATGGCAACCACAACGGCAGCGATGACCTTCGCCAGGAGCAGACTGATTCCCACGTAGAAAGCCAGCCCGGCTCCCGCGCTGAGCATCAACGCGGTCGAGGTCTTGTCAGCGATGGTGGCAATCTTGTTTGCGGCGTCGCCCTGAGGTTTGATGTTGGCCTTGTAGGCTGTTGCCGCCTGGCCGATCCAGGAGTTGGCCGCGGGCATCGCCTCGGGCTTCAGCTGGCCGACGACGTTGGTGGCACGGCCCCGAACGTCCTGCCACTCCAGGGAGTAGGCGAAGAAGTACAGCGGAGCGGCGACGCCGACTGCGATGTCCTTGACCAGCACGCAGAAGTGGTATCCCGCACTGTAGATCTGCTCGGCGCACCACTCGATGGCATCCCGTAGAAACTCCGGCATCATCGCCACCTGGGGCTGCGTGCGAATCGCCATGCGGAGGCCGGCCAGTTGAACCTCCAAGTCGTCGATCCCCTTGTCCACCTTCGCCTTCACCGCGTTGAACTGTGCCGGACTGAAAGCCATCGCGACGTCTCCCCCTTCAGTAAAGACCCTTGATCTTGTGCAGGTTGGCGGCCTCTTCCTGCTCGTAGGTGTTGGCCACCTGGCGCAGGGTGTTCGCGACCTCACCTATCCGCTCGACGCCCTCGGTCGACCTGCCGACCACCTGGTCGATCACATCGGTGTAGGTGTCGAAGACGAGTTGAAACACCCCCGCCTGTATCCGGTTGAGACGCATGGCCTCTGCCATCGAGGCGATCTTGCCCAATTCGCCAGCCTGCGCGTCCCACACGCCGGCTTCGTTGCGCAGTGCCGCGGTCGCGGCGCGGATGTGGTCCGCGGTCGGCGGTGCCATACCAGTTGGCCCTTCAGTCGAGGAGGCGGTCTGGGCTGTTCAGCAGCGCCACGGTCTCGGCCAGCATGGCGTCCACCCTGGCCATCGGATCCGTCCGTGACTTGCGCTGCGAGTTCTCCAGCGCTTCTTTGGCCATCTGGAGGGCCTCGCCGAGTGCGTTCATCAGCCGGGCGGCGGTCTGATCGGCTACCCAGCGCGGGTCCGCTGTGCAGGAGACCAGCCCACCCGGGGACAGGGCGAGCGCGAGCTTGCCGGACCGATCGGTACCGGTCGCATCAGGACTGTCGGTTTCCGAGGCCAAGGAGTCGAGCTTGTCGAAGGTCTTGAGCGCGTCTTCGGCAACCACGTCCAGCGATCGAGGCGACCCGAAGTCGGAGAGCCGGTGAGCTGGGGGCGGCGCCGACACTCGTCCGGTTGTACCCGGTGCCGCTTTCAGTTGATCGAGCTGGTTCTTCCAGCCGTCCGTGGCCAACGTCTCCGACCAGGTAGTCATCCGCTGCCTGATCGCTGCCTGGAACGCCTCCAGCAGCGCCGCCCCGAAGGCTTCCGCCCGGAGTCGGCGTGCCCAGTCGTTGTGCACACGGAAGGAGGCAGGCAGGCCGTCTGGTCCCACCGTGACCTGGACCGTCCCGCTGGTGTCGGAGCCCTCCGCCTGGCGAGGCATGGCTACCTCGGCGTCACGCAGCAGCGCCTGCATCGCCGCGGTCTGGTGCTGGAGCTGCGCGAGTTTCGAAAGCAGCTCATCGCTCATGGCCGTTTCCTTCCGGTGGAGTCGTGCGAAGCGGGCGGGGCGCCGACTACCCGGTGGGCTGCGCGCAGGAGCGGGAGCATGATGAACGCACCACCGAACAGGAGATATGACAGACCTGCACCGGTGAGCTGGGAGGCAATCGCCAACCCCCATGCGGCGATAGCCGTCAACCACAGCAGCACCACGGTGGCGATCCGCGTCCGCCTGGATGTCCGCGCCGACAGACCCGTGAGCACCGCCCCCGCGGCCAGCGCCACCATCACCGCCACGACGATCAATCGTGAACCGGCCGGACCGAACGGCGCTTCACTGGCCGCGATCGGACTGATGGACCAGACGACCAGGCCAGTCGCGAACAGGATCTCGGCGATCACCACGACGATCAGCGCGTCACGATGTTCGGCTCGGGCTCTTCGGTCGGCACTGGGCATGCGGTCTCCCCTCCCAAGCGAGTTCCATTCCCCGCCGAGCTCACCAACCACCGTCCGCGGCGTGGTGTCAGTCTCGGCGAACGCCCAGCTCCCCCAGGTAGCCCTTCGCGCGGTTGACGTAGGAGTCGGAGGCTACGACCGGCGTCTCGTCCAGCACCTTGCTGACCGGGTCATGTCGCACAGGGTCAGTTCGCATGTCGCGCGTATGCGTCGAGTTCCCTGGCCGACCACTTGGCCTCGTCTTGGACGACCCTGGCGATCTGCGGGCATTGTCCTTGTTGACCTTGAAGTCCGGCTCCGCCGTCGGCTGCCAGAGACACACTGGTGCCCCGGTCCCGTTCCCCTCGTGCACGATCTGCCCCCTTGTACGCGTCCCCGTACAGACAGTCACCGTACACGGGGCCGTCCGCGACTACGCAAGTGTCGAGTCCGCACCACCCACCCCGTCACCGCCTCAGGCCGCCCCGCGCGCCAGTGCACGCTGGACCCGCGCCGCGGCCTGCGGCAGACGTAGCTGGAGCACCGAGCCCTCGGCGAAGGTGATCTCCAGGACCCTCGGCATCGGCACTCCCCGGCCGGCGAACGGCGCGCGCACCCCGGCGATCCGCCCCGCGGGCAGGTCCAGGCCGGTGGTGAACACCGTGGCCGGGTTCTTGGGCTGGAACAACTTGGTCGGGTAGACGACCGCGACCCGCTGGTCGGTGAGGACCAGGCGGGCTTCGCCCCGGCTGTGCGCGAGGTGGTCGGCCAGCCGGATCGCGTCGGCGGCCGGGTCGGTGGCGGCGGCCCAGTAGCCGATGGTGGGGTCCTCGGCCCAGTCCTCGGCGGGCGCGGGGCTGGTGGCGGTGATCTTCGCGGGCAGCGGCCAGCGGTGGCGGCCGAGGTCCAGTTCCGGCATCGCGGAGATCGGTTCGTGCGGCAGGCGGGTCTGCCCGGCGAGCCAGGCGCAGACGTAGCCGCGCACCGGTGGGCAGCCCAGCAGCAGCCGCTCCCCCGGCCGGATCCAGAACTGGGTGAGCTCCGCCTCGACGATCTTGTCCTCGGGGTCCAGTGGCTTGGTCATCGCGCCCCGTTCGTCAGCTCGACCACGCGGGCGGCGAGCTCGGGGTCGGCCAGCCGGAAGTCGACGCCGGAACCGTCCACAAGGGACACTCGCAGGCAGGGTTCGCGCTTGCGGTCCACCGCGTGCACCGCGGCAATCCGCTGGCGGGGGATCTCGGCGAGCGGGACGAGGTCGGGCACGGGCACAGGTTCGCCTTCCACGTGAGACCCATAAGTTCGGCGGGTGTCGGCGACAATCTTGGCGATGTCCCGGCCGACGTCGAGCAGTCCCTTGCCGAAGCCGGTGGCCTTGCCCAGCAGTGAGCGGGTCTGCGGGGCGGGCCCGGGTTCCGGCGGCGGTTCGGGTGCGGGGCGGGGGCCGAGCACGGCGAGCCGGGTGCTGGTCAGCATCCACAGCCTGCCCACCCTCTTCCCCGGCGCCACGCCGAGCCGCGCGACGGTGGCTTCGGCCAGGCAGCCGGGCCGGGGCCCGAAGATCAGGTGGTCGGCTTCCGGTGGCTTGTCGCTGCTGCTGTCGTTGCCGCCGCCGAGCAGCACCTCGCCGATCCCGGTGAGCACGAACCCGCCCACGCCCCTGCCGACCGCGCCGACGCCTCGGACCAGGGCGTTCTTGCGTGGCTGGCCGAGTGGGTCGAGGCCGTCGACGTCGTAGTAGAAGACCTGGCCGCGGACGGCCCAGAGCAGCCGTTCGCCCGGTTGGCAGTGCTGCCGGGCGAGCAGTCCTGGCCCGAGTGGCCGGGAGAAGTCCATCGCCGCCTGTCCCCCTGGGGTCGGACGCGCCGCAGGGGCGCCCCGGTCCGGGACGCCCCTGCGGCGGGTTGGCTCTGGTGCCGCCTCAGCCGTTGTTGGCGGCGCGCAGGTGGTCGGCGATGCCGGCGATCCGGCCGAGCACGCCGTTGACGAACCGCGGGGAGTCGTCGGTGGAGAGCGCCTTGGCCAGTTCGATCGCCTCGTCGATGGCGACCGCGTCGGGCACGTCGGTGGCCCACAGCAGCTCGAACAGGCCCAGTCGCAGCACCGCCCGGTCGACCGCGGGCATCCGGGACAGGCTCCAGCCCTCGGAGTGCTCGATGATCAGCTCGTCGATGCGGTCACGGTGGCTGGTGACGCCTTCCACCAGGGTGACGGTGTAGTCGTTGACCGGCGGCACGTCCGGCGAGCCGACCCGGCCGGAGAGCAGCGTGACCGGGTCGAGGCCGCGCTGGTCGGCCTCGAACAGGACGTCCACCGCGCGCTTGCGGGCTTTGCTCCTGGCGCCCATCAGGAGTTGACGCGTCCGAGGTAGCGCCCGTCCCTGGTGTCCACCTTGACCTTCTCGCCGGTGGAGACGAACAGCGGGACCTGGATCTCCGCGCCGGTCTCCAGGGTGGCCGGCTTGGTGCCGCCGGTGGAGCGGTCGCCCTGCAGGCCGGGGTCGGTGTGCTGGATGACCAGCTCGACCGAGGCGGAGAGCTCCACGTACAGCGGGGCGCCCTCGTGCGAGGCGACCATCGCGTTGGAGTTCTCCAGCAGGTACTTCGCGGCGTCGCCGACGACGGCTTCGCTGACCGGGATCTGGTCGTAGGTGTCCAGGTCCATGAACACGAACTCGCTGCCCTCGCGGTAGAGGTAGGTCATCTCGCGACGGTCGACGGTGGCGGTGTCGACCTTCACGCCCGCGTTGAAGGTCTTGTCCACCACCTTGCCGGAGAGCACGTGCTTGAGCTTGGTCCGCACGAACGCGGGGCCCTTGCCCGGCTTGACGTGCTGGAACTCGACGACCGTCCAGAGCTGGTTTTCGATCTTCAGAACCAGCCCGTTTTTGAGGTCGTTGGTCGTGGCCACGGTAAGGGGATCTCCTGTTGTCGTGAACGAGGTTCGTGCGGCTAGACGACCACAAGATCCTTAGTGGTCAGGGTGAGCAGCTCGGGCGCGCCCTCGCGCACCACGAGCGTGTCCTCGATGCGGACGCCGCCCCGACCGGACAGGTACACGCCAGGTTCGACGGTGACCGCCATGCCGGCGGTCAGTGTACCTACGCCCAGCTTGGACAGGCTCGGAGCCTCGTGGATCTCGAGTCCGACGCCGTGGCCGAGGCCGTGCAGGAACCGCTCGCCGTGCCCAGCGGCCTCGATGACCTCGCGCGCGGCGGCGTCCACCGCGGCGACCTCCACACCGGGGGCCAGCGCGGCCCGCCCGGCCGCCTGCGCGGCCGCGACCAGCTCGTAGAGCTCCCGCTGCCAGTCGGCGGCGCGGCCGAGGACGAGGGTGCGGGTCATGTCGGAGTGGTAGCCGCCGAACCGCGCGCCGAAGTCGAGTTTGACCAGGTCACCGGATTCCAGCACGGTGTCGGTGGGCCGGTGGTGCGGGACCGCGGAGTTGGCCCCGGCGGCCACGATGGTCTCGAAGGAGGGTCCGGCCGCGCCGTGTTCGACCATCCGGTCCTCCAGCTCCCGCCCGACCTCCTTCTCAGTGCGGCCGGGCCGGAGCCCGCCGTGGGAGATCAGGTCGGCCAGGGCCCGGTCGGCGGCCGCGCAGGCCATCCGCAGCGCCTCGACCTCGTCCTCGTCCTTGACCAGCCGCAGCTTCTCCACCAGCTTGGGCGCCCTGGTCAGCTCGATCTTCCCGGCCGCCGCGGCGAGGGTGTCGTAGCCGTCCACGGTGACGTGGTGGCTCTCGAACCCGACCCGCCCGGCCCCGAAGGCGGCCAGCAGCGCCACGTCACAGGGCCGGTCGATGCGCCGTTCCAGGTCGGGGACCTGGGCCGCGGACTGGGTGAGGTAGCGCCCGTCGGTGCAGAACAGGCTGCCGCGCTCCTCGGCGGGGTCGTCGGCCGCGGCGACGAGCAGGGCGGCGTTGGAGCCGGTGAAGCCGGTGAGGTAGCGGACGTTGAGCAGGTTGGTGACCAGCATGGCGTCCAGCTGCCGGGCGCGCAGTTCAGTGCGCAGCGCGGCACGGCGACGGGCGTGCGACTCGGGCATGAGTGGAGCCTACGGTGCCCGCGCGATACTGTGCGCCCTCATGCGGACCTGGGTGTGGCGGGCACTGGTGCTGGCGCTGCTGCACGCCGCCGCGCAGACCGCGGTGGCCGCCATCCGGATCCACAACCCCCCGGCCACCACCCTCGCCCAGATCCTCACCCTGAGTTTCCTGGTGGCCCTGACCCTGGCCTGGGGCACGGTCGACGGCCGCCGCCGCCCAGCCTGCGCGATGACCTGGTTCTACACCGGCCTGCTGGCCGGCCCCATCGCCGGTTTGCTGGGCGTGCTGGCCCAGTCCACCCTGCTGGACGCCACCGGCCTGGAGTCCCTGGGCACCGCGATGACCGGCGGCGCGGCCTTCACCGCCCTGCTCATCGCGGCCCCAGCCCTGCTGGGCACCGTCCTGGGCCGCCGCCCCAGCCACCCAGCGACCTGACCCAGCCGGTCTGCCCCAGCCGGTCTGCCCCAGCCCGTCTGACCCTGCCCGCATGTCCCAGCCCGCCTGCTCCAGCCCAACCACAGCCCCGCCGCGCCCGGCCCAGTCCGCGGGTCGGCCCCCCGTCGCCGGTCAGCGTCTGGGCAGCGCGCCCATCCTCGGTGTGACCTGCCCCAGCCGCACCATCACCCGGTGCTCGGCCCCGTAGTGCCGCCCGGTGGCGACCTCGAGGAAGCCCAGCCGCCCGGCCAGCCGCAGGCTCGGCTCGTTCTCCGGCCGCACCAGCGCCCACACCGCGGGCAGCCCCAGCTCCCCGAACCCGAGCTCCAGCAGCGCCCGCGCCGCCTCCCGGCCAGTCCGCTTCCCCAGTGGGCGGACCCGATGGACCAGCCGGTCTCCACCAGCGGCGCGGGCAGCTCGTGCGAGGGCCGCAGGTGCCCGTAGCCGATGACCGTTTCATCCAGCCAGAACGTCCAGTACCCCATGCCCTCGGGGTAGTCGGCGGCGGTCCGCTCCAGCGCCCACTCCCGCACCGCCCCCGGCTGGGACAGGTCCCGTCCGAGCCAGCGGGAGGCGTCGGGGTCGGCGAAGACCTCGGCGAGCCGGGGCGCGTCGGCGAGTTCCAGCGGCCGCAGCACCAGCCGCCGGGTCCGCAACACCGCCGCGGTCATCGGTCACCTCCAGTCACGGGCCGCCCTCGCCCCTGGTCAGCGGTCACTCCCGGCCGGCCAGCCGGCGTCTCCCACTGGCCAGCGGGCGCCCGGGCGCAGGGCCACGTGCGCCTCCACCTGGTGGCCGAGCTTCTCCCGCCAGCCGACGAAGACGAACCCGGCCCGCTCGGCGAGCCGTTTGCTGGGCAGGTTGTCCGGGTGGATCAGCGCCCACACCGCGGGCACGCCCACGGTCTCGTGCGCGTGCCGGACCAGCTCCCGCACCGCCTCGGTGGCCAGCCCCTTGCCGCGGTAGCCCCCGCCCAGCGCCCAGCCGATGGAGACGAACGGCGGCGGGAACTGCCGGAACCCGGCCAGCCGCCCGAACCCGGCGACCACCCCGTCCACCTCGAACACGCAGTGCCCGAGCCCCTCGGCGCGTTCCTCGGCCAGGTTGGTGGTCAGCAGCGCCCGCAGCGCGCCCGGATCGGCCAGCTCGACCGAGGTGTAGGGCGAGCCGTCCCGTCCTTCGTCAGCGAAGGCGGTGATCAGGGGTTCCTCATGCTCGGCGCGCAACGGCCGGAGCACGAGGCGGTCGGTGCGCAGGACCGGCAAGCTCATGCGTTTCCGGCCAGCCACCGCAACGCCAGCGCGTAGCCGTCCACTCCCAGTCCGACGATCACCCCCGCGGCGAGCTCGGAGATGTAGCTGTGGTGCCGGAACCGCTCCCGCTTGTGCACATTGGAGATGTGCACCTCGACCAGTGGCGCGGTAAGCGCGGCGCAGGCGTCCCGCACCGCGATCGAGTAGTGCGTCCACGCCCCGGCGTTGAGCACCACGGGCCGCTGCGCGTCGGCGGCCTCGTGCAGCCACTCGAGCATCTGGCCTTCGTGGTCGGTCTGCCGCACTTCGACCTCGATGCCCAGCTCGGCCCCGGTGCGCTGGCACAGGGCGATGAGGTCGTCGTGGGTGGTGCTGCCGTAGATGACGGGTTCGCGGGTGCCGAGCCTGCCGAGGTTGGGGCCGTTGAGCACGAGCACGTTCACAGCAGCACTCCCCCGCCCGCGCTGTCGTCCTTGGCGATGGCCGAGTAGGCCCCCGCGAGCAGGCTCGGGTCGGGGCCTTCCAGCTTGCCGGGTTTGGCCAGCCCGTCGAGCACCACGAACCGCAGCACCCCGGCCCGGTTCTTCTTGTCCGAGCGCATGCCCTCCATCAGCTGCGGGAAGGCGTCGGCGTCGTAGCTCACCGGCAACCCGAGGGACTGGAGCACGCTGCGGTGCCGTTCCACGGTGGCGTCGTCGAGCCGTCCGGCGGCGCGGGCGAGCTCGGCGGCGTACACCAGCCCGACGCTGACCGCGGCCCCGTGCCGCCACCGGTAGCGCTCACGCCGCTCGATGGCGTGCGCCAGGGTGTGCCCGTAGTTGAGCACCTCCCGCAGCGAGGACTCCTTGAGGTCGGCCGAGACCACGTCCGCCTTGACCTGGATCTTGCGCCGCACCAGTTCGGCCAGCACCTCCCCTGTCGGGTCCAGCGCGGCCTGCGGGTCGGCCTCGATCAGGTCGAGGATCACCGGGTCGGCGATGAACCCGCCCTTGACCACCTCGGCCATCCCGGCGACCAGCTCGTTGCGCGGCAGCCCCTCCAGCGTGGCCAGGTCGACCAGCACCGCACTGGGCTCGTGGAAGACCCCGACCAGGTTCTTGCCCGCGTCGGTGTTGATCCCGGCCTTGCCCCCGACCGCCGCGTCGACCATGCCGAGCAGCGTGGTGGGCACGTGCACCACCCGCACCCCGCGCATCCAGGTGCCCGCGACGAACCCGGCCAGGTCGGTCACCGCCCCGCCGCCGAGCCCGATGACGACGCCGGTCCGGTCCAGCCCGATCTTGCCGAAGACCTCCCAGCAGAACGCGGCCACGCCCAGTGCCTTGCCGTCCTCGGCGTCGGGCACCTCCACGCGGTGCGCGTCGACCCCCGCCGCGGCCAGTTCGGCTCGCACCGTCTCGGCGGTCTCGGCGAGTGTCGGCTGGTGCACGATGGCCGCCTTGCCGACTCCCCGCAGCGTCTCCACCAGCTCGCCCAGCAGTCCCCGCCCGACGATCACGTCGTAGGGCGAGTCACTGGCAACCCGGATCCGCACCGGCTCGGTCATCGTGTTCCTTCCTCGATCCGCGCCTGCCGCCCACCATTGCCCTCCGGCGGTGCCGCCGCGGTTGTCCCGGGCGCCGCGGGTGCCGCGTCCAGTCCGGCGATCACCGCGTCGACGACCTCCTCCGGGGTCCGCGAGTCGGTGACCACCTCCACCGTGGCGACCTCCCGGTACAGCGGGAGCCGCGCGTCCAGCAACGCCTTGAACGTGGCCCGGGGATTCACCCCCGCCAGCAACGGCCGCGCCGTGGACAGCCCGGTGCGCCGCACGCCTTCGGCCATGCCGACGTTGAGGAACACCACGGTCTGCTCGGTCAGCCGCGCGCGGGTGCGTTCGGAGAGCACCGCGCCGCCGCCCAGGGACAGCACGCCGTCATGTTCGGCGAGCGCGTCGGCGATGGCCTGTTCCTCCAGCCGCCGGAACACGGGTTCGCCGTCGGTGGTGAAGATCTCCGAGACCGCCTTGCCCGCGGTCTGCTCCACCATGACGTCGGTGTCCCGGAAGACCAGCCCGAGCCGCTGCGCCAAGAGCTGACCGACCGTGGTCTTGCCGGATCCAGGCGGTCCGACGACCACCGCTCGCGGGCTCACCGGCGGTGCTCCAGCGCCTTGAGGTAGGCCTCGACGTTGCGCCGGGTCTCCTCGACCGAGTCGCCGCCGAACTTCTCCAGCACCGCGTCGGCCAGCACCAGCGCGACCATCGCCTCGGCGACCACACCGGCCGCGGGCACCGCGCACACGTCGGAACGCTGGCTGATGGCCACCGCGGGCTCACCGGTCGCCGTGTCGATGGTGTCCAGCGCCCTGGGCACGGTGGAGATCGGCTTCATCGCGGCGCGCACGCGCAGAATCTCGCCGTTGGTGATGCCTCCTTCCAGTCCGCCTGCTCGGTTGGACCTGCGGTGCACTCCGCTCGGTCCGCCACCCGGTTCGATCTCGTCGTGCGCCTGGCTGCCGCGCCGCCGGGCGGTCTCGAACCCGTCGCCGACCTCGACGCCCTTGATGGCCTGGATGCCCATCAGCGCCCCGGCCAGCCGGGAGTCCAGCCGCCGGTCCCAGTGCACGTGCGAGCCGAGCCCCGGCGGCAGCCCGTAGGCCAGTACCTCGACCACACCGCCGAGGGTGTCGCCGTCCTTCTTCGCCGCGTCGACCTCGGCGACCATCGCCTCGCTCGCCGCCGGGTCGAACGCCCGCACCGGGCTGGCGTCCACCGCGTCCAGGTCGGCGGGCTGGGGCAGCACCCCGGCCGGGGCGGCGACGGTGCCGATGGAGATGACGTGGCTGAGCACCTCGGCGCCGAGGGTCTGCTTCAGGAACGCCTTGGCCACCGTGCCCAGCGCGGTGCGGGCCGCGGTCTCCCGGGCGCTGGCGCGTTCCAGCACCGGACGCGCGTCGTCGAAGCCGTACTTGAGCATCCCGGGCAGATCGGCGTGACCGGGCCGCGGCCTGGTCAGCGGCGCGTTGCGACCAAGGTTGGCCAGCTCTTCCGGATCAACCGGATCGGCGGACATGACCTTGTCCCAGCGGGGCCACTCCGAGTTGCCCACGCGGACCGCGACCGGCCCACCCTGGCTGCGCCCGTGCCGGACACCACCGAGGAACTCGACCTCATCGGCCTCGAATTTCATCCGGGCCCCTCGACCGTGGCCGAGTCTCCGCCGGGCGAGCTGGATGGCCAGCTCTCCCGTGGTGACTTCCACCCCGGCGGGCAGACCTTCCAACACGGCGACCAAGGCCGGTCCGTGCGACTCTCCAGCGGTGATCCAGCGCAACACGGGTCGATCCTGCCATGTCAGCCGGTTAGCCGAGGACTCCGCCCTGCCCCGCCAGCACCGTGACCAGCCAGGTCGCGGCCAGCAGTCCGGGCCCGTGCGGCACCCCGGCCGGCGCGGGCGGCGCCCGCACGCGTAGCCGCCGAACAAGATCAGCGACCGCGGTCACCGTCCCAGCCACCGCCGCGACCACGATCAGCGCAGGCCACGACACCGCGGCCGCCACCGCACCGAGACTGGCGGAGAGCTTCACATCCCCGGCCCCGAGCGAGCCGGGACTGAACAGATGCACGACCAGGTGTGTGAGGAAGAACAAGGCGCCGCCCAGCGCGGCGCGTACCGCCATCCCACCATCCGGGCCCAATACCGCGGCCAGCGTGACCAGCACCGCGAACACCGGCACCGCGGTGAGGGTGAGGACATCCGGCAGCCGCCGATGTCGCAGGTCCACGGCCGTCAGTGGCACCGCGACCCAGGCGAGCGCGACCGGGACCGGCAACCAGGCCCAGGAGAGCAGGCCGGCCCCGGCCAAGCCGGCGGGGATCGCGGTCAGTACGGCGGTGGCGGGCACGAGCCAGGGCGGCGGGATGGCGGTGCCACGTGGGGTTCGGCGGAGCAGGGCATGGGTGGATGTTCCGGCGAGGAGGCCGAGGAGCGCGCCGAGAATGATTGTGATGAATGCGGGGAGGAGGTGGGGCATGGCATTGATGCTGCCATATTCAGCGGAGGGTTCCGACCACAAGCCGTCACTCGAAAGTGGGTATCTGCGGAATCAGGCGTCGGGGTTCGCCATTAGCGAACATTCACGAGGCTGTGGATAACTGGCGGCCTGTGGATGAGCGATTTGCGGAACCTTCCGGGCTGGTCGATATTGTGGAAATGGGGGGTCCCCCTCGCGCGCGGGCGGGGATTAGGAGGGAATTGGCGGAGATGGTGAGGCGGGGGTGGAGGCGGCTGGACGGGACGGAGCCGGGCGGGACTCGGCGAGGCAGGGTGCGGCCGGACCGGGCGAGGCGGGACGCGGCGGGGCGGGACGGGGTGGGGCGCGGCGGGGCGGGACGGGGCGGAACTTGGCGGGACGCGGCGCGGCCGGACGCGGTTCGGCGGGATGTGGGCCCGGGGGATGTGGGCCGGGGGCGCGGGCCGGCGGGATGGAGGCGGGGGCAATGCGGCGGTGCAAGGCGGGGCAGGACGTGGCGGGTTGGGAGGCGGTAGACAGGGAAGCAGCTGGGAGAAGCGGTGGGACGGGAGGTAGCGGGAGGGAGATGACGGCACGGGAAACGGCTGGGCAGGAGACGGTAGGCCGGGGAGCGGGAACAGGCGGCCGGTGGCACACAAAGCGGCCAGACGGAACGAAGTGAGCGTGCGAAGGAAGTGAGCGGGAAACGACTGTGCTGCGGCGGCCTTGGCCTCGCGACAGGTGGGGCGAGTTGCGGCAGAGCAAGGCGAGTCGGCGAGCGATGCGGCGGACGGGGATGAAAGGCCGAAGCAAGGCTGGGGAGTTCGCCGAGGGAAGGAACCGAGTCGGGTGAAGCGAACTAGACGGGATGGCAGACGAAGCCGGTCGGTGCGAAGTGGCCGGGCGAGGCAGAGCGAGCAGAAACGCGGCGGGACTGGACCGGACACAGGACCGGGAGGCAAGCAGGCGGGAGTTGGTGACCAATGACAGAAGTGGCAGTTCGGTAGTTCGATATCCGGAAGGTGGTGGCCGCACGGCTCGGCGACGGAGGCCGCAAGAAAGGCGAAAGGTCTGCGACGGCAAGGTGAGACAGCGGCTCCACCGCGTTAGGCGTCGCATCGCGGCGAGCAGTCAATGGCTGGCAGCGCAAAGCTGGAAACCGCTGAACGCTGAAAATCAGCGGCGACACCTGGCGCGAGAAAGCAGCCGACCTGGAATGAGTGGCCGAAAGACAAAAGGCCGCTCTCGGGTGGAGTTTCGCCGAGAGCGGCCGTCGTGTTCAGTTCCAGGTGAACAGCGGGTCGCCCGCGGTGACCGGGCCTGGTTCGCGCAGGTCGGTGAGCTTGTCCGCTGGGGCGTCCAGTGCGACCACCGGGCAGACCGGGGAGTAGCCGGTGGTCTCGATGTCCGCCGGGTTCCAGGTGATCATGGGCTGGCCGGCGCGGACCTTCTCGCCCTTGACCACGTGCTGGGTGAAGCCCTCGCCCTTGAGCTTCACCGTGTCGATGCCCAGGTGGACCAGGACCGCGATGCCGTTGTCGGTGGCCACGACGAAGGCGTGCGGGTGCAGGGTCACCACCGTGCCGTCGATCGGGGCCACCGCCTCGCCTGCCTCGCGGGCCGGGTCGACCGCGAGGCCGGGGCCGACCATGGCCTGAGCGAAGACCGGGTCGGGGACCTCGCTCATGGGCACCACGGTGCCCGTCACCGGGGAGAGGATCGACAGGGTCACATCAGGTCCTGGATGTCGTCGGCGAGGTTGTCCGCTTCCGGACCCACCACGACCTGCACCACGGTGCCCTGCTGCATCACTCCGTGCGCCCCCGCAGCCTTGAGCGCCGCCTGGTCGACCTTCCCGCCGTCGACCACCTCGCACCGCAGGCGGGTGATGCACGCCTCGATGTCCTCGATGTTCTCCGCTCCGCCGAGTCCGGCGAGAATCGCCGCCGCCTTGTCCGCCACCGTGACCTCCTCTGACTGTCCTGCTCGATCCGCGGTGTGCGGATGCTGCCACCAAGGCGACACGAAGCCATAACGGCCGTTGACACCCGTCGCGGTCGCGGAGCATCCTCCCGCACTAACTGGTTTAGACCGGACCGTACCAATCCACGGGCGGTGGGGCGAGACGGTGGTCCACGAGAAGGACCGGACAGCGACAAGGAGGTGTGCGTGGCCGGGGAGAGCAACATCGAGGACCCGTTCCTCGGACCGGCGGCACGCCTGGTGGAGGGGCCGACCCCCAAGCACGCGCAGCTGCGCGAGATCCTGCGCCGACTCGCCGAGGAGCACCTGCCCCCCGGCTCCCCGGTGCCCTCGGAACGGGATCTCGCCACGCACTATGGGGTCTCCCGGCTGACCGTGCGCGAAGCGGTCGGCCAGCTCGTCACCGAGGGCCTGCTCAGCCGGGTCCGCGGCAAGGGCACGTTCACCGCGCGTCCGCGGGTGGAGGCACAGCTGCACCTGGCCTCCTTCACCGAGGACATGCGGCGCCGGGGCATGGAACCGGCGACGGAGGTACTCGACTACGCCGAGGTGGTTCCCCCGGAGAACACCGCGGCGGCGCTGGGCCTGCGTCCGCACGAGCCCGCCTACTGGCTGTTCCGGCTGCGTACGGCCAACGGCACGCCGATGGCGGTCGAACGCGGCTGGTACAACCCGCGCGAGGTGCCCGGACTCCTGCAGCAGGACCTGTCCCGCTCGCTGTACGGCCTGCTGGCCGAGACCTATCGGGTGCAGTTGGACCACGGCCGCCAGACGGTCCTGGCCGACGGCGCCGATCCCGCCACCGCACGGCTGCTCGGGATCCGTCCCGGCAGTCCCGTGCTGGTCTTCCGCCGCGTCTCCACCTGCGGTGGGCGGCCGGTGGAGGACATGACCTCGTGGTACCGGGGCGATCTTTACCAGGTGACCATGCAGCTCGACCGGAACCTGCCCGGTTCCGGCTCCCACCCCGACCCGGGAGGTACCCGATGAGCGAGGAGCGGTCATGAGCGCCACTCCGGCGACCGGCGGTCGCGAAGTGAAGGGCCTGGCGACACTGCAGAAGCTGGGCCGCAGCCTGATGCTGCCCATCGCGGTGCTACCCGCGGCTGGTCTGCTCGCCCGCTTGGGCGACAAGGACATGCTCGGCTCGTTCACGTGGTTCCAGGACGCGGCGGCCGTGATCGCCGCGGCGGGTGGCGCGATCCTGGACGGGTTGCCGCTGCTGTTCGCGGTGGGCGTGGCCATCGGGTTCGCCCGCAAGTCCGACGGCTCCACCGCGCTGTCCGCGGTGGTCGGCTACCTGGTGATGCAGGGCGTGTTCAAGGCGCTCTCGCCGATCGTGCTGGAGAAAGCCGCCGAAGGCGCCAAGCAGCAACTAGTCGACTACAAGGTGCTCGGCGGCATCCTCGTCGGCATCATCAGCGCGTTGCTCTGGCAGCGCTACCACCGCATCAAACTGCCTCCCTACCTGGCCTTCTTCGGTGGCCGCCGGTTCGTGCCGATCCTGGTCTCGATCGTCATCGCGATCGTGGCGGTACCGCTGGCACTGGTCTATCCGGCCTTCGACTGGGGCCTGAAGCAGGTCGGCGAGGCGATCACCGCGAACGTGGTCATCGGCGGCGGCGCCTTCGGCGTGCTGAACCGGTTCCTGCTGCCGCTGGGCCTGCACCACATCGTCAACACCACCGTGTGGCAGGTCTTCGGCGACTTCACCGACGCCACCGGCAAGGTCGTGCACGGTGACTACAACCGGTTCCTGGCAGGCGACCCCAGCGCGGGCACCTTCCTCACCGGGTTCTTCCCGATCATGATGTTCGCCCTGCCCGCCGCGGCGCTGGCCATCTGGCACACCGCCAAGCCGGCGCAGCGCAAGCTGGTCGGCGGCATCATGCTCTCCGCGGCGCTGACCGCGTTCCTCACCGGCGTCACCGAGCCGCTGGAGTTCGCGTTCATGTTCGTCGCGTGGCCGTTGTACATCATCCACGCCATCCTGACCGGTGTGTCCCTGGCACTGGTGAACGCGCTGGACATCCACCACGGCTTCTCGTTCTCGGCGGGTGCGATCGACTACGTGCTCAACTTCGGCATCGCGCAGAAGCCGTTGTTGCTCATCCCGATCGGCCTGGCCTTCGCCGCGGTGTACTACTTCCTGTTCCGGTTCGTGATCACGAAGTGGAACCTGGCGACCCCCGGTCGCGAGGACGACACCACGGCGATCGACCCGAGTGCGGCCGCCGACGCCGCAGAGGACAAGAAGGCCGCAGAGGACAAGAAGGCCGCCCGGTCCACCAAGGGCTGAGCGGGCACTACCAAGGAGGAGTAGGACATGCCGGAACTGCGGGTCACGGTGGCCAGCCGAGTCGGTCTGCACGCACGGCCGGCCGCCGTGCTGGCCAAGACCGCGGCGGAGCAGCCGGTGCCGGTCACCATCCGCAAGGAGGGTGGCGAGCCGGTGGCCGCGGCCAGTGTCCTGGGGTTGATGACCCTGGGCGCCATGCACGGTGACGAGGTGGTGCTCGCCGCCGAGGGCGAGGGCGCCGAGGCGGCCCTGGCAGCGGTGGCCGCCCTCATCGGCACCGACCTCGACCAGGAGCAACCGGCCTGATCCCACTCCGCTGACGACCCCTGTGGATAAGTGTCGCGACACTTGTCCACAGGGGCTTTCGTTGTACACAAAGGGGTCAAGTGGGCCCGCGTGGCTCGCGATCGGGCAGGCCAGGGTGGTACTCCGGAATGGCACATCCCTTCCGCCCCCAGGAGTCCCCATGCGTGCCCTGCTCCCCTGTCTGCTCGCCCTGACCGCCCTGCTCTCCGGCCAACTGCCCGCCTTCGCCTCCGGTGGCGGCGAGTACGTGGCGCTGGGCGACTCCTACGCCTCCGGGGTGGGCGCCGGCGCCTACGAACGCGGCAGCGGCGCGTGCAGGCGAAGTCGCAACGCCTATCCACACCTGATAGCGAAGTCCTTACCGCCCAGCGCTTTCCACTTCCCCGCCTGCTCCGGAGCGTCCACTGTGGACGTGGTGGAGCGGCAGCTGGGCACACTCGGGGCGAGCACCGCGCTGGTGACGCTCACGGTGGGCGGCAACGACCTCGGCTTCACCGACGTCATGACCACCTGTGTCCTCAGTGGAGACTCCGCCTGCAAGCGCAGGGCGGACCGGGCCGCCGCCTTCGTCCGGGACGAGCTGCCGGCCCGCCTGGACCGCACCTACGCGGCCATCCGCGCGAAAGCCCCCAACGCCAGGGTGCTCGTGCTCGGCTACCCGCGGCTGTTCGAGGCGAAGTCCTGCTCCGGCGGGCTGAGCGCGGCCAAACGCGCGGCGCTCAACGCGGGCGCGGACCTGCTCGCGGACACCACCGCGGCGCGGGCCAAGGCCGCCGGGGTGCGGTACGTGGACGTGCGGGACCGGTTCGCCGGGCACGGCATCTGCGGCTCGCCGCGCTGGGTCAACCCACTGGTCTCCCCCACCACGGACTCCTTCCACGCCAACGCGCTGGGGCATGCCCACGGCTACGCGCCCGCGGCGCTGGAGAGCCGCTTAGCCGGGGCCTGAACGGCGGACGCGGGCCGCCGCCGGTGCTACAGCGGTAGTTCCAGCAGGTTGTCCGTGGCCGCGCGCAGGGCCGCGCGCATCGCCTCCCGGGGCGCCGGGCGGCCGGTGAACTGCTCGCACTGGCCGAAAGCCTGGTGCAGCAGCATGTCCAGGCCGGTGGCCAGGCGGTGGCCCTGGGCCAGGACCGCGGTGGCCAGCGGGGCCGGGAACGGGTGGTAGATCACGTCCAGCACGCAGGGGGCCGCGGCCAGTGCGGTGGCGTGTGGTTCGGTCGCGGCCGGTGGCACGGTGCTCACCAGGATCAGGGAGCTCGCGGCCAGGTCGGCGAGGTCGGTCTCGGAGAGGAGGGTCGTCTCGGTTTTCAGGCCTGCCCTGGCGGCGCAGTCGAGTGCGTCGGTGGCGCGGGCCGGGTCGCGGACCACCAGGGTGAGCTCGGTCAGGCCCAGTTCGGCCAGGGCGACGATCGCGGCCAGTGCGGTGCCACCGGCGCCGAGGATGGTCGCGTGGCCCCGGGTGACCGGGGTGAAGCCGCCCGCGGCGCGCAGGGCGCCGGTGACGCCGTCGATGTCGGTGCAGTCGGCGTGCCAGCCGTTGCCCGGCAACGGGGTCAGGGTGTTCGCGGCGCCGACCAGCCTGGCTCGTGCGGTGGCCTCGGTGGCGAGGTCCAGGGCACGGCGTTTGCCGGGCATGGTCACCGAGAAGCCGGCCCAGGCCGGGGTGGCCTGGGCGGCCTCGGCGAGCAGGCTCGGCAGGCGGTGCTCGTCGCATTCGACGCGCTCGTAGTGCCAGCCGGGCAGGCCGAGCGCGGCGAAGGCGGCGTTGTGCAGGACCGGGGACAGCGAATGGGCTACCGGTGAGCCCAGGATCGCCGCCCGGCGTGGACCAGCGAGTGCTCCGGTGCGTGCTCCGGCTGGCGACTCAGTAGGCGCCACGGGCCAGGGCCTCGCTGCGGTTCTGGTTGTGCTGGGCGTTGGTTTCGGCGAAACAGGAGGTGCCGTCCTTGTAGCACTTGACGAAGAAGATCCAGTTCCCGGCCTCGGGCTTGGTGGCGGCCAGGATGGCCTCGTTGCCGGCGGAGGCGATCGGGGTCGGCGGCAGGTTGGTGTTGGCGTAGGTGTTGTACGCGCCCGCTCGCTCCCGGTCCTCCTTGGTGGTGCGCACCAGCGGACGGTCCAGGGCGTAGTTGATGGTGGAGTCCAGCTCCAGCTTCATGTCCTTGGCCAGCCGGTTGTACAGCACCCTGGAGACCTTGGCGAAGTCCTTGGTGATGCCCTCGCGTTCGATCAGGGAGGCGATGATCAGCACGTCGTAGTCGCTGAACCCGGTGTCCCTGGCGATCTTGGGCAGGCCGACGGCCTGGAGCCGGGTGGCCGAGGTGCTCAGCACCGCCTTGAGCAGCTCCTCGGGCGTCGCGCCCGGCTTGACGTCGTAGCGGCCCGGCATGATCAGGCCTTCCAGGCGGTGCTTGGGGTCGGCCTTGGTGACGCCGCCGATCGCCCAGTCCGGCACGCCCAGGGACGCGGGGTCGGCCTTCTCCATGACCTCGCGGATGGCCTCGGCGCTGACGCAGGTGTCCTTGCCGTTGACCTTGGCGCAGCTGGCCTCGGCGATGCGGGAGAGGATGCCGGGGTTGATCTTGTCGCCGGGCAGCTTGGTGTCGTAGAGCTGGTAGCCGCCCTTGACCTCGAAGTCGCCGACGCGGGCTTCCTTCTCCAGCAGGCGGGCGCCCGCGGCCGCGCCGGACATCTTGGCCTTGAGCAGGTAGTAGCCGGGCTGGACGCCACCGAGCTTGGTGTTGGACTCGGCAGCCTCGGTGTAGGCGCGGGCGCTGGCGACCACGCCGGCGTCGGCGAGGGTCTTGCCGGTCTTGGAGATCGTGCCGGCCTCGATCTGCACGACCACGTCGGACTCGCCGGAGCCCTCGTAGTCGTCGTAGGAGCCGATGCCGATCAGTTCCAGCGCGCCCATCCACACCCCGACGCCGATGACCACGGCGGCCACCCCGGCGCCGATCAGCAACTTGGTGCGCTTGGCCTTCTTGTCACGGGCGGAGCGCTCCTCCGAGGAGTGCTGCCCCTCGTCGAACAACCCGAGATCGTCGCTGCTCACCGTTTCTCCTCGCCGCGTGCGGCCACCGCGTTGGCCCTGGCGTCCAGCCAGGACTGCAGGATCTCCACGGCGGCCGCCTGGTCGATGACGGCACGTTGCCGTTTGCCCTTGACGCCACGCTGACTGAGCATCCGCGCGGCACTGACCGTGGTGAGGCGTTCATCGGTCAACCGGACCGGCACCGGCGCGACGCGCTCGGCGAGCAGGTCGGCGTAGGCGGCCGCGGTCTGCGCCGCGTCGCCGTGCCGCCCGGCCAGGGTCCTGGGCAGGCCCACAACCACCTCGACCACCTCGTGTTCGGCGACGAGTGCGACCAGCTGATCCAGGTCCCGGCCGGTCTTCTCGTCACGCGACAGGGTAACCAGCGGGGTGGCGAGCATGGGAGCGGGATCGCTCAGCGCGATGCCGACCCGCACCGAGCCGACGTCCACGGCGAGCCGCCGCCCCGGGCCCACGTCGTGGGCGCCGGGGCGGTCGGGCTGGCGTGCTGGCTGGTCAGGCCGGGTCACGAGCCGCCCAAGGTCCGGTGCAGGGCGGCGATGGCGGCGGGCACGCCCGCCGGGTTGTCGCCGCCGCCCTGGGCCATGTCGGGCTTGCCGCCACCGCGGGCGCCCAGGTCACCGGCGAAGCTCGGCACGAGCTTGCCCGCGGCGTGGCCGAGGTCGCGGGCGGCGGCGGTGGTGGCCACCACGAAGGCGACCTTGCCGGCGTCCGGGTCGACCGAGAACAGCGCGACCACGCCGGGGCGGGAGCCCAGGCGGTTGCGCACCTCGGTGGCCAGGGCGCGCAGGTCACCGGCGGGGACGCCGTCGGTGATCTGTTCGGCGACCACGGAGAGCTCGCCGAGCTGGACGGCGCGGCCGGCGATGTCGCCCGCGGAGCGCAGCACCTCGCCGACGCGGAGCTGCTCGATGGTCTTCTCCGCGGCGCGCAGCTTGGCCAGCACGCCGGAGATCCGCTCGGGCAGCTCGGCGGCGGGCACCTTGAACTGGTCGGCGAGCTGGGTGACCAGCAGGTGCTCCTTGTTGATGTAGCGCACGGCGTCCATGCCGACCAGGGCCTCGACGCGGTGCACGCCGGAGCCGATGGAGGCATCGCCGACCAGCTTGACCACGCCGAGCTGGGCGATGTTGCGCACGTGGGTGCCGCCGCAGAGCTCGCGGGAGTACTCGCCCATGTCGACCACGCGGACGCTGTCGCCGTACTTCTCACCGAAGAGGGCGACCGCGCCCAGCTCCAGGGCCTTGTCCATGGTGGTGGTGAAGGAGTTGACCTCCACGTCCTCCTGCAGGTAGGCGTTCACCTCCTCCTCGACCTCGCCGAGCACCGAGGCCGACACCGGGGCGGGAGTGGTGAAGTCGAAGCGCATCCGGCCGGGCGAGTTGAGCGAACCGGCCTGGGCGGCGCGCTTGCCGTAGGCGCCGCGGACGGCGGCGTGCACCAGGTGGGTGGCCGAGTGCGAACGCTGGATGGCGCTGCGGCGGGCCACGTCGACCTCGGCCTCGAGCAGGTCGTCCAGGCCCACCTCGCCGGAGACCACGGTGGCGCGGTGCACGAACAGGCCGGGCACGCTGCGCTGCACGTCGGAGACGGCCAGTTCGGCCCCGGCGCCGAGCAGGCGGCCGGTGTCGGCGATCTGACCACCGCCCTCGGCGTAGAACGGGGTGCGGTCGAGCACCAGCTCGACCTCCTCGCCCTGGCCCGCGCTGCGCACCGGCTGGCCGCCGACGAGCAGGCCGACCACCCTGGCCTGGCCGGCCAGGTCGGTGTAGCCGAGGAACTCGGTCGGGCCGTGCTGCTCCAGCACCGAGCGGTACACGGTGAGGTCGCCGTGCCCGGTCTTGCGGGCGGCGGCGTCGGCCTTGGCGCGGTTGCGCTGCTCGGCCATCAGGGTGCGGAAGCCGTCCTCGTCGACGGTGAGGCCCTGTTCGGCGGCCATCTCCAGGGTGAGGTCGATGGGGAAGCCGTAGGTGTCGTGCAGCTGGAAGGCCTTGTCGCCGGGCAGCTTGGTGCTGCCGCCGGCGCGGGTCTGCGCGGCGGCGGTGTCGAAGATCTTCGAGCCGCTGGAGAGGGTGGCCAGGAAGGCCTCCTCCTCGGCGCGCATGACGGCGTCGATGCGGTCGAAGTCGGTCTTGAGCTCCGGGTAGGACGGGGCCATGGCGTCGGCGACGACCTTGGTGAACTCGCCCAGCACCGGCTCCTGCACGCCGAGCAGGCGGATGGAGCGCACGATGCGGCGCAGCAGGCGGCGCAGCACGTAGCCGCGGGCCTCGTTGCCGGGGGTGACGCCGTCGCCGACGAGCATCACGCCGCTGCGGGCGTGGTCGGCGATGACCCGGAAGCGCACGTCGTCGACCTGGTCGGCGCCGTAGCGGCGGCCGGAGAGCTCCTCGGCCTTGGCGATGACCGGGCGGATCAGGTCGGTCTCGTAGACGTTGGGCACGCCCTGCAGCAGCATGGCCACCCGCTCGATGCCCATGCCGGTGTCGATGCTCTTGGCCGGCAGGTCGCCGAGGATCGGGAAGTCGGTCTTGCCGGTGCCCTCGCCGCGGAGGTTCTGCATGAACACGAGGTTCCAGAACTCCATGTACCGGTCGCCGTCGGGCTCGGAGCCGTCACCGGAGTCGACGAACTCCGGACCGTACTCGGGGCCGCGGTCGATGAGGATCTCCGAGCAGGGGCCGCACGGTCCCGGCACGCCCATGGACCAGAAGTTGGGGCCCTTGCCGAGGCGGATGATCCGGGACTTGGGCACGCCGATCTTGTTGTGCCACAGGTCGTAGGCCTCGTCGTCGTCCTCGTAGACGGTGGTCCACAGCACCGACTCGTCCAGGCCGTAGCCGCCCTCGGACTGCGGCTTGGTGACCAGCTCCCAGGCCAGCTGGATCGCGCCGTCCTTGAAGTAGTCGCCGAAGGAGAAGTTCCCGGCCATCTGGAAGAACGTGTTGTGCCGGGTGGTCTTGCCGACCTCGTCGATGTCCAGGGTGCGCACGCACTTCTGCACGCTGGTGGCGGTCGGGGACGGCGGCGGGGCCTCGCCGAGGAAGAACGGCTTGAACGGCACCATGCCGGCGTTGACGAACAGCAGGTTCGGGTCGTCCAGGATCAGCGAGGCGCTGGGCACGACGCGGTGGCCGTTGCGTTGGAAGTGGTCGAGGAACCGCTGGCGGAGGTCATGGGTCTGCACGGGGAGTCCTAGGTGTGGCTGTGCGCGCACGGCGCGGGTTGACGGGTGGTCGGCGGGGGCGGCGAAGGGCAGGGGCGTCGGGGCTCAGCCCTCCGCCCAGCGCGCTCGCCGGTCCCCCTCCGATCCGCCTCGTGGCGACTCGTCCAGACCGGTCAGCCAGCCGGCGTCGGCGGCGCGGTGCGAACCGGTCTCGCGGACGGCGCGGCCCGGCTCGCGGGCTCCGGTGTCGCGGCCGGCGCTGTCCCGGGCGCCGGTGTCGCGGGCCGGGCGGTTGTGCCTGCGCGAGCGGGAGCCCAGCGGCTCCTGGGCACGGGCGACCACCTCGGAGAGCTCGTCCTCGCGTTCGGTCATGCCGGCGCGCACGTCGGCGCCGAAGGAGCCGACCGCGCCGGCCAGCTCACGCACGGCGTCGCCGAGGTTCTCCGCGATGCCGGCCGGGGTGAGCTGCCTGGTGGTGGCGGTGGCCTTGCGGGCGATCGCCACCCCGGCGGCCACGCCGAGACTGAGCCAGAACAGCCGCCTCATCGCTTACCACTCCTGCGGGTGGTGCGCCGGGAGTGCCGTCCGGTGGGCTCCATCGCGGCGGTGCGCTTGCGCCGGGCGCGCAGCGCCTTGCTGACGCCGTAGGAGAACGCGGCGGCCTTCACCAGCGGCCCGCCCAGCGTGGCGGTGAACAGGGAGGTCAGCGCGGAGACGTTGCCGCTGACGGCGCGCGCGTTCGCGGTGATCCCGTCCACCCGTTCCAGCTGGGTGTTGACGTGGGTGAGGGTGGTGTTGGCCCCGTCGAAGAGCGGATCGCTGTTCTCGTGCGCCTTGCGGATGGCGATGGTGGCCTCGTCCAGCGTGCGGCCCAGCTTCAGCAGCGGGATCGCGAGCAGCAGCACCAGCAGCACGAAGGCGCCTGCCGCGACCAATGCGGCAATCTGCCCTGGTGACACGAGCCCTCCATGCGTAAGTAGAAGTCGGGTACCCCAGCGCCGCGACGGGAAGGCCCACGCGCGGTCACGCAGGTCTTCAGGCGTGTCGCAGGCGCTGTGGATGATCGGGGACAGGTTACCGCGCCGGTGTCACGTGCCTCACCCCGGTTGCTGCTGGGTCAGCTCGGCGGCCACCGCCTCGGGCAACTCGGGGAAGGCGGCCACTCTCGGGTCCAGGCGCAGCAGGCTGGCCAGGCCGATGCGTTTCTGCTCGCCGACGGCCGCGGTCAGCCGCCGGGTGGCCAGCACGTGGAAGACCCACTGGTCCACATCCAGGGGGTTGGCGGTGGCCTTGTCCTGGTGCCGGAACAGGCAGAAGACGTAGGCGTCGGACTGCCGGGCGCGGGCGGCGGTGGTGTTGGTGGCGTGGTCCCAGCCCGCGGTGGGCCGGATGTCGAAGGAAATGTCGGAGAGCCGTTCCTGCCGCCAGCTCTGCAGGTAGGCCGCGGACTTGACCTCGATCCGCCAGCCCTGGGCGGTGCGCAGGTCGGCGGCGTCCCACTCGATCCGGGTGCCCCCGGTGACGCAGTCCAGGGCGAGGCCGACCAGGTACTCGGCGAGCACGCCGCGCATGGCGTTGCCGACCAGGTCGGAGCAGGACCAGCTCCAGAACCCGCGCAGGTCCGCCCCGGGTGGCGCGCCGGCGCCGGTGATCGGCTCGGCGCCGGTCTTGGGGGTCACGACCAGCGCGTCCAGCCCGGTCACGCCTGCTCCCCCCGGATCATGCGGCGCAGTTTGGGCACCCGGTCGGCCAGCACGCGTTCGGCGCCGCGGTCCACCGGTTCGTAGTAGTCGACGCCGACCAGGTCATCCGGCGGGTACTGCTGGGCGAGCACGCCCTCGGCGACGTCGTGCGGGTAGCGGTAGCCCTGGGCGTTGCCGAGCTTGGCCGCGCCCGCGTAGTGGCCGTCACGCAGATGGGGCGGGACCGGGCCGACCGAGCCTTTGCGCACGTCGGCCTGGGCGGCGCTGATGGCGGAGTTGACCGCGCCGGACTTGGGCGCGGTGGCCAGGTGGATGGTGGCCTGGGCCAGGGCGAGGCGGGCCTCGGGCATGCCGATCAGCTGCACGGCCTGGCTGGCGGCCACCGCGGTCTGCAGCGCGGTCGGGTCGGCCATGCCGATGTCCTCGCTGGCGTGCACGACCAGGCGGCGGGCGATGAACCGGGGGTCCTCGCCGGCTTCGATCATGCGGGCCAGGTAGTGCAGGGCGGCGTCGACGTCGGAGCCGCGGATGGACTTGATGAAGGCGCTGGTCACGTCGTAGTGCTGGTCGCCCTGGCGGTCGTAGCGGACCGCGGCCTTGTCCACGGTGGACTCGACGGTGGCCAGGCTGATCTCGGTGGCGCCGGTGCTGGCCGCGGCGTCGGCGGCGGCCTCCAGGGCGGTCAGCGCGCGGCGGGCGTCACCAGCGGCGAGGCGGACCAGGTGGTCCTCGGCGTCGGCGGCCACGGTGAGCGCGCCGCCGAGGCCGCGCGGGTCGGTGGCGGCGCGCTGGATGACGGCGCGGATGTCCTCGTCGGTGAGGGACTTGAGCTGGAGCACCAGTGAGCGGGACAGCAGCGGGGAGACCACGGAGAAGAACGGGTTCTCGGTGGTGGCGGCGACCAGCAGCACGGTGCGGTCCTCCACCGCGCCGAGCAGGGCGTCCTGCTGGGTGCGGGAGAAGCGGTGCACCTCGTCGATGAACAGCACGGTGGACTCGGCGGTGCGGCCCAGGCGTCGTTTGGCCTCGCCGATGACCTCGCGGACCTCCTTGACCCCGGCGTTGAGCGCGGACAGCGCGACGAACCGGCGGCCGGTGGCCAGCGAGACCAGGGTGGCCAGGGTGGTCTTGCCGGTGCCGGGCGGCCCGTAGAGCAGCACGGAGGCGGGCGCGGCGCCTTCGACCAGGCGGCGCAGCGGCGCGCCGGGGCCGAGCAGGTGCTGCTGGCCGACCACCTCGTCGAGGGAGCGGGGCCGCATGCGCACGGCGAGCGGGGCGTTGGCCGCGAGATGTTCCTCCGCCTTCTCCTGGGCTTCGGCCGCGAACAGGCCGCTTTCGAACAGACCGTCGTCCACGTGCGCGACGCTACCCGGAGAGACTGACAGTCGCGGTCCGCGGTGTGCGAGGATCAACACCCGTGCCGTCACCTGCCGTTGCGCTCAAGGTCGTGTTGCTCGCGGGTCCCTCGGGATCGGGCAAGTCCCACCTCGCCGCCCGGCTGGGCTGGCCGGTGCTCCGCCTGGACGACTTCTACCGCGACGGCGACGACCCGGCGATGCCGGTGGACGAGGCCGGCCGCGCCGACTGGGACCACCCCGACTCCTGGAACGCCGAGGCCGCGCTGGCCGCGATCGTGCAGCTGGCGAGCACCGGTGCGGTGCGGGCCCCGGTGTACTCCATCGGCGAGGACCGGCGGGTGGGCACCCACGAGGTCCGCGCGGACGGGCCGTTCTTCCTGGCCGAGGGGCTGTTCGCGGACCGGCTGGTGGCGGGCTGCCGGGCGGCGGGGGTGCTGGCGGACGGGATCGTGCTGGCGCCGAACCGGCTGGTGACCTTCGCGCGACGGCTGGTGCGGGATGTGGCCGAGGCGCGCAAGCCGTGGCCGCTGCTGGTGCGGCGGGGGTTGCGGCTGGTGCGGGAGCAGCCGGGGGTGGTGGCGCGGTGCACGGCGGCCGGGTTGCGCGGGGTGGCGCCGGGGCGGGCCGGGGTGGAGCTGGCGGCGATGGTGGCGGCGGCGCGGGGCGAGCGGGCGGCGGCGAGCGCGTCGGGCGAGCGGGCGGGGCTGGCGGCGGGCTCGCGGGATGAGCGGGCGGCGCTGGCGGTGGGCTCGCGGAATGAGCAGGCTGTGGCGGCGGTGAGCGCGCCGGACAAGCGGGCGGTGCTGCCGACGAGCGTGCGGGATGAGCGGGCGGCGCTGGCGGTGGGCGAGCAGGCGGTGCTGGCGGCGAGCGCGCCGGGCGAGCGGGCGGCATTGGCGGTGGGCGCGCCGGACGAGCAGGCGGCGCTCGCGGTGGGCTCGCGGGACCAGCAAGTGGCGGCAGAGGCGGCGCGGAAGCAGCGGGTCGCGGCCGAGACTGCGCGGGAACAGCGGGTCGCGGCCGAGACTGCGCGGGAACAGCGGGTCGCGGCGGTGGAAAGCGCGCTGGATGAACGAGTCGTGGCGGCGGAGAAGGCTCGGGAGCAACGAGTCGCGGTGGCGGAGGGCGCGCGGGTGGTTGCGGCGGGCTGAGTCGGCGCGGGCCTCGGGAGCTGGCGATACCGGTTTTTGGCTGCTGTGGCACCGCATTTCAACCGGCTAGTTGCCGCCGGATGAACACCTGAACGGCCGCCTTCTCGACCTGGCCCGGTCAGGCCAGAGTGCTGAACATGAATCATCCTCTGGACCGGCGGGCCGTGCTGCGCGCCACCGGAGCCGCGGCCCTGGGTGTGGCCGCCGCGACTGCTCTGCCCACCACGAGTTCGGCCGCTGCCGCTGACGTTCCGGTTTTTGGGCATGGCGTGGCTTCCGGCGATCCGTTGCCCACCGGGGTGTTGCTGTGGACCCGGGTCACCCCGACCGCCGAGTCGACGCCCGGTTCCGGCGCTGGGCCTGAGGTGCAGGTGCGGTGGGAGGTGGCCAGCGATGCCGGGTTCGGCTCGGTGGTGGCTTCCGGGGTCACCGTGACCGGGCCTGGGCGCGACCACACGGTCAAGGTCGATGTGGGCGGGCTGGCCCCGGCCACCGACTACCACTACCGGTTCACCGTCAACGGGGTGCGCTCCCCCGCCGGGCGGACCCGGACCGCGCCGGCGGCGGACGCGGCGGTGCGGCGGTTGCGGTTCGGGGTGGTGTCCTGCTCGAACTGGCAGGCCGGGCACTTCGCCGCCTACCGCTACCTCGCCGAGCGCGGGGACCTGGACGCGGTGCTGCACATGGGCGACTACCTCTACGAGTACGAACCGGGCGGATTCCCGGTCGGAGAGTACGTGCGGCCGCATATGCCGCCGCGCGAGATACTCAGTCTCGCTGACTATCGGCAGCGGCACGCTCAGTACAAGACCGACCCGCACCTCCAGCGCCTGCACGCCACCTGCCCCTGGATCTTGACCTGGGATGATCATGAAGTGGCCAATGATGCCTGGTCAGGGGGTGCGGGCAACCACACGCCGGGGACCGAGGGTGAGTACGCGGTGCGGCGGGCGGCGGCGCACCGGGCGTACTTCGAGTGGATGCCGGTGCGCAACGCCGGGGACCGGCTGTACCGGCGGCTGCGGTTCGGCACGCTGGCCGAGCTGTCCATGCTGGACCTGCGCACGCACCGCTCGCAGCAGGTCAAGGCGCTCTCCGGGGAGGTGGACCGGCCCGACCGCACCATCGCGGGCAGTGAGCAGCTGGCGTGGCTGATCGACGGGCTGGTGTCCTCCAGCGCGCAGTGGAAGCTGGTCGGGACCTCGGTGATGATCACGCCGACGCTGATCCCGCCGCTGCCCGCGGAGCTGCTCGGGCCGCTGCTGAAGCTGCTGGGCCTGCCGCAGGAGGGCGGGGCGGTGCTCACCGACCAGTGGGACGGCTACACAGCGGACCGGCGCAAGGTGCTGAAAGCCTTGGCGGAGAACAAGGTCACGGACACCGTGTTTCTCACCGGGGACGTGCACTCCTCCTGGGCGGCCGACATCCCGGCCGACGCTGGGTTGTACCCGTTGAGTCCGTCGCTGGCCACCGAGCTGGTGTGCACCTCGGTGACCTCGGACAACATCGACGATGTGCTGAAGGTGCCGCCGCGCACCGCGAGCCTGGTGGTGGAGAAGGCGCTGACCGGGCTGAACCGGCACATCAAGTGGGTGGAGTACGACTCGCACGGCGCCTCGGTGCTGGAGGTGACCCCGGCGGGCACGCAGATGGACTGGTACTACGTGGCCGACCGGACCAAGGCGGACAGCCCGGTGCGTCACGGCCGCTCGTTCCGGGTGAAGGCCGGTACCCAGCGGGTGCAGTCGGCGACCACTCCGATTGTGTGACAAGGGAACCCGGTGCCGCTGTCGCCGTGACAGCGGCACCGGGGTGCTCGCTCAGCCCACGCGGTAGGCGCGGACCACGGTCTCGGTGACCGAGCCGCCGTCGGCGTCGATCGCCTTGGTGCGCAAGGAGACGAACCCGCCTGCCGGGTTGGTCACCTTGGCGGTCCAGGAGTTCCCGGCGGGCAGCACCGGGACGGGTCGCCAGGTGGCGCCGTCGTCGGTGGAGACCTCCATGGTCACCGCCACCGCGCCGCGACCGCCGGAGCCCGCCTGGTGCGGGGCCGTGACGGTGAAGGCGAACTCGCCCGGCTTGGCCCGGTTGGCCAGGTCGAGGGGCAGGTCGTAGCGGATGTCCAGCAGTGGCAGCGAGGTCTCCTTCGCGGTCTGTCCACTGTGGAACTTCCAGGTGGCCGCGGCCTTGGTGCCCAGTTCCGCGCCGGGCAGTGCCCTGGTGGCTTCGGCGGTCAGCTCCAGCAGCTGGCGGCGGGCCGGGACATCCACGGTGGCGATACCGGGCACGTCGCTGCCGCCGACGCGCTTTCCGTTGGCGGACAACGAGGTGCTGCCCTTGTCGAAGTCCGGGCTGAAGTAGCCCAGCGCGCCGGGCTGGCTGAACATGGGCAGCTCGACCCGCAGCTTGTCGCCGGTGCGGGTGATCGCGGGCCGGGGCAGCTCCGGCCCGAACGGGCTGCCGAACAGCGTCAGCTTCGTGCTCTGCCCGGCCCGGTAGGTGGTGGGCAGGGTCTCCTGGATGCCGTAGGCCGCGGTCTGGGTCTGGCCGAGCGCCGCGCCGGTGATCCAGGGCAGGCCTGGGGTGTAGAGCACGTCCAGCTCGCCGGGCACCCGGACCGGGGCGACCGAGCCGAACCACATGTCGCCGACCCGCACGTTGGCCTGCACCGAGAGGGCCGACTCGCCGTTGCCGACCTGGGCCAGGCGGATGCGGGTCTTGCCGAGGTCGCGGGCGGAGTGCGACCAGGTGATCCCGTCCGGCAGGCCGCCGGTGACCCGGTCGTGCAGGACGTACAGGCTGGGCGGGTTGGCGATGCCGCGGATGGTGACGCTGCCGCCGGGCTGGGCGCGCAGCGCGGCGCTGGCCTCGCCGTAGATGTTGACCACCGGCCCGGTCCAGGCGGCCTGGTGCTCGGCGTAGGCGTCGTCCAGGATCACCCCGGCCGCACCGGCGGTGAAGGCGGCGGCGACCCGCCGGTTGACCTCCGCGGTGGGCTGGCGGCCCGGCTGCATCAGGGCGAACTTCTCCCGCACGCCGGCCTGGGCGATCTCCTCCGGGGTGCCGCCGCCGACGTCGGCGACCGTGGTGGTGCGCTCGCCGCGGAAGCCCAGGGGGTTGAGGTCACGCGGGTTGAGCTCGCGGTCACCGAGCTTGGCCGAGAGCAGCGGCCGGTTCCAGGAAGTGTTGCTGTACAACACAAGTCCGGGTGCCGGGGCGCTGGGCACCAGGTACTCCCGGCCCGGTTTGGACACCATGGCGACCCCGGCCTTGGGCTTGCCGGGCAGGTCGGAGAACAAGCCGACCTCGTGGCCGAGCTGGAACGGGGTCTGCACCGCCTCCGGGTCGTCCACCCGCACCTGGATCGGCTTGGCCTTGCGGCCATCGAGGACGATCTCGGTGTCCTTGTCGACGGTGACCTCCTGGAGGAGCTTGACCCGGTCGGTGAACACGCCGTTGGGCACGCCGGGCGGGTACTCGGTGTCGATCACCTGGGCGAGCACCCGGTAGCGGCCGACCGGCACGCCTTCGCTGTTGCTGTTCATGATCCGGGCGTGGCCGGTGTCCACGTTCTGCAGCACCACGTTGGTGAAGGCGTCGGTCTTGCCCTGGCGGCTGAAGGACTTCACGGTGAGGATGTGCTCGGCCGGTCGCCGTTCGGCCACCACCGAGGTGCGCAGTTCCACGCCGTCGCCGCTGGCGGTCAGCCGCGCCCCGACCAGGCCGGTGGCCTTGGTGAAGTCGGCGGTGACGGTGACCTCGGCCGAACCCTTGGCGGGCACGGTGACCTGCTTGGCGTCGGCGGTGAACAGGCCGCCGTGCGCGGGCAGGTCGAGCTTGAGGGTGACCGGGCGGTCGGAGTCGTTGGTGTAGCGCAGTTTCCGCTTCTCCGGCTGCTCGCCGCCGGTGGGCACGCTGCCCATGGACAGCGAGGCCGGTTCGACCCGCACCCGCTGCCGGTGCGCCCGCGCCAGGTCGAGCCTGCCGACGCCCTGGCCGAAGACGTTCACGCCGTCCAGCGGGGTGGCGGCGCCCATCAGCGCGGCCTTGAGCGCCTCGCCGGTCCAGCCCGGGTTCTGCTGGGCCAGCACGGCCGCGGCGCCCGCGACGTGCGGGGTGGCCATCGAGGTGCCGGAGATCCGCAGGTACTGCTCGCTGACCGCGTACTGCGGCATGGTCCCGGCGGCGCGGGCGGCCACGATGTCCACGCCGGGCGCGGTGATGTCCGGTTTGGCGGCGTGGTCGAGGTGGCGGGGTCCGCGCGCGGAGAACGGGGCGAGTTGCCCGGACTTGGTGCTGGCGGCCACGGTCAGCGCCGCGTCGGCCGCGCCGGGTGACTCCACAGCTGCCTCCGAGCCGTTGTTGCCCGCGGCGATGACGAACAGGGTGCCCTTGTCCGCCGAGAGCCGGTTCACCGCCTGGGACAACGGGTCCGTGCCGTCGGTGGGCGGGCCGCCCAGGCTCAGGTTGACCACCTTGGCGCCCTGGTCGGTGGCCCACTGCATGCCGGCCAGGATGGCGTCCTCGGGGCAGTACTCGTCGCAGACCTTGCCCACCAGCAGGTTCGCCTCATACGCGATGCCCCGGTAGCGGCCGCCGGAGGCCTTGCCGGTGCCGGAGATGGTGGAGGCGACGTGCGTGCCGTGGCCGTTGGTGTCCTGCACCGGCTGGCCCTCGATGAAGCTCGAGGAGGCGGCCACCCGGCCGGTCAGGTCGGGATGCCGCTGGTCGTAGCCGGAGTCCAGCACGCCGACCTTGACCCCGGCTCCGGTGCCCCCGGCCTGCCAGGCCTGTGGCGCGCCGATGACGCTCGCGCTCTGGTCCAGGTTGAGGGAAAGCCTGCGGTTGAGCCAGAACTTGCCCTCCGCGGCGCGCAGTGACGGCCCGGTCAGCGAGGCCCAGAACTCCCCGGCCCGCTCCTTCGGCTGCCTCAGCGCGGTGACGCCGAGTCCGGGCAGCTCACGGGTGACCGCGCTGGCCGCGGGCAGGTCGGCCGCGGCACGAGCCCGCGGCTGACGGGTCAGCAGCAGGGGCAGCGCGGTGTCGCGGTCGAAGCCCTGGCGCAGCAGCTCGGTGACGTTGAACAGGTTCTCGTCCAGGCGGTTCGCGCGCACCAGCGGCAGCGCGTCGGCCGGGTAGACGAACCGGCGGCCGTTGAGGATCACCTTGTGGAAGGCCAGGTCCTCGCGTCCGGCGGCGGGCCGCACCTGCACCACGTCCGCGCCGCGCACCACCACCTCATCGCCGCTGAGCAGGGTGAGCACGCGCTGTGGCGGCGCGGAGTCCGGTGCTGTCTCGGCCGCGCCCGCGACCGGGGTCAGCGTGGCCCCGGCCAGGGCGAGCAGCGCCGCGGTCGCGCCCCAACGGCGGCCGCGGCGGGAGTGTGTCCCCATTGATGCTCCCTCGTTGGCGAGAACTTCCGTGTTCTCGCTCCGCGAAAACTTACGAAGATCTCGCCTGTGAGGTTGCTCGGTAACAAGAACTCTGTGAGGTTCGGGGGCATGACCCGACTGGTGGCGGTGCTCTCCGACGTCCACGGCGTGCTGCCCGCCCTGGAAGCCGTGCTGGCCGAGCCGGACGTGCGGGCGGCCGACTTGATCGTGTTGACCGGTGATCTCGCGGCCGGTCCGATGCCCGTGCCGACCCTGGACGCCCTGGCGGCGCTGGGCGAGCGGGCGGTGTGGGTGCGCGGCAACGCCGACCGCGAGCTGGTCGCGCTGGCCGCCGACCAGACCCTGCCGGTGCCGGACGAGGTGTCCCGGTGGGCGGCGCGGCAGCTGCGCCCGGAGCACCTGGACCGGCTGGCCGGACTGCCGCACCCGGTCACCCTGGAGGTCGAGGGGTTCGGGCCGGTGCTGTTCTGCCACGGCACCCCGCGCGATGACGAGGAGATCGTGCTGGTGGACAGCCCGCTGGATCGCTTCGACCAGGTTCTGTCCACTGTGGACGAACAGGTGCGCACGGTGGTGTGCGGCCACACGCACATGCCCTTCGCACGCCTGGCCTCGGGCCGGATGGTGGTCAACCCGGGCAGCGTCGGCATGCCCTACGGCCGTTCCGGCGCGCACTGGGCGCTGCTGGCCGGTGGCGGGATCCAGTTGCGGCGCACCGAGTTCGACCTGGACGCCGCCTGCCGCCGGATCGCCGAGGAGTCCGGCTATCCGGAGGCGGCGGCCTGGGCCGAGTACTTCCTGCGCGCCAAGGCCACCGACCGGGAGGCCCTGGCGGTGTTCAGCCGAGCAGCGACCTGAGCGCGGCCAGCACCAGCGCGGGCTTGGCCGGGGTGGCGTTGGGGCCCATCAGCCCGATCCGCCAGACCCTGGTGGCATACTCGCCGACGCCCGCGCCGATCTCGATGCCGTAGTCGTGCAGCAGCCGGGTCCGCACGGTCGCGGAGTCCACGCCCTCGGGCACCCACACCGTGGTCAGCTGCGGCAGCCGGTGCCCGTCCGCGGCGAAGAGCTTGAGCCCCAGCTCGGCCAGCCCGTCCTGGAGCTGCTCCCCCGCGGCCCGGTGCCGGGCGTGCACCGCGGGCAGGCCCTCCTCCAGGATGCGGCCGAGTCCGGCGTGCAGGGAGGCGACCATCGCGGTGGGCGCGGTGTGGTGGTAGGTGCGGCCGCCACCGGCGCCGCCGCTGACGTAGTCGCCGATCAGCCCGAGGTCGAGGTACCAGCTGCTGGGCCGCTGCACCCGCTGTTCCCAGGCGCGTTCGGAGAAGGTGAACGGCGCCAGGCCCGGTGCCACGCCGAGGCATTTCTGGGTGCCGGCGTAGGCGATGTCCACGCCCCACTCGTCCAGGTTCAGGGGCAGCCCGGCGATGGAGGTGACGCAGTCGGCGATGACCAGGGCCCGCTCGTCCCTGGCGTGCACGGCCTCGGCGAGCCCGCCGATGTCGCTGAGCACCCCGGTGCTGGTCTCGGCGTGCACCGCGGCCACCAGGTCGGGTTTCGGGTGCGCGTCGAGCATGCGGCGGATGTCGATGGGCGCGCCCCACTCGTGGTCCACCCGCACCACCTGCGCGCCGTGCCGGGCGGCCACCTCGCACATGCGGTGGCCGAACAGGCCGTTGACGCCGATCACCGCGATCGTGCCGGGCCGCACGGTGTTGACGAAGGCGGCCTCCATGCCCAGCGACCCGGTGCCCGACAGCGGCAGGGTGCGCCGGTTCGCGGTGCCCCACACGGTGCGCAGCCGGTCGCAGGTCTCATCCAGGATGCGCAGGAACTCCGGGTCGAGGTGGCCCAGCAGCGGGGCCGCCAGCGCGAGGGTGGCCTCCGGGTAGGGGTTTCCCGGTCCGGGGCCCAGGAGCACACGATCAACCAACGCCATGCCCGGCACGCTACTCCCCGCCGCGCCGCCGCTGCCGCAGGTCCCGCCAGATGATCTGGGCGGCATAGGGCAGCAGGTCCGAGCCACGCCGCCACAGCCACGGCAGGCCCTTGAACACCAGCCAGCCGGCGTGGTGCAGCGGGGTGATCTTCACACCGCCCGCGCAGGTCATGGACACCGGTTCGGGCAGGTGGCAGCCCGCCGCCGCCAGGAGGTCGCCGAAGCCGCGGGCGAGCATCCGGTGGCCGAGCTCGGAGGGGTGCAGCCGATCCACGCTCCAGGCGGGCAGCTCGTAGGCACCGGGCAGCGCGTCCAGGTCCAGGCAGCCGATCCGGTGCCGGGCGACCACCTCGTCGGTGACCGCGTTGACCTCGGCGATCCGGGCGCGCAGCGCGCGGGCCAGCGGGCCGGGGATGCGGAAGACGCGGGCGTGGTCGTGGTAGCGGGCGGTGAGCACCACGGTCCCGGCCGCGGTGAGGCTGCCCACCACCTCGTCCAGGTCGTCCCGGATGGCCTGGGCGTCGAAGTCCGAGCGCAGGGTGTCGTTCATGCCGACCACCAGCACCGCGGCGTCCGGGCGGCGGGCCAGGGCCTGGGGCAGCTGCCGTTGGCGGACGCAGCGCATGCGCGCGCCCTGGAAGGACAGGTTGTGCAGCTGGGCGCCGAGCCCGGCGGCCAGCAGCGGGGCGAACCCGCGCCAGCCGCCGGAGACCCGGTCGCCGATGCCTACGGTGGTGGAGTCGCCGAGCGCGACCAGGCTGTGGACCGCTCGCCCGGCGGCGCCGGAATCGAGCGCCGGGGCGGTGAGCTCAACCGTCACGCTGCCACGATCGGGGCCTTCGGCTCACTGCCGGTGAGATCAGGGTGACCGGGTGGAGACAGGTCGGGGAACTTTCACCGCGACACCGCCATCCCGTGCTGGATGCCCGCGCCTGCCAGCCGGTCCACGGCCTCGGTGAGCACGTCCTGACCTGGGCCGAGGTACATCCGCATGTAGGGCAGCGGGGCCGCGGTGGGCGCGTAGGGCCAGGGCCAGGCGGGGGCGAAGAGCACGCCGGTGCGGGCGAAGACCTCGTCCCGGAAGCGGGCCTCGCCGTCGTCCAGGCCGGCGTAGGCGGCGGGCAGGGCGAAGAGCAGGTAGGAGGTGCAGGAGCCGGTGTGCACCGCGCCGGCGGGGTAGCCGAGGCGGGCGCTGAAGAGCCGGTCGACCAGGCGGCGCTTGGCCGCGTACTCCGCGCACTGGGCGGCCAGGAACGCCGTGCTGGCCGGGTCTGCCAGCCAGTCGGCCATGGCGTGCTGGTAGACCCCGCCGTACATCAGCGAGCTGTGCAGCCGGTACCGGTTGACCAGCAGGTCCAGCGTGGCGGGTTCGGCGGTCATCAGGCCCAGGCCCCAGCCGTTGCAGTGGAACTGCTTGCCCAGGGAGCGGACGGCGAGCCAGCGGCGGCGGGCGGCGGGCGGGGCGCCGGGCAGGCGGGAGAGCAGGACGCGCAGCGCGGAGGTGGGTTCGACCTCGGGGTCGTGCACGCCGAAGTAGGCGTCGTCGACCAGCAGGCCCGCGCCGTGCTGGTGCGCCAGGTCCACCGCGGCGGCGACGAACCCGGGCCGCCAGTTGACCGCGGTCGGGTTGTGCTGGGCGTTGACCACCACCATGGCCAGCCGCTGCCCGGGTTCGGCGCTGATCCGGTCGGCCAGGTCCTGGAGCTCCCCGGCCATCGGGCGGAACCCGGTCTCCGGGCGCAGCGGCAGGTAGCGGACCTGGTAGCCGAGGGTGTGGAAGACGCCCTCGTAGTCCCAGCTGGGCCCGGCGGCCACCACCACGGGGACCCGGCCGTCGGAGCCGAGCTCGTCGAGCAGGTAGCGGCCGAAGTCGAACATGGCGCCGCGGGTGCCGGTCCAGGTGGCGGCCACCTCGAAGTCCCGGCCCGGCTGGGCCACCGCTTCCAGGCGGTGCGAGCGGGTCACGTAGTCGCGGGCCACCTTGCGCAGCTTGGGCAGGCCGTACATGGACAGCTGGTAGCCGTGGGCGTGCAGCGGGCGCTCGTGCAGGTGGTCGAGCAGCCCGGCCGGGGCCTGGTTCCAGGTCTCGCCGAAGCTCAGGCACAGCGGGTCGCCGTGCCGGCAGCCCTGCTCCAGGTAGGCGCGCAGTAGGCCGACGTCGGGCATGCGGCTGGGCAGGATGTCGTCGGTGACGAGAGCGGCGAAGTCGGCACGAGTGGTCATGGCCGGTTCATACGACCGCCGTTGGCGAACGGTTCACCGGATTTCCAAGAATATCGTGATTATTCTTCCGAGACGGGTTTGCGCAGGTCAGCGGAAGGCCGGGTAGAGCGGGAGGGTTTCGGCGTCGGGTCCGAACCGGCGCACGATGGCGGTGGCGACCGCCTCGGCGTGCTCGGCCAGCTCGTGCCTGCCGGAGACCACCGCGTCGGCCCGCAGCCTGCGCCAGCGGGCGGCCAGCGCGGCGCTGCGGCGCGGGGAGAGCTGGTTGGCGTCGATGGGCCGGTCGGTCTCGGTGATCCGGGGCAGCAGCCACCAGGTGGACAGCCACACCCACAGCACCTGGGCGTCCAGCAGCCTGGGCAGCAGCACCGCGTCGTCGTCCAGGTCGGGCCACACCGTGCTGGCCTCCGAGCGCCAGGCGGCGAGCATGGCCTCGGTCATGCCCTGGGGCAGGGCGAAGGAGCACCAGCAGGACGGGAACGGCACCCGCAGGTAGGCCACGTCCAGGGCGACATCGCGCATGCAGCCCCACTCGAAGTCCAGGAACCGCACGCCCCGGTTGGTGACCAGGTTGTTGTCCGGGCACACGTCGGAGGGGCTGAACGCGCGGTAGCGGGTGCCGCCGAGCAGCCAGCCGGTGTTGCGGGCGGCCTCGGCCACCGCGTCGGAGGTCTGCACGCCGATGGCCTCGGCCAGCAGCGCGGGCAGTTCGGTGAGCGCGGTGCGGGCTTCCGGGGCGATCGGGTCGGTCCAGCTGCGCTGGCCGAGGCGGCGCATCAGCGCGTCGAAGTCGGCTTCGCGGCCCGCGGTGTTGGCGTGCACCCGGCCCAGCGCCCTGGCCCAGGCCAGCAGGGAGCGTTCGGCGGCGCGGGCGTCATCGCCGAGCAGCTTGTCGGCCAGGGTCGGCGCGCGGCCCAGGTCCTCCATGACCAGCAGCCGTTCGGCCGGTCCGTGCGCGATCAGCTCAGGGCTGACCCGCTCGCCGACGGACAGCGCGGTGAACAGCTGACTGCTGGCCGCTTCGTGGGCGAAGGGGTCGGCGGTCTGACCTGGAAGCAACGGGGTGCGATATCGCTTGATCACCAACGTGCGGGGCATGGCGAAAGGGGTTTCCACCACTCGCACGCGGAGCACGACCGACCGGTCGCTCCCGCCCAGATCCTCGGCATCACTCAGCCGGACGCTCGCACCGAAGCGGCGGCGCAGCACTGCCTGCGCAGCGGCGACCGTCTCGGCCACCTCCGCTGCCACCGCGTTGTGGACGTCCAGCGGGCCGGTGGAGATTTCCACGCTCATCGTTGTCGACCCTACCGGGCTTGGCTATCACGGATCGGCATGATCTGGTTACGCTCTGGCAAAGCTATCCCGACCAACGAGCCTGACGACATTGTCTTTCTGTTCCGATCTCGTTGCGGCGCAAGCCCTCTGCTGCGCGCCGATTCCACCCAGGCGGCGTACTACCAACGATGGACAAGGGTCCGGAAGTTCCTCGGACAGGGCTGTTTTCACCCTTCCGCGAGTGGTCGGCCGTTGTCCCGGCGGCGGTTCTGGCGGTTGCGCAGCAGCAGCACGAGCACCGCGGCCAGCACGATCCCGGCCAGGTTGACCAGCAGTTGCAGCCCGGACTGCCCGGCCCGCCCGTATTCTCCCAGCACCAGCGCCAATGCCGCGTAGCCGGCCGCGGGCACGGTGGTGACGGAAATGAAAACCCCTACCAGTGCGGCGGATTTCGACGAGGTCAGCGAGAGCATGCCCGCCGCGCCCGCGAGCAGCGCGACGATCAGGGAGAACGGGCCGACCTGGAAGACGAAGTCCACGTCGTGGTTGCTGGTCATGATCGATTCATTGAACAGTCCGGCGGCGTAACCGAGTGCGGCCAGTCCGGCGGTGATCACCACCGCGAACTGGAAGCCGAACACCAGTGCCGCGCTGGCCCTGCGGACCAGGTCCCAGCGTCGCCGGACCAGGCCGACGGCCAGGGCGGCCAGTGGTCCGAACTCCGGGCCGACGACCATCGCGCCGACGATGGTGACCGCCGAGTTGGTGATCACGCCGACCGCGGCGAGCAGACAGGCGATGGTGAGGAAGCCCAGGTAGGTGAGGTTGAGCCGGGACTCCTCGCCGGTGCGGGCGATCAGCTCCTCCCACACCACCGCGTCCGCGCCCTCGCCCGGCGCGGCGGCCTCGGCCCGGTCGGCGGCGTCGGAGAGCGCGGTGTCGATGCTTTCCAGGGTGATCGCGCCGTGGTGGTCAATGCCCAGCTCGCACAGCTCGGCCAGGAGGTCGTCCAGGGACTCCCTGGCCACGTCGGCCTCGATGACATCGCCCTGGGGGCGCACGCCCGCGCCGGGCAGCAGCACCAGGTGGGTGGCTCCCGCGCACGCGTCAAGCAGCCGGAGCACCGCTTCGGTGTGCTCCGGCTGGTTGACCACGCGCAGGTGCAGCAGCGAGCTCACGCGGTCGCGACGTCACCCTTGACGGCGGGCTTGGCGTCCACGCCCGCTTCCTTGCGCTGCTGCGCGGTGATCGGCGCGGGCGCGGCAGTCAGCGGGTCGAAGCCGCCGCCGCTCTTGGGGAAGGCGATGACGTCGCGCAGCGAGTCGGCCCCGGCCAGCAGCATGCAGATCCGGTCCCAGCCGTAGGCGATGCCGCCGTGCGGGGGCGCGCCGAACTTGAACGCGTCGAGCAGGAAGCCGAACTTCTCCTGGGCTTCCTCTTCAGACAGGCCCATCACGCCGAAGACGCGCTGCTGCACGTCGGCGCGGTGGATACGGATCGACCCGCCGCCGATCTCGAAGCCGTTGCACACCATGTCGTAGGCGTAGGCCAGCGCCGAGCCGGGGTCCTTCTCGAAATCGTCGAGGCAGTCCGGGGTGGGCGAGGTGAACGCGTGGTGCAGCGCGGTCCAGGAGCCCGAGCCGACCGAGACGTTGTCGGCGTCGGCCTCGGAGGTGGCCTCGAACAGCGGGAAGTCCACGATCCAGGCGAACTTCCAGTCCCCGTCCTTGATCAGCCCCAAGCGGTTGGCGATCTCCACGCGGGCCGCGCCGAGCAGCGCCCGCCCGGCCTTGGGGGTGTCCGCGGCGAAGAACACGCAGTCACCGGGCTTGGCGCCCACCGCGGCGGCGAGGCCGGCGCGCTCGTCCTCGGAGAGGTTCTTGGCGACCGGTCCGCCGAGGCTGCCGTCCTCCTGCACCAGCACGTAGGCCAGGCCCTTGGCGCCGCGCTGCTTGGCCCAGTCCTGCCAGGCGTCGAGCTGCTTGCGCGGCTGGCTCGCGCCGCCGGGCATGACCACCGCGCCGACGTAGGGCGCCTTGAACACGCGGAAGGGCGTGTTGGCGAAGTACTCGGTCATCTCGACCAGCTCGAGCTCGAAGCGCAGGTCCGGCTTGTCGCTGCCGTAGCGGGCCATCGCCTCGGCGTAGGGGATGCGCGGGATCGGCAGGGACAGCTCGACGCCGAGCACCTCACGCCAGATCGCGGCGATGATCTGCTCGCCGAGGCCGATCACGTCGTCCTGCTCGACGAAGCTCATCTCGATGTCGAGCTGGGTGAACTCCGGCTGCCGGTCGGCGCGGAAGTCCTCGTCCCGGTAGCAGCGGGCGATCTGGTAGTAGCGCTCCAGGCCGCCGACCATGAGCAGCTGCTTGAACAGCTGCGGGGACTGCGGCAGCGCGTACCAGGAGCCGGGCTGCAGGCGGGCCGGGACCACGAAGTCGCGCGCGCCCTCGGGGGTGGAGCGGGTCAGGGTGGGGGTCTCGATCTCGACGAAGTCGTTGCGGTGCAACACCTCGCGCGCGACCCGGTTGACCTCGCTGCGCATCCGCATGGCCTTGGCCGGTCCGCTGCGGCGCAGGTCCAGGTAGCGGTGCTTGAGCCGGATCTCCTCGCCGACCTCCAGGTGGTCGTCCAGCGGGAAGGGCAGCGGCGCGGACTCGTTGAGCACCTCGAGGCCGGTGGCCAGCACCTCGATCGCGCCGGTGGGGATCTCGGCGTTCTCGTTGCCCTCGGGCCGCCGGGCGACCTCGCCGACGATCTTGACGCAGAACTCCGCGCGCAGCCGGTGCGCCCGCTCGGCCATCTCGCCCTCGCGGAAGACGACCTGGGCGACCCCGGAGGCGTCCCGCAGATCGATGAAGATCACTCCGCCGTGATCGCGACGCCGCGCCACCCAGCCGGTGAGGGTGACGGTCTGGCCTGCATGCTCGGCGCGGAGTGCTCCGGCCTCGTGCGTGCGCAACACGGGTACTGATCTCCTAGGTCGGCGGAGTCGGCGGGAATGCTTCCCAGCAGGTTAGCCAACGCCCCCGGGGTGCCTGCCAGCAGGTTTCCCCGGCGGTCACCGGCGCGGCCGGCGCCCCGTCCCGGTAGCGTGCAAGCTACCAGCGGGTAACGACGGAGGGCCGGTTATGCGTGCGGCGAGGTTCGACCTGGAGACCGGGAAGTTCGGGCTGCACGAGGTCGAGGTGCCCGCGCCGGGGCCGGGCCAGGTGCTGGTGAAGGTCGCCGCGGCCGGGGTGTGCCTGTCCGACGTGCACATCATCGACGGCAGCCTGACCGGTTTCCGCACCGTGACCGGCCAGACCGTGATCACCTTGGGCCACGAGGTGGCGGGCACCATCGCCGAACTGGGGCCGGGCGTGCCGGAGTTCTGGCAGCCGGGCGCGCGGGTGGTGCTGGCCGCGGGCGACCGCTGCGAGCGCTGCCCGAACTGCCTGTTCCACACCGGTTTCTGCCTGCTGCCGCCCGCGCGCGGGGTGAGCTACGACGGCGGCTGGGCGGAGTACGTGCTGACCAGCCACCGCTCGGTGGTGCCGCTGCCGGAGAACGTGCCCTTCGAGCAGGGGGCGATCATCCCGGACGCGGTGTCCACCCCGTACGCGGCGCTGTTGCACCAGGGTGAGCTGTCGGTGGGCGAGGCGGTGGGCCTGTGGGGCATCGGCGGTCTGGGCGTGCACGCGGTGCGGATCGCCCGGCTGGCCGGGGCGGCCCCGATCATCGCCTTCGACCCGCTACCGCTGGCCCGCGAACGCGCCCTGGAAGCGGGCGCGGACCACGCCTTCGACCCGGCCGAGGAGGACCTCGAAGCCAAGGTCCGGGCGGTCACCGGCGGCCTCGGTCTCGACCTGGCGGTGGACCTGGTCGGCCATCCGGCGGTGCGGGCCGCGGCCGATGACCTGCTGGCCCCGCACGGGAAACTGGTCCTGGTCGGGATGACCCAGGCCCCGCTGCACCTGGAGCACGCGGCCCGGTTCAACGTCGCCCAGCACCAGGTCCGCGGCGCGTGGGGCTCGGAGCCGAAGGACCTGCACACCCTCATCCGCCTGGTCGCCTCCGGCCGGCTGGACCTCTCCGGCTCGGTCACCGAGGTCATGCCGCTGGAGGAGGCGCCGGAGGCGGTGCACCGGCTGGCGAACAAGATCGGCAACCCGATCCGGATCGTGCTCAAGCCTTAGCGTTTACCCCGCGTTCCGGCCCGGCACACGTGACCTTCGCGACACCGTGCAACGGCCGGGTCCGCTCGCGCGATGCCCTGGTCGGCGGCGTGCGGGTGGCGGAGGTGTGTGGTGGGTCTGCGGGGACTTCTGCTGCGGCGGGAACGGGTCGAACCGGCGATCATGAGTGCCATGTTGCACGGACCGAAGGTGCCGGATGCCTCCACAGTGCACCAGGTGCTGGACCTGGCGTTGCGCATCGGCGAGCTGCAACTGGCCTGCGGGGCCGGGGCCGCCGACGTCACCGCCACCATGCTCGCGGTCACCAACGCCTACGGCCTGCCGACCACCGACGTGGACGTCACGTTCACCTCGATCACCGCCTGCTGCCACCGCGGCAACCTGGCCGCCCCGGTGACCACCACCCGCGTGGTGCGCGCCCGCAGCCTGGACTACACCCGGCTGACCGCGCTGGAGCGCCTGGTGCGGGAGATCACCGCGGGCAAGATCACCGCCGATGAGGCGCTCACCGGCCTGGAGGCGGTCTCCACCGCGCCGCACCCGTACCCGCGCTGGGTGTCCACGCTGGCCTGGGCGGCGATGGCGGCGGCGGTGGCGGTGCTGCTGGGCGGCGGGCCGCTGCTGGCCGGGATCGCCGCGTTCACCACCGCGGTGATCGACCGGGTCGGCCGGATCGTGAACCGGCTGGCGCTGCCGTTCTTCTTCCAGCAGGTGATCGGCGGGGTGCTGGCCACCGGCATGGCGCTGGGCGTGCACGCGATGGATCCCGGCAGCCACCTGGTCCGGCCGTCGCTGGTGGTGGCCACCGGGATCATCGTGCTGCTGTCCGGGCTGTCCATCGTGGGCACCGTGCAGGACGCGATCACCGGCTACAACGTCACCGCCGCCGGCCGCGCCATGGAGGTGCTGCTGATGACCGCCGGTCTGGTCATCGGGGTGCTGCTGGTGCTGCGGCTGGCGGTCTCCCAGGGTCTGCACATCTCGGTGGCCGAACCGCCGCCGCCGCTGCTGGCGCACGTGCCGCAGATGATCGTGGCCGGTGGCCTGACCTCGTTCTGCTTCGCCTGGGCCAGCTACGCCACGCTGCGCGCGCTGTTCGTGGCCGGGCTGGCGGGCGCGGCGGGCACGGCGTCCTACGGGGTGCTGACCGTGCTGGGCACCGACGTGGTCATCGCCTCCGCGGGTGCGGCCATCCTGATCGGGTTCGTCGGCGGTGCGATCTCGCGGCGGCTGCGCATCCCGCCGCTGATCATCGCGGTCTCCGGGCTGACCCCACTGCTGCCGGGGCTGACCACCTACCACGCGCTGTTCCAGCTGGCGGTGGACCAGAACATCGGCAAGGGCGCGCAGTCGCTGATGCTGGCGGCCGGCATCGGACTGGCCCTGGCCGCGGGCGTGGTGCTCGGGGAGTACCTGGCCCAGCCGGTGCGCACCGGCCTTGGCCGGCTGGGCCGCACCCTGGCGGGGCCCCGGTTCTCCGGGCCGTTGCGGCCCACCGAGACCCCGCTGGAGTGAGTCAGCGGCCGCGCAGCTCGCGGCGCAGGATCTTCCCGGACAGCGCCCGTGGCACCGCGTCGATGAACTCGACCACCCGGATCTTCTTGTACGGCGCGACCTTCCCGGCCACGTACTCCATGACCTCCCGCTCCGCCAAGGCTTCCTGACCCGGCGCGCGCACCACGAACGCCTTGGGCACCTCCTCGCCCTCGGCGTCGCGGACCCCGATCACCGCGGCGTCGGCGACCCGGGGATCGGAGAGCAGCACGGCTTCCAGCTCGGCGGGCGGCACCTGGTAGCCCTTGTACTTGATCAGCTCCTTGAGCCGGTCCACGATGAAGAAGTTGCCCTCGGCGTCCACCCGGCCGATGTCGCCGGTGTGCAGCCAGCCGTCCTCGTCGATCATCGCCGCGGTGTCCGCGCCCCTGGCGAAGTAGCCCTTCATCACCTGCGGCCCGCGAATCCACAGCTCGCCGGCGCCGTCGGTGTCCTGCCCGGTGGCCGGGTCGACGATGCGGCATTCGGTGTTGGGCACCAGCTTGCCGACGGTGCCCTCGGGCGGGTGTTCATCGGAGTCGGGGACCACGTGGGAGACCGGGGACAGCTCGGTCATGCCGTAGCCCTGGGTGATCCGCACGCCGAGCCGGGTGGCGCACAGGTGGCCGGTGTCGGCATCGAGGGGGGCGGCCGCGCAGAGCACGGACTTCAGCGCGGAGAGGTCGAAGCGGTCGACCATGGGATGTTTGGCCAGGGCGAGCACGATCGGCGGGGCCACCGGCACCTTGGTCACCCGGTGCTCGGCCAGCGCGGTGAGGAACTGCTCCAGCTCGAACCGGGGCAGCACGACAACCGTTGTGCCGCACCGCAACGCGTGGTTGAGCAGCACGGTGATGCCGTAGATGTGGAACATCGGCAGGATGGCCAGGATCCGGTCCTCCGGGCCGGTGGGCTGCATCCCGCCGGCCTGGGCCATGTTGGCCACGATGTTGCGGTGGGTCAGCATGACGCCCTTGGCCTTGCCCGTGGTGCCACTGGAGTAGGGCATCACCGCCACGTCCTCGGCCGGGTTGATCTCCACCTCCGGCACCGGTCCGTCGGTGGCCATCAGCTCCAGGATCGAGCGGTGGCCCTCGGCGGTGTCGCAGACGAAGACGTGTTCGATCCCGGCCGCTTTCGCCGCGGGCACCGCGCGGTCGAGGAACAGCGAGATGGTGACCAGGAACCTCGCGCCGGAGTCGCGCAGCTGGGTGGTCAGCTCCTCGGTGGTGTACAAGGCGTTGACCGTGCTGACGACCGCGCCCAGGGTGGTGGTCGCGTAGAACACCACCGGGTAGGCCACCGTGTTGGGGCTGAACAAGGCCAGCACGTCGCCCTTGCCCAGCCCCTCCTGGTGCAGGCCCGCGGCGAGCCTGCCGACCGCGGCGTCCAGCTGGCCGTAGGTCAGCCGCATCCCGTCCGGTTTGCTCCCGTCCACCACCGCCAGGTGGTCGCCCCTCTCCCGCGCCCCGGCCAGCACGTAGGTGTGCACCGGCAGATCGGGGATCTCGACGTCGGGGAGCGGGCTGCGGTGGATCATGGCGACCTCCGGTGGCGTCGTTGCCGGGTGGGCCTTCTACCGTGTCAGTACGACTTGCCGAGGTCCAGGGTGTGCTGGGCGACGAAGTTGAGGATCATCTCCCGGCTCACCGGCGCGATCCGCCCGACCCTGGCCGCGCCGTAGAGGGTGCCGACCCCGTACTCGGTGGCCATCCCGTTGCCGCCGTGGGTCTGCACGGCGGCGTCCAGCGCGGCGATGGCGGCTTCGGCGGAGGCGTACTTGGCGATGTTGGCCGACTCGGCGGCGCTGGGGTCGTCCTGGTCGTAGGCCCAGGCGGCGCGCTGGGTGGCCAGCCTGGCCAGCTCGACCTCGATGTGCGCCTTGGCCAGGGGGTGCGAGATCCCTTGGTGCGAACCGATGGGCGAGTCCCACACCTTTCGGGTGCGCGCGTAGTCGGCCGCCTTGGCCAAGGCGTACCGCCCGATGCCGCAACCGTAGGCGGCCACGGTGATCCGCTCGGGGTTCAGCCCGGCGAACAACGCGGCCAGACCGGCGTCCTCCCCGCCCACCAAGGCATCCGCCGGCAGTTTCACCTCGTCGAAGAACAGGGTGAACTGCCGCTCCGGGGAGGTGATCTCCATCGGAATGGGGTGGTAGGAGTAGCCGGGTGCGTCCGTGGGCACCACGAACAGCGCGGGCCGCAGCTTGCCGGTGCGCGCGTCCTCCAGCCGGGCCACCACCAGGGTCGCGTCGCTCTCGTCGACCCCGGAGATGTAGTACTTGCCGCCGCTCAGGCGCCAGCCGTCGCCGTCGGCGCGGGCGGTGGTGACGATCCGGTGGGAGTTGGAGCCCGCGTCGGGTTCGGTGATGGCGAAGGACATCTTCAGCGACCCGTCGGCGAAACCGGGCAGCCAGTTCTTCTTCTGCTCCGGGGTGCCGGAGTTGGCGATGACGGTGGCCGCGATGGCCGGGGACACCACGAGCAGCAGCAGCGGGCAGCCCCCGGCGGCGAGCTCCTCGCAGACGATGGCCAGTTCGGTGATGCCGCCCCCGCCGCCGCCGTACTCCTCGGGCACGGCGACGCCGAGGTAGCCGAGCTGCCCGGCCTCGGCCCACAGTTCGGTGGTCCTCTCCCCCGCTTTCGCCTTCTCCACCCAGTAGCCGTGCCCGTACTTGGCGGCCAGCGCGGCCACCGAGGCCCGCAGCGCGCGCTGTTCGTCGGTCTCCCGGAAGTCCATGTCCGTCAGTCCTCCATCGGCTTCGGCCCGGTCGGGGCGGGTTCGATCACGGCGAGCACGGCCCCGGCCTCGACCTGGGCGCCCGCGGTCACGGCGAGTTCGGTGAGCACGCCGTCGGCTGGCGAGCGCACCGGGTGTTGCATCTTCATCGCTTCCAGCACCAGCAGCTCCTGCCCGGCGCGCACGGTGTCGCCGGGCGCGGCGGTGACCGCGACCACGGTGCCGGGCATCGGCGCGAGCAGTGATCCCTCGGCGTGCGCGGCGCCGGGTTCGGTGAAGCGCGGCAACCGGCGCAGGGTCACGGGTCCGAACGGCGAGTCCACGAACACCTGGTCGCCGTAGCGCGCCACGTGCAGCGTGCGCCGCACCCCGTCGACCTCCACCACCACCGACTCCGGCGCGGCGGAGACCACGTTCACCTCGGACAGGTTCTCGGTAATAATCCCGTTTCTGGTGAAGCGGTACTCGACCTCGATCGTCCCTTGTGGACTGTCGTAGGTCTTGACCTGGTTGGCCGAGTGCAGGTTCCGCCATCCGGCGGGCACGCGCGGCTGCACGGTGGCGGCGGCCCGGTTGGCCGCGGCCTCGGCGAGCGCGGCGGCCAGCGCGGAGATCCGCACCCCGCGCTCCTCGGCCAGTGGCAGGTCGAGTCCCGGGCGGGTGAGGAAACCGGTGTCCACCCGACCGGCCAGGAAGTCCGCGTCGCGCAGCACCCGGACCAGGAGGTCCCGGTTGGTGGCCGGGCCGTGGATGCGCGCCCCGGCCAGTGCGGCGGCGAGCCGGCGGGCGGCTTCGGCGCGGGTCGGGGCCCAGGCGATCACCTTGGCCAGCATGGGGTCGTAGTGGGTGCTGATGACCGAGCCGTCCACCACCCCGGCGTCCAGCCGCAGTCCGCGTTCGCCGGTGCCGGTGAACTCACTGTCCACTCCGGACACCGCGAAGCGGTGCAGCGGTCCGCTGCCGGGCCGCCAGTCCGCGGCCGGGTCCTCGGCGTAGAGCCGGACCTCGATGGCATGTCCGCGCGGCACCGGCCCTTCGGCGGGCAGCGGGCTGCCTTCGGCGATGGCGAGCTGCCAGGCGACCAGGTCGACGCCGAAGACGGCTTCGGTGACCGGGTGCTCCACCTGGAGGCGGGTGTTGGTCTCCAGGAAGTAGAACTCGCCCTTGGCCGAGACCATGAACTCCACGGTGCCCGCGCCCCGGTAGCCGATCGCCCGCGCCGCCGCCACCGCCGCCGCGGACATGGCCTCGCGCAGGGCCTCGTCCACCGCCGGCGAGGGCGACTCCTCCACGACCTTCTGGTAGCGGCGCTGCACCGAGCAGTCCCGCTCGCCCAGTGCCCACACCGCGCCGTGGGCGTCGGCGAGCACCTGGATCTCCACGTGCCGCCCGTGTTCCAGGTAGGGCTCGCAGAAGACGGTGCCGTCACCGAAGGCGCTGGCCGCCTCCGCCCGCGCCGCGGCCACCGCCCCGGCCAGCTCCTCGGGCGCGCGCACGATCCGCATGCCCCGGCCGCCGCCGCCGGCGGAAGCCTTGACCAGCAACGGGAACTCGGTCACGTCCCCGGGGTCGAGCTCGGGCAGCACCGGCACCCCGGCCTCGGCCATCAGCTTCTTGGCCTCGACCTTCGCGCCCATGGCCTCGATGGCCTCCGGCGGCGGGCCGATCCACACCAGCCCGGCGTTGAGGACGGCGCGGGCGAACTCGGCGTTCTCGGACAGGAAGCCGTAGCCGGGGTGCACCGCGTCCGCCCCGCTGCTGTGCGCGGCCGCGATCAGCGCCTCGGCCCGCAGGTAGGTCTCGCCGGGGGTCAGGCCGGGCAGGCGGACCGCGAGGTCGGCCTCGGTGACGTGCGGGGACTCGGCGTCGGCGTCGGAGAACACCGCCACCGTGCCGATGCCCAGCGCACGGCAGGTGCGGAACACGCGGCGGGCGATCTCGCCGCGGTTGGCGACCAGGACTCGGGTGATCACGTTGGGGGACCTCACATCCGGAAGACGCCGAAGTTCCTGGTGCCGCTGACCTGTCCACTGTGGATGGTCGAGAGGCAGATGCCGAGCACCGTTCTGGTGTCTCGCGGGTCGATCACGCCGTCGTCGTAGAGCCGCCCGGACAGGAACGGGGCCAGCGACTGCGCCTCGATCTGCCCCTCCACCATGGCCCGCAGGTTCTTGTCCGCCTCGTCGTCGTACGGCGCGCCCTTGGCCGCCGCGGCCTGCCTGGCCACGATGGAGAGCACCCCGGCCAGCTGGGCCGGTCCCATCACCGCGGACTTGGCGTTGGGCCAGGTGAACAGGAACCGGGGGTCGTAGGCCCGCCCGCACATGCCGTAGTTGCCCGCCCCGTAGGAGGCGCCCATCACCACGGTCAGGTGCGGCACGGTGCTGTTGGACACCGCGTTGATCATCATCGCGCCGTGCTTGATGATCCCGGCCTGCTCGTACTCCTTGCCGACCATGTAGCCGGTGGTGTTCTGCAGGAAGATCAGCGGCACGTCGGCGGTGTTGGCCAGCTGGATGAACTGGGTGGCCTTCTGCGCCTCCGCGCTGAAGAGCACGCCGCGCGCGTTGGCCAGGATGCCCACCGGGTAGCCGTGCAGGCTGGCCCAGCCGGTGACCAGGCTGGTGCCGTAGCGGGGTTTGAACTCGTCGAACTCCGAGCCGTCGACCAGCCGGGCGATCACCTCGCGCGGGTCGAAGGGCAGCCGCAGATCGCTGGGCGCGATGCCGAGCAGGTCCTCGGCGTCGTAGCGGGGTTCGACGCTGGCCCGGCTCGGACCGGGGCCGAGCTTGCGCCAGTTGAGCCGGGCCACGATGTCCCGGCCGATGCGCAGCGCGTCCCGCTCGTCCTCGGCCAGGTGGTCGGCCAGGCCGGAGACCGCGGCGTGCATCTCCGCGCCGCCCAGCTCCTCGTCGTCGGACTCCTCGCCGGTGGCCATCTTCACCAGCGGCGGCCCGCCGAGGAAGACCTTGGCCTGCTGCTTGACCATCACCACGTGGTCGGACATGCCGGGGATGTAGGCGCCGCCTGCGGTGGAGTTGCCGAAGACCAGGGTGATCGTGGGCAGTCCGGCGGCCGAGGCCCTGGTGAGGTCGCGGAACATCCGGCCGCCGGGAATGAAGATCTCGCTCTGGCTGGGCAGGTCCGCGCCGCCGGACTCGACCAGGCTGAGCACCGGCAGCCGGTTGGCCACCGCGATGTCCATGGCCCGGAAGGACTTCTTCAGCGTCCACGGGTTGCTGGCGCCGCCGCGCACGGTCGGGTCGTTCGCGGTGATCAGGCATTCCACCCCGTTGACCACGCCGATCCCGGTGACCAGGCTGGCCCCCACGGTGTAGTCGGTGCCCCAGGCGGCCAGCGGCGAGAGTTCCAGGAACGCCGAGTCCTCGTCGAGGAGCAGCTCGATGCGTTCGCGTGGCAGCAGCTTTCCGCGTTTGTGGTGCCGGTCCACGTACTTCGCGCCGCCACCGGCCAGCGCCTTGGCGTGTTCGGCGTCCAGCTCGGCGAGCTTGGCCAGCATGGCCTCCCGGTTCGCCACGTGCTCCGGCGCCGCGGTGTCCACTGTGGACTTCAAGACGGTCATGCCGTGTACCCCAATCGCCTGGCCGCGAGGTCGGCGAGCACCTCGCTGGCCCCGCCGCCGATGCCCAGGATCCGCGCGTCCCGGTAGTGCCGTTCCACCTCGGCCTCCCGCATGTACCCGAACCCGCCGTGCAGCTGCACCGCGGCGTCGGCCACGAACGAACACGCGGCCACCGCCGCGTTCTTGGCCAGGCACACCTCGGCCACCACCTCCTGCCCGGCGGCGGCGCGGGCGGCCACCGAGCGGGTGTAGGTGCGGGCCAGCTCGATCCGCTGGGTCATCTCCACCAGCTGGTGCCGCACCACCTGGCGACTGACCAGCGGGCGGCCGAAGGTCTCCCGCGCCTTCACCCACTGGACACTCAGATCTAGGCAGCGCTGGGCGGTGGCGTAGGCCTGCACGGCCAGGGTGATCCGCTCGGTCTGGAACTGCCGCATCAGCTCGGCGAACCCGGCGTTCTCCCCGCCCACCAGGTTGCCCACCGGTACGTGTGCGTCCACAAAGGACAGTTCGGCGGTGTCTGAGCAGTGCCAGCCCAGCTTCTCCAGCCTGCGGCTCACGGTGAACCCCGGCGTGTCCTTCTCCACCACGAGCAGGCTCACCCCGCCGTAGCCGGGTTCGCCGGTGCGCACCGCGGTGGTGACGAAGTCCGCGCGCGCCCCGGAGGTGATGTAGGTCTTCGCCCCGTTGACGACGAAGTGGTCCCCGTCGCGCACCGCGGTGGTGCGCAGCGCGGCCACGTCCGAACCCCCGTCGGGCTCGGTGACCGCCAGCGAACCGATCTTCTCCCCGGCCAGCGCAGGCCGCACGAACTTCTCCACCAGGTCCGCGCCACCTGCGGCCACGATGTGCGGCAGCGCGATGCCGTGGGTGAACAGCGCGGCCAGCAGCCCGGAGGAGCCACCGGCGGCCAGCACCTCCTCGTTGACCACCACCATGTCCAGGAGGTCGCCGCCGCTGCCGCCGACCTCCTCGGGGAAACCGATGCCCAGCAGGCCGATCGCGGCCGCGGCCCGGTGCAGCGAGCGTGGCACCTCCCCGGCGCGTTCCCAGTCGGCCAGGTGCGGCACGGCCTCCCGCTGGATGAACCGGTGCACGGTCTCCCGTAACGCCCGCCGCTCCGGCGTGCCGAACGGGTCGGATATCTCGTTCACCACAACACCTCCGGCACGTCGACAACCCGGGCCCGCAGCCATTCGCCGAGCGCCTTGGCCTGCGGGTCGAACCGGGTGGCCGAGGCCACCCCGTCGCCGAGCAGGCCGCGGAGGACGAAGTTCACCGCGCGCAGGTTCGGCAGCGCGTGCCGCTCGACGGTCAGCTCCGCGCACTCCGGCAGCAGTTCCTTGAGCCGCTCGACGGTGAGGTGGTGGAACAGCCAGCGGTAGGCCGGTTCCGAGCGCACCCACACGCCGAGGTTGGCGTCACCGCCCTTGTCCCCGGAGCGGGCCCCGGCGATCCGGCCAAGCGGTCCGCGCCGGGTCGGCTCGTGCCGCCCGAACGGCGCGGGTCCGCTGTCGGTCCAGGACGCGGAGAGCTGCTCTCCCACCGGTTCCTGGACTTCGACCCGGCTCCCGTCCGGCAGCACCGCCACCTGCGTCACCTCGGCGCGGTCCACGTAGGCGGCGGAGTACACGCCGAACGGGGTGCCGTCGCTGGGTGGCGCGGTCACGTGGAATCCCGGGTAGGAGGCCAGCGCCAGCTCGATCGCCGAGCGGGAGAACGCCTTGACCCGCTTGGGGTCGGTGTCCTTGATGGTGGCGTGCAGCAGCGCGCTGGCGGTCTCCTCGGTGTCCGCGTCGGCCCGGTCGGTGCGGGCCAGCGTCCAGGTCAGCCCCTGCCCGCCGACCGCCTGCTCCAGCTGGGCGCGCACCAGGTCGGCCTTGCGCTGCACGTCCAGTCCACAGAGGACGAACGTGGTGGCGTTGCGGAACCCGCCGAGCCGGTTCAGGCACACCTTGAGCTGCTCCGGCGGCGGCGCGCCGGTCACCCCGTGAATCCGCACCCGGTCGGGCCCGGCCTGCTCCAGCTGGATGGTGTCGAAGCGGGTGGTGACATCGGGCCCGAGGTAGGCCGGTTCGGCGATCTCGTAGAGCAGCTGCGCGGTGACGGTGTCCACGGTGACCGCGCCGCCGGTGCCCTCGTGCTTGGTGATCACCGAACTGCCGTCGGCGGCGAGCTCGGCGATCGGGAACCCCGGCTTGCGCAGGTCGGGCAGGTCGGCGAAGAAGGCGAAGTTGCCGCCGGTGGCCTGGGTGCCGCATTCCAGCACGTGCCCGGCCACCGTGGCCCCGGCCAGCGCGTCCCAGTCGGTGCGCGACCAGCCGAAGTGCGCGGCGGCGGGTCCGACCACCAGGGAGGCGTCGGTGACCCGTCCGGTGACCACCACGTCGGCCCCGGCGCGCAGGCACTCCGCGATACCCCAGGCACCGAGATAGGCATTCGCGGTCAGCGGCTCGCCGAAGCCGAGTTCGGCGGCCCGGTGCCGCAGGTCGTCGCCTTCGACGTGCGCGACCCGGACGTCCAGGCCCAGCTTTCCGGCCAGCGTCCGCAGCGCCGCGGCCAGCCCGGCCGGATTGAGCCCACCCGCGTTGGTGACGATCTTGACCCCGCGTTCCATGGCGAGGCCGAGGCTGTCCTCCAGCTGGCGCAGGAAGGTGCGCGCGTAGCCCAGCGAGGGGTCCTTGAGCCGGTCCCGGCCGAGGATGAGCATGGTCAGTTCGGCGAGATAGTCGCCGGTGAGGATATGCAGTTCGCCGTCATATAGTTGTTCGCGAACCGCGCTGAACCGGTCGCCGTAGAAGCCGGAGGCGTTGCCGATCCGCAGCACCTCGTCAGTCATCGAACCGCCCCGGCTCGCGGTCGGCTCCCGGCGGCCCGGCGAAGGCCTGCGCGATGCTCATCCACTTGGCCGCCACCGCCCCGGTGACGCTGAGCTTCACATCGGCCGGGTTGCGCCTGCGCACGACGAGCAGGCAGAACTCCAGCGCGGACCCGCTGACCCGGTCCTCGGCCTCCTCCGGTCCCCACTCCCACCGGTCGCCTGAGGGTCCGGTCAGCTCGACCCGGACCGGCTTGTCCGGCAACGGTTCCTGGCGCACCGCGAAGGCGAACCCCATGGTCCGCACGCCCAGGTGCGCGATGTGCCGCAGCCGGTCGGTGGGTTCGCGCCGGACACCCAGGGCGTCGGCCACATCCTGCCCGTGCGCCCAGGTCTCCATGATCCGCGCGGTGGCCATCGAGGTGGCCTTCATCGGCGGCCCGAACCAGGGGATCTTCTCCGTCGGCGGCACCGCGGCCAGCGCCTCGCGCAACGCGTTACGCCCGGCCCGCCAGCGCCCGAGCAGCGACTCCGGCTCCTCGCCGACCCCCTCGGCCGCGCCTTCCTCCACAAAGGACAGTGGGTTCGCGGTCTTCAGCGACTCGGCGAACCCGGCCGGGTCGGTGGCGGCCAGGATGGCCTGCCGGTCGGTCCAGGCCAGGTGCGCGAGCTGGTGCGCGATGGTCCAGCCCTCGGCAGGGGTCGGCGTGGCCAGCCCGGCCAGGTCGAGTCCGGCGACGAGGCGGTCCAGGTCACCGCCCTCGGCGTCGAGATCGGCCAGCAGTCCGGTCAGCGTGCTCATCGGCGTTGCCCTCCCAGCGCGTCATCCAGCATGGCCGCCCACTGCCGCACGATCCGCTTGCGGCGCTTGCCGTCGTCGGTGAGCAGGTTCGCCAGCGCCAGGCCGCGGATCAGGTCCAGCGTGGCCTGCACCGCCTCCCGCACCCCGGGCCTGGACTCGTCGACGCGGAGCAGCTCCAGGGCCAGCCGATGCGTCTCCCGGCCCAGCCGGGCCTGCAACGGCAGCACCAGCTCGTGCAGCTCCGGGTCGGTGCGGGCGGCGACCCAGAGCTCCAGCGCCGCGGTGAACAGCGGGCTGGCGTAGAAGTCGGCGAGCAGCTCGACCACCGCGGCGGTGTGCCCGCCCTCGGCGGGCGCGCTCGCGGCCTGCGCGCGCAGCTGTTCCACGCCCATCGCGCCCACGTACTCCACCGCGGCCGCGACCAGCTCGCCGCGGGTCCGGAAGTGGTGCAGCTGCGCGCCCCTGGACACTCCGGCGCGCTGGGCGACCAGGGTGGTGGTGGTCCCGGCCCAGCCACGTTCGACCAGCGCGTCCACGGTGGCCACCATCAGCTTGCGCCGCGTCTCACGGCTGCGGTCAGCCTGCCTCTGCCTGGTCGGCGCGCCCATGCCGGCAGAGTCTTCCGCCGAACTAACAAACAGTCAAGCCTGCTTGTTAGTTGCGCGCGCAGCGACCCACGTCACACCACTTCGGCCGCCAACCGGCTTGCACCGCCGAATCGTACGCTGTACCGTACGCCATACGAACTGCTGGCGTGGCCGCGCGCCCGCAGCTCAGCGCGAGAAGAAGGAGCCACCTTGACCCACACCCCCGTTCTGCCCACCGACGGCGCCGGTTTCGTCCCTGCCAGCGAGGACGTCGAAAGCGTGCTCGCCTGGTTCGCCGACTACGACGCCGCCGCGGGCGCGGGCGAGATCCAGCGGATGGCCGACATGGCGCTGTTCCCGATCAACGTGATCAGCACCGATGCCGAGGGCAACGCCTCGGCCGCTTCGTGGACCCGGGAGGTCTTCGTCGAGCGCTGGACCGAGATCCTCGGCGGCGGCCACGACATCGAGATGAAGTCGGTGCGCACGCCGCACTTCGTCAGCCGGGAGCTGGTGTTCGTGACCACCGACTCCACCTTCACCGTGGAAGGGCACACCCAGACCGTGCGCTACGGCGACCTGCTGGTGCGCGTCGGCGGGCGCTGGCTGTTCCAGACCATGGTGCAAGGCGGCTGGGGCCAGCAGTAACGATGCGCACGCTACGACGGGTCCGGCCTGCCGCGCGGGCCCGTCGTGGCGCACACTGCACGGGTGATCACCGTTGCGCTCAACCAGAACGCGGTGGCCGCGCTGCGCGGTCCCGGCCCGCGCGCCAGCGCGCTGCCGACGGAGCCGCTGCACGCCTCGCTGCACACGGCGGTCATCGAACCCGGCCTGGCCCGGCTCTCCGGCGCGCTGGTCTTCGCCGCGCTGGCCGGCTCCGGCATCCCGGCCGGTCCGGACCTGACCGGCCGGGAGTGCCTGGCCAACAAGCTGCACCTGGGTTACCACCTGCCGGTCTCCACCGGGGTCCCGGACGACGGCAGCGAGCTGGACGTGGACGAGGGCGACCAGCGGCTGATGCTGCGCCAGGGCATCCTGCTCGGCTTCGCGGTGTGCGAGCTGGCCGGGAAGCTGCCCGAGCCGGTGCCGGTTCGCTCGATCGTGTCGGTCAGCCGCGCTGCGGGAACTTTCCGCTTCCACCAGGTCCGGCCGGCCGAGCACTGGCTGACCGAGGAGCTGGACGACTACAAGGACGAGCGGATCGCCACCGTCGACTTCCGGCCCCCGACCGCGGCATGAGCGATATCGACTTCTACGCCGACCTGGTCGCCACCGGCGCGGTGCTCGGCGCCGACCGGCACTGGACCCCGGCCGAGCTGGACGAGCTGTTCGACGCGGACAACCGCGAGTACGTCGAAGCGGTCTCCACCGAGGCGCTGAACCTGGACTACGGGCTGCTGGAGTACTTCTGGGAACGGGAGTCCCCCCGCGCCCCGTGGCACGGCGTGCACCTGAGTGCCCAGGTGCACCGGCTGGCCATCGGCTGGGCCGACCCGCCCGCCCTGCTGAGTGAGAACTACGGCTCGTTCGAGCCGAACCCGTCCTTCGCCGAACTCCGCGCCGAGCTCGACCGCCGCGACATCCCCCTCATCGAGCTGCCCCAGGAGCTGCCGGCGCACCGCTCCTACTGGCAGCCGGACAGCCAGGCCGTGGTGGTCGAGATCATCGCCCAGGAGGAGTTCGTCACCTCGCCGTCGGAGGAGATCGGTTCGATCAACGGCATCTCCGCCCCCGGCCTGCTGCACAACCTGCCCCGCCCCCGCTTCGACGCCCTCCGCCAATCCCTCCACCAGCTGGCCGAGGCCAGCCCCGCCGCCCGCGAACGCTGGCTGGACAAGCACGCCACCGACGCGGACTGGTGGCGCGACCGGCTGACCGTGTTCGCGATCAAGCTCGGCTGGCGGGAAAGCGCCGAAGCGGTCTGGGTGCCGCTCTACCTGTGGTTCGCCGAAGCGGCCCTGCGCCGCGGCGCCCTGGATGCCGCCGAGCTGGCCCGCCGCGTCGCCGAGACCGCCGCCCGCCTGGACCTCTACACCGCCGAGGAGCTGCCCCCGCTGCTGCCCGGCGCCGACGAGCTGACCACCACCCTGCTCACCGGCCTGCCGCTGCACCGGGGCGAGGCCGACCAGCGCTGGGGCGTGCCCGGCCTGCCCGGCGAGGAGGTTCGCCCCCTGCTGCGGTCCCGGCAGCTGGTGGAGACCGCGGCCCGGCTGCGCCCGTTCCTGCGCGAGACCGCGGTCATCGCGGAGCTGGGCGAGTGGCTGCGGGTGTGGCCGGAGTTCGGCCGCGCGGCGGGCTTGTTAGAAATGCGCAGTGACTGATCTGGACTGTTACGTCGAAGCCCTGGCCACCGGCACGCTGCTGGGCATCGACCGGCACTGGGGCCCAGCCCAGGTCGACGCCCTGCTCGGCGGCGAGGGCCACGACGGCCTGAACGTGGACGCGCACAACTGGTGGCGCGACTACGGCCTGGCCGAGATCTTCTGGCAGCGCGGCTCCCTGGCCCACCACTGGCGCGGCCACCACTTCTCGCTGCAACTGCACCGGCTCCCGCACGACTGGTGCACCCCGAACGAGATGCTGCGCGCCCGCTACGGCGAGTTCCGCCCCCGCACCAGCTTCACCGACCTGCAAGCCGCACTGGCCGAACGCGACATCCCCCTGGTCGAGGTGCCCCGCCACGACGAGGACTACCGCGAGTACCGCCAGCCCAGCTCCGGCGCCACGGTGCTCGTGGTCAACCACCACCCCGACCCGGACCCCGACTACCCCACCCTGGCCTTCGGCGACCTCTACCGGATCGGCTCCGCCCCCGCCCTGCCCCACCTGGACCGCCCCCGCTGGGAAGCCCTCGGCCAGGCCCTCACCCCGGTCCCGGCCCTGTCCCCGCCCGAGCGCGCGGCCTGGCTCACCGAGCACGAACCCACCGGCCCGGACCAGAGCGCCTGGTGGCACGGCGTGCTCACCCACCTGTCCGACCTGGACAAGCCGTTCGAACCAGCCCAGGCCCCCCTGCTCCGGTGGTTCCTGCACGAGTCCCTGAGCCGCCCCGCCCCGGTCATCGCCGTGGCCCTGGACTGGCTGGAGGACCTGCGCGACACGTCGTCCCCACTCGCCAACGCCACCCAGCGCGCCACCAACAGCGCCGCGCCCACCGCGACCAGCGCCCCGCTCCGGCCCGACAGCACCGCCGCCATCACGACCAGCGCCCCGCCTCCGCCCGGCAGCACCGTGCCCACCGCGACCAACACTCCGCCCGTGCCCGGCAACGCCCCGTCCGCCCCCGGCAGCACCCCGCCCACCCCTGGCAGCACTCCACCCCCGCTCGACGCCACCCCGCCCACCCTCGCCAGCACCGCGCCCCTGGCTGACGACGCCCGGCCCGCCACCGCCACCGCCAGCGCCCTGCCCACCGCCGACGACATCGTCCGCCTCGCCCTGTCCGCCGCCCCCCTCTCCCCCGCCCAGACCCGCTGGGCCGACCCCGGCGTCCGCGGCCCCGACCTGCCCGCCCAGCTGCTGACCAGAGACCTGATCGCCGCCGCCGCCCGCCAGCGCCGCCACCTCACTTCCCCTGACCTGCGCGAACAGCTCCTCCCCTGGCTCGAGCTCTGGCCGGAACTGCGCTGACCCTCCCGCTCTGTACCTAGTAGTATGTACAGTACGGACCCATGCACGCGATGCGCTACGCGATCACCCTGCCCGCCGACTACGACATGGACGTCATCCGCGAGCGGGTGGCCACCCGGGGACACGCGCTGGACGAGTTCCCGGGCCTGGGCCTGAAGTCCTACCTGATCCGGGAACGCGGCGTGGCCGGCTCCCCGATCAACCAGTACGCGCCGTTCTACCTGTGGCGAACCCCGGCCGGGATGAACGACTTCCTGTGGGGCAAGGGTTTCCAGGGCATCTGCGACGACTTCGGCCGCCCCGTCGTCCAGCACTGGCTGGGCCTTGCCTTCGAACACGGCCCCGCCCACGCCGACTCGCCAATCTCCGCGACCACCGAGCTCACCACCCTCTGCACCGCCGAACCCTGCACCGCGGTCACCTCCGCCGTCGCCGACCTGGCCGCCCACGCCACCACCCCCGGCGTGCACTGCACCGCCCTGGCCATCGACCCCCGAACCTGGGAGCTGCTCCGCTACACCCTGTGGTGCGCCGAACCCCCGGCCGGGACAGGCATCCACTTCCAGGTCCTGCACCTGTCCCGCCCCGAGCTGGACCAGCTGCCCACCGGCCGCCACTGGTGAAACTCCCGCGCACACCCGGCCGGAAGTTGGCAGGATGCCACCCATGACCGCCCCACCCGAGCAGATCACCACGGACCGCCTGGTACTGCGCCGCCTCCACCTGTCCGATGTGGACGAAGTGCAGACCGTGGCCGCCGACGCGCTCCCCCACCTGCGCCCGTGGATGCCTTGGGCGGGAACGGAATACACCCGGGAGACCGCGACCAACTGGCTCACCTTCGTGCAAGAGGGATGGCGGACCGGCACCGCGTACAGCTACGGAATCACCCGGGCGGGCAACCTCATCGGCGCCACCGGCCTGGAACGCCGAATCGGCCCCGGCGGTCTGGAGATCGGCTACTGGCTACACCCGGCCCACACCGGCAACGGCTACGCCACCGAGACCGCCGCCGCCCTCACCCGCGCCGCGTTCACGTTGCCAGACATCACTTTCGTCCAAATCTGGCACGACCTGGCCAACACCCGCAGCGCCGCCGTCCCCAAACGCCTCGGCTTCACCGAAGTGGCCCGCCACGAGCCACCCCGCGAACCCCTGAGCCCCGGTAAGATCGGCGTGGACGTGGTCTGGCAACTGAACCGCCCCCCAAGCTGAACCCCAAACCCGACTCCAGGTTCACCAGTTCGAGCGACCCCAACCCGGAACCTTGCACTCTGATCGACTCGTTACCGCAGAGAGAGCAGTGGGCGGGGGCGGGGCAAGGTGACCCACGGCCCCACCCGGCCCGGGAGCGACGGCTGCCACCCCGGACCGTCGCCGACTGGCCGGAACCGTCGCCGACTGGGCCACCGGACCTGACCCCAGCCCCTGCCCCGGCGTCGTCAGCCCTGGCCCCGCCCCCGGCCTTCCGTGCCTCCGGCCCCGGCCCCAGGCAGGACCCCGGACAGCGCCCCGGGCACAGGCTCCAGGCCCGAGCCGGTGTCGGGAAGCTGATGGCCGTGCTCGCAGGTCAGGACGGCGCGCACCGTGCCGCCGCAGTCGCGATGCCGGAGCCGCAGCGGCGGTGACGCCGGGGCGACCAGGTGCTTGTCGCCCCACTGCATCAGCGCGGTCAGGACGGGCTGAAGCTCGCGACCCGCGGAGGTCAGGCGGTACTCGTGGCGGGCCCGCGCACCCGGGTCGCGGTATTCGTGGCGGGACAGGATCCCGTTGTCCACCAGGGTGTTCAGGCGGGCGGTGAGGATCGCTCGCGGCGCGCCGGTGTGCTGCCGGATGGTCTCGAAGCGGCGGTTGCCCAGGAAGACCTCGCGCAGGACCAGGATCGACCAGCGTTCGCCCAGGACCTCGAGGGACATCGCGACCGAGCAGGTCCGCGGAACGGCGCCAGCGCGGGGGGCCGCGCCAGCAGCGGCGACAGCGTCAGCACCAGTGGCCGAGCCAGCAGCGACGACCGAGCCAACGCTGGGGGCCGAGCCAGCACCAGGGACCGGGCCAGCACCGGCGACCGAGCCAGCGCTGAAGGCCGAGCCAGTACCCGGGACCGGGCAGGAACCGGGGGCCGTGCCGGAATCGGGGGCGCGAGCGGGACCAGAGGCTGGGGTGGCGTCGGGAGTGGGGACGGTCACGGCGGGAATTCTCGCACGAGCTGTGTTCGGATTGCGAACTCTGATGTTACGGTCTGGCGCATGAGCGAACTGGCGCCCGCGTCCTGGGGCGAGCCCCGGACCAAGACGGTCACCTGGTACGACCCGTTGGCACTGGCCAAGGCCGGCACGGGTTTGTCAGGGCTGGAGTTCCTGACCGGGATGGTCAACGGTGAGCTGGCGCCGCCGCCGATCGCCGGGCTGATGGGGTTCCGGGCGGTGTCGGTGCGCGAGGGCGAGGTGACCTTCGCCTGCACGCCGGACGAGTCCGCCTACAACGGGATCGGAGTGGTACACGGCGGACTGGTCTGCACCCTGCTGGACTCCGCGGCCGGGTGCGCGGTGCACAGCACGCTGCCGGCCGGGGTGGGCTACACCTCGGTGGAGATCAAGGTCAGCTACCTGCGACCCGTGCACGCCGACAGCGGTGAGCTGGTGGCGCGGGGCTGGGTGACCAAGCCGGGGCGGCGGATCGCGTTCGCGGAGGCCAGTGTCACCGACGCGGCGGGCAAGCTGGTCGCGACCGCCACCAGCAGCTGCCTGGTCATGACCCCCTGAGCCACAACCCTTGGGCTACAACAGGGTGAGCTGTTCCTGGTTGACCGGGGCGACGGGCGCGCCCTCGGGCAGGCTGCCTTCCGGCCACACCGCTTCCTCGTCGCCCGGCACCCCGGCGACCGCGCGGCCCCGGGGACCGTCCAGGCCGTGGCGGCGCAGCAGTGGGCCGACGCGTGCGGCGAGCCAGGCCCGGTAGCGCTTGTCGGCATAGCTGCCGCGACCGTAGATCCGCCGATAGCCCGCGACCCGGCCGGGATGTTCGCTGGCCAGCCATCGCATGAACCACTCGCGGGTGCCGGGTCGCAGGTGCAGCGCGAGCACCGTGACACCGCTGGCGCCCGCGGCGGCGATCTGGCGCAACAGCTCGTCCAGGTGCTCGGAGGCGTCGGTGAGCCAGGGCAGCACCGGGGCGATGAACACCCCGCAGGACAGTCCCGCGTCAGCGAGCCTGCGCACCAGGTCGAGGCGGGCCTGCGGGCTGGGCGTGCCGGGTTCCAGGCTGCGTTGCAGGTCGCGGTCCAGCAGGGCCAGGGACACGCCGAGCCCGACCGGCACCTGTTTGGCGGCCGCGGTGAGCAGCGGGATGTCGCGGGCGAGCACGGTGCCCTTGGTCAGGATGGACAGCGGCGTGCCGGAGTCGGCCAGCGCCCGGATGATGCCCGGCATCAGCTCGTAGCGGCCCTCGGCCCGCTGGTACGGATCGGTGTTGGTGCCCATCGCCACGTGCTCCCGCCGCCACCTCGGCCCGCGAACCTGCTTGGCCAGCACCTCGGCCGCGTTGACCTTGACGATCACCTGGCTGTCGAAGTCGCGGCCGGCGTCCAGGTCGAGGTAGGTGTGCGAGTTGCGGGCGAAGCAGTAGGTGCAGGCGTGCGCGCAGCCCCGGTACGGGTTGACCGTCCAGGCGAAGGGCATCGACGAGGCGGCAGGCACCCGGTTGAGCACCGACTTGGCGCGGACCTCGTGGAAGGTGACCCCTTCGAACTCGGGGGTGCGCACCGAGCGGATGAACCCGGACAGGGACAGCAGCGCAGGCTGCTCGGCGTCGACCCGTTGCGCTTCCCATCGCATGCGGGTGAGTCGAACATATGTTCGATTCGAACGCAACCGCGGTGGTACGAGCCAGGAACGGGGCGGTGGGTTCGGCGGGCCGCCATCGGCCGCTTCACGCAGTCCACAAAGGACACGAAGGCGTTCCGGGGCGTGACCGCGAAGCCACGCGCCGGATTCGGCCACGCGCCTGGTTCCCCGGCGGCGGCCGGAGGTCATCGTGCGGGCGGTCAGTGAGGTCGCGCGGTGATCACCACCCGTCCGCCATCAGCAGCACCACGGATCCGGACTCGCCGCGCTCGCGCATCCGGCCGGCCAGGTGCCGGGCCCCGTGCAGGCAGGCGCCGGTGCTGGCGCCCGCTGGACGGCCGGTGGTCTGGTGGAGCTCGCGCGCGGCGGCGGTGCTGGTGGAGTCCGGGACCGGGATGACCAGGTCCACCACCTCGCCGTCGAACGGGGGCTCGATCCGGGGGCGGCCGATGCCGTCGATCTTCGAGGGCATGCCGGTGGCGTAGTCGGCGCAGTCGGTGGCCCAGCCGGGGAAGTAGGCCGAGTTCTCCGGGTCGACCACGGCCAGGCGGGTGGGCGCGCCGGTGCGGCGCAGGTGCCTGCCGATCACGCGGGAGGTCGCGCCGGTGCCGACCCCGGCCACGATCCAGGCAGGCGGGGGCCGGTCGGCCGCGGCGAGGCCGTCCAGGATCTCGGCGGCCAGGTCGCGCTCCGCGCCTTCGTCAACGGCAGGGGCCAGGGTGTTGAGGTGGTCCAGGTGGTGGCCGCCGGACTCCTCCGCCAACCGCTGGGCGCGTTCGTACACCGCCAGCGGCGGGTCGGTCAGGTGGCAGGCGCCGCCGTGCCGCCGGATCCGGGCCAGTTTGGCCTGACTCGTGCGGGCGGGCACCACGGCGGTGAACGGGATGCCCAGCCACCGGGCGAAGTAGGCGAGCGAGACGGCCAGGTTCCCGCTGGTGGCCTCGACGATCGGCCGGCCGGGGCGGATTCGGCCGTGCCGCAGGGCGTGCCGGAGCAGGGCGCGAGCGAGGCCGTGTTTGAGGCTGCCGCTGGGTCGCCGCGACTCGTCCTTGACGAACAGCTCGACCCCGTTGTCCGGCAACGGATATCGCCGCAGCGGAGTGGGTTTCTCGTTGGCGCGGCTGGCTTCCAGCCGGGCGAGCGGATCGGCGGTCACACCGGCGCCTCCTCGGTGAGGTAGACCAGCAGGCGGCACTCCGGTGTCCCCGGCAGCGGCAGGCTCTCGTACGGCATGGTCAGCGGGCCCGCCACCGGATGCGTCCACCGCTGGACCCCGGTGGCCGCGGGCAGCACCGCCGCGGCGGCGAACCTGCGGCTGAACCCGGCGCCGAGCATGATGGCCAGTTCCTCGGCCAGCAGCGCCGCCCCGTAGTCGCCCAGGTCGGCCGCGGTGCGCAGTTGCGCGGCGTGCTCGTCGGCCACCTGCTCCCAGTCCGGGAACAGCTCGCGGGCGCGCGGGTCGGTGAAGACGAACCGGGTGAGGTTGGGTGGTTCCTCCGCCAGCAGGCCGGTCGGGTCCGCCAGCCGCCGGAACCCCTTGGTGGCCGCCACCACCTCGCCGCACGGAGTGAGGATGAGCGCGGGCGCGGGATCGAGGCGGTCCAGCAGGGCGAGCACGGTGGGCCGTAACTCCAGCGGCTCGGCGGCCAGCGCGCAGGTGTTGCCGGTGCCCGCCTTGATCAGCCGGTACAGGTGCACCCGCTCGTCCGGGGTGAAGCGCAGCGCGTCGGCCAGGGCGCCGAGGACCTGGCCGGAGGGATGCCGGTCGCGGCCGCGTTCCAGGCGGGTCAGGTACTCCACGCTGATCCCGGCCAGCTCGGCCAGCTCGCCGCGCCGCAGTCCGGGCGTGCGGCGACGCGGGCCGGCCGGCAGCCCGGCCTCGGCCGGGGTGACCGACTCCCGGCGGGCCCGCAGGAACCCGCCCAGCACGTTGTCCATGGGCATCGACCCTACGCGGAAAGGGGCCCTGGCAGGGCCTCCCATCCACAGGCCCCGGACAGCAGGATTTGCGGCATGCGGTACCGACTTTTCGGCCACACCGGCCTGCGCGTCTCCGAGCTCCTGCTGGGCACCATGGTCTTCGACGACCCCGCGGTGGCGCGCCGCATCATCGACGCCTACGCCGAGGCGGGCGGCAACGTGTTGGACACCGCCTCGGCCTACGGCGACGGCGAGTCCCTGCTCGGCGAGGTCCTGCGCGGGCGCGACCGGTTCGTGCTCGGCACCAAGTACACCCTCTCCCGCGACCACGCCGACCCGAACGCCTCCGGCAACCACCGCAAGAACCTCGTCGCCTCCCTGGAGCAGAGCCTGCGGCGGCTGCGCACCGACTACCTCGACCTGTACTGGGTGCACCTGTGGGACCGGCACACCCCGGTCGAGGAGACCATGCGCGCCCTCGACGACCAGGTGCGCGCGGGCAAGATCCGCTACGTCGGCGTCTCCGACGCACCGGCCTGGGTGGTGGCCAGGGCGAACACCCTGGCGCAGTGGCGGGACTGGACGCCCTTCGCCGGTCTGCAGGTGCCCTACAACCTGTTGCAGCGCGACATCGAGCGCGAGCTGCTGCCGATGGCCGAGGCGCTCGGGCTGAGCGTGACCGCGTGGGCGCCGCTGGCCTCCGGCAAGCTCACCGCCACCGCGGGCTCCTCCCGGATCGACCCGGCCACGCTCACCCCGCGCGAGCTCGCCGCCGCCGAGGCCGTCCGCACTGTCGCCGAGGAGGTGGGCGCGCGTCCGGCGCAGGTGGCCCTGGCCTGGCTGCGCAGCCGGTCCAAGGCGGTGCTGCCGCTGGTCGGGGTGAGCCGGGTCGAGCAGCTCACCGAGAACCTGGCCGCACTGGACCTGGTGCTCTCCCAGGACGCCCTGGACCGGCTGACCGCGGCCGCGCCGTTCGAGCTGGGCTTCCCCGGCGAGTTCATCGCCCAGTGCGAACCGGCCCCGTTCTGCTTCGGCGACACCGCGACCAGGGTCGACGGCCGCTGACCAGGCGGGCAGCCCGCTAGCCGCGCACCGCGTCCGCGACGAACTCGCGCAGCGACACCGCGGGCTGCCCGATCAGCTTCTCCAGGTCCCCGCGCGGCACGTCCAGCTCGCCCTGACCCAGCGCGCGGTAGAAGTCGACGATCAGCTCGACCAGGCCCGCGGGCAGTCCAGCGCCGAGCATCCCGGTCCTGGCCTCCTCCGGGGTGACCTCGGCGTAGGCGATGTCCTTGCCGGAGGCTTCCGCGATCAGCTTGGCGAAGTCGGCGTAGCTGTAGGACTCCGGCCCGCCCAGCTCATAGGTCGTGTTCTGGTGGCCGTCGGTGGTCAGCACCGCGGCCGCGGCCCGCGCGAAGTCCTCGCGCGCGGCCGGGGCGAACCGCCCGCCCTTGCTGGAGGTGGCCAGCACGCCGGTGGCCAGCGCGCCCGCGATGGTGCCCAGGTCGTTCTCGAAGTACCAGTTGTTGCGCAGGATCGTGTACGGGATGCCGCTGGCCTTGATCAGCTCCTCGGTGGGCCCGTGGGTCTGGGCCAGTGCGATGGTCGCGGTGTCCGCCGAGGTCAGCGAGGTGTAGTGGATGTGCTTCACCCCGGCGGCCTTGGCGGCCTCGATCGCGTTGGCGTGCTGGCGGAGCCGCTCGGCCGCGCTCTCCCCGTCGGTGGAGATGATCAGCAGCTTGTCCGCGCCGGCGAAGGCCGCGACCAGGGTCTCCGGGCGGTCGAAGTCGCCCTCGCGCAGCTGGATGCCCAGGTCGGCGCCCTTGGCCGGGGTGCGGACGCTGCCGACCACCTGTTCGGCCGGGAGCTTGGTCAGCAGGTGCTTGACCACGAGCCTGCCGAGCTGTCCGGTAGCGCCGGTCACCACGATCGTCATTGCTGTCTCCTTGGCAGTGGGGTGCTCTTCCACCCCCTCCAACCGGCCACTGATCCCGATACTTCCCCAAAGTTAGTAATGACTTTGAAGTCAGTTACTATCCAAAGGGAACCAAAGGAGTCGACGTGCTGGATTTTGATCCGACCGACCGGAACTGCCCGGCCCGGCAGCTGCTCGACCGCATCGGCGACCAGTGGACGGTGCTGATCGTGCTGTCGCTGTGCGCGGGGCCGAGGCGGTTCACCCAGATCGGCGAGGTGGTCAGCGGCATCTCGCAGAAGGTGCTCTCCCAGACGCTGCGCAGCCTGGTGCGCGACGGCATGCTCACCCGCACCGCCTACGCCGAGGTGCCGCCCAGGGTGGAGTACGCGCTCACCCCGCTCGGGCACAGCCTCGCCGACACCGTGTCCTACCTGGACCGATGGGCTCGCGAGCACATGGCCGAGGTGCTGGCCGCGCGCGCGGAGTTCGACCAGGCCAAGGCCTCCTAGGGCGTGTCCTCACAGTCCCGCCCGCGATAGCCGCGCCGGTGCGGCCGCTGGCGGCACGGCCGGAACGCCCGAATACGTCCGGTATGAGGCCGTCCCGGCCGCACCGCCAGCGACCGAACCGATCACGACTCTCGCAGACGGGACTGTGAGGACACGCCCTAGGCGCTCCACCGGGACCGGCCGCGCCAGGCCGGGTCGCGGCCGAGGAAGGCGAGCAGGAACTCCGCCGCGCCCGCGTCCGGCCCCTCGCTGACCACCGGGCCGAACCGGTGCGGCCGGTCGGCCTGGCTGACGAACAGCGGCGCCAGCTCCAGCAGCTCCCTGGCCAGGGACTCCGGCAGCGGCAGGTCGCCGTCGCAGGCCACGGCCAGGTCCCAGCCGTGCGCCGCGACCTCCACCGCGCCGGTGGTGACCACCAGCGTCGCGGTGATCGGACAGCCGGCCACCGCGACCAGGTCAGGGCCGCCCTCCGCGCGCCGCCAGCTGCGCACCAGCCGGTCGGCGTGCACCCGGACGCTGTCCAGCAGGTCGGCGGCGGGTTCCTCGCGGCGGGCCGGGGTCAGCGCGACCTGACCGAGGTCGGCGGCCTCGGCCAGCGCGGCCATCGAGTCCTCCAGGTGCCGCAGCAGCGCTCGCACGTCCCAGTCCCGGCACGGGGTCGGCCAGCTCAGCCTCGCCGGGGTCACCAGGTCCAGGCCGCCCATGGCGTACCGGACCGAGCGCGTCAGCAGCTCGACCCCGCCCAGCAGCGCTCCCCCACCTGTCCCGGTCATCGCGGCCCGGCCTCCTGTCCGCGCCACGGTCGCAGCGCTTGTCAGTACAGACCCGGAAACCGGCCGGGAGTCATCGGCCACCGATGAGTTTTCCGTCCGGGACGGGTCACAACCGGTGAGACCCACACACGGGAAGGCCTCACGATGACCACCACCTCGCCCAGCCGGGCCGGCCGCCGGGAATGGCTCGGGCTGGCCGTGCTGGCCCTGCCCACCCTGCTGCTCGCGCTGGACATGAGCGTGCTCTACCTGGCGTTGCCGCAGCTCAGTCGCGATCTCGGCGCGGACGGCACCCAGCAGCTGTGGATCATGGACAGTTACGGGTTCATGATCGCCGGGTTCCTGGTGACCATGGGCACCCTGGGCGACCGGATCGGGCGGCGCAAGCTGCTGCTGATCGGCGGGGCCGCCTTCGGCGCGGCCTCGGTGCTGGCGGCACTGTCCACCAGCCCGGAGATGCTGATCATCACCAGGGGTGTGCTGGGCATCGCCGGGGCCACCCTGATGCCCTCCACGCTGGCGCTGCTGACCACCATGTTCACCGATGCCCGGCAGCGCGGGGTGGCGATCTCGGTGTGGATGAGCTGCTTCATGGGCGGCTCCGCGCTCGGGCCGATCATCGGCGGGGTGCTGCTGGAGCGGTTCTGGTGGGGGTCGGCGTTCCTGCTGGGCGTGCCGGTGATGCTGGTGCTGCTGGTGACCGGGCCGCTGCTGCTGCCGGAGTACCGCAAGCCGGATGCCGGGCGGATCGACCTGGTCAGCGTGGGGCTGTCGCTGGCCGCGATCCTGCCGGTGGTGTACGGGCTGAAGGAGCTGGCCAAGAACGGCCCCGCAGTGGTCCCCGCGCTGGCGATCGTGACCGGGCTCGTCTTCGGCGTGGCCTTCGCGCGTCGGCAGCGGCGGTTGCCCGATCCGGTGCTGGACCTGCGGTTGTTCGCCAACCGGACCTTCTCCTCGGCGCTGGTGGTGTGGCTGGGCTTTGGCGTGATCCAGGGCGGCAGCTACCTGTTCTTCACGCTGTACCTGCAGACCGTGGTCGGGCTGACGCCCTTGCAGGCCGGGTTGTGGCTGGTGCTGCCCGCCACGGCGATGGTGGCCGGGTCAATGGCCGCGCCGATGATCGCGCGGCGGGTCCGGCCGGGACTGGTGATCGCCAGCGGGCTGGGCGTGGGCGCGGTGGCGTACCTGTGGCTGACCGGGCTGGACGGGTCGGCTTCGCTGTCGGTGCTGCTGCCGGGGCTGGTGGTCTCGCTGATCGGACTCGGGCTGGCCGCCGCGCTGGGCACCGAGCTGATCGTCGGCGCGGCGCCCGCCGAGCGGGCCGGATCGGCGGCCGCGCTGTCGGAGACCAGCGGCGAGCTGGGGATCGCGCTGGGTGTGGCGCTGGTGGGCAGTGTGGTGACCGCGGTCTACCGCGACGCCCTCACCTTGCCTGCCGGACTGCCGGCCGAGGCCGCCGAGACCGCCCGCGAGGGCATCGCGAGCGCCCTGGCCGTCGCCGGCCGCCTCCCCGAGGCCGCACCCTTACTCTCCGCAGCCAGAGACGCCTTCACCACCGCCGTCACCACGATGGCGGGACTCAGCGCACTGGGGTTTGCCCTGCTGGCAGCCCTGGCCGCTCTCACCCTCCGCAACACCACCCCACCTGATTCAGCGAACCATGGTCACACGATGGAAGATTGCCCCCAAAGAATATAGAACACGTGTTCGATCGCGGGCTAATCTCGAGTCATGACCCCAGCCCTGCAAGCCTCCCTCTTCGACCAGGCCGAACCCGGCCTGGCCCCCTTGCCCCAGGCCCAGCGCACCCACCTCGCGCACGGCGCCTGGATCGACGTCCTGCCCGCCTGGCTGACCGGCGCCGACGAGCTGTTCGAGCACCTGGTCCACGAGGTGCCCTGGCAGGCCGAACGCCGCCAGATGTACGACCGCGTCGTCGACGTCCCCCGTCTGCTCTGCTTCTATCCGGAGTCCGCCGCCCTGCCCAGCCCGGTGCTCACCGCCGCCCGCGACGCCCTCAACCAGCACTACGCCGCCGAGCTCGGCGAACCCTTCCGCACCGCGGGCCTGTGCTACTACCGCGACGGCCAGGACAGCGTCGCCTGGCACGGCGACACCCTGGGCCGGGGCGCCACCGAGGACACCATGGTCGCCATCCTCTCCGTCGGCGCACCCCGCCCGCTCTTACTCCGGCCCCGAGGCGGCGGCGAGACGATCCGCCGCTCGCTGGGCCACGGCGACCTGATCGTCATGGGCGGCTCCTGCCAACGAACCTGGGAACACGCCATCCCCAAGACCAGCAAACCGGTAGGCCCCAGGATCAGCATCCAGTTCCGCCCCCGAGGCGTCCGCTAGCCCGCACTCCGCGACCGCGACTCACAACCCACCGCCCCCACACGCTGAACCAGCCGCGCCCAATCCCCACCCTGACCGCGCAGCTCAATGCACCCAGTCTGGCCCGCACCACTCAGACCGCGACACCCTGTCCACCACCCTCGGCCAGCCCAGTCGCACACAAGCCGAGCCCCGCTCTGCCCACCCCGCTCTGCCCAGCCCCGAACCGGGCATCCCCGGTCTCCAAGCCCCGCACCACCCAGCTCAGCACCACCCTCCGCCAGCCCACGCCACCGGCCCGCCCCACCCATCCCCGGGCGCCCCGACCAGCACCACCCCGCCTCACGGTCCAACAACACCGAACGCCAACAACCACACCCACCACCAACCCCAGCCGTCCACCTCGCCCACCACCCCAAGCCCGGCCACCCGCCACCTCCCCCATCCAGCGACGCTTGCGCCGATCACTCCGGCGCGATGGGACGTCAGCCGCCGGTTATGGGTACATTTCTCCGTGACCCAGGGCGAGGACGGCCTGGAGATAGGACCGCCGAGATGAACGCCCGGCCTGCGGAGAGCAGCACCGCCCTGGAGGTCTCAGCGGCGGCGTGCCGTCAGGCGCGGCTGCTGGTGCGGGCGACGTTGGCCGGCTGGGGCGTGACCGGCGCGGTAGTCGAGGACGCGATGCTGGTCGCCAACGAGCTGGTGGCCAACGTGGTCGACCATGCCCAGGGTCCACTGCGCCTCGAACTGCTGCCCAGGACGGGCGGCGTGCTGATCCGGGTCAGCGACGGCAGCCCGACGCCGCCTCAGTTGCACCGGGGCCCGGTGGACTCGGTGCGCCGGCGCGGCCTGCAACTGGTCGAGGCGCTCTCGGTCCGCTGGGGCCACCAGCCGACCGGCCAGGGCAAGATCGTCTGGGCGGAGCTGACCGACTAGACCCGGCCCGGCGAGAACCGGACCAGCGGGCGACCTGCCTCGGCCAAGCCCCGCCGGTCCGCGACGGTGACCTCCTTCGTCCCGGGTAGCCGGTTGGTTCGCTAGTTGCTCACGGGCGGCGCGGCCTGCTCGCCCAAAGCGAACGACAGCTGCCCCTGCTCGTCGACCTCCGCGTCCAGGATCTTGTCGTCCAGGAACTCGGCGGCCTGGGGGTCCAGGAAGACGTGGGCGCCCTCGCCGACCAGCACCTGGTCGTCCTGTTCCGGCGCGGGGGCGATGGTCATCTGCAGTTCACCGGGGTGATCCACACCGGAGGCGGAAAAGCGCAGGCCAGAGCCGTCGGGCACGCCATCGGCGGCCATGATGGTGCGAACGACCTCGATGGCCGTGGGCGTGAGAGCGAGCATCGGTGGGTTCCCTCCGTAGTCGGCACGGCTGTCGAAGTGGGCCACGCTAGTCGCGGTCCTTGCGCCGCGCAGCGCCAACCTTTGGCGTGTACTTGCGGTACACCCCGCTAGTGCGCACTATTGGTTCATGCCCTTGCCGCGCTACTTCCGGTTACCCACCGAGCGCCGTCGACACGTCCTGGATGTCGCTCGAGCGCATTTCGCCACCGACGGCCTGGGCACCGCCTCCTACAACAAGATCATCGCCGCCGCGGGAATCTCCAAGACCAGCGCCTACCAGTACTTCGACGGCCGGGACGACCTGCTCACGGCAGTGGTCGCCGACGCACGCGAACGCCTGGCCGACACCCTCGGCACCTGGCCAGGCACGCTCACCCGCGCCGACTTCTGGCGAGAGCTGCGCGCAGGCGCCACCCGCCTGCTCGCCCACCTGCAAGCCACCCCAGCGGACCTGGCGGTAGCCGTGGCGACGATCACGGTCGACGCGGACCGCCGCCTGGAGGAATGGCTGGACGCGATGCTCGCCGACGGCCGCGCGCTGGGACTCGTGCAACCGGAAGTGGATCCAGAGCTGATGCGGGCCGCCACGGCCGCGGTGGTCCGGGCCGCGAACGGGTGGCTGGCGACCCGGCTGGATACCGCGCGACCACGGGTGCCAGCGGAGCCACAGGTGCCGGCGGAGTTGTGGCGGCTGCTGGTCGGGTTGTGGTCCGCGCCGGAGCCGGTCGACGCGGACTGAACCGGCGGCTGGCTCCGAGCGGCCCGAATCGCCACAGGGCGAGCGGACGCCGCCAGAGCACACCCGAACTGCCCTCACCCCAACTGCGCCACGCCGACCGAGCCGTCGCCGACCGACCTCACGCCGACCCACGCCGACCCGCGCCGACCCGCGCCGACGCCGATCGAGCCCGCGCCGCGCCAGCCCGGCCGGGTCGCCCCCACTCGACCAGCCGGGCCGCCCCCAGCTGGCCGACTCCAGCCAGACCAGCCCAGTCCGACTGAACCCACGCGGCCGAAGCCGACGCGGATCGAGCCCGGCCAGCGCGGATCGGTCCATCCAGGCCTGTCCAGCGCGAGATCGGTCCGTTCATGCCCAGCCCAGCCCATCCCGCGCGCGGGCCGTTGCACGCCGCCCGAGCCGGTGCACGCTGGCGTGGGGTGCTGCACCCCACGTGGGCTGCTCCGTGCCTCGTGGGCCGTTGCACGCCGCCCGGCCGCTGCACGCCGCGTGGGCTGCTGCATTCTCCGTGGCCCGTTGGAGCCCGCCCGGGACGCTGCACGCCGCCCAGCCCACGACATCCCGCGCGCGGGCTGCTGAATGCCGCGTGCGCAGCCGTGTCGCTTCCCGCGGCCTCCGCTGCCCCGCCCGCGCCTCCGCTTCCTCTGCGGAACGCTTTTCAAGCCGAAAAGGTTGCTTTCCGTCTTGATCTTCGGGCTGGGCCGGGTGTCATCCGGTCCGGCCTGCGCGTCCGACCGCCGGCTCAGCCGAGGCTGGTGACGAACTTGGCTACTGCGTCGGGGCGGAGTCGTTGGGCCATTCTGCCCTGGGGGGCGAGGCTGGCCAGGCGGTACAGGGGGCGGTCTGGGGCGGCGTCGCCGCGGGCCTCGGAGCGGAGCTGGGCCACCAATAGTTCCGAGTAGACCAGGGCGTGGGCCTCGCCTGCGGTGGCCAGCACGTCGGCCAGGCGGCGCAGGGCCAGGATGCCGAGTTCGCGGCCGCCGACGCCGGCGTAGGTGGCCAGGGCGAGGTTGAGGGTCTGGTTCTTTGGCGGGCCGGAGATCAGCAGGCCTACTGTGCGGGCGCCGCGGACGTCGGTGACCAGCAGTTCCAGCCGGCTGGCGGCGCGCAGGTCGACGCGGCGGGTGCCGATCGCGCGGACCGACACCACCCCGTCCTGCAGCCACACCTTGCGCCGGGCCTCGGTGACCGCGAGCAGCACCAGCGGCAGCGCGACGATCGCCGCCGCGATCAAACCGACCACCGCGCCGCCGAAGAGCCCGAACAGACCACCGAGGGCACCGCCCAGCAGCACCGCGCCGATGGCCACCGCGCCGGCTCGTCTGCGCAGCAGCGCGGAGTCCAGCAGGTTCAGCGGGATCCGTTCGCCGGGAGTCACTCCGGCCGCGCCAGCGCCGCGCGGACCTCGGCCACCACGTCCTCCAGCGGCACCGGCCGCTGGTCGCCGCTGGCCAGGTCCTTGAGCTGGGCGATGCCCTCGGCCAGGTCGCGGTCGCCGAGCACCAGCGCGAACCGGGCGCCCGACTTGTCCGCGGCCTTCATCGCGCCCTTGACGCCCCGGCCGCCGTAGGCGAGGTCGGTGCGCACGCCGGCCGCGCGCAGCGCGCCGCCGACGGCCACCAGCCGCGACCGGGCCTGCTCGCCCAGTGGCACGCCGAAGACCTCGCAGCGGGCCGCGTCGCCGACCGCCAGTCCCTCGGCCTGGCAGGCCAGCACCGCGCGGTCCACGCCGAGCCCGAAGCCGATGCCGGAGACCGGCTGCCCGCCGAGCTGGGCCATCAGGCCGTCGTAGCGGCCGCCGCCGCCGATGCCGGACTGCGCGCCGAGGCCGTCGTGCACGAACTCGAAGGTGGTCTTGGTGTAGTAGTCCAGGCCGCGCACCATGCGCGGGTTCTCCACGAACTTCACGCCCAGGTCGCCGAGGTGGCCCTTGGTCCGCTCGTAGTGCTCGCGGCACTCCGGCGAGAGGTGGTCGACCATGAGCGGCGCGTCGGCGAGCAGCTCGCGGACCTCGGGGCGCTTGTCGTCGAGCACGCGCAGCGGGTTCAGCTCGGCGCGGGCGCGGGTGGCCTCGTCCAGGGGCAGCTTGGCCAGGAACGCCTGGAGCTTCTCCCGGTAGGCGGGGCGGCAGGTGTTGTCACCGAGAGAAGTGATCTCCAGCCGGAAACCGGTCAGGCCGAGCGCGCGGAACCCGGCGTCGGCCACCGAGATGACCTCGGCGTCGATGGCCGGGTCGTCGATGCCGATGGCCTCGATGCCGACCTGCTGCAGCTGCCGGTACCGCCCGGCCTGCGGGCGCTCGTAGCGGAAGAACGCGCCCGCGTAGTACAGCTTCACCGGCAGCTGGCCGCGGTCCATGCCGTGTTCGATCACCGACCGGATCACGCCCGCGGTGCCCTCCGGCCGCAGCGTCACCGAACGGCCGCCGCGGTCGGCGAAGGTGTACATCTCCTTGCTGACCACGTCGGTGGACTCGCCGACCCCGCGGGCGAACAGCGTGGTGTCCTCGAACAGCGGCAGCTCGATGTAGCCGTAGCCGGCGCGCCGGGCCTGCTCGGTCAGGGTGTCGCGGACGTGCAGGAAGGCCGCCGAGTTCGGCGGGTAGTACTCGGGAATGCCCTTGGGAGCGGCGAAGGTGCTCATCGGTAGTGCGTCACAGTCCTCGGGTCGGGAAGGCCGGTGCGCCGCCGCCGGTCAGCCCCGTCAGGAACGGGTTGCCTGCGCGCTCGCGGCCGATGGTGGTCGGGCTGCCGTGGCCGGGCAGCACCACGGTGTCGTCGGGAAGCGGCAACACCTTGGCGCGCAACGACTCCATGATCTTGCCGGAGTCGCCGCCCGGCAGGTCGGTGCGTCCGATGGAACCGGCGAAGAGGGTGTCGCCCGACAGCAGCAGCCGTCCGCCCTCCTCCGCGCCGGTGCGGAAGCACACCGACCCGCCGGTATGGCCTGGTGTGTGGTCGACGGTGAAGCTCAGCCCGGCGATCTCCAGCTGCTGGCCGTCGCCGAGCTCGCGGATCTCGTTCGGCTCGCGCAACGCCAGCTTGCCGCCGAAGAAGTCGGCGGCGTCCACGCCGAACCCGCGGGCCGGGTCGCTGAGCAGCGCGCGGTCATCCGGGTGGATCCAGGCCGGCACGTCGTGGCCGTCGCAGACCGGGGTGACGGAGAAGACGTGGTCGAGGTGGCCGTGGGTGAGCAGCACGGCCACCGGGGTGAGCCGGTACTGGCGCAGGGCCTGCTCGATCAGCTCCTCGGCGTCCTGCCCGGGGTCCACGATGACGCAGGCCTCGCCCTCGTCGGCGGCCAACAGGTAACAGTTGGCGGCGAGGGGGCCGGCGGGGAACCCGGCGACGAACACGGAGGAACCTCCTGGTCGACTGCGACTGGATTGTCCCCTTAGCCTAGCGAGCGCCCCGAGCCGGTTTTCGCGGGTCGAACCAACGGACGACGGGTACCGCCACACTGGCCTTACACGATCCGATCTAGACTCCGCGCGCCACCACCACACCAACCAACAGGTCGACCCCCAGGGGAGGATCCACGTGCCGAGCAACGAGCAGCGGCGCCAGGCTGCCAAGCGCAAGCTGGAACGGCAGCTGGAACGCCGGGCGGCGCGCGCCAAGCGCCGTCGCGTGATCGGCGTGACGGTGACCGTCGTCGCCGTACTGGCTGTCGTTGGCGGCGTCTACTGGTTGGCGACTTCGGAGAGCAGCACCGACGCCTCGGCGAACCCCTCGGACACCTCGACCACGCCACCGCCCCCGCCGGGCAAGCAGTCCGAGGGTCCGTGCAAGTACACCGAGACTCCGGCCGAGCCCGCGGCGAAGGAGGCCGGTCTCCCGCCGGATGCGAACCCGACGCCGGACAAGGGCACGGTGCAGGCGGACTTCAAGACCAGCCAGGGTGTCATCCCGCTGACCCTGGACCGGGCCAAGGCCCCGTGCACGGTGCAGAGCTTCACCCACCTGATCGCGAAGAAGTACTACGACAACACCACCTGCCACCGCCTGACCACCGGCGAGGGCCTGAAGGTGCTGCAGTGCGGCGACCCGAAGGGCACCGGCCAGGGCGGCCCCGGCTACACGATCAAGGACGAGAAGCCGAAGGACCTGAAGGCCGGTCCCAAGGAAGGCGTCAGCATCTACCCGCGCGGCACCCTGGCGATGGCCAAGACGCAGGCCCCGGACAGCGGCGGCAGCCAGTTCTTCATGGTCACCGGCGACTCCCAGCTCCCGCCGGAGTACACCGTCTTCGGCTCGGTGAGCGAAGAGGGCATGAAGGTCCTGGACAACGTCGCCGCCGCCGGCGCCGAAGCCGGTGAGCCCGGCGCCCCGCCCGGTGACGGCAAGCCCAAGCTCGAGACCAAGATCGAGACGGCGACGCTGAAGGGCTGATCCCCTCGCGACAGAAAGAACGCCCGGCCGGGTTTTCCCTGGCCGGGCGTTTTTTGTGGCCGGACGCCCGGAGGGACGGGACGAGGCGGGGCACGGCAAGGCGAGGCGAGGCGGGGCATGACGGGGGCGCGACAAGGGCATGGCGGGGCGCGGCAGGCGGAGCGGAGCGGGGCGGGGCGCGGCAGGTTAGGCGCGGCAGGCGGGACGCGACAGGCGGCACGGGGCGGGGCACGGCAGGCGGAGACGCGGCGGGGCGGTGCGGGCGGGGCGGGCGCGGCGGGGCAGGGCGCGGCAAGGCGGGGTGCGGCAAGGCAGGGCAGAGCAAGGCGGGGTGCGGCAGGCGGAGGCGAGGCGCGACAGGCGGGGCGGGACGCGGCGCGACAGGCAGGGCAGGGCGGCGTCTGGCGGGGCTTGGCGGCGTTTGGCGGCTCTTGGCCGGGAACTGGCGGCGTTTGGCGGGGCCTGAGCTCTCCTGGCTGGTTTTTGGGTCGTGGCCTGGCGCCTTGATTTCGATTGACACTGAAGTCACAGGGGCTATAGACTAATATGGCGGCTTGGTATAGGCCGATGAGCTGCCCTGATGGCGGATTGCTACCGCTTGGTTGCGCAGGGTAGTTGTTGGGGGCCGCGGGCGGGGGCCGGGTGGTCGCTTTGTCGGTGCGAGCCTTGGGGACCCGGAATGTCTGTGCTGCGCGTGCTTCTCGCTGCCCTGCTGACCTTGACCTGTCTGGTGGGACTGCCCGCCGCGACCGCCTCGGCCACGCCACCGGGGTTTGTCGACTCTGTCGCGTTGTCGGGATTGCACGCGCCGACCAATGTGGCCTTCGCCGCGGACGGGCGGGTTTTTGTCGCGGAGAAACGTGGCATTGTGAATGTGTTCGACGGGTTGGGTGATCCGACGCCGACCGTGTTCGCCGATTTGCGCACCCAGGTGCAGGACTACTGGGACCGGGGATTGCTGGGGCTGGCGTTGCATCCGCGGTTTCCGGTGGTGCCGCACGTGTACGTCGCCTATACCTACGACGCGATTCCCGGGGGTGTGGCACCGGCTTGGGGGGACACCTGTCCTGATCCGCCGGGGGCGACCGTGAATGGGTGTGTGGTGCAGGGGCGGGTGTCCCGGTTGGTGGCCAGTGGGAATACCGGGACCGAGCAGGTGGTGCTGACCTCGTGGTGTCAGCAGTTTCCCAGCCATACCGTGGGTGAGTTGCGGTTCGGGGCTGATGGGGCGCTCTATGTGAGCGCCGGGGACGGGGCCAGCTTCAACTATGCCGACTGGGGGCAGACCAAGAATCCGTGCGCGGATCCGCCTGGGGCCGCCGGGTCCAGCCTGTCGCCGCCCGCGGCGCAGGGTGGGGCGGTGCGGGCGCAGGCGGTGCGACGGCCAGCTGGGCAGCCTCGGGTGTTGAACGGGTCGGTGATTCGCATTGATCCGGATACCGGGGCCGGGTTGCCGGGGAATCCGTTCGCGGGGAGTTCGGATCCGAACGCACGGCGGGTCACCGCTTATGGGTTGCGGAATCCGTTCCGGTTCACGGTGCGGCCGGGGACTTCGGAGCTGTGGGTGGCCGATGTGGGGTGGGGCACCTGGGAGGAGATCAACCGGGTGGTCAATCCGGCCGATGCCACCGCGGAGAACTTCGGCTGGCCTTGTTATGAGGGCACGGCTCGGCAGGGCGGTTATGACGGGGCGAACCTGGACTCCTGCGAACAGCTCTACGCGGGGGCCGGGCAACAGGCTCCCTATTACGCCTATCGGCATGACGGTTCGGTGGTGGCCGGGGACGGGTGCCCGACCGGGAGCTCTTCGGTGACGGGGCTGGCTTTTGAGCAGGGCAGCGCTTATCCGGCGGAGTATCGGGGGGCGTTGTTCTTCGCGGACTCCTCGCGGGGTTGTGTGTGGGCGATGCGCACCGGGGCGAACGGGTTGCCGGATCCGGCGCGGATCGTCACCGTCGCCACCGGGGTGCGGATTCCGGTGCAGATCCTGCGCGGACCGGGCGGGGACATGTTCTACCTGGCGCTGGGGGCGGGTGAGCTGCGGCGGTTGAGCTATCCGGCGGGCAACCGGGCGCCGACGGCGGTGGCGACCGCGACCCCGGCCAGTGGGCCCGCGCCGTTGACGGTGCGGTTCGACGGGTCGCGGTCCACCGATCCGGACGCCGACGCGCTGACCTACGGCTGGGACCTCGACGGGGACGGCGCCTATGACGACTCGACGCTGCCCCGGCCCAGCTGGACCTACGGTCAGGTCAGCCAGGTGACCGTGCGGCTGCGGGTGACCGATCCGGCCGGGTTGTCCGGGACCACCTCGGTGACGGTGACCGTGGGTCAGCCGCCGCCGCAGGACCCGGTGCCGGTGATCGCCAGTCCTACGGCGGCGCTGCGCTGGCAGGTGGGGCAGCGGATCCCGTTCAGCGGCAGCGCCACCGATCCGCAGGACGGACCGTTGCCCGCCTCGGCGCTGACCTGGCGGCTGGTGTTGCACCACTGTCCGAGCAACTGCCACACCCATCCGGTGCAGAGCTTCACCGGGGTGGCCGGTGGGGAGTTCTTCGCGCCGGACCACGAGTACCCGTCGTTCCTGGAGCTGGTGCTGACCGCGCGGGACTCCGGCGGGCGGGAGGCCAGCAGCTCGGTGCGGCTGGACCCGCGGACGGTGCAGCTGAGCTTCGCCACCGACCCGCCGGGGTTGCAGCTGACCACGTTCTCCCAGACCCAGGTCACCCCGTTCACCAGGACGGTCATCGTCGGGTCGGCGAACTCGGTGTCCGCGCCCAGTCCGCAGACGTTGTCCGGCACCAGCTTCGGGTTCACCTCCTGGTCCGACGGCGGCGCGAACAGCCACGTGGTCACCGCGCCGGCCACCGCGACCACCTACACCGCGCGCTACCGGGCCAGTGGGCTGCTCGCGGAGTACGGCTTCGACGCGGGCAGCGGGAGCACCGCCGCCGATGACAGCGGCAGTGGGCGCACCGGCACGGTCACCGGCGCGCAGTGGGTGACCACCGGCCGGTTCGGGCGGGCGCTGCGCTTCGACGGGGTCGACGACTGGGTCACCGTGCCCGGCCACACCAGCCTGTCCCCGGCCCGGTTCACCCTCTCCGCCTGGGTGCAGCCGAGCGCGGCGAGCACGCAGTGGCGCACGATCGCGTTGCGGGAGACCACGAACGGGCTCAGCTACGGCCTCTACGCCAGTTCGCCGTCGCGGGGCCCTGGCGCGGCGGCGCGGGTCGGCGGGGTGGAGCGGGACACCGCGAGTGCGACCGCGTTACCGGCAGGCCAGTGGTCGTATGTGAGCGCGACCTACGACGGGAGCGTGCTGCGGCTCTACGTCAACGGCTCGCTGGTGGCCAGCCAAGCGGTGGCCGGGTCGGTGACCGCGTCCACCGGGGTGTTGCGGATCGGCGGGAACGCGGTGTGGCGCAACGAGTTCTTCGCCGGGCTGATCGACGAGGTGCGGCTCTACGACCGGGCGCTGAGCCCGGCCGAGCTGGCCGCGGACCAGGCCAGGCCGGTGAACTGAGCGCGGTCCCGGCCTGGACTCCCGGGGCGGGGACTGCTAGAGATCTCGCGTGAGCACGGAGACGATCCAACTGCACTGCGTCAACTCGTGGGAGGCCGCGTTCCTGCGCGAGGAGGTGCGCGGCTACTTCACCCCGGAGGTCGATCTCCGGCCGGGGGCGACCGTGCTCGACGTGGGCGCCAACATCGGCGTCTTCGCCGCGGCCGTCTACGAGCGGCTGGGCGGTGACGTGCGGCTGTTCGCCTTCGAGCCGATGCCGCCGCTGCACGCGACGCTGGCCCGCAACGCCGAGGAGTTCTTCGACGGCAAGCTGACCGCGCTGCCCTACGGGCTGGCCGCCGCCGAGCACGAGCTCGACTTCAGCTACTTCCCGGCCGCGACGATCTTCTCCTCCTCGCTGCGCGACGCGGGCAACATCGAGCAGGAGCGGCGGCGGGTCACCGCCAGCGTGGTGGAGATGATCCGGCAGGGCGGCATGGGACCGGCGCTGCGCCGGGTGCCCGCGCCGGTGCTGCGTTTCCTGGTGGGCCGCAAGCTGCGGGTGATGCGCGAGCTGGAGACCCACCGGGTGCGGGTCCGGCCGCTCTCGGCGGTGATCGAGGAGCAGGGCATCGAGGCGATCGACCTGCTCAAGATCGACGTCGAGGGCGCGGAGCTGGACGTGCTGCACGGCATCGAGGACCGGCACTGGCCGCTCATCCGGCAGTCGGTGGTCGAGGTCGAGGGCTGGGCGGCCAACCGCGACCGGATCAGCGAGGTGTTCACCGCGCGCGGCTACACCGTGCGGCCCGAGCAGGACCCGGCGCAGCGGGCCGCCGACATCGGCATGGTCTTCGCGGCCCGCTAGCGGCCTGGTTCAGCTGGCCGAGGTGACCCGGTACACGTCGTAGACGCCCTCCACGTTGCGCACCGCCTTGAGCACGTGGCCGAGGTGTTTCGGGTCGCCCATCTCGAAGGCGAACCGGCTCACCGCGACCCGGTCCCGCGAGGTGGTCACCGAGGCGGAGAGGATGTTGACCCGTTCGTCGGCGAGCACCTTGGTGATGTCGGAGAGCAGCCGGTGCCGGTCCAGGGCCTCGACCTGGATGGCGACCAGGAACACCGAGGACGCCGAGGGAGCCCATTCGACCTCCAGGAGGCGTTCCGGGCTGGCCTGGAGCTCCTCGCTGTTGGTGCAGTCGGTGCGGTGCACGCTGACCCCGCCGCCCCGGGTGACGAAGCCGAGGATCTCATCGCCCGGCACCGGGGTGCAGCAGCGGGCGAGCTTGACCCACACGTCGCTGGTGCCCTTGACCACCACGCCGGCGTCCACGCCGCGGCGGCGCTGCACGGTGGAGGGGGTGGCCCGGTCGGCCAGCTCCTCCTCGGCGTGCTCCACCCCGCCGAGCAGGGCGACCAGGCGCTGCACCAGGTGGCGGGCGGAGACGTGGCCCTCGCCGACGGCGGCGTAGAGGGAGCTGACGTCGAGGTAGCGGAGCTCGCGGGCCAGCGCGGTGACCGAGTCGGCGGAGACCAGGCGCTGCATGGGCAGGCCGACCCGGCGGACCTCCTTGGCGATCTGGTCCTTGCCGGCCTCGATGGCCTCTTCGCGGCGTTCCTTGGCGAACCACTGCTTGATCTTGGTCTTGGCGCGCGGGCTGGCCGCGAACTGCAACCAGTCGCGGCTGGGTCCCGCGCCTTCGGCCTTGGAGGTGAAGATCTCCACGACCTCGCCGTTCTCCAGCTTGCGCTCGAGTGCGACCAGGCGGCCGTTGACGCGGGCGCCGATGCAGCGGTGCCCGACCTCGGTGTGCACCGCGTAGGCGAAGTCCACCGGGGTGGAGCCTGCGGGCAGGGTCACCACGTCGCCCTTGGGGGTGAAGACGAAGATCTCCTTGACCGCGAGGTCGTAGCGCAGCGACTCCAGGAACTCGCCAGGGTCGGCGGCCTCCCGCTGCCAGTCCAGCAGCTGGCGCATCCAGGCCATCTCGTCGACCTCGACGCCCTTGTGGGTGCCGCGGGTCTCCTTGTAGCGCCAGTGCGCGGCGATGCCGTACTCGGCGGTGCGGTGCATCTCGTAGGTGCGGATCTGCACCTCGAGGGGTTTGCCATCGGGGCCGATCACGGTGGTGTGCAGGGACTGGTAGACGCCGAAGCGGGGCTGGGCGACGTAGTCCTTGAACCGGCCGGGCATGGGCTGCCAGAGCGCGTGCACCACGCCCATCGCGGCGTAGCAGTCGCGCACCTCGTCGACCAGGATGCGCACGCCGACCAGGTCGTGGATGTCGTCGAAGTCGCGGCCGCGGACGATCATCTTCTGGTGGATGGAGTAGTAGTGCTTGGGGCGGCCTTCCACCCTGGCCAGGATGCGCGCGGACTCCAGGTGCCCGGAGAGCTCGTCGGTGACCTTGCGCAGGTGCTTGTCCCGGCTGGGCGCGCGGTTGGCGACCAGGCGGACGATCTCGTCGTACTTCTTGGGCTGCAGGATGGCGAAGGCCAGGTCCTCCAGCTCCCACTTGACCGTGGCCATGCCCAGGCGGTGGGCCAGCGGGGCGAGGACCTCCAGGGTCTCGCGGGCCTTGCGGGCCTGCTTCTCCGGGGCCAGGAAGCGCATGGTGCGCATGTTGTGCAGCCGGTCGGCGAGCTTGATCACCAGCACCCGGGGGTCGCGGGCCATGGCGATGACCATCTTGCGGATGGTCTCGGCCTCGGCGGCGGCGCCCAGCTTGACCTTGTCCAGCTTGGTGACGCCGTCGACGAGGTGGGCGACCTCGTCGCCGAACTCCTCGCTGAGGGCGTCCAGGGAGTAGTCGGTGTCCTCGACGGTGTCGTGCAGCAGCGCGGCGACCAGGGTGATGGTGTCCATGCCGAGCTCGGCCAGGATGGTGGCCACCGCGAGCGGGTGCGTGATGTAGGGGTCGCCGGACTTGCGGCGCTGTTCCCGGTGCTTGTCCTCGGCGACGTCGTAGGCGTGCTGGAGCAGCGCGAGGTCGGCCTTGGGGTGCAGTTCGCGGTGCACCGCGGCCAGGGGTTCGAGGACCTGTTTGACCGGGGCGGCGCGCTGCGCGGTGATCCGCCGGGCCAGCCGTGCGCGCACCCGCCGGGTGGCTGAGGGCGGCGGCGCGGGGAGCGCCGGCTGCGCCACTACGGAGGCTTCGACGTCTTGGCTCAAGTGCACGCTCCCGGATTTCCTCGGGTTGCCGAGGCCACCGACCCCGGTAACCGAGGATAACGCCACAGGTCGTGCGGGACGCGCGGGTGTTCGACGAACGTGAAGAGTGACACGACGAACAGCGTCCGGCTTACCGCTGGACCGATCATTTTTCGCCGTGTGTGCGGTCCCGGTCACCGTGCGTGTGCACCGGCGACCGGAACCGCACCCGGTCAGTGGGCGGCGAGCACGTCCACCACGTGTACCAGCGTGTCGGTCTGGCCCTGGGCGGGCGGGACGACCAGGAGCACCCGGCTGCCGGCGCGGACCCCGGAGAGTCCGGCGATCAGGCCGTCAGGGGTCTTGCCGGGACGCAGGGTGAAGGCGGCGGGCTTGCCCTTTCGCCAGGAGGAGTCGACGACCTCGCCGGTGCGCCAGGCCACGGTGGTGTGCTGGACGATCGCGGTCTGCCCCGGCCAGACCCGGGGGCCGCGGCCTTCGACCAGGGTGCGGGACTCCGGCCACCGCGGCGGCTGCGCCGCGGGGATGGTGATGGCGGGCTGGCGGCCGTCGACGCGTTCGACCGAGGGCAGCCGCCGGGTGTCGTAGGGGCGGCCGGGCTTGCCCACGGCGGAGGCGGCGCTCTGGTAGGTGCCGTAGACGTCGACGACGAAGACCAGGGTGTCGTCCTTGAGGATGCCCGCCTCCGGGATACCGCCGCGCGGGCCGTAGCCCCAGTCCGGCGGCACGGTCAGCACGACCCGGCTGCCCGCGCGCACGCCGAGCAGGCCCTGGTCCCAGCCCTTGATCAGCTTGCCGACACCCAGGGGCACGTCGAAGGGCGCGGTCCCGCCGTAGGAGTGCTCGACGAGCTTGTTGTTGCGCCACACCTTGAGCAGGTAGTGCGCGAAGAGGATCTCGCCCTTCATGGCGGCCGGGCCGCGGCCGGGGATGGCGGTGCGCACGTCCAGGGTGGCGGACGGGGTGACCGCGGAGGGGATCTCCAGGACCGGTTCGTGGCCGAAGGCGCCGGCGACGAAGGGACGGTCGTGCGCGGGTCCGGCGGCCGCGGTGGCGGTGCCGAGCCCGAGGGCGGCGCTGAGGCCGACGGCCAGCAGCACCAGTGTTCTGCGTGTCAGTGAGTGAGCCACGAGGCACCGTAACCAGGGCGGTAGGGCGCGGGGCACCACCGAAGAGAGCAGCCCCGCCGCGCTGGTGCGCGACGGGGCTGCTCAGGTGCGCGGACGCCGGGTGGCGGTCGGCGTCCGCGTGGTCAGCGCCGGCAGATGTCGGTGGCCAGTGCCGTGAGGGCCTGGCCGGCGTCCTTGCACCAGCCGCTGGCTCCCGCTTTGCTCTCGGTCGCGCCGAGGACGAACAGCAGGGCGGTGGTGGCGATCGCGGCGGTGAACACGCTGCCAACTCGACGTACGACGGTTGAGTTCATAGTGAATCCCCCGTTGGTGTGGTGGCCGGGCGGTGGCGGCTCGGCTCGGTGTGCCACAGATCTCCAGATTAGCCCGAACGAGGGACCTTGGAATTGTCTTTAGGTGCACTGATTCCAGGCTGTCACGGCACGGACACACGCCGGCGGCGCCAGGGAAGCCCTGACGCCGCTGGTGTGGTTGGTCTGGTTCAGACGGTGCGAAGTGCCGTGACCTGGTAGCCCTCCAGGGCGGCGCGGCCGTTGAGGGCGGCGATCTCCAGGACCACCACGATCCCGGCGACCACTCCCCCGGCCTGCTCGATCAGCTGGCAGGTGGCCGCGGCGGTGCCGCCGGTGGCGAGCACGTCGTCGATGACCGCGACCCGCTGGCCGGGCCGGATGGCGCCTTCGGCGAGCTCCAGCTCGGCGGTGCCGTACTCGAGCTGGTAGCTGACCTTGGCCGCGACCGAGGGCAGTTTCCCGGCTTTGCGGACCGGGACCACGCCGACGCCGCAGCCGTAGGCCACCGGGGCGGCCAGCAGGAACCCGCGAGCCTCGACGCCGGCCACCACCTCGGCCTGCGGGCAGGCCGCGGCCAGGCCGTAGACCAGAGCGCCGAGTGCCTTCGGATCGGCCAGCATCGGGGTGAGGTCGCGGAAGAGCACGCCGGGCTGCGGGAAGTCGGGGACGTCCCTGATCAGGTCCAGCGCGCCCTCGAGGTCACCGGCCAGGGTCAGCTGCTTGACCACGGCCTGCTGGGCCTGCGCCATGGCCTCGCCGACGCCACGGGTGGCCTCGGCGAGGTCGGGCTGCTGTGCTCCGGTCACCGGCCGCGCTTACCGGTCGGGCGGGCCTTGGGCGCGGCGCGGCGGGCGTCGCTGGCCTTGGCGGTGCGGCCGGGCACGGCGGAGGCCGCGCTGATCGCCTGCTCGCGGCGCAGCTCGGCGTCCAGGCTGTCCTCGTCGGTCGGCTCGAAGGTCTCGCCCGCGGCGGCCGCCTCGGCCTTGCGGGCCAGGTTGGCCCGGCGCGCGGCGACCCGCTGGGCCTGCTGCTGGTACTTCGGCTCGGTCAGCTTCAGCGTCACCAGCAGCGGCGAGGCCAGGAAGATCGAGGAGAAGACACCGGAGATCATGCCGGTCATCTGCACCAGCGCGAGGTCCTTGAGCGTGCCCACGCCGAGCAGGCCGACGCCGATGGCCAGCAGCGCGAACACCGGCAGCACCGCGATCAGCGAGGTGTTCAGCGAGCGCACCAGGGTCTGGTTGACCGCCAGGTTGGTGGCCTCGGCGTAGGTGCGCCGGGTCAACCCGAGCAGGCCGCGGGTGTTCTCCTTGACCTTGTCGAAGACGACCACCGTGTCATAGAGCGAGAAGCCGAGGATGGTGAGCAGGCCGATCACCGTGGCCGGGGTGACCTCGAAGCCGACGATGGAGTACACGCCCGCGGTGACGATGAGGTCGAAGGCCAGCGCGGCCAGCGCGCTCAGCGCCATCCACTTCTCGAAGTAGAAGATCAGGAACAGCGTGACCAGCACCAGGAACACCGCCAGGGCGATGATCGCCTGGTTGGTGATCTCCCCGCCCCAGGAGCCGGAGACGGCGCTGTCGCTGATCACCGTCGGCACGCTCTGCCCGTTCACGTCCTTGGGCTTGAGCTGGGTGAACAGCGCGTCGCGCAGCTTGGTGACCTGCTCGGCGTTGAGCGCCTCGGAGCGGATCTGGATGGTCTGGCTGGTGCCGGTGCCCGCGGTCTGCACCGAGGCGGCTTCCTTGCCCAGGGTCTGCTGGTAGACGTCCTTGACCTGCTGGTCGGTGATGGCCGGGCCGCTGACGCTGGAGGTCGGCATGGACAGCTTGGTGCCGCCCTTGAAGTCGATGCCCAGCTCGAAGCCCTTGAACACCATCGAGCCGAGGCAGATCAGGAACAGCAGCGTGGTGGCGATGTACCAGACCTTGCGCTTGCCGACGATGTCCAGCGCGCCGTTGCCCAGGTAGAGCCGGGTGAAGAAGGCTTCCTTCTTCTTCGGTCGCTGGGTGCTTTCCAGGTCGGGGGCCACCACGGCTCCGCTCTCGTTCTGTTCAGCCATCTCAGGCCTCCTTCACGGCTGCGCCGGCCGGGGCGGCCTTGCGGTAGGTCGCGTTGAACCGCTGTGCCTCGCCGAGCCCGGACAGGCCGGGGCGGGAGAGGAACTTGGAGTGCGAGGCCAGCGCGACCAGCGGGTGGGTCACCAGGAACACGATCACCAGGTCGAGCACGGTGGACATGCCCAGGGTGAAGGCGAAGCCCTTGACCTGGCCGACGGCCAGGATGTAGAGCACCGCGGCGGCCAGGAAGCTGACCGCGTCGGCGGAGAGGATGGTGCGGCGGGCGCGGACCCAGGAGCGGGGCACCGCGGAGCGGAAGCTGCGGCCCTCGCGCACCTCGTCCTTGAGTCTTTCGAAGAAGACGATGAAGGAGTCGGCGGTGATGCCGATGGCGATGATGAACCCGGCCACGCCGGCCAGGTCCAGGGTGAAGCCGACCCAGCGGCCCAGCAGCACCAGCACCGCGAAGACGACCAGGCCGGTGAGCACCAGGGACAGCGCGGTGAGGATGCCCAGCGCCCGGTAGTAGAACAGGCAGTACAGCAGCACCAGGGCCAGGCCGATGGCGCCGGCGATGAGACCGGCCTGCAGCGAGGCCAGGCCGAGGGTGGCCGAGACGGTCTCGAACTCCGACTGCTCGAAGTTCAGCGGCAGCGAGCCGTACTTGAGCGCGTTGGCCAGCTGCTGGGCCTCGTTCTGGGTGAACTGGCCGGTGATCTGGGTGCTGCCGCCGACGATGGCCTCGTTGATCGAGGGCGCGGAGACGACCTTGGTGTCGAGCACGAACGCCGCGCGCTTGCCGACGTTCTTGGAGGTGAAGTCGGCCCAGGTCTTCACGCCGTCGCCGTGGAAGTTCAGGGTGACCACGAAGCCGGGGCCCTGGGAGTTGGCCTGCGCGCTGGCGTCGGAGATCTGCTTGCCGTCGAGGAACACCGGGCCCAGGATCAGCTTCTCGGTGCCCTTCTCGTCACAGGTGACCAGGGGCAGCTTCGGGTCGTCCAGGCCGGTGAGTGGGTCGGCGGCCTTGCAGTCCAGGGTGGCCAGGGCGATCTGCTGGGCCTGCTGGTCGCTCAGCAGCGCCGGGTTCTGGCGGAGCTGCTTGGCCTGCTTGATGGCTTCGGGACCGGCCTTGGGCTGGCTGGGCGCGCTGCTGGGCGGCGCGGCGGAGGAGCTGCTCGGCTGGGTGGAGCCGGCGGGCTGCTGGGCGGGGGCGACCCGGCCCTGCGGCTTCGGCGCGGAGGTCGGCGTGCCGGTGCCGGCGCCGGGCGCGGAGGTCGGCGGGGTGGAGCCGCCGGTCTGGTTGCCGGGCGCGGGCTGGTTGGTCGCCGGGACCGCGCCGATGACCGCGCGGAAGCCGAGCACCGCGGTGCGGCCCAGGCTGCGGGCCTCGTCCGGGTTGTTGCCGGGGACCGTGATGACCAGGTTGGTGCCGTCCTGCACGACCTCGGCGCCGGAGATGCCGGAGCCGTTGACGCGGCGGTCGATGATCTCGCGGGCGAGGTTGAGCGACTCCGCGGAAGGCGGGGCGCCGGACTCCGACCGCGCGGTCAGCGTGACCCGCGTGCCGCCCTGCAGGTCGATGCCCAGCTTCGGCTTGGCCTGCCCGTCACCGGTGAAGAACACCAGCGAGTACAGCACGACAACGATCAGTCCGAAGGCGGCGAGGTTTCGCCACGGGCGTACATGCCCAGCCGGAGGTGCCACGGTACGTCGGTCTCCTCAAGCCAACGGGGCCGTGCGGTGGACCCGTTGCCGATGGTCAGTGGATGTGGACCGCTCTGTCCGCATCGGGCGAGGCAGGGCGGTGCGCCCCCGCCACGCTGCACGCGGGGGCGCCAGAGCCTAGCGCGCCAGTAAATCCTGGCGTTAGCGTCTTACCGGTTGTTCTTGCCCTGCTCAAGGGGCGGGGCGACCTCGGCCTTGCTCTCGTTGGACTTGTCGGCCGCCGTCTTGTCGGCGGCGGGAGTCACGGGAAGCTCGTCCTCGTCGACCTCGAGCTCCTCCTCGTCATGCAGGTCCTTGACCTTCTCGCGCACCGCGGCGCGCACCCACTCGGTGGTCACCCCGGGGGCGATCTCCAGCTTGATGGTGGTGTCGTCCTCGGCGTCGACCACCGTCGCGTACAGACCGGAGGTAGTCATGACCCGGTCACCAGGCGCGAGCGAGCTCTGCAGCGACTGCTGTTCCTGGATGGCCCTCTTCTGCTTGCGGACGCTCAGGAACATCATGACCCCGAGCCCGACAATGAGGAGCGGGAAGATAAATGACGGGTCCATCATTCTCCGTTCGGCGGAGGCCGGCCCTGGTGGCCTGACATCCGGTTTTGTTCGGGTATGCGGGTACGAGTGTGCCAGGTGTCACTCGCCGGGAGCCTGGGGCGGGGGTTCGAGCCCGAGGTGGCGCCACGCGGACACGGTAGCGACCCGCCCGCGCGGTGTTCGCGCGAGCATGCCGGCCCGCACCAGGTACGGCTCGCAGACCTCCTCGACGGTGGTCGGCTCCTCACCCACCGCCACGGCCAGGGTAGACACCCCGACCGGGCCGCCTCCAAACGACCGCACCAAAGCACCCAGAACGGCACGATCCAGGCGGTCCAGGCCGAGCTCGTCGACGTCGTAGACCTGGAGCGCGGCCATGGCGATGTCCCTGGTCACGGCCCCGTCGGCGCGGACCTCGGCGTAGTCGCGGACCCGGCGCAGCAGCCGGTTGGCGATGCGCGGGGTGCCGCGGGAGCGCCCGGCGATCTCCACCGCGCCGTCGGGGCGCAGGTCGACGCCGAGGATGCTCGCGGAGCGTTTGAGGATGAGCTCCAGCTCGCCGGGGACGTAGAACTCCATGTGCGCGGTGAAGCCGAAGCGGTCGCGCAGCGGGCCGGTCAGCGAGCCGGACCGGGTGGTGGCGCCGACCAGGGTGAACGGGGCGATGTCCAGGGGGATGCTGGTGGCGCCGGGGCCCTTGCCGACCACCACGTCCACCCGGAAGTCCTCCATGGCCAGGTAGAGCATCTCCTCGGCGGGGCGGGCGATGCGGTGGATCTCGTCGATGAACAGCACGTCGCCCTCGGCCAGGTTGGACAGCATCGCGGCCAGGTCGCCGGCGCGTTCCAGGGCGGGGCCGGAGGTGATCCGCAGCGCGGCGCCCAGCTCGGCGGCGATGATCATGGCGAGGCTGGTCTTGCCGAGTCCGGGCGGGCCGGAGAGCAGCACGTGGTCGGGTGGGGAGCCGCGCCGCATGGCGCCGCCGAGGACCAGTTCGAGCTGTTCGCGGACCCGGCCCTGGCCGACGAACTCGGTCAGGTTCCTCGGCCGCAGCCCGGTCTCGTCCTCGCGTTCGCCGGTGCCTGCGTAGGGCGAGAGGGGGGTGTCCTCCTCGGTCTCGCCCACGAACACCGCGTCGTCTTCGTACACCGCGCTCCCCTACTTCTTGCGCCCGAGTCCGGCCAGGGCCTTGCGCAGCACGGTGGCGGTGTCCCCGCCGCCGTCGGCGAGCACCGCCTCCACCGCGCCCTCGGCCTGTTTGGCCGGGAAGCCCAGTCCCAGCAAGGCTTCCACCACCTGGGCGCGCACGTGGTCGTGGTCCTGGCCGGGCAGTTCGGGGCTGCTGCTGGGGATCAGCGCGCCGACCTTGTCCCGCAGCTCGATGACCAGGCGCTCGGCGCCCTTGCGGCCGACGCCGGGGACCTGGGTGAGCACGGTGAGGTTGCCCTCGGCCAGCGCGGCGCACAGCTTGTCCGGCTCCAGCACGGCGAGCACGGCCAGCGCGAGCTTGGGGCCGACGCCGGTGACGGTCTGCAGCAGGCCGAAGAGCTCGCGGGCCTCGTCGGTGGCGAAGCCGAAGAGGGTGAGGGAGTCCTCGCGCACGACCAGCGTGGTGGACAGCCGGGCTTCCTCACCGCGGCGCAGGGTGGCCAGGGTGGCGGGGGTGGTGCGCACGGCCAGGCCGACGCCGCCGACCTCGATGACGACGTGGTCGAGGCTGATGGAGAGCACCTGGCCGCGTACCGAGGAAATCACGTGATCACTTGTTCCTTGTCCGGGCGGGCTTGGCCGCCGTCCTGGCCGCGGCGGCGAGCCGGGCCTTGTGCGCCTGGGCGAGTTGGGCGGCCCTGGCCTGGGCCTCGGCCAGCCTGGACTGCATGGGCGCGCGCCAGATGTGGCAGATGGCCAGGCCGAGGGCGTCGGCGGCGTCGGCGGGCTTGGGCGCCTCGGTCAGCCCGAGCACCTTGGTGACCATGGCGGTGACCTGGGCCTTGTCCGCGCGGCCGGAGCCGGTGAGCGCGGCCTTCATCTCGCTGGGGGTGTGGAAGGCCACCGGCAGGTCGCGCCGGGCCGCGCACAGCGCGATCACCCCGCCGGCCTGGGCGGTGCCCATGGCGGTGCGCACGTTGTGCTGGCTGAAGACCCGTTCCACCGCGATGACGTCTGGCCGGTAGCGCTCCAGCCACAGCTCGGCGGCGTCGGCGATCTGCAGCAGCCGCACCGCCAGGGGGGCGTCGACCGGGGTGCGGACCACGTCCACGGCGACCGCGCGGACGGTGCGGCCGGTGCCGCCGTCGACCACGGCGATGCCGCAGCGGGTCAGGCCGGGGTCCACTCCCAGCACGCGCACGCAGACCAACTCCCGATCACCTGGCGAACACTCGTTCGAACCCTAGAGGTCGAGCGACTTACCCGGGTGGGTGACACGCGAAAACGTGGACAGTCACCCGCCGGAGTGGGTACCGTCGGTTTCGCAATGCGATCGCATTGAATCTCTTGGGGGTTCTGGAATGAATGATGTCAGCAGGCGCGGCTTCCTGGCCGGGACCGCGGCCCTGGGCGGGCTGGCGGTCACCTCCGGTGTGGCCTCGGCGGCGCCCGAGGCGGCGGCCGGGGCCGGTCATCCGCCGCTGGGCCCGGTGACCGTGCGTCCCGGCGACCCGCGCTACCGGGACTTGCAGATCAAGGGCGTGAACACCCGGTTCCGCCCCGCGCCGGAGGCCTTCCAGCTGGTCGGCTCGACCGAGCAGGTGGTGCGCGCGGTGCAGGAGGCGGTGCGCGCGGGCAAGCGGATCACCGTGCGCGGCGGCGGCCACTCCTGCGAGAACTCCGTGGGCGAGGGCGCGCAGGTCATCATCGACCTGTCCCAGTTCAACGACGTGTACTTCGACCAGCGCCGCGGCGCCTTCGCCATCGAGGCGGGCGCGACCCTGCGCGAGGTGTACAAGACGCTGTACCTGGGCTGGGGCGTGACGCTGCCCGGCGGGGAGTGCGGCGAGGTCGGCGTGGGCGGGCACATCCAGGGCGGCGGCTACGGCCCGCAGTCCCGGCGGCTGGGCGTGACCGTGGACTACCTGTACGCGGTGGAGGTCGTGGTGGTGGACAAGGACGGCACCGCCCGCGCGGTGGTGGCCACCCGCGAGCCCGGCGACCCCAACCGCGAGCTGTGGTGGGCGCACACCGGTGGCGGCGGCGGCAACTTCGGCGTGGTCACCCGCTACTGGATGCGCGACCCCAAGGCCAAGGGCGACGATCCGACCAAGCTGCTGCCGCGCCCGCCGGCGGAGGTGGTGACCAGCGTGGCGATCTGCGGCTGGAAGGACATCGACGAGGACCGCTTCGTCCGGCTGATGCGCAACTACGGCGAGTTCCTGGAGCGCCACAGCGCCCCGGACTCCCCCTACGCCGGCCTGTGGTCGGCGTTCCTGGTGCCCGGCCCGGTCGAGGGCGCGAACCCGGGCGGCTTCATCATCACCGGCCAGATCGACACCGGGGTGCCGAACGCGGAGAAGCTCCTGGCCGACTACTTCGCCGCGGTCACCGCCGGGGTGGACAAGGGCGTGTTCGTCACCCCGCCGGAACGCCAGACCTGGCTGACCAGCGCGCTGTCCTCGGGCACCAACCAGGAGTCGGGGCGGTACAAGCAGAAGTCGGCCTACCTGCGCAAGCGCTACACCGACGAGCAGGCCCGGATCTCCTACCGGCACATCACCGCGACGAAGGCCCCCGAGGGCACCACGCCCCCGCCGCTGCTGTGGCTGTTGTCCTTCGGCGGCAAGGTCAACACCGTTGCCCCCTCGGCCACCGCGATGGCGCAGCGGGACTCCATCCTCAAGGCCACCTTCATCACCTACTGGCCCGACCCCAAGGACGAGGAGACCGAGATCCGCCGCCTCCGCGAGTACTTCCGCGAGCTCTACGCCGACACCGGCGGCGTGCCCGTGCCGAACGCGGCCAACGACGGCTGCTACATCAACTACCCGGACATCGACATGGCCGACCCGGCGTGGAACACCTCCGGCGTGCCGTGGCACGAGCTGTTCTACAAGGGCAACTACCCCCGGTTGCAGCAGGTCAAGGCGAAGTGGGACCCGAGGAACGTCTTCCACCACACCCTGTCCATCCGCCTGCCGTGACCCGCGGGCACCCTCTGTCCCGGCTAGCGTGGGCAAGGTGCACGAGTTCACGCTGGCCCTGCATCGGGCGCTGACCGGATCCGACAACGCCTGCTCCTCCCCCTACTCCGTGGCCACCGCGCTCGGCCTGCTCGCCGAGGCCGCGCGGGGGCCCGGACGGGCGGAAATCGTTGCGCTGGTAGGAGATCCCGCCGAGCTGGCCGCCCGGTTCGGTGAGGCCGGGCAGCTGTGGGCCGGGGAGCTCGCGGTGGCCAACACGCTGTGGGTGGACCGCGAGGTCACGGTGCGGCCGGAGCTCACCGAGTCCCTGGGCGGCTGGCCGGGGGCCGCGGTGCGCGAGCTGGCGCTGCGGGCCGACCCGGACTCCGCCCGCGGGGTGATCAACGCCGATGTCGCCGAGACGACCAGGGGGTTGATCGCGGAGGCGGTGCCGCAGGGGGCGATCACCCCGGAGACCGTGGTGGCGCTGGTGAACGCGCTCTACCTCAAGGTCGGCTGGAACCTGCCGTTCCGGGACGGGGCGACCGAGGACCTGCCCTTCCACGCGCCGGAGGGCACGGTCGCGGTGCCGACGATGAGCCGGGCCGGGAAGTCCAAGCACGTGGCCGCGGGCGGCTGGCAGTCGGTGGCGCTGCCCGCCGACGGCGGCGTCGAAGCCGTGGTGCTGCTGCCCGACGGCGACCTGGACCAGACGCCCCTGGACGCGGCGCTGCTGGCGGAGCTGACCGGGCCTGGGGAGTTCCGGCAGATCGAGCTGTACCTGCCGCGGTTCCGGGTCGAGTCGCGGGTGGAGCTGGCCGCGCCCCTGGAAAAGCTGGGCGTGCGCACGGTGTTCAGCGAGGACGCCGACCTGGGCGGGCTCACCGCGGAACGGGTCGCGGTCACCGCGGCGCTGCACCAGGCGGTCCTGGAGGTCGACGAGAACGGCCTGGAAGGCGCGGCGGTGACCGCGATGATGGTGGGGACGGTGTCCCTGGAGCTGGAACCCCCGCCGCCACTGGAGATCCGGGTGGACCGGCCGTTCCTGTTCCTGGTGCGGCACCAGGGCACCGGCGCGCCGTACTTCCTGGCCAGGGTGGTCCGGCCGTGACCGAGATCGACCCGGAGGTCAAACGCCGGGCCTGCGTCGCGCTGGCCCGGCACGCCAGCCGGGCCGCGCCGCTGGGCTGGTCCACCGACACCGCGGACAGCTTCGCCGGCTGGCACTTCTCGCCGTATGAGGAGTGGCTGCTGGTGCACACCTCCGGCGGCTGGGGCGGGCCGGTGCAGTACCTGGTGCGCGAGGACACCGTGTTCGTCTTCAGCCTGGCCGAGCACTCCTACGAGTCCGCGCTGGCCGCCGCGCGGGCGCACTACGACCGCCCGGCCCGGCGCTGGTGGCGGTTCGGGCGGAGCTGACCGCGCGCACGGGCAAGGCGGCATCAGGAAAAGCGAAGTCCGGGGGAATCGGTGAACCCCGGAAACGGCGGCACGCTACGTTGAAACGTCCACCGTCACGAAGCCCCGCCGGGAGTACACGTGCCGCGAGTAGCGGTGATCGGCTACGCCAGTGTCGACCACGCCATGGAGACCGACCCGTTCCTGGCCGCGACCGGCACCACCCTGGTCCGCCGCCGCCTGTCCCACCCCTGGCCCCACCTGGGCGGCATCACCTACGCCGCCGAGGGCCTGACCAACGCGGGCCACGACGTCCGCGCGGTCACCTGGGTAGGCCAGGACACCTTCGGCGCGGCCTACACCGAACGGCTCGCCGCCTGGGGCGTGGACGTCTCCGGCGTGGACCAGAGCGGCGACCGCACCCCGTCGAACTTCCTGTTCTACGCCCCCGACGAACAGGTCGTCACCGTCTACGACCCCGGCGAACCGGTCCCCGACTCCCTGACCGAAACCCAGCGCGCGGTCATCGCCGACAGCGACTGGGTCTGCCTCCTCGTCGGCCCCCGCCCGGTGACGGCCGAGGTCCTGGACCTGCTCCGCCCAGAACAACACCTGGCCTGGACCGTCAAGGACGACCCGGACGCCTACCCCGGCGGCCTGGTCCACCGCCTGTTGTCCCGAGCCTCGGTGCTGACCTTCTCCACCAGGGAAAGACTGTTCCTGGAACGCGCGGTCGCCCCCCGCCCGTTACGCGACCGCACCAGACCCCAGTCCCTGCGCGCGGAAACCCAGGGACCCGCGGGCGCGCAGTTCTGGCACAACGGCACCTCGGGCGCGGTGGGGGCGACGGCGATCGAGGCGGTGGACACGACGGGTGCGGGGGATGTGTTCTTCGCGGCGGCGGTGGCGAGCATGATCGAGTCACCGGCGGAGCCCCGGCTGGCGACGGAGGCGGGGGTGGCGGCGGCGACTGCGTTGTTGCGGTGCCGGAAGGATTCGACGGAGGGGAAGGTCTGCTGAGCGGGGGCTCGCCGGGGGGCGGGTGTGCGGGCAGAGGGTGTGGGGGCGGGTGCGCGGCGGGCGGGCTCGTGAGCGGGCGGCAGGTTCGCTGGGCGTGCGGCTGGCTGGGCGGCTGCCTTGGGGCGCATGCGGTGGGGTGGGTTTGCAGGCGAGGGGGGCGGCGGCGGGTGTGGACCAGTCGGGCGGCGGGCTCGCGGGTGGTGGCGGGCTCGCGGGCGGTTCGCGCTGGGGCTGGCAGCGGGTAGGCGAGGCTTGCGGATCGCGGCGGGTTAGTCTCGGTTTGCGGCGATCGGTCAGGCCCGGTCACGCTCCAGGAGCCGAAGATCAAGACGGAAAGCAACCTTTTCGGCTTGAAAAGCGTTCCGCAGAGGAAGCGGAGGCGCGGGCGGGGGAAACAGCGGGCCAGCGCGGGCGAGCCTGAGCGAGTACGGATCGGGCCGGCCGGGGTTCGCCCTGGTCAGAGAGGCCGGACGGCAGGACTCGGAGCGTCGCGGGTCGGCTCGGAGCGGCGCAGCTGGGTTCAGGGCGTCGCGGCTGGGCTCGGAGTGGCGTGGGTCGGCAGCGCGCGGGTGGCTGGGCTCGGGTGGCTGGGCTCGGGTGGCTGGGCTCGGGTGGCTGGGCTCGGAGCGACGGGCACGGCACGGCACGGCACGGCACGGCACGGCACGGCACGGGCAGCCTGGCATGGTCGGGCAGGGGATGTTTCGGGGCGGCTGGGCGTGGCGCGCGGGCGGTCCGGGGTGCGGCGGGGCGGGGCGGGCGGCGCGCATAGGCTCGGTGGGTGAGTGTTGATCTGGTGGGCCGGGGCCAGGAGTTCGTGGAGTTCTGGACGGAGCGGCGGCTTGCCTCGCTCACGTCGGTGCGGCCGGATGGGCGGCCGCACGTGGTGCCGGTCGGGGTGACCGTGGACTTCGAGCGTGGACTTGCCCGGGTGATCACCCGCCGGCACTCGGTGAAGGCGCGGCTGGTGGCCGGCGCTGGGGTGACGGGGCTGGCGGTGGCGGTGTGCCAGTTCGAGGGGGCGCACTGGTCGACGCTGGAGGGGCGGGCCGTGCTGCGGGATGACGCCGAGTCCGTGGCGGTGGCGGTGGCGCGGTATGCGCGGCGGTATCGGCAGCCCAAGGAGAGTCCGGAGCGGGTGGTGTTGGAGATCGTGGTGGAGCGGGTGCTCGGGAATCGCTAGGCCAGGGGCTTGGCGGGGGGTTTTGCTGGGGAGCGCGGGTTTCGCTGGGGTTCGCGAGGGGCTTCGCGGGGGCGCGGGCTTCGTCGGAGGCGCCTGAGAGCGCGTGGCTGGGGCCGCCAGGGGTTTTGGTGGCGGGCGGGGTTTTGCCGGGATGCGGCGGGTGCGTTGCCGGGGTGGCCGGAGGTGCCGCCAGGGCGCGTGAGGTCGTCCGGGGCGCGGAGGTTGCCAGGACGCGGAGGTTGCCAGGGCGCGGAGGTTGCCAGGACGCGGAGGTTGCCGAGGCGCGAGGCTTCGCCGGGGCGCGGGGGTTGCCGGGGTGCGAGGCTTCGCCCGGGGGCGCGGCTTTGCCAGAGCGCGCTGGGGGCGGGCTGGGTGGCGTGGGGGTTTGGCTGGGCGGTGGGGTTACGTGCGGGTTTGGTTGTGGGGTTTTTCCAGGATTGTGAGCGGGATGCCTGCGCGGTCTGGGCGTTCGGCTACTCGGGTGTAGCCGTGGCGTTCGTACAGGGAGATGGTCGCGGTGCTGGCGGTGCCGGTGGCTAGCCAGAGGGTGCGGACTGTGGGTGGGGTGGTTTGTTCCAGGGTGGTGAGGAGGCTGGTGCCTATGCCTTCGCCTTGGCGGTCGGGGGCTACGGCCAGGCGGGCGATCTCCATTCGGTCGCCGGTGATCAGGCCGCGGATGGCGCCGATGAGGCGGGGGCCGGACCAGGCGCCCAGGGTGGGGGTGTGGGGGTCGGTGATGAGGGACTGGAGTTGGGGCAGCGTGTCGGTCAGTGGGGGGATGAAGGGTTCTCGGTAGCGCTGGGCCTCGGGGACGAACGCCGCGTACTGCAGGGTGAGGAGTTCGCCTGCGTGGTTGGGGTGCAGGGGGGCGATGTGGAACTTGGTCATGGGCCGTTCACGCCGGGGAGCCAGCTTTCGGGGGCGCCGCTGGCGGTGAGGACGGGCTGGGCTCGGCGGAAGCGGTAGCAGCCGGTCTGCCAGGGCCAGGCGTGGTCGTGTTTGGGCCACAGCAGTTGCAGGGCAGGGAAGTCGGCGTCGGGGTAGAGGGCGCCGGCGGAGGTCAGCCAGTCCGGGTAGTGCTGGTGGGCGACCTGTTCGAACGTCACCTGGTAGCCGTCGATGAAGCCGTCGTAGCGGTAGCCGGGGGCGAAGCGCTCCCCCGCCGCGGTGCGTTCGGCGTACTGGCGGACCAGGTCCCGGCCGTGGTGGTCCGGGGCGCCGATGACGATGACCTCTGGGGTGCGGCGCAGGGCCCACAGGCCGAGGGTGTAGTGGCAGCCGGGGACGCGCAGGCCGGTCAGCTGGTCGTGGTCAGCGGCTACCGCGATCGTGGCATAGTCGTGTTCGGCGACGTGTTTCAGCAGGTCGCGGCGGATGTCTTCCGCAGTGGCGCCGTTGCACATGTCGCACATGGTCCTGCCCTCCCGGTGGCTCGTTCGAACATATGTTCGCACGAGGGGGCGACAGTCAGGGACCGTCCGCGCCGGAGGTCCAACTTTCGGGGTATCCCGAGTCGGTGAGCACCGGCTGCCACTCGAAGAAGCCGGCCGGGGCGTCCTCCTGCCACGGCCAGTGGCCCTCGGGGGTGGTGACGATGATCTGCATCGCCGGGAAGTTGCCCTGGGGGTGGAAGAGGAAGACGAAGCCGAAGAACTCCGGGTAGTAGCCCAGGTGCACCTTCTCGAAGGTGACCAGGCAGCCGGGGAGGAAGTCGTTGTAGACCTTGCCCAGCGGGAAGCGCTCGCCGCGGGAGATACGGTCGACGTAGACGCCGATGACGTGGGTGGCCGCCTCCTCCGGCAGGCCGATGACGACGGCCTCGGGGGCGCCGAAGCGGCGCCAGGCGCCGACGGAGAGGGCGAAGTTGGCCGCGCCCTCTTCCTCGGGGATGTGGACCACGGCGGCGCCGTGTTGTTCGGCGCTGGCGAGGAGTTCGCGGCGGAGCTGGTCGTCGGCGGTTTCCAGGGGCGGCATGGCGGTAATTGTGCCTGCGGGGTGGGGGTGCGGGTGGGGTGGGTTGTTGGGCCGTTTGGCCTAATTTGGGCCGCTGGGTCGTTGGTTGCTGGGTCGCTGGGGAGACGCTGGTTGGCGGTGGATTGTGTGATTTGGTTTGGGGCCCCTAGGCCATCCCGGATTGGGCTGAAGGGGCAGGCGGTGTGGCCTGCCCAATCGCTGGGCTAGCTTATGGGATGGCCTCCCCCCAAACAAAATCACACAATCCACCGTCGCTTTGGTGGGGAGCTGCTGGTCGCGGCCACCGTTGGGGGTGGGTTGACGGGGGCGGATTGGGTTGAGCGGGGGGTTCTGCGTTTGATTGGGGCGTATTAGCAATTCGCCGCTCCCGCCTCGCTTGCGCGAGACGGGAGCGGCGAATTGTTTGCGTTGTTCTTGTTGCGGTTTTTGCGGTATTGGCTAGGCGTCTACCTCGGCCATTACGTCGTCGCTGACGTCGAAGTTGGCGTAGACGTTTTGGACGTCGTCGCAGTCTTCCAGGGCGTCGATGAGGCGGAAGACCTTGCGGGCGCCTTCGGCGTCGAGGGGGACGGTGGTGGCGGGGAGGAAGTTGGCGTCGGCTGAGTCGTAGTCGATGCCCGCGGCCTGGAGGGCGGTGCGGACCGCGACCATGTCGCTTGCCTCGGAGACGATCTCGAAGCTCTCGCCCAGGTCGTTGACCTCTTCGGCTCCTGCGTCCAGGACGGCCAGCAGGACGTCGTCCTCGGTCATGTCGTTCTTCGGGACGATGATGACGCCCTTGCGGGTGAACAGGTAGGACACCGAGCCGGGGTCGGCCATGTTGCCGCCGTTGCGGGTCATGGCGACGCGGACCTCGCTGGCGGCGCGGTTGCGGTTGTCGGTGAGGCACTCGACCAGGACCGCCACGCCGCTGGGGCCGTAGCCCTCGTACATGATGGTCTGCCAGTCGGCGCCGCCGGCCTCTTCGCCGCCGCCGCGCTTGCGGGCGCGCTCGATGTTGTCCGAGGGGACCGAGCTCTTCTTCGCCTTCTGGATGGCGTCGAACAGGGTCGGGTTGCCCTCGGGGTCACCCCCTCCGGTCCGCGCGGCGACCTCGATGTTCTTGATCAGCTTCGCGAACAGCTTGCCGCGCTTGGCGTCGAGGGCGGCCTTCTTGTGCTTCGTGGTGGCCCACTTGGAGTGGCCGCTCATCTCTCCTCCGTCGCTCTCTGCACCGGGACGCGTTCCCCCACAGCTTCTCAGGCCGCGCGCACGGTGTCCGCGAACAGGCGGTGCACCCGCCCGTCGCCGGTCAGTTCCGGGTGGAACGCGGTTGCCAGCACGCGTCCCTGTCGAACGGCGACGATCCTACCGGCGGCCGCCCCCGACTCCGGGACCTCCGGCACGGTGGCGAGCACCTCCACCTCGTCGCCGACGGACTCCACCCACGGGGCCCGGATGAACACCGCGCGCACCGGGTCGCCCTCGACGCCCTTGACCGCGAGGTCGGCCTCGAAGGAGTCGACCTGGCGGCCGAAGGCGTTGCGCCGGACCACCATGTCCACGGCGCCGAGCTGGTGCTGGTCCTCGCGACCGTCGAGCACCGTGCTGGCGAGCATGATCATGCCAGCACAGGAGCCGAAGGCGGGCAGGCCCTCCTTCAACCGCAGGCGCAGCGGTTCCAGCAGCTCGAAGGTGGCGAGCAGGCGGCTCATCGTGGTGGACTCGCCACCGGGGATGACCAGCCCGTGCACCTGCGCCAGCTCTTCCGCCCGGCGGACCGGGCGGGCGAGCACATCGCATTCGGCCAGGGCCACCAGGTGCTCTCGCACGTCACCCTGCAGGGCGAGCACTCCGACCACGGGCTGGGCTGCCGACACTGCGCACTCCGAACTGCTGGAACCGTCGTTGCTGGGTCTACCAGCTTATTCGCCCGCGATCGGCTCCCGAACCGGGGTGCTCTGCTTGGCCGGGCCGCCCAGCTCGCGGTTGCGCCTGCTGACCAGCTTCCAGCCCACGAACAGCACCACCGCGATGACCGGCATCGAGTAGAACGCGATGCGTTCCGGGCCCTCGGTGAAGGCCATCAGCACCAGCACCATGGCCAGGAAGGCGATGCTCAGCCAGCCGGTGTAGGGCGCGCCGGGCATCCGGAACGTGCTGCGCGGCAGCTCGCCCTTGTCGGCCTTGCGGCGCAGCTTGATCTGGCAGTACAGCAGGGTGATCCAGGTGGTGATCACGCCGAGGCTGGCCACCGCGATGGCGATGTCGAAGGCCTCCTTGGGCACCAGGTAGTTCAGCACCACGCCGAAGAGGTAGACCACGCCGGTGAACAGGATGCCGCCGTAGGGCACGTGCCGGGCGGACATCTTGCCGGTGAACGCCGGGGCCTCGCCCTTCTGCGCCAGCGAGCGCAGGATGCGGCCGGTGGAGTAGAGGCCGGAGTTGCAGGAGGACAGCGCGGCGGTGAGCACGACCGCGTTCATCACGTCGCCGGCGGCCGGGATGCCCAGGCGGGAGAAGACGGTGACGAAGGGGCTCTCCGCGCCGGAGTACAGCGTCCAGGGCAGCACCATGGCCAGCAGCAGCACCGAGCCGACGTAGAAGATGCCGATCCGCCAGACCACGCCGTTGATGGCCTTGGGCAGGACCTTCTTCGGGTCCTTGGTCTCACCGGCGGCGATGCCGACCATCTCGATCGCGGAGTAGGCGAAGATCACCGCCTGCAGGCTCATCAGCACCACGCCGACGCCGTTGGGCAGGAAGCCCTGGTTCGCGGTCAGGTTGGACACGCTGGCGGTCACCCCGCCGACGTCGGCGGAGGTCAGCACCAGCGCCAGGCCGGTGAACAGGAAGACGATGATCGCCAGCACCTTGATGACGGAGAACCAGAACTCCAGCTCGCCGAACAGCTTCACCGACAGCAGGTTGACCGCCAGCAGCACCACCAGCGCGACCAGCGCGGTGATCCACTGCGGCACGTCCGGCAGCCAGCGGTGCACGTAGATCGCCGCGGCGGTGATCTCGGCGATACCGGTCATGGCCCAGTTGACCCAGTACATCCAGCCGCTGGTGAACCCGGCCCACGGGCCGACGAACTCGCGGGCGTACTCCACGAAGCTGCCCGCGGCGGGCCGGTGCATGACCAGCTCCCCCAGCGCGCGCATCACGAAGAACGCGGCGATGCCGCAGGCAGCGTAGGCCAGCACCAGGCCGGGCCCGGAGGAGGCCAGCCTGCCGCCCGCGCCCAGGAACAGGCCGACGCCGATGGCGCCGCCGATGGCGATCATCTGGACCTGGCGGTTGGACAGCGACTTGACGTACCCGTCGTCGTCTGGCTGGCCAAGCTTGGTGTCGAGCTCCGGCGCGGAAGCCACGCGGCGCCCCTCTCTGTCCTCGATTACATAGATATCCGGCGCCCACGTGGTGGAATCACGTAACGGGGGCCCCGGTGCCCTCTGAACCGGGGACGATATCCCTACTCACCGTGCTCATTGGAAGAGGGATCGCTACGACGTAATGGGGATCACGTTCATTCTTATGGGAACCTCAAGTGACTCTACGAGATCGCCCCAGAGATCCTCCACGTCTTCCAGGCCGATCGAGAGGCGGAGCAGGCGGGGGCTGATGCCGCAGGCCAGGCGGTCGGCGTCGGCTACCAGGCGGTGGGTGAGCGCGGCCGGTCGCTCGATCAGGGAATCGACCGAACCGAGGCTCACCGCATGGGTGAAGAGGCGGAGCCGGGAGAGCAGGGCATCCGATTCTTCGAATGTCTCGATTGCCAGAATCGCGCCGGGTCCGCGCAGCTGCCTGCCGAGCACCCCGTGCGGATCGGAACCGGCCAGTCCCGGATAGTGGACCTTGGCCACCGCGGGATGCTCGGTCAACCGCGCGGCCAGCTCCGCGGCGGTGCGCTGGGCGGCCTCCACCCGCAGCGGCAGGGTGGCCAGGCCGCGGTGCAGCAGGTAGGCCGACATCGGGTGCAGCAGCGCGCCGGTGGCCACCCGCAGGCCGCGGATCGCGGCGGCCTGTTCGGCGGGGGCGGCCACGATGCCGCCCATGGCGTCGCCGTGGCCGCCGAGGTACTTGGTGGCCGAGTGCAGCACGTAGGTGGCGCCGTGCGCGGCCGGGTTCTGCAGCACCGGGGTGGCGAAGGTGTTGTCCACCAGCACCGGCACCCCGCAGGCCGCGGCGACCAGCGCGTCGAGGTCGACCAGGTCCAGGGTGGGGTTGGCCGGGGTCTCGGCGATGACCAGTCCGGTGTCCGGCCGGATGGCCGCGGCGACCCCGGCGGCGTCGGTGTAGGTGACCTCGACGCCGAGGATGCCGCTGCTGAGCAGGTGGTCGGAGCCGCCGTAGAGGGGGCGCAGCGCGACCACGTGGCGGCGGCCGGTGACCAGGCAGGCGGCCTGCACGGTGGCCACCAGCGCGGCCATGCCGCTGCCGAAGGCGACCGCGTCGGGCAGGCCTTCCAGCTCGGCCAGGGCTCGCTCGAAGCGGGAGACGGTCGGGTTGACCAGGCGGCCGTAGACCGGGGAGGCGGCGGCCGGCGCGCCGGCGGCCAGTTCCAGCAGGGCCTGTTCGCCGAGGCCGGCATCGGGCAGGGGGTAGGTGGTGGACAGGTCGATCGGCAGCGCGTGCACGCCGAGGGAGGACAGCTCCTGGCGGCCGGCGTGCACGGCGCGGGTGCGGATACCGCTCATGGCCGGAATCGTGGCGCGCACGTCGGTGTCTCCGGTTAGATTGCGAATCCTGTTCGGCGAAGTGGGGTGAGGTCCGTGCTGGATGCGGTGGACGCGGCCATCGTGCGGGAGTTGCAGAACGACGCTCGGCTGCCGAACAAGGACCTGGCCGCCAGGGTCAACCTGGCGCCCTCGACCTGTCTGGTCCGGCACCGGGCGCTGCGTGAGCGCGGGGTGCTCACCGGGTACCGGGCCGAGGTGGACCTGGCCGCGCTGGGCAGGCCGGTGCAGGCGATGATCGCGGTGCGGGTGCGCCCGCACACCAGGGCGATCGTGCAGCCGTTCATCGACTTCGCGCTGGCCCTGCCGGAGACGGTGTCGCTGGCGCACGTGGCCGGTCCCGACGACTTCCTGGTGCACGTGGCGGTGGCCGACACCACGCACCTGCAGCGGCTGGTGCTGGACTCCTTCACCACCCGCAAGGAGGTCGCGCAGTTGCAGACGCACCTGGTCTTCGAGCACGTGCGCAAGGGCGCGGTGCCCCCGGCCGGGGGTGTGCTGGACGGCTGAGCGGGGCTGATCCGGTGAGTTCCCGGGGTTTTGCGGGTGTGGGCGCGGCGCGCAGGATACCGTCCACGCCGTGTCCGCACCACAAGATCCGGCCACGCCGGACCCCGCGCAGTACTACCCGGCCGCCCCGCAGTCCTACGACTCGGGCAAGTTCCAGGCCCAGCCCGCCTATCCGGTCCAGCCTGGCTACCCGGCCGAGTACGGCTACCCGGCACAGCAGCAGGGCTACCAGGGTTACCAGGGCTATCCCGGCTACCAGCAGCCGTACCCGGTGCAGCGCAAGACCAACGGCCTGTCCGTCGCCGCGCTGGTCTGCGGGATCATCCCGTTCTTCGTGCTGCCGCTGCTCGGGATCATCTTCGGCGCGATCGCGCTGAACCAGATCAAGCGCACCGGCGACGAGGGCCGCGGCATGGCGCTGGCCGGGCTGATCGTCGGCTGCGTGTGGGTGGGGCTGTTCCTGCTGGTGTTCCTGATCCCGCTGCTGTTCGTCGGTTCGGTGCCGTTCCTCGTGCGGTGAGCCGGATCCGGTTTGCCTCAACGGCCGGAACTGGTGGACAGTTCCGGCCGTGACAGATCAGCCGCAGCCGGAGCAGCAGGGCCAGCCGGGTCAGCAGCCCTCTCCGGCGCAGTTCTACCCGTCGGCGCCGCCGCCTCCGCCAGAGGCGCCGCCCGGCTACCCGGGTTACCCGAACCCCGGTTATCCGCAGCCGCCCAAGCCCGCCAACACCAACGGCTTCGCCATCGCCACGCTGGTGCTGGGCATCCTGCCGATCATCCTGACCAACATCCTGGCGGTGATCTTCGGGATCATCTCGCTGCGCCAGATCAAGCAGCGCGGGGACAACGGCAAGGGGCTGGCCATCGCCGGTCTGGTGGTGGGCAGCGCGTGGCTGCTGCTGCTGACCTTCGCGGTGGTGGTCGCGATCAACACCAGGGCGCTGCGGAACGAGGCCGGGCAGGTCACCGAGTCTGGGCGGATGACCGTGCTCAACCTGAAGGTGGGCGACTGCTTCGACGGGATCAAGGAGAGCAAGTCGATCTCCTCGGTCACCGCCCAGCCCTGCGGCTCCCCGCACGAGGCCGAGGTGATGGACCGCTGGGACATGGCGGGCGGTTCGACCTACCCGGGCGAGGCGACCATCACCGATGACATCGCGGCCGAGTGCGATGAGCGGATGACCGCGATGCTGCCGGAGGCCGAGCTGGCCAAGGTGGAGATCTTCTACTTCTACCCGACCGCCTCCTCCTGGCGCACTGGCGACCGGACCGCGGTGTGCGTGGTGGCGGGGGCCAACAAGACCAAGCTGACGCAGAAGATGCCGCGGCGCTAAGGAATTCCGGCCAGGCGGAGTCCGGCGGCGGTGCCCGCCGCGAGCAGCACGACCACTACGAAGGGCAGCTTCCGCCACGCGGCCACGGCCCCGACCAGCACGCCGGCTGGTCGGGCCCAGCCGGCGAAGCCCTGTCCGTCCAGCACGGCCTGGGTGAGCACCAGCGCGGACAGCAGCGCGATCGCGGCCAGGGCCAGTCCGCGTTGCAGGCGCTCGGAGATCTCCAGGCGGTCGCGCAGGAACGGGCCCGCCGCGCGCAGGGCGTAGGTGCCGCCGGCCAGCAGCAGCACGGTGGTCAGGGTCATGCGGTCCTCCGCTTCCACTTCGGCACGGGCAGGGCGGCGGCCAGGCCGAGCAGGCCCAGCAGCACCGGCAGGCCGGGGGGCAGCAATGGCGCGGTGCCCACCGCGATCAGGCCGCCCAGCAGCGCCACCCGGCGCGGGATCTTCTCCGAGAGCTGCGGCAGGATCAGCGCGAGCATGCCCGCCGGGAACACCGCGTCCAGGCCGAAGTCCTTCGGGTCGCCCACCGCGGCGCCGAGCAGCGCGCCGAGCAGGGTGCCGGTGTTCCAGGTGAGGAAGGCGGCCAGGCTGGAGGCCCAGTACACCGCGCGGGCCCGTTCGGGGTCGCGCTGGGCCAGTGCGAAGGCCACCGACTGGTCGATCATCAGGTAGCTGCCGAGCAGGCGGGCAGGCCAGCGCGGCCCGAACACCCCGCCCACGGCCAGGCCGAAGGGCAGCAGCCGGGCGTTGACCAGCAGCCCGGCCAGCACGGTGGCCACCGGGCCCGCGCCCGCGGCGGCCACGCCGACCGCGGTGAACTGGGCGCCGCCGGCGAAGACCAGCACGGACATGGCCACCGTGAGCCACACGGACATGCCGGAGGTCACCGCGACCGCCCCGAAGGACATCCCCATCACGCCGCCGGTCAGGGCGGCGGCACTCACATCGCGGATCAACGCGGAATCGAGTGTTCGCCATATCGAACGCATCGACGCCTATACTGAACACACTAAGGTGCGTTCGTCAACGCGAATATCACCACCGCTGGAGCGAACACGATGGCCGACTCCCGTGCCGGCGGCGCCCCGCTGGGCACCATCGCCGCCAACCTGCGCCGGGAACGCGACCGCACCGGGCTGACCCTCACCGAGCTGGCCAAACGCGCCGGGATCGCCAAGTCCACGCTGTCCCAGCTGGAGTCGGCCAGCGGCAACCCGAGCGTGGAGACGCTGTGGGCGCTGGGCGTGGCCCTAGGGGTGCCGTTCTCCCGCCTGGTGGAGCCGCAGCGGGTGCCGGTGCGGGTGATCCGGGCCGGTGAGGGGCCGGGGGTGGCCTCGGAGCAGGCGGCGTTCGTGGGCACGCTGCTCTCGGCCTGCCCGCCGGGGGCGCGGCGGGACATCTACGTGATCACCATGGAGCCGGGGCAGGCGCGGCTGGCCGACCCGCACATCCCCGGTTCGATCGAGCACGCGGTGGTCAGCACCGGGCGGCTGCGCTGCGGGCCGGCGGAGGCCGCGGTGGAGCTGGACCCCGGCGACTACGCGGCCTTCCCCGGCGACGCCCCGCACGTCTACGAGGCTCTGGCCCCGGGCACGGCGTTCGTGCTGGTCATGGAACACGTGTGACCGCCCGCCCCGGTGAGCGGGGACGGGCGGCCTGCGTGCAGGACTACCAGCCGCGGGTGGCCAGGCGCTGGTTGTCCGGGAGGTCGGAGATGTTGATGCCGACCATGGCCTCGCCCAGGCCGCGGGAGACCTTGGCGATGACGTCGGGGTCGTCGTGGAAGGTGGTGGCCTTGACGATGGCCTCGGCGCGCTTGGCCGGGTCGCCGGACTTGAAGATGCCGGAGCCGACGAAGACGCCCTCGGCGCCCAGCTGCATCATCATCGCCGCGTCCGCCGGGGTGGCGATGCCGCCCGCGGTGAACAGCACCACCGGCAGCTTGCCCAGCTGGGCGATCTCCTTGACCAGCTCGTACGGCGCGCGCAGCTCCTTGGCGGCGACGAAGAGCTCCGGCTCGTCGAGCAGGGTCAGCCGCTTGATGTCGGCGCGGATCTGGCGCATGTGCCGGGTCGCCTCGACCACGTTGCCGGTGCCGGCCTCGCCCTTGGAGCGGATCATGGCCGCGCCCTCGCTGATCCGGCGCAGCGCCTCACCCAGGTTGGTCGCGCCGCAGACGAAGGGCACGGTGAAGTCCCACTTGTCGATGTGGTGGGCCTCGTCGGCCGGGGTCAGCACCTCGGACTCGTCGATGTAGTCCACGCCGATGGCCTGCAGCACCTGGGCCTCGGCGAAGTGGCCGATCCGGGCCTTGGCCATCACCGGGATGGACACCGCGGAGATGATGCCGTCGATCATGTCGGGGTCGCTCATCCGGGCCACGCCGCCCTGCACCCGGATGTCGGCGGGGACCCGCTCCAGGGCCATCACCGCGACGGCGCCGGCGTCCTCGGCGATCTTGGCCTGCTCCGGGGTGACCACGTCCATGATCACGCCGCCCTTGAGCATCTCGGCCATACCGCGCTTGACCCGCGCGGTGCCGACGGCCTGGATGTCACTGGAGGTCACTGGTGTCCTGCCCAACTGTGCGCTGAAGTGGGAAAACCCCACTCCGGTGGATGACTTGGACCCTCATGCTACGACCGGACGCGGCCCCCTGAAGTGGCCAATTCCGCGCGATCTGAGCAGGCCAGTTACCCGCGTCACGCTCACCGGCCGCCGGGTGGGCCGAAACGCCACCTGGTCATGCTCTCCCCGTTCTGGGCCCAGCCGAAGACCACCCTGGGCCGCACCAGGTAGGCGGGGCCGCCTTGGCCGCCCTCCCCGGCCAGGCGGCCGTCGGCCAGGTGCAGCGCCCAGCGGTACTTGCGGTGCAGCTCCTCGGCCAGCCGGGACAGGTCGGCCTGGGCGCTGAGCACGGTGGCCTCCCCCTCGGCGATGACCACCTCGTCGCCGCTTTCCAGGTGCACGGTGATCTCCCGGCTGACCGCCAGGTTGCGCACCGCGGTCGAACCGGTGACGAAGCAGAACCCCGCGGGCAGCCACACGCCCCACACCGGCCGGGTGTGCGGGCGGCGGGCGGCGCTGCTGGTGGCGATCCAGTAGTTGCGGGCGTCTTCCAGGCGGTAGCGGGCCCAGTCCCAGTCCAGCAGGTGCGCGCCGGTGGCGGGCACGCCGCCGCGGCTGGGCCGTGCGGTGCGCGGGCGGGGCAGCGGGGTCAGCAGCTCACTCATCACCGCCAATTAGTACTCCCGGATGGTGCGACGGCCCGGGGGTGGACGCCACCAGGCCATCGGGTGTGAGATCGGACACATCCAACGCGCGGCCGGAGCAGGCCGGCCGCGTTCGGGAGGTGGAAGTGCCATGGGCAGCAAGCACGCCGACAACGGCCACGCCGGCGGCCAGGTCGCTGTAGCCGACCCCACCAAGGTGCGCAACGTCGTGCTGGTCGGGCCTTCCGGCTCCGGGAAGACCACGCTCACCGAGGCGCTGCTGGCCGCGGCGGGGGTGATCAACCGCACCGGCTCGGTCACCGAGGGGACCACGGTGTGCGACCACGATCCGGCCGCGGTGCGCCAGCAGCGCTCGGTCGGGCTGTCGGTGGCCCCGTTCATGCACGGCGAGGTCAAGGTCAACCTGATCGACACCCCCGGGTACGCCGACTTCGTGGGCGAGCTGCGCGCCGGGCTGCGCGCGGCCGACGCGGCGCTGTTCGTGGTGTGCGCCGCGGAGGGGGTGGACGCGGCCACGGTCACGCTGTGGCAGGAGTGCGCGGCGGTGGGCATGCCGCGCGCGGTGGTCATCGCCCGCTGCGACCACCAGCGCGCCGACATCGACGCCGAGACCGCGGCCTGCCGGGAGGCCTTCGGCGACGGCGTGCTGCCGCTGTACCTGCCGATCCGCGAGGGCGGGTCGCTGACCGGGCTGGTCGGGCTGATCACCGGTTCGCCGCCGGAGTCGATGGCCGAGGAGTTCGCGCTGGCCAGGGACACCCTGATCGAGGGGATCATCGCCGAGAGCGAGGACGAGACGCTGATGGAGCGCTACCTGGAGGGCGAGGAGCTCGACCAGGGGGTGCTGATCGCGGACCTGGAGACCGCGGTGGCGCGCGGCTCCTTCCACCCGGTGATCCCGGTGTGCTCGACCACCGGGCTGGGCGTGCCCGAGCTGCTGGAGATGCTCACCCGCGCCTTCCCCTCCCCCGCCGAGCACGAGCCGCCCGAGGTCACCGGCACCGACGGCATCCCCCGCCCCCGCCTGGCCGCCGACCCGGACGGGCCCCTGGTCGCGGAGGTGGTGCGCACCGCGGTGGACTCCTACGTGGGCCGGGTGTCGCTGGTGCGGGTGTTCTCCGGGACGCTGCGCCCGGAACGGCCGGTGCACATCTCCGGGCATGGCATGGCCGAGCGGGGCCACGAGGACCACGACGTCGACGAGCGGGTCGCGCACGTCTACTCCCCGCTGGGCGCGACGCTGCGCGAGGTGCCCTACTGCGTGGCCGGTGACGTGTGCGCGCTGACCAAGCTGACCTCCGCCGAGACCGGGGACACCGTCTCCGCGCCGGAGGACCCGCTGCTGGTGCGGCCGTGGGACATGCCCGAGCCGCTGCTGCCGATCGCGGTGCTGGCCCGCACCCGCAGCGATGAGGACGTCCTCGCGCGCAACCTGGCCAAGCTGGCCGCCAGCGACCCGACGCTGCGGCTGGAGCGCAACGCCGAGACCCACCAGCTGGTGCTGTGGTGCATGGGCGAGGCACACGCCGACGTGGTGCTGCAACGGCTGCGCGCCGGGGGCGCCGAGGTCGACACCGAGCCGGTGCGGGTGCCGCTGCGGGAGACCTTCGCCAAGGCGGGCAAGGGCCACGGGCGGCACGTGAAGCAGTCCGGCGGGCACGGCCAGTACGCGGTGTGCGACCTGGTAGTGGAACCGCTGCCGCGCGGCGCGGGCCTGGAGTTCGTGGACAAGGTGGTCGGCGGCGCGGTGCCGCACCAGTTCATCCCGAGCGTGGAGAAGGGCGTGCGGGCCCAGATGGCCAAGGGCCTGCAGTCCGGTTATCCGGTGGTGGACATCAGGGTCAGCCTGGTCGACGGCAAGGCGCACAGCGTGGACTCCAGCGATGCCGCCTTCCAGACCGCGGCCTCGCTGGCCTTGAAGGAGGCCGCCGCCTCGGCCGGGATCGCCATGCTGGAACCGGTGGACGAGGTCGCGGTGCTGCTGCCCGATGACCACCTGGGCACCGTGCTGGGCGACCTGTCCGGCCGCCGCGGCCGGGTGCTGGGCACCGAGGCCGCGGGCGCGGGCCGGACCATGGTTCGCGCCGAGGTGCCGTGCACGGAGTTGTTGCGCTACGCCATCGACCTGCGTTCGCTGACCTCCGGCACCGCGACCTTCACCCGCCGCTTCGCCCGCTACGACCCGCTGCCGGAGGCGATCGCGGCCAAGCTCTGAACAACGGCCGAACATCGCTGCGTGCTCCGGTGCGGCCGCGGTGGGTAGCGTCGGGTCATGGGGGTTGCGGAGTACGCGGGTGAGACGGTGCGCTGGCGCGGCAGGCCGGGGCGGATCCGGGCGCGCCTGCTGGCCGATCTGGCCTCGGTGCTGCCAGTGGCGGTCATGGTCGCGGTGCTGCTGACGACGAAGGACGCGCCGGCCTTCGCCTGGGTTTTCGGCGGTGCGGTGATAGCGGCTGGGTTCGTGCTGGCCGCGCACCGGGCGTACTGGCTGCGCCGCACCGAGTACGTGGTCACCGACCGCAGGGTGGCCGAGCTGCGGCACCGCGAGAGCGGCCCGAAGGCGGTGCGGGACTTACCGCTCGTCCCGGCCGCCCGGCCGAGGATGCGGCACAGGCACGCCGACGGGCGGGGCACGATCGTGTTCGCCACCCTGTTTCCCGGCGACTGCCCGGAGGAGCCGCCGGAGTTGGACGTGCCGCTGCGGCAGCTCACCGTGCTGCACGCCGTGGAAGGACCGGCGGAGGTGCTGGCGCTGCTCTCGCGCGCCTGCGACCGGCGCTGACGGCGATGTCCCTGGCACGGCGTGGTCGAGGTGGATAGCGTCAGGCCATGGGGGATCATGAGTTCGAGGCCGGGGAGACGGTGCTGTGGCGGGGGCGGCCGCGGAAGTTCCTGCTGCTGCGGTCCTTCGACCTGCCGCTGCTGGTCTTCGCAGGGCTGGCCGTCCCGCTGCCCTGGCTGGTGCGGTCCTGGCGTGACACCGGGGTGACGTTCCCGGTGGTGGCGACGGTGGTCACGGTGGCCGGGATGCTGCTCATGCCGGTGCGGCGGGCGTGGGCGCTGCGCCGCACCGAGTACGTGGTCACCGGTCGCCGGGTGCTGGCCAGCCGCGTCGGGCTGTTCCGGGTCGTGGTGCACGAGGTGCGGTTCGGGCCGAAGACCCGGCCGCGGCTGGCGCACCGGGACGCCGACGGGCTGGGCACCATCCTGTTCACCCCGCCCGGACTGCTCGGCGCGCTGCGTCAGCTGCCGAGGGAGGACCGCCCGGGACCGGTGGCGCTGCACTCGGTCGAACAGCCGGAGCGGGTGTGCGCGCTGATCACCGAGGCCTGGGAGCGGGCGGTCCGGCCGGGACCAGGCGTGGCGCGGTGAGCGCGGCCCGGTAGACCTCCTCCAGCTGCCCGGCGACCTCGGTCCAGTCGTAGCGGCTGACCCGGCGGAGTCCGGCCGCGGCCAGCTCCGCCCGGCGAGCCGGGCCGGCCAGCAGGGCGGCGAGTTTTCCTGCCAGGGCAACGTGATCGCCGACCGGGAAGGTCTCCCCCGCGCCGTCCAGCACCCGGCGGAAGGCAGCCAGGTCGCTGGCCACGACGGGTGCGCCGGCGGCCATGGCTTCGGTGAGGACCATGCCGAAGCTCTCGCCGCCGAGGTTGGGCGCGCAGTAGAGGTCCACGCCGCGCAGCAGCCGTGCCTTGGTCTGTTCGTCGACCTGGCCGAGCAGGGTGAGGCGGGCGGCCAGCTCCGGGCCGGCGGCGCGGCGGAGCGCGGCCGGGTTGCCCGCGCCGGCGATGACCAGGTTCAGGCCAGGGTGGGCAGGCAGCAGGGCGCGGGCGGCGGCGAGCAGGACCGGGAGGCCTTTGCGGGGTTCGTCGAAGCGGCCGAGGAAACCGATCGAAGGTGCGGGCAGCGGGAGTGGTTCGGCGTGGGCGAACAGGGCGGTGTTGACGCCGTTGGGGATCTCGGTCATGCCGGGGGTGGCGCGGGCGGCCTCGGACACCGCGATCCGGGTGGTGATCTTGCGCAGCAGGGGCCGCAGCAGCGGTGCCAAGGGGGTGCGGGTGATCGGGGAGCTGGTGTGGAAGGTGGCCACCACCGGGCGGTCGGTGACGGCCAGGGCGAGCAGGGACAGGCTGGGGGCGGCCGGTTCGTGCAGGTGCAGCAGGTCCGGGTCGTGCTGGCGCAGCCAGTGCCGGACGCGGCGCAGGGCGCTGGGGCCGAAGGACAGGCGGGCCACCGAGCCGTTGTAGGGGATGCCGAGCGCGCCACCGGCGGGGGTGACGTAGCCGGGCAGGTCGGTGCGGCGGGAGGGGGCGAGCACCTGGGCCCGGTGGCCGCGGTGGCGGAGCTCGCGGGCCAGGTCCAGGACGTGGGTCTGCACGCCGCCGGGCACGTCGAAGGAGTACGGGCAGACCAGGCCGATCCTCACCGAGGGGCCGTCCACACCGGGTGCGGCATGTGCCAGTCGGCGGGGTGCGCGGCCAGGTCGGCGGCGAAGGCCTCGGCCAGGAGCTGGGTGGTGCCGGCGATGTCGGTGACCGGCAGGGCGGGGTGGAAGCGCAGGCCCCAGCCGTCGTCGGTGAACCAGGTGGCGGCCGGGACGAGCGCCGCGCCGGTGATCACGGCCAGGTGCGCGGGACCGGAGGGCAGCCGGGCTGGTTCGCCGAAGAGGGTGACCGGGACGCTCGCGCCGGTGAGCACCCGGTCGGCGAGCAGGCAGACGATTCCGTTGGCGCGCAAGCGTTTCAGCAGCGTCCGGCCGGGTGGGGCGCTGCCGGAGAGCGGCAGGATCTCGAAGCCGAGGGACTCGCGGTAGGCCAGGAAACGGCGGTACAGCGACTCCGGGCGCAGGCGTTCGGCGACCGTGGTGAACCGGCCGGCGTGCGCGCACAGCCAGAGCCCGGCCACGTCCCAGTTCCCGCTGTGCGTCAGCGCCAGGAGCACGCCGCGGCCGGCGGCGCGGGCGGCGTCCAGGTGCTCGACCCCGGTGACGTGGATCCGGTGGCGCAGCGCGGCCGGGTCCTGGGCGGGTAGCCGGAAGGTCTCGGCCCAGTAGCGGGCGTAGGAGCGCAGGGCCGCGCGCACGGTGTCGTCGAGGTGGTCCGGGGTGACCAGGCGGGCCAGGTTGCGGCGCAGGCCTTTGCCGGTGGCGCGGTGTTCGGCGCGCAGCGCGATCGCGGTGAACAGGCGCAGCGCCAGGGGTTCGGGCAGGGCGCGGGTGAGCAGCCAGCCCGCCGCGTACCCGGTGTCGATCAGCCGGTCGCGGACAGCGGTCACCGGGCCGCCTTGGCGCTGCGGTACACCGCGTGCAGCCGCTGGCCGACGGTGAGCACGGACAGCGCGGCGAGCAGCCACAGCGCGATGTCCAGCGCGTAGGGCACATCCAAGCCGGTCAGCCCGGTGCCGACCAGGGCCAGGATGAGCCGCTCGGCGCGCTCCACCAGGCCACCGTCGGCGGAGAGGCCAGTGGCTTCGGCGCGGGCCTTGACGTAGGAGATGACCTGCGCGGTGACCAGGCACAGCAGGGCCGCCGCGCCCAGGGCCCGGTCCTGGGCCTCGACGAAGGCCCACCAGGCGATGGCGGCGAACAGCGCGCCGTCGGCGATCCGGTCGCAGCTGGCGTCCAGCACCGCGCCGAAGCGGGTGCCGTTGCCCTGGGCGCGGGCCATCGCGCCGTCGATGAGGTCGAACAGGGTGAACAGGGTGACCACCACGGTGCCCAGCAGCAGCTCGCCACGGGGCAGGAACCACAGTGCGGACAGCACCGTGCCGGTGGTGCCCAGCACGGTGATCGCGTTGGGGGTCAGCCCGCGGCGCAGCAGCCAGGACCCGACCGGATCGGTGACGCGCGCGACCGACGCGCGGGCGAAGATGTTCAGCATCGGCTGTTCGGCATCGACTTTCCGGTGACCGGCGTGGGCAAAGGACCTGGTGACGCCAGCCTAACCCGCGCCAGGTCCGGCCACCGGGGTGGCTCAGCCGACCTCGTGCCAGGCCCCGGCGAGCAGTTCGCGGGTCTCGCCGAGCAGCTGCGGCAGGACCTTGGTGTGCGCGACCACCGGCATGAAGTTGGCGTCCCCGCCCCAGCGCGGCACCACGTGCTGGTGCAGGTGCGCGGCGATGCCTGCCCCGGCCACGGTGCCCTGGTTCATGCCGATGTTGAACCCGTGCGGCGCCGCGGCGTGCCGGATGGCCCGCATGGCGCGCTGGGTGAACTCGGCGAACTCGACCGTCTCGGCCGGGTCCAGGTCGGTGTAGTCCGGGATGTGCCGGTAGGACAGCACCATCAGGTGGCCGGGGTTGTACGGGTACAGGTTGAGCACCGCGAAGACCAGCTCGCCGCGGGCGATGACCAGGCCGTTGGGGTCATCGAGCGCGGTGACCTGGCAGAAGGGGCAGCCGGTCGGCTCGGCGTCGGCCGGTTTGCCCTCGCCGCGGATGTAGGCCATCCGGTGCGGGGTCCACAACCGCTGCAACGGGTCGGGAATCCCGATGCCCTCCTGCGCGTCCAGCTCCGGCTCACCCATGAATCGATCCTAGGACCTGGAAGGGAGCAGAGTGACCGTGCCCTGGCCGCCATCCACGCGTACCCGGTCGCCGGTGCGCAGCCGGAGGGTGGCGTCGCCGCAGCCGACCACGGCGGGGATGCCGAGCTCGCGGGCCACGATCGCGGCGTGCGAGAGCGGCGCGCCGACGTCGGTGACCACGGCGGCGGCGCGCGGGAACAGCGGGGTCCAGCCGACGTTGGTCACCGTGGTCACCAGGATCTCGCCAGGCTGAAGCCGCTCGCCGTCCTCGACGTCACGCAGGATCCGGACCACGCCCTCCACCACCCCGGCCACGCCGCCGAAGCCGCGGATGATGCCCTCGGCCGCGGGCTCTGCGGTGGTGTCGCGGGCGTCGTAGCGGTCGACGCGCCGGTCCGGGTCGGCGGCCCAGGCCTCCGGGTCGAAGTGGCCGCGGATGACCGTGGGGTAGGGCGGCAGGGTGCGGTAGCGCTGGTAGGCGGCGCGGCGGGCCGGGACCGCGGTGAGGGGTCCGGGGTCGCCGCGCAGCACCCGCACGGTGTCGGTGACCGGCAGGAAGAACAGGTCCTCGCCGTGCCCGGTCAGCTCGCCCGCGCGCAGCAGGAAGGCGCGGAAGACCCAGAAGGCGCGGACGAACTCCGAGCGGGCCAGCTCGCGGCGGCGGGCGGCCTTGGCCGCCTTGTCCAGCTTCGGGGCCAGCTTGGCGGCCTGGCGGGGGTGGCGGGTGCGCAGCCGGTGCCAGGCGGCCTGCCGGGTCTGGGCCTGGCGGGCCAGCAGGGTGGAGGGGTCCTGCTCGCCGGTGCCGAGGGTGGCCAGCTGCCGGTCGATCCAGGCCGGGTCCTCGGCGGGGCGCGGGCTGAAAACCTCGAACTCGTCGGAGCCGCGGTGGCCCCAGGTGTCGGCGAAGGTGTCCCGGTCGATCCGGCCTGCGCGCAGCTCGGCCAGGCCGAGCACCGGGCCGAGGCTGGCCAGCTCGCCACCGGCGCCGTGCGCGCCGCTGAGCAGCGCGGTCGCCTCGGCCGGTTCGACCAGACGGTCCAGCCGGGCGCGCACCCGGGACTGGTCCACGCCGACGGTGCGGGCGGCGGCGGAGAGCAGCCGGGCGTCGGCGAGCAATCCGGCGAGCTCGCTGTCCCACAGCGCGGCGAGGTCGGCGGCGGTGCCGGTGGCGGCGATCCGGGCGCGCAGGTCGCGGCAGCGCTGCCTGCCCCTGTCCAGCAGCTCGGGCAGGCGGGTGCGGAGCTCGCGTTCGGCACGCAGCTCGGTGCGGCCGGCGCGCAGGGCCAGCCGGATCAGCGTCAGCCGGGACTCCGGCAGACGGGGCAGGTCGTCGTCGATGCGCCCCAGGAGGTGTTCGTTGGCGCGGCGGGCAAAACGGCCCGCGCCCACCGCGTCGGCCATGCCCAGGCTGAGGCTGAGGTTGAGGTAGAAGCGGCCGCCGATGTTGCCGGCCATCGGGTGCCCGCCGATCGAGGTCAGCGACACCGCCTGGGCCAGGGACCAGGTGGCCGGGGTCATCACGCTGGGCACCGCCTCGCCCAGGTTGGCGCTGGTCCACAGGTAGTCCCCGCGCAGCGAGTCGTTCCAGGTCTCCGGCACGACGGTGGTGATGGGGCGGGCTTGCAGGATGGCGAAGCGGCCGTCGTGCCAGGCCCACTCGACGTCGGTGGGGCGGCGGTAGACCTCGTGAATCCGCCTGCCCAGCGCGGCCAGCTCCCTGGCCTGGTCGTCGGTGAGCACGGGCAGCCAGCGCAGGTCGGTGGGCACCGGCTCGTCCCTGGTGCCGCCGGGGGCCCGCACCGTGCGCACCGTCTTGTCCGCCACCTGCCGCTGCACCGACTCGCCACGCAGCACGTAGCTGTCCGGGGTGACCTGGCCGCCGACCACCGACTCGCCGAGCCCCCAGGCCGCGTTGATCAGGATCTCGTCTCCCGCGCCGGTGAGCGGGTTGGCGGTGAAGAGCACCCCGGCCGACTCCGCGGGCACCAGCTCCTGGACCACCACCGCGAGGGCGTGCTCGCCGGTGACGCCGTGCCGGGCCCGGTAGCCGATGGCGCGGGCGGTCCACAGCGAGGCCCAGCAGCGGCGCACCGCGTCCAGGAGGGCTTCCTCGCCGGTGACGTTGAGGAAGGAGTCCTGCTGCCCGGCGAAGGACAGGCCGGGCAGGTCCTCCGCGGTGGCCGAGGAGCGCACCGCCACCGCGGGGCTGCCCAGCTCGGCGTAGGCGGTCAGGATCGCCGAAGCGGTCGAGGCCGGGAACGCGGCCCGCTCGAAGGCCTCGGCGATGGCCGCCGAGGCTTCCTCCGGCTCGGCGCGCAGGGCGGCCCGGATCGTCTCGTCCAGGCCGCCCGCGACGAAGCCCCGGTAGGCCGCGGTGGTGACGTGGAAGCCCGGCGGCACCGGCACACCCGCCCTGACCAGCGTGGACAGTGACTCGCCCTTGCCGCCGACCGTGTGCAGGTCAGCCTGCTCCGCCCCCAGCGGCAGCACCACCCCAACGCTCATAGCCATATGTTGCCAGGCAACACATGGGCGTGGGGGGAAACCGCCTACTGGGGCAGCAGCGGGCTGACCGTCTCCGCGGTGGGGCTGCTGTTCTCCCGCCGGTCGACCCAGGTGGCGATCAGCTCGACCGCGGTGTCCACCGGCACCCCGTTGATCTGGGTGCCGTCCCGGAACCGGAAGGACACCGCGCCGGCCTCCACGTCCTTGGCCCCGGCCAGCAGCAGGAACGGCACCTTCTGCGTGGTGTGGTTGCGGATCTTCTTCTGCATGCGGTCGTCACCGGCGTCGATCTCGACCCGGATCGCCTTGGCGCGCAACGCCTTCTTCACCCGCATCAGGTGCTCGACGTGCTCGTCGGCGATCGGGATGCCGACCACCTGCACCGGGGCCAGCCAGGCCGGGAACGCGCCGCCGTAGTGCTCGGTGAGCACCCCGAAGAACCGCTCGATGCTGCCGAAGAGCGCGCGGTGGATCATCACCGGCCGCTGCCGGGAGCCGTCACCGGCGGTGTACTCCAGCTCGAAGCGCTCCGGCAGGTTGAAGTCGACCTGGATGGTGGACATCTGCCAGGTGCGGCCCAGCGCGTCCTTGGCCTGCACCGAGATCTTCGGCCCGTAGAAGGCCGCGCCACCGGGGTCGGGCACCAGTTCCAGGCCGGAGTCCTCGGCGGCGACCCGCAGCGCCTCGGTGGCCTGCGCCCACACCTCGTCGGAGCCGACGTACTTCTCCTCGTTGCGGGTGGACAGCTCCAGGTAGAAGTCGTCCAGGCCGTAGTCGCGGAGCAGGCCGAGCACGAAGCCCAGCAACGACTTCAGCTCCTCCTGCACCTGCTCCGGGGTGCAGAAGATGTGCGCGTCGTCCTGCGTCATGCCGCGCACCCGGGTCAGGCCGTGCACCACGCCGGACTTCTCGTAGCGGTAGACCGAGCCGAACTCGAACATGCGCAGCGGCAGCTCGCGGTAGGAGCGGCCCCGGGACCGGAAGATCAGGTCGTGGAAGGGGCAGTTCATCGGCTTGAGGTAGTAGTCCTGGCCGGGCTTGCGGAGCTTGCCCGCCTCGTCGTACTCGGCGTCCAGGTGCATCGCCGGGTACATGCCGTCGCGGTACCAGTCCAGGTGGCCGGAGGTCTCGAACAGCCCGCCCTTGGTGATGTGCGGGCTGTAGACGAACTCGTAGCCCTCCTCCTCGTGGCGGCGCCGCGAGTAGTCCTCCATCGCCTTGCGGATCACGCCGCCGCGCGGGTGGAACACGGCCAGGCCGGAGCCGATCTCGTCGGGGAAGCTGAACAGGTCCAGCTCCACGCCGAGCTTGCGGTGGTCGCGGCGCTCGGCCTCGGCCAGCAGCTCCAGGTAGGCGTCCTGGGCCTCCTGGGTCTCCCAGGCGGTGCCGTAGATCCGCTGCAGCTGCGGGTTCTTCTCGCTGCCGCGCCAGTAGGCCGCGGCCGAGCGCATCAGCTTGAACGCCGGGATGTACTTGGTGGTGGGCACGTGCGGACCGCGGCACAGGTCGGCCCAGACCTTGTCGCCGCTGCGCGGGTCGAGGTTGTCGTAGATGGTCAGCTCGCCGCCGCCGACCTCCATCACCTCGCTGGTGTCCACATCGGACTTGATGTCCACCAGCTCCAGCTTGTACGGCTCACCGGCCAGCTCGGCCTTGGCCTCCTCCTGGGAGCCGAAGACCCTGCGGGAGAACCGCTGCGCGCCCTTGATGATCTGCTTCATGCGCTTCTCCAGCGCGGCCAGGTCATCGGGGGTGAACGGGCGGGCGACGTCGAAGTCGTAGTAGAAGCCGTCCTTGACCGGCGGGCCGATGCCCAGCTTGGCCTCGGGGAAGAGCTCCTGCACCGCCTGGGCGAGCACGTGCGCGGCGGAGTGCCGGATCACGCTGCGGCCGTCGGCGGACTCGGCGGTGACCGGCTCGACCTCGGTGTCGGCGGCCGGGGCCCAGGACAGGTCGCGCAGGTTGCCCTCGGGGTCGCGCACCACGATGACGGCCTGCGGCCCCTTGTTCGGCGCCTCCAGCTCGCGCAGCGCCGCGCCTGCGGTAGTCCCGGCTGGCACCGTCACACGCGAGGCGAGCACGGCGGGCGCGGGACTCAACTGGGACACGACGGACTCCTAGGACATCGAGACGGCTGCGGGCGCGGGCGCCCGAGGAGCCCCGATGCTATCCGCCGTCCCCCGCCCCGGATGTGCCGGGCATATCCTGGCAGGCATGCCGAAGATCGTCGGCGCCTCGCTGGCCGAGCACCGGGAGCAGACCCGGGAGCGGATCTTCGCCGCGCTGTCCCGGCTGGCCGGCGAACGCGGCTACGACGCGCTCACCCTGGCCGAGGTGGCCGCGGCCGCCGAGGTGGGCCGCACCGCGATGTACAACTACTTCCCGGACAAGGAGTCGCTGCTGCTCGCCTTCGCCGAGCACGAGACCGGCGGCTACCTGCGCGAGCTGACCGCGGCGCTGGCCGAGCTGGACAACCCGGTGGACAAGCTGGCCACCTACGTCCGGCTGCACATCCGGGTCTTCGCCACCCGGCACATGCCACCCAGCTCCGCGCTGCGACCGCTGCTCTCCGAACAGGGGCGCAGCCGGGTGCTGGACCACGTGACCGAACTGGAGGCCACGCTGCGCCGGGTCCTGGCTGCCGGGATGGCCAAGGGCTACCTGCCGGAGGCGGACCTGGACGCGCTGGTGCCGCTGGTCACCGCCTGTGTCAGCGGGCGCAGCCTGGCCGGGCTGGCGGAGTCCGCGCTGGCCGAGGCGACCGAGCAGACGGTGGCCTTCGTGCTGCGCGGGGTGGGCGCGCGGCTGGGTCCCGACGGGAAACCGCGCAAGCTGCCCCGCCGCTAGCTCAGCTCTCCTGGACCGGCCGGTAGACGCTGACCTGCGCGCCGGTGCTGGCCGCGGCCGTGGACACCAGCTCCAGGGTTCGCTTGCCGCCCTCGGCCGGGAAGATCGACTTTCCGCCGCCGAGCAGCACCGGCATGTGCACCAGCCGCAGCTCGTCCACCAGGCCCTCGGCCAGCAGCGCGCGCACCAGGCTCGGGCTGCCCATGACCACCAGGTCGCCGCCGGTGGCCGCGCGCAGCTCCCGCACCCCGGCCAGGAGGTCGGCGGCCGGGATCAGGGTGGTGTTCCAGGTCAGGTCCGCCTCGGTGAGGGTGCCGGAGACGACGTGCTTGGGCAGGGTGTTCATCCGGTCGGCGAACGGGTCGCCTGCCCGCTCCGGCCACGCCTCCGCCATGACCTGCCAGGTACGGCGGCCGAAGAGCAGGCCGTCGGCGGTGCGCAGCGCCTCGTCGAAGAAGCCGCCGACCACCTCCGGGTCGAAGAAGGGGTGCGACCAGCCGCCGTGGGCGAAGCCGCCGTCGGTGTCCTCCTGGGGGCCGCCGGGGGCCTGCACGACGCCGTCCAGGCTGATGAACTCGCTGACCACGATGCGCATGGGGTGCTCCTGCCGTCCTCGTTGTGGTTACGCCAGGACAGACCGCCGGTCCAGCGGAAACTCATCGACCCACCCGAAGTGACCTGGAGCACACCCACTCGCGCCCTTGTCAAGTTAGGCAAGCCTAACCTAGCCTGAGGAGGCACGGCAGGGTTCTGACACCTCGTCAGGATATTCTGACAACCTGTCGTGAAACCCTTGACCCCCCAGCCGCCCGGCCAGCAGACTCAGGGCCGGGCCAGGAGGAGGCTGATCATGTCCGAAGTCGTTGAGCCGCCGCGGTTTTCCGCCGAGCTGCGGGCGCGCACCCGCGGCGACCACGCGGAGGCGCAGCACTCCCCGTACGTGGCGGCGATGCTGGGCGGCAAGCTCAGCCGCGCCGGCTACGCCGAGATGGTGGCGCAGCAGTACTTCGCCTACTCGGTGCTGGAGGAGGCCGCGCAGGTCATGCGCGCCGATGCGGTCGGGCGGCGGTTCGTGCTGCCCGAACTGAGCCGGGTGCCCGCGCTGGCCGAGGACCTGGCCTACCTGCTCGGCCTGGACTGGCGGGAGCGGATCACGCCGAGCCCGGCCACCCTGCGCTACCTGGCCCGGATGCGCCAGGTGTGCTTCGACTGGCCGGGCGGGTTCATCGCGCACCACTACACCCGGTACCTGGGCGATCTTTCCGGTGGCCAGATCATCCAGCGCTGCGTGGTCCGCGCCTACCAGCTTCCCGGCGACCGCGGCGCCTCGGCCTACAGCTTCCCGCTGATCAAGAACGTGAAGCGGTTCAAGGACGGCTACCGGGAGATGCTCGACCTGCTGCCCTTCGACCCGGCCGAGCAGCGCAGGGTCATCGAGGAGGCGATCGTGGCCTACCGGCACAACATCGAGGTCTTCGACGATCTGGGCCGCGACCTGCCCGCCTACCTGGTCGCGTAGTTTTGACCCGTTCGGACCACAAGGCTCACCGGTCTGCGTCAGACTGTGGTGGCTTTCCCGCCCCCCACATTTTTCGCAGGAGTACCCGGTGACCTACCCGCCCCAGCAGCCAGGCCCCTACGGCCAGCCCGACCCCCACGGCCAGCAGCCGGGTCAGCAGGGCTGGGGCCAGCCGCAGCAGCCCGGCGGCTACCCGCAGACCGGCGGCCAGCCGCAGCCGGGCTACCCGCAGACCGGCCAGCAGCCCGGTTTCGGCCAGCAGCCGCCGCCCGGCTACGGCCAGCCCGACCCGCAGCAGCAGGGCTGGGGCCAGCAGCCCGGCCAGCCGCAGCCCGGCTTCGGCCAGGACCCGTACCAGCAGAACCCGCAGTTCGGCGGCTACCAGCAGCAGGGCGGCTTCGGCGCGCCCCCGCCCAGCGGCCCGAACAAGGGCCTGATCGCCGGCATCGCGGTCGCGGCCGTGGTGGTCGTGGTCGGCGGGATCATCGGCGGCATCTACGCCTTCTCCGGTGACGACCCCACCCCGTCCAACACGGTGGCCGCGCCGCCCAGCGACACCTCCGTCACCGCCACCTCCCGGCCGAGGCTGACCACCGGGTCGGTGCGGCCGAGCGGGGGCGGCAGCGTGGCGCCCACCGGCGGCAGCGGCGGGGACACCGGCGGCGGCGACTCCGGTCCGGAGGCGGCCGCGGCCCGCGCGGTGGCGACCGGCTTCGCCGGGGCGTGGCAGAACGACCTGCGTTCAGGCGGCAAGGCCCCCGTGTCCGAGTACGCGCCCTACACCTGCGAGCGCATGGTGGAGAAGCTGACCAAGAACAAGGCCGAGGGCAAGGTGGTCAAGCACGTCCCGGAGGCCACGCTCACCGTGGCCTCGGTGTCGGCCACGCCGCCCGTCGGAACCGCCATGATCGACCTCACCGCCCCCGGCCAGAGCCCGGGGAAGCAGAAGCTGAACCTGGTCAAGGAGGACGCGGGCTGGAAGGTCTGCGAGTGACCCACCGCGCGCGGGGCTGAGGTCGTGCTGGACCTCCGCCGCCTGCGCATGCTGCGCGCGCTGGCCGACCACGGCACGGTGACGGCGGCCGCGGACGCGTTGTACGTGACGCCGTCCGCGGTCTCCCAGCACCTGGCCGCGCTGGAGACCGAGGTCGGCCAGCCCCTGCTGGAACGCCGGGGCAGGCGGGTCCAGCTGACCGCGGCGGGCAAGCTGTTGCTCAGCCACACCAACACGATCCTGGCCGAGCTGGAACGCGCCGAGGCGGCGCTGACCGCGCACGCCAGCGGCCGCACCGGCGAGATCGTGGTGGCCGCCTTCGCCAGCGCGATCGGGCTGCTGGTCGCGCCGACCATCGCCACGCTGCGCGAGCGCGCGCCGGGGGTGGCGGTGCGGGTGCGCGACGCCGAGGGCCACGAGAGCCTGCCGATGCTGATGGACGGCGAGGTCGACCTGGCGGTGGCGGTGGAGTACCGGGGCGCGCCGCGCGAGGACGACGAGCGGGTGGCCAGGGTGGCCCTCTACGCCGAGCCCTTCGACGCGGTGCTGCCCGCCGCGCACCCGCTGGCCCGCGCCGCCGAGATCCCCCTGGCCGAGCTGGCCGGGGAGGACTGGATCAGTCCCTCCCCCGGCAACCCGGTCTACGACGTGGTGCGGCTGGCCTGCGAGCACGCCGGGATCACGCCGCGGATCACGCACTACTCCGCCGACTTCCGGGCCACCGCGGCACTGGCCGGGGCGGGCGCCGGGGTCGCGCTGGTGCCGCGCACGGCGCTGTACGGGGTGCGGCTGGCCGGCGCGGTGACCCGGCCGCTGGCCGACCCGGCCCCGGTGCGCCGGGTCTTCGCCGCGATCCGCCGCGGCAGCGAGCACCGGCCGCTGGTGGCCGACACCCTGGCCGAGTTGCGCCGCACCGCCGAGGGACTCGGCTAGATCAAGATCGACTACTCTGGGGCGACCGTCCACGGTGGACGGTCAGCTCGGAGGAAAACCCATGCCACGCCGCCTGATCGCCCTCATCCCCGTCGCCCTGCTGGCGCTGCACCCCGGAGTCGCGGCCGCCGACCCGTCCGGTCCGCCCACCATGGAGTGCAAGGCCTCCTGGTACGGGGTGGAAGGTCAACCCGATCGGATGACCGCCTACGGGGAGAAGTTCGACCGGCTGGCCATGACCACCGGCGCGCGGGACTGGGGGCACAACACGCTGCTGCGGGTCACCTGGACCGGGTCGGAGACCTCGGTTGTCGTGCGGGTCAACGACTTCAGCCCGAACGCGCAGGCGCACCCGGACCGTTGCGTCAACCTGACCTGGGCCGCCTTCGGCGTGCTGGCCCCGCAGTCGGCCGGGGTGCTGCCGGTGCGGGTCGAACGGCTCAACTGACTCGCGGCCGCCCCGCTGCTGGGTATGGTCGGGGCAGGGGGTGGTGACCACGGACACCGCGGAGCGGCTGCGGCGGATGCCGGGCGTGCGCGCCACGCGCAGGCCGGTGACACCCGGCGGCGCGGCCGAGTTCAACCTGCACCACGTCCGGCTGAGTCCACCGCAGGCCGCCCCTGCCCCGATCCTGGTCCTGCCCGGCGGTCCCGGCCTGGCCTCGGTGCTGCCGTACGCGCGGCTGCGCGCCGAGGCCGCGGCCAGGGGCCTGGACGTGCTGATGGTGGAACACCGCGGCATCGGCCTGTCCCGCACCGACGACCAGGGCCGCGACCTGCCGCCCGAGGCGCTGACCGTCACCCAGGTGGTGGACGACCTGGCCGCTGTGCTGGATGACCACGGCCTGGACCGGGTGGTCGTCTACGGCTGCTCCTACGGCACCTATCTGGCGCAGGGCCTCGGGGTCCGGCATCCGGAGCGGGTGGCGGGCATGGTGCTGGACTCGCCGATGCTCACCGCGCACGACAGCCGGGTCCAGCGCGCCGAGCTGCGCCGCCGGTACCTCGACACCCGGGGGCTGCGCGAGCTCCTCGAGGCGGGCACGGTGGCGGCCGAGGAGACCGGCGAGGTGATCCAGCTGGTGCACGAGTACGGCGGCCCGGCCCAGGTGCGCCGCCTGCTGGACCGCCTGGCCACCGGGCGGGGCCAAGCGCTGTGGCGGTGGCTGCACGGCTTGGGCGGCAAGGAGATCACCGAGAACACGCCGTACTTCATGGAGTTCGACCTGGCCGGCGTGCCGGCCTTCCGCGAGCTCGGCTACGCCCCCGATCCGGACGGCCTCCCCCTGGACGTCAACCTGTCCTTCGCCCAGCGCGCCAAGGCTTTTCCCGCTTTTGCCGGCGAGCCCTTCGACCTGCCCGCCGAGCTGCCCGGCTTCACCTGGCCGGTCGCGGTGCTCTCCGGCGAGCGCGACCTCCGCACCCCGAGGGTGATCGCCGCCCAGATCGCCGACCTGGCCCCGGACGGAGTTTTGGTGCCGCTCAACGGAATCGGCCACAGCGCCCTGGACTCCCACCCCCTGGCCGCGCTCACCGCCACCGCCGCCGTCGCCGCGGGCAACCACCGGCACCTGCCCGCCCTGGCCGCCCGCCTGTCCGCGCTCCCCCGCCCCGCCCGCGCCCGGACGCTCGAACTGCTCCTGCGCGCCCGCCTGTCCCTGCCCTGGTGACCGCCCGCCACCCCGTCCGCACCGCCACCCGCCGCACCGCCGCCCGCGCCGGGTAATTGGGTGGCGCGCGCCGCCCCGCCCGGCGAACATCACCGCTCGTGTCCGAACACCCCACCAGCTGGCGCGCCCGCATCGCCGCACTGCGCATGGACTTCTCACCGCTGCGTGTGTCGAGGGACTACCGCTATCTGACGTTCTCGGGCGCGATCACCATGTTCGGCAGCTACGTCACCTTCGTCGCGGTCCCCATCCAGATGAAGGAGCTGACCGGCTCCCCGGCCGCGGTGGGCCTGGTCGCCCTCGCCCAGTTCATCCCGATGGTGCTGTGCGGCCTCTACGGCGGCGCCCTCGCCGACGCGCTGGACCGCCGCAAGATGGTGGTGTGGTGCGAGGCCGGCCTGATGGTGTGCACCGGCGTCCTGCTGCTCAACGCGATGCTGCCCAACCCGCAACCATGGGTGCTGTACCTGGTCGCCGCGGGCGTGGCCTCCCTCGACGCCCTGCAACGCCCCAGCCTGGACGGCCTGGTGCCGCGCTACCTGCCGCATTCGATGATGGCCTCGGCCGGCGCGCTGAACTCGCTGCGCTGGAACTTCGGCGCCATCGCCGGCCCGGCCTTCGGCGGGTTGCTGGTCCAGTTCGCCGGTTTCCAGTGGGCCTACTTCCTGGACCTGCTCACCTTCTCGCTGTCCCTGCTGCTGCTCCTGCGCATGCGCCCCGCCCCGCCGACGGAGCAGGCGGAGGCCGCGGGCCTGCGCAGCATCGCCACCGGGATCCGCTACGCCGCCACCCGCCCCGACCTCGCGGGCACCTACCTGGTCGACGTCGTCGCGATGGCGATGGCCATGCCCCAGGCCCTGTTCCCGTTCCTGGCCGACCGCCTGCAAGCCCCCTGGGCGCTGGGCCTGATGTACTCCGCCGGCGCGGTCGGCGCCCTGCTGGCCGCCCTCACCTCCGGCTGGACCCACCGAGTCCACCGGCACGGCCTGGCCGTGATCATCGCCGCCGCGGCCTGGGGCGCCGCCATGGCCGGGGCCGGCCTGACCACCAGCCTGTGGCTGGTCCTGCTCTGCCTGGCCCTGGCCGGCGTGGCCGACATGATCAGCGGCCTGTTCCGCTCGGTGATCTGGAACCAGTCCATCCCCGACGAGCTCCGCGGCCGCCTGGCCGGCATCGAGCTCCTGTCGTACTCCGCGGGCCCCATGCTCGGCAACGCCCGGGCGGGCCTGATGGCCCAGTGGACCGGCGTCCCCACCGCGATCATCAGCGGCGGCCTGGCCTGCACCGCCGCGGTCACCGCCCTGGCCGCCGCCCTGCCCGCCTTCCGCCGCTACGACGCCCGCACCGACGAACACGTCCTCCGCGAAGCCACCCGCCGCCAAACCACCACCAAAACCGCAACCAGCGTCGAGACCGCAACCAGCTCCAAGACCGTGACCGGCCCCGCGACCGGCACCGAACCCGCAACCCGCCCCGCGACCGCAACCGGCACCGAACCCGCGACCGGCACCGAGACCGCGACCAATCCTGCGACCGCACCCGGCCCCGCGAATGGCTCCAGCGCCGAGACCGCGACCAGCGCCGCAAACGGCACCAGCGCCGAGGCCGCAACCAGCCCTGGAACCGCCACCAGTCCCGGGACCGCGACGAGCCCCGCAGCTGCCGCGCACGCCAGGACGGCTCCGCTCACCGAGGCCACGCCGAGCCCGGATGCCACCACGGTCGCCGCGAAACCAGCCACCTCGGCGGCGGAGGATCCGCGCCCCGCGAGCTGACCCGCCGCAATCCCGCGATCACGAGACCCCGGCAGCCGCGGCCGAGCCTCGGCCAGCCGGGGCGCTCCGCGCGGGCGCTCGCTCCCCCGCCGACGCCACTCACTCACCGCCGCCCACTCACCCCGCCCCAAGCACCGCCCGCTCGCCCGCGGTCCCCCAAGCGCCCACGCACCCGCGAATCCCAGGCGCTGCCCGCTCACCCTCGGGGCCGCGCACCCTCGGGCCGCGATCCCCTGCGCGTACGCCGCGACCGCGACCCGGCCCCAACCGGCCCCGCCCGGACGCTGCACCTCGGCTCTCCCCAGCCCCGGACCCCAGGCGCCGGACCGGGCGGGCAGCGCACCTCGGCCCCCGGACCGAGGCCGTCCTCATCCCACCGAGGGCGTCCTCATCCCCCGGGCTGCCCGAGCGCCGGCTGCCGGCCCGCTGTTCCCCCCGCCGCGCCTCCGCTTTCTCTGCGGAACGCTTTTCCGGCCAAAAAGGTTGCTTCTCGTCTTGACCTTGCGAGCCGCGAACCCCCTCCGACCACCCGTCCGAGTGACCGCGAGCAAATCCACCAACGCGCTGACCAGCGAAAAGATAATTCAGCGAGATCGGGCCGACGTCCTGAGCATAGCCAAGGTGCAGCCAACCAGAGCAGCCAGGGCGGCCGTTTGGAGGAGGGGGTACAGGACTGGGCTGGGGCCGGTGACGGCTACTGAGCTGCCGACGTAGGTGAAGTTGTCGCCCATCAGCAGGGAGCCCAGGTACAGGAAGAGTTCCGGGACGGTGTGGGCGAGCAGGGCGGCGGGGGTGAAGGCGCGGAGGCGGGGGTTGGGGAGGGTGGTCAGGGCGACCAGGAGGCAGAGCGCGCCGAGGGCTGCCCAGGGGAGCAGGGCGCCCAGGGCGCCGGCGCGGGTGGTGAGGCTGGCGGTGGAGTAGCCGTTGGGGATGGCGACGAACAGCAGGATGAACTGGACGGCCAGGGCGGTGAGGACGCCGTAGGCCAGGGGGCGGCGGGTGGGTGGGACGACAGCGGGCCGGCTGAGCTTGGGGAAGGGGGTCAGGCGGAGGAGCAGGAGAGCGATGAGGGCGGCCACGGCCAGGAACTGGAGCCAGGCCAGGATGTCGCCGCGGGCGTGGATGGAGGTCAGGGCGTCGGCGGCGGAGCCCAGGGTGCTGCCGGCGAGCAGGCCGAGGCCCAGGTGGGCGCGGTCGTTGGGGTGTCGTAGCCAGGTCAGGCCGAGGAACATCAGGGTGAACCTGGCCGCCAGGTAGAGCACCGCGAGCAGGGTGGCGATGCCGAGGGTGCCGGTCCAGTTCGCGATGGTGGTGGCCGCGACCGCGGCGGCGGCGATGGGGAGCAGGGCCGGGTTGTGCGCCTTGGGCAAGGAGAACCGGGGTTGACTGTCCGGAGTGGACAGTTCGCGTTGCCATGCCTGGATGGCGGCGAGTTTGCCTGCCAGGTCGGGGATCTGGGCCAGGCCCAGGTGTTCCTGAAGTCCCGCGGCGAGGGTGGCCACCGGCATGGTGGCGGCGTGGGGGCCGAGCAGGTGCAGGGCGGCGGGCAGGCGGCCGCAGAGCAGGGTGAGGTCGTCGACGGGTTCGGTGGCCACGCGGGCGGTGCCCAGGTACGGGGTGAGCAGGTCGCGGGCCGCCTGCGGGGTGAGCACGTCGAGGACGAGGGGGCGGGCGCCGTGGGTGGCGTAGAGGGCGGGTAGCGCGCGGCGGGTGGTGATCACGGCGAAGGCGGCGTTGCCGGTGGGCAGCAGGGGGCGGACCTGGTCGGCGTCCCTGGCGTCGTCGAGGACGACCAGGATGCGCCGGTTGGCCAGCAGTTCGCGGTAGAGGCCGAGGCGGGAGTCGGGGTCAGCCGGGATGCGGTCGACGCCGAAGGCCTCCAGGAAACGGTGCACCACGTGGTCCGGGCGGACCGGCAGCGCGTCGACCGAGCCGCGCAGGTCGGCGTAGAGGCAGCCGTCCGGGAAGTCCGCGGCGGCCTGGTGCGCCCAGTGCAGGGCCAGGGCGGAGCGGCCGAGGCCGGGAGCGTCCTGCACGCCGGAGACCACCGCGACCCGGGCACCGTCGGCGCGCAGCGCGGTCAGGGCAGCCAGTTCGCGGTCCCGGCCGACCAGGTGGCCGGGGATGCCGGGCAGCTGGCGCGGGGTGCGAAGCGGGGCGGGGCCGGGGCCGAGGTGGATGTCGCCGTGCACGTCCCTGATCTGCCAGGCATCGCCGCCCACCGAGCCGCTCAGGTCGTTGTTGCTGCCCCCGGGCGGAGTGTCATCGCTCACCGGACCTGCATGACACACCGGTGCCAGGCGGCGCAACCGTCACGCACCGTTCATCGCCGCAGAACTGCCGCTGCCCGACTCCGTGACCCCGCTCCCCGAAGGAGTGAGTCGCGGCGGCTAGGTTTGGCGGCGATGTTCTCCTCCGCCAGTTCCCCCGGTCCCGGCGCGCCCTGGTCGCGTCCCCCGCAGCTGGCCGCCGAGGCGCCCGCGGCCCCGGCCGCGCCCAGCGTGGACCCGGAGCAGGCCGCGGAGTTCCTGGAGCTCTTCCACGCCGAGCACCCCGAGGCCGGGGACGTGCGGACCCGGATCCAGTGGGTGCGCGCGGAGATCGAGATGACCGGCGGCTACCAGCACACCAGCGCGGAGCTGGCCTTCGGCGCGCGGGTGGCCTGGCGCAACAGCGCCCGCTGCATCGGCCGCCTCTATTGGCGCAGCATGAAGGTGCGGGACATGCGCGCGGTGCACCGGGCTGAGGAGGTCGCCGCGCAGTGCTTCGAGCACCTGCGCCTGGCCTACAACGGCGGACGGCTCCGCCCGGCCATCACCATCTTCGCCCCCGACCTGCCCGACCGCCCCGCGCCGCGGATCTGGAACGAGCAGCTGCTGCGCTACGCCGGCTACCCGGTCGGCGACGGCACCGTGCTCGGCGACCCCCGCTACACCGGGTTCACCGCCCAGGTGAACCGGATGGGCTGGCAGCGGCCACTGCCGCGCGGCCCGTTCGACCTGCTGCCGCTGGTGGTGGAGACCGCCGCGGAAGGGCCCCGGCTGTTCGACCTGCCCGCGGATGTGCGCGAGGAGGTGCCGCTGACCCACCCGGACCTCCCCTGGTTCGGCGAGCTGGGCCTGCGCTGGCACGCGGTCCCGGCGATCAGCAACATGACGCTGTCCATCGGCGGCGTCGCCTACCCCGCCGCCCCGTTCAACGGCTGGTACATGGGCACCGAGATCGGCGCGCGCAACCTCGGCGACACCGGCCGCTACGACGCGCTGCCCGAGATCGCCGAGCGGATGGGCCTGGACACCAGCTCGGAGGCCACGCTGTGGCGGGACCGGGCGCTGGTGGAGATCAACCGGGCGGTGCTGCACTCCTACCAGGTCGCCGGGGTCGCCATCAGCGACCACCACACCGAGTCCCAGCGTTTCCTGGCGCACGTGGCCAAGGAGGAGAAGGCCGGTCGTACCTGCCCGGCGGACTGGAGCTGGATCGTGCCGCCCATGTCCGGTTCGCTGACCCCGGTGTTCCACCGCTACTACGACACCGAGCACCTGCGCCCGGAGTTCATCCTGGATGAGGAAGCCGCGCGGCGCGGGCAGCTGGGCAGCCCCGAGCACTTCGCGAGCAGGCCGCATACCGCGGGTACTGCTCCAGATGTGTGGAGTTGGCTGCGCGGCAAGGTCGCGGTCGGCGGCTGAGCCCGTTCGGCGGCCCGGACTCCCCCGCCCGGCTCCGCGCGGGCGGCCGAATGGCGATGATCGACTGATACGGACAGTGGTCACCCGATCACCGCGCGTTGTCCCCGGCGCGGGTGGCGGGTTAGGGTCCGCTGCGCTGACACCTCGACGGCCGCCCGCTCACCTGGGGTGTGCGGGCGGCCGTCGGGTCAGCCGGGTGGTTCAGTCCTGCGGCAGCGCGGACATGTCCATGTAGGCGAGCTCCCAGACGTGGCCGTCCAGGTCGCGGAAGCTGCCGCCGTACATGAAACCGAGGTCCTGGAACGGCTTCCACTCCGAACCCCCGTTGGCCAGCGCGGTGGAGACGAACTGCTCGACCTCCTCGCGGCTGTCCGCGGACAGCGCGTTGAGCACCTCGGTGGTGTTCGGGTCGCTGATCTCGCCGTTGATGAACTCCTTGAACTTGGCCTCGCCCAGCAGCATCACCGAGATGTTCTCCTCGATGTTCATGCAGGCCGTGTTCTCGTCGCTGAACTGCTCGTTCGCGGTGAACCCGAGCTTGGTGTAGAAGTCGCGGGCCGCGGCGACGTCCTTGACCGGCAGGTTGATGAAGATCATGCGCATGGCGGGATTCTCCTGATGTCGCGGGATGTGCGTGGTGGATTCTGCGCGAAAGGTCGGACAAATCAAGCGGAACGGCGCGGGCGGCGGGCCCAGGCGATGACCCCGGCGAGCACGCCGAGGGTGACCGTGGTGATGGCGAAGACCGGGGTGCCGAAGACGACCACCTGGTAGTAGGTCGCGCCGATCATCAGCAGCACCAGGCCCAGCCCGGCCACGGCGGCCAGTCGCGGGATGACCAGGCCGATCGCCCCGGCCAGCTCGACCACGCCGATGAACAGGCGGAACCAGTCACCGCCGAGGGTCTCGAAGATGGCGACCGCGGTGGCCTCCCCGACCAGCTTCGGGATCGCCGCGGCGATGAGGAAGAAGGCGGCGAGCAGGCCCTGGAGCACCCAGAGCGCGATGTTCCCGGCGCGGGAGGCGGGCTTGGCGGTGACGGCGGCGGTGGTGGCGATGGTGGTCATCTCTGGCTCCCCGGTTCGTGTCCTCGTTGTGGTCTCACCCGTACTGACCGGGGCCGGTGCGCAAACTCATCGGCGCGCGCCGAACTTTTTTCTGGCGGGGGTGTCTGTACAGGTCAGAGGCCATGAAGCACACTGGGGCCGCCTTGTCGCGCACCACCTGGGGAGAGGAAGAACGGTCGTGGTCTCCACGGAGAAGCCGCTTGAGGACGAGTTCCTCGGGCAGGCCGGCCAGTACCGGCGGGAACTGCTCGCGCACTGCTACCGGATGCTCGGCTCGGTGCACGACGCCGAGGACCTGGTGCAGGAGACCTACCTGCGCGCCTGGCGGGCCTATGACAAGTTCGAGGGCCAGTCCTCGCTGCGCACCTGGCTGCACCGGATCGCCACCAACACCTGCCTGACCGCACTGGAAAGCCGGGCCAAGCGGCCGCTGCCCACCGGGCTCGGCCAGCCGGGCTCGCAGGCCGAGGATCCCTTGGTGGAGCAGGCGGAAGTGCCGTGGCTGGAACCGATCCCGGACAGCGCGGTCGGCCTGGACTCCGGGGACCCGGCGACCATCGTCACCGACCGGGAGAGCATCCGGCTGGCCTTCGTGGCCGCCCTGCAGCACCTGCCGCCGCGGCAGCGCGCGGTGCTGATCCTGCGCGATGTGTTGCAGTGGAAGGCCGCCGAGGTCGCCGAGGCGGTGGACATCTCGGTGGCCGCGGTGAACAGCACCCTGCAACGCGCCCGCGCCCAGCTGGACTCGGTGCGCCCCCAGCAGGACGCGGTCGCCGAACCGCTCAAGGCGGACCAGCGGGAGCTGCTGGAGCGGTACGTGAAGGCCTTCGAGGCCAAGGACATCAACGAGATCGTGTCGCTGTTCACCGCCGACGCGGTGTGGGAGATGCCGCCTTTCACCGGCTGGTACCAGGGTGCGGCCAACATCGGCAGGCTCATCGACACCGCCTGCCCGGCCGAGGGGCCCGGCGACATGAAGCTGATCCCGGTCAGCGCCAACGGCCAGCCCGCCTTCGGCCTCTACATGCGCGAGGGCGAGGTGTACAAGCCGTTCAACCTGCCGGTGCTCACCTTGGGGCCCAACGGGATCACCCACGTCTCCAGCTTCTTCGACCTGTCCCTGTTCGAGAAGTTCGGCCTGCCCGCCGAGATTCCGGTGTGACAGCGATTCCGGTGTAGGGCAACAGCTCCGCGTCCGATGACCGCCAGATCGGGGCGGCCCGGTCCAGCAGGCTATGAGTCATGAACGAACTCACCAGCCGGACCGCCCTGGTCACCGGCGGCAGCCGGGGCATCGGCGCCGCCATCGCCCGCGCCCTCGCCGAACGCGGCGCGGACGTGGCCATCACCTACCACACCAACGCCGAGGCCGCGGCCAAGGTCGTGGACGAGATCAAAGATCGCGGCGGGCGTGCCCTGGCCGTGCAGGCGGACAGCGCCGACCCGGTGGCGGTCACCAGCGCCGTGGCGGCGACGGTGGAAACCTTCGGCGGGCTGGACATCCTGGTCAACAACGCCGCCGCGTTCGAGTTCGCGCCCCTGGCAGAGCTCAGCGCGGAAGCGGTGAACCGGACCCTGGCGGTCAACGTGCGCGGCCCGCTGCTGGCCGCCCAGGCCGCCGCCCCGCACCTGGGCGAGGGCGGGCGGATCATCACCATCGGCAGCAACGTGGCCGACCGGGCGGTCTTCCCCGGCTTCGCGCTGTACTCGATGAGCAAGAGCGCGATGACCGGCCTGACCAAGGCCCTGGCCAGGGAGCTGGGCCCGCGCGGCATCACGGTGAACCTGGTCAGCCCCGGCCCGACCCAGACCGACGCGGCCCCCACCGACCCCGGTTTTGTCGAGGCCATCAACGCCTTCACCGCGCTGGGGCGCTTCGCCACCCCGGCGGAGATCGCCGCGGTGGTGGCGTTCCTGGCCACCCCGGCCGCCCAGTACGTCACCGGGTCCACCGTCAACGCCGACGGCGGGTTCACCGCCTAGCCCGAACGGGTGCTGCCGCGCCAGGGGGCTTTTCTCCTGGCGCGGCAACGGAATCAGACCGTGACCTGACCGGCCTCGCCTACGTCATCTGGCGGACGGTATTTACCGCGCGCCCGTGATCCCATGGATCGGTGGAGTTCGCGGTCTTCTTCGCCCAGACCTGTCCAGGCATGCTCGCGCGCGCCCTCATGCTCACCGACAACCGCCAGGACGCCGAGGACGCGGTCCAGGAGGCCTACGCCGAGGCGATGCGGCAGTGGCCCGAGCTGGCGCACCGGGGGCCGGAGGAGTGGGTGTACCGGGTGGTCAAGCGGCGGCTGTGGGCGGCGGCCCGGCGGTGGCGGCGGCAGCGGCCCCTGGAACTGGTGGTCGCGCTGCCCGCGCGCTGCTCCACCGAGGAGGCCGCGCAGGTCCGGCTGATCCTGGACGGGCTGGCCCGGTTGCCGCGCAGACAGCGGGTGGTGGCCTACCTGCACTGGGTGGAAGGCCGCACCCCGGACCAGATCGCGGCCGAGCTGGGTATCGGCGAAGGGGCCGTGACCAGGATGATCGGCAAGGCCAAGGTGCTGCTGGACAACCTGCTCGGGCTCACCGGGGTGCGCGACCGGGAGGCGCTGACCGGGCGGGTCCGCCGGGTCGCCCTGCCCGACCAGCCCGCCGATGACGTGGTCACCGAAGCCTTGCGGCGCACCGAGAGCGTGCTGCGGGCCGGCGCCGAAGAAGACACCGAGGCCCTGGCGCGGATCGCCGGGCGGCTGGGGCTGCCGTGATCTCCCGGGTGCTGGCGACCGTGCGCGGGCTGCTCGCCGTCGGGCTGCTCGCCGGGTTCTACGTGCTCGCCGCCTGCCTGGTGCTCGGCTACCTCGGCCTGGTCGTGCTCAGCGTGCACAACATGACCCTGGCCACCAACACCAGCATCAACTACCACCTGCCCGTCCTGCTCGCCGCAGGCGGGGTCCCGATGCTGCTGGGCGTGATCCGCGGCGTGCTGGCCACCAGCTCCACCGACCACCTCGACCAGGACTCGGTGCTGCTCACCCGCGCCCAGGCCCCGCTGCTGTGGCGCACCGTGGAGGAGCTGGCCGAGCGGGCCGGGGCGCCGGTGCCGGATGAGATCCGGCTGACCGCCGAGGCCAACGCCGCGGTCACCGAGGACACCCGGATGCTCGGCCTGGTCGTCGGCGAACGCCGCCTGTACCTGGGGTTGCCGCTGCTCACCGGACTGCCCCTGGAAGAGCTGAAAGCCGTGCTCTGCCACGAGCTCGGCCACTTCGCCGGCCGGCACAACCGGTTCGGCGCGGTGGTCTACCGCGGCGCGCTCGCCCTGGACACCGCGCAGGAGGAGATGAGCCGCGCGGTCGCCCTCAACGCGCTGGCCCGCATGTACGCCAGCATGATCATCTTCGCCATCCGCAGCTACGCCTGGTGCTACGCGCGGATCGCCTTCGCCGTGCTGCGCCGCCAGGAGATCGAGGCCGACCGGGCCGCCGCCGCGGTCGCCGGGCCCGAGGTCACCGGGGAGGCGCTGCGCTCCACCCTGGTGCTGATGGCCGCCTGGACCGACTTCCGCAGCCGCTTCCTCGATCCCCTGGCCGCCGCGGGCGCGGTGCCGGACGACCCGTTCAGCGCGTTCGAGGCCATGCTCGAGGACCCCGACTACCGCGATGTGCTGGCCCAGCACCGCAACGCGCCACCGGAGACCGCGCGCGCCGCCCTGGTGGACACCCACCCGCCGCTGGCACAGCGCCTGGCCTACCTGGCCACCCTGCCGTCACACGCCAACGCGCCCCGCGAGCCGCGGCCGGGGCTGAACCTGCTCGGCGCGGACCCCGGGGTGGCCGCGCGCCGGGTCGCCGCGGCGATGCGCGCCGAGGACGTCAAGCCGATGCCGTGGCGGGAGTGGGTGCGGCTGGCCTCGGGCAGCCACGTGGACCGCCACCTCGCCTGGCTGCGCCCGGCCGTGGCCGAGCTCAGCGGGCCGGGGCGCGAGCCCGCGGAGCTGAGCATCGACACCGCGCTGGACCTCCTGGAAGCCGGAAGAACCCAGGACCTGGCCGAACGCCTCGCCACGCGAGCGGGCGCGGAGGCCGAGCGCGGCCCCGAACTGCTGCACGCGGCACTGGTCAGCCTGCTCGGCGCGGCGCTGGTCGGGGCGGGCGCGGCCAGCTGGACCGCGCCCTGGACCGGCACGCCCAAGCTCATCGTCGGCGACCCGGGCTTCGAGCTCACCGACCTGGTGCGGCGGGCCATGGACCACCCGCGCGAGGTGGCCCGGCTGCGCCTGCACCTGGCCGCGCTCGGCGTGGACAGCCGCACCCCGCACCCGGCCGCCGAGCCGGTCGGCGGGACCACGGAGCTGCGGCTGGGCATCGCCGACCCGGAGATCAGGGCGGCGGGCAAGCGCACCCGCAACCTGAGCCTGTGGAGCGCCGGGATCGTCGGCGCCGCGGTGCTGCTGGCGCTGTTCGTGTTCAAGGAAGAGCCCAAGCCGCTGCGGCCGCCCGGTCTGACCTACAGCCCGTTCCTCAACCGGACCCCGATCTACACCCCGGTCTACCCGGGGCTGCCCAGCTACCGGCTGCCCACCATCGTGTTCCCCACAAACGTGCGACCGACGATCCGGATCAACCCCAGCGCTGTGCCGCCGGGCACGCCACGGCGTACCACTCGCTGAAAGTCTGAGCTGGGCGTTGGCGCGAGGCAACAGGACCAGCTATATTTGCTAGCCCTGAGCGCATAAGAAATTGACACAAGAAAACGTGTCTGGCACGAGTTTAGTAGAGGGGACGCCCGCTTGTCAACCGACGAGGATTTGCGGACGGCGGAGCTGGATCGCGAGCAGGAGCACGTCTCCATGCTGTACGGGCGGCTGGACGGGCTGCGCGCCCGCGCGAAGAACGAACTGACCAAGACCCTGCGAGAGTCCCCCGGCGGCAACCTCTCCGCGGGCACCGAGCGCGATGTCTCGGCCGCGCACTACAACCGGCAGCTCGCCCAGTACAGCGCGGTGGAGGCCGGGCTGTGCTTCGGCAGGCTGGACTTCGACAACGGCGAGGCCCGGCACATCGGCCTGATCGGCATCTTCGACGAGGACAACGAGTACGAGCCGCTGCTGATGGACTGGCGCGCCCCGGCGGCCCGCCCGTTCTACCTGGCCACCGGCGCCAACCCCCTCGATGTGCACCGGCGGCGGCACATCAAGACCAGGATGCGCAAGGTCGTCGACATCGACGACGAGGTCCTCGACATCACCGCCGAGGCCAAGGGCCGCCAGTCCCGGCACGGCGACGGCCTCACCGGCGAGACCGTGCTGCTGGCCGCGCTCAACGCCAGCCGCACCGGCCGGATGAAGGACATCGTCCAGACCATCCAGGCCGAACAGGACCGGATCATCCGGGCCGACCTCTCCGGCGTGCTGGTCGTGCAGGGCGGGCCCGGCACCGGCAAGACCGCGGTCGCGCTGCACCGCGCCGCCTACCTGCTCTACACCCACCGCGACATGCTCACCCGCCGCGGCGTGCTCATCGTCGGCCCCAACCAGACCTTCCTGCACTACATCGGCGAGGTGCTGCCCTCCCTCGGCGAGACCAGCGTGCTGATGGCCACCCTCGGCGAGCTGTACCCGGGCGTGGTCGCCACCGGCCAGGAGTCGCCCGAGGCCGCCGCGATCAAGGGCGGACTGGGTTTCCTGGACGTGCTCAAGGCCGCGGTCCGGGACCGCCAGGAAGCCCCGGAGGAGCCGATCGAGATCATGTTCGAGCGGCAGCCGCTGGTGCTCAAGCCCTCGGAGTGCCGGGGCATCGTCGGCCGTGGCCGCCGCTCCCGGCGGCTGCACAACCTGGCCCGCCCGCTGGTCGAACGCGAGCTCCTGGAGCGGCTGACCAGCAAGGTGGCCGGCAAGCTCGGCCGGGAGTTCCTGGACTCCGGCGACCTGGCCGACATCCGGGCCGAGCTGCGCGCCGAGGAGGAGGTGCGCGCGGCCATGGACCAGCTGTGGCCGGTGCTCACCCCGGAACAGCTGCTGCGGGACCTCTTCAGCGACCCCGACCGGCTGGAACGCGCCGCGCCCCAGCTCACCGAGGCGGAGCGGAAGCTGCTGCTGCGCGAGCCGGACGCGCCGTGGACCCCGGCGGACGTGCCGCTGCTGGACGAGGCGATGGAGCTGCTCGGCGTGGACGACCGCGCGGAGAAGGCCGCCGAGCGCAGGCGGCAGGAACAGCGCCGCGCCTACGCCCAGGGCGTGCTGGACATCCTGGACATGGACGACGCGGCCGACCCCGAGATGCTGATGGGCTACAACCTGCTCAGCGCCGAACAGCTGGCCGACCGCTACGACGAGGTGGACACCCGCACCGCCGCCGAGCGGGCCGCCACCGACCGCACCTGGACCTTCGGGCACGTCATCGTGGACGAGGCCCAGGAGCTCTCGCCGATGGCCTGGCGGCTGCTCATGCGGCGCAGCCCCAGCCGGTCGATGACCCTGGTCGGCGACATCGCCCAGACCGGCGACCTGGCCGGGGCGAACTCCTGGCAGGAGGTGCTCGGGCCGTATGTCAAGGAACGTTGGAAGCTCGCGCAGCTGACCGTCAACTACCGCACCCCGCGGGAGATCATGGACGTGGCCGCCGAGGTGCTGGCCGAGCTGCCCGCCGGGCTCACCCCGCCCAGCTCGGTCCGGGACAGCGGATACGCCCCGTGGAGCCGCCGGGTGGACCGCGGTGAGCTGGGCAAACGGCTGGCCGAGGTGGTGCAGGCCGAGCTGGCCGAGGTCGGCGAGGGCCGGATCGGGGTGATCGTGCCCGCCGCCGAGGTCGCCGAGCTGGGCGAGGCGGTCCTGGAAGCGGTGCCCACCGCCGCGGTCGGGGAGAGCCCCGAGCTGGAGAACCAGGTGGTGCTGATGAGCACCCGGCAGGCCAAGGGGCTGGAGTTCGACGCGGTGCTGGTGGTGGACCCGGCGGAGATCCTGGCCGAGTCCCCGCGCGGCGCCAACGACCTCTACGTGGCGCTGACCAGGGCGACCCAGCGGCTCGGCGTGGTGCACACCGGGGAGCTGCCGCCGGCACTGAGGGGCCTGACACAGGTCACCGCGAGCTAAGTTACCGACTGGTAGCCTACCGGTGATCTTCTCCAGGACGAAGGGACCGCAACGGTGGGCAACGAGGTGCTGTTCAACCCCGACAGCTACGACCCGACGCACCTGGACGCCGAGTCCCGGCGCCTGCTGCGGGCCACGATCGAGTTCTTCGAGTCCCGCGGCAAGCGCCGGCTGCTCGCCGACGCGCTGGACCGGGTCTGGTACGCGGAGTTCCTGGACTTCGTGAAGCGGGAGAAGCTGTTCGCGACCTTCAACACCCCCGCGGCCGAGGCGGGTGGCGACCCGGACAAGCGCTGGGACGCCGCCCGCAACGCCGCGCTGAGCGAGATCCTCGGCTTCTACGGCCTGCCCTACTGGTACACCTGGCAGGTCAGCGTGCTGGGCCTGGGGCCGATCTGGATGAGTGAGAACGCGCAGGCGCGGCGGCGGGCGGCCGAGCTGCTGGACAGCGGCGCGGTGTTCGCCTTCGGCCTGTCGGAGAAGGAACACGGCGCGGACGTCTACTCCACCGACATGGTGCTCACCCCCACCGGCGACGGCTCCTTCACCGCCACCGGGGACAAGTACTACATCGGCAACGGCAACGTGGCCGGGATCGTCTCGGTGTTCGGGCGACGCTCCGATGTGGACGGTCCGGAGGGCTACGTCTTCTTCGCGGTGGACTCCCAGCACGAGCGGTTCTCGTTGGTGCAGAACGTGGTCGACTCGCAGATGTTCGTCTCCGAGTTCCGCCTTGAGGACTATCCGGTGCGGGAGCAGGACATCCTGCACACCGGGCCGGAGGCGTTCTCCGCGGCGCTGAACACGGTCAACGTCGGCAAGTTCAACCTGTGCACCGCCTCGATCGGCATCGCCGAGCACTCCTTCTACGAGGCGATCACGCACGCGCACAACCGGATCCTCTACGGCAAGCGGGTCACCGAGTTCCCGCACGTGCGGCAGAACTTCGTGGACGCCTACGCCCGGCTGGCCGCGATGAAGCTGTTCGCCGACCGCTCGGTGGACTACTTCCGCTCCGCCACCGCGGAGGACCGGCGCTACCTGCTGTTCAACCCGATCACCAAGATGAAGGTGACGTCGGAGGGTGAGCAGGTGATCGACCTGCTGTGGGATGTCATCGCGGCCAAGGGTTTTGAGAAGAACACCTACTTCAACCAGGCCACCGCGCACATCCGCGCCCTGCCCAAGCTGGAGGGCACGGTGCACGTCAACCTGGCCCTGGTGCTGAAGTTCATGCCGAACTACCTGTTCAACCCGGCCGAGTTCGCCCCGGTGCCCACCCGGCACGACGCCTCCGACGACGAGTTCTTCTTCCGCCAGGGCCCGGCCCGCGGCCTGGGCAAGATCCGGTTCCCGGACTGGCGCGCGGTGTACGAGCGCTTCGCCCAGGTGCCCAACGTGACCCGCTTCCTGGAGCAGGCCGACGGCCTCAAGACCCTGCTGACCACCGCCGCGCCCGATGAGGCGCAGCAGCGGGACCTGGACTTCCTGCTCAACCTGGGCCAGCTGTTCACCCTGGTCGTCTACGGCCAGCTGATCCTGGAACAGGCCGAGCTGACCGGGGCCACCCCGGACCTGCTGGACCAGGTCTTCGACGTGCTGGTCCGCGACTTCTCCGCCTACGCGGTCGCCTTGCACGGCAAGGCTTCCGCGACCGAGGCGCAGCGGGCGTGGGCGCTGGGCTCGGTGCGCGGCCCGGTGGTGGACGCCGACCGGTTCGAGCGGGTGTGGACCGAGGTGGCCGCGCTGTCCGGCCGCTACGAGATGCGCCCCTGAGGGTCCCAGACCCCGGCGGCCGTCCCGTCCCGGACGTGCTGCCGGTAGGTTTCGACCTTGTCGTGGATGACCGCCAGGTTCGCCGTCAGCTCGGCGAGCCTGGCGCGCACGGCGCGTTCGTGTTCCTCAAGCAGGGCAAGGCGTTGCGGTTCGTTGCCGGGTCCCTGGCGGACCAGGGCGGCGAAGTCCTTGATCACGCCGATCGGCATGCCGGAGGCGCGCAGCCGGTTGCACAGCACCAGCCAGTCCACGTCGGCGGGTTCGAAGAGCCGCCGCCCGCCGCCGGAGCGCGGGATCTCGCGCAGGAACAGGCCTTCGCGCTCGAAGAAGCGCAGCGCGTGCACGCTCAGCCCGGTGCTCTCGGCGACCTGTCCGATCGGGATGCCCACGTCGCTCCTTGACCTAGAGAACGCTCTAGATCGTAGCGTCGGGGCATGCCGTTCACCGCTGCCAGCACCGCCGCCGAGGTTCTCGCCGGGATCGACCTGACCGGGCAGACCGCGCTGGTCACCGGGGGTTATTCGGGGCTCGGGCTGGAGATCACCCGGGCGCTGACCGGGGCGGGCGCGCGAGTGCTGGTCCCGGCCCGCCGCCCGGAGGTCGCCGCCGCCAACCTCGCGACCAGCCCCGCCGGAGCCGCCCCCACGAACCCCGCCGCCCGCCTGGCCGAGCCAGCCACCGCGACCGGCGCGCCCGGCCGCCCCGAGCCCCTCGCCGCCCCCGAAGTCCTCCCCCTCGACCTGGCCGACCAGTCCGCGATCCGCGCCTTCGCCGCCCGCCTGCTCGACACCGGCCGCCCCCTGGACCTGGTCATCGCCAACGCCGGCATCATGGCCGTGCCCGAAACCCGGGTCGGCCCCGGCTGGGAAGCCCACTTCGCGGTCAACCACCTCGGCCACTTCGCCCTGGTCAACCACCTCCGCCCGGCCTTCTCCCCCACCGCGCGGGTGGTCTCGGTCAGCTCCGCCGGACACTTCCTCGCCGACATCCGCTGGCACGATCCACAGTGGCGGACCGGCTACGACCGCTGGCTGGCCTACGCCGCCTCCAAGACCGCCAACGCCCTGTTCGCCCGCCACCTGGACACCCTCGGCGTGCGCGCCTTCGCCGTGCACCCGGGCAGCATCCTCACCCCGCTGCAACGCCACATCCCGCGCGAGGAACAGCTCGCCCTGGGCTGGTTCGCCGCCGACGGCACCCCGGCCCCCGGCTTCAAGACCCCGGCCCAGGGCGCGGCCACCGCCGTGTGGGCGGCGACCGCGCCTGGCCTCGATCAGCACGGCGGGGCCTACTGCCAGGACTGCGACCTGGCCAAGCCCGCCGACACCGACGACATGCTCATCGGCGGCGTCAAACCCTGGGCCACCGACCCGGCAGCCGCCGCCCGTCTGTGGCAGCTCTCCAGCGAGCTGACCGGGGTGGGCTGATCAGCGGAAGGCGTCCGCGTGCTCGGCGACCCACTGCGCGAAGGTGCGCGCCGGCCGGCCGAGCAGCTGCTCGACGGCCGGGCTCACCGTGTAGCCCTCGCGCGGCGGGTCGGCGTGCCAGCCGATGACGTGGTCGACAGCCTCGGCCGAGTAGCCGGCCTGCCTCATCCGCTCCCTGGCCTGCTCCTCGGTCAGCTCGATGAACCGGAGGTCCCGGCCGAGGCCTGCACCGAGCACCCGGACCCGGTCCGCGTAGGTGAACACCTCGGAGCCGGTGAGCACGTAGTCGCGGCCGGCGTGCCCGTCCTCGGTGAGCGTGCGCGCCGCCACCTCGGCGATGTCCTGCTCGTGGATCAGCGCGCTGCGCATCTCGGGGAACGCCTCGCGCACCACGCCCTCGGCGCGGACCGACTCGGCCCAGGCCAGCGTGTTGGACATGAACTCCATCGCCTGCAGCGTGGTCTGGGCCAGTCCGGCGTCGGCGATCGCCTGTTCCACCGGCCCGGTCTCGCCGCCCCACAGCGTGGTCACCCGGCGCACCCCGGCGTCGGCGACCACCTTGGCCAGCTCGGGGCCGCTGCGCAGCGGGGCGCCGGTGGCCGCGTCGTAGGTGAGCAGGAACAGCGCGCTCGCCCCGGCCAGCGCGGGGCGCACCGTCTCCGGGTCGGCCAGGTCGCCGACGGCCACCTCCGCCCCGTCCGGCAGCCTGGCCCGTTCCGGGTTCCTGGTCAGGCCGCGCACCCGGTGGCCGCGCCGGAGCAGCTCGGCGACCACCTTGCCGCCGATGTTCCCGGTCGCCCCGGCCACTACCACGATCCCGTTGTCATTGATCATGTCCGGCAGGCTATTTCCTCCACTTAACTGGAGGTCAACCCGCGCTGTCGGCCGGTCCGGAGCGGCCGCCTAGGATTCACCTCGATATGAGCGCCACACTCGTCGCCAAGGGTCTCGCCGCAGGGCATGGGGACCGTGTTCTGTTCTCCGGGCTGGACCTGGTGGTCGCGCCGGGTGACGTGGTCGGGCTGGTCGGGGTGAACGGGGCGGGCAAGTCGACCCTGCTGCGCACCCTCGGCGGCCTGCTCACCGCCGAGGAGGGCTCGATCCGGCTGAACCCGCCCTCGGCGGTGGTCGGTCACCTGCCGCAGGAGCCGGAGCGCCGGGCCGGGGAGTCGGTGCGGGACTTCCTGGCCCGCCGCACCGGGGTCGCCGCGGCGCAGGCGGCCATGGACACCGCCACCGAGGCGCTGACCGCGGGCGCCGAGGGTTCCGACGACGCCTACGCCGACAGCCTGGAGCGGTGGCTGTCCCTGGGCGGGGCGGACCTGGACGAGCGGATGGGCGAGGTGGTCGCCGACCTGGGGCTGACCGTGCGCCTGGACGCGCCGATGACCGGCCTGTCCGGTGGGCAGGCGGCCAGGGTCGGGCTGGCCTCGCTGCTGCTGAGCCGCTACGACATCTTCCTGCTCGACGAGCCCACCAACGACCTGGACCTGGACGGCCTGGACCGCCTGGAGGCCTTCGTCACCGGGCTGCGCGCCGGCACGGTGCTGGTCAGCCACGACCGCGAGTTCCTGGCCCGCACGGTCAACCGGGTGGTCGAGCTGGACCTCATCCAGCAGCAGATCCGCTCCTACGGCGGCGGCTACACCGCCTACCTGGCCGAGCGGGAGGTGGCCCGGCGGCACGCCCGCGAGCAGTACGAGGACTACGCCGACACCCGTTCCGCGCTGGAGGCCCGCGCCCGCACCCAGCGGTCCTGGATGGAGAAGGGCGTCAAGAACGCGCGCCGCAAGGCCGGGGACAACGACAAGCAGGGCCGCAAGTTCCGCAGCGAGTCCACCGAGAAGCAGGCGTCCAAGGCGCGGCAGACCGAGCGGCTGATCGAGCGCCTGGACGTGGTGGAGGAGCCGCGCAAGGAGTGGGAGCTGCGGATGGAGATCGCCGCCGCGCCCCGGGCCGGCGCGGTGGTGGCCACCCTGCGGGCGGCGGTGGTCCAGCGCGGCGGGTTCACCCTGGGGCCGGTGGACCTGCAGATCGACTGGGCGGACCGGGTGGCGATCACCGGGGCGAACGGGGCTGGGAAGTCCACCCTGCTGGCCGCGCTGCTGGGCCGCGCCGAGCTGGCCTCCGGTCAGGCCGCGCTCGGGCCGGGGGTGGTGATCGGCGAGGTCGACCAGGCCCGCGGCCTGTTCCTCGGCGACCAGCCCCTGGTGGACGCTTTCCAGGCGGCGGTGCCGGAGCAGACGCCGGCCGAGGTGCGCACGCTGCTGGCCAAGTTCGGGCTGACCGCGGTGCACGTGATGCGCCCGGCCGCGACCCTCTCCCCCGGCGAACGCACCAGGGCCGCGCTGGCCCTGTTGCAGGCCCGCGGGGTGAACCTGCTGGTTTTGGACGAGCCGACCAACCACCTGGACCTGCCCGCGATCGAACAGCTGGAACAGGCCCTGGCGACCTATCCGGGCACGTTGCTGCTGGTCACGCACGACCGGCGGATGCTGGACACGGTGGCCACCACCCGGCGGCTGCACGTGGCGGACGGCGAGGTCACCGACCGCTGACCGGGTCGCGCCGCCGGACGACGCGACCCGGCGGGTTCAGCGCGGCAGGTGCGACTGGACCCACTGCTCGATGCCGTCGGCGGTGATCGGCAGCGCCTGGGAGAGCACCTGGTTGCCGGTCTCGGTGACCAGCAGGTCGTCCTCGATGCGCACGCCGATGCCGCGCAGCTCCGGCGGCACGGTCTCGTCGTTGGGGTGGAAGTACAGGCCGGGCTCCACGGTCAGCGTCATCCCGGCCTCCAGGGTGCCCCGGTGGTAGGCCTTCGGGCTGGAAGAGGCGCAGTCGTGCACGTCCAGGCCGAGGTAGTGGCCGATGCCGTGGATGACGTAGCGGCGGTGGTGCTGGCCGTTCTCCGCCATGGCCTCATCCACCGAGACCTTCAGCAGGCCCCACTCGTGCAGCCCGGTGGCCAGCACTTCGAGGGCCTTGTCGTGGAAGGCCTTGTACGGCGCGCCCGGCTTGACCTCGGCCATCGCCGCCACATGCGACTTGTGCACCAGGTCGTAGACGCGGCGCTGCGGTTCGCTGAAGGTGCCCGAGACCGGGAAGGTGCGGGTGACGTCGGCGGTGTAGAGGGTGCGCACCTCGACCCCGGCGTCCATCAGCAGCGCGCAGTCCTCCGGCACCGGGCCGTCGCAGCGCGTCCAGTGCAGCACCGGGGCGTGTGAGCCGGCGGCCAGGATGGAGGCGTAGCCGACGCCGTTGCCCTCGGTGCGGCCGCGCCGGTCGAAGGTGCCCTGCAGCCAGCGCTCGCCGCCGCGGCTGATCGCGTACGGCAGTTCGCGGGCCACGTCCTGGAAGCCGAGCACGGTGGCGTCGATGGCCTGCTGGAGCTGGCCGATCTCCCACTCGTCCTTGATCCGGCGCAGCTCGGACAGGGTGCGGCGCAGGGTCTGGGTCAGGCTGGGGCTGCCGGGGGCCAGCGCGTCCAGCAGCGGTTCCACCCCGGCGGTGGTGAGCACGGCGGGGATGCTGCCGCGCAGCGCGTAGGGCAGGTCCTCGATCGGCTTGACCGGGATCTCCAGCGCCTCCGACCACTCCGGCAGGCCGGGGATGGGGCCGATCCAGAGCTCGCCGTCGCGGGCGCTGGCGAAGAAGTCGGTCTCCTCGCTGCGGGCGGGCTGGCGCAGGTGCAGCACCGCGTCGTGGCCGTCCCCGGCAGGGGTCATCACCAGCACCGCGCCCTCGGCCTGGCAGCCGGTGAGCCAGACGAAGTCGCTGTCGGCGCGGAAGTCGTAGTCGGTGTCGTTGGCGCGCACCGGCGCGCGACCGGCGGCCACCGCGATCCGCTTGCCCGGCAACGCGGCGGAGAGGCGGGCGCGGTGCGCGGCGGCGGCCTTGGCCAGCCCGTCGGGCACCCGGACCGCGCGGTCCGCGGGGCCCCAGCCGCCGCCGATGACCGAGCGGAACCCGGCCGCGTCGATGGGCCGGATGGGTTCGCTCTTGGCGGGTTCGGCCGCCTCGTTCTGGCTCGCCACTGCACCTCCTGTGTTCACGCCTGTACCTGCACAGTACGTTCCCTGGTGTAGAACCGGACGGCCGCCTTGCCCTGCTCCTTCTCGCCGTGGCCGGAGTGCTTCTCCCCGCCGAAGGGCAGGTGGAAGTCCACGCCGTTGGTGGGCAGGTTGACCTTGACCATGCCGGACTCACTGCGCCGGATCGCGGTCAGCGCGGCGCCGAGGTCGGCCGTGTAGACCGAGGTGACCAGGCCGAACTGGGTGCCGTTGGCCCGCGCGAACGCCTCGTCGACGCTCGCCACGCCGGCCAGTGCGGCGATCGGGCCGAAGACCTCCTCGTGGAACAGTGGCGCGTCCGCGCCGAGCCGGTCGACGATGACCGGGCGCACGTACCAGCCGTCGGCGGCATCCAGGTACGGCGTGGTGAGCAGCCGCCCGCCCGCGGCTTCGGCGGCCGCGGCGGCGGTGAGCACCTGCTTGCGCGCGCCCTCGGTGATCACCGGGCCGAGGTCGGGGCTGTCTGCGGGGTCGGCCAGGCTCAGCCCGTTGACCGCGGCGGCCAGGCGTTCGGTGAACGGGCCGGGGTCGCCGACGACGAAGATCCGTTTGGTGGCGGTGCACTTCTGCCCGGCGTAGCCCATGGCGGCGCGGGCCACGTCGGCCGCGACGCGGTCGAGGTCGGCATCGGGCAGCACGATGGTCGCGGACAGCCCGCCCATCTCGGCCTGCACCGGGATGCCGCGCTGGGCGGCGGCCGCGGCGACGATCCGGCCGACCGTGGTGGAACCGGTGAAGGACACCACGTCCACCGCGTCCAGCAGCGCGGACCCGGTTTCCGCGCCGCCGGGGGTGACGGCGAAGAGTCCGGCGGGCAGCACCCGGTCGAGCAGGGTGGCGAGGTGCTGGGCGACCGCGGTGGCCTCCGGCGCGGGCTTGATCACCACCCCGTTGCCGGCGGCCAGTGCGGGGGCGAGCTTCCACACCGGGATGGCGAGGGGGAAGTTCCACGGGGTGACCAGGCCGGCGACGCCGCGAGCCCGCCGGGTGGTGAAGGCGAGGCCGCCGCCGGTCGGGTAGGTCTCGCCTGCCGGGTCGTAGGCCTGCTGGGCGTGGTAGCGCAGGATCGCGATGGCCCTGGCGACCTCGGCGACGGCTTCCTGCTTCGGTTTGCCGACCTCGCGCACGATCAGCGCGGCCAGTGCCCCGGCCTCCCGTTCGAACTCGGTGACGGCGGCGGTCAGCGCGGCCGAGCGGGCGGCGGGACCGGCGTCCTCCCAGTCGCGCCCGGCCTGGCGGGCCTTGGCCACGGTGGCTTCGACGGCGGCCCGGTCCAGGGCCGCGGTCTCCAGCACGATGTCGCCGGGCCGCTGCGGACTGGTGGAGACGATGGTGCTCACAGCACGAACCCCCTGGGGAACGGATCGGTCGGGTCGAGCAGGTACTGGCCCATGCCGGTGATCCACGCCCGTCCGGTGACGGCGGGGATGATCGCGGGCCGGTCGGCCACGGTGGTCTCCTCGATGATCCGCCCGGTGAAGCGGGTGCCGATGAAGGACTCGTTGACGAAGTCCGCGCCGACCTCCAGCTGGCCCCGGCTGTGCAACACCGCCATCCGCGCGCATGTGCCGGTGCCGCAGGGGGATCGGTCGAACCAGCCGGGGTGGATGGCCATCGCGTTGCGGGCGTGTCCGCCGCCGCGGCCGGGCGCGGTGAACTGGACGTGCTTGCAGCCGTTGATGTTCTCATCGAGGAGGTGCACCGGGCGGGCGGTGGCGTTGATGGCGTCCATGATGGACAGTCCGGCGGCCAGGATGCGGTCTTTCTCGGTGCGCTCGAACGGGATGCCGAGCTGTGCCAGCGGCAGGATGGCGTAGAAGTTGCCGCCGTAGCCGAGGTCGTAGCGGACCTTGCCGTAGCCGGGGACCTCCACGGTGGCGTCCAGGCGGTCGGTGTAGGCGGGCACGTTGCGGATGGTGACGTTGCTCGCCCGTCCGCCCCGCACTTCGACCTCGGCGACCACCAGTCCGACCGGGGTGTCCAGCCGGACCCTGGTCAGGGGTTCGGTGACCTCGACCATGCCGGTCTCCACCAGCACGGTGGCCACGCCGATGGTGCCGTGCCCGCACATGGGCAGGCAGCCGGAGGCCTCGATGTAGAGCACACCCCAGTCCGCGCCGGGGATGGTGGGCGGTTGCAGGATGGCTCCGCTCATCGCGCCGTGCCCGCGGGGTTCGTTGACCAGCAGTTCCCGGATGTGGTCGAGGTGGGCGATGAAGTGCTCGCGGCGCGCGGCCATGGTCTCGCCGGGGATGACGCCGACGCCGCCGGTGATCACCCTGGTGGGCATGCCCTCGGTGTGTGAGTCGACCGCGCTGAAGTACCTGGCCGCGCGCATCTCAGGCGGCCCGCAGCGAGTCGACGGCGCGGGTCATGTCCGCGCGCAACCGGTCCAGCTGTTCCGGCGAAAGCGGTCCGCGGGGTGGGCGGCAGGGTCCGCCGTAGCGGCCGACGTGGTCCATGCCGTACTTGATGGCCTGCACGAACTCGGTGCGCGAGTCCCACCGGAAGGCGGCCACCAGTGGTTCGTACAGGGCGCGGGCCTCGGCGAGTTTCCCTTGGGTGGCAAGGTCGTAGAGCCGGGCGGACTCGGCGGGGAAGACGTTGGGGAACCCGGCGAACCAGCCCGTGGCCCCCATCAGCAGACTCTCCAGCACCACGTCGTCGGCCCCGGCCACCACGGTCAGCTCGGGGGCCTGTTCCCTGATCTCCAGCACCCGCCGCACGTCGCCGGAGAACTCCTTGACCGCCACCACGTGCTCGATCTGCGCGATCTCGGCGAGCAGCGCTGGGGTGAGGTCGACCTTGGTGTCGATCGGGTTGTTGTAGACCATGATCGGCAGTCCGGCCTTGGCCACCTCGCGGAAGTGGTGCAGCACCTCGCCGGGGTTGGCCCGGTACATCGTCGGCGGCAGGCACAGCACGCCGTGCGCCCCGTCCTCGGCGGCCAGTTCGGCCCAGTGCCGGGCCTGGTGCGCGCCGACGCCGTGCACGCCGACCACGACGATCCCGTTGTCCCCCACCGCTTCGATGGCGGTGCGGGCCACCGCGCGGCGTTCGGCGTCGGTGAGCGAGGAGTACTCGCCGAGCGAGCCGTTGGGTCCGACGCCGCGGCAGCCGTTGGCCACCAGCCAGCGGCAGTGCTCGGCGTAGCGGTCCAGGTCGGGCCGCAAGCCGGCGGGCGCGGCGGGGTCCTCGGCGTAGGGCAACGCGGTCGCCACGATCACGCCGTCCAGCTTCTCCGTGCTCAACTCAGCTCCTCCTCGTCCTCGACGGCGGCCAGGTCACTCAGGCGCACCGGTACAGCGATCGGCCGGTTCTGCGTGAACGGGGTGCCGGTGAGCTCCCCGACGTTGCGTCCGCAGACCCTGCCCTGACACAGTCCGAGCCCGGCCCGGCTGACGAGCTTCACCGCCCGCATGCCCAGCGCACCCTGTGCCACCGCGGCACACAAGTCGGACATCCGGACCTCCTCGCACCGGCACACCACGGTGTCCGCGGAAAGCCAAGTGCGCCAACCCTTTCGCACCGGATAGGCGGCGGCCAAAGCCCGCCCGAACCGCCGCCCGTCCCGCGCCAGCCGCAGCGCCGCCACCGGTGCCGCGACCGCCCGACCCAGCCGGGCCGCGGCGGCACACCCGGCCACCGTGCCCTCGGCCGAGGCGGGCCCGGCCCCGGCGATCCCGGTCACCTCGCCCGCAGCGAACACCCCCGGCACGGAGGTCCGCTGCGCGGCGTCGACCAGCACGGCCCCGTCCTCGATCCGGCACCCGGCCGAGACGGCCAGTTCAAGCTGCGCGGTGAACCCGAACCCCAGGCACACCGCGTCAACCTCAACAACCCGCTCACTGCCGGCCACCACCCGCCACCCGGCATCCAGCCGGGCCACCGTCACCGCCGCCACCCGCGAGTCCCCGTGCGCGGCCACCACCGCGGCCCCGAACCGCACCGGCACCCGCCCCCGCGCCAGCACCGCCCCGTACCCCGCCAGCTCGCCTGCCTTCCCCAAGGCCCCCAACGGATCCCGCGCCCACCCCATCGCGCCGGCAACCCGGTTGGCCTCCACCAGCCCCACCACCCGGGACCCCACCTCCAGCAGCGATCCCGCCACCGGCAACAGAAAAGGCCCGGTCCCGCCCACCAGCACCCGCCGCCCAACCGCGACCCCCTGCCCCTTGGCCAGCGCCTGCGCCGCCCCGGCCGTGTACACCCCCGGCAGCTCCCAGCCGGGAAACGGCAACACCCGGTCATAGGCCCCCGTGGCGATCACCAGCGCCCGAGTGTCCACAGTGGACATTGTCCGGCCAGGCGCGTCCGCGGCCCCGGTCTGCAACCGCAGCCGATGCCCACCCGCCACCGGCTCCGCCGCCCACACCGAGGTCTCCGGCCACCACTCGACCAACGGATGCGCGGGCACCCGCGCCGCCCGCACCCCCGACTGCCGCCGGTACTGCCCGCCCACCGCGGTCCCGCTGTCCACCAGCAACACCGGTGCCCCGACCGAAGCCGCCGCCCACGCCGCCGCCAGCCCCGCGGGCCCCGCGCCGACCACCACCACCCGGTCCATCAAAGCTCCCCGATCTCCGCGCCGTCCTGCACCCGGACCACGTCCCCGTCGGCCAGCACCCGTTGGCAGGCCCGCACATCCGGCACCCCGTTCACCACGACCAGGCAGTCGAAACACACCCCGATCCCGCAGAACACCCCGCGCGGCCGCCCGTCCCGCCGAGTGCTCCGCCAGGACGCCCGCCCCATCCCGATCAACAGCCCCGCCACGCTCTGCCCGGCCACCGCCTCAACCGCCACCCCGTCCACGACGACCCGGACAGTCCGGCCCTGCCCGCTCATCCCAGCACCGCCGCCCGATCCACCCGGAACGGCCGCGGATCCACCCGCGGTTCCCGCCCCAAAACCAAGTCCGCCAACAGTTCCCCGGTAGCCGGCGCCAACCCGATCCCCGCCCCCTCATGCCCGGTCGCGTGCCACAACCCGGGCACCCGCGGATCCGCCCCGATGATCGGCAGATGGTCCGGCGCATAAGGCCGGAACCCGCCGTAGGCCCGCATCACCGGCACCCCGCCCAGCACCGGGAACAACGCCATCGCCTTGACCGCCAGCTCCCGCAACACCCGCACCCGCACGGTGTCGTCGAACCCGACCCGCTCCCGGCTGGACCCGATCAACACCGTCCCCGCCCGAGTCGCCTCCACCACCGCAGAGGTCTGCAACGCGGCATCCCCGCTGGCCACCGCCCCGACGTAGTCGCCGTCATAAACCTTGTGCGCCACCACATCCGGCAACGGCCCGGTCACCAGCACCATGCCCCGCCGCGGCAACACCCTGATCGGCGCCCCGGCCCGCGCCGCGAACTCCCCGGCCCACGGCCCACAGGCGTTCACCACCGCCCCACACCGGATGACCCCAGCGCTGGTCAGCACCCCACCGGACACCAGCCCCAGCGCCGTCACCCCGGTCCGCACCGGAATCCCCCGCAACAACGCCATCGCCGCCAGCACCGGCTGAACCTGGGCGTCCTCCGGGTAGTGCACGGCCCCGGTGACCTGCCGGGTCAGATGCGGCTCCAGCGCCCAGGGATCGTCGACCACCCTGGCGTCGACTCCGGCCTCCCGCTGCGCCGCCGCGAAGTCGTAGAGCGGCCCCGGGTCGCCGGTGGCCACGGTCAGCCCGCCCTTGGCCTCCCACTCGACCCCGGCCAACTCGGCCAACGCCACGTCGCCGACCGGCCCAGCCAGCGAGCCGCCGCCTCCAGCCGCCCCGCCCGCCACCCGCCCCAGCTCCGCCAGTAGCTCCGGCCACCGCCGCCGCGACTCCACCGCCAGCTCCAGCTCCGGCCCCGGCTCCTTGTCCGAGACCAGCACGTTCCCTTCCCCCGCCGCCGTGGTCCCCGAAGCGGGCGCGCCCCGGTCCAGCACCTCGACCCGCAACCCGGCCCGCCGCAGCGCGTAGGCGCACGCCGCCCCGACCATCCCCGCCCCGACCACCACGACGTCCGGTCGCACACCCACCTCCCACCGTTCAGTAAAATGAACGATCTCGAGGCTAGGTCCCGCACCCGCCGCCGTCAACGGCGACTACTGCGCCGGATGCTCGAGCAGCAGCACCGACCGCACCTCGCCGTCCACCGCGGCGTACTGGTGCGGCGTCCCGGCCCGGAACCGCACATAGTCCCCCGGCCCGATCTCGTGCGCCCGCCCGTGCACCGTCACCCGCAACGTCCCGGTCACCACCGCGGTGTGCTCAAACCCGGGATGACCTGCGGATTCCTGCACCACTCCGGGCCGCACCCGCTGGTCGTAGACCTCCACCACCGCCCCGCCGTGCTCGATCCGGCGCAGCAGCCGCAGGTCGACCGCCTCCCCGCTGAGCACCTCCAGGTCGGCCGAGCGCACCACCACCACGTCCGGATCGACCGCCTCGGTCAGCAGGCCCGACACCGGCACATCCAAAGCGTTCGACAAACTGAACACCGTCTCGATGGTCGGATTGCCCGACCCGGACTCCAGCTGGGACAGCGTGCCCTTGGCGATCCCGGACCGGCGGGCCAGCTCCGACAGGGATATGCCCAGCGCCTCCCGCCGCTCCCGCAGGTTCGCGCCGAGCACCTGCCCCGCCCGCTGACTCGTCATACCGCCTCCTTGACCGTGCCGGCCCATCGCACCACATCCGCCCGGCTGGTATGCAGAAGGACATGCCCACCGTGCCCACCGTCAGCGGCAACAAGGACCTCGACCAGCTCGGCCGGACCCTGATGCACGAGCACGTGTTCGTCCAGGACACCGAGCTGATGGCCAACTACCCGCACCTGTGGGACGAGGAAGCCGAGATCGAGGCCGCCGCCACCCGCCTGCGCGCCCTGCACGCCACCGGCATCAGCACCATCGCCGATCCCACCGTCCTCGGCCTCGGCCGCGACCTGCCCCGCCTGCTCCGGGTGTCGGCGCGGGTCCCCGAACTCACCATCATCGTCGCCACCGGCCTGTACACCTACCGCGACGTGCCGCTGAGCCTGCACCACCGGGGCCCCGGCACCATCCTCGGCGGCGACGACCCGCTGATCCCGCTGTTCATCCACGACCTCACCGAAGGTATCGCCGGCACCGGCGTCCGCGCCGCCTTCCTCAAGTGCGCCGCCGACGTGCACGGCCTCACCCCGGATGTCACCAGGGTGCTGCACGCGGTGATCGCCGCCCACCACCACACCGGCGCCCCCATCACCGTGCACACCAGCACCACCAACGACACCCCGCAAGAAGTCCAGGCCCTGCTCAAGTCCGAAGGCGTCGACCTCTCCCGCGTGATCCTCGGCCACGTAGGCGACACCGCCGACCTGGACCTGCTGAAACGCCTGGCGGACAACGGCTCCTACCTCGGCATGGACCGCTTCGGCCTGGACCTGATGCTCCCCGCCGAGCAACGCATCGAAACCGTCCGCGCGCTCTGCGAAGCGGGCTACGCCGAACGCATGGTGCTGTCCCAGGACAGTTGTAGCCACATCGACTGGTTCCCACCTGGCCTGAAGGAGCAGATCCTGCCGAACTGGCGCTACGACTACCTCTCCGACACGGTCATCCCCGCCCTGCTCGCCCAGGGCGTCTGCCAAGCGGACATCGACCAGATGCTGATCACCAACCCCCGCGACTACTTCACTCCAGCCTGAGCAGTGCCGCAGAGGTCTGCTGGGTCGCGAACCGGGCGCTGGCCGGAATACTCGCGAGACTCCGGTACGGCAGCTGTGGCAGCCTGCGGACATGTCCGAGCTGCGCGTCCACGCAGGCCGTCACTATGCCGTTCAGTTCCACTACGCCCTGTCGGACGATGCCTGGTGTGTGGAGCTGAGCGAGGCCGTCCCGGCGCCGGCCGCGTGGGCCGAGATTCCCCATGCCGAGACGCACCTGCCTGGAGACGCCTTCCTGGTGGCGGTGATACCCGATGAGGACCCGCACCGGGAACCGACCGTCCACATCCACAGCCACGAGGAGCGCGCCATCCCCTACGAGATCATGCGCTGGTTCATGGAACAGGTGGCCGAGGAGGTCGAACGCTGTCGCATCGCGTTGGCACAGGGAGAACCCGAAGCAGCGGAATGATCAGTCCCCCAGCCGCTCGATGATCGTGACGTTCGCCTGCCCCCCGCCCTCACACATCGTCTGCAACCCGAACCGCCCCCCACTCCGCTCCAGCTCGTTCACCAACGTCGCCGTCAGCTTCGTCCCGGTAGCCCCAATGGGATGCCCCAACGCGATCCCCCCGCCGTTCACGTTCACCTTCTCCAACGGCACCTCCAACTCCCGCGCCCAAGCCAGCACCACACTTGCGAACGCCTCATTGACCTCGAACAGATCGATGTCCGCCACCCCCATCTCCGCCTTCCGCAACGCATGCCGGGTGGCCCGGATCGGCGCGGTCAACATCGCCACCGGATCCGCCCCGCGCGCCGACAGGTGGTGCACCCGCGCCCGGGGCCGCAACCCGAAGCGCCGCACCGCGTCTTCCGAGGCGACCAGCACCGCGCTGGCCCCGTCCGCCAGCTGGCTGGACAACGCCGCGGTGATCCTCCCGTTCTCCCGCAACGGTTTCAGCCCGGCCATCCGCGCCAACGTGGTGTCCGGGCGCGGGCACTCGTCGTCGGTCAGCTCGCCGCAGTCCACGATCTCGCAGTCGAACCGGCCCTCCGCCCGCGCCGTCACCGCCCGTTCGTGGCTGGCCAGCGCGAACTCCTCCATCTCCGCTCGGCTGATCTCCCACCGCACCGCGATGTGGTCCGCCGCCCGGAACTGGGACAGCTCCTCATCGCCGTACCGGTGCGCCCAGCCGGGTGAGAGGGCGGTGGGGCTGGGGTCGCCGAACTGTTCGCCGACGGTCATCGCCGAGCCGATCGGGATCCGGCTCATGCTCTGCACCCCGCCGGCCACCACCAGGTCCGCCGTCCCGCTCATCACCGCCTGGGCGGCGAAGTGCAGGGCCTGCTGGCTGGATCCGCACTGGCGGTCCACCGTCACGCCCGGCACCTGTTCCGGGTAGCCCGCGACCAGCCAGGCGGTGCGGGCGATGTCGCCGGCCTGGGCGCCGATGGTGTCCACGCAACCGAACATCACATCGTCCACTTCGGACGGATCGGCGTCGGTGCGCTCGAACAGGGCGGTGATCACGTGGGCGCCCAGGTCAGCCGGGTGGATCGTGCTGAGTCCGCCGCCCCGGCGACCGACCGGAGTGCGTACTGCGTCGATGAGGTACGCCTCGGGCACGGGGATCCTCCTTGTGACTAGGGCTTTCTGGCCGGGCGTCGCCGGGTGGCGATGCCTTCGAGCAGGATGCCGAGGTACTGCCGGGCCACATCGCCCGCGGAGAGCGCGCCGTCGGGCCGGTACCAGTGCACCGCGACCCACACCGTGTCCCGGACGAACCGGTACACCAGCTCGACATCCAGGTCCGGCCGGAACACCCCGGCGCGCACCCCGTCCTCCAGGATGCCGACCCACAGCTTGCGGAACTCCACGTTGTGGTCGCCGAGGTAGGCGAAGCGTTCCTGCTGGGCCAGGTGCTTGGCCTCGTTCTGGTAGATCGCCACCTCGGCGTGGTGGGCGTCGATGCACTCGAAGGAGGTGATCACCACCTGTTCCAGGCGCTGCCGCGGCCCCAGCCCACCGGCCTCGATCTCCCGGTAGCGGCCGAAGAGCTCGTCGAGGAAGTTGCGCAGGATCTCATCGGCCATCGACTCCTTCGAGTCGAAGTGGTGGTACAGGCTGCCGGAGAGGATGCCTGCCGCGTCGGCGATGTCGCGGACCGTGGTCGCCCGGAAGCCGCGGTCGGCGAAGAGTCGCGCGGCCAGCGCGAGCAGTTCCGCGCGGCGCTGCGATCCGCTCTCGGGGGCACGTTTGGCTGTCACGGTTCTCCTTGTCACGGGTGCTGGCTGCTCACCGACAGCACCTCGCCGGTGAGGTAGGTGGCGTAGTCGCTGGCCAGGAACACCATCACGGTGGCCACCTCCCAGGGCTGCGCCGCCCGGCCGAACGCCTCCCGCCCGGCCAGTTCGGTGAGCAGCTCGTCGCTGGTCACCTTGGCCAGGAAGGGGTGTGCGGCCAGGCTGGGCGCGACCGCGTTGACCCGGATCCCGTGCTGGGCCACATCCAGCGCGGTGCACCGGGTGAACGCCATCACGCCAGCCTTGGCCGCAGCGTAGTGCGCCTGCCCGGCCTGGGCGCGCCATCCGATCACCGAGGCGTTGTTCACGATCGCGCCCCCGCCGCCCTGTGCGACCATCAGTCGCAGCGCGGCCCTGGTGCAGCGGAAGGTCCCGTTCAGGGTGACGTCGAGGACCCGCTGCCACTGCTCGTCGGTCATCTCCAGTACCGAGGCGGTGCCGCCGAGACCCGCGTTGTTCACCACCACGTCGATCCGTCCGAAGTGGACAGTCGCGCCGGTGAACAGGGCCTGCACCTGGCTTTCGTCGGTGACGTCGCAGGGAATGCCGGTGACCTGCTCGCCATGTTCGGCGGCCAGCCGCTCGACGGTCTCGGCCAGCCGCCGCTCATGCCAGTCGCTGACCACCACGGCCGCGCCCTCCAGCAGGCAGCGTTCCGCGGTGGCCGAGCCGATGCCGGTGCCCGCGGCGGCGGTGACCACCGCGACCTTGCCGGTCAACAGCCCGTGTCCCGCTGGTGGTCTCACGGCCGGACCTCCTTGGGCAGTCCCAGAACCCGTTCGGCGATGATGTTGCGCTGGATCTCGTCCGACCCGCCGTAGATGGTGTCCGCCCGGCTGAACAGGAACAGCCGCTGCCACCGGTCCAGCTCGCCCGGCGCGGTCAGTCCGGCCGCGCCGCGCACCGCCATCGCCAGCTCGCCGAGCCCCCGGTGCCAGCGGGACCAGCACAGCTTGGCCACCGAGGCCTCGTAGCCGGTGCCCGGCCCGGACATCGTGCGCAGCGCCTGCGCGCGCATCACCTCCAGCCCGATCCAGGCCCTGGTCAGCCGTTCCCGGATGCCGGGTTCGGCCAGTGCGCCGGTCTGCCTGGCCACCTCGACCAGCGCGGCCAGCTCGTTGCGGAACCCGACCTGCTGTCCCAGCGTCGCCGCGCCCCGCTCCACGGCGAGGGTGCCCATGGCCACCCGCCAGCCGTCACCCGGTTGGCCCACAACGAGTTCCGCCGGGGTGCGGGCGTCGTCGAAGAAGACCTCGTTGAACTCGGCGGTGCCGGTGAGCTGCCGGATCGGCCGCACCCGCACGCCGGGCTGGTCCATCGGGATCAGCAGGTAGGACAGTCCGGCTTGCCGCCGTGACCCGGGTTCGGTGCGCACCAGCGCGAAGCACCACTGGGCCAGATGGGCGAGGGAGGTCCACACCTTCTGCCCGTTGACCACCCATTCGCCGCCGTCCAGCCGGGCCGAGGTGCGCACCGCGGCCAGGTCGGAACCGGCCTCCGGTTCGGAGTAGCCCTGGCACCACAGCTCGCGCACCGCGGCGATCCCGGGCAGGAACCGCTGCCGCTGTTCGGGTGAACCGAAGGCGATCAGCGTGGGCCCCAGCAGTTCCTCACCCACGTGGCTCACCCTGGCCGGGGCCCCGGCCCGCGCGTACTCCTCGTGGAAGATCACCTGCTGGGCCACCGGCAGGCCGCGTCCGCCGTGCTCGACCGGCCAGCCGAGGCAGGTCCAGCCCGCCGCGGCCAGGTGCCGGTCCCAGGCCAGCCGCTGCTCGAAGGCCTCGTGCTCGCGGCCGGGGCCGCCAAGTCCGCGCAGGGCGGCGAAATCGCCGGTCAGGTTGGCCGTGAGCCAGTCCCTGACCGAGCGCCGGAACGGATCCATGTCGGCCTCCAGGCTTCTCAAGGCGCACCGACCTGCGTAGGCTAGCCTACCAAGCACTTGCTTGGAGGTGTTCGGTGAATCCCAGCACCATCCCCGCGGCGCTGCACTCGGCGGCGCAGCGGTTCGGCGCGGCGGAGGCCGTGGTGGACGGCGAGGTGCGCTGGAACTTCACCGGTCTGCTGGACCGGGTGCGCGCCGCGGCCGGGGTGTTCCTCGGCGCGGGCCTGGCTCCCGGCGAGCGGGTGGCGGTGCTGGGCCCGAACACCGCGCACTGGATGGTCGCCGCGCTGGGCGCGCTGTACGCGGGCGGCACCCTGGTGCCGGTCAACACCCGTTTCACCGCAACGGAAACCCTGGACGTGCTCCGGCGCAGCGGGGCCAGGGCGCTGGTGGTCGCCGAGGAGTTCCTCGGCGTCGACCACCTCGCCGAACTGCAGAAAGCAGGCCTGCCAACGGGTCTGCGCACCGTGTTGCGCTTCCCGGTCGATCCGGCCGCGCCCGCCCTTGAGCTGTCCGGCTCGCCGGTGCCGCCGGTTGAGGTGGCGGCGCGGGCGGAGGCGGTGCGGGACAACGAGGTCAGCGACATCTTGTTCACCTCCGGCACCACCGGCCGCAGCAAGGGCGCGATGAGCGCGCACCGCCAGTCGCTGGCGGTGGCGGCGGCCTGGGCCGAGCTGGCCGGGCTGCGCGCGGGCGACCGGTACCTGGTGGTGAACCCGTTCTTCCACAGCTTCGGCTACAAGATCGGCATCCTGGCCTGCCTGCTCACCGGCGCGACCCTGGTGCCGCAGGCGGTGTTCCGCCCGGCGGAGACGGTGCGGCTGATCGAGCGGGAGCGGATCACCGTGCTGCCCGGCGCGCCCACCATCTACCAGTCCCTGCTCGACCACCCGCACTCGGCGGACCTGTCCTCGTTGCGGCTGGCGGTGACCGGGGCGGCGGTGGTGCCGGTGCGGCTGGTGGAGCGGATGCGGGCGGAGCTGGGTTTCGACACGGTGCTCACCGCCTACGGGCTGACCGAGGCGGTGGTGGCCGCCATGTGCCGCCCCGAGGACGATCCGGTCACCGTGGCCACCACCTGCGGCCGGGCGGCGGCCGGGTTCGAGCTGCGGCTGGCGGACAACGGCGAGGTGTTGTTGCGCGGCCCCAACCTGATGCTGGGCTACCTGGACGATCCGGCCGCGACGGCCGCCGCGGTGGATTCCGAGGGCTGGCTGCACACCGGTGACCTCGGCCGGCTGGACGAGCGCGGCTACCTCACCATCACCGACCGGCTCAAGGACATGTACATCTGCGGCGGTTTCAACGTCTATCCCGCCGAGGTCGAGCAGGCGCTGGCCAGGCTGGACGGGGTGGCCGAGTCGGCGGTGATCGGGGTGCCGGACCAGCGCCTGGGCGAGGTGGGGCACGCGGTCGTGGTCACCAGTCCCGGCGCTCGACTGTCCACTTCGGACGTCATCGGGTTCTGCAAGGCGAGGCTGGCCAACTTCAAGGTGCCGCGCACGGTGGAGTTCCGGGCCTCGCTGCCCAGGAACGCCGCGGGCAAGGTGCTCAAACAGCGGTTGCGCGAGGAGAGCTGATGGTGGTCGAGTACGTCCGCAGGGACGCGGTGGCGGTGGTCACGATGAACCGCCCGGAGTACCGCAACGCGCAGAACTCGGCGATGACCTACGCCCTGGACGAGGCCTTCGCCCGCGCGGTCGACGATCCCGAGGTCAAGGTGATCGTGCTGGCCGGTGCGGGCGAGCACTTCTCCGCGGGCCACGACATCGGCAGTCCCGGCCGGGACGCGGACGCCGCGTTCGACCGGAAAGCCGTGCTGTGGTGGGACCACACCGACCGCGCGGGCGGGGATCGCCGGTATGCCAGGGAGATGGAGGTCTACCTCGGCATGTGCCGCCGCTGGCGGGAGATCCCCAAGCCGATGGTCGCGATGGTGCAGGGCGCGTGCATCGCGGGCGGGCTGATGCTGGCCTGGGTGTGCGACCTGATCGTGGCCGCCGAGGACGCGTTCTTCGCCGATCCGGTGGTGCGCATGGGGATTCCGGGGGTGGAGTACTTCGCGCACCCGTGGGCGCTGGGTCCCAGGGCGGCGAAGGAGGTGCTGTTCACCGGGGACCGGTTCAGCGCGGCCCGCGCCTACGAGTGGGGCATGGTGAGCCGGGTGGTGCCGCGCGCCGAGCTGGCGGAGTCGACGTTCGCGCTGGCCGAGCGGATCGCCCGGATGCCGCAGTTCGGGCTGGCACTGGCCAAGCGCGCGGTGAACCAGTGCGAGGACCTGATGGGTCAGCGCGCCGGCATGGACTCGGTGTTCGGCCTGCACCACCTGGCGCACGCGCACAACGCGGAGACCAGCCCGGACGCCTTGGCGGGTCTGGACGCCCGGTCGATGCGCGCGGGCGGCTGAGGTGGACCTGACCCTGGACGCCGAGTCCCGCGCTTTCCGGGCCGAGGCAACGGAATGGCTGGCCGCGCACACCCCGGATCGGCTGCCGTCACTCGACACGGCGGAGGGGTTCGCCGCGCACCGCGAGTGGGAACGCACGCTGGCCCGGCATCGCTGGTCGGTGGTGAGCTGGCCCAAGGAGTTCGGCGGCCGGGACGCCTCGCTGCTGCACTGGCTGCTGTTCGAGGAGACCTACTACGCCGCGGGAGCCCCGGCCCGGGTCAGCCAGAACGGCATCTTCCTGCTGGCCCCCACCCTGTTCACGCACGGCACCGAGGAGCAGCGGCGCCGCCTGCTGCCACCGATGGCCAGTGCGGAGCAGGTGTGGGCGCAGGCCTGGTCCGAACCCGAGGCGGGCAGCGACCTGGCCGGGATCCGCAGCAGGGCAAGGCGAACCGACGGCGGCTGGCTGCTGTCCGGGCAGAAGACCTGGAGCTCGCGGGCCGCCTTCGCCGACCGCGCCTTCGGCCTGTTCCGCACCGACCCGGCCGCCGAGCGCCACCGCGGCCTGACCTACTTCCTGTTCGACCTGCGCGCCCCCGGCGTCACCGTGCGCCCGATCCCGCAGCTGGACGGCGAACCGGGCTTCGCCGAGATCTTCCTGGACGAGGTCTTCGTGCCGGAGGCCGATGTCCTTGGCGCGCCGGGAGACGGCTGGCGGGTGGCGATGAGCACCTCGGCCAACGAACGCGGCCTGTCCCTGCGCAGCCCCGGCCGTTTCCAGGCCACCGCCAGAAAACTCGTGGAACTGTGGCAGCGCACGGAGAATCCCGGCCTGCGGGACCGGGTGGTGGACGCCTGGATCGGCGCCCAGTCCTACCGGCTGCACACCCTGGCCACCGTCACCCGCCTGGCCGAGGGCGGTGAGCTGGGCGCGGAGTCCAGTACTGGCAAGCTGTTCTGGTCGGAGCTGGACCTGGACCTGCATGAGACCGCCTTGGAACTGCTGGGCGCGGAAGCCGAGCTGGACGGCGACTGGCTGCGCGGCTGGCTGTTCGCGCTGGCCGGGCCGATCTACGCGGGCACCAACGAGATCCAGCGCACGGTGGTGGCCGAACGCCTGCTCGGTCTGCCCAGGAGCCCGCGATGAGATTCACCCTCACCCCGGAGCAGACCGAGTTCGCCAAGTCCCTGCACACCGCCCTGGACGCCACCGCGGACCCGTGGCCTGTCCTGGTCGAGCTGGGAGTCCCGGCGCTGTTGATCCCGGATCGGCACGGCGGGCTGGGCGCGGAGCCACTCGACCTGGTGGTGGCGGTGGAGGAACTGGGCCACCACGCCGTCCCCGGCCCGCTCGCCGACACCCTGGCCGCCCTGCCGGTGCTGCTGGCCGGGCACCCGGAACTGTTGGCAGAGCTGGTTTCCGGCACCCGGGCTTCGCTGGTCATGCCGCCGCACGCGCCGCTCGCACTGTCCGCCGACCGCTACTTCCACTTCGACGGGGACACCCTCGCCACGGGCGAACCCGGCCCGGCCAAAGCCTCCGTCGACCCCCACCGGCACCTCCACCACATCGCGCCCGCCGAACCCCTCGCCAGCGGTCCCACCGTCCGCGAAGCCGCCGCGCGGGCCTTCAACCTCGCCACCCTGGTCACCGCCGCGCAACTGCTCGGCGCCGCCCGCGCCATGCTGGAGCTCACCCTCCGGCACGCCAAGTCCCGCACCCAGTTCGGCCGCCCGGTCGGCGCGTTCCAAGCGGTCCAGCACCGCCTCGCCGACACCCACGTGGCCCTCGAACTGGCGCGTCCCCTCACCTACGCCGCCGCCCTCACCCTGACCGCCCGCGACGTCTCCGCGGCCAGGGTCGCCGCCGCCGAGGCCGCGCACCGCACGGCCAGGACCGCCCTGCAACTGCACGGCGCGATCGGCTACACCCGGGAATATCCGCTCAGCCGCTGGCTCACCTTGGTCCGCGCCCTGCGCACCAGCTGGGGCACCCAGGACCACCACCGCGGCCGGGTGCTGGCCGCGCTCACGGAGGAACCATGGACCTGGGACTGACCGAGGAACAACTCGCCCTGCGCGCCACCATCCGCTCCGCGATCTCCCGGGGCCGCAGGGAGATCGACCTCGGACTGTCCATTCCGGACACCTACGGTGGCCAGGGCGGCGGCTTGGCCGAAGTGGCCGTCGCGCTGGGCGAGCTCCGGCTCATGCCCAACCCCCTCCTCAGTTCAACCCTGGCCGCCCAGGCGATCCTGGCCACCGGCAACCAGGAAGCCTGCGCCCGCCTGCTCCCGCGCATCGCGGCCGGCGAACCGGCGACCCTGGCCTGGACCGACCACACAGGACACTGGGACACCCCGGCCTGCGCCTACGACGGCACCCTGACCGGCACCGCGCACTACGTCCTGGACGGCGACCTCACCCTGGTCCTGGCCCGAACCGAAACGGGTCCGGCGCTGATGCTGCCCAAGACGTGTTTCCGCGTCGACACCAACGCCCTGGACCCCACCCGCCCGCTGGCCACCGTCGAATGCGCCGACACCCCGGCCGAGCACCTCGGCCCGGCCGACCCCGCCGCGCTCCGCGACCTGGCGGTCACCCTGCTGGCCTACGAGCAGGCCGAGATCGCCGCCGAAGCCCTGGCCCGCACGGTCGACTACGCCAAGAACCGGGTCCAGTTCGGCCGGCCGATCGGCTCCTTCCAGGCGATCAAACACCGCCTCGCCGACCTGCACCTCACCGTGGAGACCGCCCGCTCCGCCGCCCTGCACGCCCTGCTCAACCCCGGCCCCGAACAGGCCGCGCTGGCCAAGGTGCACTGCTCGGAAGCACTGTCCACAGTGGCCGGTGAGATGATCCAGCTGCACGGCGGCATCGCGATCACCTGGGAGCACGAGGCGCACCTGTTCTTCAAACGCGCGCACGGCAGCGCCCAGCTGTTCGGCAGCCCAGAGCAGCACCTGGATCGCCTCACCGAACTTCTCGGCTTCACACCCAGTCAGTCGGCCGAGGCCAGGTGACCAGCTCCTCCAACGGTCCCGACGGCTCACCGCCCCTTTCAGCGGCCGCGTACCGCCCCCGGTAGAACAGCAGCGGCCGACCATCGTTGACCGGTCCCAGCGCCCGCACCTCACCGACCACGATCACGTGGTCCCCGGCCTCGTGCTCGGTCCGCAGCACGCAGTCCACCCAGGTCAGCACCCCGGCCAGCAACGGCGATCCGCTCTCCGCGGGACTCCAGTCCACTCCGGCGAACTTGTCCGGCCCGCTGCGACCGAACACAGTGGACAGTCCCTGCTGCTCCCCGGCGAGCACGTTCACCGCGAACACCCCGGCCGCCCTGATCACCGGCAGCGACCGGGACTCCTTGCCCGCGCAGAACAGCACCAGCGGCGGATCGAGGGACAGCGCGGCGAAGGACTGGCAGGCGAACCCGGCCGGTCCCGGCGCGGTCACCACGGCCACCCCGGTGCAGAAGTGGCCGAGCACCGCGCGGAACCGGGCCGCGGTCAGTCCACTGTGCACGGTCACGACGGTGGCCCGCCGATGCTGAAGTCGTGGCCCCACAGGCTGACCGCGGTGCTCTCCCTGGCGATCCAGGTCTCGTCCTCCACCTGCCTGCCCTCGCAGCCGTACTCCACGTCGAACCCGCCGGGGGTCTTCATGTAGAAGGACAGCATCAGGTCGTTGACGTGCCGTCCCAGGGTCGCCGACATCGGCACCTTGCGCCGCAGCGCCCGGTCCAGGCACAGCCCCACGTCGTCGGGCTCCTCCACCTCCACCATCAGGTGCACGATCCCGGACGGGGTGGGCATCGGCAGGAACGCCAGGCTGTGGTGGCGCGGGTTGCAGCCGAAGAACCGCAGCCAGGCCGGTTCCCCGTCCGCCGGCCGCCCGACCAGCTGTGGTGGCAGGCGCATCGAGTCGCGCAGCCGGAAACCGAGCACGTCCCGGTAGAAGGTCAGCGCGGCCGCGTCGTCGTGGGTGGAGAGCACCACGTGCCCGAGGCCCTGCTCGCCGGTGACGAACCGGTGCCCGTAAGGGCTGACCACCCGCCGGTGTTCCAGCGCGGCGCCGTGGAAGACCTCCAGGGTGTTGCCGGAGGGGTCCTCGAAACTGATCATCCCGGTGACCCGGCGGTCGGCCAATTCGGCCTTCTCCGCAGACTTCACCGGCACACCTGCGGCATCCAGCCGCGCCGCCACCTCGGCCAGTTCGGCCTCGTTGGCCACCTCCCAGCCCGCGGCGGCCAGCCGGTCCCGTTCCCCGGGCAGGATCACCAACCTGGCCGGGAAGTCGTCCATCCGCAGGTACAGCGCGTCCGGATCCGCGCCCTTGCCCTCGACCATGCCGAGCACCTTGAGCCCGAACTCCCGCCACTTCGGCACGTCGGTCGCCTCGATGCGCAGGTAGGCCAACGATCGGATGCCCATCAGTCCTCCCCGAGGAAGTCCAGCGCCAACCGGTTGAACTCGGCGAACTTCTCCAGCTGCGCCCAGTGCCCGCACCGTCCGAACACGTGCAGCTGCGCGCGCGGGATCAGCTTGAGCGGCAGCAGCGCCCCGTCCAGCGGGTTGACCCGGTCCTCCCGGCCCCACACCAGCAGCACCCGCTGCCGCAGCCGGTGCGCCTCCCGCCACAGCATGCCGTCCTCGAAGCTGTCCGGCCTGGAGAACGACTTGCCCATGGAAGCCATGGCGCGCAACGACTCCGGCGCGCTGGCCACCGCGAACCGTTCTTCCACCAGCTCGTCGGTGACCAGCGCGGGGTCGAAGACCAGGGTGCGCAGGAAGTCGGCGAGCTTCTCCCGGCTGGGTCCCGGCGGCGCGCCGAACTTGGCCAGCTTCTTCACGCCTTCGGTCGGGTCGGGCGCGAACACGTTGAGCCCCAACCCGCCTGGCGCCATCAGCACCAGCCGCCCGGCCCGTGCCGGGTGCCGCAGCGCGAACCGGACCGCGGTGCCGCCGCCGAGGGAGTTGCCGAGCAGGTCCGCCCGCCCGATGCCCAGGTGGTCCAGCAGCGCCAGCAGGGCGTCCGCGCTGAAGGTGAAGTAGTGCCCGGTGATCTCCGGTTTCGCCGAGTGCCCGAAACCCGGCTGGTCCAGCATGATCACCCGGTGTCGCTGCGCGAACACCGGCAGGTTGCGGCCGAAGTTGCTCCACGAGCTCGCGCCGGGCCCGCCGCCGTGCAGCAGCACCAGTGGCGGGCCGTCGGCGGGTCCGGCCTGGTGGTAGTGCAGACGCAGCCCGCCGACCTCGGCGTACTCGCTGGTGGACTCGAAGCTCAGCACCTGGGCGGTCATCAGAACATCCCGTCCCGCACCGGGATGCCCAGCTCGTGCTTGCCGAACATCACCAGCGCGCGTTCCAGGTCGTTGGCCGCGTGCGCCCGCGCGGCGTGCGCGTCCCGCCAGAAGCGCGGGATGGGCAGGCCGTTGTTGATCGCTTTGCCACCGGCGGACTCGAACAGCCGGTCGATCGCGGCGATCGCCCGTCCGGTGCCCATCACCTGGTCCCGCCTGGCCCGCAGCCGCAGCGTCACCGGGATCCGCTCACCGGCCTCGGCCAGCGCCATCTCTTCGTCCACAGTGGACTTCAGCTGCTGCCAGGCGGCGTCGATCTCGCCTGCCGCCTCGGCGATGCGCACCTGCGCGAACGGGTCCTCGGCCGCCTTCTCCCCGAGGTAGGCCGCGCGCAGCCGGGCTTTGGTGTGCCCGACGTGCTCCTGGTAGGCGCCGCGGGCCATGCCGATGATCGGCGCGGTGATCGCGTACGGGTGCACGGTGCCGTAGGGCAGCCGGTAGATCGGCTCCGGGTTGACCTCCTGGCCGGGGCACACGCACTTCGCGGTGTGGCTGAAGCTCAGGGTGCGGTGCTCGGGCACGAACACGTCCTCGACCAGGATGTCGTTGCTGCCGGTGCCGCGCAGCCCGACCGTGTCCCAGACGTCCACAATGGAGTAGTCGGCGATCGGCAGTAGAAAGGTCCGGAAGTCCACCGGTTTGTCCTCCGGGCCGAGCACGAGCCCGCCGAGCAGCACCCAGGTGGCGTGGTCGCAGCCGGAGGAGAAGCTCCACCGGCCGCTGAACCGGAACCCGCCGTCCACCGGTGTGGCCCGCCCGGCCGGGGCGTAGGAGGAGGAGGCCAGGGTGTCCTGGTTCTCGCCCCACACCTCCTGCTGCGCCCGGTCGTCGAACAGGCCGATGTGCCAGGGGTGCACGCCGAGCACCGAGGCCACCCAGCCGGTGGAGCCGCAGGCGGAGGCGATCAGCGCGACCGCCTGGTAGAACTCCAGCGGGTTGGCCGCCGCCCCGCCGTAGCGGGTGGGTTGCAGCAGCTTGAAGAACCCGTTCTCCTGCAAGGCCTTGATGGACTCGGCGGGGATCCGGCGCAGGTCCTCGGCCTCCTGCGCCCGGTCCCGCAGCGCGGGCAGCAGCTCGCGGACGGCGGCGGTCACCTGCTCGGTCATGGCGTGATCCCGTTCTCTCGCTGGAGCTCCAGGGCGATGTCGATCAGCTGGTCCTCCTGGCCGCCGACCAGCCTGCGCCGGCCCGCGCGGAGGAGGATCTGCGCGCCGGAGACCTGGTAGCGGCTGGCCACCTGGTCGGCGTGCTTGAGGAAGCTGGAGTAGACGCCGGTGTAGCCCATCACCAGGGCCAGCCGGGAGAGCAGGCACTCCTCGGGCATGGCCGGGCGGACCACGTCCTCGGCGGCGTCGGCGATGGCGAAGAAGTCGATGCCGGTGCGGAAGCCGAGCTTGTCGGCGACCGCGGTGAACGCCTCGGTCGGCGTGTTCCCGGCCCCGGCGCCGAACCTGCGCGCGCTACCGTCGATCTGCCGTGCGCCCGCGCGGACCGCGGCCACCGAGTTGGCCACCGCGAGTCCGAGGTTCTCGTGCCCGTGGAAGCCGACCTGCGCGTCCTCGCCGAGCTCGGCGACCAGCGCGGCCACCCGGTCGCTGACCTGTTCCAGCACCAGCGCGCCCGCCGAGTCGACCACGTAGACGCACTGGCACCCGGCGTCGGCCATGATCCGCGCCTGCTTGGCCAGGGCCTCCGGTGGCTGGGAGTGCGCCATCATCAGGAATCCGACGGTCTCCAGGCCCCAGTCGCGGGCCAGCCCGAAGTGCTGAACCGAGATATCCGCTTCGGTGCAATGTGTCGCGATTCTGCATATGCGCGCGCCGTTGTCCCTGGCCGCGAGGATGTCGTCGGTGACGCCGACCCCGGGCAACATCAGGAACGCGATCCGCGCGCTGGTCGCGGTTTCCGCGGCGATGCGGATGAGGTCCTGTTCGGGGGTGTGGCTGAAGCCGTAGGCGAAGGAGGAGCCGCCGAGCCCGTCGCCGTGGGTCACCTCGATCACCGGCACCCCGGCCCCGTCCAGGGCGGCCACGATCGCGCGGACCTCCTCGCCGGTGAACTGGTGCCGCTTGTGGTGCGACCCGTCGCGCAGCGAGGTGTCGGTCACCCGGACTGAGACGATGCTCGACCCCGCAAGCGAGTCTTCGGAAATCATCCCCGCACCTCCACAAGCTTCTCCCCCACCCGCGTCGCGGCGGCGGTCATGATGTCCAGGTTTCCGGCGTACGGCGGCAGGAAGTCTCCCGCGCCCTCCACCTCCAGGAACACCGTCACCCGCGCCATGCCGCCGGTCGCCGGGCCCGGATCGTCGTACTGGGGTTCATTGAGCAGCCGGTAGCCGGGCACGTACCCGGCGATCTCCTCGGCCATCGCCAGCACCGAGGCGGTGATCGCGGCCCGGTCGGCGTCCTCGGGAATCGCGCAGAACACGGTGTCCCGCATGACCATCGGCGGATCGGCCGGGTTGAGCACGATGATCGCCTTGCCGCGTTCCGCGCCGCCGATCCGCTCGATGCCGCTGGCGGTGGTGCGGGTGAACTCGTCGATGTTGGCCCTGGTGCCGGGTCCGGCGGAGACCGAGGCGACGCTGGCCACGATCTCGGCGTAGCGCACCGGGACGACCCTGGACACCGCGTGCACCATGGGAATGGTGGCCTGGCCGCCGCAGGTGGTGAGGTTGACGTTGGTCGCCTCCCGGTGCAGGCCCAGGTTGACCGGCGGCACGATGGCCGGGCCGAGCGCGGCCGGGGTCAGGTCGATCGCGGTGATCCCGGCCTCGGCGTAGCGCGGCGCGTTGGCCCGGTGCACCGCGGCCGAGGTCGCCTCGAACACCAGCTGGGGCCGGTCCGGCTGGGCCAGCAGCCAGTCCACGCCGTCGGTGGTGGTCGCCAGGCCCAGGTCGGCGGCCCGTTTCAGGCCCGGGCTGTCCGGATCGATGCCGACCATCCACTGTGGACTGATCACCGGTGAGCGGAGCAGCTTGTACAGCAGGTCGGTGCCGATGTTGCCGGAGCCGATGATGGCGGCGGCCGCCTTGCTCATGCCGAACCCTCCTGGAAGCTCAGGGACACCGCGCCGAGTCCGGCGAACTCGGCCCGGAAGGTGTCGCCGGGGCGGGCGTCGTAGGCGCGGGTGCAGGAGCCGGGCAGCACCACGTCCCCGGCGCGCAGCCGGACGCCGAAGCCGGCCACCTTCCCGGCCAGCCAGGCCACCGCGGTCGCCGGGTTGCCCAGCACCGCGTCGCTGCGTCCCTTGGCCAGCACCTCGCCGTTGCGGGACAACGTGGCCCAGATGCCGCGAATGTCCACACGGGACGGTGGCACGCGGGCCGCGCCGAGCACGAACGCGGCCGAGGAGGCGTTGTCGGCCACGGTGTCCGGCAGGCTGATCCGCCAGTCGGTGATCCGGCTGTCGATCAGCTCGATGGCCGGGGCCAGCGCGGCGGTCCTGGCCAGCACCTCGGTCTCGGTGCAGCCCGGCGGCAGGTCCTCGCCGAGGATGAAGGCCACCTCGACCTCCACCCTGGGCCGGCAGAACCGGTCCGCGGCCACCGGTTCGTCCTCCGACAGGGCCATGTCATCCAGGAGGTGCCCGTAGTCCGGTTCGGTGACGCCCATCATCTGCTGCATGGCCGCCGAGGACAGGCCGACCTTGTGGCCGAGCACCCGCCTGCCCTCGGCCAGCCGCCGCCGGATGTTGATCAGCTGGATCTCGTAGGCGTCCACCACGTCGATGCCGCGGTGGCTGCGGACCAGCGGGCTGATCGGTCTTCGGTCGAGCTCGGCGACGCGCAACCGCTCGGCCGCGTCGGCGCGCTGGTCAGCGGTGAGCACCGGACCTCCTGGTGGCGGCGAGGTGGGCTCCGGCGCGGCGGCCGGAGAACACGCAGTCGGCCAGGGAAAGGCCGCTGACGTAGGAACGCGAGCAGATGCCGACCGCGGACCGTCCGGCGGCGTACAGTCCGGCGATGGCCGAGCCGTCCGGCCTGCGCACCGCCCCGGTCCGCTCGTCCACCACCAGTCCGCCCAGTGGCAGCATCGGGCACGGGTTGAGCCGGTTGCGGATCGACATGTCCAGCAAGGAGAACGGCGGCCGGAGCTCCCTGGACAGCTCCAGCGGCCGTCCGGTCGGGTCGGCGGCGTGGCGGCGCACCCGGTGGTGGTGAGCGGTGACGGTGGCGCGCAGCCCGGCCGGGTCGATGCCGGCGCGGGCGGCCACGGACTCCAGGGTCGGTCCGGTGACCCGCGCGGCGAGCTGGGCGTAGCCCTGGATCCGTTGGAACCACAGCGCTTGCCGCCGCAGCTGACGGCGGGCCTCGGCCAGGATGCCGGCGTCCACCAGCAGCCAGCCGCGGCCCTGGTGCCGGGTGATCAGCGCCTCGCCGACGGCCGCGCCGTAGCGGGACTCGTCGATCACCCTCCGACCGGCGCGATCCACCAGCAGCCCGGACAGCAACGCGCTGGGCGGGCTGAGGAACCGCCACGCGGACACCCGGTCCAGCAGTCCGGTCGCCGCCCCGGCCGCCACGCCGAGCCGGATGCCGGAGCCGTCATCTCCCGGCGTGCCCAGGACCAAGCCGCCGCGGTAGTCCGGCGCGTGCTCGGCGAGCATGGCCCGGTTCGCGGCGAACCCACCGGCGGCGATCACCACGCCCCGGCCCGCCCCGATCCGGAGCTGCCTGCCGTGCCGTCGTTCCAGCCACTCCGCCTGCCGGTGCAGGATCCCGCGCAGCCAGGGCAGGTACACCCCGGGCTTGGCCGCGTACCGGCTCAACAGCCGGTGTGCCAGCCGGATCCGGCGCGGCGCGCGGGCCAGGGTCCGGCAGGCCACCCCGGTGACCCGGCCGCCTTCGACGATCAGCCGTTCGGCCGTGGTCTGGGTGAGCACCCGCGCCCCGTGCCTGCGCGCCGAGGCGGCCAGTGCGGCGAACAGCGTCGCCCCCGAGGTGCCCAATCCTTTGGCGCGGTGGCCGCGCGGGGCGGGCACGGCGTAGCGGCGGAAGGCGCCGGAGTTCTCGCTGCCGGAGAAGTACAGGTAGTAGCGGTTGTCCGGGTAGGAGGTCTTGTACGGGCACAGGCTGCCCTCGAACGGCACGCCCTGGCGGCGCAGCCAGTCCAGCGCCTCGGCGCTGGTGGCGCAGAAGCGGCGCAGGGTCTCCGGGGACACCGCGTCGCCGACCTCCTCGCGCAGGTAGGCGTGCATGGCCTCGACCGAGTCGCCCACCCCGGCCGCGGCTTGGATCCTGGTGCCACCACCGGCGTAGACCACCCCGCCGGAGATCGCGGTGGTGCCGCCGCCACTGAACCGGTCCACCACCAGCACGTCCGCGCCTCCCTCGGCGGCCTCGATGGCCGCACACGCGCCCGCCGCGCCGAAGCCGAGGACGACCACCTCGGCGTGCGCGTCCCATGTGGTGGACACCGATCCTCCCGAAGCCCGTGTGCAACACGTTCTCTTCGCTCGATCGCAGCAATCTAGGCCAACCATAGCGTCTTGCCCCGAAAAAACTATAACCTGTTTCAGTCTGATGTTCGAGGGAGGTGGTCATGGAGGTCGACCTCGTCGTGGTGGGCAGCGGGGCCGCGGGCCTGACCGCCGCGCTGACCGCGGCCAGGAACGGGCTGACCGCGCTGGTGGTGGAGAAGTCCGCGCGCTACGGCGGTTCCACCGCCCGCTCCGGTGGCGCGATCTGGTTGCCCGGCAACTCCGTGCTGCGCGCGGCCGGGGTGGCCGAGCCCGAGGGTTCGGCGGCGGCCTACCTGGCGCACCTGCTCGGCGACACCGTGCCCGAGGCCCGCTGGCGGGCGCTGCTGGCGCACGGCCCGGACATGCTCGACCTGGTGCTGGCCACCACGCCGCTGCGCCTGACCTGGGTGCCCGGCTATTCCGACTACTACCCCGAGGCGCCCGGCGGAATGCCCGGCGGCCGAACGGTGGAACCGCGCCCGGTCAGCGCGAACTCCCTCGGCGGTGAGGTCGAGGACCTGGCGCCGCCGTACCTGTCCGCGCAGTTCGGGCTGACCGTGACCGCCGAGGACTACCGCTGGCTGAACCTGGTGCTGCGGCATCCGCGCGGGCTGCTGCGGGCGGCCAGGGTCGGGGCGCGCAAGCTGCGCGATGTGCTGCTGCGCCGGGAACCCGTGCTGGCCATGGGGCAGGCGCTGGCCGCTTGCCTGCGCTCCGGGCTGGTCCAGGCGGGGGTGCCGGTGTGGCTGAACACGCCGCTGCGCTCCCTGGTCGTCGAGGAGGACCGGGTCACCGGGATCAAGGTCGACGGCGAGCAGGGGGAGCAGATCATCACCGCCCGGTGCGGGGTGCTGTTGGCCTGCGGTGGTTTCGAGCGCAACGACGAGCTGCGCAAGGCGCACCACCGGCAGCCCAGCCACGCGGAGTGGACCGTGGGCGCGGAGGGCAACACCGGCGAGGGCATCGAGGTCGCGCTCGGGCTGGGCGCGGCGGTGGAGCTGATGGACGAGGCGTGGTGGGGGCCGTCGATCCCGTTGAGCGGCGGGCCGTACTTCTGCCTGGCCGAGCGCACCCTGCCCGGCTGCCTGCTGGTCAACGGGTCCGGGCGGCGCTTCGTCAATGAGGCCGCGCCGTACGTGGACGCGGTGCACGCCATGTATGCGGACAACCTGCCCACCTGGCTGATCTGCGACCAGCGCTACCGCAACCGCTACCTCTTCGCCGGGCTCCCGCCGCGGCAACCGTTCCCGGGCCGCTGGCTCAAGCTCGGGGTGGTGCGCAAGGCGGACAGCGTCGAAGCCCTCGCCGCCCAGATCGAGGTGCCCGCCGAGGCCCTGAAGTCCACTGTGGACAGGTTCAACGGGTTCGCCCGCAGCGGCAAGGACGAGGACTTCCGCCGTGGTGAGTCGGCCTACGACCGCTACTACGGCGATCCCCGGCAACGCCCCAACCCGTGCCTGGGGCCGGTGGACAAGGGACCGTTCTTCGCCATCCGTGTGGTGCCAGGGGATCTGGGCACCAAGGGCGGGTTGCGCACCGACGAGCACGCCAGGGTGCTGCGCGCCGACGGCTCGGCGATCCCCGGGCTGTACGCGGCCGGGAACGCCAGCGCCGCGGTGATGGGCCGCACCTACGCCGGGGCCGGCGCGACCATCGGCCCGGCGATGACCTTCGGCTACCTGGCCGCGCTGGACGCGGCACGGACCAAGGCAGGAGGAAGCTGATGACCGCTGCATCCGACGAGGTGCGGTTGATCGAGTCCGGCGCGCCGCCGACCCGGTTCGCCCGCGGCTGGCACTGCCTCGGCCTGGCCGCGACCTTCCGCGACGGCAAACCCCATGCGGTGGCAGCCTTCGGCACCAAGCTGGTGGTCTTCCAGGGCGATGACGACCGGCTGCACGTGCTGGACGCCTACTGCCGGCACATGGGCGGGGATCTCAGCCAGGGCACGGTGAAGGGCGCGAACATCGCCTGCCCGTTCCACGACTGGCGCTGGTCCGGCACCGGCCGCTGCGTGGAGATCCCTTACGCCAAAAGGGTTCCGCTGCGCGCGCGAACGAGGTCCTGGCTGACCCTTGAGGAGAACAAGCAGCTTTTCGTCTGGCACGACCCGCAGGGCAAGCCGCCGCCGGAGCACGTGGTGATCCCGCGGATCGAGGGCGCCTTCAGCGGCGAGTGGAGCAACTGGACCTGGGACTCGGTGCGCATCGACGGCTCGAACTGCCGGGAGATCATGGACAACGTGGTGGACATGGCGCACTTCTTCTACGTGCACTTCGCCTTCCCCACCTACTTCAAGAACGTCTTCGAGGGCCACATCGCCAGCCAGTACCTGACCACCCGCGGCCGCCCGGACGTGGCCGCGGTGTCCAACTACACCGGCGACGTCGAGGTCAAGTCCGAGGCCTCCTACTACGGCCCGTCCTACATGATCAACCACCTGGCCAACGACTACAAGGGCACCGTGATCGAGACGGTGCTGATCAACTGCCACTACCCGGTCAGCGCCAACTCCTTTGTATTGCAGTGGGGTGCGATCGTGAAGAAGCTGCCCGGCCTGACCGACGAGCACGCGGACAAGATCGCCGGGAAGTTCGCCCGCGGCATCGGCGTCGGTTTCCTGCAGGACGTGGAGATCTGGAAGAACAAGGCGCGCATCGACAACCCGCTGCTGTGTGAGGAGGATGGCCCGGTGTACCAGCTGCGCCGCTGGTACGACCAGTTCTACGTGGACGCCGAGGAGGTCACCGAGGACATGGTGCGGCGCTTCGAGTTCGAGGTCGACACCAGCCGCGCGGTGGCCGCCTGGCAGCGTGAGGTGGAGGAGAACCTGGCCCGGCGGGACGGCGATGGGCGGTGACCGCGCGGACTACCTCACCGGCGGGCTGCGCCCGTTCACCTGTCCCGGCTGCGCCACCGTGGTGCTGGTGAAGAAGAACAGCCCCGAGCACACCAGCGTGCAGTGGACCACCGCCACCACGGCCTGCCCGGAGCTGACCGGCCGCGACCGGCCGAGCGCCCAGGTCGTCGGCTGTCCGCGGTTGCGGGCCGGGATCGAGGCGGCGGTGGCCGAGGGCAGGCTGGCGGTGGGCGATGGCTGACCGCTTCCACCGGCTGCGGGTGGCCGCGGTGGTCGAGGAGACCGCGGACGCCCGGTCCCTGGTGTTCGAGGTGCCCTCGGAGCTCGCCGACCGCTTCCGCCACCGGCCGGGACAGTTCCTGACGCTGCGGATTCCCGGTGAGCGCGGGGAGATCGCGCGCAGCTACTCGCTGTGCAACGGTCCCGGCGAGCCGTTGACGGTCACGGTGAAGCGGGTGGCCGACGGCTACGGGTCGAACTGGCTCTGCGACCGGGTGTCCGCCGGCATGGAGCTGGACGTGCTCCCGCCGGCCGGCGTGTTCACCCCGGACTCGCTCGACGATGACCTGCTGCTGTTCGCCGGGGGCAGCGGGATCACCCCGGTCATCGCCATCGTCAAGGCGGTGCTGGCCAACGGTTCCGGCCGCCTGACCTTGTTCTATGCCAACCGGGACGAGCACTCGGTGATATTCGCCGCCGAGCTGCGCGCGCTGTGCGCCGCCCACCCGGACCGGCTCCAGGTGGTGCACTGGCTGGAGTCCGTGCAGGGCCTGCCCACCGTGCCCGCACTGCGCGCCTTCGCCGCTCCGCTGTCCGCCAGGCGGGTGTTCCTGTGCGGACCAGGCCCGTTCATGACCGCCGTCGTCGAAGCTTTGTCCACTGTGGATATTCCTGAGGACCGGATCCACCGCGAGGTCTTCCTGTCTCTGTCCGACAACCCGTTCGCCGCGACGCCCGAGGCGGATGTGGACGCCGCCGTGGTCGAGGTCGACCTGGACGGCGAGCAGCACACCCTGCCCTGGCCGCGACAGCGCAAGCTGCTGGACGTGCTGCTCGACCACGGCCTCGCTGCCCCCTACTCCTGCCGCGAGGGCGCGTGCAGCGCCTGCGCCTGCCGACTGGTGGACGGCAAGGTGACGCTGGCGCACAACGAGGTCCTGGACGAGGAGGACCTGGCCGAGGGGATCATCCTGGCCTGCCAGGCCCTGCCCGCCGCCGACTCGGTCCGGATCAGCTACCAGTGACGGGAGCGCCATGCCCATCGACCCCGACCGCGCGATCGGCGCCGAGCTGCCACCGGCGGAGTTCTCCTGGACCGAGTCCGACGTGCTGCTGTACCACCTGGCCCTCGGCGCGACCGAGCTCCGCTACGCCTACGAGGCCGGTCTGCGGGTGCTGCCCACCTTCGGCGTGGTCGCGCCCACGCTGCGGCTGACCGCCCCGCCCACGGTGTCCTATCCCGGCGTCGACCTGAATCTGGGCCAGGTGCTGCATGGTGAGCAGTCGATCAGCCTGCGCCGCCCCATCCCGGTGGCGGGCACCGCCCGGCTGGTGACCAGGATCGCCGCGGTCTACGACAAGGGCGAGTCCGCGGTGATCGTGCAGGAGTCCACAGTGGACATCGACGACGACCCGTTGTTCACCACCCGCTCCAGCATCTTCGCCCGTGGCGCGGGCGGCTTCGGCGGCGACCGCGGCCCCTCCAGCCGCTTCACCGCCCCCGTCGGCGATCCGGACGCGGTGCTGGACACCCCGACCCTGCCCCAGCAGGCCCTGCTGTACCGGCTCTGCGGCGACCGCAACCCGCTGCACGTCGATCCGGCCTTCGCCGCCGAGGCCGGGTTCTCGAGCCCGATCCTGCACGGCCTGTGCACCTACGGAATGGTCGCCAAGTCCGTTGTGGACGGTGCGCTGGACGGCGATCCCGACCGCCTGGTCAGCTTCAGCGCCCGGTTCACCGGTGTGCTCTACCCCGGCGAGCCGGTGCGCACCCGGCTCTGGCGGTCGGCGGCGGACTGGGTGTTCGTGACCACCGCACCCGACCGCGCGGAGGCCCCGGTGCTCACCGGTTCACTGACCGCGCTGGCCGCTTGACCTCCACCAAGCTGGAACTCCTACCGTCCGGGCCATGAGCTTCTTGGTGGTGGGAAACGCGGACGGAATCGCCGGCCTGGTCGAGCGGCTGCTCATCCAGGCGGGCGCGCCAGTGCGCCGGGTGGAGCTGACCAGCCCCGACCGGCTGCGCGCGGCGGCCGCCGACCGGACCGCGGTGTTCCTGGACTGGCCCTACGACCGGGTGCACGCGGTGTTCCCGTACGCGGACACCGCCCCGGAGGTCGTCTCCGCGCTGGCCGGACCGGGCCGCCGGATCGTGCTGCTGTCCACACACGCGGTCCGCGACGACGAGCCGCCGACCTCCTTCCACGGCACCCTGGAACTGCTGCTGCGCGCGGCCACTCCGGACTGGACCGCGCTGCGGATGAGCATGCCGGCCTCGATCACCCTGGCCTGGGCGGAGGAGCTGCGCGCCACCGGCGTGGTGCACGGCCCGTACGCGCTGGCCGCCCGCACCCTGGTCGACGAGCGCGACGTGGCCGAGGTCGCGGCCAGGGTGCTGCTGGACGGCGGGCACACCGGCCGCGCCCACTACGTCACCGGGCCGGTCGCGCTGACCCACGCCGACCGCGTCCGCATCCTCGGCGAGACCTTCGGTGAAACCTGGCGCTACCAGGAGATCCCGCGCGCGGAGTTCCGCGAACGGCTGCTCGCCACCTGGTCACCCGAGCACGCCGACGGCATCCTGGACCACATGGCGCGCCAGGTGAGCGACCCGGAGCAGCCGACCGACGTGGTCGAGCGGATCACCGGCCACCCGGCGCGGTCGCTGGCCGAGTGGGCCCGCGCGCACGCCGCGGAGTTCAGCCGGTGAGCACCAGCGCGCTGGTCGGCACCCCGGTGCCCGCGGTGACCAGCACGTTGTCCACTGTGGACACCTGGTTGGCCGCGGTGCCCCGGAGTTGCCGGACCGCCTCGGTGATCCCGTTCATGCCGTGCAGGTAGGCCTCGCCGAGCTGTCCGCCGTGCGGGTTGACCGGCAGCCGCCCGTCGATCTCGATGCCGCCGTCGGCCAGGAAGTGCCGCGCCTCACCGGGTCCGCAGAACCCGAGCTCCTCCAGCTGGACGAGCACGAACGGGGTGAAGTGGTCGTAGAGCACCGCGACCTGGACCTCGGCCGGGCCGATCCCGGCCTGCCGCCACAGCTGTTCGCCGACCACCCGCATCTCCGGCAGCCCGGCCAGGCCGTCGCGGTAGTAGCTGGTCATCACGAACTGGTCCGGCCCGCTGCCCTGGGCCGCGGCGCTGATCACCGCGGGCCGCTGCCGCAGGTCCCGCGCCCGTTCCGCGCTGGTGACCACCAGTGCCACGCCGCCGTCGCTTTCCTGGCAGCAGTCCAGCAGCCGCAACGGTTCGGCGATCCACCGGGAGTCCTGGTGGTCGGCCAGGGTGATCGGCCGCCGGTGGAACCAGGCGTTCGGGTTGGTCGCGGCGTGCCTGCGCATGGCGACCGCGACCCGGCCGAAGTCCTCGGTGCTCGCGCCGTACTCGTGCAGGTAGCGGCGGGCGAACATGGCGACCATCGCGGCCGGGGTGGCCAGGCCCATCGGGTAGTGCCAGCTGTTGTCCACGCCGTTGGTGTTGGGCTGCTGCGCGGCCGCGGCGTGTGCCAGCCCGAACCGGGTGCCGGAGCGCTCGTTGAAGGCCCGGTACACCACCACGACCTCGGCGATCCCGGTGGCCACCGCCATCGCGGCCTGCTGCACGGTGGCGCAGGCCGCGCCGCCGCCGTAGTTGATCCGGCTGAAGAACCTCAGCTCGGGCAGGCCGAGCTCCCTGGCCACCGCGATCTCGGCGTTGCCGTCCATGGTGAAGGTCACCAGACCGTCCACATCGGACACTTCCAGTCCGGCGTCGGCGAGTGCGGCCTGGATCGACTCCACGGCCAGGCGCAGCTCGCTGCGGCCGGAGTCCTTGGAGAACTCGGTGGCCCCGATCCCGGCGATGGCCGCGGCCCCGGACAGCGGGCTCATGGCGTGCCTCCCAGCTCGATGCGGACCGTTCCGGTGACGTGGTCACCGAGCCGGCAGCTGCCGACCACCGACACCACGAACCCGTTGTCGCCGAAGGTCTCCCGCACCCGGCCGCGGAAGGTGAGCGTGTCGTAGGCGTAACAGGGCACGCCCAGCCGGATGTTCACCCCGCGCACCCACACCCCCGGCCCGCCCCAGTCGGTGACGAACCGCTGCACCAGCCCGGTGGTGGTGAGGATGTTGAGGAAGATGTCCGGGGAGCCGCGCCGGATCGCCGCGTCCCGGTCGTGGTGCACGTCCTGGTAGTCGCGGGTGGCGATGGCGGTGCTGATGATGAACGTCGGCGTGACCTCGATGACCAGCTCGGGCAGCTCCACACCGGTGGTGATCATACCTCCACCGCCCGCCAGGCCGGGATCGCGAACTCGCCCCGCCGCTGGAACTCCACCCGCACCGACTGTCCGATGTGGACCTCCGAGGGCTCGACGTCCAGCAGTTCGCCGACCATCCGCGGCCCCTCGGCCAACTCCACCAGCGCGATCACGAACGGCCCGGTGTGCCCGGGGACCGCGGGATGGTGGTGCACGACGAAGCTGTACACCGTGCCGAGCCCGCTCACCACCACGTGCTCCGGCCGGAGCTCCTGGCAGCGCGGGCACATCGGCCCCGGCGGGTGCCGCAGCTCGCCGCAGGCCCCGCACCGCTGGATGCGCAGCTCACCGAGGGCGGCGCCTGCCCAGAAGAACTCGGTGTCCTTGCTGACCAGCGGCGGTATCCCAGCCGGCGGCGGGGGCGGTGCGGGCCGGTACTTGTAGACCCGGAACAGCATCTCGGCGACCGCTTCGGCGCCGGAGTACCAGGTGTTGTGCACGGTGACGAACCAGCCTTCGCCGAGCGCGGTCCGCTTCGGCCCGGTGACCTGGTCCAGCCGGGTGGTGACGGCCAGGGTCTCGCCCGGTCTCAGGTAGCGGTGGTAGGTCTGCTCGCAGTTGGTGGCCACGATCGACGGGTAGCCCGCCTCGTCCAGCACCTCCAGGATCTGCCCGAACGGATCGGCGGGATCCCGTTCCCCGTGCAGCCCCATCATGGTCCACACCTGCGCCATCGCCGGTGGCGCCAGTTCGGGGTAGCGCGGGTCGGTGTCGCCGAGGGCCTCGGTCCAGCTCCGGATCATCGGCTCGTTCACCGGGTCCCGGCCGAAGCGCAGCCCGCTCACCCCGGTGGCGGCGATCCGCTCGGCCGCCGCCCGCACTGCTTCCTCGCTGTCCACAGTGGACGTCATCCTGCTCCTCTCACCGTGGCGGCCTCGGCAGCCCGAGTCCGGCGGTGACGATCAGCTCCCGCTGGATCTCGTTGACCCCGCCGCCGAAGGTCAGCACCAGGTTCCGTTTCGCCTGCAGGTCCAGCCAGCGCAGCAGTTCCGCGGTGTCCGGTTCGGCCGGGTCCCCGTACCGCCCGACCAGGTCGAGCACGGTCCGCCCGACCCTGAGCACCAGTTCGGAGGAGAACACCTTGGTGATCGAGGCATCCGCCACGTCCACCGCCCCCTCGGCCGAGGCGACCTGCCAGTTCAGCAGCTCGTTGACCCGCATACCCGCCCGCGCGGATATCAAGTCGCGCTGTATATCCGCGTTCCCGGCCAGTCCGTGCGCCGTGGCCCATTCGTCGAACCGGTCCAGCAGCGCGGCCACCCGCCCGGCCGGACCGAGCATGACCCGCTCGTGGTTGAGCTGCATGGTGATCAGCCGCCACCCGGCGTGCTCCGCCCCGACCCGCATGCCCACCGGCACCCGCACGTCGGCGTAGTAGGTGGCGTTGACGTGGTGCGCCCCGTCGCAGGTGATGATCGGCGTCCAGCTGAACCCGGGATCCCTGGCGTCCACGATGAGGATCGAGATCCCCTTGTGCCGCGGCGCGGCCGGATCGGTGCGACAGGCCAGCCAGATGTAGTCGGCGTCGTGCGCCCCGGTGGTGAACACCTTCTGCCCGTTGACCACGTACTCATCGCCGTCCCGCACCGCGCTGGTCCGCAACGCGGCGAGATCGGTCCCGGCCTCCGGCTCGGTGTACCCGATGGCGAAGTGCAGCTCCCCGGCCAAGATCCGCGGCAGGAAGAACTCCTTCTGCTCCGGTGTCCCCAGCGCCTGCAACGTCGGCCCGACCGTCTGCAACGTCACCCCCGGCAACGGCACATCCGCCCGCGCCGCCTCGTTGACGAAGATCTGCTGCTCCACCTGCCCAAACCCACGCCCCCCGTACTCGACCGGCCAGCCCACCCCCAGCCAGCCGTCCCGCCCGAGCCGCCGCACGATGTCCCGGTACACCGGCCCGTGCCGCTCGGTCCGCAACACCTCCCGCTCCGCGGCCGTGACCAGCCCCGCGAAGTACTCCCGCAGCTCATCCCGCAGCGCCCGCTGCGCCGCACTCAGCTCAATACGCACGCAACGCCCCCAGGAACCGCACCAGATCCCGCCCCAGCGCCGAAAACCGGTGCAACGGATAACTGACATCCAGCCCCAGCCCGCCATGCAGGTGATGACAGGTCTCCAACGCCCCGGGCAACCCCTCCCCCACCCAGTACCCGGCAACCGCGACATCCTCCCGAGCCGCCAACCCCTCCCCCAACTTCCAGCAGGCCGCCCTGGTCACCAACTCCACCGTCCGCGCCGTGATCCGCACATCCGCGACCTGCATCGCCACTGCCTGGAACTCCGCCAGCACCCGCCCGAACTGCCGCCGCTGCCCCACATGCGCCACCGTCAGCCCCAACGCTCCCGCCAGCAACCCCTCCCCGAACGCACACGCCCCCACCACCGCGCACTGCCGCAACTCCTCCGCCACCCGCCCACTGCCGTCATCCCCCAGCAGCCCAACAGGTTCCGCCCCAGCCAACCGAACCGTGCACTCCGGCGCCCCCGACGAAGACGGCGTCGCCACCAGCTCAACCCCCGCCCCCCGAGGATCCAGCACCGCCACCCCACGCCCGCCACCCGCAAGGGAGACAACAACAAGCACCCACCGAGCCCACTCCGCGAACGGCACCCCCACCGCCACCCCGGTCAGCCCATCCGCCCCCCACACCACATCCGTCCGCCCCACCGCCGCCGTCAAACCCCCACCCGCCAACAGCTGATCCTGCTGCGCCCCAGTCCCCAGCCGAGCCACCGGCAGCACCCCCAACGCCAAGTGCGCCAACCCCGGCGACACCACCCCACCCCGCCCAACCTCAGTCAGCAACCCGGCGGTCTCCAACACCCCAAACCCACAACCACCCAACCCCACCCGCACCCCCAACCACAC
>NZ_JAMHIV010000002.1 GCF_023897065.1 Crossiella sp. SN42
TCCGGCGAGGACATTCTTTTGATCTTCGGGGTTAAAACCAAGAGCGAAGATCAAGAGCGTCCTCGCCGGACGGGCAGGAATCAAAGCATGGGGGGAAAGTCAAGGTCAAAGGCAGAGACGCAAGCGGGTCTTGAGGTTCCCCATGCCCGTCAACCTTCCGAAATCGAACCACATCCCAGCGAGCAGCCGCCGTCACGTGGCGTGGCCTTGGCGGCGGCGCCTGTGAGCGTCTGCTCGCTGGGATGTGGTGCGATGTCTCCAGGTTGACGGGCATGGGGAACCTCAAGACTTCGGACAGGTTTTGAAAAGCCAGCCCGTCGCTAGCTCATGTGGCTGATCTCCGGCCAGAGGTCGTCCCAAGATCGCGTGACGTTCTCGCAGAGCCAGATCTTGCCGCCCTGTTCGCGGTTCTTGATGCCCAGGTTGTTGCGGATCTCGGCTTCGTAGCGGAGGTTGGTGCAGGCTTTCTTCGCCCAGGCAGGGGGTTCTGGGCTCTTGGCGGGCTGGATCAGGATGGCGTTCCGTGCTGTCGCCGGGGGGCGTTCCCAGGCCGCGTAGCCCCGGTATCCACTGTGGACGGTGGGGAGGCCCCTGGTGCGGCCGTAGCGGTGCAGGGCGGCTGCCTCGCCGAAGTTTTCGGCGATGATGACGGTGGTGCCGCGTTGGGCTGGGGGGAGGGTGTCGTAGACCTTGGTCACGGTGTCGGTGAGTTCCGGCCAGCCGAACTGTTCGGCGGACAGGCCGTTCATCTGGATCACCGGGATGCGGTCGAGCTGGCTTTCCGGGACCAGGGGCAGCGCCAGGGGGAGGATGAACACCGCGGAGAGGACGCCGGCGGTGGTGGCCACGGCGGTTCTCGCGTTGCCCTTGGCTCGGGACAGCCAGCCGTCCACGGCCAGCGCGCCTGCCGCGAGCAGAGCCGGGTAGCCGCCGAACAGGTACAGGGGGGAGCCGCCGCCGGCGATCAGGGCAACCGTGAGGATGAGGAAGGCCGCGCCCAGGAAGCGGAACTGCTGGGTGCGGAGCAGGCGGACCAGGCCGGCCAGCCAGAGTGGGGTGAGCAGGGGGCCGATGGCCAGGGCCTGCATGGCGAGGAAGAGGGCCGGGCCGCCTCGGTCGGTGTTGCCTTCGCTGAGGATCTTGGCCATTTCCAGTTGGGGCCAGCCGTTTTCGTACTGCCACAGCAGGTTGGGCAGCCAGATCAGGACCGCCAGGGCTGCCCCGGCCCAGAGCCAGGGGGTGCGGAACAGGGAACGGGGGCCGGCGAGGAGCAGGGCCAGCAGGAGGGAGGCGACCACCGCGCCGATGAGGTACTTGTTGTGCAGGGCCACGCCCAGGATCGCGCCCGCGGCCAGCAGGAGTTTGGGGTTGCCGCCGCGGATCACCTTGACCAGCAGCCAGATCACCGCGGCGGTGAAGGTGATGTCGAAGGTGGTGGTGTGCAGCATGTGGCCGGGGATCAGGACCATGCCGGACAGCGCCGTGGCCAGGGCGGCCAGGGTTTGGGCGCGGTGGGTGCCGCCCAGCTCCCTGGCGGTGAGGGTGACGAACAGGACGGTCAGTCCTGCGGCCAGTGCGGCGGGGAAGCGCAGGGCCATCATGGAGTCCGGGACCAGGAAGTCCATCAGGGCCGCGATCATCGGGGTGAAGCTGGGCTGGTCGGGGTAGCCCCAGGCCGGGTGCTGGCCCGCGACGATGAAGTACAGCTCATCGCGGTGGTAGCCGTAGCCGCCGCTGAAGGCGATCAGCGCCAGGGCGGTCACGGCGGGGATCGCCAGCGCCGCCCTGGACAGCGCCGGGCGCACCGAAGTCTCCTGCATCATGGCGGGAAGCCTGCCGGGGCAAGGGTTTCCCGGCCATGGGTCTGCGTCCCTGGCCGGGGTGGTGCCAGGTCTACCGGTGCGGAGGGCTCAGCTTGTGCACGCCACCGGTGCGCAGGAAGCGGTTGACCAACAGGGTCGCCGCGCCCAGGGCGATGGCGTCCGGGCCGAGTTCGCACAGGGCGATCTGGGTGCCTTCGAACGGGTGGCGCAGGGCGTAGGCGCGGGCGGTGTCCCTGATCAGTGGGAGGGTGTGCTCGGCGAGCAGCAGGCCGGCCCAGCCGCCGAGCAGGATGCGTTCCGGGTTGAACAGGTTGACCAGGTTGGCGATGCCCGCGCCCAGGTACCGCGCGCTCTCCTCGATCAGGGCCTGGGCCTGGGGCGCGGGGTCGGCCAGGGCGGCGCGGAAGGCGGTGGCCTCGTCGGTCAGCGGGGTGCTGATGTTCATGGCGGCGCGGTGGCGGGCGACCACGGCCGCCGCGCCGGTGAAGGACTCCAGGCAGCCCCGGGAACCGCAGCGACACGGTGGGCCGTCCAGGGCGAGGGTGGTGTGGCCCCACTCCCCCGCGCTGCGCCGGGCGCCGCGGAAGGGGTTGCCCTCGGCGATCACGCCCGCGCCGACGCCGGAGCCGATCAGCGCGATCACCGCGTGCTTCGCGCCCCGGCCCGCGCCGAACCACATCTCCGCCTGGCCCATGGTGTTCGCGCCGTTGTCGATGTGCAGGGGCAGGTCGGTTCCCTTGCGCAGCAACGCTTCCAGCGGGACCTTGCGCCAGGCCGCGGTGTGCCCGTGCACCAGCAGCTCGCTGTCCTGCTGCACCACGCCCGGCACGCCGACCCCGACGCCGAGCACCCGGTCGGTGCACACCGTGTCCGCGGCCAGCACCTTCTCCAGGCCGGTCAGGATGTGCCCGATCACCAGGTCCCGGTCCTGGTTGTCCGGCTCGACGGGCAGCGTCTCCTCGGCCAGCACGGCCAGGGTCAGGTCGAAGGCCTTGACCCGCACCCAGGTCTCGGCCACCTCCACGCCGATCACCGTGGCGTGCCCCGGGTTCACCCGCAGCAGACCGCGCGGCCGGCCGCCGTCGGAGTCCACCGTGCCCGCCTCGACCAGCACCTGCTCGTCCACCAGCTGGCCCACCACGTTGCTCACCGAGGCCTGGCTCAGACCGGTGCGCGCGGCCAGCTCACGGCGGCTGAGCGGGCCCTCGAAGTACACCGCGCGCAGCACCATCGCCCGGTTGCCGCGGCGCAGGTCGTGCACCGTCTGACTGTTCTCGCGCACCCGCATCCCTTCGCCGTCCTGACCGATTATCAACCTCCGAGTGCTTCCCCTTACCCGGCCGGGCTCTGCCCAGCCTTCCGCGCGGCCGGGATCACCACCAAGGCCCTGGTGCTGGACTGGAACTGGAACTGGAACAAGTGGGCCGAGTGGGGCGCGCCGAACCAGCAGCGGAGCACCGCGTGAGCGCGCACCGGTGAGGTGGTAGGCCCGGGTCCGCGCGGGGAACCCTGGCCTACTTGACCAGCCCGGCCAGCTTCGTCACCAGCGTGGCCGGGGCGGGCATGCCTGCCATTTCCTTGCGCACGGCCAAAGAAGCCTCGGTCAGCGCCGGGTCGGTGAGCAGCCTGCGCAGCTCCGCGGTGCTGATGTCCTTGGCCGCCACCGCGGTGCCCGCGCCGCGCTTGGCGACCAGGCGGGCGTTGTGGTCGCGGTCGCCCGCGCCGGGGACCACCAGCTGCGGGATGCCGGCGGCCAGCGCCGCGGACACCGAACCCGCGCCGCCGTGGTGCACCAGCGCGGCGCAGTGCGCCAGCACGCTGGTCAGCGGGGCCCAGTCCAGGGTGCGCACGTTGGCGGGCAAGGACTCCCGGCGCAGCACCCGGCGGTCCGGGCGCAGCAGCACGATCTCGGCGTCCAGGCCCTCGGCGGCGTCCACCACCGCGCTCATCAGGCGGTTGCCGCCCGGGCCGCCGACGGTGCTGCGGCTGACCGCGATCCGCGGCCGCTCGGACTCCGCGGCCAGCCAGGCGGGCAGCTCGCCTTCGCCGCTGTAGGGCTCGTAGCGCATCGGCCAGCCGGGCTGCTCGCCGACCAGGCTGGGCGGCGCGGTGACGATCCGCGCGGCGGGCTCCGGCAGATCGTCGATCCCGTTGCGGCGCAACGGCTTGGTCAGCTTCTCCTTGGTCGCGGCGAGCAGTTCCAGGCCGTCGAAGAGCGAGTTCTCCACCAGCACCGCGGGCACCCCGGTCACCGCGGCGGCCAGCGCGCCCGCGATGGCCAGCGGCTCGTGCAGGATCAGGTCCGGCCGCCAGGAGCGGGCCAGCTCGACCGCGCCGTCCGCGAGCTCCTCGTTCACGTGCCCGAACAGCAGGGCCGCGCCCCTGGTGCCGGACTTGCCCGCGATCTCCGCCTTGGCGATCAGCGGGTGCCACAGCAGGGTCCGGCGCACGATCGGCTCGAACCGGAAGCCCGGCGCGAGGTCGCGCACCGGCAGGTCGGACTGGTCGGCCACGGCCAGCGCCTCGCCTGCGGTGGCCAGCAGGACCTGGTGACCGGCCTCGCGGATGGCGCGGGCGAGGGGAACCAGCGGCAGCAGGTGGCCCAGCATCGGAGCCGCGGTGATCATGACGCGCACCCCGCCACGGTAGCGCGATCTCCAGAGAGGTTTGTCGATCAGCCGAACGACCTACTCTGGATGCATGGAGCGGCCGAACCCGGCCCGCTGGCTGGCCTACGCCTACGGCGCTCGCCTGCCGCAGCGGTACCGCGAGTGGGTGCTGCACGACGTGACCGCGCCGACCTGGCTGCTGCGGCACGTGGCCCGCACCCTGGCCCAAGCCGCGCCGCTGGTCTTCCTGCTGTTCCTGGTCTTCGACCCGCTGCTGGGCTTCCCGCCTGCCATCGTGCTGCCCGCGCTGGGCATGGGGCTGCTGGTGAGCCTGTACTACTCGGCCTCCTTCGCACCGGAGAGCGCGGACTACCGGGCGGCCAAGCACGGCTACCCGGAGGGCCACGCGACCCAGGTCAGGGCGGCTCGGCGACGGGAGCGCGGTTCGCGCTGACCAGGTCAATTGTTACAGCCTGTGACACTTGTCATACGGGCTACGCGGACGCCTGCCGATGACCGACCATCGAGCCGCACTTCCTGGGATTTGAACGATTTCCCGTGACTGGGGGAACCACACCGTGACTCGCCACCGTGCGGGCAAGGCCGTCGGCCTGCTCGCCTTCACCACCGCCGCGGCGCTGCTGACCAGCCTGCCCGCGTACGGCCTCGCCGGCGGTACCGCCGCGGCGGAGGGCTCCTACGGCTTCGTCGCCAAGATCGACGTCGGCCCTGGCACCCGCAGCTGCAGCGGCGTGCTGATCGACCCGAACTGGGTGCTGACCGTGAAGTCCTGCTTCCCGGAGAACGCCCAGGGCGGCAAGCCGGCCCAGCCGACCAAGGTCACCGTCGGCCGCGCCGTGCTCTCCGGCAGCACCGGCCAGGTGGTGGACGCGGTCAACCTGGTGCACCGCGCCGACCGCAACCTGAGCCTGGTCCGGCTGGCCACCGCGGTCACCGGCGTGGTGCCGGCCACCGTGGCCAAGACCGCGCCCGCCGCCGGGGACACCGTGCGCCTGGCCGGCTACGGCCGCACCGCCACCGAGTGGACCCCGGACCGGCTGCACACCGGCCCGGCCAAGGTCGAGTCGGCCGCCGCGACCACGCTCAGCGTGCTCGGCGAGGGCTCGGTCTCGGTCTGCCGCGGCGACTCCGGCGGCCCCGCCTTCCGCGAGACCGGCAGCCGCGCCGAGGTCATCGGCCTGCACGCGGCCTCCTGGCAGGGCGGCTGCATGGGTGAGACCGAGACCAGGCGCACCGTCACCGAGTCCAGGGTGGACAACCTGGACGGCTGGCTGGAAGCCCAGCTCATCGGCCTGACCGCGACCCCGCTGGCGCAGCACGGCAACCAGCTCAGCTGGCTGAACCCGCCCGCGCTGAACGCCACCGCCTACCGCGTCTACGGCGCGCAGACCGCGGACGTGCCGCTGGTCCCGGCGAACCTGCTGGGCACGGTCAGCGACGGCAGGTTCGCGCACACCGCGCTGCCGGCCAAGCAGACCTGGCACTACCGGGTGGTCCCGGTGACCGCCGCCGGTGACGGCCCGGTCTCCGCGGTCGCCTCGGCCACCGTGAAGACGCACACCATCAGCGACTTCAACGGCGACGGCCGCGACGACATCTCCGCGATCTACGACTACAGCAACGGCGACGCGGGCACGTTCAGCTTCGACGGCACGGTCGCCGGCCCCACCGAGCCGGTCTCCAAGCACCGCACCGGTCCGAACAACTGGACCGTCTCCAGCGCCAAGTACCTCAACGGCGACTTCAACGGCGACGGCTTCGCCGACTGGGGCGCCTTCTACAACTACGGCGGCGGCAACATCAAGTTCTGGGTCCGCTGGGGCTCGCCGACCGGGCTCAAGGACAGCACCTCGCTGTGGGACTCCGCTGGCCAGTGGGACTGGAACCGGGCGCAGTTCGTGGCCGGTGACTTCAACGGCGACGGCCGCACCGACGTCACCGCCGCCTACGGCTACGACAACGGCCGCACCGCGTTCTGGCTGTTCCGGGGCAACCCGACCGGGTTGGACGCGCCGGTGCAGACCTGGAACTCCGGTGACGGCAACTGGGAGCGCACCAGCAGCACCTTCATCGCCGGTGACTTCAACGGCGACGGCCGCGACGACCTGGCCGCGCTGTACAACTACGGCGGCTACGACGTCTCGCTGTTCACCGCCAACGGCACCGTCGACGGGCACACCGCCCCCGCGCAGCAGTGGCGGACCGGCCCCAACCAGTGGGACCCGGCCCGTTCCCGTTTGCTGGCAGGCGACTTTGACGGCGACGGGCGCACCGACGTCGCGGGCCTGTACGGCTACGCCGACGACCGGCTCGCGCTGTACGTGGCCAAGAGCACCCCGAACGGCATCGGGCGGTTCGCGATGACCTGGGAGACCAGGCCGGGCGACTGGCACCTGCCCTCCAGCGTGTGGGTGGCCGGTGACTTCAACGGGGACGGCCGCTCGGACCTCGGCGGCTTCTACAACTACGGCGGCGGCAGCATCAAGCTGTTCAACTTCCGCGGCCAGCCCGGCGGCGGCACCGACCGCGGCGCGGAGGCCTGGGACTCCCGCGGCGGCTGGTACTGGGAGCGGGCCTACTTCATCCCGTGAGGTAGCGCAACGGACAACGCCCGGATCGGCTCAGGCCGGTCCGGGCGTTTCGCTGTGCGGGGCCTGCTCAGGCGAACAGGCTGGCGCCGAAGGCGGTGAAGACCAGCGCGGCGATCACCGCGAGCCAGGTGGCGGTCAGGATGCCGTGGTAGCCCACCACGGCCCGGCCGCCGGCGCGCCCGCCGAAGTGGCCGCGCTCCAGGTTGTGCAGCGTGGTGTAGACGAAGACGGGGATGGTCACCGCCCAGACGACCATGCAGTAGGGGCAGAGCACCCGGATGTCGTACAGGCTCTGCACCACCAGCCAGTGCACGAACACCAGGCCCAGCGTCGCCCCGGCTTGCAGGCCCAGCCAGAACCAGCGGCGGTAGGTCGCCCCGGCCAGCAGCCCGAAACCGATCGCGGTGACCACGCCGAACCCGCCGATGCCCAGCAGCGAGTTGGGGAAGCCGAACACCGCGGCCTGCGGCGACTGCATCACCGTGCCGCAGCTGAGCGCGGCGTTGAAGGTGCAGGTGGGGATGTAGTTCGGGTTGAGCATCAGCTCGAACTTCTCCACCGTCAGCACGAACGCGGCCACCAGCCCGACCAGCCCGCCGACCGACAGCACCCAGGCCACGATCCGGTCCAGCCTGCGGTCCTCGACCCCGGCGTCACCCTCGGCAACGACCTGCCTGCTCGTCATAGCGCTTCCGATCCACTGCGGTTCCGGCCTGCCCACGGTAGGCGGTGCGCGGAGACCACGCACCGCCCCGTTCGATCCCAGCACCGCTGAGGTGACACCGGGGTGAAAACCGGCCGTTCAGTTATCAGTTCACCCGGCCGGGGCCAGGCCGTGTGGTCAAAGCCAGCGCAGGAGGGTGCCTCAGGGCCGCTGGCGCACGGCGCCGTCGGCCGCGACGATCACCCCGGCCTGCGGCTGGCCGCCGCCGCAGTGCGCGCCGGCCGGGAAGACCTCCTTCGGCGTGAGCTGGACCTCCTGCTCCACCAGCACCACGCCCGCGGCGTCGGTGAGCCGGACGCTGAGCCGCATCGGCGCCAGCTTCAGTCCCACCTGGTCGAGGAAGCCGTTCTTCGCCCCGGTGCGGACCAGTTGGGCCGAACAGGGTTGCTCCGGTTTCCCGCTCGGGCAGGTGGACGGCACGGCCGCGGTGGACTCGCTCAGCACCACGTCCTTGCCGTCCAGCGTGGCCTTGGCGACCTTGGCGGCCAGCGGCGCCTCGATCTCCAGCCCGATACCCGCCCGGGCGGCCATGGCCGGACAGGCAAAACCGCCCGGACCACCGCAGCCGGTGAGCACGGCAAGCCCGGCCAGTGCGAGCAAGAACCTCCGCATACCGACCAGACGGTGTGCGCGGCTCACCTGGTTGCACCCCGCTCCACCCGGTTCCGGCCTAGCACTCCGGGTCGCAGCAGGAGTTGCGGCGCATGGTGTGCGCGACCTCCAGCCAGTGCGCGTCGTCGGGCGCCGACTTGGTGAGCGCCTCGGCCTGGTTGGCGAAGGAGCCGACCAGGTCGTCAGCGGTGAACTGGATACCGCCGCGCAGCACCGAGGTGGTGCGGACCAGGGAGCTGAAGTCGGTGAACGGGTCACCGTCCACAATGGTCACATCGGCGACCTTGCCGACCTCAAGGGTGCCCAGGTCCTCGAACTGGCCGAACACCTTGGCCGGCAGCGAGGTCACCGTGCGCAGGGCCTGCGCCGGGGTGAACCCGTTGCGGTGCAAGGCTCGCAGCGCCAGGTGCAGGTGCAGGCCGACCGCCACCAGCGGCTGGTCAGTGCCCAGGGCGACCAGGCCGCCGCCGTCGAGGACCCGCTTGTACACGTCGACCTCGGTGGCCAGCGTGGTCAGCTGGGCCTGGCTGGGCGGCACCTTGGCCGCGGCCCGCGCGGCCGCGGCGTCCCACGGCGGCATCAGCGTGCCGACCCTGGGGTCCTCGGCCAGTGCGGCGTCCGCGCCGAGCAGCGGGGCCGCGGTGAACGGGGTGGCGATGAGGTGGAAGTTCGTCTTCGTGTAGATCTCGGTGAGGTCCTGGTAGGCGCGGCCGGAAGCGCTGGTCGCGTGGCCCCACTCCAGGCGCTGGGTGGCCTGCAGGTGCGTGGTCAGGTCCTGGTTGAGCTGCACGCCGGGTGAGCACAGGTGGCCGCCGCTGCGCACGCCGAGCCGCTCGTGCGCGAACCTGGCCGCCTCGGCCATGATCCAGCCGGGCGCGCGGACGTAGGTCTTGACGAAGTCCCAGTCCAGCGCGGCCGCCCGGTCCAGCGAGCGGCGCAGGCCCTCGCGGGTGCTGTGCGCGCGGCCCATGCTGTAGGCGACCCTGGCGCCGTCGAGCAACTCGCCGGTGGCGATCAGCCGCGGTCCGGCCAGCGCGCCCGCGTTGACCGCCTCCCTGATCCGGGCCTGCTCGTAGGCGAAACCGCCGAAGGAGACCGCGGTGGTGATGCCGTAGGCCAGCTGCAGCGCGGTCTGGCGGCCGCCGTAGGTGGACTGCCAGGGGTGGGTGTGCGCGTCCCACAGCCCGGGCAGCACGGTCTGCTTCGAGGCGTCGATCCGCCTGCCGACCGGCCTGCCGGGACGGTGCGGTTCGACCGCGGCGATCCGGCCGCCGCGCAGCACCAGGTCCACGTCCTGGCGCACCTCGTCACCGGTGCCCGCCCAGAACCTGCCCGCGTGCACCACGGTGTCCTCTGGTCGGGGCCGCCGGTAGTCCAGCGGCGCGCGGACCGTCCGCGGCGCGCCCCCGCCGGTCCCGATCAGCCGCAGGCGGCCGTTGGAGAGGTAGAGCACGGTGCGGCCGTCACCGGCGAAGGACGGGTGGTCGGCGGCCTCGTCGGCGAGCTTGCGCGGCGGGCCGGAGGGGGTGCCGTCCGGGCCGATCGGCACCAGGTGCAGCGCGGACTCGATGATCACCGCGAAGTGCCTGCCGTCCGGGGACCAGACCGGGCCGGAGTCGTAGCGGTCGGCGATCGAGGTGTTCGGCGCGACCGGGTGCAGCCGGGACTTGCCCGAGCCTGCCTCGACCACCCTGATCAGGTTGTAGCCCTCGCGGAAGCGGCCGTTGAGCCGGTTGCGGTCGCAGAAGGCGAGGAACTTCCCGTCCGGCGACCAGCTCGGCCTGCCCGGGATGCCACCGCCGCCGAGCGGGCTGGCCAGCACCTTCTCCGTGCCGGCCGCCAGGTCGCGCAGCACCAGGTTGCCGGACATGTCCAGCGCGGCCAGCCACTTGCCGTCCGGGGACAGCGCGGGGTGCACCCGGCCGCCGGTGGCCAGCACGGTCTCCGCGCCGGTGGCCAGCTCGCGGCGGCGGACGGTGTAGAGGCCGTCGCGGTCGTCGCTGAAGACGATGCTCTTGCCGTCGGCGGTCCAGGTCGGCGCGAGCAGGAACCGGGTCGGCTCGGCGCTGACCACCTTGCGCGGGCTGCCGCCGGAGCTGGGCACGGTCCACAGCGAGTTGAGCGCGGCGAAGACGACCTGCCTGCCGTCCGGGGACAGCGCGGGCAGATGCGGCGAGCGCACGTCGCGCACCCCGCCGCCGGTGAGGTCGTAGCGCTTGCCGCGGTAGCGCGGCCGGTCCACCGGCAGCATCGCGGTGAAGGCGATGGGCTCGGCGTTCGCGGGCGCGCCGGGGCGCAGCAGGGTGAACTTGCCGCTGACGGTGAGCAGCAGTTGGTCCGCCGCCACCCAGCGCGGCGGCACCGGCTCCACGTCGCCGCCCACCGGCACCGGCTGACCGGCCACCACCAGCGTGCAGCCCGCGGCGGGCGCGGGAGTGGTGCGCAGGTAGGCCAGGCGGCCGTCCGGGGACAGCGCGGGGGCCAGCACCTGGGCGCCGCTGGTGTCGGTGTGCGCGACGGTGACCGGGCCGCTGCCGTCGGCGCGGATTTCGGCCACGGTGCGGGAGTCCAGCGCGGTGCCGGTGAAGGAGCCGCGCACGAACAGGATCCGGCCGCCGTCGGCGGAGAACGTCGGGTCGAAGTCCTCCCACGCCTTGTCCTGCAACGGGCCGTCCTGGCCGGGCTTGCCGGTGATCCGGGTCAGCTCGCCGGTGCGCACGTCCAGCACCCAGATCCGGTACGGGCTGCCGTTGACCGTGTGGCCTTCCCGCTCGGAGGCGAAGACGATCTTCGTGCCGTCCGGGGACCAGGCCGGGCCGCGGTCGTCCCACGGGCCGTCGGTGAGCTGGCGCAGGCCGGAGCCGTCCGCGCGCAGCAGCCACAGGTGGAAACCACCGCCGCGATAGGCGCAGACGACGAGCTGTTTGCCGTCCGGGCTGAACACCGGGCGGTTGGGTTCGAGGTCGGCCGGGGTGAGCGCCTTGGCTTTGCCGCCGCCGCGGGGAATGGCCCACAGCACGTTCTGCACCTCGGCGACCAGGCTGCCGTCGACTGGGCTCAGGGTGGCCGCGCCGTTGGTCGCCGCGGTGAAGGAAAGCGCTGTCCGACCAGCCTCTTCGGCGGCGGGCGCGGCGAGTGCCCCCGGTGCGGAACCGAGGGCTCCGGCGGTGCCAGCCGCGGCCGCGGTGAATGCGGCCGCCTGCAGGAACCGGCGTCGGGACAAAGTCGAATCGCTGCTGTCCGATATCTCCACGCGTCGAGGCTACTCAGCAGCCCAGTCCCGACAAGTGCGTTTTAGTTCAGCAAACAGTGCATTTCTGGGCTTTTCGGATTTATTCCCAATCCCAGTGAAAACTGTGCCAGCCCGGCCGGGGTTCGGGCACCAGCAGCTCGACCAGGCCGGTGCGGTCGACCGCCACCGTGCGGACGGTTTCCGGGCAGGTGGCCGGGTCGGGCTGCCAGGTGTGCCGCACCCGCATGGGCAGCGCGTCCGGGTGGAAGGTCAGCCTGGCGCCCAGGGAGTGCACGCCCGCGCGCAGGTGGCCGCGGTAGCGGTGCGCGGTGCGGTGGCAGCCCGCGAACAGCCAGCGCCACTCCAGCACCTGCGCCTCGCCCCGGCGCAACGGCTGGTCCAGCACCAGTTCCGCGTAGGTGGCGCGGTGGTCGCGGTGCTGGCGGCCCAGCTCGCCGCCCAGCAGCGCCTCGAACTCCGGCTGGTGCCGCTCGCCTGCCGGGCCGCGGTGCCCGGTGACGTAGCTGCCCACCCCGTCCGCCTTGGCCAGCACGAACCGGTGGTGCGCGACCTCCCGCCACTCCCGGTGCTCGCCGACGGTGACGTCGACGTCCACGCTCACCATGCCGAGGCGGTCCGGATCCTCGGCGGCGAACGGGAACGGCGGTGCGTCCACTGTGGACGGTGGGGGGAACGACATCACTGCGGCGGCTCCGATCACGAGCGGCCCACGTAGGCGGCGGGACCGTCGCAGTTTAGGTCGCCGCAGCGGCGGAAAAGGTTGCTTCGAACGGATTCACCCGTCCCACTCCCAGGCCAGTCCGTATATACCCGGCTCCGCATCGAGCACGGCGTGGTGCGCGCTACCGCTGGGACCTGGTGGCACGTCGGCGAGCAGGTCCCTGGTCCGGCCGCCGAGCCTGGTGCGGTAGCGGTGGCAGCGCACCGGCAGTTCTGCCGGGTCGAAGCGCACCCGCAGCAGCAGTTCGCGGATCTCGGCCCGGCAGCCGTACTGGAGGTAGCCGTCCCGCTGGCCGGGCGGGGGCAGCTGCACGGTCTCGATCGCGTAGGTCTCCCCGGCGCGCAGCACGTGATCGAAGACGATCTCCACCGCGAACAGCCCCGACTCCGGGTCGTGGGTCTGCCTGCCGATCCGGCAGTCGCTGACCGGCCGGTAGGCGGGGCGGGCGCCGCCGGGCGGCACGGCCTGGAAGGCGAGGAACCGGTCCACCCCGTCCTCCAGCGCCACGAACACCTGCCGGACCCGGTGCTCGACCTCGCAGCGGTCGGCGTCCACCAGGCACAGCCAGTCGTGCTTGAGCTGCCGCAGCTGCGCGTTGGCCCGCCCGGTGTCCAGGTCGGGCAGCCGGACCGGCGAGGTCAGCTCCAGGCTCTGCTCGACCAGCGGCCTGCCGTGCGTCCGGTCCAGCCAGCGCCCGCGCGGCCGGCGCGGGCCGAGCAGGGCGAGCAGCGAGTCGGCGGGCAGTCCGGCCAGTTCCTCCACGGCGCGCACCGCGTTGAGCGACTCCTCGCGTTCCGGCCGCCGGTTGCCGCGCTGCCAGTAGCTCAGGCTGGAGGTGCTCACCGGCAGGCCGATGGCGTGCAGGCGGCGGCTGACGCCCTCGATGCCCAGTCCGCTGCGCCGGATGGCCAGCCGGAAGGCCAGGTGGAACGGTCCGGTGGACAGCGCCTGGTGCAGTGCGGCATCCGGCGGCGGCGTGCCCATCACACCCAGTCCCAGACCGCGCCGTGCCAGCCCGCGCCCGCGTCGGTGAGCAGGTAGTGCGTGCTGCCGCGCGCGCCGATCCGCAGCTCGGCCACCCGCTCCTCCGGCACCGCCAGGCTGGGCCGCCAGGTGCGGTGGCAGCGCGGCGGGATCGCGTCGGGGTGGAAGAACAGCCGGTAGCCCATGGTGCGGGCGCCCGCGCTGAGCACGGTGCGGCTGACGTTGCTGGTGCCCACGCCCAGCGGGAACTCCCAGGTCCACTGCAAGTGCAGGGTCTCGCCGGCGGGCAGCGGCCGGTCGAAGCGCAGCTCGGCGCTGTTGACCTGCCGGTCCAGGTCGCGCAGCTGCTCGCCGGTGGTGGCGCCGATGACCTCGCCGAGCACCGGCAGCTCCTCACCGGGCTCGGCGGCGTAGCGGGTGACGTAGCGGTCGATGCCGTCAGCGAGGGACATCAGCAGGCGGCGGTTGACCATGCGCACCTGCTGGCGGTCCGGGCCCAGGTGCAGGTCGGCCTCCACGCTGACCACGGCCAGCGCGTTGTTGGTCTCCGCGCGCAGCTCCGCGGTGGCCAGCTTCCACTCCAGCCGCTCCTCGAAGGAGCTGGACCGCATCGCCCACTCCTGCCCCAACGGGTGCGGCGCCTTGCCGAGCAGCCTGCGCAGCGACCCGTCGGGCAGCGCGAGGATGTCCTCCAGCGCCGCCACCGCGGCCAGTGAGGTGCGACGTTCCGGCCGGGTGCGGCCGCGGCGCCAGTAGCTCAGGCTGGCCAGGCTGACCGTGATCTTCCGGTCCATCAGCCTGCGCTGGATGTTCTCCAGGCTCAGGCCGCTGTGCTCGATCGCCAGGTGCAGCGTCTCGTGGAAGGTGGCGGTCATGGTGCCGACGAGAATCCAACATCAATGGCTTCGAAGCAAGGCTGACCAGGGGCTAAGTGAAAATCAGCGTGCCAGCCACCGCTCGGCGTCCATCGCGGCCGCGCAGCCGGACCCGGCCGCGGTGATCGCCTGCCGGTAGGTGTGGTCGACCAGGTCGCCCGCGGCGAACACCCCGTCCAGGTTGGTCGCGGTGCCCGGCCCGCTCACCCGCACGTACCCGTCCACGTCCACCTCGACCTGCCCGCGCACCAGCGCCGACCGCGGCTCGTGCCCGATGGCGACGAAGAAGCCGGTCAGCGGCATGATCGACTCCTCGCCGGTGCCCGCGTCCTGGACCCGCACCCCGGTCACCGAGGTCTCCCCCAGCACCTCCAGCACCCTGGTGTCCAGCTGCCAGCGGATCTTCTCGTTGGCCCGCGCCCGCTCCAGCATGATCTTGGACGCCCGGAACTCCTGGCGCCGGTGGATGATCGTCACCGACCGGGCGAACCGGGTCAGGAAGGTGGCCTCCTCCATCGCCGAGTCGCCGCCGCCGACCACCGCGATGTCCTGGTCCCGGAAGAAGAACCCGTCGCAGGTCGCGCACGAGGACACCCCGCGCCCGAGCAGCCGCTGCTCACCGGGCACGTCGAGGTAGCGCGCGGCCGCGCCCATCGCCAGCACCACCGCCCTGGCCTGGTAGTCCCGCCCGTTCGCGGTGACGGTCTTGACCGGCCCGGCCAGGTCGACGGACTCCACGTCCTCGGCCCGCAGCTCCGCGCCGAAGCGCTCGGCCTGCGCGCGCATCTGCTCCATCAGGTCCGGCCCGAGGATGCCGTCCTTGAACCCGGGATAGTTCTCCACCTCGGTCGTGGTCATCAGCGCCCCGCCGTAGCTGACGCCCTCGAACACCAGGGGCTGGAGCTGCGCCCGCGCGGCGTACACGGCGGCGGTGTACCCGGCCGGCCCGGAACCGACGATGATCAGATCTGCCATACCCCCAGATGCTCCGGCGCGCGGGGGCCGCCGCGCCCCGGCCGACCGGCTGGTGGGATTCACAGCCGTTCAGAGCCGTTCAGTTAGGGTCGGCACGCTGGAAGCCATTCGAGGAGGACACCCCATGGGCAAGACCAAGCCCACCGTCACCGTGCCCGACGGCCCGTCGCCGGACTACCTGGACATCACCGACATCGAGATCGGTGACGGCCCGGAGGCCACCGTGGGCCAGGAGGTGACCGTGCACTACGTGGGCGTGTCGCACAGCACCGGCCAGCAGTTCGACGCCAGCTGGGACCGCGGCGACACCTTCTCCTTCCCCCTGGGCGCAGGCCGGGTCATCAAGGGCTGGGACATGGGCGTCAAGGGCATGAAGGTCGGCGGCCGCCGCCAGCTGGTGATCCCGGCGCACCTGGGTTACGGCAACCGGGGCGCGGGCTCGGCGATCAAGCCGGGCGAGACGCTGATCTTCGTGGTGGACCTGGTCGCGGTGAGCTGACGCGGGTCACGGACGGCCGGTCGGCGCGCGCCGACCGGCTTCACCGCCAGTGTCCGTCGGCGGCCAGCCAGCTCTTGCCGCCGGTCTGGCCGGCCAGGCACGGGTCGGCGAAGGCGGTCAGCCAGGCGATCACCTCGGCGAAACTGGCGGGCAGGTGCTCACCCAGGCGCTGTTTGCGTTGCCAGGCCAGCCAGCGGGGTTGTGCGAGCTCGGCGAAGCCGTCCAGCACCTCGCTGAGCACCACGAGATCCACCTTGCGGTGGGCGGCCACCGTGGTGAACGCGGTGCGCAGTTCGTCGCCGGAGACGTCGTGGCGCCGGCTCAGCAGGTAGACGTCGGCGAAGTCGCGCCACCGGGTGTTCGCGGTACCCCGCTGCACCGCCGTGGTGATCTTCTCCGCGTGCACCATCGCCAGCGGATATCCCATGATGGGCAAGGGGTCAGCCAGCAGGCGGGGCAACAGGACGGTCTGCGGTTCGGGCCAGACCGGATCGCCCACGTTGACATCAACGTGCAGACTCAGCCGTGCGGCGGCGAGGCGTCCGGTCATCGTGACCCGGACCCCGCTGTAGTCGTCCTCATCCCGGATGGTCTCCGCCGTCGCCGAGTCGACGTCGAACTCCAGGCCGTCGTCGATCGGCAGGGCCGCGATCGACCGCACCAGCTCCAGCACAGCGGTGGTCTCGTTGGACATCCACCGGCCGAGGAGATCGACGTCTCTGGTGGGGCGGCGGGTGTCGTAGGCCGCGAGCAGCACGCCGCCCTTGAGCACCAGCCGACCTGGCTCGGTCGAGCTGGTGAGCCGGGTCAGGAAGCCCTCCAGCGCGTAGAGCTGGTGCAGCTCATCGGTTGGCCGTCCGGCTTTGCGGGCCAGGTTCTGCAGGTCAAGGTAGGCACGGCCGGCTTTGGTGGATCGCGTGGGGCGAACCGGAGTCACAGAAGAACCTCGAGTGCGTGTCGCAGGGATCTCTCGGCACGGGGAAACGCGCTGGCCATACGCAGCAACGACGAAGGCTGACTGCCTGGTCGCCGGAGCCATCGCCGGAGCGCCTCGTTGCCTAACTCGGGTCCTTCCCACCTGCGCAGCCGGAAGGCGTCGACAACACACCGTTCCGCGTTGTAGATGCCGATGTGGTGCCGCTGGTCCAGCGCCAGGCGCTCCCGGCCGACCGCGAAGGTCTCCGGCGCGAACAGGTGCCAGGAGACCGGTGCCCGGACCTTGGGGCGGGTGTGGCCGCGGGGCACAGCGACATCGATCGTGGCCGGGATCTGGTCGGTCAGGCCGTGCCTGGCCAGCGCGCTCGACAGGCACAGCGTCGCCTCGGGCGCTCGCACGGCGATCTCCAGCAGGTCGGGATCCGTGAGCTGCCCGTCATCCGCCCAGCGGAACAGGCCCCAACCTATCGACTCGATCGCTCCCGAGTCGCGCAGCGCGTACAGGCGCCGGTCCGACATCCCCCGGTCCCGGGCGTCGTTGTAGGTGAACGGCGAGGGAAGCGCCGTGTGCTCCTCCTCAGCCCCTATCTCCACGGAGAAAATCGTACACACGACGGGTACTTATGTGTACGATTTCCCCCGTTCGTGTGCCCTATCCGGGCACCACCACCGAGGTCAGCACCAGCCCGTCCCGCACCAGGTACCGCCCCGTGAACCCGTCCACCCGGTACCCGTCCACCACCGGCGGCTCGATCAGGATCCGGGCCCGGAACCCGCCCTCCCGGTCGAAGGTCAGCTCCGCGTCCTGGAATCCCAGCCACGCGCCGGTGATCGGGAACCACGCCTTGTACACGCTCTCCTTCGCGCTGAACAGCACCCGGTCCCAGTGCAGCCCGTCCCCCGCCCCGGCCAGCCACTCCTGCTCCGCGGGCACCGCCACCATCCGCTGCACGCCCGGCGGCAGCACGTCGTGGATCTCCGCGTCGATGCCCACCGACCGGATGCCGGCGCGGTCGGCCACCGCGGCCGCGCAGTAGCCCTCGCAGTGGGTGATGCTGCCGACGATCCCGTTGGGCCACAGCGGTTCCCGTTTCGGGCCGCGCAGGATGGGCTGTTCCGGCAGGCCCAGGGCGGCCAGGGCGCGGCGGGCGCAGGTGCGGGCTTGGGTGTACTGCTTGCGGCGGCGTTCCACCGCGCGTTCGACCGCGGCGTGTTCCTCGGGCAGCAGGTAGGCGGTGGGGTCGTCGCCGACCACCTCGGCCGCGTGCACGCCGTCGGGGAGCAGCTCCTCGATCATGCCGGCAGCGGGTACTGCGGTTCGGAGTCCACCAGCACGTCGCGCAGCACCGGGCGGCGGCGTTTGCGCGGCTGCCACTCGCGCGGGTAGCCCAGGGAGACCTCTTCGAACCGGACCCCGTCGAACTTGTCGGTGAGCGGGATGTGCAGGTGGCCGGAGACCACCACCGCGGCCCGGTAGCGCAGGTGCCAGTCCTCGGTCAGCGTGGTGCCGCACCACAGCGCGAAGTCCTGGTAGTGCAACCGCTTGGTCGGGCCGGGGTGCAGTGGGAAGTGGTTGACCAGCACGGTCCGCCGCTCCGCCGGGATGGCGTCCAGCCGCTGGCGGGAGTAGCGGACCCTGGCGTGGCACCAGGCGTCCCGGCTGGGGTAGGGGTCGTGGTGCAGCAGCACCTCGTCGGTGCCGACCACCCCGGCCTCGCGGGCGCGGGCCAGCGCCTGGTCCTTGGTCTCGTCCACCCGGCGGCCGATGGAGTAGTCGTAGAGCACGAACAGCGGCGCGATGACCAGGTCCTCCTCCGCGCCGTGCCACACCGGGAACTCGTCCTCCGGCGTGACCACACCCAGGCCGCGGCAGAGCTCGACCAGGTGCCGGTACCTGGCCTCGCCGCGCAGCTGCACCTCGTCCTTGGGCACGGTCCACAGCTCGTGGTTGCCGGGCACCCAGATCACCTTGGCGAAGCGGTCCCGCAGCGTGCGCAGCGCCCAGTCGACGTCGGCGATCGTGTCGCTCACGTCCCCGGCCACGATCAGCCAGTCCTGATCGGACTCGGAGCGGAGACCGGCCACCACCTCGCGGTTGGCGGCGCGGTCACAGTGCAGATCGCTGGTGGCCAGCAAGCGCGGACTCGACACGACCGCCGACGATACCTGGCGTTGCTCAACCGGTCCTGGTGGCGGAAGGAGACGACGCCCACCGGATCAGCATCTTGCTGGCCCCGGAGCCGTCGGCCGCCGCGGTCCACACCTCCTCCCCCGGCAGGCCGTAGACCAGCGTCTTGTCATCCAGCCAGGCCACCTGGTCGTCGATCCCGGCCGGTTCCGCGATCGCCGTCTCGGCCATGGTGGCCAGGTCCAGCACGTGGATCCGCCAGGGCCGGGCGCCGTCGGAGGAGATGCGTTTCTTGAATGCGATCCGCTTGCCGTCCGGGGACAGCGAGGGGCATTCCACGTTCTCCCGCAGCGCCTCGGCCTGCCAGTCCCGGTAGGCCGCGCGGACCAGGTGGGTGCGGCCGCCGGTGGACACCGTGGCGTAGAAGGTCTCGCTGTCCGGGGTGAAGCTGACGCCCCAGAAGTTGACGTCCTCGGCCATGTGCTGCTGACCGCCCAGCCGCAGCGGGATCTCCTCGATGTTGGTCTGCAAGCGGTCCAGCTCGTGGTGGTAGATGCCGGTGCGGGTGGAGAAGCTGGTCGCGTTGTAGGCATCGCCGGTGACGAAGGTGGTCCAGGCGGCGATCTTGCCGTCCGCGGACAGCCGGGCGCGGCTGACCGTGCCCAGGATCTCGAACCGCTTCAGCTCGGTCAGCTGGGCGTCCAGCAGGATCACCACCGCCCTCGGCGCGGGCCCGGCCTCCGCGGCCACGCACAGGCCCCGGTCGCCGCCGGTGGAGAACCGGTCGCAGCGCAGCTGGCTGACCCGGCGCGGCCCGCCCGGATCGGCCCGCGGCACCGAGGCCACCACGCCGAAGTGCGGGCCGGGCGCGGTGTTGCGGAAGACCAGCCTGCCGGGCTCGTCCAGCCGCACCGGCGCCGGGTCGATGGCCAGGTCGGCCGCGGGCTGCTGGTCCGGCGCGGTGGCCCTGGCGTGCAGGGTGTAGACCACCGCGGCCGAGCCGAGCAGGACCGCGGCCAGCACCGCGAGCAGCATGCGCAGCTTGGTGCTCATCGCGCCTCCTTCAGCCGGAACACCGCCGCGGCCACCACCAGCGCGAGCGCGCCGCAGGCGGCGAACACCGCGGGGTAGAGGCCCCACCAGGTCCACGCGGCGCCGAAGGCCACCGCGGAGAGCAGCTTGGCCACCGCCTGCGCGGTCTGCAGCACGGCCATCCCGCTGGTGCGCTGGTCCTCGGGCACCAGCGGGGCGACCGCGGCCATCAGCACGCCGTCGGTGGCGGCGTAGAACATGCCGTGCGCGAGCAGGGTGCCGACGAGCAGCGGGATCCCGTCGGCCAGCCCGGCCACCAGCAGGTAGGCCACCAGTAGCAGCACGTGCCCGGCCAGGAACATCCGCCAGCGCCCGATCCGGTCGGCCAGCTTGCCCAAGGGCATGGCCAGCAACAGGTACACCCCCGCGGTACCCAGCGGCAGCATGGCGATGTAGGCGGGCTCGACCTCAAGTCGCTTCTGCAGCAACAGGTAGAGGAACGAGTCGCCGACGGTCACCAGGCCGAGCAGGGACGCCCACAGCACGATCCGGCGGAAGGCCTTGCCGCGCAACAGGGCGAAGGAGGCGCGCAGCGGGATCCGTTCGGTGGTGGCCGGTCCGCGCTTGTCCTGGACGAACAGCCCGAACAGCAGCACGCCCAGGGTGGCGAAGCAGAAGCTGACGAAGAACACGGTGTCGTAGCCACCGGCCACGACACCCAGCAGCAGGAAGGCGGCCAGTGGGCCGAGGAACGCGCCGACGGTGTCCATCGCGCGGTGCACCCCGAAGGCCCTGCCCTGCTCATCGGCCGGGGTGGACAACGAGATCAGCGCGTCCCTCGGTGCGGTGCGCAGTCCCTTCCCGGTCCGGTCGACGGCCAGCACCAGGCCCATCGCGGCGGCGGAACCACCGGCCGCGATGAGCCCGAGCTTGGCCACGGCGGACGCGCCGTAGCCAAGCCCCGCCACCAGTTTCCGGCGTTGCCACCGGTCCGCGAGGTGCCCCCCGAGGACCCGCACGATCGCGGTGGCCGCGGAGTACAGCCCATCCAGCAACCCGAACTGCAACGGGCTGAATCCCAGCCCCAGCACCAGGTAGAGCGGCAGCACAGCGGTCACCATCTCACTGGAGATGTCGGTGACCAGGCTGACCGCACCCAGCGCGAGGACGTTTCCGGCTACCGCCCGCCGAGCACCGCCACGTTCGCGGTGTGGGGTGCCGGCGGCCCGGGTGGTGGCGAGATACATCGGGTGCTACCCCCTCAGCGACAGGTGAACGGGCCGGCCTTGTCCAGCAGCTTGTTGTCGGTGCCGACGATCTCCCAGGAGTAGCTGGCGCCGTTGAGGATGAGCTTCATGACGCCGTGCTTCTTGATGTAGACCTCCATGCCGGCCCTGGGCACGTGCTGCTGGTTGTAGATGGAGTCGCCGCCGATGCCGACGATCGCCGAGCGGATACCGTTGACCTCGTCCACCTTGCCGCTGGAGTTCAACGGCTTCAGCCGCTCGTAGTGGTGGTCGTGACCGGAGAGCACCAGGTCCGCCTTGGCCTTGACCAGTTCGTCCCACAGCGGGGCCATGCTCGGGTTGTCGCCGTAGTGGCCGGAGTTGAACCTGGGATGGTGCCAGTAGGCCACCACACAGCGCTTCTGGTTCTTGGCCAGGTCGGCGCGCAACCAGTCGAGCTGGGCCCGGTCGTTGGCCTTCTGCGCCATCGAGTCCAGCGCGACGAAGTGGAAGTCGCCGAAATCGTGGCTGTAGTACATCTTCCCGCCACCCAGGGGTGAGGCCGCGGCGCCGAAGTACTGCCGGTACCCCTTGCCCTTGCCCGCCGGGTCGTCGTACTCGTGGTTGCCCGGGCTGGGCTTGGTGATGTTCTTGAACCGGCCCCAGGTCGGCTCGTAGTACTTGCGGAACTCCTCGATCGTGCCGCTGTTGTACTGGTTGTCGCCGGCGGTGATGATCATCGAGGGCTTGATCTTGTCCACCAGCGCCGCGGTCTTGGTGCTGGCACAGGTGGATCCGGAGCAGACCGGCACGATGTCACCGACCGCGACCACCACCTGGCCGCCCGGCGTGCCGGGCTGGGTGCGGGCGGCGAACGGGGCGCTCTCGGCGGAGATGTTGCCCGCCGCGTCCCTGGCCCGGACCGCGTAGTTGAAGGTGGCGCCGGAGGCCAGTCCGGTGTCGGTGAAGGAGGTCGTGGCCGAGGAGCCGACCAGGTTGCCCTCACGCAGGATCTCGTAACCGGTGACCCCGACGTTGTCCGAGGACGGGTTCCAGGACAGCGTGATGCTGTCCGCGGTGGAGGAGGGCGAGGCCAGCCCGGTGGGCGCGGTGGGCGGCTGGATGTCGCCGGACCCGGTGCGGCTGCCGTAGACCGACAGCTCGAACAGCGAGTAGCCGTAGGTGGTGGCCCTGCGGGTGCCGTGCACCCTGATGTGCCTGGTGTTGGTGTTCAACGAGGTCAGCTCGTCCACGCCACCGTCGGATCCGGTGACCGAGCGGATGGTGGTCCAGGTGCGGCCATCGGCGGATGCCTGCACCTGGTACTCGCTGGCGAAGGCGGTCTCCCAGGTGAGACTCACCCTGTTCACGATGGCCGGACCGCCCAGGTCGACCGCGATCCATTGCGGGTCGGCGCCTTCGGCGCTGGCCCAGCGGGTGGTGGTGTCGCCGTCGACCGCCTTGCCGCCGTCGAGCTCGGCGGTCTCGTTCGACGAGGTGGTGGTCAGTTTGTTGAGCGAGAGCAGGGAATCGTTTGCGGCGCTTGCGGTGAGCAACGACTGGGTCAGCGTGACCACCACAGCCGTTGATATCAGTGCGGGAAGGACACGAATTCTCATGGCGGTGTGTTTCTCCTCGACGAGCCTGTGTCGAATCCGGCGCGTGGCGGCGGCGGCGGTGTTGGCTGGCCGGCGTCGACGAGGGATTTAAAAGTTAAGAAACCTCCCTGTCTATTCGGAGTGATCAGCACCGTAAGCGCTTGCCCGGCGTAGCGCAACCCGCCAATCGGGCCACGACCAGGGTCGTTGCGACCCACAACAAACGGCGCCGTCCGGCAGGCTGCGATCATGGGCGGGTGCTGGAACTCCTGCGTGACCACCACCGGCTGCTGACCGTCCGCGGCGCCCTCGCACTGCTGTTCGCCGTGCTCGCCTTCGCCTGGCCGGACACCGACTGGGTGGTGCAGTTCGGTGTGCTGGTGGCGTACCTGGTCGCCGAGGGCGTGTTCGGGCTGCTGCTGGCCTTGCGCGGCAAGCAGTCCCCCGCACTGGACCGCTCGCTGTTCGCACTGCCCGCGCTGTTCGTGCTCGCCGGGGTGGCGATCACCGCGCTGGCCTTCGCGGTGGACCCGTTCATCGGCCTGCTGGGCCTGGTGGTGACCACCTCGGGCTGGCCGGTGGTCAACGGCATCGGCCAGGCGCTGGCCGCCGCGCGGGCCAGGGAGCTCTACACCCGGATCGGCCTGGCGATCAGCGGCACACTGTCCATTGTGGCCGGTGTGCTGGTGATGAACGTGCCCACCCAGGAGGTCTCGCTGTGGACGCTGCTGGCCTGGTACGCCATGGTCTCCGGCGCGATCTTCCTGGCGCTGGGCATCCGGTTCCAACGCGGCCAGGGCGGACCGCGTGCGGCCCGCCCTGGTAAGTCCCGCTGATCAGTCGCCGCGGCAGGTGAGGTCGCCGCCGGGCAGCACGCCGTCGCGCAGGTAGGTGTTCACCGCGTTCTCCATGCAGCCGTTGGGGTAGCGGGAGAACAGGCCGTGCGCGCGCACCCCGGGCAGGGTGATCAGCCGCGAGCCGGACATGGCCCGGTGCAGGTCGACCCCGCTGTCGTAGGCGGTGCGGGTGTCCTCGGTGGCCTGCACGATCAGCGCGGGCACCGAGTTGCGCACGATCACCGGCGCTTCCACGGGCTCGGCCCAGAAGGCGCAGGGGTTGATGCCGTTGGCCAAGGCGCCGAAGACCGGCTGGCTCGCCCGGCTGCGCTGGATGTTGCGCCAGTACCACTCCGGGTCACGCCGCACCGCCGCGTCCCCGCACATGATCGCGGCCTGCCCGGAGAGCTGCGCGTTCGGATCCCGCCTGCTCAGCACGTGCAGGCTGGCCAGCAGCCCGGGGCTGGGGCTGACCTGCTTGCCGTCGGCGGCGTCGGTCAGCACCCGCACGGTCTCGGCCAGCACGGTGTTCAGGCGGGTGTCGCCCACCTGCTCGAACAGCACCATGGGCAGCATGTGCTCGTCGACCTGGTACTCCCCGACCGGGATGGCCTGCCGCGCGGACCGGCGGATCAGCTCCTCCACCGCGCCGCGCACCTGCGCCGCGGTGCGGCCGAGCCGGTACTCGCCGTCCCTGGCCGCGGTCCAGGCCGCCCAGTCATCCAGGGCCCGCTCGTTCGCCGGGCCCATGTCCCGCACCATCTGCTGGGAGTACCGCTTGGAGTCCACCGCGCTGTCCAGCACGATCCGGTCGCTGCGGCGCGGGAACATCTGGGTGAACACCGAACCCAGGTAGGTGCCGTAGGAGTAGCCGAAGTAGCTGATCTTCCGCTCACCCATGGCGCCACGGACGACGTCCATGTCCCGTGCGGTGTTCCGGGTGGTGATGTGCCGCAGGGTGTCGCCCTGGGTTTGCGCGCACCGGCGGGCCAGGTCGGCCTGCAACGCGACGGTGCGGTCGAAGCCTGCCCGGTCCAGCCCGGAGGAGCGCAGCATGAAGCCCACCGGCCAGCCGCAGTCCACCGGGTTGGACCGGCCGACGCCGCGCGGGTCCATGCCGATGAGGTCGTAGCGGGCCAGCACGTCCGGGTTCAGCTTCGGCCGCATCTTCAGCGGCAGGCCGAGTCCGGGGCCGCCGGGTCCGCCGGGGTTGGACAGCATGATGCCCCGCCGCTGCCCCGGGTCGGTGGCCTTGAGCCGGGAGATCGCCACGGTGATGGTGCGGCCCCGGGGCTGCTGGTAGTCCAGCGGCACGGTGACCTCGGCGCACTGGGCGCCCGCGGCGTCCAGATCCTGGTCGCCACAAGCCTTCCAGTCCAGGCGCTGCTGGTAGAACCGTTCTGCCCCACCACGTCCGGCGGCCTCCGGCTCGGCCCCGGCCAGACCGGCGCCGGCCAGCAAACCGGCCCCGGCCGCCGCGGCGGTCAGCAGTGCGGTCATGCGTCTCATCGTCAAGGCTGCCTTCCCCGTGTTCACCGGCCGCCGCTACTCGGTGGCCGGTGATCACAAGGCTAGGAACTCCGGCCGCGCCGACCCAGCCAGACAGCACCCGCATCGAGGGTCCAGACCACTGCCGTCCCGGGGGTGGGGCAGGCCCCACCTAGTGCGGCACGTAGACGCCGTCGACCTGCTTGGCCGAGCCGGGGGTGAAGGTCAGCACGGTGCGCAGGGTCCGGTGCCGGATCTTGGCGTCCGCGCCGGGAATGGCGTAGTGGTCGGCGAACTCGTCCAGCGCGGCGAAGTCGGGTTCCCTGGCGCAGATCAGCAGCATCTCCACTGCCGGGTCGACGGCCTCGGCGGCGGACTGGACGTTCGCGGCGACCTCCGCGTCCAGCTCGGCGTGCGCCAGGCGCAGCGCGATGCCCGCCGGCGCCAGTTCCGCCACCAGCTCGGTGATCCGCTCGACCTGCTCGACCAGCTCCGCGCGGTCACCGATCGGGCCGAGCTCCAGGAACGCGCGAATGCCCCGGTCGCGCAGCAGCTGCCGGGTCGCGCGGTCGGCGGGACCGATGACGGCCCAGTCCGCCGCCGCCAGGTTGCCGCCTCGTCCGATGCACAGGATCCGCCCCATCCGCGCATCCTCGCACGGCCGGCTGGGGACGCCGTGGAGTGCGGCGTCCCCAGCGAGTACTGAGCTACCGGCGCGGGTCAGGCCGTCACGGCCGTACCGCCGTGCCCTCGGTGAGGGTGGTCTGGCCGGTCACGTACTCACTCCACACCCCGACCGACAGCCTGGCGCCCGGCCGCGCGAAGCTCCGCACGAAGCTCTGTCCTTTGTGGACAGCGCCGAAGGTCACGTAGAACTCCTTGGTGCTGGGCCGGTCCTGTGGCGGGATGTCGCTCACCGGCAGGATCTCGTCCAGGCCCCAGCCATAGGATTCCCGGTAGCCGCCAACCACCCGCTCCAGGGTGTTCTCCAGGATGGCGCCGGTGACCGGAATGTGGATCAGGACGCCGCGCCTGCCCTGGCCCAGGACGGTGTTGAAGACCAGCACCTCGCTTTCGCCGCCACGGTAGAACACCGCCCGGCCGGAACCGACCTGGGAGCCCGGTGGGCAGGCCGCCGCGCCCAGCTTCGCGATGACCGATCGATCACAGGTCGGGAATAAGTGCGGACTGAAGTGCACCGAGCGGTCGAACAGGAACACGAACTGCCGGGCCGCGGCCGGCTCCACCCCGGTGGTGGTGGAGCGCAGGCTGGTGAAGGAGACGGTGACCCCGGACCGGGAACCACCGTCCCTGGCGTAGGTCACGGACCCCTTGTCGATGTTGACCGGGCCCGCCACGGCGGGCTCGTGCGGCCGCTGCGGGCCGAAGGGGGTCGGGTGCGGATGTGCGCCGCCGGGCGCGGCCGAAGCCGGTCCGGGTGCGGCGACGAGTGCGATGGCGACGACGACGGCGGACAGGATCACCTGACGGGATCGCATGGGCAGAGCCTTTCCATCCGGTCTATTCGATGCTCAACGAATAGACCGGATGGGAGGTAGAGTCTTCGTGAAGTGTCGAAAAGACTGGAGAACCTCGCCAGGGAGGACAGGCTCGTGCCCCTCGGCCGCTGGACCGGCGTCTCGCACCCCGAACTCGACGAGATCACCGTCGACGACGTGCTGCACGCCCTCGCCGACCCCACTCGCCGCGCGATCATCCGGCTGCTCCAGGCCGAGGGCGACCGCCCGTGCGGCACGTTCGGGCTCCCGGTCGCCGCGTCGACCCTGAGCTTCCACTTCCGCGCCCTGCGCAAGGGCGGCCTCATCCGCCAGTACGACGAGGGCAGGCAACGGATGAACACGTTGCGCATCGCCGAGCTGGAGACCAGGTTTCCCGGTCTGGTGGCCGCCGTGCTCAGTTCCGCGGACTGACCACCGCTCGCGGGCCGGGGACGCCGGCAGTGCGGCGTCCCCCGGTCCCGATTCAGCGAGCCCCGTTGTCCATCCGCTCGCGCAGGCTCTTCGGGCGCATGTCGGTCCACACCTCGTCCACGTGCCGCATGCACTCGTCCTTGGTGCCCTGCTTGCCGACCGCCCGCCACCCGGCCGGCAGCTCGGTGCCCACCGGCCACAGCGAGTACTGCTCCTCGTCGTTGACCAGCACCTGGTACTTGCCGTCCTCAGACATCAACTTGCCCTTTCCTCAGTGGTGGTGGCCCCATGCTCTTCAACAGGCACAGTCGGCCGGGGGAAGTTCCTCAACGTGGGACTCAGCGTGACGAGCAACGCCGTCAGCGCGATGCCGCCGGTGCACACCAGTACCGCGGTGGTGGCGGGCAGCAGTTCCATCAGCACGCCGCCGAGCGCGGGGCCCGCGGTGCCCGCGACGCCGGTGGCCACGCCCATCACCCCGCCGAGCCTGCCGCGCAGCTCGTCGGGGGTGAGCAGCAGCTGGTAGGTGCTGATCGTGGTGTTGGCCGCGGGCAGGGTGAAGGCCATGCCCGCGAACAGCAGGCCCATCAGGTAGCCGCTGTCGATCCAGATGGTCAGCGGGGTCAGCGCGGCGAGCACCCAGAACACGCCGATGATGGACACCGCGGGGCTGATCAGCCGGTGCAGCAAGGGCGCGGCCAGTGCGCCGAGCAGTCCGCCGACACCGAGCAGCGAGGCCATCACGCCGATCTCGCCGGCGGGCACGTTCCTGGTCTGCGCCAGGATGATCACGACCAGGTAGAACGCGGTGAAGAACAGGTTGAGCAGCACCGCGCACAGCGCCATCGTCCGAAGTGGACGTTGCTGCCACACCCAGCGCACCCCGGTCACGATCTCACTGCCGAGCTGCCCGACCGGCGCGGACTTCCGTTCCTGCTGGGGCACCCGCAGGAACAGCAGGCCGAGGAAGGCGATGGTGTGGCTGATCAGGTCGACCAGGAACGGCACCACCCGGCCCACCGCGAACAGGAACCCGCCGGCCGCGGTGCCCAGCAGCTGGGCCAGGTAGCCGCGGGCGGCGTTGATCGACACTGCCGTGCCGAGCTGCTCGGCGGGCACGAGGTTGGGCAGGGTGGCTTCCTCGGCTGGCTCGAACAGCGCGGCGGCCACACCGATCACCGCGGCCACCGCGACCATGTGCGGCACGGTGGCCACGTCCCACCACAGCGCCAGCACCAGGCTGCCCGCGGCGACCGCCTGCGCGGCCTCGCAGAGCACCATCACCGCCTTGCGGTTCCACCGGTCGGCCAGCGCACCGGCAGGCAGGCCGACCACCAGCCGGGCCGCGGACATGGTGACCAGCACCAGGCTGGCGGCCGACGGTGAGCCGGTGAGCGCCAGCACCAGCAGCGGGAAGGCGATGGTGGTGATGTTGACGCCCAGTTCGGCGCTGGCCTGGCTGACCCACAGCAGCTGGTAGTTCCGGTTGCGGGACAGCGGAACCGGCCGGGTGTCGGTGGTGCTCACTGCTTGCCCCCGCAGTCCCTGGCGATGTGCTCCAGCGCGGTCCGGAAGTCAGCCGCGACTCGCTCCACTGTGGACTGATCGTGCCGGTCCGGCCGGTAGTGCCAGGCGAACCGGAGCTGACCGCCGCCTGCCGCGCCGACCACCTCGATCAGGTGCTCGCCCTGGTTGGCGTGGTCCTCCTCCTGGCCGATCGAGCCGTGCGCGGCGTGGTAGAGGCCCTCCTCGGCCTCGCCGCGGACCGCGCTGTCCCACTGGCCCAGGTAGTTGAACACGATCTGCGGTTTCCGGTCGTCGGCGGCCAGCCGCTCCCGCACCTGGGGTGAGCCGAGGTGGCGCAGCGCGCCGAAGCCGAAGCCGTTGTCCGGCACCGCGCGCAACTGCCGCCGCACCGACTTGATCAGCGTCCGCCAGTTGGTCTCGCCGGTCTCCGGGACCTCCAGGCCGACCGGGAACATGGTGGTGAACCAGCCGACCGTCCGGGAGAGGTCCACCCCGTCCAGGATCTCCTCGCGGCCGTGGCCCTCCAGGTCGATGGAGACCCGTTCGCTGCCGGTCCACCGGCTGATCGCCCAGGCCAGCGCGGTGAGCAGCACGTCGTTGATCCGGGTGCGGTACACCGTGGGCGCGGCGAACAGCAGCGCCTCGGTGTCCGGCCGGCTCAGCTCCACCGACACCGTGGCCGGTTCGGCGACCGGCCGGTCCTGGTGGTCCACCGGCAGCGGCGCGCCGTCCAGGGCCTTGGTCCAGTGCGTCAGCTGGTGGTCGAGACCACCGCCTGCGACGTGCTCGGACAGCCGGATCGCCCAGTCCCGGAAGGAGGTCGAGCGCGGGCCGAGGTCGACCTTGGCCCCGCGCACCGCCTGCTGGTAGGCGGTGTCCAGGTCGTCCAGCAGCACCCGCCAGGACACCCCGTCCACCACCGCGTGGTGCACCGCGAGGAACAGGTGCGGGCGGGCCTCACCGCAGTCGAAGAGCACCGCCTTGAGCTGCGGGCCCTCGCCGAGGTTGAAGCTCGCGTGCACCTCGTCGGCCACCCGCTCCATCGCGGCCCGCTGCTCCGACGGGTCCACTGTGGACAGATCGTGGCGGCGCAGGATCTCGCCGGGGGTGAACGGCGGGTTGTACTGGTGCCACTGGCCGTCGACCTGCTCGAACAGCATGCGCAGCGCGTCGTGGTGCTCCACCAGCGCCTGCAGGGCGTTGTCCAGTGCGGCCGGATCGGCGGTGTGGTCCAGTTCAACCAGTGCGGACTGGTTGAAGTGGTGCGGGTTGGCCTGGTAGGCGCCGAAGAACCAGTCCTGGATCGGGGTCAGCGGCACCGCGCCGACGGCGGGCGCCTGACCGGCCTGTCCGGCCTCGATCTCGGTGGCCACCTTGGCCAGCGCGCCGATGGTCTGGTTGCCGAACAGGTCCTTGGTGGTGAAGGCGTAACCCGCCTTGTGCGCCCTGGACACCACCTGGATGGTCAGGATCGAGTCACCGCCCAGCTCGAAGAAGTTGTCCGAGGTGCCCACCCTGGCCAGGCCGAGCACCTCGGCCCAGATCTCGGCCAGCGCCTTCTCCGCGGGAGTCTCCGGCGCGCGGTAGGCCGCGGTCAGCTCCGGTCCGTACTCGGGTGCGGGCAGCGCCTTGCGGTCGACCTTGCCGTTGGGGCTCAACGGCAGCCGGTCCAGCACGGTGATCGAGGAGGGCACCATGTAGTCCGGCAGACTGGCCGAGACGAACTCGCGCAGCTCCAGCGCGGTGACCTGGCCACCGGCCGGGACCACGTAGGCGACCAGGCGTTTGCGCGATCCGTCCACGTGCACCTCGGCCACCGCCTCGGCAAGGTAGGGGTGGCGCAGCAGCACCGACTCCACCTCGCCGAGCTCGATCCGGAAACCGCGGATCTTGACCTGGTCGTCTGCCCGGCCCACGAACTCCAGCTGCCCGTCGGCGGTCCAGCGGACCACGTCGCCGGTGCGGTACATCCGGCTGCCGATCGGGCCGAACGGGTTGGCCAGGAAGCGGTCCGCGGTCAGGCCGGGGCGGTTGAGGTAGCCGCGGGCCAGGCCGTCCCCGGCCACGTACAGCTCACCGGGCACCCCGATCGGCACCTCCCGCAGCCGCTGGTCGAGCACGTACACCCTGGTGTTCCAGATCGGCTTGCCGATCGGCGGAATTCCGCCCGGCACCAGGGGTTCGCTCCAGGTGGCGGCCACGGTGGACTCGGTCGGCCCGTAGGCGTTGATCATGCGGCGGCCGGGTGCCCAGCGGGCCACCAGGTCCGCGGAGCAGGCGTCGCCACCGACGACGAGCGTGCGGAACTCGGGCAGCTCGACCTCGGGCACGGTGGCCAGCGCGGCCGGCGGGATCAGCGCGTGCGTGACCCGCTGCTCGCGCAGCACATCGGCGAGCTGCTGCCCGAGCAGCGGTCCCGGCGGCGGCACCACCAGCGCGGCCCCGGCGGGCAGCGCCAGGCACAGTTCCAGCACCGAGGCGTCGAAGCTGGGCGAGGCGAACTCCAGCACCCGGTCACCCGGCCGGACCTCGAACCGGTCGATCTCGGCCGCGGAGAACCCGGCCAGCCCTCGGTGCGAGACCAGCACGCCCTTGGGTTTGCCGGTGGAGCCGGAGGTGTAGATGACGTAGGCGGCGTTGGACAGCGCGACCGTGTTCGACAGGTTCGCCACCGGGCACTCGTCCACTGTGGACTGGGTGGCGGCCAGGAAGTCCTCGTCGATCACCAGCACCGGATCCGCGTCGGCGAGCATGAACTCGATCCGCTCGGCCGGGTAGGCCGGGTCCACCGGCAGGAAGGCCGCGCCTGTCTTGAGCACGGCCAGCTCGGCCATGATGATCTCGGCCGAGCGGGGCAGCGCGAGCGCCACGATCCGCTCCGGACCGGCCCCGCGCTGGACCAGGAAGCGGGCCAGCCGGTTGGCGCGGGCGTTCAGCTCGGCGAAGCTGACCGTCCCTTCCGGACTGATCACCGCCGGGGCATCCGGGGTGCGCCGGACCTGGGCCTCGATCAGCTCGGCCAGGGTGGCCGGGGCCACCGGATGGTCGGTGTCGTTGAACTCCCGCAGCAGCCGGTCGCGTTCGGCCTCGCTGAGCAGCGGCAGTTCCGCCACCGGCCGGGCCGGGTCCTCGGCGATCCCGGCCAGCAGCACGCCCAGGTGCTCGCCGAAGCGGGCGATGGTGCCGGGGTCGAACAGGTCGGCGTTGTAGGTGATCGCGGTGTGCAGGCCGCCCTCGTGCTCGACGAACTCCACGGTGAGGTCGAAGCTGGCGTTGACCATCGGCAGCGGCACGTTGTCCACCGCGAGGCCGGGCAGGTCGATGCCGGAGTGCGGGGTGTTCTGCAGCACCACCATGGCCTGGAACAGCGGCGTGCGGCTGGTGTCGCGTTCGGGCTGGAGGTGGTCCACCACCCGCTCGAACGGCACCTCCTGGTGCGCGAACGCGCCCAGCACGGTCTCCCTGACCTGGCCGAGGAACTCGGTGAAGGACCGCTGTCCGTCCACTGTGGAGCGCAGCACCAGGGTGTTGACGAAGAACCCGATCAGCCGCTCCAGCTCGGGCCGTTCCCGGCCGGAGACCACGGTGCCCACCGAGATGTCGTCCTGCCCCGACCAGCGGTGCAGCACCAGCTGGGTGGCCGCCAGCAGCGTGGTGAACAGGGTGCCGCCGTGCGTGCGGCCGAGCTCGCGCAGCGCGCTGGTCACCTCGACCGGGATGGCGAACTCGTGTTCGGCGCCGGTGCTGGTGCGCACCGGCGGCCGGGGCCGGTCAGTCGGCAGCTCCAGCGGCACCGCACCGTCCAATGTGGACTGCCAGTAGTCCAGCTGCTTGGTGAGCGCGGTCCCGGCCAGGTTGGCGCGTTCCCACACCGCGAAGTCGGCGTACTGGATCGGCAGCGCGGGCAGGTCGGGCTGCTGGCCGAGCACGGCGGCCCGGTACAGCTCGCCCAGCTCACCGAGCAGCACGCCGGTGGACCAGCCGTCGGTGACGATGTGGTGCAGCATCAGGCTGAGCACGTGCCGGTCGGCGGCCAGCCGGAACAGCTTGGCTCGCAGCAGCGGTCCCTGCCGCAGGTTGAACGGCCGGGCGGCTTCCTGCTGCAACAGCGCGGTCAGCGTATCCGGGTCGGCGGTCAGGTCGACCAGGTCCAGCTCCACCTCGGCGGGCTCGTGCACGACCTGGACGCCGCGGCCGTCCACCGAGGAGAAGGTGGTGCGCAGCGACTCGTGCCTGCTGATGAGTCCGGTGAGCGCGGTGCGCAGCGCGGGCAGGTCGAGCTCGCCGTCCAGGCTGAGCGCGGTCGGCGAGATGTAGGCGGCGCTGTCCGGCTCGAACTCGTCCAGGAACCACAGCCGCTGCTGGGCGAAGGACAGCGGCAGCGCGCCGGTGCGCGGCACCGCCGGGATCCGTTCCCTGACCTCGGTGCCGACCACCGCGGCGAGCTGTTCCACCGTGGGATGGCTGAACACCAGCCGTGGCGAGACGTCGGTGCCGAGCTCCGCGCCCAGCCTGGACACCGCCTTGATGCTCAGGATGGAGTCGCCGCCCAGCTCGAAGAAGTTGTCCCGCGCGCCCACCCGCTCGGCGCCGAGCACCTCGGCCCAGACCCGCGCGATGGCCGCTTCGGTGGCGGTGCGCGGGGCCAGGTACTCGGTGTCCGCACTGGTGTACTCGGGTGCGGGCAGCGCGCGCCGGTCCAGCTTTCCGTTGCGGGTCAACGGCAGCGCGTTCAAGGTGACGAACGCGGCCGGGACCATGTACTCGGGCAGGGTGCGGCCGAGCTGCGCGCGCAGCTCAGCGGCCGGGACCTCTTGCCCGACCAGGTAGGCCACCAGGCGCTGCACGCCGGGCTGGTCCTCGCGGGCGATCACGGCCGCCGCGGTGACGGTCGGCAGCGCGGTGAGCGCGGCCTCGATCTCACCGGGCTCAATCCGGAACCCGCGGATCTTGACCTGTTCATCGGTGCGGCCGAGGAACTCGATGGTGCCGTCGGCCCGCCAGCGCACCAGGTCGCCGGTGGCGTACATCCGGGAGCCGGGCGCGCCGAAGGGGTTGGCCAGGAACCGGTCCGCGGTCAGGCCGGGGCGGTGCAGGTAGCCACGGGCGACCTGCTCCCCCGCCAGGTACAGCTGTCCGGCCACGCCCACCGGCACCGGCTGGAGCGCCGGGTCGAGCACGTAGGCCTGGAGGTTGCGCAGCGGGCGGCCGATCACCGGGCGCTCGCCGGTCACCTTGCAGGACAAGGCGTCCACGGTGCACTCGGTGGGGCCGTAGAAGTTGTAGCTGGCGGTCTCCGCGTGGCTCAGCTCGGTCCACAGCGCCTCGCCAAGGGCCTCGCCGCCGAGCATCAGCACCTTGGGCTTGTGCTCGCCGTCGAGGAGTCCGGCCGGGATGAGCTGCTGCACGTAGGACGGGGTGAGGTCGAGGAAGTCGATCCGCTCGGTCCGCACGTAGTCCACCAGCACCCTGGGGTCCAGCCGGACCTCGTCGGCGATCAGGTGCAGCTCGTGCCCGTCGGCCAGCAGCACCAGGCCTTCCAGCGAGGTGTCGAAGGAGAACACCGCGGTGGTGGCCACCCGCAGCCGCCCGCCCGCCGCGGCCACGAAGTCCGCGCGGTGGTTGAGCAGCAGGTTGACCAGGCTGTGGTGTTCAACGCTGACGCCCTTGGGCCTGCCGGTGGAGCCGGAGGTGTAGATGACGTAGGCCGCGTTGTCCGTCCGAAGTGGACTGTCCAGGTCGTGGCCGTCCTGGATCGCGGTGGCCGCGGCGAACTCGGCCGAGTGGTACAGCTGCTCGGTCAGGATCACCGCGGGCCGGGCGTCGGCCAGCAGGGTGTCGATCCGCTCCGGTGGCAGCTGCGGGTCGACGGGCAGGTAGACGGCCCCGGCCTTCCACACGGCCAGGACCGCCACCACCAGGTCAGCGGTGCGGGGCAGAGCGACCGCGACGATGCGCTCCGGCCCCGCACCTTGGACGACGAGCTGACGGGCCAACCGGTTGGCCCGCGTGTTCAGCTCGTCGAAGGTGATCCGGGTGTCCCCGAAAACCAGCGCCAGGTCCTGTGGTGTGCGCCGGACCTGCGCCTCGAACATGGCAGGGAAGGTGGCCGCGGGCAGCTCGCCCGCGGTGTCGTTCCATTCCGCCAGCACCAGCTGACGGTCCTGTGTGGACAGCCAGGGCAGCTCGGCGAGGGTGCGCTCCGGTTGCGCGGCCAGCTCGGTGAGCAGCAGCGCGGTCTGCTCCAGCAGGCGGCGCACGGTGGTCTGGTCGAACAGCCGGGGGTCGTAGGAGAGTTCCAGCCGCAGCCGCTCGTCCAGGAAGGCGGCCAGGGCCAGCGGCAGGGTGGTGGTGTCCACCATGTCGACCTGACCGACCTTGGGCGCGCCGTCCAGCGAGTCGTCGCCGAGGGGGTAGTTCTCGAAGACCACGATGCTGTCGAACAGGTTGCCCTGGATCTCGCTCCAGCCCTGCACCTGGTTCAGCGAGACGAAGTCGAACCGCCTGGCCTCGGACTGCTCGGCCTGGAGCTCGCGCAGCCAGGGCAGCAGCGGCCGCTCCGGTTCGACCCGGACCCTGGTGGGCACGGTGTTGATGAACATGCCGACCATGGACTCGACCCCGGGCAGCTCGGCCGGGCGGCCGGAGACGATGCTGCCGAAGACGATGTCGCGCTGCCCGCTGTGCCGGGACAGCAGCAGCGCCCACACGCCCTGCACCAGGGTGTTGACGGTGAGCCCGTTGCGCTTGGCCACCTCGTGCAGCCGCGCGGACTCCTCAGCGCTGAGGTGGTGGGCCAGCTCGCCGGTGGACTCGGCGCGGTGCGCCTCCAGCGGTTGCCGGTCGAAGGGCAGTGCGGTCGCACTGTCCACTCCGGACAGGTTCTGCCGCCAGAACTCCTCGGCCGCGGCCAGGTCCTGCCCGGCCAGCCACTGGAGGTACTCGCGGAACGGGCGGCGCGGCGGCAGTTCGGGTTCGCGGCCGCCGGTGATGGCGGCGTACTGCTCGGAGACCTCGGCGAAGACCGCGGAGGTGCTCCAGCCGTCCAGCAGCACGTGGTGCGAGGTCCAGACGAGCAGCACCTCGTCCTGGCCGAGCCGGGCGATCATCAGGCGCAGCAGCGGCGCCTTGGTGACGTCGACCCCGGCGGCCAGATCCTCAGCGAGCAGTCGATCCAGCTCTGTCTGGGTGTCCTCTTCGGACAGTCCGCGCCAGTCGAAATATTCCACCGGAAGCTCGATCCGGCGGTGCACGACCTGAACGGGCTGGTCAAGGCCCTGCCATTCCAGGTGGCTGCGCAGCACCGGGGTCCGGTCGACCACTCGCTGCCAGGCCTGGCCGAGGGCACGCGGGTCAGTCACCCCGGTCAGCCGCAGCCTGGCCTGGTCGACGTACGCGCCGCCCTCGGTGTCCACCAGGCTGTGGAAGAGCATGCCGGCCTGCAAGGGCGTGAGCGGGTAGATGTCCTCGATCTCGCGCCCGTTCCGGGCCAGCCGGTCCACTGTGGACTGGTCGAGTCCGGCCAGCGGGAAGTCGGACGGGGTGCGGCCACCGGCTCCGGGGGCGGCGCAGTGCGCGACGATCTCCTGGAGGGCGGCGGTCATCCGCTCGGCGACCGCGCGGATGGTCTGCTCCTGGTGGATGTTCGCCGAGTACTGCCAGGACAGGTGCAGCTCGCCGCCGGTGACCGCGCCGACCACGTCGACCAGGTAGGCGCGGGCGGACTCCGGCGCGCTGTCGCTGCCGAGGCTCTCGCCCTGGCCGCGGACCAGGCCGTCGCCTGTCCCGGCGACCTCGAACTGGCCGTGGTAGTTGAAGCTGATCAGCGGGTCCGGGCCGGCGGAAAGGGGGCTGTCCGCGCGGAGCCGGCGCAGGGCCTCGTAGCTGAGGCCGCGGTGCGGCACGGCACGCAGGCGTTCCTTGACCGTCTTGAGCACGCTCCCCCAGTCGCCGTCCGCGCCGAGCGCGACCGGGAACTGGGTGGTGAACCAGCCGACCGTGCGGGAGAGGTCGACCCCGTCCAGGATCTCCTCCCGGCCGTGGCCCTCCAGCGCGACCAGCACCCGGTCCCGGCCGGTCCAGCCGGTGAGCGCCGCGCCGAGCGCGCTGAGCAGCACGTCGTTGACCTGGGTGCGGTAGACCTCGGGAACCTGGTGCAGCAGCGCGTCCGTGGTGACCCGGTCGAGCTGGACGGACACGGTGCGGGTGGACTCGGTGGTGTTGGCCCCGTCCCGGTCCACCGGCAGCGCGGTGTCCACTGTGGACAGTGCGGTCCAGTGTGCGAGGTCGGCGTCGAAGCCGCCGCCCGCGGTGTGTTCGGCGAGCAGGTGGGTCCACTCGCGGAAGCCGGTGCCCACCGGGTCGAGCCGGATCGGCTGCCCGGCGACGGCCTGCCGGTAGGCGGTGTCCAGGTCGCCGAGCAGCACCCGCCAGGACACGCCGTCCATGACCAGGTGGTGCACCACCAGGAACAGCCGGTCCGCGCCGAAGAGCAGCGCCCGGAACAGCGGTCCGCGCTCCAGGTCAAGGCTGGCCTGGGCTTCGGCCGCGGCGTCAGCCAGCGCGGCTGGGTCGTGCATGGAGAAGAACTTGCCGGGCTCGCCGACGTCCTGCCGCCACTCGCCGTTGTGCTCGCTGAACCGGATGCGCAGGGCGTCGTGGTGCCCGACGACCGCGGTGAGCGCGGCGCGCAGGGCGGCCGGGTCGGTGTCCGGGGCCAGTTCCAGGTGCATGGACATGGTGAAGTGGTGCCGGTGCGCGGGTTCGGTGGTGAAGAACCAGCGCTGGATCGGGCCCAGCGCGCTGGGTCCGGTCAGCTCGACCCTGGTGCGCGCGGTGTCCTCGGTGCGCACCACTGGGGCCAGTTCGGCGATGGTCTGGTGCAGGAAGATGTCCTTGGAGGTCAGCCGCAGCCCGGCCTGCCGGGCCCTGGAGACCACCTGGATGCTCAGGATGGAGTCGCCGCCGAGGCCGAAGAAGTTGTCCGTGACCCCGACCTCGGTCACCCCGAGCACCTCGGCCCACACCGCGGCGAGCTGCCGTTCCACCGGGGTGCGCGGCGCAATCCGGCCGGTGGCCTCGATGTCGGGGGCGGGCAGGGCACGGCGGTCGACCTTGCCGTTGGCGGTGACCGGGAAGCGCTCCAGCGCGACGAACGCGGCGGGCACCATGTAGTCGGGCAGCTGCTCAGCCAGGAACGGACGCAGGTCCTCCGCGCTGCCCACGGTGTAGGCGACCAGACGCTTGCGGCCCTGGTCGGTGCGGACCTCTACCAGCGCCTCGCTGATCTGCTCGTGCCGCAGCAGCGCGGCCTCGATCTCGCCCAGCTCGATCCGGAAACCGCGCAGCTTGACCTGGTTGTCGACGCGGCCGAGGAACTGGAGCACACCGTCGGGCAGCCAGCGGACCTGGTCGCCGGTGGCGTACATCCGGGAACCGGGTTCGCCGAACGGGTTGGCCAGGAACACCTCCGCGGTCTGGCCGGGCCGGTTCAGGTAGCCGCGGGCCAGGCCCGCGCCCGCCAGGTGCAGCTGGCCGGGCACGCCGACCGGGACCAGCTGGAGCTGGGCGTCCAGCACGTAGGCGCGCATGCCGTCCAGCGGCCCGCCGATCGGGATCACCGGCGGCACCGAGTCCACAGTGGACATCCGGTGGGCGGTGGCGAAGGTGGTGGTCTCGGTGGGGCCGTAGCCGTCGACCACGGTCAGCCCCGGGCAGGCGGCCAGCACCCGGCGCACCGCCTCGGCCGGCACCACGTCGCCGCCGGTCCACACCTCGCGCACGCCGGTGAAGCAGCCGGGATCCTCCTGGGCGGCCAGCCGGAACAGCCCGGCGGTGAGCCAGAGGCCGGTGACCTGGTAGTCACGGATGGCGGCGGCGTCCACGTCGCCGGGCGCGGCCACCACCACGGTGCCGCCGTTGAGCAGCGGCACCCACAGCTCGTAGGTGGAGGCGTCGAAGGCGGTAGGCGAGTGCAGCAGCACCCGCTCGTGGCCGTCCCGGAACCGGCGGTCGGCGGCCAGTGCGACCACATCCCGGTGCCGGATCGCCACGCCCTTGGGCACCCCGGTGGAGCCGGAGGTGTGCATGGCGTAGGCGAGGTTGTCCGGGTGCACGATCGGCGCGGCGCGCAGCGGGGTCTCGCCGGGCTGGTCGGCGCGCAGGATCTGTCCACTGTGGACGGCGTGGCCGGTCTTCTCCCAGCCGCCGTCGGTGATCAGCACCGGCGCGCCGGTGGCGGTCAGGATCGCGCGCAGCCGGTCCTGCGGGGCGCGGGTGTCCAGCGGCACGTACGCGCCGCCTGCCTTGAGGACGGCCAGCACCGCGACCACCAGGTCGGCGGAGCGGTCCATCAGCAACGCGACCGGGGTCTCCACGCCGACCCCGGCGGTGCGCAGGCGCTGGGCCAGGCGGTTGGCGCGGGTGTCGAGCGCGGCGTAGCTGAGCCGGTCCGCGCCCGCGATGACCGCGGTGGCCTGCGGGTTGGCCCAGACCTGGGCGGCGAACCGGTCCGGGATGGTGTCGGTCGCGGCCTCCTGGCCGGTGTTGTTCCACTCGGTGAGGATGCGGCGGCGTTCGGCCGGGCCGAGCAGCGGCAGGTCGGCCAGCCGCGCCTCGGTGTCCTGGCCGAGCGCGGTGAGCAGGCGGCCGAGGTGTTCGGCCAGCCGGTCGGCGGTGGCCGGGTCGAACAGGTCGGTGTTGTAGTTGACCGCCAGGTGCAGACCCTCCGGCGTCGGCACGAACTGGAAGAGCAGGTCGAAGCTGGCCGCCACCACCGGCATCGGCAGCTCAGCCACCGCCAGCTCGCCAAGCCGCGGCTGCTGGTCGGGGGTGTTCTGCAGCACGATCATGGCCTGGAACAGCGGGGTCCGGCTGGTGTCACGTTCCGGCTGGAGCTCGTCCACCACCCGCTCGAACGGCAGGTCCTGGTGGGCGAAGGCGGCCAGCACGGTGTCCCTGACCTGGCCGAGGAAACCGGCCACCGACGCACGTCCGTCCACAGTGGAGCGCAGCACCACGGTGTTGACGAAGAAGCCGACCAGCCGGTCCAGCTCGGCCTGCTCGCGGCCGGAGGTGACCGTGCCCAGCGCGATGTCGGACTGGCCGGACCAGCGGTGCAGCAGCAGCTGGGTGGCCGCGACCAGGGTGGTGAACAGGGTGCCGCCGTGCTGCCGGCCGAGCCCGGTGAGCGTGCCGGTCACCTCGGCGGGCAGCAGGCGTTCGGCGTAGGCGCCGTTGCGGGTCTGCACCGGCGGGCGCGGGCGGTCGGTGGGCAGGTTGAGCGGTTCGACGCCGTCCAGGCGGGTGCGCCAGAAGTCGAGCTGGGACTGGAGCAGGTCACCGGTGAGCTGCTCGCGTTGCCAGGCCGCGAAGTCGGCGTACTGCACGGGCAGCGGCGGCAGTTCGGCGCCGGTGTAGGCGGCGTCCAGCTCGGCGGTGAGCACGCCGGTGGACCAGCCGTCGGTGGCGATGTGGTGCACCAGGATGAGCAGCACGTGCTCGTCCTGGCCCAGCCGGTAGAGCCGGGCGCGCAGCACCGGTCCGGCGGCCAGGTCGAACGGGGTGCCCGCCTCGGCGAGCAGGGCGGCGTCCAGGTCGGCCGGGTCGAGGTCGAGGACGGGCAGGTCGACCTGGTGCGGGGGCTGGATCAGCTGGCGGCCCTGGCCGTCGACGGTGGTGTAGGTGGTGCGCAGCGGTTCGTGCCGCTCGACCAGCCGGGTCAGCGCGGCGCGCAGGCGGTCGGTGTCCAGCTCGCCGGTCAGGCGCAGCACGATCGGGGACAGGTACTCCAGGCCGCCGGGCTCGAACTGGTCCAGGAACCACAGCCGCTGCTGGGCGAAGGACAGCGGCAGCGCGCCGTCCCTGGGCTGCACCGGAATACCGGTGTCCACAGTGGACCCATCGGTGGGCAGCACCCGCACCAGGTCGGCGACGGTGGGGCTGGTGAAGACCGCGCGGGGTGCGACCTCCGGACCGAACAGGGCGCGCAGCCGGGAGATCACCCGGATGCTGAGGATGGAGTCGCCGCCCAGCTCGAAGAAGTTGTCCGTGACCCCGACCTTCGGCAGGCCAAGGACTTCCGCCCAGATCTCGGCGACCTGGCGTTCGGTCTCGGTGCGCGGGGCCACGTGCTCGGCGGCGGTGTACTCGGGGGCGGGCAACGCGCGCCGGTCCAGCTTTCCGTTGCGGGTCAACGGCAGCGCGTCCAGGGTGACGAACGCGGCCGGGACCATGTAGTCGGGCAGCCGGGCGCCGACGAAGGCGCGCAGCTCGGTCACCGACGGGATCCGGGCCCGCTCGGCCGGGACCAGGTAGGCGACCAGGCGGTTCTCCCTGGCCACCACCGCGACCTCGGCCGCCCAGTCGGCACTGGCCAGCACGGACTCGATCTCGCCGGGCTCGATCCGGAAGCCGCGGATCTTGACCTGGTCGTCGGTGCGGCCCAGGTAGTCCAGCAGGCCGTCCGCGGTCCAGCGGACCCGGTCGCCGGTGGCGTACATCCGGGAACCGGGCACGCCGAACGGGTTGGCCACGAACCGGTCCGCGGTCAGGCCGGGGCGGTTGAGGTAGCCGCGGGCCACCTGCTCCCCCGCCACGTACAGCTCACCCGGCACGCCCACCGGCACCGGGTTCAGGTCGCTGTCCAGCACGTAGGCCTGGAGGTTGCGGCCGGGGCGGCCGATCACCGGACTGGCGGCGTCGTCGAGGCGGCAGTAGACCGCGTCGACCGCGCATTCGGTGGGGCCGTAGTAGTTGTAGCTGGTGGTCTCCGGCGCGGTGGCCAGCTCCCGCCACAGCGCGGCGCCGGTGGCCTCGCCGCCGAGCATCAGCACCTTGGGGCGGTGCCGGGGATCGGTGAGCAGCCCGGCAGGCAGCAGCTGCTGCACGTAGGACGGGGTGAGGTCGAGGAAGTCGATCCGGTTGGCCGCCACGTAGTCCACCAGGGCGCGCGGGTCCAGCCGGGTGTCCTCGTCGATGAGGTGCAGCTCGTGGCCGCAGGCCATGCCGAGCAGGCCCTCCCACGAGGTGTCGAAGGAGAACACCGCGGTCAGCGCGATCCGGGTGGGCCGGCCGCCGGTCTCCGGGTGGAACAGCTGGGTGGCGTGGTCGTGCAGCAGGTTCGCCAGCTGCCGGTGCTCGATCAGCACGCCCTTGGGGCGGCCGGTGGAGCCGGAGGTGTAGATCACGTAGGCCGGGGTGGCGGGGTCGATCCGCACCGCGGGTTCGGTCTCCGGTTGACCGGTGAGGTCGGTGGCGGCGAGCAGGTCGTCGGTGAGCACCAGCACCGGGTTGGCGTCGCTGAGCAGGAACTCGATCCGGTCGACCGGTTGGTCGGGGTCCACCGGCAGGTAGGCAGCGCCGGTCTTGAGCACCGCGAGCAGCGCGACCACGAACTCGGCGGTGCGCGACATCCGCAGCGCCACCAGGCGTTCCGGTCCCGCGCCGAGGTCGATCAGGTGGTGGGCCAGGCGGTTGGCCCGCGCGTTCAGCTCGGCGAAGGTGTACCTGGTGTCGCCGAAGACCAGCGCGGTGCGGCCGGGGAACTCCTCGGCCCTGGCCTGGAAGGACTCCGGGTACAGCTGACCGTTGGTGACCAGCGCGGTGTCGTTCCACCTGGTCAGCGTGGTGGCACGCTCCTGCTCGGTGAGCCAGGGCACCTGGCCGACCGGCCGGTCGGGGGCGGCGCCGAACTCGGTGAGCAGCAGGGCCAGCCGGTCCGCGATGTCCCTGGCGGTGGCCGGGTCGAACAGCTGGGGGTCGTAGGAGAGCTCGAACTTGAGGCGGTCCAGCAGGTAGGCGCTCAGCGTGAGCGGGAAGCTGGTGGTGTCCACCGCCTTGACCGAGCGGATGCGCAGCCCGGTCTCGTCCACGGCCTTGTCGTCGAAGGGGTAGTTCTCGAAGACCACGATGCTGTCGAACAGCGTGCTGCCGCCGGGCAGGTCGCTGTAGGAGCGCAGCTGGGCCAGCGAGACGAAGTCGAACCGGCGTGACTCGGTCTGCCCGGTCTGCAACTCGCGCAGCCAGCCCAGCAGGCTCTGTCCACTGTGGACCTCGACCCTGGTGGGCACGGTGTTGATGAACAGGCCCACCATCGACTCGACCCCGGGCAGCTCGGCTGGCCTGCCGGAGACGGTGGTGCCGAAGACGACGTCGCGCTGGCCGCTGTACCGGGACAGCAGCAGTGCCCAGGCGCCCTGGACCAGGGTGTTGACGGTGAGCCCGTTGGCCTTGGCCAGCGCGCTGAGCGTGGCGGACTGCTCGGCGGAGAGTTCGAGCTCGAGAAGTTCGGCGGACTCGGCGGCGTGGTTCGGGCCGGGCTGGCGATCCACCGGCAGCGGGGTCGGGCTGGTGAACCCGGCCAGCACGGACCGCCAGTGCGCCTCGGCGGCGGCCGGGTCCTGCTGGTCCAGCCACTGGAGGTAGTCGCGGAAGGGCCTGCGGGCAGGCAGTTCCGGCGCGGTGCCGGCGATCTGGCCCGCGTACTGGGCGCAGACCTCGGCGAAGACCTGGCCGAGACTCCAGCCGTCCAGCAGGATGTGGTGGAAGCTCCACACCAGCACCACCTCGTCCGCGCCGGTGCGCGCCAGGGTGAGGCGCAGCAGCGGCGGGGCGGTGAGGTCGATGTCCGCGGCCCGGTCAGCGGCCACGATCCGGTCCAGCTCCCGCGCACAGTCCACTTCGGACAGTCCGCGCAGGTCGTGCTGAGCGATGGGCAGCGGCACCCGGCGGTGCACCACCTGGAGCGGCTGCGGCACGCCCTCCCAGACCAGCGCGCTGCGCAGGATCGGGGTGCGGTCCACCACCAGCTGCCAGGCGCGGGCCAGCGCGTCCACGTCGGCGACCCCGGCCAGGTCCATCCTGGCCTGGTCGAAGTACGCGCCGCGGTCGGCGTCGACCAGGCTGTGGAAGAGCATGCCGGCCTGCAACGGCGTCAGCGGATAGACATCCTCGACCTCGCGGCCACCCCCGACCAGCTTGTCCACAGTGGACTGATCGAGCCCGGCCAGAGGGAAGTCCGAGGGGGTGCGGCCGCCCGCGCCGGGGGTGGCGCAGTGTTCGGTGATCTCGCGGAGCGCGTCCATCATCATCTCGGCGAGGTCGCGGATGGTGCGCTCCTCGTGCACGTTGGCCGAGTAGAGCCAGGTGAGCTCCAGCTCGCCGCCGTCGACCAGTCCGGCGATGTCGATCAGGTGGGTGCGGGTCTCCTCGGCGGCCTGGTCCCGGCCGAGCGGGGTTGCCCTGCCCTGCACCAGGTGCTGCGGGTTCGTGGTGCCGGAGTCCCACTGGCCGTGGTAGTTGAAGCTGATCCGCGGCGTGGGACCGTCGGCAAGCGGGCTGTCCGGGGTGAGGTAGCGCAGCGCGCCGTAGGACAGGCCGCGGTGCGGCACCGCGCGGAGCTGTTCCTTGACCGACTTGAGCACCACGCCCCAGTCGTGCTCGGCGGGCAGGGTCAGCGCGAGCGGGAACTGGGAGGTGAACCAGCCGACCGAGCGGGACAGGTCGATGCCGTCCAGGATCTCCTCGCGGCCGTGGCCCTCCATGGCCAGCAGCGCGCCGGAGCGCCCGCTCCACTCGGCCAGCACATGGCCGAGTGCGCTGAGCAGCACGTCGTTGACCTGGGTGCGGTAGACCTCCGGCACGTCCTGGAGCAGGGCGCGGGTGGTGGCCTCGTCCAGGCGGACCGAGACGGACTTGGTGCTGGCCACGGTGTTCGCGCCGGGCCGGTCGATCGGCAGGTCCGCCTCGACCGCGCCGAGCTGTCCGGTCCAGTAGGCGAGGTCGGCGTCCAGGCCACCGGCGGTGACGTGCTCGATGAGCTTGTGCGACCAGTGGGTGAACGGGGTGCTCACCGGGTCCAGGGTGATCGGCTGACCGGCCTTGGCCTGGCGGTAGGCGGTCTCCAGGTCGCCGAGCAGGATGCGCCAGGACACGCCGTCGACCACCAGGTGGTGCACGGCGAGGAAGAGCTGCGGGGCGCGGTCCTGGCCGAGGGTGAACAGCACCGCGCCGATCATCGGGCCGCTGCCGGGGTGCAGGTCGGTCTGCACGGCCAGCGCCTCGGCGTCCATCGCGGCCTGCTGGTCGTCCACTGTGGACACATCGACCACGCGGAACACGGGCTGCGGTTCGGTCTCCACGGTGTCCTGCTGCCACTGGCCGTCCACCAGCGCGAAGCGCAGGCGCAGCGAGTCGTGGTGGCGCACCAGGACTTCGACGGCCCGACCCAGTGCGGCGGCGTCGGTGTCCTTGGCCAGTTCCAGGGTCATGGACATGCTGAAGTGCGGCTGCGCGCCGTGTTCGGCGAAGAACCAGCGCTGGATCGGGGTGAGCGGGGCCGGTCCCTCGATGATCTCCACCGGGGTCTCTTCGGCGGCGGCCAGGTTCGGCACCGCGCTGACCAGCTCGGCGATGCTCTGGTGCAGGAACACGTCCTTGGAGCTCAGGCGGAGTCCGGCGCGGCGGGCGCGGGAGACCACCTGGATGCTCAGGATCGAGTCCCCGCCAAGGGAGAAGAAGTTGTCCCGCAGGCCGACCCGCTCGACGCCGAGCACCTCGGCCCACACCTCGGCCAGCACGCGTTCGGTCTCGGTGACCGGGGCCACGTACTCCCGGCCGACGGCCTCGACCTCGGGGGCGGGCAGGGCGCGGCGGTCGATCTTGCCGTTGGCGGTCAGCGGCAGCGCGGGCAGCTCGACGAAGGCCGAGGGCACCATGTACTCGGGCAGTCCGGCCCGCAGGTGCTCGCGCAGGTCCGGGATGTCGGTGCCGACCAGGTAGGCGACCAGGCGCTTCTGGCCGTTGTCGGTGCGCACGACCACCACGGCCTCGGTGACGGACTCGTGTGCGGTGAGCGCGGCCTCGATCTCGCCCAGCTCGATCCGGAAGCCGCGCAGCTTGACCTGGTCGTCGGCACGGCCGAGGAACTCCAGGTCCCCGTTGCCGTTCCAGCGCACGGTGTCACCGGTGCGGTACATCCGGGTGCCGGGCGCGCCGAACGGGTCGGCCAGGAAGCTGCTCGCGGTCAGGCCGGCGCGGTCCAGGTAACCGCGGGCCAGGCCCTCGCCCGCCAGGTACAGCTCACCGGGAATGCCGACCGGCTGCGGGTTGAGGTGCGCGTCGAGCACGTAGACCCGCATGTTGTCCAGCGGGCGGCCGATCGGCACCGTGTCCGGCACCGAGTCCACTGTGCACATCTGGTGCTGGGTCGCGTACGTGGTGGTCTCGGTGGGGCCGTAGACGTCGCTGAGCCGCAGGCCCGCGCAGGCGGCGAGCACCCGGCGGATCGCGGCGGCGGGCACGATGTCGCCGCCGGTCCAGACCTCGCGGGCACCGGCGAAGCAACCGGGATCTTCCTGCGCGGCCAGGCGGAACAGGCCGGAGGTGAGGAAGATGCCGGTGACGCCGTGCTCGCCGATCACGCGGCGGATCAGGTCGGCGTCCACGTCGCCGGGCGGCGCGATCACGGTCTGGCCGCCGGAGAGCAGCGGCACCCACAGCTCGTAGGTGGAGGCGTCGAAGGCGCTCGGCGAGTGCAGCAGCACCCGCTCGTGCCCGGCGCCGAAGCGGTGTTCGTGCGCCAGGGCCACGATGTCCCGGTGGCAGACCGCGACGCCCTTGGGGCGGCCGGTGGAGCCGGAGGTGAACATGACGTAGGCCAGGTTCGCCGGGTCGACCGGCACGGCGGGCGCGGCGGCGCTGTGCGCGGTGTGGTCGCCGTCCACCAGCTCGATGTGTCCATTGTGGACATCGGTGGCGGTGGCGTACCAGTTCTGGTCGGTGAGCAGCACATCGGCGTGCGCCTCGGTGAGCACCATGCGCAGCCGGTCCGCGGGTGCGCGCTGGTCCAGTGGCACGTAGGCGGCGCCTGCGGCGAGTACGGCCAGTTCGGCCACCGCGAGCTCGACCGAGCGTTCGACCAGCACGCCGACCCGCTGCTCCGGCCGCACACCGAGCGCGATCAGCCGGTGTGCCAGGCGGTTCGCCCGTTCGGCCAGTTCGCCGCGGGTGACGGCGCCGTGGTCGGTGACCAGCGCGACGGCGGCCGGGTCGCGCCGGACCTGCTCGGCGAACAGCGCGGGCACGGTGCCGGTGGGCAGCTCGGTGGCGGTGTCGTTCCACTCGACGAGCAGCTGCCGGCGTTCGTCCCCGGACAGCAGGGACAGCTCGCGCAGCGGCCGGTCGGGGTGCGCGACGACCTCGGTGACCAGTCGGACCAGGTGGCCGGTCATCCGCTCGATGGTGCCCGCGTCGAACAGGTCGGTGTTGTACTCGAACACCCCGGCCAGGCCGTCCGGGCCTTCCTCGAACTCGGCGGTGATGTCGAAGTTGGCGGTGCTGCGGGTCAACGAGATCGGCTCGGCCTCGAGACCGGCGAAGCGCGGGGTCTCGCCCTGGGCGTTCTGCAGCAGCACCATCACGTCGAAGAGTGGGTTGCGGCTCAGGTCCCGCTCGCTGTGTTGATGCTCGACCCCGCAAGCGGATCTTCGGCTGACCGCGTCGACCAGCCGGTCGAACGGGGCTTCGTCGTGGGCGAAGGCGTCCAGCACGGTGTCCTTGACCGCGACGAGCAGCTCGCGGAAGCTCCACTGTTCGTCCACAGTGGACCGCAGCACCACCGTGTTGACGAAGAAGCCGACCAGCTTGGCCAGTTCCGGGCGGTTGCGGCCCGCGGTGACGGTGCCGATCGCGATGTCCCGCTGCCCGGAGTAGCGGGCGAACAGCAGCTGGGTGGCGGCCACGATCGCGGTGTACAGCGTGGTCTCATCGGCGCGGGCCAGCGCGGCGAACCTGGCGCTGACCTCGGCCGGGAAGGCGAACTCGTGCCGTGCACCCGCCGTGGTGCGCACCGCGGGCCGAGGGCGGTCAGTGGGCAGGGCAAGGGGTTCGATGCCGCTGAGCTTGTGCGTCCAGTGCGCGAGCTCCTTGTCCAGCGCCTCCCCGGTGAGCCGGTTTCGCTGCCAGACCGCGAAGTCGGCGTACTGGATCGGCAGTTCGGGCAGCTCAGCCTCACCGGCGTACCTGGCGGCCAGCTCGCCGCCGAGCACGCCCATGGACCAGCCGTCGATGACGATGTGGTGCGCGGCCAGCAACAGCACGTGCTCCTGCTCGCCCAGCTCGAACAGGGTGGCCCGGAACAGCGGTCCGCGGCGCAGGTCGAACGGCCGCGCGTACTCGGCGGCCAGCAGTTCGGGCAGCCGGTCCTCGTCGGTCGTGGCGGTGGCCAGGGTGACGTCCTGGTGCGGGTGGGTGATCTGCACACCGCGGCCGTCCACCTCGTCGAAGGTGGTGCGCAGCGACTCGTGCCGGGCGACCAGCGCGGACACCGCGTCGGCCAGCTTGGTCACCTCGAGCGGTCCGCGCAGGCGCAGGGCGAGCGCGCTGTTGTACTCCGCGCCGCCGGGCTGGAACTCGTGCAGGAACCACAGCCGCTGCTGGGCGAAGGACAGCGGTAACGGCTCACCGGTGCGCTCGGCTGGCGGGATGGTGTCGGCGCGCTCGGCCTTGCCTGCCAGGCGTTTGCGCATCAGCTCCTGCAGGTGCGCGGGCAGGGCGGCGGTGCGGCTCTGTTTCGACGACGGCATTGTTGGTGGTCCCCCTTCAGAGTTCGCTGTCGGTGCCGTCACCGAAGGCGAGGCGCTCGAGTTCGGCGAGGACCTTCTCCTCCACCAGCTCAGCCAGTCCGGCGACCGTGCGGGCGGTCAGCACGTCCTTGGGCGTGAGGGCGAGGTCGAAGGCGTCCTTGGTCTTGGCGGTGATCTGCAGGCTGCGCACGGAGTCGCCGCCGAGGTCGAAGAAGCTGTCCTCGATGCCGACCCGGTCCAGGCCGAGCACCTCGGCCCAGATCTCGGCGAGCACCTGCTCGGTCTCGGTCTCCGGCGCGACATAACCGGTCTGGCCGACCAACCCGGCGGTCGGCGCGGGCAGTGCGCGGCGGTCGAGCTTTCCGTTGGGTGTCAACGGCAGCGCGTCCAGGGTGACGAAGGCGGCCGGGACCATGTAGTCGGGCAGTCGCCCGGCCAGCGTCGCGCGCAGCTCCGGCACGCTCGGGATCTCTCCCACCAGGTAGGCGACCAGGCGCTTGGCCCCGTCGTCCGCCCTGGCGATGACCACCGCTTCGGTGACGCCCTCCTGTTGGCGCAGCAGGGCTTCGATCTCGCCCGGCTCGATCCGGAAGCCGCGGATCTTGACCTGCTGATCGGCCCGGCCGAGGAACTCCAGCTGCCCGTCCGCGCGCCAGCGGGCCAGGTCACCGGTGCGGTACATCCGCTCGCCTGGCACGCCGAACGGGTTGGGCGGGAAGCGGTCCGCGGTCAGGCCGGGCCGGTTCAGGTAGCCGCGGGCCAGGCCCGCACCAGCGACGTACAGCTCACCGGGCACACCGACCGGGACGGGGTTGAGGTCGGCGTCGAGCAGGTGCACCCTGGTGTTGCGGATCGGCCGGCCGATTGGCGGATTCCCGCCAGGGGTCAGCGGATCGCTCCACGTGGTGACCACAGTGGACTCGGTCGGACCATAAGAGTTGATCATCCGGCGGCCGGGTGCCCACCGGTTGACCAGCTCCGCGGTGCAGGCGTCGCCACCGACGACCACGGTGCGGAAGTCCGGCAGTGCAACGCCTTCCGGGATGGTGGCCAGCGCCACCGGCGGGATCAGCGCGTGGGTCACCCGGTGCTCCGCCAGCACCTCGGCCAGGTGCTCGCCGAGCAGTGAGCCTTCCGGCGGCACCACCAGCGCGGCCCCGGCGGGCAGCGACATGCAGAGTTCGAGCACCGAGGCGTCGAAGCTGGGCGAGGAGAACTGGAGCACCCGGTCACCTGGACTCACTTGGTAGTGCTCGATCTCGGCGGCGGAGAAGCTGGCCAGCCCGGCATGGGTGACCACCACACCCTTGGGTTTGCCGGTGGAGCCGGAGGTGTAGATGACGTAGGCGGGGTGTTCCGGGCGCAGCGGCGCGATCCGGTCCGCGTCGGTCGGGGCGTGCGTGCTGGTGCCCTGCTCGGCCAGGAACTCCTGGTCGATGACCAGCACCGGCTTGGCGTCGGTGAGCATGAACTCGATGCGCTCCGGCGGGTAGTTCGGGTCGACCGGCAGGTAGGCGCCACCGGCCTTGAGCACCGCGAGCTGGGCGATCACGATCTCTGCCGAGCGCGGCAGCCGCAGCGCGACGATGGTCTCCGGGCCGACGCCGAGCCCGATCAGCCGGTGCGCCAACCGGTTCGCCCGCTGCTCCAGCCCGGCGAAGGTGATCTCTCCGTCCCCGACGATCAGCGCGGTCGCCTCGGAGGTCCGCTCGACCTGGGCCTGGAACAGTTCCGGGAACACCGTCGGCGCGGTGTCGTGCGCGGTGTTGTTCCAGGCGGCCAGCTGCTCACGTTCGGCAGCGCCGAGGATGTCCAAGCGGGCCAACGGTTCCGCGTTGTCGGCGGCCAGGCCGCGCAGCACCTCGGTGAGATGTCCGGCCATCCGCGCGATGGTGCCGGGCTCGAACAGGTCCGGGTCGTAGCCGAACTCCAGGTGGAACTGCTTGCCGGGCGAGACGACCAGGCTGATCGGGTAGTTGGTGGTCTCGATGGCTTCCAGCTCGCGGACGCCGAGGCCGTTGGCGGCGGCCACCTCGTCGTTGATCGGGTAGTTCTCGAAGACCACGATGCTGTCGAACAGCTCGGTGCCGCCCTCGACCTGGCTCCAGGACTGGAGCTGGGACAGGGCCACGAAGTCGAACCGCCGCGACTCGGCCTGCGCCGCCTGGAGCTCTTGCAGCCACGCAACCGGGTCGGCGGCCGGGTCGACGGTGAGCCGGACCGGCAGGGTGTTGATGAAGATGCCGGTGATGTCCTCACCGCCGGGCAGATCCGCCGGGCGGCCGGAAACCGTTGCGCCGAAACAGACATCGCGCTGTCCGCTGTACCGCGACAGCAGCAGGGCCCACGCGCCCTGCACCACCGCGTTGAGGGTCAGCCGGTGCCGCTTGGCGAACTCGTACAGCTTGCTCGCCTCGGTCTCCTGGAGCGCGAAGCCGGTCCAGGTGGAGGAGCGGGTGTTGTGACCGGCGGGCCTGGGCTGGTCCAGCGGCAGCGGGGTCGGGGTGTCGAACCCGGCGAGCACCTCCCGCCAGTACCGCTCGGCCTGGGTGTGGTCCTGGGCGTCGAGCCAGCGCAGGTACTCGGCGAACGGGCGGCGGCTGGGCAGCGCGTGCCCGGCATGGGCGGCGAAGACGTCGGAGAGCACCTGGAAGACGCTCCAGCCGTCCAGCAGCACGTGGTGGAAGGTCCACACCACCTGCACCGAGCTCTCGGAGAGCCGGGCCAGGGTGACCCGCAGCAGCGGAGCCTCGGTCAGGTCGAGCCCGGTGGCGCGGTCGCGCTCCAGCAGCTCGGCCAGCGCGGCCTTCCGGTCCTTTTCGGACAGTGCGGTCCAGTCCAGATGCGTGACCGGCACCTGCACCTTGGCCTGCACGACCTGGAGTGGAGTCGGCACGCCGGACCAGACGATCCGGCTGCGCAGCACCGGGGTGCGGTCCACCACCTGCTGCCAGGCGGCGGCCAGGCGGTGCGGGTCGGTGACGCCGTCGAGCACGAACTTGGCCTGCTCGAAGTAGACACCCTGTTCCTGCTGGGACAGCCCGTGGAAGACCATGCCGGCCTGCATCGGGGTCAGCGGGTAGATGTCCTCCACCTCACCACCGGCCAACCTGTCCACTGTGGACTGATCGAGCTTGGCCAGCGGGAAGTCCGAGGGCGTGCGGCCACCCGCGCCGGGCTGGGCGCAGTGCTCGATGATCTCGCGCAGGGCCGCGCGCAGCCGGTCGGCGAGACTGCTGACGGTGGCCTCGGTGTGCAGGTTGGCGGAGTAGAACCAGGTGAGCTGGAGGCGTTTCTCCGCCACCGCCCCGACGATGTCGAACACCCGGTCCCGCTCGCCGCCGAGGCTGACATCGGACTGGATGCCGCTGCTGCCCCGGACCAGCCCGCCCCCGGTGCCGGACTCGAACTGGCCGAGGTAGTTGAAGCTGACCGGCGCCGGCGCGGGCGCGACAGCCGGCAGCCGATCGGTTAGCCACCGCAGCGCCCCGTACCCGAGCCCGCGCCCGGGAATCGCCCGCAACTGCTCCTTCACCGACTTGAGAGTGGTCGACCACTCACAGTCCGGCGTGGACAGCGCGACCGGGAACATGGTGGTGAACCAGCCAACCGTGCGAGAGAGGTCCACCCCGGCGAACAGGTCCTCGCGGCCGTGCCCCTCCAGGTCGATCAGCAACCGGTCCCGCCCGGTCCACTCGGTGAACACCCGCCCGAGCGCGCTCAGCAGGACGTCGTTGATCTGCGTGCGGTAGACCGGCGGCACGTCCTGGAGCAGGGCGCGGGTGTCAGCCTCGTCGAGCTCCACGGTGACGGAGGCGGTGGAGGCGGTGGTGTTGGGACCGGTGGCGTCTCTTGGAATATTCGTTTCAAGGTTAGCGCTGGTCCAGTGCGCGATCTCGTGGTCGAAGCCACCGGCGCGAGCGTGCTCGGCAAGGCGGTGGGACCAGTCGCGGAAGGAGGTGGTCTTGCGTCCGATGTGGACGGTCTGACCGGTGACGGCTTGGCGGTAGGCGGTTTCGAGGTCTTCGAGCAGGATGCGCCAGGAGACGCCGTCGATGGCGAGGTGGTGGATGCACAGGTGTAGTTGGGTGCCGGTGCGGTGGGCGCGGAGCAGGGGGGCCGGGCCGCTGAGGTCGAAGGCGCCGAGGGTGTGAGTGGTCAACCACTCAGGCTCGGTGGCGGGTGGTGCGGGGGTTTCGGCAGTGCTGGCGAGGGGGTTGGTGGGGGTCGAGACGGCGGGAATCGCGGCGGTTGCGGCCGTCGCGGGGGCGGGAGTCGCGGCCGTCGCAGCCGTCCCGGCCATCGCAGCCGTCCCGGCCGTCCCGGCCATCGCAGCCGTCCCGGCCGTCCCGGCGGTCGCAGCCGTCTCGGCAGGCGCAGCTGTCGCAGCCGTCTCGGCGGGGTCGGCTGTCGCAGCGGTCCCGGCGGAGGCAGCAATCGCAGCCGTCGTAGACGTCCCGGCAGCCGCAGCCGTCGCGGCGGTGGCGGCAGTGGCGGCGGTCGAGACGGCAGGGGTCGCGGCGGTCGCTGCCGTCCCGGCGGAGGTGACAGTCGCAGCCGCCAGGCCCGAGGTCGCAGTCGCGGCACCGGCGGGAGTGCCAGTCGCGGCCATGAGGCTGGCAGCGGTCGGAGCCTCAGCGGCCGCAGTCGAAGCGGTCGCGGCGGACGTGGCTGCCCGGCCGTCGAGCGCCGGCGCGTCGAGCGCCAAGGCCGCGTTGGCTGCCGCGACCGAGTTGTTGTGTTGCCGCCACCCGCCCGCCTCCCGGGTGAAGCTCAACCGGAGCGCGTCGTGGTGCCGGATCAGCTCGGCCAGCGCCACCCGCAGCGCCGCCTCGTCCACCTCCGGGTCCAGCTCCAGTGTCATCGCCTGGTTGAAGTGCCCCGGCTCCGGCGCTCCGGCGAAGAACCAGTGCTGGATCGGGGTGAGCGGCACCTCGCCGACGACCTCGCCCTGTTCCGCGGTGTCCGGTTCGGCCTCGGCGACCAGCATCGCCAGCTCGGCGACCGTCTGGGCGCGGAACAGGTCTCGCGGCATCAGGCCCAGGCCTGCTTGGCGGGCGCGGGAGGTGACCTGGATGCTCAGGATCGAGTCGCCGCCCAGGGCGAAGAAGTTGTCCTGGGCGCCGACTCTGGGCAGGCCGAGGACTTCGGCCCAGACCTGGGCGAGGGTCTGCTCGGTCTCGGTGCGGGGGGCTACGTAGCCGGTTTGGGCCAGGGCGGCGAAGTCGGGGGCGGGCAGGGCGCGGCGGTCGAGTTTGCCGTTGCGGCTCAGGGGGAGGTGATCGAGCAGGAGGAAGGCGGCCGGGACCATGTAGTCGGGGAGTTGGGCGGCCAAGGTGTCCTTGATCTTGACCGGATCCAGGCCGGTGCCGACCAGGTAGGCGACCAGGCGTTTGACGCCCTGGTCGGTGCGGGCCAGGACCACGGCCTCGGCGACGCCGGGCTGGGTGGTCAGCAATGCCTCGATCTCGCCGAGCTCGATGCGGAAGCCGCGGATCTTGACCTGTTCGTCGGCCCGGCCCACGAACTCCAGCACACCGTCGGCCCTCCAGCGGACCACGTCGCCGGTGCGGTACATCCGCGTGCCCGCCGGGCCGAAGGGGTTGGCCAGGAAGCGGTCTGCGGTCAGGGCGGGGCGGTTGAGGTAGCCGCGGGCCAGGCCCTCGCCTGCCAGGTGCAGCTCGCCGGCGATGCCGGGCGGGACCGGGTTCAGGTCCGCGTCGAGCACGTAGGCCCGCATGTTGTCCTGCGGGCGGCCGATCGGGATCTGGGCCGGCACCTCGCTGCCCGCCGGAATGCGGTGGTGGGTGGCGAAGGTGGTGGTCTCGGTGGGGCCGTATCCGTCCACAACGGACAGTCCGGGGCAGGCGGCCAGCACCCGGCGGACCGCGCCGGCCGGGACCACGTCGCCGCCGGTCCAGACCTCGCGGAGGCCGTGCAGGCAGTCCGGGGCGTCCTGGGCGAGCAGGCGGAACAGGCCCGCGGTGAGCCAGAGGCCGGTGATGCCGTGCTCGGAGACCAGGCGGCGCAGGGTGTCCACGTCCAAATCGCCTGCGGGGGCGACGATCACGCGGTCGCCGTTGAGCAGCGGCACCCACAGCTCGTAGGTGGCGGCGTCGAAGGCGGTGGGCGAGTGCAGCAGGACCCGCTCGTGCGCGCCGCCGCGGAAGCAGCGGTCGTGGGCCAGTGCGAGCACGTCCCGGTGCCGGACCGCCACGCCCTTGGGAGTGCCGGTGGAACCCGAGGTGTACATGACGTAGGCGAGGTTCTCGCCGTCGACCGCGACCGCGGGGGGCTCGACCGGACCGTCCAGTGGCTCGTCGATGCGGGCCGTGTGTCCACTGTGGACCTCGGCGGCGGTGGCCGCCCAGTGGCGGTCGGCGAGCAGGATGGTGGCGCCGGACTCGGCGAGCACCAGGCGGAGGCGGTCGGCGGGGGCGCGCAGGTCGAGTGGGACGTAGGCGCCGCCTGCCTTGACGATGGCCAGTTCGGCCACGACCAGCTCCGGGGAGCGCTCGGCGAGCAGACCGACCGGCTGGTCGGGGCGCAGGCCGAGGTCGAGCAGGTGGTGGGCCAGGCGGTTGGCCCTGGTTTCCAGGTCGGCGTAGGTGAGGTGGCCGCCGTCGAAGGCCAGTGCGACGGCCTGCGGGGTGCGGGTGGCCTGGGCGGTGAACAGCTCACCGAGGGACCCGGTGGGCAGCTCGGTGCCGGTGGCGTTCCAGGTTTCCAGGACGCGGTGGCGTTCGGCCTCGGTGAGCACCGGCAGCTGGGCCGGGGTGCGCTCCGGGTCGCGGGCGATGCCGGTGAGCAGCAGGGCCAGGCGGTCGGCCATGGCCTGCACGGTGTCCGCGTCGAACAGCTCGGGGTCGTAGTCCAGGGCGAAGGAGAGTTGCTCGCCGGGTGAGACGACCACGCTGAGCGGGTAGTTGGTCGGCTCCTCGTCGCGGGACTCGGCCATGGTCAGGCCGGTGGCGGCGATCGCGGCCGGGTCGAACGGGTAGTTCTCGAACACCACGATGCTGTCGAACAGGCCGGTGCCGCCGGGCAGGTTCAGCCAGCCCTGCAGCTGGGCCAGTGAGACGAAGTCGAACCGCCGGGACTCCGCCTGCGCCGCCTGCAGCTCGCGCAGCCAGGGCAGCAGCGGCTGTCCACTGTGGACGTCGACCCTGGTGGGGATGGTGTTGATGAACAGGCCCACCATCGACTCCACCCCGGTCAGCTCGGCCGGGCGGCCGGAGACGGTGGTGCCGAAGACGACCTCGGACTCTCCGCTGTACCGGGACAGCAGCAGGCCCCACGCACCCTGGAACACGGTGTTGAGGGTGAGTCCGCCGTGCTGGGCCACCTCGCGCAGCCGCGCGGTGTCCGCGCTGGTCAGCTGGGCCCGGACGGTCCCGGAAGACGCGGCGCGGTGCGCCTCCCGGGACTGCCGGTCGAACGGCAACGGCGTAGGAGTGCTGAAGCCGTCGAGTGCCTGCCGCCAGTACTCGGCGGCCTGGTCGGCGTCCTGCTGGGACAGCCAGTCGAGGTAGTCGCGGAACGGCCTGCGGGACACCGGCTCCAGGGCGGGGCCGCCGGTGAGCGCGGCGTAGCGGGCGCACACCTCACCGAAGGCCTGCGCGGCGCTCCAGCCGTCCAGCAGCACGTGGTGGAAGGTCCAGACGAGCAGGACCTCGTTGTCCGACAGGGTGATCACCGCGATGCGCAGCAGCGGCGCGGTGGCCAGGTCGAAGCCCTGGGCGCGGTCCTGGTCAAGCAGCTCGCGCAGCGCGGTCTCGGTGTCGGTCCGCCCGGTCCAGTCCAGCAGGCGGATGGGGACCGTGACGGCGCTGGGCACGATCTGGAGGGGTTCGGTGACGCCCTCCCAGACGATCCGGCTGCGCAGCACCGGGTTGTGGTCCACGGTCTGCTGCCAGGCGGCGGCGAAGGCGGCCGGGTCGGTGACGCCGGTGAGCCGCAGCTGCACCTGGTTGAAGTAGGCGGTGCTCGCCTCACCCATCAGGCTGTGGAACACCATGCCGGCCTGCATCGGGGTCAGCGGGTAGATGTCGGCGACCTCGGTGCCATCGCCGACCAGTCTGTCCACTTCGGACTGGGAGATGCGGGCCAGCGGGAAGTCCGACGGGGTGCGGCCACCCGCGCCGGGCTCGGCGCAGTGCGCCACCAGCTCGCGCAGCGCGGTGGCGAACCGCTCGGCGAGGTCGCGGACCGTGGACTCGTTGTGGCAGCCCTCGGCGTAGGCGAAGGTGAAGGTCAGCCGCCGGGACTCGACACTGCCGATGACGTCGAGCAGGTGCGGGCGCTGGTTGGCCGGACCGGCCTCGCCGCCGAGGCCCTCGGGCAGTCCGGCGATCAGGCCGTCCGTCCCTTGTGGACGGTCGAACTGGCCGAGGTAGTTGAAGCTGACCAGCGGCGCGGGCTGGGCGGGCAGGCGGTCGGTGAGGTGGCGCAGCACGCCGTAGCCGAGGCCGCGGCGCGGGATCGCGCGCAGCTGCTCCTTGACCGCCTTGAGCGCCTCGCCCCAGCCGAGGCCGCGGTGGCCGGGCAGGGCGATCGGGAACATGGTGGTGAACCAGCCGACCGTGCGGGACAGGTCGATGTCGCCGCCGAGGTCCTCCCGGCCGTGGCCCTCCAGGTCGAGCAGCACCCGGTCCCGGCCGGTCCACTCCCCCAGCACCCGGCCGAGCGCGGTGAGCAGCACGTCGTTGACCTGGGTGCGGTAGACCGGCGGCACGTCCTGGAGCAGCGCGCGGGTGGTCTCCTCGTCCAGCTCGACGGTCAGGTTCCGGCCGCGGGCCACGGTGTTCTCGCCGGTGCCGTCGACCGGGATGGCCGGGTCGGCGCTGATGCCGGTCCAGTAGGGCAGTTCCGCGTCGAACTCGCCGTCCTGGGCCAGTGCGGTCAGCTTCCGGGCGAAGTCGCGGAAGGAGGTGGTCTTGGCCGCGAGCCGGACCGGGTTGCCCGCGCGCAGCTGGCGGTAGGCGGTGTCCAGGTCCTCCAGCAGGATGCGCCAGGACACGCCGTCGACCAGCAGGTGGTGCACGGCCAGGAAGAGCTGGTTGTTGTCCAGCAGCACGGCCTTGAGCAGCGGGCCGTGTTCGAGGTCGAACCCGGTGTGGTCGGCCGCGCCGCCGAGCTGGAGCAGGGTGTCCGGGGCCTCGGCGTGCTGCTGCCTGCCGCCGGTGAAGCGCAGGCGGAGCGCGTCGTGCTGGCGCACCAGCGCGCACACCGCCTGGTCGAGCAGCTCCGGGTCGGGGCGCTCGGTCAGCTCGAGCAGCACGGACTGGTTGAAGTGCGCCGGGTCCGCGGTCTGGGTGGCGAAGAACCAGTGCTGGATCGGGGTGAGCGGGGCGTCTCCGGTGACCGGGCCCTGCTCGATGACCGGCTGGGTGGTCTCGGTGGCGGTGGCGGCCAGTCCGGCGACCGTGGGCGTGCGGAACAGGTCCCGTGGCATCAGGCCGATGCCGACCTGCCGGGCGCGGGAGACGACCTGGATGCTGACGATGGAGTCGCCGCCCAGCTCGAAGAAGTTGTCCTCCACGCCGACCCTGGGCAGGCCGAGCACGGCGGCGAAGATCTCGGTGAGCACCCGCTCGGTCTCGGTGCGCGGGGCCACGTAACCGGCGGCGGCGACCAGGCCCCAGTCCGGGGCAGGCAGCGCCTTGCGGTCGACCTTCCCGTTGGCGTTCAACGGAAGCGCGGTCAGCGGCACGAACACCGAGGGCACCAGGTAGTCCGGCACCGACTTGGCCAGGAACTCGCGCAGCTCGGCCGCGCCGGGCACCGGGTGGTTCTCCACCGGCACCAGGTAGGCGACCAGGCGCTTGCGCCGGGACTCGTCCAGCAGCACCGCGGAGACCACCTGGCCGAGGTGCTCGTGCCGCAGCAGGGCGTTGTCCACCTCGCTCAGCTCGATCCGGAAGCCGCGGATCTTCACCTGGTCGTCGGTGCGGCCGAGGAACTCGATCTCGCCGCGGTGGTTCCAGCGCACGGTGTCACCGGTGCGGTACATGCGCTCGCCGGGCGCGCCGAACGGGTCGGCCACAAAACAGGCCGCGGTCAGGCCGGGACGCCCGAAGTAGCCGCGGGCCACCCCGGTGCCGGCGATGTGCAGCTCACCGGGAACACCGGCGGGCACCGGGCGCAGGGTGCGGTCGAGCACGTAGACCCGCATGTTGTCCAGGGCCCGGCCGATCGGCAGCAGTTCCGGCACCGCGTCCGCGGCAGGCAGGTGGTGGTGGGTGGCGAAGGTGGTGGTCTCGGTGGGGCCGTAGGCGTCGACGGCGAGCAGGCCGGGGCAGGCGGCCAGCACCCGGCGCACCGACTCGGCGAGCACCACCTCACCGCCGGTCCACACCTCGCGGGCGCCGCTGAAGCAACCCGGATCCTCCTGCGCCACCAGCCGGAACAAGCCCGCGGTGACGAAGAGTCCAGTCACGCCGTACTCGGTGATCATGCGCCGGAAGACCAGCGCGTCCACGTCACCATCAGGGGTCACCACGGTGCTGCCGCCACTGAGCAGCGGGGTCCACAGCTCGTAGGTGGACGCGTCGAAGGCCAGCGGGGAGTGCATGAGCACCCGCTGGTGCCCGCCGTGGTGGAAGCGGCGGTGCCTGGCCAGGGCGAGGATGTCCCGGTGGCACACCGCGACGCCCTTGGGGATTCCGGTGGAGCCGGAGGTGTGCATGATGTAGGCCAGGTTGTCCGGCCGCACACTCGGCAGCGCCGCGCCGGCCTCGGGGTGTGGCCGGTCGGCACGCAGGATGTGTCCACTGTGGACTTCTTCGGCGGTGGCCGCCCAGGCCTGGTCGGTGAGCAGCACGGACACGCCGGTCTCGGTGAGCAGGCGGCGCAGGCGGGCGGCCGGGGCACGCACGTCCAGCGGCACATAGGCCCCGCCCGCCTTGAGGATGGCCAGTTCGGCCACGACCACGGCGGCGGAGCGGGCCATCAGCAGGCCGACCGGCTGCTCCACGTCAACACCCAGCTCGACCAGGTGCCTGGCCAGCTCGGTGGCGCGCTCATCGAGTTCGGCGTAGCTGAGGCTGCCCTCGTCGGTGATCACCGCGGTGGCCTGCGGAGTGCGCTCGACCTGTGCGGCAAAGGCTTCCGGGACGGAACCGTCGGGCAGTCCGGTCGCGGTGTCGTTCCACTCGAACAGCACCCGCTGCCGCTCGGCCTCGGTGAGCATGGGCAGCGCGGCCACCGGATCGTCCACGTGCGAGGGGAATCCGGCCAGCAGGGTGAGCAGGTGCTCGGCCAGCCGGTCCGCGGTGGCGGCGTCGAAGTGCGCCGGGTCGTAGCCGAGGCTGACCGCGAGCTCGCGGTGCGGGTAGGCGACCAGGGTGAGCGGGTAGTTGGTGGTCTCCACCCCGCGCAGCTCACGCAGGCCGAGGCCGTGCGCGGCGGCCGCGTCGTCGTCGAAGGGGTAGTTCTCGAAGACCACGATGCTGTCGAACAGGTTCGACCGCTCGGGCAGGTCGGTGCAGGCGCGCAGCCGGGGCAGCGGCAGGTAGTCGTGGCGGCGGGCCGCGGACTGGGTGTCCTGGATCTCGCGCAGCCACTCGGACAGCGACTGTCCACTGTGGATCTGGACCCTGGTGGGCAGGGTGTTGATGAAGATGCCGGTGATGTCCTCGACCCCGGCCAGGTCCGCGGGACGGCCGGAGACGGTGGTGCCGAAGAGCACGTCGTCCTGCCCGCTGTGCCGGGCCAGCAGCAACGCCCAGGCGCCCTGGACCAGGGTGTTCAGCGTGAGGCCGTGCCGCTGGGCGAGGGTGCGCAGCGCGCCGGTGGTCGCCGCGTCCAGTGAGCGGAGCACAGTGGCGGTGGACTCCTGGTGCCCGCCGCCCGCGGGCTGCCGGTCGTAGGGCAGCGCGGTGGGCTCGCCGATCCCGGCCAGCGCGGATCGCCAGTGCGCCAAGGCTTCCCGGGGGTCCTGGCGGTCGATCCAGCGCAGGTAGTCGCCGAAGGGACGGCGGGTCGGCAGCGGCTGACCGGCGTGCGCGGCGAAGACGTCGTTGAGGACCTGGAAGACGCTCCAGCCGTCGAGCAGCACGTGGTGGAAGGTCCACACCACCCGCAGCTCGGTGTCGCTGATCCTGGCCAGCGCGATCCGTTGCAGCGGCGGCTCGTCCAGCGCGATGCCGGTGGCCCGGTCCTCGGTGAGCAGCGCGTCCAGCTCGGCCTGGCGCTGAGCTTCGGTGAGCTCGCGCCAGTCCAGGTGCCGGACCGGGACGCGGACCTGGGCACGCACCACCTGCACCGGTTCGGGCACGCCCTGCCAGACGATGTGACTGCGCAGCACCGGCAGCCGGTCGCTGACCTGCTGCCAGGCCTCGGCCAGCCGCCGGGGGTCGGGGATGCCGTCGAGGCGGAAGGTGAGCTGCTGGAAGTACACGCCGGTGTCGCCCTGGGCCAGGCGGTGGAACACCATGCCGGCCTGGGTCGGGGTGAGCGGGTAGATGTCCGCCACGTCCCGGCCATCCCCAGCCAACATGTCCACAGTGGACTGATCGAGGCGGGCCAGCGGGAAGTCGGACGGGGTGCGGCCACCGGCGCCGGGCCGGGCGCAGTGGTCGATGATCTCGCCGAGCGCGGCGAGCAGCTCCTCGGCCAGGCGGCGGACGGTGGCCTCGGTGTGCCGGTCGGTGGAGTAGAACCAGCTGAACTCCAGGGACTTGCGGTCCACCCTGCCCACCACGTCCAGCAGGTGCGGGCGGGCGGCGGCCGGATCGGCGTCCAGGGCCAGCTCGCTGTGCAGCCCGTCGAACAGCGCGGTGGCCGGCGCGTCGAAGGAGCCGAGGTAGTTGAAGCTGATCTGCGGGCTCGGCGGAGCGGCCAACCGGTCGGTGAGCCGGTGCAGCGCACCGTAGGACAGGCCGCGGTGCGGCAGCGCGCGCAGCTGTTCCTTGACTCCCTTGAGCGTGGCCGCCCACTCACGGTCCGGTGTGGACAGTGCGACCGGGAACATGGTGGTGAACCAGCCGACCGTGCGGGAGATGTCCAGGTCCGCGAACAGCTCCTCGCGGCCGTGGCCCTCCAGGTCGATGAGCACCCGGTCCCCTCCGGTCCACCGGGTGAGCACCCGGCTGAGCGCGCTGAGCAGCACGTCGTTGACCTGGGTGCGGTAGACCGGTGGCACGTCCTGGAGCAGCGCGCGGGTCCGCGCCTCATCCAGCCGAACGGTCACCACTTCGGTGCTGGCCACGGTGTTCGGGCCGGTGCGCTCGACCGGGAGGTCGGTCTGGCCGTCGATCGCGGACCAGTACTCGGCATCGGCGTCGAAGCCACCGGCGGCGGTGTGCTCGGTGAGGCGGATCGCCCAGTCCCGGAACGAGGTGGTCTTGGCCTCCAGCCGGATCCGCTCGCCGCGGGCGGCCTGCTGGTAACCGGTGGCCAGGTCCTCCAGCAGGACGCGCCAGGACACGCCGTCGACCACCAGGTGGTGCACGGCCAGGAACAGCCCGCGCCGGCCGTCCGGCAGGTCGCGGATCTCCGCGCGCAGCAGGGAGCCCCCGTCCAGGGTGAGCGGCCCGCCGGCGACCGTGGTGTCCCCGATCGGCGCGTTGTGCTGCTGCCAGCCGGATTCGGTGCGCTGATACCGCATGCGGAGGGCGTCGTGGTGTTCGACCAGCGCGGACAGGGCCGCCTGTAAAGCACGGTCGTCGATGCCGTCGGCGAGGGCCAGGGTGAGGTGCTGGGCGAAGTGCTCCGGCCGCTCGGGCTGGATCTCGAACAGCCAGTGCTGGATCGGGGTCAGCGGCACCTCGCCGGTGACCGGCCCCTGCGCGATCCGGCGGGTGGCCACCGCGGTGACCTGCGGGGCCAGCGCGGCGATGGTCTGGTGCAGGAACAGATCGCGCGAGGTGAGCTGGAGTCCGGCGGCGCGGGCCTTGGCCACCACCTGGATGCTCAGGATCGAGTCGCCGCCGTGGGCGAAGAAGTTGTCCGTCACGCCGATCCGGTCCAGGCCGAGCACCTCGGCCCAGATGTCGGCGAGCACCCGCTCGGTGGCGTTGCCGGGGGCCACGTACTCGCCACCGGCGACCGCGGCCCAGTCCGGCGCGGGCAACGCGCGGCGGTCCAGTTTTCCGTTGGGGTTCAACGGGAGCCGGTCCAGTTGGAGCACCGCGGCCGGCACCATGTACTCGGGCAGTCCGCTGCCGAGGAAGGCGCGCAGCTCGGCGGAGTCCACCGGGGACTCGGCCACCACGTAGCCGACCAGGCGCTGGTGCCCACCGTCGGTGCGGGCCACCGCGACCGCCTCGGTGACCGCCGGGTGCCGCAGCAGCGCGGCCTCTACCTCACCGAGCTCGATCCGGAAGCCGCGGATCTTGACCTGATCGTCGGCCCGGCCCAGGTACTCGAGGTCGCCGTCGGCGTTCCAGCGCACCACGTCCCCGGTGCGGTACATGCGTTCACCGGGCGCGCCATAGGGGTTGGCCATGAACCGGTCGGCGCTCAGGCCGGGCCGGTGCAGGTAACCGCGGGCCAGACCGCGCCCGGCCAGGTACAGCTCGCCGGGCACGCCGATCGGCACCGGACGCAGGTTTCCGTCGAGCACGTAGGTCTGGATGTTGCTGACCGGCTTGCCGATCGGCGGCGTGCTCCGCTGCTCGCTGCCGTCGGAGTACCAGGCGGTGGCGTAGACGGTGGCCTCGGTCGGGCCGTAGATGTTGGCGATCCGCCCGCCCGGCAACGCGGCCTGGATCTCCCTGGTGGCGTGCGCGGACAGGCCCTCTCCGGCCAGCACCACGTGTTCGGCGGAGACGGTCACCGCGCCCTGCGCCAGCACCTGGGCCAGCGCCGAGGGCACCGCGCTGACCAGGCTGGCCCGCAACGGTTCGGCCCGTTCCTCCCCCAGTGCCAGCACGTTCGCCACCACCTCGATGCGGCCGCCCAGCACCAGCGGGCAGAAGATCTCGAACACCGAGACGTCGAAGTTGAGCGAGGTGGAGGCGACCACCGAGGACAGCGCGGCCGGGCCGAAGTCGCAGGCGGCCCAGGCGGTCAGGTCGGCCAGGCTCTCGTGCGCGATCACCACGCCCTTGGGGCGGCCGGTGGAGCCGGAGGTGTAGATGCTGTAGGCGGCGTGCGCCGGGTCCAGCGGGAGCAGGCGGTCCGCGTCGGTGATGTCCACATCGGACAGTGCGGTCAGCTCGTCGGTGATCCGGTCCAGTTCTTCGGCGGTGAGCACCAGGATCGGGTCGGCGTCGGCGATCATGAACTCGATCCGGTCGGCCGGGTAGGCCGGGTCGATCGGCAGGTAGGCCGCGCCGGACTTCAGGATGGCCAGCAGCGCGACGATGGTCTGCTCGGTGCGCGGCATGGCGATGCCGACGAACCGCTCCGGCCCGGCGCCCTGGCCGATCAGCCAGCGGGCCAACCGGTTCGCCCGCCGGTTCAGCTCGGCGTAGGTCAGCTCGCGGCCGGCGTGGGTGACCGCGACCGCCGCCGGGGTACGCGTGGCCTGGCGGGCGAACAACTCCGGGTACAGCGCGGGTTCCACCGCCAGTGCGGTGTCGTTCCAGCCACGCAGCACCTGCTGCCGCTCGGCACCGGTGAGCAGCGGCAGTTCGCCGAGCGGGGCCTCCGGGCTGGCCAGGATTCCGTTGAGCAGGACTTCCAGGTGCTCGGTGAGCCGGGCGATGGTGCTGCCGTCGAACAGGTCGGTGTTGTACTCCACCGCCACGGTCAGCCCGTCGGCGCGCGGCCAGAACTCGCACACCAGGTCGAACCGGGACCGCGGGCGCGGCAGGTCCTGCTCGGCCAGGCGCAGCTCACCGATGGCGCGGGGCCGCACGATCGCGTTCTGCAGCACCACCAGGGCCTGCACCAGCGGGGTGCGGCTGGCGTCCCGGTCCAGGCGCAGCTCTTCCACCAGGCGGTCGAACGGGGCGTCCTCGTGCGCGAAGCCGGCCAGCACGGTCTCCCGCACCTGGGCGAGGAACTCGGTGAACGGCAGCTTGCTGTCCACTGTGGACCGCAGCACCACGGTGTTGACCAGGAACCCGGCCAGGCGTTCCAGTTCGGCGCGGTTGCGGCCGGAGGTGGCGGTGCCGACCGCGATGTCGGACCGGTTGCTGTAGCGGGCGAAGAGCACCTGTACCGCGGCGGTGAGCAGCATGAACAGCGTGGCACCGCGCTCGCGCCCCGCCGAGGTGAGCTTGTCCACCAGGGTGGCCGGCAGCAGGTGGCGGTGCACCGCGCCGGGATTGGTGCGCACCGGCGGGCGCGGGCGGTCGGTGGGCAGCTGCAACGGCTCCACCCCGGCCAGCCGCTCCCGCCAGTAGGCCAGCTGACCGGCCAGTTCCGGGCTGTTGAGCCGGTCCTGCTGCCAGGCGGCGTAGTCGGCGTAGCGCACCGGCAGCTCGGGCAGCCGCGGCTCCCGGTGCTCGGTGGCGGCCGCGTACAGCTCGGCGAGCTCCTCCACCAGCAGCGACACCGAGGCGCCGTCGGTGACGATGTGGTGCTGGCACAGCAACAACACCTGGTCCTCGGCGGCCAGGCGGACCAGCAGGGCGCGGGTGAGCGGGCCGCGGCGCAGGTCGAAGGGCCGGTCCAGCTCCTCGGCCAGCACCGCCTCCAGGGTGGCCGGCCCGGCCTCGGCGGTGGCCAGCGGGATGACCGCGGTGGCCGCCACGACCTGCTCGGGCACGCCGCCGGACTCGGTGAAGGTGGTGCGCAGCGACTCGTGCCGGGCGGCCAGCGCGTCCAGGGCGCGGCGCAGCGCGTCGGCGTCCAGCGGACCGGTCAGGCGCAGGCCGACCCCGGTGTTGTACTCGGTGCCGCCGGTCAGGTTGTCCAGCAGCCACATCCGGTGCTGCGCCGAGGACAGCGGCAGCGGCCGGTCCACCGGCGCGGCCGGGATCACCACACCGTCCACAGTGGACGGTTCGGGCAGCGCGGCGGCCAGCTCGCGGATGGAGCTGGTCTCGAACAGCAGCCGGGGGGACAGCTCGACGTCGAAGGCGGCCCTGATCCGGGCCAGCGCGCGGAAGGCCAGCACCGAGTCGCCGCCGAGGGCGAAGAAGTCGTCGGTGACCCCGATCTCGGGCAGGCCCAGCACCTCGGCCCAGATCCCGGCCAGCGCCCGCTCGGTCCCGGTGCGCGGCGGGATCGCGGACTCCCCGCCGGGCAGCGGCCCGGTCGGCGCGGGCAGCGCGGTGCGGTCGAGCTTCCCGTTGGGGCTCAACGGAAGTGTGGCCAGCACCAGCAGCACGGCCGGGACCATGTGCGCGGGCAGCGTCTCGGCCAGCACGGTGCGCAGGTGCGCCGGGTCCGGCTCCTGTCCCTTGGCCGGCACGACGTAGCCGATGAGCCGTTTGAGGCCCTGGTCCTCGCGGGCCACCACCACGGCCTCGGCCACGGTGGGCTGCTGCCGGAGCAGGCTCTCGATCTCGCCCGGCTCGATCCGGAAGCCGCGGATCTTGACCTGGTCGTCGGCGCGGCCGCGGAACTCCAGGTCACCGGCGTCGGTCCAGCGGACCAGGTCGCCGGTGCGGTACATCCGCTCCCCCGGCGCGCCGAACGGGTTGGGCGGGAAGCGGTCCGCGGTCAGGCCGGGCCGGTTCAGGTAGCCGCGGGCCAGTCCGATGCCCGCGAGGTACAGCTCGCCGTCCGCCCCGGCCGGGACCGGGTTCAGCGACTCGTCGAGCACGTAGACCCTGGTGTTCTGGATCGGGCGGCCGATCGGCGGGATGCCGCCGGGGGTCAGCGGATCGCTCCAGGTGGCGACCACGGTGGACTCGGTAGGACCGTAGGAGTTGATCATGCGGCGGCCGGGCGCCCACCGGTTGACCAGCTCGGCGGTGCAGGCGTCGCCACCCACGATCACGGTGCGGAAGTCCGGCAGCGCAACGCCTTCCGGGATGGTGGCCAGCGCCACCGGCGGGATCAGCGCGTGCGTGATGCGGCGCTCGGCGAGCACCTCGGCCAGGTGGTCGCCGAGCAGCGGACCGGGTGGCGGCACCACCAGCGTGGCCCCGGCGGGCAGCGACATGCACAGCTCCAGCACCGAGGCGTCGAAGCTGGGCGAGGAGAACTGGAGCACCCGGTCACCCGGTTTGACCTGGTAGTGCTCGATTTCCGCGGCCGAGAAACCGGCCAGTCCGGCATGGGTGACCACCACGCCCTTGGGCCTGCCGGTGGAGCCGGAGGTGTAGATGACGTAGGCCGGATGGCCGAAGGCCAACGGGCACAGGCGGTCCGCGTCGGTCGGCGCGGTGTCCGGCAGGTCCTCCGGCGTCGCGGCCAGAAAGTCCTCGTCGATCACCAGCGCGGCCGCGGCGTCGGCCAGCATCAGCCGGATCCGCTCGGCCGGGTAGGCCGGATCGACCGGCAGGTAGGCGCCACCAGCCTTGAGCACCGCCAGCTGCGCCACCACGATGTCCACCGAGCGGGGCAGCAGCAGTGCGACGATCCGCTCCGGCCCCACCCCGAGCCCGATCAGCCGATGGGCCAACCGGTTCGCCCGGTGCTCCAGCTCGGCGAAGGACACCGTGCCCTCGTCGTCGAGCAGCGCCGGCGCCTGCGGGGTGCGGGCGGCCTGTGCCTCGACGAGCTGCGGCAGGGTCGCCTGCCTGATCGCGCACGCCACACCGGTCGGCTCAGTCGCGGTGAGTGACGACGGCAGGGCGTGAGCGGGCAGGGACACCTGGCGTGCGGACATGAACTCAAAACCTTTCAGGCACGGCAAAAACCGCGCCAGCAGACGGCGTATGCTGGGGCAGGGCGGAACTGCGGTGAAGCGGACCGGATCGCGCCGCTAACAGCGGCTGCTACCGACCTCACGCCGGGCCAGTCGGCCGGAAACCTGAATTCGATCGAGGACTCCGGTCACCGGGTCGCGAAGAAAGCGACCGGGGTGCACGAGTTGTCCCGATTCCCAGTCCTGCTGGGCGAACATGAGCCCTTCGTGCGGGGTGAGCCTGGCGACGATCTCGCCGTCGATGGCCAGTCGCAGCGTGGCGTCCTCGGCCGGGGTGACGGTGTACTCGGTGTCGCCGTTGCGGTAGCTGCCGAAGATCTCCGGCGGCACGGTGGCCCGCTGTCCCGGCACCTCCAGCCGGTAGCTGCCCACCTCGATGCCTGCCTCGGCCAGCTCCTCCACCAGTTCCGCCCACAGGCCGATGCCGGTGTTGCCGTTGCTGGTGAAGGCGATCGCCTGGCCGCTGTCGGCGTTGACCCGCAGGTGCGCGTCGGTGCCGTCGGCGTTGCCGTCGTGGCCCACCCACTCCCGCAGGCCCTCGCGCCAGACGCCGAAGCCGAGGCCCCAGCCGTCGGCCAGGCCGATCGGATCGGCTCCCGGCTGGATGCGGCGCATCTCCGCGGCCAGCTCGGCGGGCAGCAGTTCGGGCAGTCCGGTGGTCGCCGGATCCAGTTGCAGCAGACCAAAACGGAGCAGGTCCGCGGCGCTGATGGCGAGTGCGCCGGCCGGCGCCTCACCCAGCGCGAGTGACTGCACCACCGGCCTGGTGCGTCCGTGCGAGGTGTTGACCGCGTGTCCGCTGGCGACGTTCGCCGAGGTCAGCGGGTTGGGCCCGACCACGAACGACGGCCTGATGCCCAACGGGCGGAAGAGGATCGACTCGATCGCCTCCCACCAGCTCATGCCGGTGACCTCTTCGATGAGCCGTCCGACGACGGCGTAGCCGAGGTTGGAGTAGGAGAACCCGGCACCCGCGGGCAGCACCAGTTCGGGGGTGCGGCAGTGCTCGGAAACATAGCGGCGCAGGGACATCGTGGCAGCGACGGCCGAGTCCGGGCCGGAGGCCAGCCCGCTCGTGTGGCTGAGCAGCTGGCGCAAGGTCAGAGGAGCACCCAGTTCGGGCAGATGTTCGGTGGCCTCGGCATCGAGCTCGAGGTCATCGTCGGCCACCAGCAGCATCGCCAGCGTGGCGGTGAATGCCTTGGTGACCGAGCCGATCGGGAAGGCAGTGGCCGGATTTACCGGCTGTCCCCCACCGTAGCGCAGTTCGCCGGCCTGGGCCGTGTGGGTTTCCCCGTTGACGTGCACGGCGAGCTGAGCGCCGGGGACCTGGTGCTTGCGGACCAGGGTGGACAGGGTGCGGGACAGCCACTCGGCCTCAATGGTGACTTGTGCCACGCAGGCGTCGCGGTATGACGACATGGAACGACAGACCCCTCATCGGTGACATGACTCATCGGGCCGCGACTCCCGAAGGCAGATCAAACGCATAACGGGGGCAAGAATGCAACACGACCCCCCTTGGTCAATACCGCCAGACGGACTAGCGACCGCCAGGCGACAAGAGACCCCGCACACATAGGCCAACTATCAGTAAATAAATTGGGCCGAGAAGCACAATTGAACGAAACAAGATTGAGCCAAGCGGGTGCGTTTAGGTCCCATTTTCGGGGACAAAGCGGTAACTCTCCGAAGTCAGAACCACCCAGAGTGACGGTCATCTCGCCCGATCTTGTTCCTCTCTAGGCAACCGCCTGTCACTGTGACGATCGCGGCACGGCTGACCGCTAACGCATCAGTTTCGATCAGCACTGAAGCCACAGGGCACAGCGATGCGTGATTAACGGATTGACCTGGGCATTTCCGCTGGGCGGGCTGGCGGCATCATTCGGTGGGTTCGGACAGGGAAGCCCGTTGCCGCACAACTCGGCGGAGCGGATGGAGGGCGGGCAAGCGGGGACCAGCCACGGTGGCGTGCGCTTCAACCAGGTCCCGCAGCAGGCAGACGGGCCGCGGCGGTACGGCGTGGCGCCGTCCAGGATGGACTGCGCGCGGTCCGGGTGCACGTGCTGGCGCAGCGGGAACACCGGCACACGCAGCGCACGCGTCGGTTACCGACCAAGCTTCAACGCCCGGCCGACCGGTAGGTCAGTTCTCGCATCCGGGCCAGCTCGGCCGCGGTGTTGTCGCGCACCCGCTGGATGAACCGCAGCACCACCTGCAACTCGGCCTCGGTGAACTCGCCCAGGTCCCCCGCGGTGTGCTCGGCCAGTCGCTCGTAGTAGGCCCGCACTCTGGCCAGCCCCTCGGCGGTCGGCTCGATCAGCACCCGTCGCCGGTCGCCGGGATCCGGCACGCGGACCACGCACCCGGCCGTCGCCAGCCGGTCGATCATCCGGGAAACGGACCCGGAGGTCAGGCCGACGTGTGCGGCGAGACCGGTGGCGGTGCTGGGGCCGTGTTGGTTGAGGGCGTGCAGGCAGTCGAGGTCGGTGAGGGTGACGCCCATGTCGGCGGCGATCTCGGCGTTGAGCTGGGCGGTGGTGTTGCCCCAGTCCGGGAGGGCGGACAGGACCTGTTGAGCCGCTTTGCCCATGCGCTTCTTCGCCACACGGGGACGGTAGCAGCGATAACTGCGTGACACAATTACTGCGTCACGCAGATACTGTGTGGCGCAGTGACCGGACCGAGGAGGGTGTGTGCGGGTGTTGCTGGCGGCCATGGGGTCGCGGGGTGAGGTGCAGCCGGTGGTGGCGTTGGCGTTGCGGCTCAAGGAGATGGGCTGCGGGGTACGGGTATGCGTGTCGCCGGATCTGTGCGATTGGGTTGCGGGATGGGGGATTCCCGCGGCGCCGGTTGGGCCGCGGATGCGGGACAGGGGATGGGAGCTGAGCACGCCGGCGGGGCGGCGGCGGGCAGCGGAGGATGCCGTGGCGGCACAGTTCGCGGCACTCCCCGCGGCGGCGCGGGACTGCGATGTGGTGGTGGGGTGCGGGGCGGTGCTGGTGGCGGCGCGCTCGGTGGCCGAGTTGGCCGGGATCGGGTACGTGCACGCTGAGTTCTGCCCGGCCGCGCTGCCGAACTCGCGACTCGCGCCCGCGCCGTGGCCGGGGTGGCCGCGCGAGGCGGGTGAGCCTGACGAGCTGTGGGCGGCGGACGCGCGGCGCTGGAACGAGGTCTGGGGGCCTGTGCTCAACGCGCACCGGGTGGCTGCCGGGCTGACCCCGGTCTTGGCGGTGCGCGAGCACGTGCTGACCGAGCGGCCGTTGCTGGCCGCCGATCCCCTCCTGGCGCCAGGTGGCCCGGCGGCCCGCCAGACGGGTGCCTGGCTGTTGCCGGATGAGCGGGCGTTACCGGCCGACGTTGAATCCTTTATCCGGGCGGGCGAGCCGCCGATCTACTTCGGGCTCGGCAGCTACTCCGGGGTCGACGGCGCGGATGCCGGGCTGGCGATGGTCGAGGCGGCGCGGGCGGCGGGGCGGCGGGTGATCATCTCCCGTGGCTGGGCGGGTCTGGCGGGGCCGGGAGGTGCCGCTGACTGCCTGGTGATCGGCGAGGCCAACCACCGGGTCCTGTTCCAGCAGGTGGCCGCCGTGGTGCACCACGGGGGCGCGGGCACCACCAGCACCGCGGCGCGGGCCGGGGCGCCGCAGGTCGTACTTCCTCAGCACTACGACCAGCACTACTGGGCCAGGCGGGTCGAGGTGCTCGGGATCGGCGCGGAGGCTCCGGACCTGCGATCACTGGACCTCGCGCTGGGCAGGGCGCTGTGTCCGGAAACTGCCAGCCGGGCCCGCGAGGTGGCCGCCGAAGTCCGAGCCGACGGCGTGCGGAAGGCCGCGCAACTCGTGTTGACACGGAGTGCGCACGTTACCCCGGGATAAAAAGTTTGAAGCGAATACAAACGTGAATACACAAACGTGATACACTCACAAAAAAGTTTAGCGTTCACCCACGAAAAATCGTCGCGACCGGGGAGGCCAGGGCGAACGAGACCCGCAGACCATCGGAACACAAAATCTGTCCACCGCCAAGTCGACGAACTTGTACTCCGATCAGGGTGACACCCGATGTCATCCACCGCCATCGACCTCGGGAATGCGATGAACACTCAGCTCCAGGCTCACCACCTGACGCACACCAGCACCCGTGAATTCAAGGTCTACCTCATCGATCCGGACCCGGTCGTGGCCCAGGGGCTGCGCGCCGCGTTCTGGGACCAGTCCGACATCTACCTCTCCGGGTGGGCGGCCGGCTGGGAGCAGGCCGCCAGGGGTATCGCGGTCGAGACCCCGGACGTGCTGCTGGTCGAGATCGTCGCCACGGGTCTCTCCGGGGACGGAGTCGAGGTCATCCGCAAGGCGGCCAGGGTGTTCCCCCGGATCCCGCTGCTGGCCTTCTCCAATGACCGGAACCAGGTGGTCAGGGCACTGGAGGCGGGCGCGCGCGGGTTCGTGCTCAAGTCCTCCGGCAGTGCGGAGCTGATCAACGCGGTGCGCGGGGCGGGCAACGGCGGCACCCCGATCTCCACCTCGCTGCTGCCGCAGCTGGTGGCCAGGGTGCGCGACGGCGGCAGCACGCCGAGGCTGTCCGCGCGGGAGCTCCAGGTGCTGCGGCTGGTGGCCACCGGGAATCGCACCGGGGAGATCGCGCAGCGGTTGTCAGTGACCGAACCGACGGTGAAAACGTATCTGCAGCGCATGTTCACCAAACTCAAGGTCAGTGACCGCGGCGGCGCGGTACTGGCGGCACGAGCGGCCGGGCTGCTCCCTTAAGCGTAATACCGAGAAAACGGCGGCCTGGGCCGCTCCGGCGGCAAAACCGCGCGAAGCGACCCAGGACACGAAGCGTCACGCGCGCTGTTCGCTCTTTTTCATGGAGAAACTGGCCACCAACAGCGCGACGCCGAGCACCGCGACCACCACGTTGGCCGCGGGCTGGTACTCACTGAAGGTCCTCATCAGGAACCAGTCCTTCCCGTTGACCTGACGGGAGATGAAGGACCCCACCCCGTTCACCAGGGCGATCCACCCGAAAACCTCCAGCGTGACGCGCATGACCACTCCCCTGCTCCGCGACCCGTGACCGAGCCGCTGGACTTCCCTGCATTGCCTGCTCAACGCTAGGCAGCGGGGGCATGCGCCGGAGTCCTCAGCGAGGCGGATCCGGCCATCACCTGCCAGACGTAGGAACCGGGCTCAGGCGTCCTGCTTGCGCAGCACCTCGAAGATGCTGGCGAACCCGTTCTGGCCGTACCCGGCCTCCACCGCACGGCGGAAGATCGCCGCGACCGTGGCGGGCAGCGCGGTGTCCACGCCGGACTCCCGCGCGGTCTCCAGCGCGTGCTCGGCGCTGGCGGTGTTCATCAGCATGGCCGCGTCCGCGCCGGGGTAGTCGCGGGCGTCGACCTCCTTCGAGGTCTCTGCCATGAAGATCGGCCCGATGTCAGCGGCGTTGCGCGCGTAGGGCAGGTACTCCATCGCGCTGATCCCGTTGGCCTTGGCCATGGCCAGCGCCTGCACGTGCGCGGTCATGTTGGTCCAGAAGATGGTGGCCATGAGCTGGTAGTACAGCGGGGCCAGGCCCTGGTCCTCGCCGCGGTAGTCCGCCGCGGTGATGACCTCCAGGGTCTCCCGGTGCGCCTCGAACAACTCCTTGGGGCCACTGTAGAAACTGGCCGCGCCCTCGGTCGCGATCAGGTACGGCGGCACCTGCACACCGCCGGTCAGGTAGGCCGCGCCGTGCCCGATGGCCCACTCGGCCGCGGCCCTGGACTTCGCCGGGGTGTCGGAGCTGAGGTTGATCAGCACCACGCCGTCCAGGGCGTCGGTGGCCTGTTCCAGGATCGCGTACATCGCGGAGTGCTCGGTGAGGCTGAGGATCACCGGTCCGCCTGCCTTGAGCGCCGCGGCCACCGTCTCCGCGCGCACCGCGCCCTTGGCCACCAGCGCGTCGGCCTTGCTCGCGGTCCGGTTCCACACCGTCACCTGGTAGCCGCGGTCCAGGTAAGCCGCGGCCATGGCCTGCCCCATCGGCCCCAGACCCACGATCGTCACTGCCTTCCCCACAGGGATTCCTCCTCTAGAACGAACGCTCTACTTAGTGACTGGACCGTAGCACACACTAGAACGAACGCTCTACTTAGTAAGATGAGGCGGTGACTGAGGCACTGGGCACCCGCGACCGGATCGTGCACACCACGTCGAAGCTGATGCAGCGACAGGGGTACGAGGGCACCGGCATCAAGCAGATCGCCAGGGAGGCCAGCGCCACCCTGGGCTCGGTGTACCACTTCTTCCCCGGTGGCAAGCAGGAGCTGGCGGTGGCCGCGGTCCGGCACGCGGACGAGGAGTTCGCCGAGATGTTGACCGAGATCCTGGCCGCGCACGAGGATCCGGCCGAGGCGGTGTACCAGGTGGCCGCGATGAACGGGGCCTACCTGCGGGACTCCGGCTGGGAGGAGGGCTGCCCGGTCACCGCGACCGCGCTGGAGACCGCGGGCCGGGTGCCGGAGATCCAGCGGGCCTGCGCGGAGACCTTCGCGAACTGGGAGCGACTGGTCTTCGAGAAGCTGAAGTCCAGCGGCTTCAACGAAAAGCTCGCGCGGGAACTGGCAGGCACGGTGATCAACGCGCTCAGCGGCGCGGAAGTCTCAGCCCAACTCACCCGCAGCGTCGAGCCCTTGGAGACCACCGGCCGCCACCTGAAGCGCCTGATCGAGTCCTACCGCCAGGCCTGACGGCTCAGGCGTCGGCGAAGTTGGCCAGGCTGTGCACGGCTTCCCACAGCCAGCGGGCGTGGTCGTAGCGCGGGCGCAGGTCGGCAGGCGGCTCGGGCAGCTCGTCGTGCAGCAGCACCTCGGGCACCCAGGTCACCGCGTAGGCCACCCGCAGGTTGAACAGCACCGCGTTCCAGTGCCGCAGCGTCTCCGGGTTGTCGTGCAACACGATCGGCGCGCCGTCGACGGGCAGCACGTTGATCGCGTGGTCCACGCCCTGGCGCAGCCAGCAGAGGAAGTCGGGCTCCCACAGCAGTCTGGCTTCCTCGGGCAGGTCCTCCTCCAGGTTCATCCGGAGCAGGAACTCCAGCGCGGGTTCGTTGCTGGGGCCGGTGGGCAGGGGCAGGCCGAGCTCGGCGCCGAGCGGGTAGTCGGTGGTGTACTGCGCGGTCCGCCAGTCGATCAGCGCGGCGAACTCGGTCAGCCGCTGACGTAGCCATTCGACCTGGTCAGCCCCGCAGTACCCGATTATCGTGCTGTCGACCCGGTCCCAGAAGATCACCACTTGTCCCTCGTTCGCGTGGGTCCCCACCCCATGTTCATTCATACACCTGGCCGCCGTTCGTCGGTTCCGCGGCCACTGTGTGCATCGCCACCATGACCGTATGAAGTGGCATCTGCCCAGCTCGGCCCTTGTGGTTGTGACAGTTCTGGCCTCCCTGCTGACAGTTCCGGTACCGGTGCAAGCGTTTACCGAGGACTGGCGGGGGCCGCTGAGCACCCGGGGCCGGTACGTGGTGGACGCGGACGGAAACCGGTTTCGACTGCGCGCCGGGAACTGGCACGGCGCCAGCGGCACCTACAACGGCAGCGGCGAGGTCACCGATCCGGCCAACCACCACGCCGGGGAGATGAGCTCCGGCATCCCGCTCGGCCTGGACCGGGCGCCGCTGGCCGAGCTGATCGGCAGCTTCCAGGCGTTGGGGCTCAACAGCATCCGGCTGCCGTTCTCGAACCAGATGATCCACGAGACCGCGCCGGTGCCCGATCGGGCAGTGGCGGCGAACCCGCAGCTGCGCGGAAAGACGCCCCTTGGTGTTTATGACGCGGTGGTGTCCGCGCTGACCGCGGCGAGGTTCGCGGTTTTCCTGAACAACCACACCACGACCAGCCGTTGGTGCTGCGGAGTGGACGGCAACGAGCGCTGGAACACCGCGCAGACGGCGGCGCGGTGGGAGCAGGACTGGCTGTTCATGGCCCGCCGCTACCGGGCCAACCCCCGGGTGGTCGGCGCGGACCTGTACAACGAGGTGCGGCGCAACGTGCTCGACGATCCCAACTGGGGCCTCGGCGATGCCAGGGACTGGCACGCGGCGGCGCAGCGGGCGGGCGACCGGATCCTCAGCGAGGCCAACCCGGACCTGCTGATCGTGATCGAGGGGATCAACTGGTTCGGCATCCCGGTCAACGGCCTGCCGCACGGGCGGCCGACGCTGGAGCCGGTGCGCACGCTGTCGAACACCTTGGCGCACTCGGGAAAGCTGGTTTACGCGGCGCACTTCTACGGCTACACCGGGCCGAACCACAGCGGGGCCACCGGGATCGGCGAGACCAGCGATCCGCGCTACCAGGACCTGAGCCGGGCCGAGCTGGCGGAGGTGTTGCGGCGGCAGGCTTTCTTCGTCACCGAACAGGGTCAGCACTTCACCGCGCCGGTGTGGGTCAGCGAGTTCGGCGTGGGCGGCCGGGAGGAGACCGGCGCGAAACCCAGGGCCTGGTTCGAGAACTTCGTGGACGAGCTGATCAAGGCGGACGCGGACTTCGCCTACTGGCCGCTGGTCGGCTGGCATGAGAACCGGCGCGGCAACGGCTGGGCGCTGGCGCACTGGGACGCGGCGGGCAAGCGGATGTTCCTCGAGGACGGCGACGACTGGCGCGCGCCGGCCTGGCGCAGGCTGATCGCCGCCTCCGGTAAGACCGGGCCGGTTCCCGTTGTGCCGCAATGGCGGCAGCTGGCCATCGACCACGGCGACCTGGTGCAGTCGGTGCGGATGCGCGGGCTGCCGGACTGGGACTCCGGCGCGCGCAAGGCGGTCTGCCCGGACGGTCAGCGGCTGATCGGGCTCAGCCACACCGGCAACCGCGGCCTGTGCACCGACGCCGGCGGCCCGCTGCCGGTGCCGACCAGCCACCAGGTGGTGACCGATGAGCGGTTCGTGACCGCGGACTGGGCGAGCGGCTACACCAAGTTCCAGTGCCCGGCCGGGCAGCAGGCCATCGGCTACAGCGTGCGTGGCGCGGCGGTCTCGGCGCTGCTGTGCGCCCCGGCCGGCCGGTCGATCGGCGGGCCGGACCGGACGGTGTGGTTCGACCGGGGCGACAACCGGGCGAGCACCCGGGGCGGGGAGTTCGCGCCCGGGCGGCACAAGGGTCAGTGCGCGGACGGCGAGGTGCTGGCCGGGGTGGCCTGGACCGGGCGGATCGGCTCGGCGCGCACCCCGGACGCGCTGCTCTGCCGGGGGTTCGCCGGGGCTGCGCGCTGACAACCGGCGAGAAACTTGACGTCGCTCTGACGTACCGAATATTTGATGCGCACGGGGCTGGGATTCACGTCACTTGTTTAGGCTCGAACTTGGCAGAAACTGCCTGTTATGGTGATTTTCGGTCGTGAGAGGGAGTGGCGCAGCTCTCATCCCTCGGCCGAATGAGTAGCCCGTCACCCTAACGGGCTATCCACTGGGGACTGGGGATGGGGTGAATCTCGCATGGCCTTGGCCGAGCGGGACGGACAGCTGGACTTCCTGCGACGATTACTCGCCGACACGGCGGAAGGCCGGGGCCGGGTCGCGATGGTGACCGGGCCGGTGGCCAGCGGCAAGACCGAGTTGTTGCACGTGTTCGGGGAGAACGCGCGCGCCGCCGGTGCCCTGCTGCTGACCGCGACCGGGACCCGCGCGGAGCGGAACATGCCGCTGGGCCTGCTGCGCCAGCTGCTGCGGGGCGCGGCACTGGCGCCGGAACCGCTGGCCAGGGTGCTGGCGCTGCTGGATGAGGGCCAGGCCACCGCCACCCGCACCGAACCGGACAACGAGGTGACCGAGCGGGTCCAGGCGCGGATCGCGCACGACCTGGCCGACACGCTGCTCGCGCTGTCCCAGGACTCGATGCTGGTGCTCAGCATCGACGACGTGGACCACGCGGACGTGGCCTCGGTCCGGGTGCTGGTGGACCTGACCCGCAGACAGCGCGCGCACCGGGTGCTGGTGCTGTTCACCGAGCTCACCGGCGCGGCGCCGGCGCATCCGGCCTTCCGCACGGAGTTGTTGCGGCAGCCGCACTTCCGGCGGATCCGGCTGACCCCGCTGTCGGTGCGCGGGGTGGCCGAGATGCTGGCCCAGGAGCTGCCCGGCGCGGTGCACCTTGCCGCCGACTGCCACGAGCTCACCGGCGGCAACCCGCTGCTGGTGCGCGCGCTGGCGGAGGACCAGCACTCCGCGCTGACCCCTGGCGGGCTCAGCGTCGGCGAGGCGTTCAGCCAGGCCGTGCTGGCCTGCCTGCACCGCAGCAACCCGTCGCTGCTGCGGGCGGCGCAGGGCATCGCGGTGCTGGGCGACACCGAGACCGAGCCGCTGGCCGGGCTGCTGGAGCTCCCGCCGCAGACGGTGGCGCAGGCGGTGGACACCCTGTTCGGGGCCGGACTGGCCCGGCGCGGCGGGTTCCGGCATCCGGCGGTGGGCGCCGCGGTGCTGGCCGACCTGTCCGCCTACGACCGCGCCGAGCTGCACCTGCGGGCCGCGCACCGGCTGCACCTGGCGGGCGAGCCGCCCGCGCCGATCGCCGAGCACCTGCTGGCCGCCGGACGGATCAGCGGGCAGTGGGCGGTGCAGGTGCTCTGGTCCGCCGGTGAGCACGCGCTGACCGAGGACCGGGTGGAGTACGCGGTGGAGTGCCTGGAGCTGGCGCACCGCAGCTGCACCGACGACCAGAACCGGTCGACCATCCGGATGATGCTGGTGGGCCTGGCCCGCAGGGCGAACCCGGCGGTGGTGGCCCGGCACCTGGCCGAGCTGACCGAGGCGCTGCGCAAGGGCACGCTGAACACCAGGGACGCGCTGACCTCGGTGCGCTGCCTGCTGCTGCACGGCCGCAACGACGAGGCCGCCGAGGCGCTGAACCAGCTGAGCGCGACGGTCGGGCAGACCGACCGGCAGACCGCGCTGGAGCTGGCGATCACCCGGGAGTGGATGTACAGCATGCACCCGCCGCTGCTGTCCAGGCTGCCCGAGGCCGAGCTGGCGCCCGAGGCGATCGCCCTGGGCGCGGCGCGGGACCCCCGCCTGCAGACCGGGCTGGCGCTGCGCCGGGTGATCGCGGACGGTCCCGAGGAGACCGCGATCATGGACGCCGAGCAGGTGCTGCAGGGCTCCCGGCTGTCCGAGAAGACCTTCGACGCGCTGGTCTCCGCGCTGATGGTGCTCTACTTCGCCGACCGGCTGGACAAGGCGCTGCCCTGGGCGGACGCCCTGCTGGCCGAGTCGGCCGAGCGCAACGCGCCGGGCTGGCACGCCATGTTCGCCTCGGCCAGGGCCGCGATGGCGCTGCGCCAGGGCGATCTGCCCGGCGCCGAGCTGCACGCCCGCGCCGCGCTGCGGCACACCACCCCGCACACCTGGGGGGTGGCGGTAGGGGGTCCCCTTGGCAGCCTGATCGTGGCGCTGACCGAGATGGGCAAGCTGGCCGAGGCCGAGGAGCTGCTCAACCTGCCGACCCCGGACGCGATGCTGGAGTCGACCTTCGGCTTGCAGTACCTCTCCGCGCGCGGCCGCTGCCACCTGGCCGCGGACCGGCTCTACGCGGCGCTGGGCGACTTCCGGCTGTGTGGGGAGCTGATGGCCGAGTGGGGCATGGACCGCCCCTCGTTCGTGCCGTGGCGCAGCGACGCCGCCGAGGTGCTGATCCGGCTGGGCAAACACCACGAGGCGCGGGCCCTGCTGGAGGAGCAGCTGGCCATGGACTGCGGTGGCCGGCCGCGGATCCGGGGGGTCGCGCTGCGGCTGCTGGCCTCGATCAGCGAACCGCACCGGCGCACCCAGCTGCTCACCGAGGCGGTCGAGCTCTCCCGTGCCGGTGGCGACCGGTTGCAGCTGGCCAGGGCACTCGGCGAGCTGAGCAGGGCGCAGCTGGACGCGGACTCCACCCAGGCGCGGATGACCTTGCGCCGGGCCTGGCACCTGGCGCGGGAGTGCCAGGCTTCGCCGCTGTGCGAGGAGCTGGTGCCCGGTCAGGCCGGCGTCGAGGCCGAGCCCCTGCCCGCCCCGGTGGAGGTGGACGCGGATCGGATGACCGCGCTTTCCGACGCCGAGCAGCGGGTGGCCGCGCTGGCCGCGCAGGGGCATACGAACCGGCAGATCGCCAGCAAGCTGTGCATCACGATCAGCACGGTCGAGCAGCACCTGACCCGGGTGTACAAGAAGCTGAACGTGACCAGACGGGCTGACCTACCGGCCGGGCTGCACAGTCCGGACGCGGCGGTAAGTGCATAAACCCTCAGGGGTGGGTGGACGGCGAATGGGTTCTTAGGGGCTCGTAGGGGTTAAAAGTAGGGGGGATCCCCGGCCTACGATTTTCCGGAATCAATTCGCCGTTCATTCGCCGTCGCATTGTGCGGCGAGACCCCTGGGGGTTGTCATGCCCGCCTACAAAAATGAAGAAGGAATTCTGGTCGGCAAGGTCGAACCCTGCCGGATGGTCGATCTGCCCGAGCACAACGACCCGCGCGGCAACCTGTGCGTGGTGGAGGCGGGCAAGGAGATCAAGTTCGACATCAAGCGCGTGTACTACCTGTACGACCTGCCCGCGACCACCATCCGCGGCGCGCACGGGCACCGCAACCTGGAACAGCTGATCGTCGCGGTGCACGGCAAGTTCGACATCACCGTCGACGACGGCGAGTACCGGGATCGTTTCCACCTGGACAATCCCAGCCGCGGTCTCTACGTCGGCCCGATGGTGTGGCGGAACCTGATTAACTTCTCCCCCGGCGCGGTCGGACTGGTACTCGCCTCCACGCACTACGACGAGGCCGACTACTACCGCGAGTACGCCGACTTCCAGCGCGACGCCAGGAAACTCTGATGACCGTTCCCTTTCTTGACCTGAAGGCGCCGCACGAGGAACTGCGCGCCGGTCTGGACGCCGCCTACCGCCGGGTGCTGGACTCCGGCTGGTTCCTGCTGGGCCCCGAGCTCGCCGCCTTCGAGGCCGAGTTCGCCGCCTACTGCGAGGCCGAGCACTGCGTGGCCGTGGGCAGTGGCTGCGACGCGCTGGAGCTGGTGCTGCGCGCCCTGGACATCGGTCCCGGCGACGAGGTGATCGTGCCCAGCGCGACCTTCATCGCCAGCTGGCTGGCCGTCTCCGCGGTCGGCGCCACGCCCGTTCCGGTGGAGCCGGACGAGGAAACCCAGCTGATCGACCCGAAGCAGGTCGAGGCGGCGATCACCGCGCGCACCAAGGCGATCATGCCGGTGCACCTGTACGGCCAGCCCGCGGACCTGGACGCGCTCGGCGAGATCGCCGCGGCGCACGGGCTGCACGTGGTGGAGGACGCCGCGCAGGCGCACGGCGCGCGGTACAAGGGCCGCCGGGTCGGCGCGGGCTCGCTGGCGGCGGGGTTCAGCTTCTACCCCGGCAAGAACCTCGGTGCGCTGGGCGACGGCGGCGCGGTGGTGACCTCCTCGGCCGAGCTGGCGGACAAGCTGCGGCTGCTGCGCAACTACGGGTCGCGGGTGAAGTACCAGCACGAGATCCAGGCGACCAACTCCCGGCTGGACGAGCTGCAGGCCGCGATGCTGCGGGTCAAGCTGCCGGTGCTGGATCGCTGGAACGCCCGGCGGCAGCAGATCGCCGAGCGGTACCTGCGCGAGCTGGCCGGTATCGAGGGCCTGGCGCTGCCGGTGGTGGCGGAGTGGGCGGAACCGGTGTGGCACCTGTTCGTGGTGCGCTGCCGGCACCGCGCGGCGGTGCAGGAGCGGCTGACCGCGGCCGGGATCGGCACGCTGATCCACTACCCGGTGCCGGTGCACCGGTCGCCGGCATACGCCTCGGGGGCCTGGGGCGAGCTGCCGGTGGCGGAACGACTGGCCGAGCAGGTGCTGAGCCTGCCGATCGGCCCGCACCTGCCGGATGAGCAGGTGGACGCGGTGATCACGGCGGTCCGGGCCGCCTGCGCCGCCGAGTAGGGGCCGCGGCCCGGATGTGTGCTGACACCCGGGCCGCACCCCAGCGCCGTTTTGCCGCGCCGGTCTCGGCCCAGCCCCAGCCGTCAGCTCCGGCTCTCAGCCCCGGCCGAGGTCGGCGATCTTGCGGGCCAGCAGGGCCCGTTCCTTCTCGTTGCCGCACAAGCCGATCGCCCGCGCCAGCTCCGCTCGCGCCTCCTCGGCGCGCCCCAGGCGGGTGAGCAGCTCCCCGCGCACGCTGGGCAGCAGGTGCGAGGTCGGCAGGGCCTTCGCGGCCACCAGTTCGTCCACGATCGGCAGCGCCGCGGCCGGGCCCTGCGCCATGGAGACCGCGACCGCCCGGTTGAGCTCGACCACCGGCGACGGCGCGACCCGGGCGAGCGCTTCGTAGAGCAGCACGATCCGCGCCCAGTTCGTCGCCGCCACCGACTCCGCCACGGCATGGCATTCCGCGATCGCGGCCTGCACGCCATAGGCGCCGAGCCCGCGGCCGACTCGCTGGGCGCGGGTCAGCGCGGCCCGGCCCCGGCGGATCGCGGCCTGGTCCCAGCGGCCGCGGTTCTGGTGCTCCAGCAACACCGGTTCGCCGTCCGGGCCGACGCGGGCGGGGAAGCGCGCGGCGGTCAGTTCCAGCAGCGCGAGCAGTCCGAGCACCTCGGGCTCAGCGGGCATCAGCCGCGCGAGCACCCGCGCCAGGCGCTGGGCCTCGCCTGCCAGGTCGACCCGGATCAGGTCGCTGCCGGAGCTGGCCGAAGACCCCTCGGTGAAGATCAGGTAGACCACGCTGAGCACCGACCCCAGCCGCTCCGCCCGCTCCCGCCCCGACGGCACCTCGAACGGCACCCGCGCCGCGGCCAGGGTCTTCTTCGCCCTGGTGATCCGGGCCTGCACGGTCGCGGTCGGCACCAGGAACGCCCTGGCGATCTCGTCGCTGGTCAGGCCACCGACCACGCGCAGGGTCAGGCTCACCCTGGCCTCCCTGGACAGCACCGGGTGGCAGGAGATGAACATCAGCGCCAGCACGTCGTCGTCGAGCTGGTCCGGATCCCACAGCAGGTCGGTGCTGTCGGCGGGCTCGCTGCCGGCGTACGCCCCGCCGTCGTCCAGGTCGCGGGCGAAGGCAGCGTACCGGTGGTCGAGCGCGGCGCGCCTGCGGAAGGCGTCGATGGCCCGGCGCCTGCCCACGGTGAGCAGCCACCCCGCCGGATTGCGCGGCACCCCCTCCCGCGGCCAGCTCACCAACGCCTCGGCCAGCGCCTCCTGGGCGAGGTCCTCGGCCAGCGCGAAGTCGCCGGTGCCGCGGGCGAGCGCGCCGACGATCCGCGCCGACTCGATCCGCCACACCGCGGCCACCGCCGCCCGCCCGGTCGGTTCAGCCATCGCTCAGAGCTGCCCGGTCGCCTCTCGCCACGCCCGCTCCTTCTGGATCCACACGTTGTCCTGCGGGAACTCCTCGATCGAGGTGATCCGCCGGATCTCGCACTTGGCCCCCGGCCCGGTCATCGGCGCCCGCCGAGCCCACTCCACGGCTTCCTCCCTGGACGCCACGTTCAAGATCCAGAAACCACCGAACAGCTCCTTGGTCTCCCCGTAGGGCCCATCGGTGACCACCGGCGGCTCGGTCGAGTAGTCGACGACCACCCCGTCGGCGGTGTCCAGCCCCTCGGTCGCGACCAGGACGCCGGCGCGGATCATCTCGTCGGCGAACTTCCCCATCGACTCCATGATCTCGCCGAAGTCGACGTCCTGGTACGCCTGGATGGTCTCGTCGGTGGCGCGCATGATCAGCATGAACTTCATGGTGGAACTCCCTGGGTCGGTCGGGGTCCGGTGGGCCCGTTCACTGCTAGGTCGAACGGGGTGGGCGGGGGATCGACAGGGGGTGGGGATTTTTTGGGGTGGTTTGGAGCGTAGGGCGGGAGTGGTGGATCTGCCGGTGGTCCCTCCCCTCCCGCCCCTTCTCTCCCCTCCCTTTAAGACGACCGGTCATATTCAGACGACCGGTCATATTCGAGAGCGGCCGCCGTCGACCTGAATATGACCGGTCATCTCAATGTGACCGGTCGTCTCAACATGACCGGTCGTCTTAAAGGGGGGGCGAGCTGGTGAAGGGGGTGGACGAGAGGGGCGGGCGAGGGGCGGGAGAGGGGTGGGAGAGGGGTGGATGAGCGGGTTGGGAGAAGAGGGGCGGGACGAGAGGCAGGGCGAGGAAGTGGCAGTGAGCGAGCCGGGAGTGAGCGGGAGCCTGCGCTGGAGACGGAGTCCTTCCCACCCAAGCCAAGGGGCCCGGACGCATCCCCGCGTCCGGGCCCCCGACCAATCCAGCCGATCCGGCTACGGAGCCACCACAACCGACCCCTTCAACGGCAGCTGCGCCGACGATCCGCCAACCTGCACCGTCCGCACCCCCGCCCCCGTCATCCACCGGTCAGCAGCCGAGTTCCAGTACTTCAACCGCTGCGCGTCCACCTTCACCGTGACCCGCTTGGTCTCCCCCGGCAGCAGCTCCACCTTCGCGTACCCCGCCAGCGCCTTCTCCGCCTGCGGCGCGCTCACCAGCGGGCTCGCGCCCAGGTACACCTGCGGCACCTCCTTGCCCTTCCGGATTCCGGTGTTGCGCAAGGAGAAGCTCACCTCCAGACCGTCCGCGACGACCTTGGTCGCCAGGTCCGTGTAGGTGAACGAGGTGTAGGACAGGCCGTGGCCGAACGGGAACAGGGGCTTGACCTTCTGCTTGTCGTACCAGCGGTAGCCGACCTGGATGCCCTCGGTGTACTTCTGCTCGTTGCCGATACCGGGGTAGCGCTCCGGGTTGCCGGCCACCGGGTGGCTGTTCTCGTCCAGCGGGAAGGTCTGGGTGAGCTTGCCGCTGGGGTTGGTGTCGCCGAACAGCAGTGCCGTGGTGGCCTCGGCGCCGGTCTGGCCGGGGTACCACATGTCCAGCACCGCGGCGGTCTTGTCCAGCCAGGGCATGGTGATCGACGAACCCGTGTTGAGCACGACCACCGTGTTGGAGTTCGCCTTGGCCACCTCGGTGATCAGCTTGTTCTGGCGGCCGGGCAGGGACAGGTTGGCCCGGTCGTAGCCCTCCATGCCGTCGTCGTAGGCGAAGACCACCGCGGTGCGGGCGGTCTTGGCGGCCTGCACCGCGGCCACGATCGCGGCCTCGGCGGCCTCCGGGGTGACCCAGGAGAGCTTGACCGACAGCGAGGACGCCACCGGGGCCGAGCCGGACATGGTGATCTTGTGGGTGCCCGCGGTCAGGTGGACCACCGCGCTGGTGATCTTGCCGTAGACCTCGCCGGCCTCGATCGGGGTCTGGTTGCCGATCTGCACCGTGGCGAAACCGCCGGTGGCCTCGATGGCGATCCGGTAGTCGCCGGTGACCGGCGCGGTCAGGGTGCCCTCGTAGAACTGGCCCGCGGTGCCCGGCTGGAGCACGGTGCCGGTCGGGAACGCCGGGGTCAGCGTGCCTGCCGGGATCGGCGAGCCGACGAGCTCCTCACCGGCGGAGTAGGTCACCGTGGCGCCCGCTCCGGCGCGGGCGCGGATGGTGTCGATCGGGGCCTTGGCGCTGTCCGGCACCACGTGCGCGCTGCCCAGGCCGGTGACCTTGGGGTCCTTGGCGCGCGGGCCGATCACCGCGATGCTGGCGCCGTCACCGGCGAGCAGCGGCAGGGCCTGGTTCTGGTTGCGCAGCAGCACACCACCGGCCTCGGCGACCTGCTGGGTGACCGCGTTGGCGGTGGCCAGGTCGCGGGTCGGCCGGGGGCGCGGGTTGGCGCCGATGAGGCCGTGCCGGTCCAGCTGGCCGACAATCCTGCTCACCGCTCTGTCCAATGTGGACATCGGGATCTGGCCGTTCTGCACGGCCTCCTTCAGCTTCTTGCCGAAGTGCAGGCCACCGGGGATGCCGTGTTCGACGCCCTGGCTCCAGTCGATGCCCAGTTCCTGGTCCAGGCCCTTGCTGATCGAGTCGGTGCTGTGCGTGGCCAGCCAGTCCGACATCACCCAGCCCTGGAAACCCCACTGCTCGCGCAGGATCGAGGTGAGCAGCTCCTGGTGCCCGCAGGACGGGGTGCCGTTGACCTTGTTGTAGGCGCACATCACCGAGCTGACGCCTGCCTTGACCGAGGCCTCGAACGCGGGCAGCTCGATCTCGCGCAGGGTCTGCTCATCGACGGTGACGTTGATGTTCTGCCGGTTGTGCTCCTGGTTGTTCGCCGCGTAGTGCTTGGCGGTGGCGATCAGGCCCTGGCTCTGGATGCCCCTGATCTGCGCGGCCGCGGTGCGCGCGGAGACCAGCGGGTCCTCGCTGAAGGTCTCGAAGTTCCGGCCGGCCTGCGGCACCCTGATGATGTTCATCATCGGGCCGAAGACCACATCCTGTTGCAGCGCACGGCCATCGCGGCCCATGACCTCGCCGTACTTGCGGGCCAGCTCGTCGTCGAAGGTGGCGGCGAGCGCGACCGGCGCCGGCATCGCGGTGGCCGGCTGGTTGTTCAGCCGGATACCCGCGGGGCCGTCGGCGGAGCGGATCTCCGGGATGTTCAGCCGCGGCACGCCGGGCAGCGAGCCGACGCTGAACGGGCCGGTGAAGGCGACCGTCCAGTGCACGAACGAGAGCTTCTCGTCCAGGGTCATCTGGGCGACCAGCGGGTGCGTCCCGGTGCGCCCACTGACCGTTGCCGCGGTGGCCCCGGTGCTCGCCACCAGGGTGGTGGCGGCGGTCAAAGCCAGTGCGGCCAACAGCTTCTTGCTGCGTCTCACTTCACGACTCCCACGAACAGACCGCGGCCGGACGGGCCGCCTTCGACGAACTCCACGACGCAGCCGGCCCGCTCGAAGGCGGTCTCGTACTGCTCGCGGGTGAACAGGGTGATGACGTGCGTGTCGGTGAAGTGCTCGATGCCCTTGTCCGGCTCGGCGACCGTGTAGTGCACGTCCATGTGGGTGTAGTCGCCCTCGCGGCGGGAGTGCGAGACCCTGGCGATGGTGCGGCCGTCCACCCGGACCACGTCGCCGCCGACGTAGCCGTCCAGGAACTTCTCCGGCGTCCACCAGGGTTCGATCACGATCACGCCGCCGGGCTCGGTGTGCCGGGCGAAGGCGGCCAGCGCGCGGTCCAGCTCGTCCTGGTCGGCCATGTAGCCGATGGAGCTGAACATGCAGGTGACCGCGTGGAAGGTGCGGCCGAGGTCGAACTCGCGCATGTCGCCCTGGTGCACGGTGACCTCGGGGAAGCGGTCACTGGAGATGCGCACCATGGCCTCGGAGAGCTCAAGTCCCTCCACGTGGCCGAAGAGCTCGGTGAACGGGCCGAGGTGCGCGCCGGTGCCGGAGGCCACGTCGAGCAGGTCGGTCGCGTCCGCCTTGCGCGCGGTGATCAGCCCGTGCACCTGGGCGGCCTCGGCCGGGTAGTCCTTGCCCCGGCCTCGGTAGATGGCGTCGTAGACGTCCGCCAACTCGGTGTCGTACATGGGTTTCCTTACGCTGAGGGGACCGGGGCACGGTGCTGGGCGACCAGGCGCTCCAGCTCCGGGACGATCTCGTTGGGCTTGGGGTCGGCGAGCACCTCGCCGCGCAGCCTGGCCGCGCCCTCGCTGAAGGCGGGGTCGGTGAGCAGGCGGATGAGCTTGTCCCGCAGGGCTTGCGCGGTCAGCTCGGCCGGGCGCACGTACAGGCCGGCGTTGATGCCCTCCAGCTGCTGGGCCTTGAGCACCGCGTCGAACATCTCCGGCAGCAGCAGCTGCGGCACGCCGTAGAGCATCGCGGTGGCCGCGGTGCCCGCGCCGCCGTGGTGGATGATCGCCGAGCAGGTGGGCATGAGCGCGTGCAGCGGCACGAACTCCACCAGCTTCAGGTTCTCCGGCACCTCGGTGAGCTCGGCCTGCTGGGCCGCGCTCATGGTGGCGATGATCTCGATGTCCAGGTCGGCCATGGCCGTGACCAGGTCGGTGAAGGAGACCGAGTCACCGCCCAGGCTCTCCCGCGCGGACACGCCGAGGGTGATGCACACCCTGGGCCGGGAAGGCTTGACCCGCAACCACTCCGGCACCACCGCGGGCCCGTTGTAGGGCACGTAGCCCATGGGCACGATGGGCTGGCCGACCGGCAGCCGGGTGCTGGCCGGGGTCTGGTCGATCGTCCACTGGCCGCTGACCAGCTCCTCGTCGAAGGTGATGCCGAGGCGTTCGCAGGTCCAGCCCAGCCATTCGCCCAGCGGGTCGTCCTGGTGCGGCTCTGGCTGCTGCTCGTGCAGCTCCAGGAAGCGGTTCCTGGTGCGGGTCAGCACATCCGGACCCCAGAGCAGCCGGGCGTGCGCGGCCCCGCTGGCCCGCGCGGCCAGCGAGCCGGCCCAGGTGAACGGTTCCCAGATGACCAGGTCCGGCTGCCAGGAACGGGCGAAGGCGACCAGCTTGTCGACCATGGAGTCGTTGTTGGCCAACGAGTAGAACATCGGCGTCATCATGGTGTACATGCCGAGCATGTAGTCCCAGGTGAGCACCTCCGGCCTGGTCTCGGAGAAGTTGATCTCCGGGTGGTCGGCCTGCTTCTCGCTGGTGGCCTGCTCGCGGGTCTGGTGGATGACGTGGTCCTCGCCGACCGGGACCGCGGTGAGCCCGGCGTGCGTGATCGCGTCGGTGAGCGCGGGCTGGCTGGCGATGCGGACCTCGTGGCCCGCGGTGCGCAGCGCCCAGGCCAGCGGCACCATGCTGAAGAAGTGGGTGTTGTGCGCGAAGGAGGTCATGAGCACACGCATCGGCGGCTCCTTCCGGAAGCGGTGGCGGCTAGGACGCTAGGCCGTGACGGGCAGGCTGAGTGGGCCGCGCAGGACCGGGGAGCGCCTGCGGCGCAACAGCTTGCCGGTCTGGCGCAGCTTGGGGGCGTGTTCGGCGAGCACCCGCAGCGCGGTCTCGGCCTGCACCCGCAGCAGCGGGGCCAGCAGTCCACAGTGGAATCCACCGGTGAAGGCCAGCGGCGCGGGGCCGGGCACCCGGGTCAGCTCGAACTCCTCGGCGTCGGCGTAGAGCCCCGGATCACGGCCTGCGGCCCCGGCGAGCACCACCAGCTGGCTGTCCTTGGGGATCTCGACGCCGGCGAACTCGGTGTCGGCCAGGGCGACCCTGGTGTGCAGCTGGACCGGGGCGTCGAAGCGCAGGGTCTCGGTGACCGCGTCGGCGGCCAGGCCGGGGTCGCCGACCAGCTTGGACCACTGCTCGGGGCGGGCCAGCAGCGCGTGCACCGTGTTCACCAGCAGCGTGGTGCCGATCTCCACCCCGGCGGTGGCGGTGATCACCGCGGCGTGCCGGGCCTCGGGCACCGTGCAGCCCATGTCGGACAACAGCTTCGTCACGTTGGCCAGTGCGGCCAGCAGGGCCCTGGTCGGGCCGAGCGGCTGCGGGCACACCAGGGAGTCCAGGGTGGGCCGCAGGTCGGCGCACAGGCTGGTGAAGTGCGCGCGGTCGGCGTCGGGGATGCCGAGCAGGTCGGCGGTGAGGTCCACCGCCAGCGGCGCGGCGAAGTCGGTCACCAGGTCGAACCGGCTGTCCCGCTCGCTGACCCGGGCCTCGGCCAGGCGGCGGACGTGCGGTTCGTGGATGTGCACGGCCTGTTCGCTGAGCAGGTTCGCCGCGCGCTCGGTGATCCGGGCGTGCTCGGCCGCGCCAAGACCGAGGAAGGTCTCATCCAGCGGGAGCACCTGCGGCACCGGCGGTTCGCCGTCGGCCTTGCGCAGGCCCAGCCTCGGGTCGGTGAGGATGGTGCGGCCCAGGTCGGGGTCGGCGGTGACGAACGCGCCGAGCAGGCTCTGGTGCAGCACACCGCGTTCGCGGACCATGGCGTGGAACGGGGTGGGGTCGTCGGCCTGGGCGCGCAGGATGAGCGCGTACGGGTCGCCGGTGGTGCCGAAGTGCCACTGGAGCCCACGGGTCATCTGCAGGTGCAGGCCCAGCTGGCTCGGCGTGCGGTCGGACATCACGCCTCCTTGGCGCAGAAGGAGATGAGCTGGTCGGAGATCTCGTTGACGACGTCCGACTGGTGGTGGTTGAGGTAGAAGTGGCCACCGGGCATGGTGCGCAGCGCGAACTCGCCGCGGGTGTGCTCACCCCAGGTGGTGGCCTCGTCGAGGTTGACCCTGGGGTCCGCCTCGCCGACGATCGCGGTGATCGGGCAGGACAGCGGCACCCCGCCTTGCCAGCGGTAGGTCTCGGCGGCCTTGTAGTCGCTGCGGATCGCGGGCAGCACCATGCGCAGCAGTTCCTCATCGCCCAGCAGCGCGGAGTCGGTGCCGGAGAGGCGTTGCAGCTCAGCCACGATGCCGTCGTCGCTCTGCTGGTGCACGCGTTCGTCCCGGTGCCGGGACGGGGCGCGGCGGCCGGAGGCGAACAGCGCGGCCGGGACCACGTCGAACTCCTGCTCCAGCAGGGTGGCGACCTCGAAGGCGATGCTCGCGCCCATGCTGTGCCCGAACAGCGCCAGCGGCTGGTCGGTCCAGGCGAGCAGGGGTTTGACGATCTCCCTGGCGAACTCCTGCACGTTCTCGATCCGCGGGTCCAGCCGCCGGTCCTGCCGTCCCGGGTACTGCACGGCCAGCACCTCGATGGAGGGGGTGAGCGCGGCCGAGAACGGGTAGTAGTAGCTGGCCGCGCCACCGGCGTGCGGGAAGCAGGCCAGCCGGACCTTGCTGTCCTCGGTGGGGTGGAATCGGCGCAGCCAGAGGCCGTTGTCGCCGGTGTCTGCTGTCATCGTGGTTCCTGTTCTTACTTCGCGTTTCCGGCGACGGTGACGGACGAGGCGAGCCAGTCCACAATGGACTGCGCGGTGGCCCCGGCGTGCTGCTGGGTCATGGTGAAGTGGTTGCCCGGCACATCGGCCACGGCGTGCGGGAAGGGCCAGTGCGAGCGCCAGTCGGCCTCGCCGGTCCACTCCCCCATCGGCTCACTGGCCCGCACCAGCAGGGTGGGCACGGGCAGTGCGCTGGGCTGCCACCCGGCGAGCTGCCGGTAGTAGGCGCCCATGGCGGTGAGCCGGGTGTCGTCAGCGGGCACGTAGTCGCCCTGGTTGCCGAGCATCCACTCGGTCATCTCCCGCTGCCACACGCCGATCGGGCCGCTGTGGTCGGGTTCGTAGACGTCCAGCAGCACCAGTCCGGCGGGCGGGGTGCCGCCCTCGGTCAGGTGTGCGGCGAGCTGGTGCGCCAGGATCGCGCCCGCGGAGTGTCCGATGAGGACGAACGGGCGGCCGTCGGCGTGGGCCAGCACGGCTTCGGCCTGGAGGCGCAGGGCGGCGGTCAGGGTGGCGGGCAGGGGTTCGCCGTCGAGGTAGCCGGGCAGGGGCAGCGCGGCCATCGGGCACTGGCCGCGCAGGGCGGTGGCCAGCCGGGCGAACTCGTGCGGGCCGGAGATGGCCGCGGTGCCGCTGCACCCGATGAGCACCGGTCCGTCGCCGTCGACGGCCAGCCGGACCGGGCGGACCAGGTCGGCGCGGTCGCTGGTCTCGTCGAAGCTGGGCCGGAACGCGGCGGTGTCGGCGAGCAGGTCCATGAACTGCGCGATCCGTCCACTTCGGACGGACTCCTGGTAGAGCTTGGCCAGGGTGCTGGGCTGCTGGACCGGGGTCTCGGCGACGCCGATGCGCTCGCGCAGGTGGGCGGCGAGCTCGGCCGGGGTGGGGTGCTGGAGCAGCAGGCCGGGCGCGAGCTGCACGCCGGTGGCCGCGGTCAGCCGGTTGCGCAGCTCGACCGCGGTGAGCGAGTCGAAGCCGGACTCCAGGAAGGCGCGGTCGGTGACCACGTCCTCGGCGGCGGCGTGGCCAAGCACGGCGGCGGCGTGCCCGCGCACCAGGTCCAGCAGGCGGCGCTGGGCCTCGGCCGGTTCGAGTGCGGCCAGCCGCTCGGCGAACCCGGGTTCGGGCGCGGGCTGGGCGGCCGGCTCCGGCTTGGCGCGGCGCTGCGCGGCCAGTCCGGGCAGCAGCTCGGCGAGGGCGGTGAGGTCCTGGTTCTCCACCGCGGTCCAGAACTGCTCGTCCGCGGTGATGCCGGCGGCGGGTTCGAGCCAGTACCGCTGGTGCTGGAAGGCGTAGGTGGGCAGGTCGACCCGGTTGCCGCCGCGGACCGCGGGCGCGAAGTCCACCGGCACACCGCGGGTCCAGGCCTCGGCGAGGGAGGTGTGCAGCCGCAGCAGCCCACCCTCCTCGCGGCGCAGCGAACCGACGGTGACCGCGGGGGTCTCGGCCCGGTCGGCGGTCTCCTGGATGCCGACCGCGAGCACCGGGTGCGGGCTGGTCTCGATGAAGGTGCGGTGCCCGGTGGCGAGCAGCCCGCGCACGGTCTCCTCGAAGCGCACGGTCTGGCGCAGGTTGGTGTACCAGTACTCGGCGTCCAGCGCGGCGGTGTCGATCGGGCCGGCGGTGACGGTGGAGTGGAACGGGATGTCCGAGGTGCGCGGCGACAGTCCACTGAGGACGGTCAGCAGCTCCTCGCGGATCTGTTCGACGTGCGCGGAGTGCGAGGCGTAGTCCACCGGGATCCGCCGGGCCTTGACGTCGGTGTCCGCGCAGTCGGCGAACAGCTCCTCCAGCGCGTCCGGATCCCCGGCCACCACCACGGAGGCGCTGCCGTTGACCGCGGCCACCGAGATCCGCCCGCCCCAGCGAGCCAGCCGGGCCTCAACCTCGGCGACCGGCAGCGGCACCGACATCATGCCGCCCTTGCCGGCCAGCGCCCGGATCGCCTTGCTGCGCAGGGCAACCACCTTGGCCGCGTCACGCAGGGACAGCGCGCCGGACACCGCGGCCGCGGCGATCTCGCCCTGTGAGTGGCCGACCACTCCTGCGGGCTCGACGCCGTGCGCACGCCAGACCGCGGCGAGGGAGACCATGACCGCCCAGAGTGCGGGCTGGACGATGTCGACCTGGTCGTAGTCGTTGTCGCGCAGGACGTCCAGGAGGTTCCAGTCGACGAACTCCTGGAGCGCGACGGCGCACTCGGCGATGCGGGCGGCGAAGACCGGGGAGGAGTCGAGCAGCTCGACGGCCATGCCGCGCCACTGGGAGCCCTGGCCGGGGAAGACGAAGACGACCTTGCCCGGACGGGCGGCGGTGCCGCGGACCAGGGCGGGGGTGATCTCGTCGGTGGCGAGGGCGTCCAGGGCGGTGAGGTCGCCGAGCAGGACGGCGCGGTGCTCGAAGGCGCTGCGGGTGGTGAGGGTGTGCGCGAGGTCGAGCGGGGCGGGGGTGTGCTTGGCGAGGTGGTCGCGGAGGCGGATGGCCTGGGCGCGGAGGGCGGCGGCGGTCTTGCCGGAGAGCAGGAAGGGCAGCGCGGCAGCGGCAGCAACCGGCGCGGTGCCCGCGGCGGCAGCGGCGGGCGTGGCAGCGGCAGCGTTGGCGGGCACGGTGCGCGCGGCATCCGCGGCGGGCGTGGCGGCAGCGGGCAGGGAGCGCACGGCATCCGCGGCAGGCGCGGCGTCATCGGTCGGCGCGGCGGCCACGGCGGGCGCAGTGCGCGCGGCGGCAGCGGTTGGCGTGGTGGCCACGGCGGCGTCGGGCTGGGTGGCGGCGCTGGTCTCGCCTTCCGCGGGCGCGGGGGCCTGTTCCAGGATCACGTGCGCGTTCGTCCCGCTCACCCCGAAGCTGGACACCCCGGCCCGCCGCACCTCCCCCGTCCACGGCTGCGGCTCGGTCAGCAGCGACACCGCGCCGACCGACCAGTCCACCTGCCGCGAGGGCTCGTCCACGTGCAAGGTCTTGGGCAGCACCCCGTGCCGCATCGCCATGACCATCTTGATCACGCCCGCGACCCCGGCCGCGGCCTGGGTGTGCCCGATGTTCGACTTCACCGAACCCAGCCACAGCGGCCGGTCCCGCTCCTGCCCGTACGCGGCGAGCACCGCCTGCGCCTCGATCGGGTCGCCGAGGCGGGTGCCGGTGCCGTGCGCCTCCACCACGTCCACCTGGGCGGGGGTGAGCTGCGCGTCGGCGAGGGCGGCGCGGATGACGCGTTGCTGGGACGGGCCATTGGGGGCGGTGAGGCCGCTGGAGGCGCCGTCCTGGTTGACCGCGCTGCCCTTGAGCACCGCGAGGATCGGGTGGCCGTTGCGCTGGGCGTCGGAGAGGCGTTCGACCAGGAGCAGGCCGACGCCCTCGCCCCAGCCGGTGCCGTCGGCGGCGTCGGCGAAGGCCTTGCAGCGGCCGTCGGTGGCCAGGCCGCGCTGGCGGGAGAACTCGACGAAGATCTGCGGGGTGGCCATGGTGGTCACGCCACCGGCCAGGGCCAGCGTGCACTCGCCCTTGCGCAGGGCTTGCGCGGCCAGGTGCAGCGCCACCAGCGAGGACGAGCACGCCGTGTCGATGGTGAGCGCGGGGCCCTCCAGTCCGAGGGTGTAGGCGATGCGGCCGGAGGCGACACTGCCGGAGTTGCCGGTGCCGAGGTAGCCCTCGACGCCCTCGGGAACCTCGTGCAGGCGGGCGGCGTAGTCGTTGTAGATCACCCCGGCGAACACGCCGGTCTTGCTGCCGCGCAAGGTGGCCGGGTCGATGCCGGCGCGCTCGAAGGCCTCCCAGGAGGTCTCCAGCAGCAGGCGCTGCTGGGGGTCCATGGCCAGGGCCTCGCGCGGGGAGATGCCGAAGAAGGCGGGGTCGAAGTCGGCGACGCCGTCCAGGAACGCGCCGTGGCCGGTGTAGGTGCGGCCGGTGGCGGACGGGTCGTCGTCGAGCAGGTCGGGCCAGCCGCGGTCGGCCGGGAACCCGGTGACCGCGTCCCCGCCCTCGGCCAGCAGGTCCCACAGCTGTTCCGGTGAGCCGATGCCGCCGGGGTACCGGCAGGCCATGCCGATGATGGCGATCGGCTCGTGCTCGGCCGCGCGGACCTCGGTCAGCTCCTGGCGGGTCTGCCGGAGGTCCGCGGTGACCTGCTTGAGGAAGTGCCTGAGCTTGTCCTCATTGGACACTGTGGTTCCCTTCTCCCCAGTAGGAATCCCCGTTACGAGATTCCGAACTCCTTGCCAATGAGGTCGAACAGGTCGTCGTCGGTGGCCGCTTCCAGGTCCTCGGCGGCCGGGGTGCCGTTGGCCTCGGTCCACTTGGCCAGCAAGGACTTCAGCCGGAGGGTGATGTGTGCCCGGGACTCCTCGTCCGGGGCGATCCCGGACAGGTCGTCTGGCACGATCACCGACAGGCTGGCCTCCAGCCGGTCCAGCTCGGCCAGCAGCGGACTGCCGCCCGCCGGGGCCGTGGACTGGGGCACGCTGTCGTCCAGGTGCGCGGCCAGCGCCTCCGGAGTCGGGTGGTCGAAGACCAGCGTGGCGGCCAGACGCAGGCCGGTGGCCGCGTTCAGCCGGTTCCGCAGCTCGACCGCGGTGAGCGAGTCGAACCCGAGCTCCAGGAAGCCCTTGCTCTCCTCGACCGCCTCCGGCGAGGAGTGCCCCAGCACCGCGGCAACCTGCCCGCGGACCAGGTCCAGCAGCACCTCGCGCCGCTGGGCGCCGGTGCGGCCGTGCAGTCGCTGCGTGAGCGCCGTGGCGTCCGGGGCCGCGCCGGCCGCCGTTCGGCGACCGGGCTTGCGGACGAGCCCGCGCAGCAGGGCGGGCACCTCGGCCTGTGCCCGCAGCGCCGTGGTGTCCAACCCGATGGGCACCAGCACCGCCGATTCCACTGTGCTGGCCGCGTCCAGCAGTGCCAACCCCTGTTCTGAAGACAGGGGTGCCATGCCGGCCCTGGCCAGCCGCCCCAGTTCGGCCTCGTCCAGGTGGCCGGTCATGCCGCTGGCCTGCGCCCACAGGCCCCAGGCCAGGGACACGGCTGGTTTGCCCAGCTCACGGCGGTAGGCGGCGAGTCCGTCCAGGAAGGCGTTGGCCGCGGCGTAGTTGCCCTGGCCCGCGCCGCCGAAGGTGGCGGCGGCGCTGGAGAACAGCACGAACTCGGTGACCTCGCCGGTCAGCTCGTGCAGGTTGACCGCGGCGTCCACCTTGGGCCGCAGCACCGCGGCCAGCCGGTCCGGGGTGAGCGCGGAGAGCACGCCGTCGTCGAGCACCCCTGCCGCGTGCACCACGGTGGACAGGGGTTGATCAAGGGTGCCCAGCAGCGCGGCCAGCGCGTCCCGGTCGGCGGCGTCGCAGGCCTCGATCCGGACCTGCGCGCCGAGCGCGGTGAGTTCGGCGTGCAGTTCCGCCGCGCCGCGGGCGGCCGGGCCGCTGCGGCTGGTGAGCACCAGGTGCCGCACGCCCCGGCTGGTCACCAGGTGCCGGGCGACCAGCGCGCCGAGGGTGCCGGTACCGCCGGTGACCAGCGCGGATCCCCCGGTCGGCCGCTCGGTCGAGGTCTTGGCCACGCGGGCCAGGCGGGGTGCGGTGAGCTTGCCCTGCCGGATGGCCAGCTGCGGTTCGCCGGTCTGCGCGGCGGCGGCGAGCTGCCGGGCGGAGTCGGGGCCGTCCAGGTCGAGCAGCTGGAACCGGCCCGGTTCCTCGGCCTGCGCCGAGCGGATCAGGCCCCAGACCGCGGCCGCGGCTGGATCGGTCACGTCCGCGGCCGCGCCCCGGGTGACCACCACCAGCCGGGAGCCGGCGAAGCGCGGATCGGCCAGCCACCCCTGTGCCGCCTGTAGGGCGATAAGGGTGGTGGTGTGCGCGACCTTGGCCATGGGTCCGTCCACTGTGGCCAGTGGCAGGAATACCAGCTCGGGCACCTCGGTCAGTTCTGCCAGTCCGGTGTGCTCCTGCACCCGGACCCCGGCGGCGCGCAGACCGGCCGCCACGCCCAGTGCGTCGCCGAGCACGGCGGCGCGGCCGAGCGGGGTGGCAGGCGCGGGCACGGTGACCCAGTCGAGCTGGAACAGCGAGTCGTGGTGCCCGCCGCCGAGCGCGTCGGCGGAGAGGGCGCGCAGCACCAGGGAGTCGACGGTGGCCACCGGGTTGCCCTCGGGGTCGGTCACCGCGAGCGCGATGCCGTCGTTGTCCACCTTGGACAGTCGCACCCGCAGGCTGGTCGCGCCGGTGGCGTGCAGGCTGACCCCGGTCCAGGCGAAGGGCAGCCGGGCCTGCTCGGCGCTGAAGAAGCCGCCGAGGCCGATGGCCTGCACCGCCGCGTCCAGCAGGGCCGGGTGCAGCGCGAAGCCGTTGTCCCGGTGGTCTTCGGGCAGGGTGGCCTCGGCGAAGACCTCGCCGCCCTTGGTCCAGGCGGCGCGCAGGCCCTGGAAGCTGGGGCCGTAGTCGTAGCCCGCCTCGCTGAGCCGGTCGTAGAGACCGTCCAGGGCAACGGGTTCCGCGCCCGCGGGCGGCCAGGCGCCGACCGCGACCGGGGTGCCGAGGCCGGGCAGCAGGGTGCCGCTGGCGTGCAGCTGCCAGGGCTCGTCCTCGCCGGTCTGGGAGTGCACGGTCAGCGCGCGGGCGCCGGAGTCCTCCGGTTCGCCGACAGTGAGGTGTAGCCGGACCGCGCCGTCCTCGGGCAGCACCAGCGGCGCGGCCAGGGTCAGCTCCTCCACCCGGTCGCAGCCCGCGGCGAGGGCCGCGTGCAGGGCGAGCTCGACGAAGGCGGTGCCGGGCAACAGGATCGAGCCGAGCACGGCGTGGTCGGCCAGCCAGGGGTGGCTGCGCACCGAGATCCGGCCGGTGAACAGCAGTTCCTCGCTGCCGGGCCGGGTGATCGCGGCGCCGAGCAGCGGGTGCTCGGCGGCGGTCAGGCCGAGCTCGGCGGCGTCGGAACCGGAGCGGACCGGGGTGTCCAGCCAGTAGCGCTCGCGCTGGAAGGCGTAGGTGGGCAGGTCGATCCGGTGGGCCCCGGTGAGCAGCCGGCCGAAGTCGACCGGCAGGCCGCGCACGGCGGCCTCGCTGACGGAGAGCAGGAACCGGGCGAGCCCGCCTTCCTCGCGGCGCAGCGAACCGAGTGCGACCGCGTTGCTGCCGGCCTCTTCCAGGGTTTCCTGCACGCCGACGGTGAGCACCGGGTGCGGGCTGGCCTCGACGAAGTAGCGGTAGCCCTGTTCCGCCAGCGCGCGGGTGACCTCGGCGAACCGGACGGTCTGGCGCAGGTTGGTGTACCAGTACTCCGCGTCCAGCGTCGCGGTGTCGACCAGCTCGCCGGTGACGGTGGAGTGGAACGGGATCTCCGAGGCTCGCGGCTTGATCGGGGCCAGGACCCGCAGGATTTCCTCGCGGATCTCCTCCACGTAGGCCGAGTGCGAGGCGTAGTCCACCGGGATCTTGCGGGCCCGGATGTTCCCGGCCTCGCACTCGGCGAACAGCTCGTCCAGCGCGTCCGGCTCACCGGCGACCACCACCGAGGAGGTGCCGTTGATCGCGGCGACCGAGATGCGGCCGTCCCAGCGGGCCAGTCGTTCCTCAACCTCGGCGACCGGCAGCGGCACCGACATCATGCCGCCCTTGCCGGCCAGCGCCCGGATCGCCTTGCTGCGCAGGGCAACTACCCTGGCGGCGTCCTGAAGGGACAGTGCGCCGGAGACCGCGGCCGCGGCGATCTCGCCCTGGGAGTGGCCGACCACCACCGAGGGTTCGACGCCGAAGCTGCGCCACAGCGCGGCCAGGGAGACCATGACCGCCCACAGCGCGGGCTGCACCACGTCCACCCGGTCGAAGCCGGGACCGTTGCCGCGCAACACTTCCAGCAGGTCCCAGTCGGTGAACTCGCGGAGCGCGCCCGCGCAGTCGCCGAGCCGTTCGGCGAAGACCGCGTTGGTCTCGGCCAGTTCGACCGCCATGCCCAGCCACTGCGAGCCCTGACCGGGGAAGACGAACGCGACCTTCTCCCCCGGCGCGGCCACGCCGGTGGTCAGGCCGGGCCACGGTTCGCCGTTGGCGAGCGCGTCCAGGCCGGTGCTCAGCTCGGCGGCGTTGTCCACGACCAGGATGGCGCGCTGGTCGAAGGCGGTGCGGGCGGTGAGCAGGGAGTGCGCCAGGTCGGCGAGGCCGGTGTCCGGGTGTGCGGCCAGGTGCGCCGACAGCGCGCGGGCCTGGCCGCGCAGGGCATCGGGGGTGCGGGCGGTGAGCCGCACCGGCACCGGTCCGTCCACAGTGGACTTCTCGGGAGTGTCGGCCGCGGGCGGCTGTTCGATGATGACGTGCGCGTTGGTGCCGCTGATGCCGAAGCTGGACACGGCGGCCCGGCGCACGCCCTCCGGCCAGGGCTGGGCCTCGGTGAGCAGTGAGACCGCACCGGCGGACCAGTCGATCTGCGGGCTGGGCGCGTCGATGTGCAGGGTCTTGGGCAGCAGGCCGTGGTGCATGGCCAGCACGCTCTTCATCACCCCAGCCACCCCGGCGGCGGCCTGGGTGTGCCCGATGTTGGACTTCAGCGAGCCCAGCCACAGCGGGCGGTCCCGGTCCTGGCCGTAGGTGGCGATCAGCGCCTGGGCCTCGATCGGGTCGCCGAGGGTGGTGCCGGTGCCGTGCGCCTCCACCAGGTCGACGTCCGAAGTGGACAGTCCGGCGTTGGCCAGCGCCTGGCGGATGACGCGCTGCTGGGACGGTCCGTTCGGGGCGGTGAGGCCGTTGCTGGCGCCGTCCTGGTTGACCGCGCTGCCCTTGACCACGGCCAGGATCGGGTGGCCGTTGCGCTGGGCGTCGGAGAGGCGTTCCACCAGCAGCATGCCAACACCCTCGGCGAGGGCGAAGCCGTCCGCAGCGGCGGCGAAGGCCTTGGAGCGGCCGTCGCGGGCCAGTCCGTTCTGGCGGCTGAACTCGAAGAACATGTCCGGGGTGGACATGATCGTGACGCCACCGGCCAGGGCGAGGGAGCATTCGCCGTTGCGCAGGGCCTGCACCGCCCAGTGCAGGGCGACCAGCGAGGAGGAGCAGGCGGTGTCCACGGTGACCGCGGGGCCTTCGAGTCCAAAGGTGTAGGACACCCGGCCGGAGAGCACGCTCGCGCCGTTGCCGGTGGCCAGGTAGCCGGACAGGTTCTCCGGCGCGCCCGCCAGCAGCGGCGCGTAGTGCTGGCCGTTGGTGCCGGCGAACACGCCAGTTCGGCTGCCGCGCAAGGAGTCCGGGTCGATGCCCGCGCGCTCGAATGCCTCCCAGGAGGTTTCCAGCAGCAGGCGGTGCTGCGGGTCCATGGCCAGGGCTTCGCGCGGGGAGATGCCGAAGAAGGCCGGGTCGAACTCGCTGGCCTCGTGCAGGAAGCCGCCGTGGCCGACGTAACTGGCTCCGGTGCGCCCGTTGGGGTCGATCAGCGCGTCCAGGTCCCAGCCGCGGTCGGTGGGGAAGCCGGTGATGGCGTCGCCACCGGACTCGACCAGCCGCCACAGCGCTTCCGGGCTGGCCACGCCGCCGGGGAAGCGGCAGGCCATGCCGATGATGGCGATCGGCTCGTCGTCGGCGGCCGCGGTGACCACCGGTCCGGCGATCTGTGCGGCGTGGCCGATCAGCTCGCCGCGCAGGTGCTCGGCGAGCACGGTGGCGGTCGGGTAGTCGAAGACCAGGGTAGCGGGCAGGGTCAGGCCGGTGACGGTGTTGAGCCGGTTGCGCAGGTCGACCGCGGTGAGCGAGTCGAAGCCGAGCTCGCGGAAGGCGCGGTTGACGTCGACGGCTTCCGGGGAGGCGTGTTCGAGCACGGCGGCGAGCTGGGTGCGGACCAGGTCGAGGACGAGTTTCCCTTGGTCTGCCTCGGAAAGTCCGGTGAGGCGCTGCACCAGCGGGGAGGCTTCGACGGCCTCGGGCTCGGTCTCGGGGCGGGCCTGCGGGATCTCGTCGAAGAGGTGGCTGGCGCGGGCGGCGGTGAAGCCGGGGACGAAGCGGTCCCAGTCGATGTCGGCGACGGTGAGCACCGGCTCCTCGTGCTCAATCGCCTGGCGCAGCGCGGAAAGCGCGAGCTCGGGGTCCATCGCGGTGACGCCGCGGCGGCGCAGGAACTCGCCGTAGCTGTCCTCGGTGGTGGTGTCGCCGCCGTCCCACGGGCTCCAGGCGATCGCCACGCCGGGCAGGCCGCGGCCGCGCCGGGCTTCGGCCAGCGCGTCCAGGTAGGCGGTGCCCGCGGCGTAGGCGCCCTGGTTGCCACCGCCCCAGATCCCGGCGACCGAGGAGCAGAAGACCACGGTCTCCACGGAGTCGTCGAGCAGGGCGTCCAGGTGGGTGGCGGCCGCGGTCTTGGCGTTGACCACGGCGGCGAAGGAGGCCAGGTCGCTATCGGCCAGGGACTTCAGCGGCACCACCGGCGGGGCGTGCACCACGGTGGCCGGCTGGTGTTCGGTGAGCACGGCGCGCAGTGCGGCGCGGTCGCCGACCTCGCAGGCGGCCAGGGTGACCGTGACGCCCTCGGCGGCCAGTTCGGCGCGCAGGTCCTCGGCGGTGTGGTCGTGCTGACCGGCCAGCACTAGGTGCTCGATACCGTTGCGGGCCAGCCACTTCGCCACCAGCGAGCCGAGCGCGCCGGAGCCGTCGGTGACCAGCGCGGTGCCGGTGGGCTGCCAGCTGCGGACCGGGGTGGCCGAGCCGAGCGGGGCGGGTGCGAGGCGGCGGGCGAAGATCCCGGCGGCGCGGATGGCCACCTGGTCCTCCTCGGCCGCGGCGAGCACGGCGTGCAACCGGTTGACCGCGGTCTCGTCGAGGCGGTCGGGCAGGTCGACCAGGCCGCCCCAGCGCTCCGGGTGCTCCAGCGCGATGACCCGGCCGAGGCCCCAGACCTGGGCCTGGGTGGCGCTGCGCAGGAGATCCGTGGCGGAGGTGGAGATCGCGCCGCGGGTGGCGCACCACAGCGGGGCGGTGATCCTGGCGTCGCCGAGGGCCTGGGTGAGCACCACGGTGCCCGCGAGCCCGGCGGGCAGCGGGTGTTCGGCCAGCGGGGACTCATCGAGGGCGAGCAGCGAGAGCACCCCGGCGGGCGTGAAGTCCAGTGCCGCAAGGCGATCGGCGAGCGCGGCCCGGTCCAGGGAGCCACCGATCTCCAGCACCCGCGCGCCGGACAGCACGGTCCCGGTGTGTCCCTCTGGCTGCACCACCAGCCAGTCGCCGGTGAGCGGGGCGGCGGGCAGGGTGACCGGCCGCCACTCCACCCGGTACCGCCAGCCGTCCACAGTGGACTGCTCGCGGCGCTGGCGGCGCCAGGCGGCGAGCACCGGCAGCACACCGGTGAGCGCCTCGGCCTCGGCGCCGAGGGTGGCGGCCAGGGTGTCCAGGTCCTCGGTCTCGACCGCGGTCCAGAACTCGGCGTCGGCCGGGTCGGTGGTGTGCTCGACGGCCGGGGCGCCGTCCTCCAGCCAGTAACGCTTGCGCTGGAAGGCGTAGGTGGGCAGGTCCACGTGCGCCGAGCCGCCCCACAGGGTCGCCCAGCGCACCGGCAGGCCGCGGACCTGGCCCTCGGCCAGCGAGGTCAGGAAGCGGTCCAGGCCGCCCTCGTCCCGGCGCAGCGAGCCGACCGCGACGGCTTCCACGGTCTCCTGGATGCCGAAGGTGAGCACCGGGTGCGGGCTGGCCTCCACGAAGAACCGGAACCCGGAGTCACCGAGCAGCCGGACGGTCTCCTCGAACCGGACGGTCTGGCGCAGGTTGGTGTACCAGTACTCGGCGTCCAGCCCGGTGGTGTCGAAACGCTCGGCGAAGACGGTGGAGTAGAACGGGATCTCCGCCGCGCGCGGTTCCAGTCCACTGAGGACGGTCAGCAGTTCGGCCTTGATGCTTTCCACGTGCGCGGAGTGCGAGGCGTAGTCCACCGGGATCTTGCGGACCCGGATCTCCGCGGTCTCGCAGTCGATGAACAGCTCTTCCAGGGCGTCCGGGTCGCCGGCGACCACCACGGAGGCACTGCCGTTGACCGCGGCCACCGAGATCCGCCCATCCCAGCGGGCCAGCCGCGCCTCAACCTCGGCCACGGGCAGGGAGATCGACATCATGCCGCCCTTGCCCGCCAGCGCCCGGATCGCCTTGCTGCGCAGGGCGACCACCTTGGCCGCGTCCCGCAGCGACAGCGCGCCGGAGACCGCGGCGGCGGCGATCTCACCCTGTGAGTGGCCGACCACTCCTGCGGGCTCGATGCCGTTGGCGCGCCACAGCGCGGCCAGGGAGACCATGACCGCCCACAGCGCGGGCTGCACCACGTCGACCTGCTCGAAGTCGCCGCTGCGCAGGACGTCGAGGAGGTCCCAGTCGGTGAACTCGGCGAGGGCCTCGGCGCATTCGGTGAGGCGGGCGGCGAAGACCGGGGAGGTTTCCAGCAGCTCGACGGCCATGCCCCGCCACTGGGAGCCCTGGCCGGGGAAGACGAAGACGACCTTGCCGGTGCCGATGCTGTCGCCGGTGATCAGGTTGGCGGCGGGTTCGGCGTTGGCGAGCGCGGTGAGGGCGGTGCGGAGCTCGGCGCGGTCGCGGGTGATGGCGACGGCGCGGTTCTCGAAGGCGGAGCGGCCCAGGGCGAGGGCGCGGCCCAGGTCGGCCAGGGGGAGGTCGGGGTTGGCGTCGAGGAAGGAGAGCAGGTTGGTGGCCTGGGCGCGAAGGGCTTCGGGGCCGCGGGCGGAGAGGGCCAAGGGGAGCACCGGCGCGGAGGCAACGGCGGCACCCGGCTGGACGGCGAGTTCGCCGGGGGCCTGGGCGGCGGTCCCGGCGGGAGAGGCCACCGGGGCCGGGGCGGCGGTCCCCGCGGCGGAAGCGACCGAGGCCGCGTTGGCTGTCCCGGCGGCGAGAGCGACCGGGGCCGCGTTGGCAGCCTCGGTGGCGGAAGCGACCGGGGCCTGCTCCAGGATCGTGTGCGCGTTCGTACCCGAGACGCCGAAGGAAGACACCGCGGCCCGGCGGGGCCTGCCGGTCTCCGGCCACTCCCGCGCCTCGGTCAGCAGCGACACCGCGCCCGCCGACCAGTCCACGTGCGGCGTCGGCTCGTCCACGTGCAGCGTCCTCGGCAGCACGCCGTGCCGCAACGCCATGACCATCTTGATGATGCCGCCGACGCCGGCCGCGGCCTGGGTGTGGCCCAGGTTCGACTTCAGCGAGCCCAGCCACAGTGGCTGGTCGGCCGACTTCTCCTTGCCGTAGGTGGCCAGCAGGGCCTGGGCCTCGATCGGGTCGCCGAGCACGGTGCCGGTGCCGTGCGCCTCCACCGCGTCCACTTCGGACGGTGTGAGCTGTGCGTTGGCCAGGGCGGCGCGGATGACGCGGCGCTGGGACGGGCCGTTGGGGGCGGTGAGGCCGTTGCTCGCGCCGTCCTGGTTGACCGCGCTGCCGCGCACCACCGCGAGGACCGGGTGGCCGTTGCGCTGGGCGTCGGAGAGGCGTTCCACCAGCAGCATGCCGACGCCCTCCGACCACGAGGTGCCGTCGGCGGCCGCGGCGAAGGACTTCGAGCGGCCGTCGGGGGCCAGGCCGCGCTGGCGAGAGAACTCGACGAACGCGCCCGGGGTGGACATGATCGCCACGCCACCGGCCAGCGCCAGGGTGCACTCGCCGTTGCGCAGGGACTGCACGGCCAGGTGCAGCGCGACCAGCGAGGAGGAACAGGCCGTGTCGATGGTGACCGAAGGCCCTTCCAGGCCAAGGGTGTAGGAGACCCGGCCGGAGACCACGCTGCCGGAGTTGCCGGTGCTGAGGTAGCCCTCGACCCCGGCCGGCACGCTGTGCAGGCGGGCCGCGTAGTCGTGGTACATCAGCCCGGCGAACACGCCGGTGCGGCTGCCGCGCACGGTCGCCGGGTCGATACCGGCCCGCTCGAAGGTCTCCCAGGCGGTCTCCAGCAGCAGGCGCTGCTGCGGGTCCATGGCCAGGGCCTCGCGCGGGGAGATGCCGAAGAAACCGGGGTCGAACTCGTCGGCGGTGTGCAGGAACCCGCTCTCCCGCACGTAGGAGGTGCCGGGGTGTTCGGGGTCGGGGTGGTAGAGGGCGTTGAGGTCCCAGCCGCGGTTGGCCGGGAAGCCGGAGATCGCGTCGCCGCCGCCTTCCACCAGCCGCCACAGGTCCTCCGGCGAGCTGACCCCGCCGGGGTAGCGGCAGGCCATGCCGACGATGGCGATCGGCTCGCGGTCCTCGGCCTCCACCTCGTGCAGGCGCGCCTTGGTCTGCTGGAGGTCCGCGATGACCCGCTTCAGGTAGTCGCGGAGCTTGTCCTCAGTCGTCGGCGACATGCCGCCCCCTCGGTCAGTAATGGCTTGCGTGGTCAGTGGACGCCGAGCTCGGAGTCGACGAGGGCGAACAGCTCGTCGTCGGTGGCCAGGTCGAGCTTGGCGGCGGGGGTTTGGTCGGGCGTTTCGTCCACAGTGGACAGCAGTGCCCTGAGCTTCGCGACGGCTTCGGCGCGGGTGTCCCCGGTGAGCGCGGTCAGGCTCGCGGCCAGCCGGTCCAGCTCGGCGAACACTGGTGGCGCGGCCTGCTCGACCGGCAGCTCCTCCAGGAGGTAGCCGGCGAGTGCGGCCGGGGTGGGGTAGTCGAAGACCAGGGTGGCCGGCAGGCGCAGGCCGGTGGCCGCGGTGAGCTGGTTGCGCAGTTCGACCGCGGTGAGCGAGTCGAAGCCCAGGTCCTGGAAGGCCCTGCTCTCCTGGACCGCACCCGCGGAGCCGTGGCCGAGCACGGCGGCGGCCTTGGCGCGCACCAGGTCGATCAGCGCGGTGGCCCGGTCGTCGGGGTCGAGACCGGCCAGCCGCTGGCGGAGGTCGCCGGTGTCGGCGGCCTTGCGCGGCTTGGCCTTGACCAGTCCGCGCAGCAGTGGCGGCACCTCGTCCCGGCCCGCCTTGGTGGACAGGCGCATCGGCACCAGGACCGGTTCGCCGGAGCCGAGTGCGGCGTCGAACAGCGCGAGTCCGTCCGTTGTGGACAGTGCGTCGACGCCGCCACGGGTGAGCCGGGTGGAGTCCACGCCGTCGGCCATGCCCTGCGCCCACAGGCCCCAGGCCAGCGAGACGGTGGGCCTGCCCTGGGCGGCGCGGGCCCGGGCGAAGGAGTCCAGCACCGCGTTGGCGGCGGCGTAGTTGCCCTGGCCCGCGTTGCCGAAGGTGGCCGCGGCCGAGGAGAACAGCACCAGGGTGGTCTCCGGTCCGGTCAGCTCGGCCAGGTTGCGGGCGGCGTCCAGCTTGGGGCGCAGCACGGTGTCCAGGCGCTCGGGGGTGAGCGCGGTGAGCATGCCGTCGTCGAGCACGCCGGCGGTGTGCACCACCGCGTTGACCGGGTGCTCGGCGAGCAGGGCGGCCAGGGCGTGCCGGTCGGCGGCGTCGCAGGCGGCGACGGTGACGTTGGCGCCCAAGGAGATCAGCTCGTCGCGGAGTTCGGACGCGCCCGGGGCGGCCAGGCCGCGGCGGCTGGTGAGCACCAGGTCGCGGACGCCGTGGCCGGTGACCAGGTGGCGGGCGAACAGCGCGCCCAGGCTGCCAGTGGCCCCGGTGACCAGGACCGGTCCGGTCAGCTGGGCCGCGGAACCGGTGGCGCGGGCCAGTCGTGGCGCGAACACCTTGCCCGCGCGGACCCGCAGCTCGGGTTCGCCGGTGGCCACGGCCGCGGCGACCAGGTCCGGGTTGTCGGTGTCGACCAGCACGAACCGGCCGGGCTCCTCGGCCTGGGCGGCGCGGATGAGGCCGTGCACCGCAGCGGCGGCCAGGTCGGTGTCCGCGTTGGCGGTCACCACGACCAGCCGGGACAGCGCCAGCTCCGGATCGGCCAGGAAGTCCTGGGCCGCCTTGAGGATGTGCGCGGTGGCCGCGCGCACCTCGGACTCGGTGCTGTGCACCACCACCGCGTCGGCCAGGTCACCGTCTACTGTGGACAGTTCGGTCCAGTCGACGCGGAACAGCGAGTCCTGGCTGTCCCGCGCGGTGCGCAGCGCCTCGGCGGAGACCGGGCGCAGCACCAGGGAACCGATCGAGGCGACCGGTGCGCCGGTGGGGTCGGACAGGGTGAGTGAGACGGCGTCGGCGGCGACCGGGGTGAGCCGGACCCGGACGGCAGAGGCGCCGGGCTGGTGCAGGCTGACGTCGTTCCACAGGAAGGGCAGCCGGGCCTGGCCGGTGTCCGCGATCAGGGTGCCCAGGCCGACCGCGTGCAGGGCGGCGTCCAGCAGGGCCGGGTGCACGCCGAAGTTCGCGCCGTCGTTGCCGGGCAGGCTGACCTCGGCGAGCACGTCGTCGCCGTGCTGCCAGGCGGCCTTGAGACCCTGGAAGGTGGGGCCGTAGTCGTAGCCCCATTCGGCGACCCGGTCGTAGAGGTCGGACACGTCGAGTGCGACCGCGTCGGCCGGCGGCCAGGCGTTTTCGGCGGTGGCCGGTGCGGTGTCGGTGGTGAGCAGGCCGCTGGCGTGCCGGAGCCAGGTCTCGCCGGTGCGGGAGTGCAGGGTCAGGCCGCGGCGGCCGGTCTCGTCGGTGCCGGTGACCGCGAGCTGGAGCTGGACCGCGCCGTCGGCGGGCAGCACCAGCGGGGCCTCGATGGTCAGCTCGGCCACGGTGTCCGCGCCGACCTGGCGGCCGGCGTGCAGGGCCAGGTCGACGAAGGCGGTGCCGGGCAGCAGCACGGTGTCCAGCACGGTGTGCTCGGCCAGCCAGGGGTGGGTGCGCAGGGACAGGCTGCCGGTGAAGACGAACCCATCGCTGCCGGGCAGCGGCAGGGCCGCGCCGAGCAGCGGGTGCTCGGCGGCGGTCAGGCCGAGTCCGGCGGCGTCGGCGAGCGCGGCACCGTCCAGCCAGTAGTGCTGGCGCTGGAAGGGGTAGCCGGGCAGGTCGACACGGCGGCCACCGGCCACAGTGGACAGATCGACCTCGGCGCCGCGGACCAGGGCCTCGGCCAGGCCGGTGAGCAGGGCCTCGGGCTCGGGGCGGTCCTTGCGCAGCAGCGGCAGGAAGGCGGCGTCCAGGGTTTCCTGGCCCAGCGCGGAGAGCACGCCGCCGGGGCCGATCTCCAGGAAGGTGCGCACCTCGTCCTCGGCCAGGCAGCGCAGCGCGTCGGCGAACCTAACCGCTTCGCGCACGTGCCGGACCCAGTAGTCCGGGCTGGTCAGCTCGGCGGAGACCGGCTGGCCGGTGAGGGTGGAGACCAGCGGAATGTTCGGCACCGCGTAGGAGATGGTCTCCGCGACGGCGCGGAAGTCGGCGAGCATGCCGTCCATCAGCGGCGAGTGGAAGGCGTGGCTCACGGTGAGCCGCCGGGTCTTGCGGCCCTGCGCGGCGAACCGCTCGGCCAGGGCGAGCACCGCGGCTTCCTCGCCGGAGAGCACCACCGACTCCGGGCCGTTGACCGCGGCGATGGCGACCCCGTCGGTCAGCTCGACCTCGTCCTCGCTCGCCTGCACCGCGACCATCGCGCCACCGGCGGGCAGGGCCTGCATCAGGCGGCCGCGGGCGGCGACCAGCTTGGCGGCGTCGGCCAGGGAGAAGACCCCGGCCACGTGCGCGGCGGCCAGTTCGCCGATGGAGTGCCCGGCCACCACGTCGGGGGTGAGGCCGAGGGACTCGACCAGGCGGTAGAGCGCGACCTCGATGGCGAACAGGGCGGGCTGGGTGTAGCCGGTCTGGTGCAGCTCCTCGGAGTCCAGGACCTCGCGCAGCGGGCGGGGCAGGTGCCGGTCGAGCTCGGCGCAGGCCGCGTTGAAGGCCTCGGCGAAGACCGGGAAGCGGGCGGCCAGTTCGGTGCCCATGCCCAGGCGCTGGGAGCCCTGGCCGGAGAACAGGAACGCGGTGCGGCCCTCGGCCACGGTGCCCTGGACCAGGCCGGGCGCCTGCTCGCCGTTGACGAGGGCGGTGAGCGCCGCGGTCAGGGTTTCCTTGCTGTCGGCCAGGATCACCGCGCGGTCGCTGAGCTTGGCCCGGCTGGTCAGGGTCGAGTAGGCCAGGTCGGCCAGTGGCGCGTCGACCTGGCGCAGGTTGGCCGCCTGGGCACGCAGCGCGTCGACTCCCTTGGCGGACAACAGGATCGGCGCGATCGGCGGGGCCGGGCTGGGTTCGGCGTGCTCGGTGGCGGGGGCCTGTTCCAGGATGACGTGCGCGTTGGTGCCGCTGACGCCGAAGCTGGACACCGCGGCCCGGCGCACACTCTCCCGCCACGGCTGTTCCTCGGTGAGCAGCGCGACCGAGCCGGCGGACCAGTCCACGTGCGGCGAGGGCTCGTCCACGTGCAGGGTGCGCGGCAGCACGCCGTGGTTGAGCGCCAGCACCATCTTGATCACCCCGGCGATGCCCGAGGCGGCCTGGGTGTGGCCGATGTTGGACTTCAGCGAACCCAGCCACAGCGGGGTTTCCCGGTCCTGGCCGTAGGTGGCCAGCAGGGCCTGGGCCTCGATCGGGTCGCCGAGGGTGGTGCCGGTGCCGTGCGCTTCGACCACGTGCACGTCCGAAGTGGACAGTCGCGCGTTGGCCAGCGCGGCCTGGATGACCCGCTGCTGGGCGGGACCGCTGGGGGCGGTGAGACCGTTGGAGGCGCCGTCCTGGTTGATCGCGCTGCCCTTGACCACGGCCAGCACGCGGTGGCCGCGGCGCTGGGCCTCGGAGAGGCGTTCCACCAGCAGCACGCCGACGCCCTCGCCCCAGCCGACGCCATCCGCGGCGGCGGCGAAGGACTTGCAGCGGCCGTCGGGGGCCAGGCCGCTCTGCCGGGAGAACTCGGTGAACGCGCCGGGGGTGGCCATCACCGCGACGCCGCCGACCAGGGCCAGCTCGCACTCGCCGGTGCGCAGCGACTGCGCGGCCAGGTGCAGGGCGACCAGCGAGGAGGAACACGCGGTGTCGATGGTGACCGCGGGGCCGGAAAGGCCCAGGGTGTAGGCGATCCGGCCGGAGGCGACCGCGGTGGCGCCGCCGGTGAGGAAGTAGCCCTCGGAGCCGGTGCCCGCCTGCTGCAGACCGACGCCGTAACCCTGGCCGGAGACCCCGGCGAACACGCCGACCGCCTTGCCGCGCAGGGAGTTCGGGTCGATCCCGGCATGCTCGACCGCGGTCCAGGAGGCCTCCAGCAGCAGGCGCTGCTGCGGGTCCATGGCGGCGGCCTCGCGCGGCGAGATACCGAAGAAGGCCGCGTCGAACTCGGTGGCGTCGTAGAGGAAGCCGGCCTCGGTGGCCTGCGGGCCGGTGCTGTCCGCGTCGTAGATCGAGGCGGGGTCCCAGCCGCGGTTCTCCGGCAGCCCGCCGACGGCGTCCACACCGCCGGTGAGCAGTCGCCACAGGGCCTCCGGGCTGTCCGCGCCGCCGGGCAGCCGGCAGCTCATGCCGACGATGGCCAGGGGTTCGCGGGTGGTCGCCTCGCGCTGACGCAGGCGTTCGTTCTCCTTGAGCGAGGCGCGCAGGGCCTCGACGACCTTGTCGGTCGGGGTAGCCATCTTGGTCTCCACAAGCTCGGTCAGGTCAGGAGTCGGAGCCCTGGAGGGCCAGGCGCACCAGGTCGTCGGCGTCCATCTCGTCGAGGTCCTCGCCGTCGTCCACAGTGGACTCAACTGGTTCGCCACCATCAGCCAGGCGCAGCAGCGTGTCGAGCAGCCCGGCCTCCCGGAGGCGGGTCAGCGGCAGGGTGGCCAGTGCGGCCCTGATCCGCTGTTCGGACTCGTCGACGCCGTCGACAGCCGGGAACAGCTGACCGCGCAGGAACTCGGCCAGCGCGCTCGGCGTGGGGTGGTCGAAGGCCATGGTGGCCGGCAGCTTCAGGCCGGTGGCGGCGGTGATCCGGTTGCGCAGCTCGACCGCGGTGAGCGAGTCGAAGCCCAGCTCGCGGAAGGCACGCCCGGCATCCACCGCGTCGGTGGAGTCGTGGCCGAGCACCCCGGCGACCTGGGTGCGCACCAGGTCCACCAGCGCGCGCCGCTGCTCCAGCGGGGAGGCCGCGGCAAGTCGTTCGGCCAGCCCGGAATCAGCCTCCGGCTCGGGCTCGGCGAGCAGCTCGCGGACCTCGGGCAGCTCGCTCAGCAGCGGGCTGGGCCGGACCGAGGTGAAGGCCGGGGTGAACTTGGTCCAGTCCATATCCGCGATGGCGATCGCGGTCTCGTCCTCGTCCATGGCCCGTTGCAGTGCGGCGATGGCCAGCTCGGGGCGCATCTCCAGGATGCCGCGGCGGCGCAGCTGCTCCCCCGCGTCGCCCTCGGCCATGCCGCCCTCGGCCCAGGCGCCCCAGGCGACCGCGAGTGCGGGCTGCCCGGTGGCGCGGCGGTGCTGGGCCAGCGCGTCCAGGTAGGCGTTGCCCGCGGCGTAGCCGGTGTGGCCCGCGCTGCCCCACACGCCGGAGTTGGAGGAGAACAGCACGAACGCGTCCAGGTCACCGGCGAACTCGGCCAGGTGCGCCGCGCCCGCGATCTTGACCGCGGTGACCTCGGCCAGTTCCTCCTGGGTCACCTCGGCGAGCGCGGTGGCCTGGGGCACGCCGGCCACGTGCATGATCGCGGTGACCGGGTGCCGGGCCAGCAGGTCGCGCACGGCCTCCCGGTCGCTGATGTCGCAGGCCTCGATGGTGGCCTTGGCGCCCAGTTCGCCCAGCTCGGCGGCGAGCTCGCTCGCACCGGGCGCGGCCAGGCCGCGGCGGCTGGTGAGCACCAGGTGGTCGGCTCCGTTGCGGGCCAGCCAGCGGGCCACCTGCGCGCCGATCGCGCCGGTGCCGCCGGTGACCAGCACGGTGCCGGTGGGCCGCCAGTCCCACTTGGTGGCACCGCGCGGGGCGTGCACCAGGCGGCGGGCGAGGATCCCGTTGGCCCGCACCGCGAGCTGGTCCTCCTCCCCCGCGTTGGCCAGCAGCGAGACCAGGCGGTTGAGGTCGGTCTCACCCGGGTTGCCGGGCAGGTCGACCAGGCCGCCCCAGCGGCGGGCGTGTTCAAGCGCGGCGACCCGGCCGAAGCCCCAGACCTGGGCGGCCACCGGTTCGCGCACCGGGTCGGCCGGTCCGGTGCCGACCGCGCCGCTGGTGACGGTCCACAGTGGAGCGTCGAGGCCGGCGTCGCCGAGGGCCTGGGTGAGGGTGACGGTCAGGCGCAGCCCCCTGGACACCTCGGGGTGGGCCGAGGTGTCCAGGCCCAGCAGGGACAGCACTCCGCTGGGCGCCACGGGGGAGGTGGCGAGCTGCTGGGCGAGCCCGGCGCGGTCGACGCGGTCGAGCACCAGCTCGGCGACGTCGGCGCCACGGGCGCGCAGTGCGGTCACAACCGCGGTGGTCAAGGGGTGGTTGGCCGCGGGAACGACGAGCAGCCAGGTGCCGGAGAGTTCGGCGGCGGCGGGTTCGGTGAGCTGCTTCCAGGTGACCCGGTACCGCCATCCGTCCACAGTGGACTGATCGCGGCGACCCTTGCGCCAGGCGGACAGTGCGGGCAGCACACCGCTGAGCGGTTCGAGGCCGGTGCCCAGGGTGCTGGCCAGCCGGTCCAGGTCCTCGTTCTCCACCGCGGCCCAGAACTCGGCGTCGGCCGGGTCGGCGGCGGTGGCGGCCTGCTCGGGTTCGAGCCAGTACCAGCGGCCCTGGAAGGCGTAGGTGGGCAGGTCAATCCGCCGCGCGCCGGGGAAGGCCGGGCGCAGGTCGACGGGCAGGCCGCGGGTCTCGGCCTCGCCGAGGGAGAGCAGGAAGCGGTCCAGGCCGCCGTCCTCGCGGCGCAGCGAGCCGACCGCGACCGCCTCCACCTCGTCCAGGGTCTCCTGCACGCCGAAGGTGAGCACCGGGTGCGGGCTGGCCTCGATGAAGAAGCGGAAGCCGTCCTCGGCCAGCAGCCGGGTGGTCTCGGCGAAGCGGACGGTCTGGCGCAGGTTGGTGTACCAGTACTCGGCGTCCAGCCGCGCGGTGTCGATCTGCCCGGCGGTGACGGTGGAGTAGAACGGGATCGCCGAGGTCTTCGGCTCCAGTCCACTGAGGACGGTCAGCAGCTCGGCCTTGATGCTTTCCACGTGCGCGGAGTGCGAGGCGTAGTCCACCGGGATCTTGCGCACCCGGATCTCCGCGGCCTCGCACTCGGCGAACAGCTCGTCCAGGGCGTCCGGGTCACCGGCGACCACCACCGAGGCGGGGCCGTTGTGCGCGGCGACCGAGATCCGGCCGTCCCAGCGGGCCAGTCGCGCGGCGGCCTCCTCGCCGGACAGCGAGACCGACATCATGCCGCCCTTGCCCGCCAGCGCGCGGATCGCCTTGCTCCGCAGGGCAACCACCTTGGCCGCGTCACGCAGGGACAGTGCGCCGGAGACCGCGGCGGCAGCGATCTCACCCTGTGAGTGGCCGACCACTCCGGCAGGCTCGACGCCGTACGAGCGCCACAGCGCGGCCAGCGACACCATCACCGCCCACAGCGCGGGCTGCACCACGTCGACCTGCTCGCAGTCACCGCTGCGCAGGACCTCCAGGAGATCCCAGTCGGTGAACTCGGCGAGGGCTTCGGCGCATTCGGCGATGCGCGCGGCGAAGACCGGCGAGGTCTCCAGCAGCTCCACGGCCATGCCGCGCCACTGCGAGCCCTGGCCGGGGAAGACGAAGACCACTCGGCCGTCCACCCCGGAGACACCCTGCACCAGCGCGGGGTCGGGCCGGTTCGCGGCGAGTGCGCCCAGGCTGGCGCGCAGCGCGTCCCGGTCGGTGGCGGCCAGCAGCGCGCGGTGCTCGAACCGGGTGCGGGTGGTGGCCAGCGAGAAGCCGAGGTCAGCCAGCGGAAGATCGGGGTTGTTGTCCACAAAGGACAGGAGTCGTTCGGCCTGGCCGCGCAGGGCTTCGGCGCCCCTGGCGGAGAGCAGGATCGGCGGCACCGCGACCGGAACCCGCTCGGGATCGACGATGTCGGCGGCCGGGGCCTGTTCCAGGATGGTGTGCGCGTTGGTGCCGCTCATGCCGAAGCTGGAGATGCCGGCCCGGCGTGGCTGCCCGGTCTCCGGCCACGCCAGCTGTTCGGTGAGCAGCGACACCGCGCCCGCGGACCAGTCCACGTGCGGCGAGGGCTCGTCCACGTGCAGGGTCTTGGGCAGCACCCCGTGCCGCATGGCCATGACCATCTTGATCACACCGGCGACTCCGGCCGCGGCCTGGGTGTGCCCGATGTTGGACTTCACCGAGCCCAGCCACAGCGGCCGTTCCCGGTCCTGGCCGTAGGTGGCCAGCAGGGCCTGGGCCTCGATCGGGTCGCCGAGCGAGGTGCCGGTGCCGTGCGCCTCCACCACGTCCACCTGGGCCGGGGTGAGGCGGGCGTCGCCGAGCGCGTCGGCGATGACCCGGCGCTGGGACGGGCCGTTCGGCGCGGTGAGCCCGTTCGAGGCGCCGTCCTGGTTGATCGCGGTGCCGCGGATCACCGCGAGGATCTGGTGGCCGTTGCGCTGGGCGTCGGAGAGCTTCTCCAGCACCAGCATGCCCACGCCCTCGGCGAAGCCGAACCCGTCGGCCGCGGCGGAGAAGGGCTTGCAGCGGCCGTCGGCGGCCAGGCCGCCCTGGCGGGAGAACTCGACGAGTGAGTTGAGGCTGGACATCACGGTGACGCCGCCGGTGAGCGCGAGCCCGCACTCGTTGTTGCGCAGCGCCTTCACCGCCAGGTGCAGCGCGACCAGCGAGGAGGAGCAGGCGGTGTCCACGGTGAGCGCGGGGCCCTCAAGGCCGAGGGTGTAGGCGACCCGGCCGGAGACGAAGCTGGTGGCCGCGCCGGAGAGCAGGTGGCCCTCCAGGTGCTGCGGGGACTGGTCCAGTCCCGGGGTGTAGCCGGAGAACCACGCTCCGCTGAACACCCCGGTCCGGCTGCCGCGCAAGGACACCGGGTCGATCCCGGCCCGCTCGAAGGCCTCCCAGGAGGCTTCCAGGATCAGCCGCTGCTGCGGGTCCATGGCCAGCGCCTCGCGCGGCGAGATGCCGAAGAACCCGGCGTCGAACTTGCCGGCGTCGTAGACGAACCCGGCCTCGCGGGCGTAGTAGGTGCCGGGGTTGTCGGGGTCCGGGTGGTACCGGCCCCCGACATCCCAGCCGCGGTCGGCGGGAAAGCCGCCGACCGCGTCACCGCCGCCGGAAACGAGGTTCCACAGGGATTCCGGACTGTCGACCCCGCCAGGCAGGCGGCAGCTCATGCCGATGATGGCCACGGGCTCGTGCCCGGCCTCCTCGACCTCACGCAGCCGCTTGGTGGTCCGGTGCAGGTCGGTGGTGACCCGCTTGAGGTACTCGCGGAGCTTCTCTTCGTTCGACATCCAGCATCCCCAGTTCGTCAGACCCTCCGCGAGTCTCCGTCCTAAACGGACTGTCCGAACTCCTTGTCAATGAAGTCGAACAGGTCGTCGTCGGACGCGGACTCGATAACGTCCACATCGTCGTCACCCGGCTCGGCCGCCGCGCTCCACATGGCCGCCAACGCCGTCAGCCGCTGGGCGATCGCGGAGATCTCCGCGGGCGCCACCCCGGCCAGTCCCGCCTCCAGCCGGTCGAGCTCGGCCAGCAGCGGTGCCGCGGCCGGCTCGTCGGGCAGGAGTTCGGCTCGCAACAGCTCCGCGAGCGCGAGCGGGGTCGGGTAGTCGAAGACCAGCGTGGCCGGCAGGCGCAGCCCTGTGGCCGCGTTCAACCGGTTCCGCAGCTCGACCGCGGTGAGTGAGTCGAACCCGAGCTCCTTGAACGCTCGGTCCGCGCTCACCGCGTCCGGTCCGGCGTGTCCGAGTACGGTGGCGACGTTGCCCCGCACCAGGTCCAGCAGCGCCCGGTCCCGCTCCGCCGCGGGGAGTCCGGTCAGCCGCTGCACCAGGGCAGACACTCCGGCGCCTGCCGATCCGGCCTCCGCGGTCCTGCGCGCCGGGTTCTGCACCAGCCCCGTGAGCGGGGAGGGCACGGATCCCGTCTGTCGCAGGACCGCGGTGTCCAGGCCCATCGGCACCAGCACCGCCTCGTCAAAGCTAAGTCCGGCGTCGAGCAGCGCCAACCCCTGTTCTGAAGACAGGGGGGTCATGCCCGAACGGGCCATCCGCCCCAGTTCGGCCTCGTCCAGGTGGCCGGTCATGCCGCTGGCCTGCGCCCACAAACCCCAGGCCAGTGCCTGTCCGGGTACCCCTTGCGCGCGCCGGTGCGCGGCCAGGCCGTCCAGGAAGGCGTTGGCCGCGGCGTAGTTGGCCTGGCCGGCGCCGCCGAAGGTGGCCGAGGCGGAGGAGAACAGCACGAAGGCGTCCAGCTCGCCGGTGAGCTCGTGCAGGTTGACCGCGGCGTCCACCTTGGGCCGCAGCACCTTCGCCAGCCGCTCGGGGGTGAGCGCGGAGAGCACGCCGTCGTCGAGCACCCCTGCGGCGTGGATCACACCGGTGAGCGGGTGCTCGGCCGGGATGCTGGAGAGCAAGGCGCTCAACGCGTTCCGGTCCGCGGCATCACAGTTTTCGATGCGAACGACGGCACCCAGTTCCGACAGTTCCGCGGCCAGCTCGGGGGCACCGGGCGTGTCCATGCCGCGACGGCTGGTGAGCAGCAGGTGCCGCACCCCGTGCCGGGTGACCAGGTGCCTGGCCAGCAGCGCGCCCAGGGTGCCGGTGCCGCCGGTGATCAGCACGGTGCCGTCGGTGCGCAGGCCGCGCGGGATGGTGAGCACCAGCTTGCCGACGTGCTTGGCCTGGCTGAGGAAGCGGTAGGCGTCCTTGGCCCGGCGCAGGTCCCAGCTGCGCACCGGCAGCGGCCGCAGCACCCCCTGCTCGAACAGGGGCAGCAGCGCGGCGAAGATCTCCGCGATCCGGTCCTCGCCGGCGTCGGTGAGGTCGAAGGCGCGGTAGGCCACCCCGGGGTGCTCGGCCGCGACCTGGTCGGCGTCGCGGATGTCGGTCTTGCCCATCTCCACGAACCGGCCGCCGCCGGGCAGCAGCCGCAGCGAGGCGTCCACGAACTCGCGGGCCAGCGAGTCCAGCACCACGTCGACCCCCCTACCGCCGGTGACCGCGCCGAACTCGCGCTCGAAGTCCAGGGTGCGGGAGTTGGCGATGTGGTCCTCGGCCAGGCCGAGGGCGCGCAGGGTGTCCCACTTGCCGGTGCTGGCGGTGCCGAACACCTCGGCGCCCCAGTGCCTGGCCAGCTGCACCGCGGCCATGCCGACGCCACCGGCGGCGGCGTGCACCAGCACCTTCTCCCCCGCGCCCAGCCCGGCCAGGTCGTGCAGGGCGTAGTAGGCGGTGAGGAAGACCACCGGCACCGAGGCGGCGGTCTCGAAGCTCCAGTCCGCCGGGATCCGGGTGACCAGGCGCTGATCGGCGACCACGTAGGGGCCAAAAGCCCCGGCCAGCAAGCCCATCACCCGGTCGCCGGGCCGGAACCCGGTGACGCCCGGTCCGACCTCGGTGATCACACCGGCGCCCTCGGTGCCCATCAGCGCCTTGTCCGGGTACATGCCCAGGCCGATCAGCACGTCGCGGAAGTTCAGGCCCGCGGCGCGGATCGCGATCCGGACCTGGCCTTCGGCAAGGGGTTCGAGCACCTCGGGGCAGGGCAGCAGGGCCAGGTTCTCCAGCGTGCCCTCACCGGCCACGTCCAGCCGCCAGGCGTCCACATCGGACGGTGCCACCAGCGCCTCGGTGCTGGCCGCCCTGGCCAGCCGGAAGGCGTGGATCTGCCCGGCGCGCAGGGCCAGCTGCGGTTCACCGGAGTGCAGGGCGGCGGGCAGTGCGGCGTAGGAGTCGTCGGCCTCGTCCAGGTCGAGCAGCTGGAACCGGTCCGGGTTCTCCGACTGGGCCGAACGGAGCAGTCCCCACACCGCGGCGCCCGCGAGGTCGGTGACGTCCTCGCCGTGCCGGGTGGACACCGCGCCCCTGGTCACCACGACCAGCCGGGCCTCGTGCTCCTGGGCCAGCCAGCCCTGCACCAGCTCCAGCGCGCGACGGGTCGCCGCGTGCGTGGTCTCGGTGCGCGGCCCGCTGACCGAGGGGAAGGCGACCAGGGTCAGCTCGGGCGGGTTCGTCGCCAGTTCGGCCAGGTCGCTGTGGTTGGTGACCGCGCTGCCGCTGCTGGCCAGCGCGGCGCCCACCTTGAGGTCGTCCCGGCCGAGCACCGCGACCGGCATCGGCGCCGACGGCGGGGTCAGTCCACTGAGGACGGTCCAGTCGAGGCGGAACAGCTTGTCCAGGTTGCTGTCCCTGGCCGCCAGCGCGTCGGCGCTGACCTGCCGCAGCTGCAAGGACTCCACGGCCGCGACCGGAGCCCCGGTGGGGTCGGCCACGGTGATCGCGATCGCGTCCTCCCCGGCCGCGCGCAGCCGGACCCGGAGTGCGGTGGCGCCCTCGGCGTGCAGGGTGAAACCGTTCCAGGCGAAGGGCAGGCGCGGGGTCTCCGGGTCGGCGAAGAAGTCGCCGAGGCCGATGGCCTGCACGGCCGCGTCCAGCAGCGCCGGGTGCAGGCCGTAGCGGCCCGCGTCCTCGGCCTGTGGCAGCTCGACCTCGGCGTAGACCTCCTCGGCGGTGCGCCAGGCCGCGCGCAGGCCCTGGAAGGCGGGGCCGTACTCGTAGCCGCGGTCGGCGAACCGGCCGTAGATGTCCTGCACCGGAACCGGGGTGGCGCCGGCGGGCGGCCAGGCGGTGAGCTCCTCGGTCACGCCGGCCGTGCTGGAGAGCAGGCCGCTGGCGTGCCGGGTCCACGGCTGGTCCGGGTCGGCGGACTCCGGGCGGGAGTGCAGGGTGAGCGTGCGCGCGCCGTTGGCATCGGGCGCGCTGAGCACCAGCTGCACGGCCACGCCACCGCTGGCGGGCAGCAGCAGCGGGGCTTCCAGGGTCAGCTCGTCCAGGCGGTGGCAGCCGACCGCGTCCCCGGCGTGGCAGGCCAGCTCGACGAACGCGGTGCCCGGCAACAGGACCGTGCCGGAGACGGCGTGGTCGGCCAGCCACGGGTGGGTTTGCAAGGAGAGCCTGCCGGTGAACAGGTAGCCGTCGCTGTCGGCGAGCGCCACGGCCGCGCCGAGCAGCGGGTGCTCGGCGGTGTGCAGGCCGATGGCGCTGGCGTCGCCCGCCCGGCCGGAACCGGGGCGCGGCCAGTACCGCTGTCGCTGGAAGGCGTAGGTGGGCAGGGTGAGCAGACGACCGCCACCGATCCTCGGCGTGAGGTCGACCCGGTGGCCGCGGACCTGGAGCTCGGCCAGGGACAGCAGGAACCGGTCCTGGCCGCCGTCCTCGCGGCGCAGCGAACCGGTGGCCACGCCGCGGTCGCCGAGGATCTCGTTGAGCCCGAAGGTCAGCACCGGGTGCGGGCTGGCCTCGACGAAGGCGGTGAAGCCCGCCTCGGCGAGGCCGCGCACGACCTCCTCGAACCGGACGGTCTGGCGCAGGTTGGTGTACCAGTACTCCGCGTCCAGCGCGGTGGTGTCGATCAGCTCGCCGGTCACCGTGGAGTGGAACGGGATAGCCGAGGTCTGCGGCGACAGTCCACTGAGGACGGTCAGCAGCTCCTCGCGGATCTGTTCGACGTGCGCGGAGTGCGAGGCGTAGTCCACCGGGATCTTGCGGGCCCGGATGTCGGCGGCCTCGCACTCGGCGAACAGCTCGTCCAGGGCCTCGGGGTCACCGGCGACCACGATCGCGGTGGGGCCGTTGATGGCGGCCACCGAGATGCGGCCGTCCCAGCGGGTCAGCCGCTCCTCGACCTCGGCCAGCGGGAGCGGCACGGACATCATGCCGCCCTTGCCCGCGAGAGCTCGGATCGCCTTGCTGCGCAGCGCGACCACCTTGGCCGCGTCCCGCAAAGACAGCGCGCCAGAGACGGCAGCCGCGGCGATCTCGCCCTGTGAGTGGCCGACCACTCCGGCAGGCTCGACGCCATAGGACCGCCACAGCGCCGCCAGCGACACCATCACCGCCCACAGCGCGGGCTGCACCACGTCGACCCGGTCGAAGCCGGGGCCGTTGCCGCGCAACACCTCGAAGAGGTCCCAGTCGGTGAACTCGGCCAGCGCGCCGGCGCAGTCGGCCAGCCGCTCGGCGAACACCGGCTCGGCCTCGGCCAGCGCCAGGGCCATGCCCAGCCACTGCGAACCCTGACCGGGGAAGACGAACGCGACCTTGCCCGGCGCGCCCGCCAGGCCCTGGACCAGGGCGCCGGAGGGCTCGTCCTGGGCCAGGGCGGCGAGCCCGGCGCGGAAGTCGGCGCGCTCGGTGGCCACCAGCACGGCGCGGTGCTCGAAGCGCCCGCGCTGCTCGGCCAGTGACCGGGCCACGTCGACCGGCGCCGAGTCGGGGTGGTTGTCCAGGAAGTCGAGCAGGCGCTCGGCCTGTCCGCGCAGGGCTTCCGGCGAGCGGGCGGCCAGCAGCCACGGCTGCGGTCCGTCCACAGTGGACATCGTGACCGGCTCGTCGGCGGGGGCTTCCTCCAGGATGGCGTGCGCGTTGGTGCCGCTCATGCCGAAGCTGGAGATCCCGGCCCGGCGCGGTTCACCGGTGCTCGGCCACTCCTGGGCCTCGGTGAGCAGCGAGACCGCGCCCGCCGACCAGTCGATCTGCGGCGAGGGCGCGTCCACGTGCAGCGTCTTGGGCAGCACCCCGTGCCGCATGGCGAGCACCATCTTCATCACGCCCGCGATACCGGCGGCCGCCTGGGTGTGCCCGATGTTGGACTTCAGGGAACCCAGCCACAGCGGGGTTTCCCGGTCCTGGCCGTAGGTGGCCAGCAGGGCCTGGGCCTCGATCGGGTCGCCGAGGGTGGTGCCGGTGCCGTGCGCCTCCACCGCCTCGACCTGGCGGGCGGACAGCCCGGCGCTGGCCAGCGCCTGCCGGATGACCCGCTGCTGGGCCGGTCCGTTCGGCGCGGTCAGGCCGTTGGAGGCGCCGTCCTGGTTCACCGCGCTGCCGCGAACCAGGGCCAGCACCGGGTGCCCGTTGCGGCGGGCGTCGGAGAGTCGTTCGAGCACCAGCATGCCCGCGCCCTCGGCGAGGGCGAAGCCGTCCGCCGCGGCGGCGAAGGCCTTGGACCGGCCGTCCCGTGCCAGTCCGCGCTGCCTGCTGAACTCGAAGAACATGTCCGGGGTCGACATGATCGTGACGCCACCCGCCAGCGCGAGGGAGCACTCGCCGTTGCGCAGCGCCTGCGCGCCCAGGTGCAGGGCGACCAGGGAGGCCGAGCAGGCGGTGTCCACGGTGAGCGCGGGGCCTTCGAGGCCGAGGGTGTAGGAGATCCGGCCGGAGAGGATGCTGGCCCCGTTGCCGATGGCCAGGTAGCCGTCGAAGTTGTCGGGCCCGTCCAGCAGCAGCGGCGCGTAGTGCTGGCCGTTGGTGCCGGCGAACACGCCGACCGCCTTGCCGCGCAAGGAGTCCGGGTCGATGCCCGCGCGCTCGAAGGCCTCCCAGGAGGTTTCCAGCAGCAGCCGGTGCTGCGGGTCCATCGCGGTGGCCTCGCGCGGGGAGATGCCGAAGAAGGCCGGGTCGAACTCGTCGGCCTGGTGCAGGAAGCCGCCCTCGCGGGTGTAGGAGCGGCCGCTGCTCTCCGGGTTCGGGTCGTAGAGGGCGTCCAGGTCCCAGCCGCGGTTGTCCGGGAAGCCGGAGATCGCGTCCACGCCCTCGGCGACCAGGCGCCACAACGCTTCCGGGGTGTCCACGCCGCCGGGGAAGCGGCAGGCCATGCCGACGATGGCGATCGGGTCGTCGTCCAGCACCGCGACCGTGGATGCCTCGGCCGCCGCGCTGACGCCGAGGATCTCGCCGCGCAGGAAGTCGGCGAGCACGGTGGCGGTCGGGTAGTCGAAGACCAGCGTGGCCGGGAGTTTCAGCCCGGTCGCGGTGTTGAGGCGGTTGCGCAGGTCGACCGCGGTGAGCGAGTCGAAGCCGAGCTCGCGGAAGGCGCGGTTGACGTCGACCGACTCCGGCGAGGGGTGTTCCAGCACCGCGGCCAGTTGGGCGCGCACCAGGTCCAGCACGGCCTGGGCCTGGTCGGCCTCGGACAGGCCGGAAAGCCGTTGGGCCAGCGGGGATCCGGTCTGCTCCGGCTCGACCTCCAGCTCGGCGACCTGGGGCAGGGCGGAGAGCAGCGGGCTGGGCCGGGCGGCGGTGAAGCCGGGGTGGAAGCGGGACCAGTCGATGTCCGCGATGGTCACCGCGGTCTCGTTGTGGTCGAGCACCTGGCGCAGCGCGGTCAGTGCGGCGGCCGGGGCCAGCGCGCGGACCCCGCGGCGGCGCAGCTGCTCGCCCATGGCCTCGACGGTGGCGCCGCCGTCCCACGGGCTCCAGGCGATCACGTTGGCGGGCAGGCCGTTGCCGCGGCGGTACTCGGCGAGCGCGTCCAGGTAGGCGGACCCGGCGGCGTAGGCGGCCTGGTTGCCACCGCCCCAGACCGCGGCCACCGAGGAGAAGAAGACCACGTGCTCCGGTTCGATCGGCAGTGCCTCGACCGCGAGCACATCGGCGGTCTTGGCCGCGACCACGACGGCGAAGTCAGCAAGGCCAACACTGTCCACTTCGGACGGATTGACTACCGGCGGCGCGTGCAGCACCGTGGTGACCTCGGCGGCCTTGGCCAGGTCGGTGTGCGCGGTGACGCCCAGTTCGGCCAGTTCCTCGACCAGTTCCGGTGCGGCACCGGGGAGAACAAGGGTGGTGACGCCCTGGGTGGCCAGCCAGCGGGCGGCTTCCGCGCCGAGCGGTCCGGCCGCGCCGGTGACCAGTGCGGTGTCGCCGGGCTGCCAGCTGCGGGCGGGCTTGCCGGTGAGCGGGGCGGGGGTGAGGCGGCGGCCGAACAGCCCGGCCGGGCGAACCGCGACCTGGTCTTCGGTCCCGGTCAGTGCCGCCACGAGCTGGACTCCGGTCCGCTCGTCCAGCACCTCGGGCAGGTCCACCAGGCCACCCCAGCGGCCGGGGTGCTCCAGCGCCACCACCCGGCCGAAGCCCCAGACCTGGGCCTGTTCCGGGCTGGTCAGCACGTCCGAGCCGCCGATGCCGACCGCGCCCCTGGTCAGGCTCCACAGCGGAGCCTGGGCCCCGGTGTCGCCGAGGGCCTGGGTCAGCAGCAGGGTCTGGGCGAGTCCGACGGCCAGTTCGGGGTGCTCCGGGTGCGGGGTCTCGTCCAGGGCCAGCACCGAGATCAGTCCGTCGGCCTCGGCGATGCCCGCCGCGCGCAGGGTTTCCGCGATCTCCGCGCGGTCACCCTGGACGGCGATCTCGGTGACCTGCGCGCCGTGCGCGGTGAGCGTGTCGATGAGTCCGGCGGGCGCGGGACCGGCGAGCAGCCAGTTTCCGTTGAGGGTAGGGGCGTTAGGGGTGCTGAGCGGGGTCCAGGTGACCCGGTAGCGCCAGCCGTCCACGGCCGCGAGCTCCTTGCGCTGGCGGCGCCAGGTGGACATCGCGGGCAGGACCTCGTGCAGCGGGGTGTCGCCGTCCACGGCCAGGGTGGCGGTCACCTCGTCCAGGTCGGCGCGGTCCACCGCGTCCCAGAACCCGGCGTCGGCGGGGTCGGCGGCCGCGGCCGGGGCCAGCGGTTCCAGCCAGAACCGCCTGCGCTGGAAGGGATAGGTGGGCAGTTCGCGACGGCGGGCGCCGGAGTTCGCGAAGACGACCTGCCAGTCCAGCTCCAGGCCGCCCACGTAGGCCTCGGCCAGCGAGGTGAGGCAGCGGGTGAGGCCGCCCTCCTCGCGGCGCAGCGAACCGACCACCACGGCCTCGCCGCCCGCGGCGTCCACGGTGTGCTGCACGCCGACGGTGAGCACCGGGTGCGGGCTCATCTCGATGAAGAACCGGTAGCCCTGCTCGACCAGGCCGCGCACGGTGTCCTCGAACCGCACGGTCTGGCGCAGGTTGGTGTACCAGTACTCGGCGTCCACGATGGCGGTGTCGATCAGCTCGCCGGTGACCGTGGAGTGGAACGGGATCTCCGCCGAGCGCGGCTGGATCGGGGCCAGCACGCGCAGGATCTCCTCGCGGATCTCCTCCACGTAGGCGGAGTGCGAGGCGTAGTCCACCGGGATCTTGCGTGCCCTGATCTCCGCGGCCTCGCACTCGGCGAACAGCTCGTCGAGGGCCTCGGGCTCACCGGCGACCACCACGGTGGCCGGGCCGTTGACCGCGGCGACCGAGATCCGGCCGTCCCAGCGGGCGATGCGGGTCTCGACCTCGGTGCGCGGCAGCGGCACCGACATCATGCCGCCCTTGCCGGCCAGCGCCCGGATCGCCTTGCTGCGCAACGCCACCACGCAGGCCGCGTCGCGCAGGGACAGCGCGCCGGAGACCGCGGCGGCGGCGATCTCGCCCTGGGAGTGGCCGACCACCGCGGAGGGGTTGACGCCGAAGGAGGCCCAGACCGCGGACAGCGAGACCATCATGGCCCACAGCGCGGGCTGCACCACGTCCACCCGGTCGAAGCCGGGACCGTTGCCGCGCAACACTTCCAGGAGGTCCCAGTCGGTGAACTCGGCCAGCGCTTCGGCGCACTCGGTCATCCGGGCGGCGAACACCGGCGAGGAGTCCAGCAGTTCCAAGGCCATCCCGGCCCACTGCGAACCTTGACCGGGGAAGACGAAGGCGACCTTGTCACTGGCCCGGGCGGTGCCACGCACCAGGTTCCCGGCCGTGCCGTCGGCGGCGAGGGCGTCCAGCGCGGAGCTGAAGCCGTCCCGGTCGGCGGCGATGACCACGGCGCGGTGCTCGAAGGCGCTGCGGCCGGTGGCCAGCGAGTAGGCGGTGTCCAGCACGGACAGGTCGGGCTCACTGTCCACAGTGGACTTAAGTCGGACGGCGGTCTCGCGCAGCGCCTCGGGGGTGCGGGCGGAGAGCAGCCAGGGCAGCACCTGAGGTTCGCTCTGCTCAACCGGTTCCGGCTCAGGAGCGGCCTCGATCACGGCGTGCGCGTTGGTGCCGGAGACACCGAAGCTGGACACCGCGGACCGGCGCGGACGCCCGGTCTCCGGCCAGGGCTGGGCCTCGGTGAGCAGGGACACCGCACCGGCGGACCAGTCGATCTGCGGTGAGGGCTCGTCCACGTGCAGGGTCTTGGGCAGCACGCCGTGCCGCATGGCCATGACCATCTTGATGATGCCGCCCGCGCCCGCGGCGGCCTGGGTGTGCCCGATGTTGGACTTCAGCGAGCCCAGCCACAGCGGCTGCTCGTCGGTGTGCTCGCGCCCGTAGGTGGCCAGGAGTGCCTGCGCCTCAATGGGATCGCCGAGCTTGGTGCCGGTGCCGTGCGCCTCCACCGCGTCCACCTCGGCGGCGGTGAGCCCGGCGTCGGCCAGGGCCTGCCGGATCACCCGCTGCTGGGAGGGACCGTTGGGGGCGGTCAGTCCGCTGCTGGCGCCGTCCTGGTTGACCGCGGTGCCGCGCACCACGGCGAGGATCGGGTGGCCGTTGCGCTGGGCGTCGGAGAGCTTCTCCAGCAGGATCATGCCCGCCCCCTCGGCCCAGGAGGTGCCGTCGGCGGCCGCGGCGAAGGACTTGCAGCGGCCGTCCGGGGCCAGGCCGCGCTGGCGGGAGAACTCGACGAAGGCCGCGGGGGTGGCCATCACCGCGACGCCACCGGCCAGCGCGAGGGAGGTCTCTCCCTTGCGCAGCGAGCGGACCGCGAGGTGCAGCGCGACCAGCGAGGAAGAGCACGCCGTGTCGATGGTGACCGAAGGCCCTTCCAGGCCAAGGGTGTAGGACACCCGGCCGGAGACCACACTGCCGGAGCTGCCGGTGGCCAGGTAGCCCTCCACGCCCGGCGGCACCTCGTGCATCCGCGGCGCGTAGTCGTGGTACATCAGGCCCGCGTACACGCCGGTCTTGCTGCCACGCAAGGAGTTCGGGTCGATGCCGGCCCGCTCGAAGGCCTCCCAGGAGGTCTCCAGCAGCAGCCGCTGCTGCGGGTCCATGGCCAGGGCTTCACGCGGGGAGATGCCGAAGAAGTCCGGGTCGAACTCGTCGGCGTCGTGCAGGAACCCGCTTTCGCGCACGTAGGCGGTGCCGGAGCGGTCCGGGTCGGGGTCGTACAGGGATTCCAGGTCCCAGCCGCGGTTGACGGGGAACGGCGTGATGCCGTCCCCGCCCGCCGCGACCAGGTCCCACAGCTGTTCGGGGCTGCTGACCCCGCCGGGGAACCGGCAGGCCATGCCGATGATCGCGATCGGCTCCTGGTCCTGGGACTCCAGCTCGGCCACCCGTCGCCGCGCGTCGCGCAGGTCGACGGTGGCCCGCCGGAGGTAGTCCAGGAGCTTCTGCTCGTTTTCGTTCGACACTGCCCTCAGCCCCCAAAGCCGATACGGGTTGTTGTTGCGCTACAGCAGACCGAGCTCGCGGTCCAGCACGTCGAACAGCTCGTCCGCGGTCGCGGTCTCCAGCGCCTCGTCCGCGCGCTGTTCGTCACCGGGTGTCTCGTTCCATTTCGCCAGCACCGCCTGCAACCGGGCGGTGACCGTGGTGCGGGTGGCCTCGTCGGCGGGCAGCGCCTCCAGGGCGGCGGCCAGCCGGTCGAGCTCGGCGAGCACCGGCGCTGGTGCCCCTGCCGTCGCTCCCCCGCTCACGGGGGCGAGCTCCTCGTCCAGGTGCTGGGCGAGGGCCTTCGGCGACGGGTAGTCGAAGATCAGCGTGGCCGGCAGCCGCAGCCCGGAGGCGGCGTTGAGCCGGTTGCGCAGTTCGACCGCGGTCAGCGAGTCGAAGCCCAGTTCCAGGAAGCCCCTGGTGGCGTCGACCGCCTCGGCTGCGCTGTGTCCCAGCACGGCCGCCGTGTGGGTGCGCACCAGGTCCAGCAGCACCCGGCCGCGTTCGGCCGCCGGGGCACTGGCCAGCCGGTCCCGCAACGACGGTCCCTGTTCGGCCGTGGCGGAAACGGCCTCCAGGGTCCGCCGAACCGGGGTCCGGACCAGACCGCGCAGCAGCGGCGGCGCCTCACCCTGGAACACCGTGGTGTCCCAGCGCATCGGCACCACCGTCGCTGCGTCAACGGTGCGGGCCGCGTCGAAGAGAAGCAACCCCAGTTCCGAAGTCAGGGGGGTCACCCCTGTCCGGGCCATCCGCTGCTTGTCCGCCTCCGCCAGGCCCGCGGCCATGCCGCCTTCGCCCCACGGTCCCCAGGCCAGCGACACCCCGGGCTTGCCCTGGTCCCTGCGCTGCTGGGCGAGCGCGTCCAGGTAGGCGTTGGCGGCGGCGTAGCTGCTCTGCCCGGCCTGGCCGAGGGTGGCCGAGGCGGAGGAGAACAGCACCAGGTCGACCTCGGGGTCGAGCAGCTCGGCCAGGTGCCGGGCGGCCTCGACCTTGGGGCGCAGCACCGCGTCCACCCGCTCCGGGGTGAGCGCGGTCACCACGCCGTCGTCGAGCACCCCGGCGGTGTGGATCACCGCACTCAGCGGGTGTGCCTCGATCAGCGCGGCCACCGCGTCCCGGTCGGCCACATCGCAGGCCACCACGTGCACCGTCGCGCCGAGCCCGGTCAGCTCGTCCCGGAGCTCCGCCGCGCCCGGTGCGGCCAGGCCGCGGCGGCTGGCCAGCACCAGCCGGCGCACCCCGTGCTCGGCGACCACGTGCCGGGCCAGCAGCGAGCCGAGGCTGCCACTGGCACCGGTGATCAGCACCGCTCGCTCGGCATCCCACTGCGGCGCAACGCCTGCCGCGACCGCCTTGGCCAGGCGGGCGGCGAACAGCTTGCCGTTCTCGATCTTCAGCCAGGGCTCGTCCGCGTACAGCTCGGCCGACCCGTCGGTCTCGATCACCTGGAACCGCCCGGGGTTCTCCGACTCGGCCGAGCGCATCAGCCCGGCGGCGGCCGCCCCGGCGAGGTCCCCGGTGCGGATGACGAGCACCATGCGCTCGTCCTCTGGCCGTTCGGCCAGCCAGTTCTGCACCAGGGCGAGGACCTCGTGCACGACCGGCCCGGTTTCCCCGGCGGGGCAGGGCACCAGCGTGACCTCTCGGCCCCGCTCGGTGGCCTGCACCGGGATCCAGTCCAGGCGGAACAGGTCCTTCTGCGTGCGGGCGGCCTGGATCTGCTCCGCCGCAACGGGTCGCAGGGTCAGCGACTCGACCGTGACCACCGGGTTGCCCGCGGCGTCAGTGGCCTCGATGGTCACCGTCTCGCGCCCGGCCGGGGTCACCTTGACCCGCAGCGCGGCCGCCCCGGACCCGTGCAGGGTCACGCCGGCCCAGTTGAACGGCAGCCAGCCACCCTCGGGCAGTACGCCGAGGCCGAGGCTGTGCAGGGCCGCGTCGAGCAGCGCCGGGTGCAGGCCGAACTTCCCGGCCGGGCCGGGCAGCGCGATCTCGGCGTACACGGTCTCGCCGTCCCGCCAGGCCGCGCGCAGGCCCTGGAACACCGGCCCGTAGTCCAGCCCGCGGGCGCTCATCGACGAGTAGAGCTCGTCCACCGCAACGCTTTCCCCGGCTGGCGGCCAGGTCAGCGCGGGCGGGGTGGCCGCTCCGGTGCCGAGCAGGCCACTGGCGTGCCGGGTCCACTCGCCGTCCTCGTCCAGCCTGGAGTGCACGGTCAGCGACCGCTGCCCGGACTGCTCCGCGCCCACGGTCAGCTGCACCCGCACGCCGCCCTGCTCGGGCAGCACCAGCGGGGCCTCCAGGGTCAGGTCCACTAGCCGGTCGCAGCCGACCTGGTCACCGGCGGCGATGGCCAGCTCGACGAAGGCCGTGCCGGGCACCACGACCGAGCCGTGCACCAGGTGGTCGGCCAGCCAGGGCTGGGCCCGCCGGGACAGCCGCCCGGTGAGCAGCACGCCGCCGGAGTCGGGCAGCGGGATGGCCGCGCCGAGCAGCGGGTGGTCCACATCGGACAGTCCGGCCGCGCTGACGTCGGCGGTGGCCGGGGCGTCCAGCCAGTACCGGCTGCGCTGGAACGGGTAGCTGGGCAGGTCGACGCGGGCGCCGCCCTTGCCGGCGAACACCGCGGCCCAGTCCGGGGAGTGGCCGTGCACGTGCGCGGTGGCCAGCGCGGTGTGCGCGGCGGCCAGTTCGGCCCGGTCCTTGCGCAGCACCGGGACCAGCACCGGTTCCGCCTCGGCCAGGCAGTCCTGGCCCATCGCGGAGAGCACCCCGTCCGGGCCGAGCTCGACGAACACGCCGACCCCGGCGTCAGCCAGCGCGCGCATCCCGTCCAGGAACCGCACCGCGTCCCGGACGTGCCGCACCCAGTACTCCGCCGTGGTCAGCTCGGCCCCGGCAACCGCGCCGGTCACCGTGGACACGATCGGAATCACCGGCTCGCGGTACTCCAGTTCCTCCGCCACCGCCCGGAACTCGGCCAGCATCGGGGCCATCCGCGGCGAGTGGAAGGCGTGGCTGACGGTCAGCCGCCGCGTCTTGCGTCCCTGTGCGGCAAGGAGCTCGGCGACATCGGCCACCGCCTCCTCGTCACCGGAGACGACCACCGCGGCCGGGCCGTTGACCGCGGCGATGCCGACCTGGTCCTCGCGACCGGCCAGCAGTGGCAGCACCTCGTGCTCGCCCGCCTGCACCGCGACCATCGCGCCACCGCTAGGCAGCGCCTGCATCAACCGGCCGCGCGCGGCGACCAGCTTGGCCGCGTCGGCCAGGGAGAACACCCCGGCCACGTGCGCGGCGGCCAGCTCGCCGATGGAGTGCCCGGCCAGGAAGTCCGGTCGCAGGCCCCAGGACTCGACCAGCCGGAACAGCGCCACTTCCAGCGCGAACAGCACCGGCTGGGTGTAGCCGGTCTCGTTGATCAGCTCGCCGCCGTCGAAGGCGACTTCCAGCACCGGCCGGTCCAGGTGCTTGTCCAGCTCGGCGCAGGCGGTGTCGAAGGCTTCGGCGAACACCGGGAACTCCCGGTACAGCTCAGCTCCGGCCCCGACCCGCTGAGCGCCCTGGCCGGTGAACAGGAAGGCGAGCTTGTCGTTGCGGTTGGTGCCGGTGACCAGCTCGGCGGCCAGGTCGCCGCGGGCCAGCGCGCGCAGGCCGTCCAGCTGGGCGTCGCGGTCACCGAGCACGGCGGCCCGGTGCTCGAACACACCCCGGCTGGTGGCCAGCGCCGCGCCGAGGTCGGCCGAGCTGACACCGTCCACAAAGGACAACAGCTGGGCGGCCGAGTCGGCGAGGGCCTGCGGGGTGCGGGCGGAGAGCAGCCAGGGCAGCTCACCCTCAGACGCGGGCACGGGCTCCTCGGCGGGGGCCTGCTCCAGGATGGTGTGCGCGTTGGTGCCGCTCACCCCGAAGCTGGACACGGCCGCCCGGCGGATGCCGTCCGGCCAAGGCTGGGCCTCGGTGAGCAGCGAGACCGCGCCGGCGGACCAGTCCACGTGCGGCGAGGGCTCGTCCACGTGCAGGGTCCTGGGCAGCACGCCGTTGCGCATCGCCATGACCATCTTGATGATCCCGGCCACGCCCGCGGCGGCCTGGGTGTGCCCGATGTTGGACTTCAGCGAACCCAGCCACAGCGGGGTTTCCCGGTCCTGGCCGTAGGTGGCCAGCACGGCCTGGGCCTCGATCGGGTCACCGAGCCGGGTGCCGGTGCCGTGCGCCTCCACCACGTCGATGTCCGAAGTGGACAGTCCGGCGTTGGCCAGCGCCTGGCGGATCACCCGCTGCTGGGACGGCCCGTTGGGCGCGGTGAGCCCGTTGGACGCGCCGTCCTGGTTGATCGCGCTGCCCTTGACCACGGCCAGGATCGGGTGGCCGTTGCGCTGGGCGTCGGAGAGGCGCTCGACCAGCAGCATGCCGACGCCCTCCGACCAGCCGGTGCCGTCGGCGGCCGCGGCGAACGGTTTGCACCGCCCGTCCTCGGACAGCCCGCGCTGCCGGGAGAACTCCACGAACGCGGCCGGGCTGGACATCACGGTGACCCCGCCGGCCAGCGCCATCGTGCACTCGCCCTGCCGCAGCGACTGCGCGGCCAGGTGCAGCGCGACCAGCGAGGAGGAGCAGGCGGTGTCCACGGTGACCGCGGGGCCTTCCAGGCCGAGCACGTAGGAGACCCGGCCGGAGGCGACCGCGGTGGCGCTGCCGGTGAGGAAGTAGCCCTCCGCGCCGGTGCCCGCGTTCACCAGGTCCGCACCATAACCCTGGGCGGAGACGCCGACGAACACGCCGGTCTGCCCGCCGCGCAACGAAGCCGGGTCGATGCCCGCGCGTTCGACCGCGGTCCAGGAGGCCTCCAGCAGCAGGCGCTGCTGCGGGTCCATCGCGGTGGCCTCGCGCGGCGAGATGCCGAAGAAGGCCGCGTCGAAGTCGGTGGCGCCGTCGACGAACCCGCCGGAGTCGGTGGCGGACAGGCCGGGCCGTCCGCCGGTGCCCAGCAGCTGATCGAGGTCCCAGCCGCGGTCCTGCGGGAAGGTGCTGATCGCGTCCACCCCGCCGTCCACCAGCTGCCACAGCGCCTCCGGCGAGTCGACCCCGCCGGGGAAGCGGCAGGCCATGCCGACGATCGCGATCGGCTCATCGTCCACAGTGGACGCCGTGACGACCTGCTGGTCCGGGGTGTCCCCGGTGAGCTGGGCGGCCAGCTCGCGGGCCAGCGCGGCCGGGTTGGGGTGGTCGAAGACCAGGGTGGTGGGCAGGGTCAGGCCGGTGGCGGTGGCCAGCCGGTTGCGCAGCTCGACCGCGGTCAGCGAGTCGAAACCCAGCTCCCGGAAGGCGATCGCGGGTTCGACCGCCTCGGTGGTGGCGTGTCCGAGCACGGCGGCGACCTCGGTGCGCACCAGCTCCAGCAGCGCCCGCTCGCGGTCGGCCGCGGTGCGCCCGGCGAAGGCGTCCACCGGGGTGTCCGCGACCACCTGTTCGGCCGCGAGCAGCAGCTTGACCTCGGGGATCTCGCTGATCAGCGGGCGGTCCCGCATCGCGGTGAAGCCGGGCGCGAACCGGGCCCAGTCCACCTCGGCCACGGTCACCGTGACGTCCTCCGCGTCCATCGCCTGCTGCAGCGCGGAGATCGCCAGCTCCGGGTCCAGCGCGGGCAGGCCGAGCCGCCGCAGCTGGTCGGCCGCCGAGCCGTCGGCGACCATGCCGCCGCCGTCCCAGGGCCCCCAGGCCACCGCGGTGCCCGCCTTGCCGTCCGCGCGGCGGCGCTGCACCAGCGCGTCCAGGTAGGCGTTGGCCGCGGCGTAACCGCCCTGGCCGCCGCTGCCCCAGGTGCCGGCGATCGAGGAGAACACCACGAACGCGTCCAGGTCACCGGTCAGCTCGTCCAGGTTGCGCGCGCCGTCGACCTTGGCGCGCAACACCTCGGCCAGCGCGGCCTGGTCGGTGTCCATCAGCGCGCGGAACTCCACCGCGCCCGCGGTGTGCACCACGGCATCCACCGGCTGCCCGGCGAGCAACGCGGCCAGCGCGTCCCGGTCCGCGACATCGCAGGCGGCCAGGGTGACCCGGGCGCCGAGCGCGGTCAGCTCCTCCTGAAGTTCGGTCGCGCCAGGGGCTTCCGCGCCGCGGCGGCTGGTGAGCACCAGGTGCTCGGCCCCGTTCCCGGCCAGCCAGCGCGCGACCCGCGCACCGAGTCCGCCGGTGCCACCGGTGACCAGCACGGTCCCGGCTGGCCGCCAGTTCCGGCGGCTCACCGCGGGCGCGCGGTCCAGTCGTCGCACGTGCGCCCCGGAAGCGCGCACCGCGACCTGGTCCTCGGTGCCCGCGGCGAGCACACCGGCGATCCGCCCGAAGGCCCGCTCGTCCAGCCGCTCCGGCAGGTCCAGCAGACCGCCCCAGCGCTGCGGCAGCTCCAGGCCGACCACCCGGCCAAGGCCCCACACCAGCGCCTGCTCGGGGTCACGCACCGGGTCGGCCTTGGCCACCGACACCGCGCCCCGAGTCAGCAGCCACAGCGGCGCGTCGATCCCGGCGTCGCCGAGCGCCTGCGTCAGGGTCAGCGTCTCGGCCAGGCCCAGCACCGCCAGCACACCGTCCACTTCGGACAGTCGAGCGGCCAGCCCGGCCCGGTCCACGCCGGATTCCAGCACCAGCTGCTCGATCCGCGCGCCCTGTCCGATCAGCCCCTCGGCCAGCTCGGTCTCCGGCGCGGTGCTGACCAGCAGCCAGTTCCCGGACAGCTTCCCGGTGAGGGCCTTCGGCCGCCAGTTCACCCGGTACCGCCAGCCGTCCACAGTGGACTCGGTCTTGCGCCGCTGCCGCCAGGCGGCCAGCGCGGGCAGCACCTCGCGCAGCGGGGCGGCGTCCACGTCCAGCACCGAGGCCAGCTCGGTCAGCTCCGCCTTGTCCACCGCGGCCCAGAACTCGGCCTCGACGCGGTCGGTCTCGGTGACCTCGGCGGGTCCGGCCGCCAGCCAGAACCGCTCGCGCTGGAAGGCGTAGGTGGGCAGCTCGATCCGCCGCGCCCCGGACCCGGCGAAGTAGCCGGTCCAGTCCACCGCGATCCCGCGCACGTGCGCCTCCGCCAGCGCGCCGGCCACGGCCAGCGGCTCCGGCCGGTCCGCCCGGAGCGCGGGCACAAACGCCGCCTCCGCCAGGCATTCCTGGCCCATGCCGGACAGCACCCCGCCCGGCCCCAGTTCGATGAAGGTGCGCACACCCTGCTCGCCGAGTGCCCGCACGCCGTCGGCGAAGCGCACCGCCTCCCGGACGTGCCGCACCCAGTACTCCGCGGTGCCCAGCTCCGCACCGGCGATCGCGCCGGTCACGTTGGACACCACCGGAATCTCCGCCGCACCGAAGGCCACGCCTTCGGCGACCGCGCGGAACTCCGCCAGCATCGGCTCCATCAGCACCGAGTGGAAGGCGTGGCTCACGGTCAGCCGCTTGCTCTTGCGCTCCCCAAGCCGGGCGACCACCTCGGTCACCGCGGCCTCCTCGCCGGAGACGACCACGGAGGTCGGCCCGTTGACCGCGGCGATGTCCACCGCGAGGCCGTCCAGCAGCGGCCTGACCTCCTCCTCGGTGGCCTGCACGGCCAGCATCGCGCCCCCGCTGGGCAGCGCCTGCATCAACCGGCCACGGGCCGCCACCAGCTTCGCGGCGTCCACCAGCGACAACACCCCGGCAACGTGCGCGGCGGCCAGCTCGCCGATGGAGTGTCCGGCCACGAAGTCCGGCCGCACACCCCAGCTCTCGAACAACCGGAACAGCGCGACCTCGATCGCGAACAGCGCGGGCTGGGTGAACTCGGTCTGGTGCAGCTCTTCGCCGTCCAGGATCTCGCGCACCGGCTTGGCCAGGTGCCGGTCCAGCTCGTCGCACACCGCATCGAAGGCGGCTGCGAACACCGGGAACACCCGCAACGCCTGACCCATGCTGAGGCGCTGGGAACCCTGGCCGGAGAACAGGAACGCCACCTTGCCCGCCACCGGCGAACCGAGCACCAGCCCGGCGGCCGAGCGGCCTTCGGCGAGCGCGTCCAGTGCGGTGGCCGGGTCCTCGGCGACGATCACGGCGCGACGGTTGTGCGTGCCGCGGCTGCTGAGCAGCGAGTAGGCCAGGTCGAGCGGGTCCACGGAGTCGAGGACCGGCCGCAGCGCGGCGGCCTGGGCGCGCAGGGCGGTCTCGCTGCGGGCGGAGATCGCGATCGGCAGGACCGCCGGTGCGGTGCCGCCGACCGGAGTAGCCGCGCTTTCCGGCGCCTGCTCCAGGATCGTGTGCGCGTTGGTGCCGCTGATGCCGAAGGCCGACACCGCGGCCCGCCTCGGACGCCCGACCTCCGGCCAGGCCACCTGCTCGCTCAGCAGCGAGACCGCACCGGCCGACCAGTTCACGTGCGGCGAGGGCTCGTCCACGTGCAGCGTCTTCGGGGCCACGCCGTGTCGCAGGGCCAGGACCATCTTGATCAGTCCGGCGATACCGGCCGCGGCCTGGGTGTGCCCGATGTTGGACTTCACCGAGCCGAGCAGCAGCGGGTGCGCCCGGTCCTGGCCGTAGGTGGCCAGCAGGGCCTGGGCCTCGATCGGGTCACCCAGCTTGGTGCCGGTGCCGTGCGCCTCCACCACGTCGACGTCCGAAGTGGACAGTCCGGCGTCGGCCAGCGCGGCCCGGATGACCCGCTGCTGGGCCGGTCCGTTGGGGGCGGTGAGGCCGTTGGACGCGCCGTCCTGGTTGACCGCACTGCCGCGGATCACGGCGAGCACCGGGTGCCCGTTGCGCTGCGCGTCGGAGAGGCGCTCGACCAGCACCATGCCCACGCCCTCGCCCCAGCCGGTGCCGTCCGCGGCGGCCGCGAAGGCCTTGCAGCGGCCGTCGGGGGCCAGGCCGCGCTGGCGGGAGAACTCGACGAACACGCCGGGGGTGGACATCACCGTGACGCCACCGGCGAGGGCCATGCCGACGTCGCCGCGGCGCAGCGCCTGCACCGCCCAGTGCAGGGCGACCAGCGAGGCCGAGCAGGCGGTGTCCACGGTGACCGCGGGGCCTTCCAGGCCGAAGGTGTAGGAGATGCGGCCGGAGATCACGCTGGCCGCGTTGCCGGTGCCCAGGTAGCCCTCCACGCCTTCGGGCGCGGTGCTGAGCAGGCCGGCGTAGTCCTGGCCGTTGGTGCCGACGAACACCCCGGCCTTGCTGCCGCGCACCGTGGCCGGGTCGATGCCCGCGTGCTCGAAGGCCTCCCAGGAGGTCTCCAGCAGCAGCCGCTGCTGCGGGTCCATGGCCAGCGCCTCGCGCGGCGAGATGCCGAAGAAGGCGGCGTCGAAGTCGGTTGCGGTGTCGAGGAACCCGCCCTCGCGGGCGTAGCTCTTGCCGGGGCGGTCGGGGTCCGGGTCGTACAGGTCCGGGTCCCAGCCGCGGTCGGCGGGCAGGCCGGTGAGCACGTCCGCGCCCTCGGTGAGCAGCCGCCAGTAGTCCTCGGGGCTCATCACACCGCCGGGGAACCGGCAGGCCATGCCGACGATCGCGATCGGTTCATCGTCCACAGTGGACATCGCGACCACGGCGGCCTCGGTGACCGCGCCGAGCAGTTCCGCAAGCAGGAAGTCGGTGAGTGCCAGCGGGGTCGGGTAGTCGAAGACCAGGGTGGTGGGCAGGGTCAGGCCGGTGGCGGTGGCCAGCCGGTTGCGCAGCTCGACCGCGGTCAGCGAGTCGAAACCGGCTTCCCGGAAGGCCTTCTCCGGCTCCACCGCCTCCGCCCCGGCGTGGCCGAGCACGGCGGCGACGCTGGTGCGGACCTGCTCCAGCAGGAACCCGTGCCGCTGCGCGACCGGGAGCTTGCCGAGCTTGGCGGCCAGCGCGGAGTCCGCCTGCGGCGCGGCCGGGGCGGCCACGGCCTTGCGGCGGTGCAGTTCGGGGATCTCGCTGATCAGGCGGCTCGGGCGGGCCGCGGTGAAGGCCGGGCCGAACAGCTCCCAGTCCACGTCGACGATCGCGACCACGGTGTCCTCGCGGTCCAGGACCCCTTGCAGGGCCTCGATCGCGGTGTCGGCGGCCATCGGCGGCAGCCCGGCGCGGCGCAGTCGCTCGCCGATCGCGGCGTCGGCCATGCCGCCGTCGGCCCAGGGGCCCCAGCCGATGGAGGTGGCGGGCAGGCCCTGGGCGCGGCGGTGTTCGGCGAGGGCGTCCAGGTAGGCGTTGGCGGCGGCGTAGTTGGCCTGGCCCGCGGTGCCGACCATGCCGGTGACCGAGGAGAACAGCACGAACGCGTCCAGCTCACCGGTCAGCTCGTGCAGGTTGCGGGCGGCGTCCACCTTGGGGCGCAGCACGGTGTCCAGGCGGTCCGGGGTGAGGCTGCCGATCAGGCCGTCGTCGAGCACCCCGGCGGTGTGGATCACCGCGTTGACCGGGTGCTCGGCCAGCAGCGCGGCCACCGCCTCGCGGTCGGCGGCATCGCAGGCGGCCAGGGTGACGGTGACGCCAAGGGCCTCCAGGTCGGCGGCCAGTTCGGTCGCACCGGGGGCTTCCGCGCCACGGCGGCTGGTGAGCACCAGGTGCTCGGCGCCGTTGCGGGCCAGCCAGCGGGCGACCCGCGCGCCGAGCGCGCCGGTGCCGCCGGTGACCAGCACGGTGCCGCGCGGCCGCCAGGACCGCTTCGGGGCAACGGCGTCGGCGTGCGCGAACCGCCGGACGTAGCTGCCGGAGGGGCGCAGGGCGAGCTGGTCCTCGGCGCCGGTCAGGGCACCGGCCAGGCGGGACAGCGAGCGCTCGTCCAGCTCGGCGGGCAGGTCGATGAGGCCGCCCCAGCGTTCGGGGTGTTCCAGCGCGGCAACCAGTCCGAGGCCCCAGACCTGGGCCTGCTCCGGGTTGGGCAGCTGTTCGCCGCCGACCGAGACCGCGCCCTGGGTGAGGCACCACAGCGGGGCCGGGCACCGCGCGTCCCCGAGTCCGCGCACCAGCGCGAGTGCCTGGTGCACATCGCCGACGGAGAGCACCCCGGCGAGGTCGAGCACTCCGGCGGCGTTGAGCGCGCCGGCCGCGTCCGCGATTTCGCGCACCTCGGCGCCCGCCGCGGTGAGCGCCCCGACCAGCTCGGGCTGGGCGGACCCGACCAGCAGCCAGGTGCCGGTCAGCGAACTGTCCACAGTGGACTCCGGCTGCCAGTTGATCCGGTAGCGCCAGCCGTCGGCGATCGAGCGGACCGGGGCCTTCGGGGTCAGCTCCAGCCAGAAGCGTTCCCGCTGGAAGGCGTAGGTGGGCAGCTCGACCCGCCGGCCGCCCTCGAACAGCGCGGTCCAGTCGACCCGGACGCCCCTGGTGAACAACCGGCCCAGCGCGGTGACCGCGGCCGCAGACTCCGGCCGGTCCTTGCGCAGCGCGGACAGGAAGGCCGCACCGGGCGCGGACTCCGGCCCCATCGCGGACAGCACGCCGTCCGGCCCCAGCTCCAGGAAGGTGGCGACCCCGGCCTCGGCCAGCGCGCGCACCCCGTCGGCGAAGCGCACCGCACCCCGGACGTGCCGCACCCAGTACTCCGCGGTGCCCAGCTCCTCCCCCGCGACCGCGCCGGTCACGTTGGACACCACCGGAATCCGCGCGGGCGCGTAGTTCACGCTTTCCGCGACCGCCCGGAACTCGGCCAGCATCCCGTCCATGTGCGGGGAGTGGAAGGCGTGCGAGACCCGCAGCCGCTTGACCTTGCGCCCCTTAGCTTCCAGCCCTGCGGCGACCTCGGTGGTGGCGTCCTCGTCACCCGCGATCACCAGGGCGTTCGGCCCGTTGATCGCGGCGATGTCCACCGCCAGCCCGTCCAGCAGCGGCGCGACCTCGTCTTCGGTGGCCTGCACCGCGATCATCGCGCCACCACCGGGCAGCGCCTGCATCAACCGGCCACGCGCGGCCACCAGCTTCGCCGCGTCGGCCAGCGTCAGCACTCCGGCCACGTGCGCCGCGGCCAGCTCGCCGATGGAGTGCCCGGCCACGAAGTCCGGCCGCACACCCCAGGACTCGTACAGCCGGAACAGCGCGACCTCGATCGCGAACAACGCGGGCTGGGTGAACGCGGTCTGGTGCAGTTCGTCGGTGTCCAGCACCGCGCGCAGCGGGCGGGCGAGGTGCTGGTCCAGTTCGGCGGCCACCGCGTCGAAGGCGGCGGCGAAGGCCGGGAAGGTCTCGGCCAGCTCCCGGCCCATGGCCAGGCGCTGGGATCCCTGGCCGGTGAACAGGACCGCCAGCTTGCCGGGGGTGACCGCGCCGGTGTGCACGCCGGGGGCATCGAGGCCCTCGGCGAAGGCGGCGAGCGCGTCGCGGGCCTCAGTGAGACCGGTGGCGGCGAGCACGGCGCGGTGCTCGAAGGCGGGCCGGTTGGCCAGCGAGAAGCCGAGGTCGAGCAGGGAAGCGGGACTTCCGTCCACAAAGGACACGAGCTGGGCGGCCTGGGCGCGGAGGGCTTCAGGGGTCTTGGCGGAGAGGGCGAGCGGAAGCTGCGCCAGGGCGGCGGTCCCCTGCCGGGCGGCAGTCGCGTGCTCGGCGGCGGTGCCGTGCTTGGCGGCGGGCGCGGCGTCCTCGTCCGTGGCCGGACCAGCCCCCTCCCCCGTCACCGGAGGCGCGGCCTCGATGATGGTGTGCGCGTTGGTGCCGCTGATCCCGAACGAGGAGATCCCCGCCCGGTGCGGGTTGCCGGTCTCCGGCCAGGGCTGCGGCTCGGTGAGCAGCGCCACCGAACCGGCCGACCAGTCCACGTGCGGCGAGGGCTCGTCCACGTGCAGGGTCTTGGGCAGCAGCCCGTGCCGCATCGCCATGACCATCTTGATCACGCCGCCGACCCCGGCCGCCGCCTGGGTGTGTCCGACGTTGGACTTGAAGGAGCCCAGCAGCAGCGGGTTCTCCCGGTCCTGCCCGTAGGTGGCCAGCAGGGCCTGGGCCTCGATCGGGTCACCCAGCTTGGTGCCGGTGCCGTGCGCCTCCACCGCGTCCACTTCGGACGGTGTGAGCTGGGCGTCGGCGAGCGCGTCCCTGATCACCGCTTCCTGCGCCAGGCCGTTCGGCGCGGTGAGCCCGTTCGAGGCGCCGTCCTGGTTGACCGCGCTGCCACGCACCACGGCCAAGATCGGGTGGCCGTTGCGCTGCGCGTCGGACAGGCGCTCCAGCAACAGCATCCCCGCGCCCTCGGACCAGGAGGTGCCGTCCGCGGCCGCGGCGAAGGACTTGCAGCGGCCGTCGGGGGCCAGGCCGCGCTGGCGGGAGAACTCGACGAAGGAGTTGGGCGTGGACATGACCGCCGCGCCACCGGCCAGGGCCAGCGTGCACTCGCCCTTGCGCAGCGACTGCACGGCCAGGTGCAGCGCCACCAGCGAGGACGAACACGCGGTGTCCACGGTGACCGCGGGGCCTTCCAGCCCGAAGGTGTAGGCGACCCGGCCGGAGACCACGCTGCCCAGGTTGCCGGTCAGCAGGTAGCCGGAGACCTCGGCCGGTGCCTCCTCCGGACGGTTGGCGTAGTCGTGGTACATCAGCCCCGCGTACACGCCGGTCTTGGTGCCGCGCAGGGACTCCGGGTCGATGCCGGCCCGCTCGAAGGCCTCCCAGGAGGTCTCCAGCAGCAGCCGCTGCTGCGGGTCCATGGCCAGCGCCTCGCGCGGGGAGATGCCGAAGAAGCCGGGGTCGAACTCGGCGGCCTCGTGCAGGAACCCGCTCTCCCGCACGTACACGCTGTCCGGGCGCTCGCCGGTGGGGTCGTAGAGGGCGTCCAGGTCCCAGCCGCGGTCGGCCGGGAACGGGGAGATGCCGTCACGGCCGCCCGCGACCATGTCCCACAGCTGTTCCGGGGTGGCCACACCGCCGGGGAAGCGGCAGCTCATCGCGACGATCGCGATCGGCTCGTGCTCCCGCACCTCGATCTCCTGGAGCCGGGCCCTGGTGCGGTGCAGGTCGGCGGTGACGCGCTTGAGGTAGTCGACGAGCTTCTGCTCAGTGGACTCAGACACTGCCGAACTCCTTGTCGATGAAAGCGAAGATCTCGTCGGCGGTGGTGACCGCGTCCAGTTCCTGGTCGAACTCGGCCGTTGGCGGCTCGGGTTCGGGTTCCTCGGCCGGGGCGGCCGGGGCGGGGGCGAGTTGGGCGAGCAGGTGCTCGGCCAGTCGCGCCGGGGTGGCGTAGTTGAAGAGCAGGGTCGGCGGCAGCCGCAGCCCGGTGGCGGTGTTGAGCCGGTTGCGCAGCTCCACCGAGGTCAGTGAGTCAAAACCCAGTTCCTTGAACGAGGACTCGGCCTCCACCGAGGCGTCCCCGCTGTGGCCGAGGACCCCGGCCGCGTTGACCCGCACCACATCGAGCACCAGCTGCGCCCGCTGCTCCGCAGGCGCGGCCACCAGTCTGTCCACAAAGGACTGCTCGGTGGCCGCGGTCGCGGCGGCCCGCCGGGTGCGCTTGGGCGCGATGAGCCCGCGCAGCAGGGCGGGCACCTCGCCGTCGCGGAGCGCGCTGGTGTCCAGCTTCAGCGGCACCGGCGCGGCCACTCCCGCGCCCAGGGCCAGGTCGAACAGAGCCAGGCCCAGTTCCGGTGGCAGCGGGGCCATGCCTGCCCTGGACATCCGGTTGCGGTCGGCCTCGGCGAGCCGGGCGGCCATCCCGCCCTCGGCCCACGGTCCCCAGGCCAGGGACAGCGCGGGCTGTCCAGCGGCTCGGCGACGCTGGGCGAGGGCGTCCAGGGCGGCGTTGGCCGCGGCGTAGTTGGCCTGGCCCGCGCCGCCGAGCACGCCGATCACCGAGGAGAACAGCACAAACGCGGTCAGCTCCCGGTCCTGGGTCAGCTCGTGCAGGTTGACCGCGGCCTCGACCTTGGGCCGCAGCACGGTGTCCAGCCGCTCGGGGGTGAGCGCGGCCAGCACGCCGTCGTCGAGCACCCCGGCGGTGTGGATCACCGCAGTGACCGGGTGCCTGGCCAGCAGGTCGGCGAGCGCGGCCCGGTCGGCGGCGTCGCAGGCCTCGATGGTCACTTCTGCGCCCAGCCCGGTCAGCTCCGCCTGGAGTTCCGCTGCGCCAGGGGCTTGGGGTCCGCGGCGGCTGGTGAGCAGCAAGCGGCGCACGCCGTGCGTGGTGACCAGGTGTTTGGCCAGCAACCCGCCGAGCGCGCCGGTCGCGCCGGTGATCAGCACCAGCCCGTCGGGGTCCCAGCTCTGCTCGGCGAACTCGGTGATCTTGGCCAGCCGGGGCGCGTGCGCGATCCCGTTGCGCAGGGCCAGCTGCGGCTCAGGCGAGCCGAGCGCGGCGGGCAGTGCGGCGGCGGAGGCGGCGTCCAGGTCGATGAGCTGGAACCGGTCCGGCTGCTCGGTCTGCGCGGTCCGCAGCAGGCCCCACACCGCGGCCCCGGCCAGCTCCGGAGCGTCGGCGAGCACCGCGTCCCTGGTCAGCACGACCACCCTGGACTCGCTGCGCTGCAACACCGCCAGCACCTCGGCGGTGACCGCGCGCACCGGGCCCTCGGGGCAGGTCAGCACTACCAGGTCCGCGTCACCGGGCTCGGTCCGCTCCTCGATCTGGAAGCCCGCCGCCCGCAGCGCCACCCCGGCCTTGAACTCGTCCCCGCCCAGCAGCGCCACCTTGCCCGCCAGCACGGGCGACTCGGGCAGCGTGACCACCGGCCAGTCCACCCGGAACAGCGAGTCCAGCTCGGGCCGCACCCGCAGCGCGTCCGGGGACACCGGCCGCAGCACCAGGGAGTCGATGGAGAGCACCGGCGCGCCGGTCGGATCGGTCACCGCGAGGGACACCGCGTCCGGACCAGCCGGGGCCAGCCGCACCCGCAGCGTGCTCGCGCCGGTGGCGTGCAACCGCACCCCGGTCCAGGCGAAAGGCAGCGGCGGGTTCGCACCCTCGGCCGCGGCGACCAGGCCGTGCAGGGCGGCGTCCAGCAGCGCGGGATGCACCCCAAATCCGTCCACAGTGGACTGAACGCTGACCTCGGTGAAGATCTCCGCACCGCGCCGCCACACCCCGCACACACCCTGGAACTCCGGCCCGTAGCCGTAACCGCGCTCGGCCAGCCGCTGGTAGAACCCGTCCAGGTCCACCGCCTCCGCGCCGGTCGGCGGCCACTCACCCAGTTCCAGCGGGGCGTCCGCGTCCACCGCGAGCACACCGCTCGCGTGCCGCGTCCACTCCCCGTCCGCGAGCCGCGAGTACAGCTCCAGGTCCCGCCGCCCGTCCTGCTCGGCGGCGAGCACCACCTGCACCTGCACCGCACCCTGTTCGGGCAGCACCAGCGGCGCGGCCAGGGTCAGCTCCTCCACCGCCGCGCAGCCGGCCTCGTCCGCCGCCCGCAGCGCCAGCTCCACCAGCGCGGTTCCCGGCACCAGCACCGAGCCCAGGATCTGGTGGTCCACCAGCCAGGGGTGCGTCCGCCGGGACAGCTGCCCGGTCAGCACCACGCCACCGGTTCCGGCGATCGGCACCGCCGAGCTGAGCATCGGGTGCACCGAGGTGTCCACAGTGGACGAACTGGGCGCGAGCCAGAACCGCTGCCGCTGGAACGGATAGGTCGGCAGCTCGACCAGCCGCCCGCCCGAGGTCAGCCCCGCGAGGTCCACCGGCACACCTCGGCACACCAGCCGGGCCAGCGCCTGCCAGGCCGCCTCCGGCTCTGGCCGGTCCTTGCGCAGCAGCGGGATCAGCGCGGCGTCACCGGTCAGGCAGTCCTGCCCCATCCCGGACAGCACCCCATCGGGCCCCAGCTCCAGGAAGGTGCGCACCCCGGCGTCCTCCAGCGTCCGGATGCCGTCGGCGAACCGGACCGCCTGTCGCACGTGCCGCACCCAGTAGTCCGCGGTACCCAGCTCCTCCCCGGCCAGCTCGCCGGTCACGTTCGACACCACCGGAATCCGCGCCGGCGCGAAGCTCACGCTCTCCGCCACGGCCCGGAACTCCGCCAGCATCCCGTCCATCCGCGGCGAGTGGAACGCGTGGCTCACGGTCAGCCGCTTGGTCTTGCGCCCCTGCGCCTCGAACACCGCCGCCACCTCCAGCGCGGCGGCCTCGTCCCCGGCGATCACGGTGGAGGTGGGTCCGTTCAGCGCCGCGATGCTCAGCTCGGCCGACCGACCGGTCAGCAGCGGCTGCACCTCGTCCTCGGTCGCCTGCAACGCGATCATCGCGCCACCGGCGGGCAGCTCCTGCATCAACCGGCCCCGCGCCGCGACCAGTTTGGCCGCGTCCGCCAGCGACAACACCCCGGCCACGTGCGCCGCAGCCAGCTCGCCGATCGAGTGGCCGACCAGGTAGTCGGGCCGCACCCCCCAGGACTCCACCAGCCGGAACAGCGCCACCTCGATCGCGAACAGCGCGGGCTGGGTGAACCGGGTCTGGTGCAGCTCCGCCGACTCCAGGACCTCGGCGAGCGGCCGGGGCAGGTGCTTGTCCAGCTCAGCGCAGGCCGCGTCGAAGGCCGCCGCGAACACCGGGATCTCGGCCAGCTCCCGGCCCATGCCGAGCCGCTGGGAACCCTGGCCGGAGAACAGGAACGCGACCTGCCCGTCAACCACGGAGTCCTGGATCACGCCCGGTTCCCCAGCCGCCACGGCGGTGAGCCCGGCGCGGAGGTCACCGAGCACCACGGCCCGGTGCTCGTGCAGCGCACGGCGGGCCAGGGTGTGCGCGAGGTCGGCAGGCTCGACCGCGACCGGGAGCAGCGACTCGGCCAGTTCCCGCAAGGCTTCCGGCGTGCGCCCGGAGAGCACCACCGGCCCGGCGGGCACGGATGCGGTTTCAGTGGGAGCGGCGACGGGTGCCTGCTCCAGCACCACGTGCGCGTTGGTCCCGCTGATGCCGAACGAGGAAACCCCGGCCCGGCGCGGCGCACCGGTCTCGGGCCACTCCCGCGCCTCGGTCAGCAGTTCCACCGCCCCGGCCGACCAGTCGACCCGCGGCGAGGGCACCTCCGCGTGCAGGGTCCGCGGCAACACCCCGTGCCGCATCGCTTCGACCATCTTGATCACGCCGCCGACCCCGGCCGCGGCCTGCGCGTGCCCGATGTTGGACTTCAGCGACCCCAGCAGCAACGGTGTTTCCCGCTCCTGCCCGTAGGTCGCGAGCAGGGCCTGGGCCTCGATCGGGTCGCCAAGCGCGGTGCCGGTGCCGTGCGCCTCCACCACATCGACGTCCGAAGTGGACAGTCCGGCATCGGCCAGCGCGGCCCGGATGACCCGCTGCTGGGCCGGTCCGTTCGGCGCGGTCAGCCCGTTCGACGCGCCGTCCTGGTTGACCGCGGTGCCCCGCACCACGGCCAGGATCGGGTGCCCGTTGCGCTGCGCGTCAGACAGCCGCTCCAGCAGCAGCACGCCGACCCCCTCGGCCCAGGCGGTCCCGTCGGCCCCGGCTCCGAACGCCTTGCAGCGGCCGTCGGGGGCCAGGCCGCGCTGGCGGGAGAACTCGACGAACATGCCCGGCGTGGGCAGCACCGCGACGCCGCCGGCCAGCGCGAGCCCGCATTCCCCGCGCCGCAACGACTGCACGGCCAGGTGCAGTGAGACCAGCGAGGCCGAGCAGGCGGTGTCCACGGTGACCGCGGGGCCTTCAAAACCGAAGGTGTAGCTGATCCGGCCGGAGAGCACGCTCGCGGTCGCGCCGGTGAGCAGGTGCCCGGCGAACTCCTCGGCCGCCTCGTGCAGCCGCGGCCCGTAGTCCTGGGTCATCGCGCCGACGAACACGCCGGACTGGCTGCCGCGCAACGAAACCGGGTCGATGCCCGCGCGCTCGAACACCTCCCAGGTGGTCTCCAGCAGCAGCCGCTGCTGCGGGTCCATGGCCAGCGCCTCGCGCGGGGAGATGCCGAAGAACTTGGCGTCGAACTCGGTCGCGCCGTCCAGGAACCCGCCCTCGCGGGCGTAGGAGGCCCCGGCGTGCGCGGGATCGGGGTGGTACAGCCGGTCCAGGTCCCAGCCCCGGTCGGCCGGGAACGGCGAGATGGCGTCAATCCCCTCGCTGACCAGCCGCCACAGGTCCGCGGGAGAGGCCACGCCGCCTGGGTAGCGGCAGCCCATGGCCACGATCGCGATCGGCTCGTCCTCGCTGACCCGCACCGGCGCGGCGGCCGATTCCGTTGCGCCACCGTCGAGGTAGGCGGCGAGGGCGAGCGGGGTCGGGTAGTCGAAGAGCAGGGTGGCAGGCAGGGCGCGACCGGTGGCCTGGCTGAGCTGGTCGCGCAGCTCGACCGCGGTCAGCGAGGCGAAGCCCAGTTCCTTGAAGCTGCGGTCCGCGGCGACCGCCTCGGCCGAGGGATAGCCCAGCACCACGGCGGCGTGCGCGCGCACCAGTTCCAGCGAGGACCGTCCGCGCACCGGCGCGGGCGCCGCGACCGGCACGCTGTCCAGCCAGTACCGCTCGCGCTGGAAGGCGTAGGTGGGCAGCTCGACCCGGCTGCCATCGCCGAAGACGGTGAAGTCGACCGCGACCCCGCGGGTCCAGGCCTGCGCCAGACCGGTGATCAGCGCCTCCACCTCGCCACGATCCTTGCGCAGCAACGGAATCCCGACGCCCAGCGCGGCCAGCACGCCATCCGGCCCCAGCTCCAGGAACGTGGCCACCCCGGCCTCGGCCAGCGTCCGCATCCCGTCGGCGAACCGGACCGCCTGCCGCACGTGCCGCACCCAGTACTCCGCGGTGCCCAGCTCGTCTCCGGCCAGCTCGCCGGTCACGTTGGACACCACCGGAATCCGCGCCGGTCCGTAGCTGATGCTCTCGGCGACGGCCCGGAACTCGGCCAGCATCGGGTCCATCAGCAGCGAGTGGAAGGCGTGGCTCACGGTCAGCCGCTTGGTCTTGCGGCCGGTCAGCTTCCCGGCGACCTCGGTCACCGCGGCCTCGGTTCCCGACACCACCACGGCTTCCGGCCCGTTGACCGCCGCGATGTCCGCGTCCAGCCCGGCCAGCAGCGGCGCGACCTCGGCCTCGGTCGCCTGCACCGCGAGCATCGCGCCACCGGCGGGCAGCCCCTGCATCAACCGGCCCCGCGCCGCGACCAGCTTTGCCGCATCGGCCAGCGACAGCACCCCGGCCACGTGCGCGGCGGCCAGCTCGCCGATCGAGTGCCCGGCGAGGTAGTCCGGTCGCACGCCCCAGGACTCCACCAGCCGGAACAGCGCCACCTCGATGGCGAACAGCGCGGGCTGGGTGAACCCGGTCTGGTGCAACTCCTCGGTGTCCAGGACCTCGGTCAGCGGCCGGGACAGGTGCCGGTCCAGCTCCGCGCAGGCCTCGGCGAAGGCGGCAGCGAACACCGGGAAGGTCCCGGCCAGCTCCCGGCCCATGCCCAGCCGCTGCGATCCCTGCCCGGAGAACAGGAACGCGAGCCCGCCCTCGGCGACCGTGCCGCGCACCAGCCCGGCGGCCACCCCGTCCTTGGCGAAACCGGCCAGTGCCGCCCGGAATCCGGCGCTGTCCCCGGCGACCACCACGGCCCGCTGCTCGAACGCGGTCCGCGTCCCGGCCAGCGCACCGGCCACCGCACGGACATCGATTTCCGCATTGTCCACAAAGGACAGAAGTCGATCCGCCTGCCCGGCAAGGGCCTCCGGGGTACGACCGGACAGAGCCCAGGGCACCAGCGCGGACGGCACCGGGCGCATCGCGACGGCAGGCTCGGCTCCGACCGCCAGCGCCTGGGCGACCGGTGGTTCCGCAAGCACCAGGTGGCAGTTGGTGCCGCCGATGCCGAAGGAGGACACCCCGGCCAGCACCGGCGCGTCCCGCCACTCCCCCAGCTCGGCCTGCACCCGCAGCTTCAGCTCGTCAAAAGCGATCTCCGGGTTCGGCGTCTCGAAGTTCAGGCTGGGCGGCAGCTGCCGATGCCGGATGGCCAGCACCGTCTTGATCAGCCCGACGATCCCGGCCGCGCCCTCCAGGTGCCCGACGTTCGTCTTGGCCGAACCGACCCGCAGCGGCTCCGCGCGGTCCGCGCCGAGCACCGCGCCCAGCGCGCCGGCCTCGATGGGGTCGCCGACCTTGGTGCCGGTGCCGTGCAGTTCGACGTACTGGACCTGCGCCGGATCCACCCCGGCGTCCCGGTAGGCCAGGCGCAGAACCTCTTGCTGGGCAAGGCCGTTGGGGGTGGTGAGCGCCGCGGACTCGCCGTCGTTGTTGACCGCGCCGCCCTTGATCACCGCGAGCACCTGGTCGCCGTCGGCGAGCGCGGCGGCCAGCGGCTTCAGCAGCACGAAGCCGCCACCCTCGCCGCGCACGTAGCCGTTGGCGCGGGCGTCGAAGGTGTGGCAGCGGCCGTCCGGGGACTGGCCGCCGAACTTCGCGGTGGCCATGGTGGTCTCCGGCACCAGGTTCAGGTTCACCCCACCGGCCAGCGCCAGGGTGGACTCGCCGCGGCGCAGGCTTTCGCAGGCCAGGTGCACGGCGACCAGGGCGGAGGACTGGGCGGAGTCGACCGCGAGGCTCGGGCCGTGCAGGCCGAGCGCGTAGGAGAGCCGGTTGGCGATGATGCCGCGGTGCAGGCCGGTGACGGTGTGCTGGGTGATCGCTTCCGGGCCGCCGCGGTAGACCAGGGTGGCGTAGTCGTCCCAGATGGTGCCCACGAACACCCCGGTGCGGCTGCCGGCCAGCCGCTCGGGGAGCAGTCCGGCGTGCTCGAAGGCCTCCCAGCCCAGCTCCAGCATGAGCCGCTGCTGCGGGTCCATCGCGGCGGCCTCGCGCGGGGAGATGCCGAAGAAGCCGGGGTCAAAACCGTCCACCCGGTCCAGGAACCCGCCCCAGCGGGTGTTCATCCGGCCGGGAGTGGAGGGATCCGCGTCGAAGAACTTGTTGGCGTCCCACCGGTCCGAGGGCACTTCGGTGATCGCGCTGCGACCCTCGGTGAGCAACCGCCAGAACTCGGCCGGGTTCGCCGCGCCGGGTAGCCGGCAGGACAGCCCGATGACCGCGATCTCCCGGCCCGCAACAGTGGTGTTGTCCGACATAGGTGCCCCAGCCCGCCCGTCATCGCCATTACCGACACAAAAATCTCGCGACTTTTGGCGACGTTATCCCGGCGGTCACCCCTACCCTCAACCCCTAATTTTGCCGGGGGCGGTCGGGGTGCGGTTCAGATGGTTGCCCAATTAGTCGGCGGTGACCGGCACCTACGGGCATCCCTGCACGTCAAGACGCGGTAGGGGCGGAAGCAGGCACCCCAGTCCGGCGATGTTTCAGCGATGTTTCCGGCTGACTCGCCGAACCAAGACAACCATGGAAACAATGACTTGCCAAGTCCCGAGAGCCAACTCACAAAGAACTTTTCTAAATTGGATTTCTGATGAACCGCTCGCCTTTATAGTGCACGTGTGGCTTCTGGAGAACCGAGACTGCTCGCCGTCAGCGACCTGCACGTCGCCTACCCGGAGAACCGGAAGCTGGTCGAGGAGCTGGTGCACCCCACCCATCCCGGCGACTGGCTGATCGTGGCCGGTGACGTGGGCGAGCTCTTCGCCGACATCGAGTGGACGCTGTCCCTGCTGGCGCGGCGGTTCGACACGGTGATCTGGGTGCCCGGCAACCACGAGCTGTGGACGCCGAAGGAGGATCCGGTGCAGCTGCGCGGGGACCAGCGCTACCGGCGGCTGGTCGAGCTGTGCCGCGAGCTGGGCGTGCACACACCGGAGGACGAGTTCCCGGTGTGGCGGGGCGCGGGCGGGCCGGTGGCGATCGCGCCACTGTTCCTGCTCTACGACTACACCTTCCGCACCGACCCGGCCGACGACAAGGCCGCCGCACTGGCCAAGGCGCACGCCGCCGGGGTGGTGTGCAGCGACGAGTTCCTGTTGCACCCCAACCCTTATCCCAGCCGGGACGCCTGGTGCCGGTCCCGGCTGACCATCACCCAACGCCGCCTGGACGCGCACGACCCCTCGGTGCCGCTGGTGCTGGTCAACCACTGGCCGCTGGTGCGCGACCCCACGTTCGTGCTGCGCTACCCGGAGTTCGCGCTGTGGTGCGGCACCGAGCGCACCGCGGACTGGCACCGCCGCTACCGCACGGTCGCCGCGGTGTACGGGCACCTGCACATCCCGCGCACCACGCACTACGACGGGGTGCGGTTCGAGGAGGTCTCGATCGGCTACCCCAGGGAGCGGAAGATGTACGGCGGCCTGCCGCGCGGCCCGCTCCGCCAGATCCTGCCAGCGGAGGAGAACCCGTGATCGCCCAGCTGCTGCCAGCCCCGGTCGTCACCGTCGAGACCAGCGCCGATCGGTCCACTGTGGACCTGTTCCCGGCCGAGCTGGCGCTGATCGCCAAGTCGGTGCCCAAGCGGCAGGCCGAGTTCAGCACCGCCCGCTGGTGCGCCCGGCAGGCGCTGGGCTTCCTCGGCGTCGAGCCGGCGCCGATCCTGCCGGATGAGCGCGGCGCCCCGCAGTGGCCCGCCGGGTTCGTCGGCAGCATCACGCACTGCAACCGGTACCGGGCGGCCGCGGTGGCCAGGGACACCGACGCGCTCAGCCTGGGCATCGACGCCGAGCCGAACGAGCCGCTGCCGGAGGGCGTGCTGGAGGCGGTGTCGCTGCCCGAGGAGCGGGCCATGCTGCGCGCGCTCGGCGCGGACGCCTCGGTGTGCTGGGACCGGTTGCTGTTCAGCGCCAAGGAGTCTGTCTACAAGGCCTGGTACCCGCACGCCCGCAAGATGCTCGGTTTCGAGGAGGCCCGGCTGGCCATCTCCGTCGACGGCTCCTTCACCGCCACCCTGCTGGTGCCCGGCCCCATCGTGGCCGGGAAACCGCTGACCGGGTTCACCGGGCGCTGGCTGGCCAAGAACGGCATCGTGCTCACCGCGGTCCAGCACTGACGCCACCGGGCCGGTGTCCACTGTGGACACCGGCCCGGTTGGTCACTCGGTCAGATCAGCTGCGGCGCCTCCGTTTCCGGAAGGTCGTGGCCACCAGCCCGCTGCCGCCCAACAGGAGCAGCAGGCCCCAGGCGACCAGCGGCCCGGTCTCCTCACCGGTGTCGGCCAGCTTGCCCGGGCCGGCCAGCTTGCCGGGGTCCGGCTTACCCGCGTTCACGGTGAGGTCGACAGTGTCGGTGTTGTTGGTCAACGTGGTTTCCACCTGCCCGTCAAGGGGTTTGGTGGTCGCGGTGCTCACCAGCGAGGCCCCTGGGGTCTTCGCGGCGGTCACCACCGTCACCGGCGGGGTCTTGCCGCCGGGCAGCAGCACGTCCGGCCGGGTGCACACGACCTCTTGGCCGTTGACCGAGCACGTCCAGCCGTCGCCGGTCACCGAGGTGATGGTCAGGCCGGGCGGCACGGTCTGCCGGTACTCCTGGCCCTGCACCGGGGTGTTGCCGGTGTTGCTGACCACGCCGGTGTAGGTGACCTTCTCGCCGGTGTTGGCGGTCGGCCGGTCCACGGTCAGCTCCACCGCGAGGTCCGCCTTGGCCGCCACCAGACCAGCGTCCACATCGGACCGTTGGGTGATCTTGCCGTCCGCCACCGTGATCGCGATCGCCGGGGTGCGGCCGGTCACGATGTCCGGGTCGGACCCGGTGGCGTCGGTGCCCTTGCCCGCGGGCGTGAACGCCTTGCCACCGGGCAGCTGGAAGCCGACCTGGTAGCTGCCCGCCGGGACATCGGTGAACCGGTACTTGCCGTCGGCCCCGGTGGTGGTCTTGGCCACCTCGGCGCCCTTGTCGTCGTAGAGGACCACGGTCACCCCGGCCACCCCGGGCTCACCCGCGTCCTGCACGCCGTCGGCGTTGGTGTCCGCCCAGACGAAGTCACCGATCGAGCCGAGCTGCTCGCCGAAGTCCGCCTTGCCGGTGCCACCCGCGGGCACGGTCACCTTCACCTCGTCCGGGGTGGTGGTGCCGTAGCCACCCGGCTGGTTCTCCCGCACGGTGTAGTCACCGGGCGGCAGACCGGGGAAGGCGTAGTTGCCGGCGGCGTCGGTGCTGGTCTTGCCGACCTCCTTCCCGTCCTTGTCCAGCAACACGATCTCCACCCCGGACAGGCGCTTGGCCTCGGCCGGGTCCAGCACGCCGTCGCCGTCGGTGTCCACCCACACGGTGCCGGTGATCGCGGCCCCGACCTCGCCGAAGTCGTACCCGGTGGCCGCGGTGCCCGCAGGCAGCGTCAGCTTGACCGAGTCCGGCGGGGCCAGCGTGCCGCCCGCGGAACCGACCGCGTCCTTGCCGTCGGCGTAGTCCGCGGGCTGGGTCTCGGTGACGGTGTAGTCGCCACCGAGCAGCCGGTCGAACAGGTAGTCGCCCTTGGCGTCGGTGACCACGTTCATGGCCACCGGCTTCCCGGCGGCGTCGGTGCCGGTGAGGGTCACCGTGGCACCGGGGATGCCGGGTTCACCGGCGTCCTGGACCCCGTTGTTGTTGGTGTCCACGTACACCGTGCCCGCGAGCGAGGACCGCTTCTCGGTGAAGGTGTACCCGGTGCCGCTCTGGCCGGGCGTCAGCGTGATGCCGCTGAAGGTGTCCGGCAGCTGCGGGGTGCCACCGGCGGAACCGGGGGTGTCCGGGCCGTCGCCGAAGCCCGGCGGCTGCGTCTCGGTCACCGTGTAGGTGCCGGGCGGCAGGTTCGGGAACGACCAGGTGCCGTCTTCCTTCGTCGTGGCGGTGGTCTTGTTGCCGTCCTTGTCGGTCAACGTGATCGTCACATCCGGGATCGGGGTGCCGTCGTCCTCCACGACCTTGCCGGAGATCCCGGCCGGGGGCAGTTCGCCGAAGTCGTAGCCCATGGCCGCGCTGCCCGCGGGCAGGTTGATGCCGGCCACCTTGTCGTTGCTGACCGTGCCACCGGCGTTACCGGCCTTGTCCTTGCCGTCGAGGTAGTCGCCCGGCTGGGTCTCGGTCACGGTGTAGTTGCCGGACAACAGCTTGGTGAACTCGTAGGAGCCACCGTTCGCGGTGGTCACCGTCTTGCTCACCGGCTGGCCGTTGGCGTCGGTGCCGGTCAACGTGACCGTGGCACCGTCGATCCCGGTCTCACCGCTGTCCATGATGCCGTTGTTGTTGGCATCGACGTAGACGTGGCCACCGATCATGGCCCTGGTTTCCTTGAACACGTACTCGGTACCGCTCTGGCCCGGTGTCAGCGTGATGCCGCTGATGGTGTCCGGCAGCATCACCGTGCCACCGGCGGAACCTGGGGTGTCCGGCCCGTCGCCAAATCCGGGCGGCTGCGTCTCGGTCACCGTGTAGGTGCCAGGAGGCAGGTTCGGGAACGACCAGGTGCCGTCCGGTTTCGTCGTGGTGGTCTTGTTGACCGGGTTGCCACTGGCGTCGGTGCCGGTCAACGTGATCGTCACGCCCGGGATCGGGGTGCCGTCGTCCTCGGTGACCTTGCCGGAGATCCCGGCCGGGACCAGCTCGCCGAAGTCGTAGCCGGTGGCCGCGGTGCCGCCGGGCAGCAGGATCGCGGCGACGGTGTCGTTGCCGGCCAGGCCGCCCGCGCTGCCCGCCTTGTCCTTGCCGTCCAGGTAGTCCGGCGGCTGGGTCTCGGTCACCGTGTAGCCGCCGGAGAGCAGCCGGTCGAAGACGTACTTGCCTTCGGCGTCGGTGGTGGCGGTCTTGCTGACCGGCTGGCCGTTGGCGTCCGTGCCGGTCAACGTCACGGTGGCGCCGGGGATCGGCGCTTCACCGGCATCGCGCACGCCGTTGTTGTTGGCATCGGCGTAGACCTGGCCCGCGATCGAGGACCGCTGCTCGGTGAAGACGTTGCCGGGCGCGTTCTCGCCGGGGTCGAGGGTGATGCCGCTGATGGTGTCCGGCGGGGTGGCCGAACCACCGGCCGGGCCGGGGGTGTCCGGGCCGTCACCGAAGCCGGGCGGCTGGGTCTCGGTCACGTTGTAGTTGCCCGGCGGCAGGTTCGGGAACGACCAGGAACCGTCCGAAGTGGACGTTGTGGTCTTGTTCACCGGTTTGCCGTCGGCGTCGGTGCCGGTCAACGTGATCGTCACACCGGGGATCGGCGTGCCGTCGTCCTCCACCACCTTGCCGGAGATCCCGGCAGGCGGCAGTTCGCCGAAGTCGTAGCCGGTGGCCGCCTGGCCGAGGCCGAGGGTGACCCCGGTGACGGTGTCGTCGCCGAGCTCGCCGCGAGCGGAACCCGCCTTGTCCTTGCCGTCGAGGTAGCCCGCCGGCTGGGTCTCGGTGACCGTGTAGCTGCCGGGCCGGAGCCGGCCGAAGGTGTAACTGCCGTCGGCGGCGGTGGTCGTGGTCAGGTTGACCGGGTTGCCCGCGTCATCGGTGCCGGTGAGCTTGACCGTGGTGCCGGGGATCGGGGCCTCGCCGGTGTCGCGCACGCCGTTGTTGTTGGCGTCCACGTACACCTGACCGGCCAGGCTGCCCGTGGGCAGCTCGGCGAAGTTGTTGCCAGGACTGGATCCGCCCGGTGGCAGCGTGACCGTGAAGGCGTCGTTCCCGGCCGCGGCGGCGTTTGTGCCCGGGGTGTCCTTGCCGTCGTTGTAGCCCGGTGGCTGGGTCTCCTTCACCTGGTAGGTGCCTGCGGGCACGTTCGGGAAGGAGTACTTGCCGTCCGCGCCGGTGGTCGTGGTCAGGCTGACCGGGTTCCCGGCCAGGTCCTGACCGGTGAGGGTCACCGTGACCCCGGCGATCCCGCCGTCATCGGGGTTGTTCAGCGCGCCGTTGTCGTTGCGGTCGCTGAACACCGTGCCGGAGACCGTGCCCAGCGGCGGGCGGTAGCCAAAATCCGCGGTCAGCACGTCCTGACCGGCGCTGAGCTTCACCAGGGTCTTGTTGTCCTTGGTGGCATCGGGATCCCCGGTCTGGGTGTACCCGGCGGGCAACGTGGCCGGGTCGACCCGCACGGTCCAGTCGAAGGCGGGCAGCTGCTCGAACAGGTACTTGCCGTTGGCGTCCGTGGTCGCGGTCTGCACCACATTGCCTTGCGGGTCAAGGAGTTGCACCTTGACCCCGGCGATCCCGGGTTCGCCGGGGTCCTGCTTGCCGTCGCCGTCGATGTCGGTGTAGAGGGTGTCGCCGATGCTGCCGGTGCCCAGGCAGGTGGTGAAGAAGTTGAGCCGCACCGCGTGGCTGTCGGAGACCGAGTTGGCCGGCGCGGTCAGCGGCGGGATCGGCGGCGGGTAGCTGGGACCCGCTTCGGCGGCTTCGTCGTCGGGGCCGTTGGAGTAGGCCAGCACGAACTCGGTGACCGGCTCGTTGGTCCGGCCGCGCAGCGTGCCCGCCGGGTCGTCCGGGTTGACGTCGCCGATGGTGTTGAGCTGGTAGGGGCCGCCGACCGCGGTGCCGCCGGTGATCACCGGGCGGGGCCCGCCGAGCGGGGTCAGCGTGACGCCGACCGGCAGGCCCTGGCGGTTGGCGGTGAACAGGATCTGGTCCTGGAAGGAGTTCCACGGCTCCTCGGCCGGGGAGGCGCCCAGGCCCGCGTAGTCGATGTCGCCGACGGAGAAGTTGGGCAGCAGCACCGGGTGCGAGAACTTGAACCGGAACGTCATGGTGTCGCCGACGTTGAGGCTGTTCATCTCGATGGTGAGGAAGCCGGGCCCGAAGGCGCCGTCGGTCTCGGTGTAGGTGCGCGGGTCCCAGCCGAACAGGCTGCCGCCGGAGTTGGCCTCACCGGTGTCCTGCAACGGGTTCGAGTCGTCGCCGTTGCGGTTGGCCGGGTCGCTGAGGGAGATGTTGAGGTCCAGGCCGGAGCCCGCGATATTGGTGGCCGAGGCGCTGGTGGAGTTGCGCGGCCACTTCACCGCGCCGTTGGCGCCCCAGGTGATCGGCACCGCGGTGGTGCCTGCTGGACAGACCGGTGGCTGTGCCTGTGCCGCGGGCGGGGCGACACCGCCACCGGCGATGGTCAGACCGCCCACCATCAGTGCCGGGGTGATCCCCGCCGCCACCCTGCTCCGCCAGCGTCTGTGCCGCCGGCCCTCACCACTAGCCACCGAGAACCTCCCGTACGCTTGCGGCGCCACGGACAGCGCGCCGGCACGATCATCAGGGCTGCTAAACCAGACCTCTCCCGGAGAACCCCTAACGGGTAACGCGTTCCCCTTGTCCGGTTACCGTGGCTTGTGGACTGTCCACCTCGGACTGATGAACGAACTCGCTGCGTGACCAAGTTTCCGGCGCAACCACCGATCAGGGTCCACAGTGGACTCCGCTGCCGCGAACGGATGAATCCGGTGGCGGGCAGGCGGAGTGCGCCCGGCACCCGGCGGCGGGCTGTGCTAACCCTGGCCACGCACAGCGAACACCAATCACGACGAGCACACCGGGGAGATCACCGAATGCCGTCTGGCCGAGCCGGGGCGCGTCTCGCCCTGTTGACCTTCGGAGTGGCCACGCTCGTGTCGGCGCCCGCCGTGGCTTCGGCCGCGCCCGCCGACGAAGCCCTGGACCCTCCCGCCGCACCGCCCGTCCTCTCCCCCGCCGCCCGGCCGGCCACCCAGGTGGTCGCGACCGAGGCGCTGGCCAGGGTCGCCGAGACCCAGCGCCGCCTGGCCGCGGTGGAGGCCGCGCTGACCAGGTTCGACCAGAGCGTGCGCGCCGGTGACCTCAAGGCCGCGCGGACCGTGCTCACCGGTGTCGAGCAGCTGTGCGCCGAGCCGCAGCCCGACCCGGCGCTCGCCGGGGTCGCGCGCGGCTGGACCGGGGTGGTGGCCGCCTCCGCGGACCGGCTACAGCGGGAGCACCTGCGCCGCCGGGCCGAGCTGTGCGCGGGCCTGCCCCAGTTGACCGAACGGTTGGCCGAGGCCCAGCTGCGGCAGCGGATGGACCGGGTCGCCGCCGCCCTGCCCACGCTGCGGACCGGCAGCAGGGACGCCGAGTCGGTGCGCCAGCTCAAGACCCTGCTGACCAAGGCGGTCGGCGCGCGGCTGTCCCCGAAGAACCCGGCCTACGGGCCCGGCACCACCGCCGCGGTGCGCGGGTTCCAGGCCGACCGGGCCCTGCCGGTGACCGGCAGGGTGGACCGGCTGACCTGGCGGGAGCTGCTGGTCGCCAACGGCGGCCTGCCCGCGCCCGCGGTCTTCGGCGGCCGGGCGCCCTCGGAGCGGGCGGCCACCGCGGTGCACGCGGCGCTGAGCCAGCTCGGGCTGCCGTACGAGTGGGGCGCGGTGAAGCCGGGTGAGAGCTTCGACTGCTCCGGGCTGACCAGCTGGGCCTACCGGCAGGCTGGGGTGGCGCTGCCCCGGCACTCCACCGACCAGGCGGTGGGACAGCCGGTGGACCGCACGGACCTGCGGCCCGGCGACCTGATCGTGTGGCAGGGGCACGTGGCGATGTACGTGGACCGGGGCCGGATGATCGAGGCCGGTGACCCGGTGCGGCTGACCCCGCTGCGCACCACCAATGTCGGCATGCCGTTCCTGGGGTTCTTCCGGCCAACCGCCTAGCCCGCTTGTCGGGTTCTTCCGGCCAACCGCCTAGCCCGCTTGTCCAGGTAGGCCGCCGTGCGCTTAGCTGATCGACATGGCCGACTCCTCGTTCCTCCGCCACCTGTCGACCGAGGCACCGCACCTGCTGCCCTGGCACCAGGTGCCGCGCACGGCGGTCAGCGCCCCGCACGGCACCACGGTGCTGGCGGCGGTCTTCGACGGTGGCGTGGTGATGGCCGGTGACCGCAGGGCGACCGCGGGCCACCTGATCGCGCAGCGCGACCTGGAGAAGGTCCGGCAGGCCGACGAGCACTCGGTGGTCGCCTTCGCGGGCACCGTGGGCATCGCGGTCGAGCTGGTCCGGCTGTTCCAGGTCGAGCTGGAGCACTACGAGAAGATCGAGGGTGTCTCGCTGACCCTGGAGGGCAAGGCCAACCAGCTGAACTCCATGGTCAAGGGCAACTTCGGGCTGGCCCAGCAGGGGCTGGCGGTGGTGCCGCTGTACGCGGGGTTCGACGTGACCAGGGGCATCGGGCGGATCTTCACCTACGAGGTGATCGGCGGCCGCACCGAGGAGACCACCTACGCCGCGGTCGGCTCGGGCTCGGTGTTCGCCAACAGCGCGCTGAAGAAGCTGTTCCGGCCGGGCCTGTCCGAGCAGCAGGCGGTGCGGGCCTGTGTGGAGGCGCTCTACGACGCCGCCGACGAGGACACCGCCACCGGCGGCCCCGACCTGACCCGCGGCATCTTCCCGGTGGTCGCGGTGGTCACCGCCGAGGGCTTCCGCCGGTACACCGACGAGGAGGCCGCCACGGTGGGCCGCACGGTCGTGGCAGATCGCACCACCCGCCCCGGCGGCCCCACCGCGGTCTGACCGCCGCGGGTCATGACATGGCGGCTTCCAGCACCGGGATGAGCTGGGCCTCCTCGTAGTCGAGGTGGCGTTCGAGCTCGTCGGTGAGGCGCTCGACCTCGGCCAGGACCACCGCGGGGTCGGCGTCCTGGTTGTCCAGGGCCGCACGCAGCTCGGTGGTCAGCTGCTCGATCCGGACGTGCTCGGCGCGCAGCCGTTCGATGGTGGGCGCGAACTCGGGGAACTTGTCGGTGAGGAACGGGAAGATCGCCATGTCCTCGCCGGTGTGGTGGTTGTGCAGTCCCGCGCACAGCGTCAGGCAGTTGATCCGCAGCTGCACGCCGAGCGTCCGTCCGGACTTGGCGAACTCGGTCCGGATCAGCTCCAGCTCCCGCCGGAACGCGTTGTGCACCAGCTTGAGCGCCTCACCGGGGGACTTGGCGTTCGGCGGCCCCCCGGAGACGGCCTCCAGGATGACCACCGGGATCACCCTGGTGGTCTTGGCCTGGTACTCGGCCCAGCCGGCGTCGGCTTCCACCGCGCGGACGAACGCCTGGTCACGGGCCTCCCCGGTGAGCACGGTGGCCTTGGCCTCGTAGGTGAACACGCCGTCCTCGACCGTCAGCAGCGGGTTGGCCACCAGGTTGTGGAACCAGTCCGGGTGCTTGGGCGAGCCACCGGCACTGCCGATGATCATGGTGCGGCCGTCGCCGTCCGGGTAGTAGCCGACCGGGTTGGTGTGCGGCTGCCCGCTGCGGGCGCCGGTGGTGGTGATGAGCAGCAGCCGGGAACCCTCGAAATAGCCGCCGACGCGACCGTTGTTGGCCCGGAACTCCTCGATGACCTGCTTGTTGAAATCCATTTGTCTCCATTCTTCGGGCATGACTGAGCACCGCTCGTGATGACGAGCGGAAAGGAAAAGGGCAGCCGTCAGCGCGGCGGGTGGTACGGAATGCGCGCAGCGGTCAGCGCAGCCGTCGGCGCTACTGGCACGTGCGGGAGCAGGCGAGCGTCAGCGCAGCTCAGCGAGCTGGTGGCGCGCGAAAGTGACGGGAGAGGACACCGTCAGGAAAGGAACAACTGGGCGGCGGGCCTCTGGCCCACCCTGGCCTCACGCGGAGGCCGGGAACCCAACTCGGTAGTGGCTCAAGGCCGACCCGGCAGTCACGGGGATGACCTTAACCGGATAAACGCTATTCAGGCAACCGGGTGTGCTCCGGCGCGCACTTTTTCCGGTGCCGGAGCTGCCGGAAGGCCAGCAGGGCGAGCACCGCCAGGAACACCACCGCCACGTGCCCGTCGGTGCGCGTGCGGAGCGGATCGGGCGGCAGCATCTCCTGGACGAAGCCCGCGACGCAGAACACCGCGGCGCACACCGCGAACACGGTCAGCTGACGGTCGGTCAGGCCGGCCACGCGCTGGGGCGTGAGCTTGTCCAGGCTCAGCGTGAGCAGGTCGCGGAAGCGGCGTTCGGCGGCCATCGACCACACCCAGAGCACCAGTCCGGCGACCGGCAGCACGACGAGGTCGGCCAGCAGCCGCGGCGGCAGCGGGCCCGGCCCGGCCAGCAGGTTGCCGAGTCCAGCCACGGCCCCGCTGATCAGTACCAGCGGCAGCAGCGCCCAGAGCCAGCGGCCGAGGAACTTCGCGACCAGGACCCGTTTGCGCGGCCCCTGGCGCACCGGTGGGACCGCGGGCGCCTGGATCAGCGGCAGCGGTGGGAGCGGTGGGAGCGGCGGCTCCGGCGCGGGCTGGTTCAGGTAGAAGTGCACGCCGCCCTGGATCATCCCGGCCTGCACCGAGTTGCCGGCCACCGGTCCGTTGACCGTGTTCGAGCTCGGCGGAACCTGCTCAGTCATCATGCCCCCTGGCGTGAAGGGCTCATCCTAGAGTCAGTCCAGCGAGAAGACGTAAGCGTCGTCGTGCACCCGTTTCACGGTCACGTTCAGCTCCCCCAGCTCCGCGGACTGGGCCCGCCGGAACGCCGGGTTGTTGCGTGGCCGGTTGTGCACCACCACCGTGCGCACCCCCAGCTGCCGCAGGTGCGCGACGCTCTCCCGGTCCGGGAAGTTCTTGGTCTTCTTGCGCATTTCGTCGGTGATCCTGGGCAGGAAACCGCTGCCGCCGTTGGCCAGCACCGGGAAGCCGTCGGTGGAGAAGAACATGGTCTGCTGGTCCTCGATCTGCTCCGAGGGCAGGATCAACGCCGGGGAACGCAGCGTGCTCATCGCGACGGGGGCGGCAGGCACCTCGGGGTGGGCGGTGCGGTTGGCGCCTTCGCCCAGCACCAGCAGGGCGGGCAGCACCAGGGCCACAGCGAGCAGCGGCCGGGAGCGCCGGGTCTGGGCGGCACGTTCGGCGAGGTGGGTGATGCCGCCGGCGGCGAGCAGGCCGAGCAGCAGGGTGGTCCACAGCACCAGGCGGCTGGGGGTGCGGATGGCGTCCCAGGCCGGGAGGTAGTGGTAGAGCAGCAGATACGTGTACTCGCCGTCGCCGATGACCTTGGTGCCCAAGGCGAGCACCACCGAGACCGCGGTGCCCACGGCGAGCCAGCAGCGGACCTTGCGGGACCAGGCCGAGACCAGCAACCCGAAGACGGCCAGGGTGATCAGCACGATGCCGACCAGCAGGGTCATCTCGGCGGGGGCGGCCAGGTCGGCGCGGCCGCGTTCGCTGACCTCGCCCCAGATCGCGGACTCACCGGGGGCCAGGAAGAAGCCGTACCAGGGTGGGCTGTGCACGTCGACGTCCCACAGGCTGCGGCGGGCGTCCGGGTTGGCCGCCAGGACCCGCAGGTAGGGCAGGCCCATCAGGACCGAGACCGCGGCGAAGGCCAGGCCGCCTGCCAGGTCCGCGCCGAGCAGGCGGCGGGGGAAGGGCGGGCGGCCGGTGGTGAACCAGCGGATCGCGGCGACCAGGACCACGCCGGCCAGCACGTAGGCGAAGGGCAGGCCGACGCCGAAGCCCAGGGTCAGCTGCCAGGCCGCGACCAGCCAGCCGGCCAGTGCCCAGCCGGGGCGGGCACGATCGGGCTGGTAGCCCTCGCGCAGGCTGAAACCGTGGCCGCGGGCCAGCATCGCCAGGGCCAGCACGATGCCGCCGGTGGACAGGATGTTCAGGTGGCCGCCGTGCGCCAGCCGCCACGGCGCGAAGGCGAAGGCGAAACCCGCCACCGCGGCGCCCTGCCAGCTCGCGCCCAGCTGCCTGGCCAGCGCGTACCCGCCCGCGCAGGCCAGCGCGTAGGCGAAGATGTACAGCAGGTTGTACCGGACCAGCGCGGCTTCCGGGCCCTCGCCGATCAGGCCCGCCGGGGCGTAGCCGAGCAGGCTGTCGCTGAAGGCCAGCGCGTCCTTGGCCGGGAAGAACGCGTTGGTCTGCCACAGGTTGCCGGGGTCGGTGAGCAGCGCGTGGCCGTTCCAGGCGACCTGCCAGGCCTGCAGCAGCGGGTCGGCGGTGTCCTGCGGGATGGTGGTGCTCAGCCCGGCCAGCGTCGGCCAGGTCATCACCATCGCGACAACCAGGGCGAAGGCGCTGGCCAGCACCGGTTCGGCGGTCAGCCAGCCGCGCAGCCGGGTCGCGAAAACCGCCCCCGAGGTGGTCTGGGGGCGGTCTGCCAGCGCGGTCGTGGACCGTTCGTATTCGTTCACCACCGTGAAATACGCTCCAGGTTGCCGTGAGGTTGCCTTGGCGGACCCGGGAGCCTACTGATCTCACATCACGGAGTTGAGACGAGTGGCGAACCGGCGGCGGTAGGCGTCCAGCACCACCGCGACGATGATCACCCCGCCGGTGATCATGGTGCGCTGGAAGTCGGAGACGCCCAGCAGGATCAGGCCGTTGCTGAGCACGCCGAGCAGGCAGGCGCCCAGCAGGGTGCCGATCATCGAGCCGCGACCGCCGGTGAGGCTGGCCCCGCCGATGACCACCGCGGCGATCGCGTTGAGCTCGTAGCCGCTGCCCAGGATCGGGCTGGCGATGTTGAGCCTGGCCATGTAGACCACCGCGGCGATGCCCACGCAGACCCCGGCGATGACGAACACGCTGACCTTGACCCACCCGGTGCGGTGCCCGGCCAGCCGGACCGCCTCCTCGTTGGTGCCCACCGCGTACACCAGCCGCCCGTAGACGGTGCGGCTCAACACGAACCAGCCCAATGCGACCAGCGCCAGCGCCACCACGAACACCGCGGGCAGGCCGAGGAAGGTGGCGGTGCCGAACAGGGTCAGCTCGCGCGGCAGGTTGTAGATGGTCTGCGCACCGGTGTACTCCTGGGCCGCGCCGCGGGCCACGTAGAGCATGCCCAGGGTGACGATGAAGGCAGGCACCTTCCAGCGTTCGGTGACGGCGCCGTTGACCAGTCCGCACAGCGCGCCGACCAGCACCGCGGCCAGCACACCCAGCAGCAGCCCGGTGCCGGGACTGATCGCGTCCCAGGTCATCAGGCTGCCGGAGACCACCGCGCACAGCGCCAGCACCGAGCCGACCGACAGGTCGATGCCGCCGACCAGCACCACGAAGGTCATGCCGACGGCGAGGATGGTGTTGAGGGTGATCTGGGTCATGATGTTGCGGATGTTCTGACCGGTGCCGAACTGCGGGGCGAAGACCAGGAACACCACGACCAGCAGCAGCAGCGCCACGCCGATCCCGGCCTCGCCGAGCACCTGGCCCAGCACCCGGTTGCGCGATCGGGGCGGCGCGGGCGCCTCCGTGGTCAGCAGGTCGGTCATCGACTCGGCCCGTCCTCTTCGTCGGTGGTGGTCAGGTAGCCCGAGTAGGCCAGGGCCAGGATCTTCTCCGCGTCGAACTCCGCGCGGGTCAGCTCACCGGCCAGGCGGCCGCGGGAGAGCACCAGGATCCGGTCGCAGATGCCCATCAGCTCGGGCAGGTCGGAGGAGACCACCAGCACGCCCTTGCCGCCGTCGGCGAGCTCCAGCAGCAGCCGGTGGATCTCGTAGCGGGCGCCCACGTCCACGCCCCTGGTGGGTTCGTCCACGATGAGCACGCCCGGGTCGGCCAGCAACCACCGTCCTAAGAGGACCTTCTGCTGGTTGCCGCCGGAGAGTGCGCGCACCGCCTGCCGCACACCGGAGGTGCGCACGCCGAGCCGGCCGACGAGGGTGGCGGCCACCTCGTCCTCCAGCTTCCGGTTGCGCAGCCCCCAGTGCGAGACCAGCGGCAGCGCGGCCAGCGAGGTGTTCGCGGCCACCGTCATGTCCAGCAGCAGGCCCTGGTCCTTGCGGTCCTCGGCCAGCATGCCGAGTCCATTGTGGACGGAGCGGACCGGCCGGCCGTTCGGGATCGGCTTGCCGCAGACCAGCACCCGGCCACCGGCGCGGCGGTCGGCGCCGTAGAGCGCGCGGACCGCCTCGGTGCGGCCGGAGCCGACCAGCCCGGCCAGCCCGACCACCTCACCGGCGTGCACCACCAGGTCCAGCTCCCCGGTGCCGCCGTAGACCCGCAGCGACTCCGCGCGCAGCAGCTCCGCGCCGGGCGCGCGGGCGGCCTCCGCGCGGGCCGGGAACTCCTGGTCCAGGTCCCGGCCCACCATCAGGCGCACCAGGTCGGCCGCCGCGGTCCCGGCGGCGAGCTGGCTGGCCACGCTCTTGCCGTTGCGCAGCACGGTGATCCGGTCCGCGATGGCCAGCACCTCGGCCAGGTGGTGGGAGATGAACACGATCGCGGTGCCCGCCGCGGCCAGCTCGCGCAGGATGGCCAGCAGCCGGGCGGACTCCGCGCCGGTGAGCGCCGCGGTGGGCTCGTCCAGCACCAGCAGCCTGCTCTCCGCGGTCAGCGCGCGGGCGATCTCCACCAGCTGCCTGGCGGCCAGGCCGAGGCGGCCGACCGGGGTGCGCGGGTCGACCGCGAGGCCGACCCGCGCCAGCAGCTCGACCGCGTCCTGGCGGATCTTCTTCTTGTCCACCAGGCCGAATCGCCGGGGAAGGTGCTCGAAGAACAGGTTCTCCGCGACCGACAGCTCGGGCAGCAGCGCCAGTTCCTGGTGCACCACCCTGATCCCGGCGCGCAGCGCGTCGGCCGGGCCTGCCGGGGCGTGCGGGGCGCCGTCGAAGGTCATCTCGCCCTCGTCCGGCTGGTCCATGCCGGAGAGGCACCGGACCACGGTGGACTTGCCCGCGCCGTTCTCCCCCACCAGGGCGTGGATCTCACCCGGCGCGACCTCGAGGTCGACCCCGGCCAGCGCGATCACCCCGGGGTAGCGTTTGCCGAGGCCGGACAGGCGCAGCAGCGGTTCCCGCACGAGCACCCGGTCCGCCTCAGCCCGCGGCGGACTTGGTCTTGACCTCGACCGGGGTCTTCTGCCAGCCGGTGACCTTCTCGCCCTTGACCATGCGGATGGCCTGGTCGATGCCGCGGGCGGCCTGCGAGGTGGCGTGCTGCTCCACGGTGGCCACCACGGAACCGTTCTGCAGCAACGGCTTGATCGCCGGGATGTTGTCGAAGGAGGCGACCTTCACCTTGCCGCCGAGCCCGGCCTCCTCGATCGCCTTGACCGCGCCCAGCGCCATGCTGTCGTTGGCCGCGAGCACGCCCTTGACGTCGGCGTTGGCGGTGAGCAGCGCGCCGAGCACCGAGTGCGCCTGGTCGGTCTCCCAGTTGGCGGTGCGGGAGGCGACCAGCACCAGCTGGTTCTCCTGGATGGCGTCCTTGAAGCCCTTGACCCGCAGCTCGCCGTTGGCCGCGCCGGGGATGCCCTCCAGGATGATCACCTTGCTGCGCGGGCCGAGCACCTTGGCCAGCTCGACCCCGGCCAGCCGGGCGCCCTCGCGGTTGTCCGGCCCGACGAAGGGCACGTCCAGGTTGGCCTGGCGCAGCGCGCCCGCCTCCAGCTCGACGTCGATGTTGACCACCTTGATGCCGGCGTCCACGGCCTTCTTGACCGAGGCGATCAGAGCGGTGGAGTCGGCGGGGGCGAGCACGATCGCGTCCACCTTCTGCGTGACGCACTTCTCGACCTCGGCGACCTGACCGTCCACATCGGTCTCGTTCGGGATGCCGCTGGCGGTCAGCTTGATGCCGCCCTGGCCCGCGACGTAGTCCTCGGCGCCCTTCTTCATGTTCTTGAAGAACTCGTTCGCCAGGGACTTCATCACCAGGCAGATCTTGGGGTCACCACTGGACGGGGGCACGGTCAGCCCGTTGCTCTCCTGGCCGCAGGCGGCCGCGGTCAGGGCGATGGCGGCCGCGGCGGCGACGACAGAGGATTTCCTCGGCACGGACGAACTCCTTGGGGGGCTTGGAGAATGATGGCTGGTTGTCAGCGCTCGGCGGAGTGGGGCAGGGGAATGGCAACCGGTGGCGCGGGGGCCGAGCAGCCGCCGCCGGCGGGGTCAGGGCAGCCGCAGGAACCGCGGCGCAGCAGGGAGGTGGGCAGCACGATCCGTTTGCCTGCCGGGTTCTCCGCGTCCAGCAGGAGTTTCACCGCGGTCTGGCTGAGCGCGGCCAGCGGCTGGCTGACCGTGGTGAGCGCGGGCACCGGGTAGGCCGAGCCCGCGATGCCGTCGAAGGAGGCGATGGCGATGTCCGCCGGCACCCGCAGGCCCAGCTCCAGCACCGCCCGCAGCACCCCGACGGCCTGTTCGTCGCTGGTGACGAAGATGGCGTCCGGGCGCTCCGCCGAGGTCAGGCCGGTGAGCAGCTCGGTGGCCGCGGTGTAGGCCGACATCCGGCCAAAAGGCGTGTGCAGCAAGGGCAGCTCGTCCGGGTCGACCTCGGCCGCGATCAGCGCGGACCGCCAGCCCAGCACCCGGTCGTCGGTGGGCGAGGCGCAGTGCGGCCCGGCCACGCAGGCGATCCGCCGCCGCCCGTGCCAGAGCAGGTGCTCCACCGCCGTCCGCGAGCCGCCGATGTGGTCGGCGAGCACGGTGCCCGCGGCCAGCCGGGGCAGTTCCCGGTCGACCAGCACGCACCGCACCCCGGAGGAGGCCAGGTCCTCGACGCACTGGGTGGGCGCGCAGGCGGGGATCAGCATCAACCCGTCGATCTTGCGGTCCAGCAGGGTGCGCACCTGCTCGGCCTCCCGGTCGGGGTCCTCCCGGGAGTTGGCCAGCAGCAGCGAGTGCCCCGCGGCGAAGGTGTCCTCGGCGATCTGGGCGGCCAGCTCGGCGAAGAACGGGTTGGCGTTGTCCGGCACCAGCAGGCCCAGGGTCCGGGTCCGGTTGGTGCGCAGCGAGCGGGCGACCGCGTTGGGCCGGTAGCCCAGCTCCTCGATCGCGGCCAGCACCCGGTCCCGGGTGGCCGGCGCGACGTTGCGGGGACCGGCGTTGAGCACGTAGCTGACCACCGACTCCGAAGTGCCGGCAAGCCGCGCGACATCGCGCCGAGTAACCACGAACCGCTCTTTCAACTCGTGTTGATGACGCCGGAACGAGATCACGGATTGGTGTCGGAGCGCAACCCGCCTGATTCGAAACCCTACGACCGGACGGTATGGCGAACGCCCCCGGGGGCCGATTTCGGTAATGGGCCAGCTCGGAATCGCGTTGCACACCTCTGCCGCACCTCTTAGCGTGGCCGGATGCCCGCCACCCTGCTCGCGCTCGGCTTCGACGCCAAGGACCCCGCCGGTCTGGCCCGCTTCTGGGCAGGCGTCCTGAACTGGGAGATCGCGCCGGACGCCCTCGGCGGCATCGCGCTGCTGCCTGATGACGACACCGGCTTCCGGATCAGGTTCCTGCCGACCGAGGCGGAGAAACCCGGCCCGAACCAGGTCCACTTCGACCTGACCAGCAAGTCCACCGAGGACCAGCAGGCCACGGTCGCGCGGGCGCTGGAGCTGGGCGGTCGGCACCTCGACATCGGCCAGCGCCCGGAGGAGGGCCACATCGTGCTGGCCGACCCCGAGGGCAACGAGTTCTGCGTGATCGAGGCGGGCAACAAGTTCCTGGCCGACTGCGGGTTCCTCGGCGCGCTCTCCTCCGACGGCACCCAGGAGGTCGGCTACTTCTGGAGCAAGGCGCTGGGCTGGCCGCTGGTCTGGGACCAGGACCAGGAGACCGCGATCCGCTCGCCGCACGGCGGTCCCAAGATCACCTGGGGCGGGCCGCCGGTGGCCCCGAAGCTGGGCAAGAACCGGCTGCACTTCGACCTCACGCCGTCGGCGGACAGCGACCTGGCCACCGAGGTGGATCGGCTGGTCTCGCTGGGAGCCAAGCGGATCGACCTGGGCCAGGGCGAGGTGGACTGGGTGGTTTTGGCCGATCCGGACGGCAACGAGTTCTGCCTGCACCCGGCCTGACGGCCCGGACCACCGCGCGGTCCGGGCCGTCGGCGCCGGCTGGTCGCTTACGCGGCCGCCAGTTCCCGGTCGTACACCGTGGACTCGATGCTCGACGGGCTGAATCCGCCCGCGAACAGCTGGTTCACCCGCGCCGCCTCCTGGGCGTTCGGGTTGGGGTTGCGGCAGCTGGTGCCCGCGCTGCCGCCGGACATCAGCTGCGAGCAGACGCCGTTGTAGTTGTCCGGCAGGCCGAGGATGTGCCCGATCTCGTGCGCCATGATGCGCAGCGCGTAGTGCCCGGCGTTGACGTCGTTGCGGTCGATGTAGACCAGGCCGCGGCCCAGGCCCTGCGGGTAGGCGCGGCTGCCGCCGCCGGTGGTGACCCGGATGGTCATGGTGGCCGCGCCACCGGAGACCAGGCGGACGTTGGGCACGCGCTGGTTCCAGATCTGGGCCGCCTGGTCGGCGGTGCCCCGGTACTCACCGGCGCCGCTGGCGTTGTAGTAGACGGTGCGGGCCTGCGGGGCGGCGATCGCCGAGGGGGTCAGGCCGATCAGCGTGATCAGGGACAGCAGGGTGGCGGCCAGGATTCCGAGTACGCGTTTGGCTGTCATGGGGGCTCCTTGCTGGCAGGGGGTCGCAAGAAGTCGCGCTGTCTAAGCAGGGATGCAGTCGATTGCGCGATCAATTCAATGTAAATCCCGCCGGTAGTACGGGGGATATCAGACTTTGGTATCAGGCCTGGTGATGACTCATCGCGTCGGCCAGGTGCCGGGCCAGGCGGGCGGCCTGGTCGCGGTCCAGGACCAGGGTCCAGGAGTCCGCGGGCAGGGTGGCGGTGAGCGTGGTGTCACCCGCCGGACCGGGGGTCAGGGACAGGGCGCCCTGGACGCACGGGGTGTTGGTGCGCAGCGACTTGGCCAGTGTCCGCGCGGCCTGCGGCGTCAGCGCGAAGTCGTACTGCTGGGTGCAGCCCAGGCGCAGGTGCAGGCCGTCGGGGGTGTGGGCCAGCTGGCTCACGCAGGTGCCCCGGCTGTCCTGAGCGGTCCAGGTCCGGTAGAAGGCGGGCAGGTGCCAGGTGCGCATCAAGCACAGTATTCGGGTAGGACTGTCCCGATGCGACCCGGAGGTGCCGTGCACGTCTACTCGATCCCGCTGCGCACCCGGTTCCGCGGCATCACCGTCCGGGAGGGGCTGCTGCTGCCCGGACCGGCCGGCTGGGGCGAGTTCTGCCCGTTCGAGGACTACGACGACGAGGTCTCCGCCCGCTGGCTGGCCACCGCGGTGGAGGCCGCCGAGCTGGGCTGGCCCGAGCCGGTGCGGGAGCGGATCCCGGTGAACTGCACCGTCCCGGTGGTCTCCGCCGAGCGGGCCTATCAACTGGTGCGCGAGTCCGGCTGCGGCACGGCCAAGGTCAAGGTGGCCGACCACCCGGACTCGCTGGCCGAGGACCTGGAGCGGCTGGCCGCGGTGCGGGACGCGCTGGGGCCGGGCGGGGCGGTCCGGGTGGACGCCAACGCGGTGTGGGACGTGGACACCGCGGTGCGCTGGATCAAGCGGATGGCTGTGGCCGCCGGTGGGCTGGAGTACGTGGAACAGCCCTGCCGGAGTGTCGAGGAGCTGGCGCAGGTGCGGCGGCGGGTGGACGTGCGGATCGCGGCGGACGAGTCGATCCGGCGGGCCGCCGACCCGCTGCGCGCGGGCGTGCGGGAGGCCGCGGACATCGCGGTGATCAAGTGCACGCCGCTGGGCGGGGTGCGGCAGGCGCTGCGGGTGGCCGAGGCGACCGGGCTGCCCTGCGTGGTGTCCTCGGCGCTGGAGAGCAGCGTCGGGCTGGCCGCGCAGCTGGCGCTGGCCGGCGCGCTGCCGGAGCTGGAGTTCGCCTGCGGGCTGGGCACGCTCTCGCTGTTCACCGGCGACGTGACCAGGGAGTCGCTGCGGCCGGTGGACGGCTACCTGCCGGTGCCGCGGGCCGCGCCGGGGCCGGATCCGGACCTGCTGGCCGAGCACGCCGCGCCGCCGGAGCGGGCCGAGCACTGGAGAAACCGGTACCAGCGGGTGCGGGCCGTCCTGAACCGGACACGCTGAGGTACCAAAACGGCCAAGACCGGGGTGTCGATGGGTGCCCCGACCGATTGTGTCCGTTTACGATCGCCTCGTGTTCGCTGACGAGCGCCGACAGGTGATCCTGGAGCTGGTTCGCTCCAACGGCGCTGTCTCGTTGCGCGAGCTGGCCCGGATCGTCAAGACCAGTGAGGTCACCGTCCGCAGGGACCTGCGCCAGCTGGAGGGCGAGGGCCTGCTGACACGGCGGCACGGCGGCGCGGTGGCCACCGACCGCCCGGCCTACGAGCCAACGCACACCGAGAAGACCCACGTGGCCAGCGACGAGAAGGCCGCCATCGCCGACCTGGCCGCCGAGCTGGTCGCGCCGGGCGATGCCATCGTGCTCGGCGCGGGCACCACCACCCAGGCGCTGGCCCGCCGCCTGTCCCGGCTGGCCGAGCTGACCGTGCTGACCAACTCGCTGCTGGTGGCGCAGGCGCTGGCGCGTTCCAGGGGCATCGAGGTGATCATGCCGGGCGGCACCCTGCGCGGCTCGATCTTCGCGCTGGTCGGCACCGCCGCCGAGCAGGGCCTGGCCGGGCTGCGGGTGCAGCGCGCCTTCCTCTCCGGCAACGGGCTCACCGCCGCGCGCGGCCTGTCCACCCCCAACGTCTCGGTCGCCGGCACCGACCGGGCCATGGCCTCGGCGGCCGACGAGATCGTGGTGCTCGCCGACCACACCAAGATCGGCGTGGACACCATGGTGCAGACCGTGCCGCCGGAGTCGATCACCCACCTGGTCACCGACGGGGCCGCGGACGCCGCCGAACTGGCCGCGCTGCGCTCGCTCGGCGTTCAGGTGCACGTCACCGGTACAGAAACCACCGATCAATTTCGTTCATAGTGACCACCGACCCAGGGGCAACTGGCGTTTCACCGCCCAGTCCATGATCCACAAAGGAGTGGACAATGACTGCTTTGCAGGTTCGATCCCTCAAGTCCAGCGCGGTGCTCGTCGCGGCGGCCGCACTTGTGCTGGCCGGCTGCGCGAACCCGGAGAACTCCGGCAACCCCGGCACGACCGGCGGCGGCGGTGAGCAGGTGACGAAGTCGGCCCAGCCGGAGGGCGGGAGCACCTGCAAGATCGACGCATACGGCACACCGAAGATCGACCTCAAGGACGCGGTCGTCGGCTTCTCCCAGTCGGAGAAGGAGGCCAACCCGTTCCGCATCGCCGAAACCGCCTCCATCAAGGCCGAGGCGGACAAGGTCGGCGTCAAGCGGCTGCTGACCACCAACGCCAACTCCGACCTCGGCAAGCAGATCTCCGACATCCAGTCCATGCTCGCCCAGGGCGCGCAGCTGCTGATCGTGGCCCCGCTGAACTCCGACGGCCTGGAACCCGCCCTGCGCGCCGCCCGGGAGAAGAAGGTCCCGGTGCTGACCGTGGACCGCAAGCTCAACGCGGCCAAGCCGTGCGTGGACTACCTGGCCTTCATCGGCTCGGACTTCGTCGACCAGGGCAAGCGCGCCGGTGAGTCGATGATCAAGGTGACCGGCGGCAGCGCCAAGGTGGCCATCCTGCTCGGCTCCTCCGGCAACAACGTCACCACCGACCGCACCAACGGCTTCAAGGACGCCATCAAGGGCACCCCCGGCGTCACCGTGGTGGCCGAGCAGACCGGCGACTTCTCCCGGGAGAAGGGCCAGACCGTGGCCGAGCAGCTGTTGCAGTCGAAGCCGGAGATCAACGCGATCTACGCGGAGAACGACGAGATGGCCATGGGCGCGATCAACGCGATCCGGGCGGCCGGCAAGAAGCCGGGCACGGACGTCAAGGTGGTCTCGGTGGACGGCACCAGGGACGCGGTGCAGGCCATCGTGGACGGCAACATCAACGGCGTGATCGAGTCCAACCCGCGGTTCGGCCCGCTGGCCTTCGCCACCATGCAGAAGTACCTGGCCGGGGAGGCGATCCCGGAGAAGATCATCATCTCGGACAAGGCCTACGACGAGGCCAACGCCAAGGCAGAGGTCAACGGTGCCTACTGAGGCCGTGCCCGGTCTGACCCCGGCCGTCTTGACGGCGGCCGGGGTGGACAAGCACTTCGCCGGTGTGCACGCGCTGCGCGAGGTGGACTTCACCCTGCGCGCGGGCCAGGTGCACGCGCTGGTCGGCGAGAACGGCGCGGGCAAGTCCACCCTGATCAAGGTGCTCACCGGGGTGTACCGCCCGGACGGCGGCGAGATCCGCTTCCTCGGCGAGCCGGTCAGCTTCGACCGGCCCGCCGCGGCCCAGGAGGCCGGCATCTCCACGGTGTACCAGGAGGTCAACCTGGTGCCGTCGATGTCGGTGGCGCACAACCTGTTCCTCGGCCGGGAGCCGCGTGGCCGCTTCGGCACGGTGGACTTCGGCCGGATGCGCCGGGAGTCGGCGAAGCTGCTGGGCGAGCTGGGCATCCCGGTCGACCCGCGCCGGGAGCTGAGCTCGCTCGGCCTTGGCGTGCAGCAGATGGTGGCCATCGCGCGCGCGGTGCAGACCGAGGCGCGCGTGGTGATCATGGACGAGCCGACCTCCTCGCTGGAGCCGCGCGAGGTGGAGACCCTCTTCCAGGTGGTGCGCAGGCTGCACCAGCGCGAGGTGTCGGTGGTCTACGTCAGCCACCGGATGGCGGAGCTCTACACCATCTGCGACTCGGTCACCGTGCTGCGCGACGGCCGCACCGTCCACAGTGGACCGATGAGCGAGGTCAGCAGGCTGGAGCTGGTCGCGCTGATGCTGGGCCGCGAGGTGGCGCAGGTGCGCAGCGAGGGCACCACCGCCTTCTCCGACAGCCATGCCGGCGGCGACGACTCGCGGCAGCCGGTGTTGCGCGCCAAGGGTTTGCGCAAGCGCGCGGTGCTCACCGGGGTGGACCTGAGCGTGCAGCCGGGTGAGGTGGTCGGCCTGGGCGGACTGCTCGGTTCCGGCCGCACCGAGACGGTCACCGCGCTGGCCGGGCTGCTCACCCTGGACGGCGGCGAGATCAGCGTGGCGGGCAAGCCGCTCAAGGGCGGGTCCACCGCGGCGGCGATCCGCGCGGGCATGGTGCTGGTGCCGGAGGACCGCAAGGCCGAGGGCATCATCCCGCACCTGTCCGTGCGGGAGAACATCGTGCTGGCCGCGCTGCCCCGGTTGTCCAAGGCCGGGATCACCTCGCGCGCCCGGCAGGACAAGGTCGTCGACATCTTCATGAAACGCCTGCGCATCAAGGCTTCCAGCCCGGAGCAGCGGGTCAGCGAGCTCTCCGGCGGCAACCAGCAGAAGGTGATGCTGGCCCGCTGGCTGGCGGTGGAGCCCAAGGTGCTGCTGCTGGACGAGCCGACCCGGGGCATCGACGTGGGCGCCAAGGCCGAGGTGCAGGCGCTGATCGAGGAGCTGGCCGAGCAGGGCCTGGCCATCGTGATGGTCTCCAGCGAGCTGGACGAGCTGGTCGACGGCGCGGATCGGGTGGTCGTGCTGCGCGAGGGCGGATCGGTGGCCGAGCTGCGCGGCGACGAGGTCACCGCCGACGGGGTGCTCAACGCGCTCGCCGAGGCCAGAGAGGACAGCGCATGACAACCGCGACGGCCCCGGCGGCCGCCCCCGGCCGGGCCAGGGCGCTCGGCCTGGTCCGCGACTACGGCGTGTACTTCGCGCTGGGCCTGCTGTTCCTGGTGAACCTGGTGGTCACCGACAACTTCCTGACCGCGGACAACCTGCGCACCCAGGCCGTGCAGATGGTGCCGACCCTGGTGGTCGCCCTGGGCATGGCGCTGGTGATCGGCACCAAGGGCGTGGACCTGTCGGTCGGCTCGGTGATGGCCATCACCAGCGCGCTGCTGCCGCTGTACCTGGGCTACGGCGCCGGGCTGTCGGCAGGCGTGTGCCTGCTGGCCGGCGCGGCGGCCGGGCTGCTCAGCGGCTACCTGGTGGCTTTTGTTGGTGTGCAGCCAATTGTGGCCACGCTGGCGCTGCTGGTCGGCGGGCGCGGGCTGGCGCTGGTGCTGGCCGGCGGGCAGCTCAAGGACATCCGCAACCCGCAGCTGCGCGAGCTGGGCGCGGGTTCGGTGCTGGGCATCCCGTACACGGTGCTGATCGCCGCGGTGCTCGCGGTGCTGGTCGGCCTGCTGGTCTCCCGGACCACGTTCGGGCGGCAGGTGGTCGCGATCGGCGGCAACCCCAAGGCGGCCCAGTTCGCCGGGCTGCCGGTCAAGCGGGTGCTGGTCACGGTGTACGTGGTCAGCGGCATGCTGGCCGCGATCGCCGGGGTGCTGGCCACCGCACGGCTGTCGGCCAGCGACCCGTCCCGGCTGGGCGAGCTGATCGAGCTGGCCGCGATCACCGCGGTGGTGGTCGGCGGCACCCCGCTCACCGGTGGCCGGGTGCGCATCCTGGGCACGGTCGCTGGTGCGGCGCTGATGCAGCTGATCGTGGCCACCCTGATCAAGAACGATGTGCCCGCCTCGCTGGCGCAGATGGCCCAGGCACTGATCATCGCGGCCGCGGTGCTGGTGCAGCGAGAAGGGAACGGTTCCCGATGACTCCCGAAGGCCCGCTCGCGGGGCCGAGCGTCAAGACCGCCCCCGCGACCGCCCCGCCCGCCGAGGCTGCTCGCCGCGGCGAGCAGGCCGCCCGGATCGTCCAGCGCCACGGCGCGCTGATCGTGCTGGCGGTGCTGCTGGCCGTCGGCGGCGCGACCTTCGACACCTTCCTCACCGCCTACAACCTGGGCAACCTGGCCGTGCAGGCCAGCTTCCTGGCGGTGATCGCCCTCGGCATGACGATGGTGATCATCACCGGCGGCATCGACCTGTCGGTCGGCTCGGTCTACGCGCTGGCCGGGGTGCTGGCCGCTTACGGCGCGAGGGAATGGGGCCTGGCGGGTGCGCTGCTGCTGCCACTGGCGGTCAGCGGCACCATCGGCCTGGCCCAGGGTCTGTTGGTGGGCAAGGCCAAGATGGCCCCGTTCATCGTCACCCTGGGCGGCCTGCTCTTCGCCCGCGGCCTGCTGCAGTTCCTCACCGAGGAGGGCAGCCAGACCTACCTGGTGCCGCAGACCGAGACCGCGTTCCTGGAGCTCGGCCAGGGCAGGCTGTTCGGCATCGGCTACCCGGTGCTGATCGCGCTGGCGCTGTTCCTCATCGGCGGATTGGTGTTGCAGCGTACCCGCTTCGGCATGCGGCTGTTCGCCATCGGCGGCAGCGAGGACGCCTCCTCGCTGATGGGCCTGCCGGTGGCCCGCACCAAGGTCAGCGTCTACGTCATCTCCGGCCTGCTCGCCGGTCTGGCGGGCACGCTGAACGCGGCCCAGCTCGGTTCCGGCGTCACCGTGATCGGCGTGGGCCTGGAGCTGGAGGCCATCGCCGCGGTGGTCATCGGCGGCACCCTGCTCACCGGCGGCGTCGGCTCGGTGAGCGGCACCCTGGCCGGGGTGGCGCTGCTGTACGTGATCCGGGACGTGATCAACCAGGTCGGCGGCTTCGACTCCAGCATGCAGGCCGTGGTCAACGGCGCGTTCCTGGTGGTCGTGGTGGTCATGCAGACCCTGCTGTCCCGGGCCAGACGCAGGTAGCGCACCGCTTTCCCGAACGGCCCGAGCCACCCCGGTTCGGGCCGTTCGCCGTTGTGCGGCCCCAAATGCGCGACCACGGCTGCTTCCAGCCCGAGGACCCCTTCGCCCTGCCCGCGGACGCGCGGTTACCCAGAAATGGGGACAGGGCAGACGGGTGACAGTAACTGCCATGTCATCGATTGCGTGCTGGATGCGTGTTGCATGATGCCGAGTTTAGGATTTTCCAGCTGAAGAAACCTTCAGGTAACGCTCGTCATATCAGGTATGCCCGTATACCAATCAGTAGCCCGCTAGACCGGATTCAGCCAGCTCAGCGCAACTTTGGTCTCACCATCCGGACATTCTGGCAACCAAAGGTCCAGAGCCGCCAAATGGCCTAACTATCCTGGCGTTCGGCTCAGTTCTTGCGCCAAAAGTGCAGGTCAGCTGGCACTTCTTGCGCTGTCAAGGGCCTTTGGGGCGGATCTCGACGCGATTTTTGACGCACGTCCTATCTGTTATCAGTGAGGTCGGCCGGAACCCGTAACAGAACCTTGTGCTGAGCGATTTATTTTGCGGAGCCGCAATGGCGGCCCTTCCTTTCCACCGCACGTGTGGTCACGGACGCGTGCATGAACGGGGTTTTCGTGAGTTCTCTTCGTGTGCTTCGCCCTGTCTTGCTACGGGTCGCGGCCGCCACCGCGTTCGTGCTGACCCTCAGCATGACCCCGGTGGCCTCGGCCGCGGACACACCCGCCCGGATCGACCTCAACGTCCTCGTCGTCACCGACGGTGGATCCTCCGCTGAGGCCTTCCGCGCCGCCCTGGTCAACGAGGGCGTGCCCAGCACCGTGGTCCGGCTGGCCGACCCGCAGCGGCCGGTGCTCACCGCCGCCTACCTCGCCGACACGGTCAACTCCACTCCCCGGGCCAAGTTCCAGGCGGTGGTGCTGCCCAACGAGGCGCCCGCCGGGCTCGCCCAAGCGGAACTGGACGCGCTGGCCGCCTACGAGAGCCGCTTCGGCATCCGCCAGGTCAACGCCTTCACCTATCCCAGCGCCAAGGTCGGCATGAACACCCCGCACTACGCGGGCCAGCTGGACGGCACTACCGCGCAGCTCACCGCGAGCGCGCTGGGCGGGGCCTTCCGCAACCTGCGCGGGCCGGTCGCGATCGAGAACGGCGACCCGGCGGTGTGGGAGGCCTACGGCTACCTCACCAACCCGGTGCCCGACGACCCGGCCACCGGCGCCACCTTCACCCCGTACCTCACCGGCGTCTCCCCCGACGGCAGCCAGCAGGGCGTGCTGGCCGGGGTGCTCAAGCAGGGCGCCCGGGAGCAGCTGACCCTCAACGTGGCCTACAACAGCGAGCAGGCCCAGTTCAAGGTGCTCCAGCACGGGCTGATCAGCTGGCTCACCAAGGGAGTCCACTTCGGACACCACCGCTCCTACCTCAGCGTGCACATCGACGACGTCTTCGACGGCGACGACCGCTGGAGCAGCGAGCACAACTGCACCCCCGGCGACATCGACTGCCAGGGCGACGTGCCCGCGCTGCCCGCGATCCGGATGAACCCGGCCGATGTCACCAAGGTGGTGCAGTGGCAGCAGCAGCACGGGTTCAAGCTGGACATGTACTACAACGCCTATGGCAGCGACGAGGTGGTCGCCGCCCAGGGCTCGGACCCGCTGACCACCGCGCTGCTGCAGAACCGGGGCCAGTTCCGCTGGGCCAACCACACCTACTCGCACAAGTTCCTCGGCTGCGTGCAGGACACCTCGGTGGTGCCCTGGCGGTGCGCGACCAACCCGGACGGCTCGGTGAAGTGGCTGCCCAAGGCCGACATCGTCACCGAGATCAACAAGAACCACCAGTGGGGCGTGAACAAGGGTCTTTCCTTGCAGCGCAACGAGATGCTCGCCGGTGAGCACTCCGGCACCAAGATCCTGCCGCAGCAGCCGCTGGACAACCCCAACTACGTGGCCGCGCTGCGCGAGACCGGGGTGGCCTGGATCGGCCTGGACGCCTCCCGCGAGCCCGCGCTGCGCCAGGTGGGCACCGCGCAGGGCGTGCCGCGCTACCCGATCTCGGTGTTCTACAACGTGGGCACCAAGGCCGAGATGGTCGACGAGTACAACTGGATCTACACCTCCCGCGCCAACGGCGGTTCCGGCATCTGCGAGGACAACCCGCAGACCACCACCTGCATCCAGCCCTTGGGCGCCAACGGTTTCGACTCCTACATCGTGCCCACCCAGGTCCGCCTGGGCATGCGGTTCATCCTCGGCAACGACGCGCGGCCGCAGTACGCGCACCAGTCCAACATCGCCGAGGAGCGGCTGCTCTACCCGATGGTCGAGGGCATGCTTTCCAGCTACCGCAACACTTTCGCCGCGAACGCGCCGATCGTGAACCCGAGGCTCTCGGAGGCGGGCACCGCGATGAAGCGGCAGAGCGCCTGGCGGGCCGCGGTCGCCGCGGGCAAGGTCTCCGGCTACCTGCTCAACGGCCGGGTGCACACCATCGCGCCCAGCGGGCTGGACGTGCCGGTGACGGTGCCGGAGGGCACCCGCACGCCCGGTCTGCTCGGGCTGCCCGGCCCGCTGTGGGGCCAGGCCTACGCCGGTGAGCGCTCGGACTGGCGGCGCAGCACCGGTGGCACGTTCACCCTCGTGCTGCCGGCCTGACTCCGATGGACGTCGCGCTGATGACCGAGGGCACCTACCCGCACAGCTTCGGCGGGGTGAGCGTGTGGTGCGACCAGCTCGTGCGCGGGCTGCCGCAACACCGGTTCCACCTGCTGGCGCTGGTCTCCACCGGGCAGGAGCCCACCGCGTGGGAGCTGCCGCCCAACGTGGCCTCGCTGACGCTGGTCCCGCTGTGGGGCGCCGACCACCACGGCCGCAGGCCGGGGCGGCGGGCCCTGCGCGGGTTCGGCGAGCTGTTCCGGGAGCTGCTGGCCACGCTCACCGTGGCCGGACTGCCGGACAAGGCGGCCCGCTTCACCACCGTGCTGCGCGCCCTGTTCGACTACAGCCGGCAGCACGACCTCTCGGCCAGCCTGCGCGATGAGGACGCGGTGCGGGCGATGATGGCCGCCTGGCGGGACTGGCCCGCCGAGCTGGGCAAGCCGCCGACGGTGGCGGACGCGGTGACCGCGGTCGAGCTGCTGGAGCACTCGCTCCGGCCGCTGGCCGCGCCACCGATCCTGGCCGACGTCTCGCACTGCGTGGCCAACGGGCTGGCCGCGCTGCCCGCGCTCACCGCCCACTGGTGCCACCAGACCCCGCTGCTGCTCACCGAGCACGGGATCTACCTGCGGGAGCGCTACCTGGGCTACCGCAACTCGCCCTACCGGCACCCGGTGAAGGCGCTGCACCTGGCCTTCTTCCGGCAGGTGTGCGAGCTGGCCTACCGCACCGCGGCGCTGGTGGCGCCCGGCAACATCTACAACAAGCGCTGGGAGGAGCGGCTGGGCACCGACCCGGCCCTCATCCGCACCGTCTACAACGGCGTCGACCCGGCCGACTTCCCCGCGGTGGAGGCCGAACCCGAGGTGCCCACGCTGAGCTGGGCGGGCCGGGTGGACCCGATCAAGGACCTGGAGACCCTGATCAAGGCCTTCGCGCTGGTCTGCGAGCAGGTGCCGAAGGTGCGGCTGCGCCTCTTCGGCGGCACCCCCAAGGGCGGCGAGGCCTACGCCAACCGCTGCAAGGAGCTGGCGAACAGCCTGGGCGTCGGCGACCGGGTGCTCTTCGAGGGCCGGGTGGAGGACATCAGGGACGCCTACGTGGCCGGGCACGTGGTGGTGCTCTCCAGCATCTCCGAGGGCTTCCCGTACACCCTGATCGAGGCGATGACGGTGGGCCGCGCCTGCGTGGCCACCGACGTCGGCGGGGTGCCGGAGGCCGTGGGCGACACCGGGATCGTGGTGCCGCCACGGGATCCGGCGGCCATGGCGCAGGCCTGCGTGCGGCTGCTGGCCGACCGGGACCTGCGGCACGCGATGGCCGCCGCGGCCCGGCACCGCGCGCTGGAGCTGTTCACCGTGGACAAGGCGGTGGGCACCTTCGACGAGCTCTACACCGGGCTCGGCGTGGTCACCGAGCAGGCGCGCGCGCTCACGGCGGCCGCGTCATGAGCGCGGGCACCGTGCCCGAGCTGGAGCACATCGGCGTGCTCGGCCTCCCGCAGGCGCTGCCGGATGTGCGCACCCTGGACATCCCGCCGCGGCTGCGCGAGCTGGCGCACCGGTTCGAGTCCTTGTGCGCCAACGCGGTCGACCCGCTGGAGGTGGCCGCGGGGCTGGAGGCCGACGGGCTCTCCGACCAGGCGGTCAAGGCCCGCTACGGCTGTCCCGACGTGTTCTCCCTGGCCGAGGAGCTGTTCCGGCTGGTGCCGCGCGCGCCGGCCGAACCGGCCCCGCAGCCCGAGGTCTGGGCGGCCAACCCGAAGCTGCACCTGCTGCGCGGCGTGCTCTTCGCGCTGCCCGGCCTGGGTTACACCGCGGCGACCCCGCTGCTGGTGCGACCGGCGGCGCTGGCGGTGCTGGTGGGCTCGCTGGTGCTGTCCTGGACGCTGAGCCAGGGTCTGTCCTACCTGGGCTACGTCCGGCTCGGCCAGGGCCGGGCGGCGGCGTCGTACTCGGTGCTGCGCCACGGGTTGTTCGCCTGCGGCGCGCTGGTCGCGCTGCTGTCCACCGGGCTGGCCGTGGCCAGCGACGCGGGCTGGGCGGTGCTGGCCCTGGGCATCGGGCAGGGCGTCTACCTGCTGGCGGCCACCGTGCTGCTGGTGCGCGGCGCGGAGTTGTTGCTGCTGCTGGCCCTGACGCCCGCGGTGCTGGCCGGTGGCCTGCACCTGCTCGGCGACCACCGGCTGCTGCCGCACTGGGCCGAGCTGCTCGGCCTGATCGGCTCGGTGCTGCTCACCACCGGGTTCGCCCTCTGGCGGACCAGACCGGCGAACCCGGTGCGGGACAAGGCCAAGCTCGGCTGGACCGAGCTGCGCAATGCGCTGCCGCACGCGCTGTTCGGCCTGTGCGCGGCCGGGTTGCTCGCGCTGCCGGTGGTGTGGGCGGTGCTGCCGGGCGCGCCGGAGATCCCGGGCGCGGCACTGGCCGCGCTGCCGATCTCGCTGAGCATGGGCATCGCCGAGTGGTGCCTGTTCGGCTACCGCAGGCGGATGGGCCGCCTGCTGCGGGAGAGCACCTCGCTGCCCGGCTTCGCCCGGCGTTCCCGGTTCGTGCTCACCGGGGTGCTGACCCGCTACCTGCTCGCCGCGGCCGCGCTGTGCGCCGTGGTGCTGCTCGCCGTGCCGGGGGCCATCCCCGCCGCGGTGCCCACCTACACCGCCTACCTCGCCCTCGGTGGCGCCCTGTTCCTCGCCCTGCTGGTTCAGGCGCTGGGGCTCAACACCATCGCGCTGCTCGCCTGCGGCGCGGCGCTGGCCGCCGAGGTGGCCTTCACCCTCACCGGCGGGGCCGGGCACTGGCCGCTGGGCACCGTGTGGGTGCAGCTGTCCGTCGCACTGGCCCTGCTCCTGGTCCTGTACTGCCACGCGGCCGGCTCGCTCGGCAGCGCGGTCCGCCACCGCTAGCAAACCCAGTCCCGCCAACAAGAAAGAGGCACATCGTGTCCAACGTCGTCGCCGTTACCGGCGCCGAGGGCTTCATCGGCTCCCACCTGGTCGAGCGCCTGGTCGCGCACGGCCACCGGGTGCGCGCCATGGTGCTCTACAACTCCTTCGGCTCCTGGGGCTGGCTGGACTCGCTGCCGGCCGAGGTGCTGGACCAGGTCGACGTCGTGCTGGGCGACGTCCGGGACCAGGCCAGCGCCCGCGAGCTCATCGAGGGCGCCGAGGCCGTCTACCACCTGGCCGCGCTGATCGCGATCCCCTACTCCTACCGCGCGCCACGGTCCTATGTGGACACCAACGTGATCGGCACGCTGAACGTGCTGGACGCGGTGCGCGCCGAGCAGACCCCCAGGCTGGTGCACACCTCCACCAGCGAGACCTACGGCACCGCGCTGACCGTGCCGATCAGCGAGGCGCACCCGTTGCAGGGCCAGTCCCCCTACGCCGCCTCCAAGATCGGCGCGGACAAGCTGGTCGAGTCCTACCAGCTCAGCTTCGACGTGCCCGCGGTGACGCTGCGGCCGTTCAACACCTTCGGCCCGCGCCAGTCCGCCCGCGCGGTGATCCCCACCGTGATCAGCCAGCTGGCCGCCGGGGCCACCGAGCTGAAGCTGGGCGCGCTGGACCCGACCCGCGACTTCCTCTACGTCAAGGACACCGCGGCCGCCTTCCACACCCTGGGCACCGCACCGGCCTCAGCCGTGGTGGGCGAGCTGTTCAACGCCGGCACCGGCGAGGAGGTCTCCATCGGGCAGCTGGCCGAGGACCTGGTGCGGGTGATGGGCGTGGACGCGGTGGTCACCGAGGACGCCCAGCGCATCCGGCCGAAGAACTCCGAGGTGCAGCGGCTGGTGTGCGACGCGGCGAAGCTGCGTGAGCGCACCGGCTGGGCCCCGGCGCACACCAGGGACGAGGGCCTGGCCGAGACCATCGAGTGGTTCCGGGACCCGGCCAACCTGGCGCACTACAAGCCCGGCATCTACACCCAGTGACCAACCAGACAGGACAAGGGGCAACGACGATGCACGCGATCATCCTGGCCGGTGGCAAGGGCGTCCGGCTGCGGCCGTACACCACCTGCCTGCCCAAGCCGCTGGTGCCCATCGGCGACGAGTTCTCCATCCTGGACATCGTGATGACCCAGTTGGCGCACAGCGGTTTCCGCAGCGCCACCCTGGCCATCGGCTACCTCGGCGACCTGATCCGCTCCTACGTCGGCGACGGCGGCAAGTGGGGCATGGCGGTGGACTACGCCGAGGAGGAGAACCCACTGGGCACCATCGGCCCGGTGGTGCAGCTGCTGGACTCGCTGCCGGAGCACTTCCTGGTGATGAACGGCGACGTGCTCACCGACCTGGACTACGGCGCGCTGCTGCGCAGGCACAGCGCGGAGAACGCGCCGCTGACCGTGGCCACCTACCAGCGCCAGGTGAAGATCGACTTCGGCGTGCTGAGCGCGGCGGACGGCAAGATCGTGGAGTTCACCGAGAAGCCGACCCTGGACTACCGGGTCAGCATGGGCGTCTACGGGGTCAGCCGGGAGGCGCTGCGCGGCTACACGCCGGGGCTGCCGCTGGGCTTCGACGAGCTGGTGCTGGACCTGCTCAAGACCGACACCCCGCCCAGCAGCTACGAGTTCGACGGCTACTGGCTGGACATCGGCCGCCCGGACGACTACGACCGGGCCAACGCCGAGTTCCCGGTGCTGCGGCACAGCCTGCTCAAGGACACGCCGTTGCAGCACCCGCCGCTGAAGGTGCCCGCCTGAGACCGGCGGCCCCCGGAGACGACCGACCCGCCGTCCGCCGTCTCCACCGTCCACAATGACCGTCCACATCAGACAATCTGAGGAGATCGCAGTGCCCCGCGTGTTGTTGCTCGGCGCCACCGGCTTCATCGGCAGGCACGTCCACCGGCGGCTCACCGAGCGGGCCGGCCTGGAGGTCGTGACGGTCGCGCGCGGGCCACTGCCCTCTTCCTCCTGGCACATCCGGCTCGACCTGACAGCCGAAAACGCTCACCCGATCGGGGGACTGCTCGCGCGGACCGCCCCCGACATCGTGATCAACTGCGCCGGTCTGGTCGGCGGCGATCCCGCCGATCTGGCCGCCTGCAACATAGATCTGCCCGCCGCGCTGGTGCGGGCCGCGCTGTGCGGCCCCGCGCGAGTGCGTCTGGTGCATCTCGGTTCGGCTGCGGAATACGGCAGGGTGGTGACGGGCGAGCCCGTCACCGAGCAGACTCCGACACGACCGGTCGGCGTCTACGGGATCACCAAGCTGGCCGCCAGCCGGTTGGTCTGCCTTGCCCGCGTGGCAGGCCTGGATGCCGTGGTACTGCGGGTGTTCAACCCGATCGGCCCCGGATCACCGCCCGGCAACGTCGCCGGAAGGCTGGCCCAGGAGCTGCTTCGGGCCCAAGCGGAGGGCGACGAGGTCCGGCTCGGCCCGCTCTCCGCGGTGCGGGACTTCATCGACGTCCGGGACGTCGCCGAGGCGGTCTACGCCGCGGCACTGGCCCCGGAGATCGGTGACCCCGTGCTCAACGTCGGCAGTGGAGAGGGAGTCACGGTGGGCGAGCTGGCCAAGGCGCTCACCGGGATAGCCGGTTACACCGGCCCGATCAGGCAGGCTGACGCAGGCTCCGCGCGCTCGGCGGAGGTGCCGTGGCAGCAGGCCGAGATCAGCGCGATCGGGAAGGCCCTCGACTGGCGGCCCGCCATCGACTTGGCCACCTCGCTATCGGACCTCTGGCAGGAGGCGCAATGCCGCACATGACCATGGAACCGGACCGCGGGCTGCTCGCGGTTCCGGCCTACTTCCACCCCACCACCGCCCCGGCCGACTGGCAGACGCTGGTCAGCGCCGCGGAGTACCTGCGCCTGGTGATCCTCAACATCGACAGCGGCCCAGGGCTGGCGAAGGAGATCATGTTCAGCGCCGTGGTGCAGCGGCTCAAGCTGGCCGGCATCCCGGTGATGGGCTACGTGGACACCGGCTACGGGCGCTGCTCGCGGGAGCTGGTGCAGCGCCAGATCGCCCGCTACCACGCCTGGTACCGGGTGGACGGGGTGTTCTTCGACCAGGTCTCGGCCGATGCCGAGCACCTGCCGCAGTACAAGAGCCTGGCCGCCGCGGCCCGCGGGATGGGCGCGCGCACGGTGGTGTTCAACCACGGCGTCTACCCGGCCTACGGGTACGCCAAGCTGGCCGACCTGCTGGTCACCTTCGAGGGACGGCTGCGCGAGCACGAGAACCTCAAGGTCCCGGCCTGGGCCTACGGCATGCCGGCCCAGCGGTTCTGCCACCTGGTCTACGGCACGCCGAGGGGCGAGACCGAACGGACGTTGCAGCGGGCCTCGCGGTTCAACGCGGGCGCGGTGTACGTGACCGACCTGGACGGAGCGAACCCGTGGCGACGACTTGCGGGGCATTTCAACCGGCAGACCCTGGCCGTCGGCCGCTGCGGCCCACGACGGGTCTCCTGACCGTACTGCTGGCCGCCGCGCTGGCGGCAGGCGGCTGCACGTCGGGCAACGCCACCGAGGAGCAGGCCGCCACCGCCGCCGCCTCAGTGACCGCTGCCACCAGCACGGACGCCCCGCCCGGCAGCACGGGGACCCCGGCTCCTTCGCCGTCGGAGCCGGGGTCCGCCCCGCCGCCCCCGCCCAGGTCTCCGGAGCCCCAGCAGCGCTGGCGCCCCGCGCCCGGTGTGACCTGGCAGTGGCAGCTGACCGTGCCGGTGGACACCTCGGTCAAGGCCGAGGTCTTCGACATCGACGCGGTGGAGAACGGCCCCGAGGTGGTCCGCGAGCTCCAGGCCAAGGGCAGCAAGGTGATCTGCTACGTCAACGTGGGCGCCAGCGAGGACTACCGCCCGGACGCGCACCGCCTGCGCGGCCCGGTGCAGGGCAAGGAGAACGGCTGGCCCGGCGAACGCTGGCTGGACGTCAGGCGCCTGGACGTGCTGCTGCCGGTGATGGCCGAGCGGTTCCAGGTGTGCCGGGACAAGGGTTTCGACGGGATCGAGGCCGACCTGGCCGATGCCTACGCCCACGACACCGGCCATCAGATCTCCGCCGAGGACCAGCTCGCCTACAACCGGGCGCTGGCGAAACTGGCCCACGGCAAGGGGTTGGCCATCGGGCTGAAGAACGCGCTCGGGCTGGTTCCGCAGCTGGTGGCCGAGTTCGACTTCGCGGTCAACGAGCAGTGCGCCGAGTTCGACGAGTGCGCCCAGCTCACCCCGTTCATCAAGGCGGGCAAGGCGGTCCTGCACGCCGAGTACGACGTGCCCAACGACAAGTTCTGCCCCGTCACCCGCAAGCTCGGCTTCAGCTCGATGCGGAAGAACCTGAAGCTGGACGCTCCGCGCTGGCCCTGTTGAGCCGGACCCGGCGCAGCAGCTGGGCGTTGAGCGCGACCACGATGGTGGACAAGCTCATCGCCACCGCGCCCACCGCGGGCGGCAGCACAAACCCGATCCCGGCCAGCACCCCGGCGGCCAGCGGCACCGAGAGCACGTTGTAACCGGTGGCCCACACCAGGTTCTGCCGCATCTTGCGGTAGCTGGCCACCGACAGCCGCCGCACCGCGAGCACCCCGCGCGGGTCGTCACTGGCCAGCACCACGCCCGCGGACTCGATGGCCACATCGGTGCCCGCGCCGATGGCGATGCCCACGTCCGCACGGGCCAGCGCGGGCGCGTCGTTCACCCCGTCGCCGACCATGGCCACCCGGTGCCCGCGGTCCTGCAGCGCCCGCACCGCGGAGTCCTTGTCCTCGGGCAGCACCTCGGCGAACACCTCGTCCACGCCGAGCTCGGCCGCGACCGCCTCGGCCACGTGCCGGGCGTCCCCGGTGACCATGACCACCCGCACCCCGGCCCGGTGCAGCTCGGCCACGGCTTCCCGCGACTCCGGCCGCACCTCGTCGGCCAGGCCGATCGCGCCCAGCACCTCGTTGTCCCGCAACACGTGCAGCACCGCCGCACCCCGGGCCGCCCACTCCTCGGTCGCCCCGGTCAGCGGCTCGATCCCCTTCTCCCGCAACAACGCCGGTCCGCCGACGCTGATCAGCGACCCGTCCACGGTGGCCTGCACCCCCCGCCCGGTCAGCGAGCGGAAGTCACTGGCGCGCGGGATGTCCGACCCGGCGGCGGCGAGCACGGCGCGGGCCAGCGGGTGCTCGGAGTCGCTCTCCGCGGCGGCGGCCAGCCGCAGGGTGTCCGGGTGCCCGGTCACGCCGAGCACCGCGGGACGGCCCTTGGTGAGGGTGCCGGTCTTGTCGAAGAGCACCGCGTCGACCTGGCGCATCCGCTCCAGCGCGAGCCGGTCCTTGACCAGGATGCCCGCGCGGGCCGACAGCGAGGTGGACAGCGCGATCACCAGTGGGATGGCCAGCCCGAGGGCGTGCGGGCAGGCGATCACCAGCACCGTCACGGTGCGCTCCACGGCGGCGGTGAGATCCCCGAGCAGCGTCCAGACCAGGAAGGTGAGCACCCCAGCCGCCGCGGCGAAGTAGAACAACGCGGCCGCCGCCCGGTCGGCCAGGGCCTGCACCCGCGACCGCGACTCCTGGGCCTGCGCGACCAGCCGCTGGATCCCGGCCAGCGCGGTCTGCTCCCCCACCGCGCTGATCCGCACCCGCACCGCCGAGTCGGTGGCCACCGTGCCCGCCACCACCCGGTCCCCGGCACCGCGCCGCACCGTCCGCGACTCCCCGGTCACCATAGACTCGTCGACCTCAGCCGCCCCGTCCACCACCACACCGTCCGCGGGCACCCGCCCACCGGACCGCACCAGCACCACATCCCCCACGGCCAGCTCCGCCAACGGCACCGGCACCGGGTTCCCATCCGGCCCAAGGCGTTCCGCGGTGTCCGGCAACAACTCAGCCAGCGCCGCCAGCGCGCCGGAGGCCTGCCCGAGCGCACGCATCTCCAGCCAGTGCCCGAGCAGCATGATCACCACCAGCAGCGCCAGCTCCCACCAGAAGTCCAGCTCAGGCCCGAGCACGCCGAGGGTGGCCAGCGCACTGGCCAGGAAGGCGACCGAGGTGCCCATCGCGACCAGGGTCATCATGCCCGGCTTGCGGGCGCGGAGCTCGCCGACCGCGCCGGTGAGGAAGGGGACGCAGCCGTAGAGGAAGACCACGGTGCCGAAGACCGGGGCGACCCAGGTGAGCCAGGACGGGACGTGGTAGCCGAGCCAGCCGGAGACCATGTGCGAGGCGAACACGGCCGGGACGCTGAGCACGAGGCTCAGCCAGAACCGGTCCCGGAACTGCGCCGCGTGGTCGCCATGCCCGCCAGCGCCGTGGCCCGCGTGTCCGCCATGCTCGCCAGCGCCGTGGCCCGCATGCGCGCCGCCGTGGCCCCCACCGCCGCCATGGCCTTCGTGGCCGCCACCGCCGCCATGGGCCGCATGCCCACCGGCGCTGTGCCCCACGTGCCCGTCCGCGCCGTAGCCCGCCTGCGCGCCGCCGTGGCTCGCGTGTGCGCCGTGCCCGCCGCCCTCGTGGCCGCCAGCGCCGTGCCCCGCGTGCTCATCCCGCTTCGTCTGCTGCTCGTGTTCGCGCACTGCTCTCTCCTCCTCAGTGGACGACCACTGCAACGATACCCCCCAGGGGTATGTTCCCGCTCGGCCAAAAAAAGACGGCGGGCGTCCCCCAATCCGGGAGACGCCCGCCGTCTGCGCTGGTGAGAGCTACCGCTCCGTGATCGACGGCGGCGTCGGCACCTGGTAGCCAGAGGGCCCGACGTTGCGGTCGATGGACTTCTTCCACTCGCCGCTGCTGATCATCTTCTCGATCGCGGCGTTGATCGCGGTCCGGCCCTCGGCGTCGTCCTTGTTCAGGCCGATGCCGTACCGCTCCTGGGTGAACGACTTGCCGGCCATCTTGAGCAGCTCGGGGTTCTGCGCGGCGAACCCGGCCAGGATCACGTCGTCGGTGGTGACCGCGTCGACGTTGTTGAGCAGCAGCGCGTTGACGCACTCGGAGTACCGGAAGTACTCGACGAGCTGGGCGTCCTTGGCGAACTTCTGCCGCACCTGCTGGGCCGAGGTGGAGTCCTTGACCGAGCAGAGCTTCTTGCCGTTGAGCGACTCCGGGCCGGTGATGTTGTTGGTGGTCGAACGGACCAGGATGCCTTGCCCCGCAACGAAGTACGGGCCGGCGAAGGACACCGACTGCTTCCGGGTGTCGTTGATCGAGTAGGTCGCGACCACGAAGTCCACCGACCCGTCCTTGATCAGCTTCTCCCGGTCGGCGGCGCGCACCTCCTTCCAGGTGATGCCCGAGGGCTGCACACCGAGCTGGCCGGCGATGTACTTCGCCACATCGATGTCGAAGCCCTCGAACTTGGTCTCGGTGACCTTCAGCGACAGGCCCGGCTGGTCGAAGCGAACCCCGATGGTCACCTTCTTGGTGTCCTCGGCGCGAGCGACCAGCGACTTGCTGCCCCCGGCGGATCCCTGCCCCGGTGTGCCACAGGCGGCGGCCAAGGCGACGGCGGCCAGCGCCGCACCGATTCGCAGGATCCCGGTGAATCGCATCGCATGTTCCTTCCGACGGCCGGAAAGCTGAGGGAAGTTCAGCCCGGCTCTACGTGTCAGTTCGTGCGCGCCCGGCCGGGTGTTTCAACACTTGTATGTGTCACACCTCACAGCGGGCGGCAACGCAGCCACACCTCACAGTCTGAACAACCGATCTCCCCAGGTCACACCGTCGTGACTGAAGACACTCAACCGGTACCGCCAGTTCTACACCGAACCCAACGGAACCGGCGAACGGCGGGTTCAGTTGGATACCCCTTGCCAGACAAGGCAAACAGCTGGTGAATCAGTCACCGGGCAGATCTTCGAAGCCGTGGAATCGGCAGCGTGAGACAAGACTGTCGCAGTCGTGACAAAACTGTTGGCGCGGATTACCGGCAAAACCTCCGGCACTGCGCGGTTGTGCGCGAAGTTGAGGATTCCCGAGCATTAATGCGGGCTCCAGCGAGGCGATGTGAGGTTCCCGTTGGCCCACCACAAGAATCCGCAAAAATTCTTGCCGAAACCCAGCGCACCCAGGCGCGCACCAGTACTGTTTCTAACGCGGGCCTACGCCCCGGAGCCCCTCCCCCCTGTGGTTCCCGCGCGTAGGCCCGCCCTAGTTCGTCCTCTGGTTCAGCGCAACCCGTCGCTCAGCTCCGTGAAGTCCCACGGCCCCTGCCCCGGCGCGGACTGCCAGCCGTGCAGCATCCGCCCGCCGGTGTTCCGCGCGAAGATCACCAAGCGACCCACGTGGTCCTGGATCGCGCTGACGTCGCTGGTGATGTTGCCGCCCAGGTCGGCCTCCGACCAGTTCCACAGGCCGGGTGAGTTCTGCCAGCCGTGCTGGATGTGGCCCTCGGTGTCGCGGGCGAAGAAGGTCAGCTTGCCGTCCGGTTGCAGGGACAGCGCGACCTCGCCCGCGATGCCGCCGCTGTACTGCCTGGTGTCCCACCGGGATCCGCTGTGCTGGGCGAGCAGCAGCTTGCCGTTGGTGGTGCGCGCGGCGGCGAAGAGCCTGCGGTCGCGGTCGAGCACCAGGGCCGGGTCGCCCGCGATGTCGGCGCCGAAGGTGGAGTACTGCCAGTTGCCGGAGCTGGGGCGTTCGCGGCGGCCCAGCAACAGGCGGCTGCCGCCGGTGCGGACCACAAAACACGGGATCTTGTCCCGGTCCAGCACGATCGCCGGGTCGCCGTGCGCGTCGACCTGCAGGCGGGTGTACTCCCACTCGCCGAAGCCGGGGGTGCGTTCCCGGCCCAGCAGCAGGCCGCCCTCGGCCGCGCGGACCACGAAGGTCAAGCGCCCCATCTGGTCCAGCACCATCGCCGGGTCACCGAGCACCCGGACCGGCAGCTCGGTGAAGTCGGTCCACGGGCCCGAGCCGGGAGCGGGCTGACGGCCGCACTCCAGCGTGCCCGCGTTGGTGCGGGCCAGGTAGGTCAGCCGCCCGTAGACGTCCAGGATCACCGGGGTGTTGCCCGCGATGCCGCCGCCGTAGCGACCACCAAAAGCGGTGCGCGCCCACGGGCCGTGGCCGGGGTGGTGCTGCCAGCCGTGCTCGACCTTGCCGTCGGCGCGCGGGGCGAAGAAGGTCACCACCTCGTAGCCGTCCCTGGACACGCCCGGTCCGTGCCCGCACGGCACGGTGGTCGGCGGCACGTAACCGGGCGCGCGGCCCACGTTGTCCACGATGGGCTTGAACGCCCCCCAGCTGGTGGTCAGCTTCGGCGAACCCCAGGCCGCCTGGGCCACCGCGCGCAGGCTGTCGAACATGGCCAGCTCGGTGGCCTGGCTGCTCTCCAGCTGCTCCACCGGCAGGTCGTTCCACTGGCAGAACCGGATGCCCAGCAGCGCCGGGTGGTCGTCGGGGAGGTCGTCGCCGTGCAGGTCGCCGGGCCGGAACTGCTCGTAGATCCGCCGCGCGTCGCTCTTCTTGCGCTGGCTGCCGTCGGGGTTGCGGCCGCCGTTGTAGTAGATGAACTGGTCGTTGCCGTTGACCAGCTTGTGCCCGCGGTTGATCAGCTCCTGCACCGAGAGCAGGCCCTCCCGGTCGCTGGTCCAGTGCTCGATCACCGTGTTCGGGTCCACCCGCACCACCTGCGCGTGCACCCGCTGCATGTCGCTCCAGATGCGGATCTGCTTGCCGTGCTTGCGAATCCGCTCCGCGCCGTCGTTGACGAAGCCGTTAAAGGCGTCCCAACCGTTTGCCTGCCCGCCGTAGCGGCGCCTGCCGTACTCGGCCAGCTGCGGGAAGTCGTCGATGCCGCCGGCCCAGGCCGGGTACTCGTCCGCGCCGAAGTGCCACACCGGGCCGGGGAAGATCGGCAGGTACTGCTCGATCAGGCCGAAGGCCCACTCCCGCGCGGCCTCGTTGCTGATGTCCAGCGCGTTGTGCCGGTACTCGCCGCTGGGGTGGCGTAGCTGGTACTGCCGGTGCGGCGGCAGCACCTGGTCCATGTGGCCGGGCATGTTCAGCTGCGGCAGCACGGTGACGTGGTACTGCTCGCTGAGCCTGGCGATCTGCGCCAGCTCCTCGCGGGTCACGCCGACGCCGTCGACGTAGATGACCAGCTCGTTGAACTTCAGGTACGACAGGTCCCGGATCTGGTTGGTCCACCAGCCCATGTCGTAGTGCTTGGTGGCGTTGCACAGCAGCGCCCCGCGCACGGTGTAGCGCGGCCAGTCCCTGATCCGCCCGGCCTGGACCGGCTCGCCCGCGGTGCCGTGCAACAGCTGCAACACCGTGCGGGAGCCCCAGAACACGCCGAGCCTGCGCCGCGCGTGCAGCCGCAGCACCGGCCCGATCTCCAGCTGGTAGCCCTCCTCGCCGAGCTGGGCGTCGCTGAGCCCCAGCCCGAGGACCAGGTCGCCGTCCCTGGCGTCGGCCGCGGGCGCGGTGCGCACCTTGGGCGGCGCCGTCTCGAACAGCAGGCCGAGGTCGACCGCGAAGGTGTTCGCGTCCGCAGTCAGCTCGGCCGACGCGGCCGGGTCCACCAGGATCGTGCTACCGGGACCGAACCGGTACCGGCCGTCACTGGCCGCCCAGCTCTGGACCGCCGGGATGGTCCGTGGAGTCACGATGGCCCCCCTCAAATCAGCGAGCAGAACACCAGGAACCTATCCCGGTGCAAAACTCACCAACAAGCGGCCATCGGAGCGGATTTGCCTAGACCCGCGCTGTTACCGCAGGTAGGGGGCAGGGTCAACCGCAGTGCTCGAACGGACTGTTATAAACCGCCGAGCCCACGGAACCGCCCCATTTCACGCATTTGCCGGCCGCTGCCTTGCGCACCGGACCCGCGTAGTAGTCGAAACTCCCCGAGTCGGTCGCCCTGGCCTCGCCCTGCACCTCCAGGTAGGCCGACACCGCCGACGCGGTGCCGATCGAGGTGCCCTTGAGCGTCACCACGCAGTTGTTGCCGTTGCCCGCGTTGAACGCCAGCGCCACCGAACCGGCCGCGCCCAGCGAAGCGGTGTCGATCACACTGTACCCGGCGCCGCAGACCTCGGCCGCGTCGTAGGGGTTGCCGCCGCCACCGCAGTTGCGGGAGGTCAGCGTCTGGTTCGGGTAGCCGAAACGGGCGCCGTTGAAGTAGGCGGGCTGGATGTTGCCGGGGTAGGAGGTGTCGGTGGTGCGCACCTCGTAGTGCAGGTGCGGGGTGATGTTGTTGCCCGGCCTGCTGGTGTTGCCCACGGTGCCGATCTTCTGACCCTGCCTGACCTGCGCGCCGACCCCGACCGAGCGCACGTCCAGGTGCGCGTAGTAGGTGCGCCAGCCGCCGCCGTGGTCGAGCACCACCAGGTTGCCGTAGCCGTTGACCGAGCCCTGGTGCGCCGAGGTGATCACCTTGCCCGCGGCGGCCGCGGACACCGTGTCGCCCTTGTCCGCGCCGGGGCTGCCGCCGCGGTTGAAGTCGATCTCGTAGGCGCGGTGCGCGCTGCTGTTGTCGTTGTCGCCGTTCCAGGCCTGTCCGCAGGGAAAAGGCAGCTGGAAGTTGGGGCGGGGACCGGCTGCCTGGGCCGCGGGCGCGACCGCCACCGAGGCGGCCGCGAGCAACAGTCCTACTCCCGCCGCTACCAGATGTCTGATTTTCATGCTTCCGTCCCTCCTGTCGGCGTCGACAGCGTGCGGGCGGCGCGTACAGAACGGCTTCAAACCGCATACAACCGCGAGCCCGGCGGGGGTGAGATGACCGAGGACGAACTGGACTTCCGGGTGCTCGGACCGCTGGAGGTCAGGGCGCAGCGGCTCGCGCTGCCCATCGGCGGCCTCAAGCCGCGCCAGCTGCTGGCCACCCTGCTGCTCAACCCGAACCGCCTGGTACCGGCGGAGACGCTGGTGGACGTGCTGTGGCCGCAGTCGCCGCCGCGCTCGGCGGTGCCCAACCTGCGCACCTACGTCAGCACCCTGCGCAGCAGCCTGCGCGCCGGTGGCGAGGAGCGGATCCTGGCCCAGCCGCGCGGCTACGCCATCGTGGTCCGGCCGGATGAGCTGGACCTGCTGGTCTTCGAGGAGCTGACCGCCAGGGCCAGGCAGAGCCGCGCCGACGGACGGCTGGAACTGACCGTGGAGCTGCTGCGCCGGGCCGACGGGCTGGTCCGCGGCGCGCCGCTGGAGGACCTGCCGCCGGCCCCTGGCTGGACCGCACAGCTGCGCCGGGTGGAGGAACGCGTCCTGCAGGCCACCGAGGAGCGGCTGGCCGCCCTGGTGGCGCTGGGCCGCTACGAGCCCGCCATCGCCGAGCTGCGCGAGCTGCTGGCCCGGCACCCGTTCCGGGAGGGCCTGAGCCAGCAGCTGATGCTCGCGCTGGCCGGCACCGGCCGGGACGCCGAGGCCCTGCAAACGTTCGCCGACCTGCGCCGCGGCCTGCTGGAGGAGCTGGGGGCCGAGCCCGGCCAGGAGTCCCGGCGCATCCACGCCGCGCTGCTCTCCGGCGAGCTGCCCGCCACCGAGCCGGTGGTGGCCCCGGCGATCCGGTCCGCGGTCAGCCAGCTGCCGCCGGCCGACGGCGACTTCACCGGCCGCGGCCCGGCGCTGGACCAGCTGACCGCGCTGCTGCAACCGGTGTCCCCCGAGCTGGGCGCGGCCCGGATCGCGGTGCTCACCGGACCGGCGGGCGCGGGCAAGTCCGCGCTGGCGGCGCAGGCCGCGCACGCGGTGCGGGCCCGGTTCCCGGACGGCCAGCTGTACCTGGACCTCGGCGGCTCGCACCGGCCCGCGCCCACCGGCCGCCTGCTCGCCGAGCTGCTGCGCTCCCTCGGCGTCACCGACCTGCCCGACGGCCTGGCCGAACGGGCCGCCCGCTACCGCTCCGCGCTGGCCGAGCGGCGGGTGCTGGTGTGGCTGGACGACGCCGCGAGCGCGGCCCAGGTGCGGCCGCTGCTGCCGGCCACCAGCGGCTGCGCGGTGCTGGTGACCAGCCGCCGGAGACTGACCGAGCTGCCCGGTGTGCACGAGGTGCCGGTGGAGGCGCTCAGCCCGGCCGAGGGCGACCGGCTGCTGGCCCGGATCGTCGGCTCGGCCCGGATCGCGGCCGAACCCGAGGCCGCCGCGGCCATCCTGCGCGCCTGCGGCGGACTGCCACTGGCGGTGCGGATCGCGGGCGCGCGGCTGGCCGCCCGGCCCGCGTGGCGGCTGGCCACCCTGGCCGAGCGCCTGGCCGACCCGGCGCGGCGGCTGGCCGAGCTGCGCCGCGGTGACCTGGACGCGGGCGCGGGCATCGCGGAGTCCAGGCGCGGGCTGAGCCTGGCCGCCGCGACCACCTTCCTGCGCTGGGGCCTGCTCGGACCGTCCCCGGTGCGCGCGGAGACGCTGGGCGATCCGGCCGCGGTGGAGGAGCTGGTGGACGCCGGGCTGGCCGAGGTGGCCACCGCGAGCGGCCCGCGCTACCGGCTGCCGGAACTGCCGCGCTGCGCCGCGATCGCCGACGCGCCAACGGATCCGGCCTGGGTGCGCCAGGTGCTGGACGGCTGGCTGCACCGCGCCCGCGCCGCCGCCGCCGCGCTGCCGGTGAACATCTTCGCGCCGGGCCAACGGGACCACCCCGCCACCGAGCCGCTGACCCGCGCGCTGGCCTGGCTGGACGCCGAGCGCCCCGCGCTGGTCGAGGCGGTCGAGCTGGCCGCCCGGCACGGCGAGCACCACACCGCCGCCGGGCTGGCGCTGGCCCTGGTGCCCTACTTCGACCTGGGCAGCCACCACGAGGACTGGGAACGCACGCACCAGGCCGCTTTGCCGCTCTCCCAAGGGGAACAGCGCGCGGCACTGCTGCGCGGGCTGGGTCAGCTGCACCTCTACCGGGACGAGTACCAGCGGGCCAGGGAACGCTTCACCGCCGCGCACCAGCTCTTCACCGACGACTACGGCCGCGCGCTGGCCCGGTGCGGACTGGGCGCGCTGGCCAGGGTGCTCGAACGCCCGGCCGAGGCGCTGGAGCACCACCGCACCGCGCTGATCGCCTTCCGCGCCAAGGGAGACGCGTGCGCGGAGGCCTACGCGCGCAGTGCCATCGGCTCGGCCAGGATGGCCCAGCACCGGCTGGACGAGGCGCTGCTGGCCTTCACCGACGCGCTCCGGCTGGCCAGGCTGGCCGGGGACGAGCACCGCGCCGCGCACGTGCTGCACCAGCTCGGCCTGCTGCACCACCGGCAGGGCAGGCCGGACCGCGGACTGTCCTGTTTGGACGAAGCGCTGTCGGTGTTCGAGCGGATCAGGGACGCGCACGGCGAGGCGTATGTGTTGCGCGCCTTGGGTGAGCTGCACTCCGCGGACGGCCGGCGCGCCTGCGGGCGCAGCTCCCTGGAACGCGCGGTCCGCCTCTACCAGCGGCTGGGCGACCGGCACGGTGAGGCCGGGGCCACCCAGCTGCTCGGCGAGGTGCTCCGCGGCGAGCGCCGGGAGGCACTGGCCGAGGAGCACCTGCGCCGCGCCTTACGGCTGTGGCGGGACCTGCGGTTGCCGCCTCAGCCGGTGACCCGGTTGAGGGCGGGCAGGTAGCCCTCGGCGTTGCCCTTGCTGTTGGGGTGGTAGGACTCCACGATCGGCCAGCTCAGCCCGTTGACCCACTCGTTGGACGAGCAGATCCCGTGCGTGTTGAACGAGGCCCGCACGTCCACGTAGGTGCCACCGTTGGCCGAGGCGCGCCCGGCGACCACGTCGGAGAGGATGTCCGCGGCCGAGTTCAGCTTGACCCGCTTGGTCTGGCTCATCCCGCCGAAGGAGCAGGACGGGCCGCCGTCGAACAGCCTCGGGTAGCCCACCACCACCAGCTTCGCGTTGGGCGCCTTGGCTTTGATGGCCCGGTACACCGAGTCCAGGCGGGCCGGCAGGTCCCGCTGGGCGAAGGCGATCGCACCGTCCACCGCGCCGCGGCAGTCACCGTCGCTGCCCAGCTGGCAGCGGGTGAGGATGTCGGCGAAGCCCGCGTCGTTGCCGCCGATGCCGACCGTGACCAGGTCGGTGTTCGAGTTCAGCGCGCCCAGCTGGTTGTTCAGCACGTCCGCGGTGCGCGCCCCGGAACAGGCGGCGAAGGTGAACGAGCTGGTCTGGTGGGACTTGGCCCACAGCGCGGGGTAGGCCAGCTGGCTGCGGCGGCAGTCGCCGCTGCCGGAGTCGTACTGCCGGGTGCCCACCCCAGAGTGGTAGGAGTCGCCCAGCGCCACGTAGTCCACGGGCGCGGCGGCCTTCTTCGGTGCGGCCATCGCCGGTGCGGCGGTGACCGCACCGGCGATGAACAGGGCCGCGACACAGGCCAGTAACCGGTTCGGGTTCATGGTCCATACCTCCGTGCAGGGTCAGTGAGGTAGAACACAAATTAACTCGTGGGTAACATGGCCGGTACCGCCTTGAGCGGGTAGTTCCAGCAGGTGTTTTACGGTACAACCACACACACCGGAGCGGGTGTGCGCAGCTCACCGGTCTGCTTGGGCAGGCCGTTCACCGGGTCGACACCGAAGATTCCGATCACGTTGCCGCGCTGGTTGGAGCTGTAGAGCGTGCGGCCGTCCCTGGTGACCTCCAGGTGCCGCGGCCAGTCCCCGCCGCTGCCCGGCGTGCCGGCCAGGGTGACCTTGCGGCCGCCCTCGCTGGTGGCGAAGACCGCGATGCTGTTGTGCCCCCGGTTGGCCCCGTAGACGAACCGGCCGTCCGGGGAGATGGCGATCCCGCCGGGGTAGTTCTGCACGCCGGTGCCCGGCGGCAGGGTGGAGATCCGCTGGCCCGCGGTCAGCTTGCCGGAGGCCGGATCATAAGCCGCCACAACGAGTGTGGAGTCCAGCTCGTTGAGGATGTAGACGGTGCGGCCGTCCGGGTGGAACACCAGGTTGCGCGAGCCCGCGCCCTTGGCCAGGGCCAGCGTGGAGCGCAGGGTGAGGCGGCCCGCGTTGAGGTCCAGGGTGTAGGTGTAGACCGAGGAGGTGCCCAGATCCGTTGCCAGCACGTGCTTTCCGTCCGGACTGACCACCACCTGGTGCGCGTGCGGCTTGCCGGGGTGCTGCACGATGTGGGTCGGGTTGCCCAGCGCGCCGTCACCGCGGACCGGCAGCACGCCCACGGTGCCGGAGGTGTAGTTGGCGGTCAGCAGGTACCGGCCGCTGGGGTGCACGACGAGGTGGCAGGGGTGCGCGCCACCGCTGGAGCGGGCGCCGAGCGCGCGCAGGGATCCGTTGCCGGTCACCGAGAACGCGCTGACCGTGCCCTTGTCCAGCTCGTTGACCGCGTACACCGTGCTGCCGCCGGAACCGACCGCGAGGTAGGAGGGGCTCGCGTTGGCCACGGTGGACTCGACGGTCAGCTTGCCCGCCGCGTCCGCCTTGGCCAGCCCGATTCCCTTGCCACCGCTGGCGGCGTCGGTGTAGGTGCCGAGGTAGACCCGCCCGGCCGGGGCGCAGACCTCGCCGCCGGACTCCGCCGCCGAGGCGGCCCCGGTGCCCATCAGGCCACCGCCGACGACGGCCGCGCCGACCGCTCCGAGGAAAGTGCGACGCCCGATATCCGCCATGTCACAGCTCCTGTCGTCGTCCTGCTCATCGCGCTCACACTGGACTGGACCACTGCGGTTTGGGAAGGGGACGCAACGAAGATTGCGTCCAGCGCAACTCACCCGATCGATTCACGGTTTTAACACCGTTGCAACAGATCGCCACCCCATCTGACGATTGCGCAACAAACCACTGTAGTGCGCAACACTCGGCGGATGAAATCTCCGCATTTGGGGGCTTAGCCTTTACGCCATGACCGCCATTGCCGAGCACCCCACCACGACCGGCGAGCCCTGCTCCCCCGGCGATTTCATCGCGCTGGACGAGGAGTGGAGCACGCACAACTACCACCCGCTCCCGGTGGTGATCGCCGAGGCGGAGGGCGCCTGGGTGACCGACGTGTCCGGCCGCCGCTACCTGGACTTCCTCGCCGGCTACTCGGCGCTGAACTTCGGGCACCGGCACCCCGCGCTGGTGGCCGCGGCCACCGAGCAGCTCAACCGGCTCACCCTGACCAGCCGCGCGTTCCACCACGACCAGTTCGGCCTGTTCTGCCGCGAGCTGGCCGAGCTGACCGGCACCGAGATGGTGCTGACCATGAACTCCGGCGCGGAGGCGGTGGAGTCGGCGATCAAGGTCGCCCGCAAGTGGGCCTACCGGGTCAAGGGCGTGCCGCAGGGCCAGGCGCAGATCGTGGTGGCCGGGTCCAACTTCCACGGCCGCACCACCACCATCATCTCCTTCTCCACCGACGAGGACGCCCGCGCCGACTTCGGCCCGTACACCCCGGGCTTCGTGGTGGTGCCCTACGGCGACGCGGCCGCGCTGGCGGCGGCGATCACCGAGCACACCGCCGCGGTCCTGGTCGAGCCGATCCAGGGCGAGGCGGGCGTGGTCGTGCCGGGACCGGGCTACCTGGCCGAGGTCCGGCGGCTGTGCGACGAGCGCAACGTGCTGATGATCGCCGATGAGATCCAGTCCGGCCTGGCCCGCACCGGCCGCCTGCTGGCCCTGGACCACGAGGGCGTGCGCGCGGACCTGTACACCCTGGGCAAGGCCCTCGGCGGCGGCATCCTGCCGGTGTCCGCGGTGGTCGGCAGCCGCGCGGTGCTCGGCGTGCTCCAGCCCGGCCAGCACGGCTCCACCTTCGGCGGCAACCCGCTGGCCTGCGCGGTGGGCCGCGCGGTGGTCGGCCTGCTGTTCACCGGCGAGTTCCAGCGGCGCTCAGCCGAGCTGGGCGCGCACCTGCACGGCCGCCTCAACGCCCTGATCGGCCACGGCGTGGCCAAGGTCAGCGGCCGCGGTCTGTGGGCGGGCGTGGAGATCGCCCCCGGCGGCCCCACCGGCCGCGAGGCCTCCAAGGCGCTGGCGGCCAGGGGCGTGCTCTGCAAGGAGACCCACGACAACACCCTCCGGATGGCCCCGCCCCTGGTGATCACCAAGGAGGAGCTCGACCTGGGCATCGACGCCCTCACCGAGGTCCTCTCCCGCTGACCGTGGCCCGGACCTGGCCCAACTCGCGCCGTGAGCTGGGCCAGGCCGGGGTCTAGAAGAACCCGAGCTTCTTCGGCGAGTAGCTGACCAGCAGGTTCTTGGTCTGCTGGTAGTGCTCCAGCATCCGCAGGTGGTTCTCCCGCCCGATGCCGGACTTCTTGTACCCGCCGAAGGCCGCGTGCGCCGGGTAGGCGTGGTAGCAGTTGGTCCACACCCGCCCGGCCTTGATCTCCCTGCCGAACCGGTAGGCCTGCGCGCCGTCCCTGGTCCACACGCCTGCGCCGAGCCCGTACGGGGTGTCGTTGGCCAGCCGCAGCGCTTCCTCGTCGGTGTCGAAGGTGGCCACCGAGACCACCGGACCGAAGATCTCCTCCCGGAACACCCGCATGTCGTTGGTGCCACGGAAGATCGTCGGCTCCACGTAGTAGCCGCCGGGGTAGCCCTCGACACCGCGGGTGCCGCCGCCGGTGAGCAGCTCAGCGCCTTCCTGCCGGCCGATCTCCAGGTAGGACAGGATCTTCTCGTACTGCTCGTTGCTGACCTGCGCGCCGATCATGGTGGCCGGGTCGAGCGGGTCACCGCCCACGATGGCCTCGGTGCGGGCCAGGCAGCGGGCCATGAACTCCTCGTAGATGCGGGAGTGGATCAGCGCCCTGGACGGGCAGGTGCACACCTCGCCCTGGTTGAGCGCGAACATCACGAAGCCCTCGACCGCCTTGTCCAGGAAGTCGTCGTCGGCCGCGGTGATGTCGGCGCGGAAGATGTTGGGGCTCTTGCCACCCAGCTCCAGCGTCACCGGCACGATGTTCTCGCTGGCGTACTGCATGATCAGCCGCCCGGTGGCGGTCTCCCCGGTGAAGGCCACCTTGGCCACCCGGGGACTCTGCGCCAGCGGTTTGCCCGCCTCCACGCCAAACCCGTTGACCACGTTGACCACACCCGGCGGCAGCAGGTCGGCGATCAGCTCGATCAGCAGCAGCAGGCTGGCCGGGGTCTGCTCGGCCGGTTTGATCACCACGCAGTTCCCGGCGGCCAGCGCGGGCGCGAGCTTCCAGGCGGCCATCAGGATCGGGAAGTTCCACGGGATGATCTGCGCGACCACGCCCAGCGGCTCCTGGAAGTGGTAGGCCACGGTGTCCGCGTCCAGCACCCCGATGCTGCCCTCCTGCCCGCGGATCACCCCGGCGAAGTAACGGAAGTGGTCCACCGCCAGGGGCAGGTCCGCGGCCAGGCACTCCCGGACCGGCTTGCCGTTCTCCCAGGTCTCGGCGACCGCCAGCGGCTCAAGGTTCTCCTCGATCCGGTCCGCGATCCGGTTGAGCAGCCGGGAGCGCTCGGTCACCGAGGTCCGCCCCCAGCCGTCCGCGGCCGCGTGCGCGGCATCCAGCGCCAGCTCCACATCGGCCGCCCCGGACCGCGCCACCTCGCAGAAGGCGTGCCCGGTGACCGGACTGGGGTTGTCGAAGTAGCGGCCGGCCACCGGCGCGACCCACTTGCCGCCGATGAAGTTGTCGTAACGGGCGGCGAACTCGACGATGCTGCCCTCGGTTCCCGGCTGGGCGTACGCCATGGGACTCCCTTTCCGGCGCCGGAGTGCGTGCCGCCCACCATGGCCGCCCAAGGTTGGCGCGAGGTTGGCGTGGCGGTTCCAGGCCAGGCTGGAGCAGGTGCGCGCGCTGGGCGCCTGCGGCTGAGCCGGTCCGCCCGCGGGGTGGTCAGGCCGAGCGCAGCTTGTGCAGCTGGGCCAGCACCACCCCGCGCCGGGCGTCGGCCGGGTCCAGCCTGGTCAGGGCGAGCTGGTGGGCCTGGAGGTCGTACGGGTGGCGGGACAGGTAGGCCAGCAGGTGATCGGTTTCCGGTGACCGGAGCACCGCCTCGCGCAGTGCGACCTCGATGATCTCCCGCCACTCGCGGATGCCGGGGGCCTCGGAGTCCGGCAGCAGCGGGCCGAGGTAGTGCCGCAGCGCGGTGGTCAGGTCGCGGGCGGTCAGGGCGTCCAGCACGGCGCGGGCGTCCGAGGCGACCGGGACGCTCAGGTGGTAGCTGCGGGTGGTGACGCCGCCGCGCAGGGCCCGGCGCAGGTGGCTGACCTCGGCTTTCAGCGTGGTGCGGTGCACCGGGCGGTCGGCGTAGAGGGCGTCCTGGAGCTGTTCCGGGGTGAGGCCGTCGGGGTGCAGGGTCAGCAGGGTGAGGATCTCCAGCTGGCGCGGGCGCAGCGGGACCGGGGCGCCGCCGTCGAGCAGCTCGCCGCGGCCCAGGCAGCGCAGCGACCAGCCCGCCGGGGCCAGGTCCAGCGGCGACTCGGCCAGGCGCGCCTCCAGCGCGCTGACCAGGCTGCGGACCGTGGGCATGGCCAGCGGGTGCGAGCGGTCCCAGGTGGTGGACAGGTCCAGCACGCCGAGCACCTTGCCGTTGGGCGCGTGCACCGGCGCGGAGTAGCAGACCCAGCCGTGCAGGGCCTGCACCAGGTGTTCGGCCGAGAAGCAGGTGGCGGGCCGGTTGTGGTCCAGGGCCAGCGACAGCGCGTTGGTGCCCATCGCGGTCTCCGACCAGCGCCCGCCCGCGGCGAAGTTCACGCGTTCGGCGCGGCGGCGCATCACCCGGCCGCCGAAGGTCCACAGGATGGTGCCACCCGCGTCGGCGACCGCGGCCACGTAGCCGGCGTCCTCGGCGATGCTGCGCAGCTCGGCCGAGGAGGCCAGCACCGGCTCGCGCAGCGGCGAGTCCTGCCAGCGGGCATCGGCGCAGCTCGGCGCGCTGTCGCGGGCCGGGCTCACCTCGGACAGCGCCCGCGCCCAGGACTGGGTGACCTCGGGGGCGACCGCGGCCGCCGCGCCCGGCGACCGGTGCGCCACCCAGCACTCCCAGTCCCGCTCCAGCTGGGCCCGGCGCTGGCGGAGAGTGGTCCGTGGCGGCATCCATCACACGTTAGGGGGATGATGGCGGGGTGGATAGGGGAGAGAGCGCGGTGTCGCGCGACTGGGTCAAGCCCAGCGAGGTCTTTGCCAGGGGTCGTGCGCTGCGGGAGGAGGTGCGGCCGAGGCTGCACGACCACGCCGCGCTGGGCGCCAACCGGCCGGGGGCGGTGGAGTTCGTGCACGCCAGCAACGCGCCCCGGCTGCCGGAACTGGTGCCGCTGCGGGTCGGGCGGATGCTGGCCTCGCCGTTCGCCTTCTTCCGGGGCGCGGCCGAGCTGATGGCCGCGGACCTGGCCGCCACCCCGGCCAGCGGGATCAGCGCGCAGATCTGCGGGGACGCGCACGCGGCCAACTTCGGGCTGTTCGGCACCAACGAGGGCCGGATCGTCATGGACATCAACGACTTCGACGAGACCGTGCCCGGCCCGTGGGAGTGGGACCTCAAGCGGCTGGCGACCAGCCTGGTGCTGGCCGGCCGCGAGGGCGGGGTCTCCGAGGACGGCTGCGCCAAGGCCGCCGAGGACGCGGTGCGCGCCTACCGCAAGACCATGGCCCGGCTGGCCGAGCTGCCGTTCCTGGAGTCCTGGAACGCGCTGGCCGACGCCTCCACGATCAGCAAGGTCAAGGCGGACGAGCTGCTCGACGACTTCGAGAAGGCCTCGAAGAAGGCGCGCAAGAACACCAGCCGCAAGGTCGCGGCCAAGTGGACCAGGCAGGTGGAGCGGGACCACTGGCGGTTCGTGGAGGAGCTGCCGGTGCTGAGGCAGGTCAGCGGGCCCACCGCCGAGTCGGTCGCGGCCAGCTTGGACTCCTACGTCGGCACCCTGCGCGAGTCCCGCCGCAACCTGATCCGCCGCTACCGGGTGGCCGACGTGGCCTTCCGGGTGGTCGGCACCGGCAGCGTGGGCCTGCGCAACTACCTGGTCCTGTTGCACGGCAACGAGGACGACGCGCTGGTGCTCCAGGTCAAGCAGGCCAACCCGTCCTGCCTGGCGCAGTACCTGGACATCCCGGCCTACGAGCACGAGGGCAAGCGGGTGGTCGAGGGCGCCCGGCTGGTGCAGGCCGAGACGGACATCCTGCTCGGCTGGACCACGGTGGACGGGCGGCACTACATCGTGCGCCAGTTCCGCAACATGAAGGGCGACATCGACCCGACCGCGCTGCGCAAGGACCACCTCGACGACTACGGCAGGCTGGCCGGCGCGCTGCTGGCCAGGGCGCACTGCCGCTCGGCCGATCCCAGGCTGCTCGCGGGCTACTGCGGCGAGGACGACGAGCTGGACGAGGCGGTGGCCCGCTACGCGGTGCGCTACGCCGACGCCACCGAGGCCGACCACGCCGAGCTGGCGGCCGCGGTGAAGCGCGGCGAGCTCACCGCGGAGATCGAGGACCGGGACTGACTCCTCAGCGGGCGCGCTGGACCCTGGTCTCGTCCCAGACCGGCGCGTCCGCCTCGCTGACCGTGCCGTCGGCGCGGAAGATCAGGAAGCGGTCGAAGCCTGCCGCGAACCAGCGGTCGTGGGTGACCGCGACCACCGTGCCGTAGAACTGGTCCAGCGCCTCCTGCAGGGCCTCGGCCGAGGTGAGGTCCAGGTTGTCGGTGGGCTCGTCCAGCAGCAGCAGGGTGGCCCCGGACAGCTCCAGCAGCAGGATCTGGAACCGGGCCTGCTGGCCGCCGGAGAGCGTCTCGAACCGCTGGTCGCCGCTGGTGTGCAGGCCGTAGCGGCGCAGCGCGGACATGGCCCGGCCGCGGTCCATCCCGGTGCGGCCGTCCTCGCCGGTCCACAGCAGCTCGACCAGGGTCTTGCCCAGCCACTCCGGGTGGTCGTGGGTCTGGGCGAACAGGCCGGGCACCACCCTGGCCCCCAGCTTGCACAGTCCACTGTGGACAACCGAGGGATCTTCGTTGAGCAGGCGCAGGAAATGGCTCTTGCCGGAGCCGTTGGAGCCCAGCACCGCCACCCGGTCGCCGAAGAAGATCTCGGTGTCGAACGGCTTCATCAGCCCGGTCAGCTCCAGGCCCGCGCAGGTGATCGCGCGCAGCCCGGTGCGGCCGCCGCGCAGCCGCGGGGTGAGCTTCTCCTCGGTGGGCAGCTCCGGCGGCGGGCCGGCCTCCTCGAACTTGCGCAGCCTGGTCTGCGCGGCCTGGTACTGCGAGGCCATGCCGTCGTTGTACTCGGCCTTCTGCTGCAACATCCGGACCAGTTCCTTGAGCTGCTGGCGCTTCTCCTCCCAGCGCCGGTGCAGCTCGGCGATCTTGTCCCAGCGCGCCTCGCGGGCGGCGTGCCAGGTGCGGAAGCTGCCGCTGTGCGTCCAGGCCGAGTGGCCCTCCACGGTGACCACGTGCGTGGCCGCCTGGGCCAGCAGCTCCCGGTCGTGGCTCACCAGCACGATCGCTTTGTCCGAAGTGGACAGTCGTTGTTCCAGCCAGCGCTTGCCGGGCACGTCCAGGTAGTTGTCCGGCTCGTCCAGCAGCAGCACCTGTTCCCGGCCGCGCAGCAGGACCTCCAGCACCAGGCGTTTCTGCTCACCGCCGGAGAGGGTCTTCACCCCGCGGAAGCGCGCCCGGTCGAACGGCACCCCCAGCGCGGCCACGGTCACGGTGTCCCAGAGCACCTCGGCCTCGTAGCCGCCGACCTCGCCCCAGGCGACCAGCGCGGCCGCGTAGCGCAGCTGGGTGGGTTCGTCGTCGGTGTCCATCAGCTTCAGCTCGACCTCGTCCAGCTCGGCCGCGGCCGCCCTGATCGGCTCCGGCGCGACCGCCAGCAGCAGGTCGCGGACCGTGCGGTCATCGCGCACCGAGCCGACGAACTGCGGCATCACCGCCAGCCCGCCCTGCACCGACACGCTGCCCTCCACCGGCTTCAGCTCGCCGGCCAGGATGCGCAGCAGCGTGGTCTTGCCCGCGCCGTTGGCGCCCACCAGCGCGACCACCTGACCGGCACTGGCCTTCACCGACACCTCGGCGAACAACTCGCGCCCGTCCGGCAGGACATAGGACAGGCCGCCTGCCTCGAGATAACCCACGTCGCCGATGGTGCCCGAGCGCCGGGGCGGCTGGCGAACGCTTTACCGCCCGGCGGCCGCGGCGTCGCGCGAAAGGGCGACCAGGCGGGAGACCGCGCGCAGGTACTTCTTCCGGTAGCCGCCGCGCAGCATCTCCTCGGTGAACAGCTCCGACAGCGGCTGCCCGGAGACCACCACCGGGATGGCCCGGTCGTACAGCCGGTCGGCCAGCACCACCACGCGCAGCGCCACGTCCTGGTTCGGCACCGCGTGCAGCTCGCGCAGGTGCACCGCGCGCACCCCGTCCAGCAACCGCCCGTACTTCGACGGGTGCAGGGTGGCCAGGTGCGCGCACAGCTCGGCGAAATCGTCCACAGTGGACCCCGGCCGGGCCGCGGCCAGCGCGTCCAGCTCGGCGGCGGGCACCGGGTCCGGTGCGGGCGGCAGGCCGCGGTGCCGGTAGTCCGGGCCGTCCACCCGGACCACGGTGAACTTCGCCGACATCGCCTGGATCTCGCGCAGGAACAGCTCCGCGTCGAAGCGGCCCTCGCCGAGCTTGTCCGGCAACGTGTTCGAGGTCGCCGCCACGAACACCCCGGCGTCGGTCACCTCGCGCAGCAGCCGGGTGACCATGGTGGTGTCGCCGGGGTCGTCCAGCTCGAACTCATCGATCGCCAGCAGCCGGTGCTCAGACAGCCTGCGCACCGCCTCGGCGAAGCCCAGCGCGCCGACCAGGTGGGTCAGCTCGACGAAGGTGCCGTAGGCCTTGGGGCCGGGCACCGCGTGCCACACCGAGGCGAGCAGGTGCGTCTTGCCGACCCCGAACCCGCCGTCGAAGTACAGCCCCGGCTTGGCCACGGTGGCGGGCTTGGCGCCGAACAGCCCGCCGATCCAGGACTTGCGCGGCGGCCCGGCGATCACCTTGGCGCAGAAGGCCTGCCCGGCCTCGACCGCGGCGGCCTGGCTGGGCTCCTCCGGGTTGGGCAGGTAGGTCTCGAAGCGCACCGCGTCGAACCGGGGCGGTGGGACCATCCCGGCCACCAGGTCCGCCGGGTCGATCTCCGGGCGACGATCCACCAGGCGCGCGCTCGACATTCCGGCAGCGTATCCGGCCGCAGGGTGGCTAGTGCAGGCCCGCCCACAGCAGCAGCTGGCCGGCCAGCGCGGCCACCAGCAGGCCCATCAGCGCCGCGGCCACCCCGGTCGGCACCGGCCGCCACACCGCCATCCGGTCCAGCAGGACCAGCGCGATGCCGCCGACCACCAGCCCGCCGAGGGCCACCGCCACCGCCACCAGCAGGCCGAACGCCGGCGTCAGGCCCAGCACCCCGGCCGCGCAGCAGGCCAGCAGCACCGCGGCCGCCGGTAACAACGAGTCCGTCCGCTTCTTCTGACTGAGGTCTTCCACGGGCACCGTCCCCGACATCGGCGTCGAAACCTCTCACCCTGGATACGAGCAAAACACGCCTTCCGGACCACTCGCCGGTGGTCCTTCTCACATCGTGACCTGGCCGCCCGCACCGCCCGGCGAGCGGACCGAGGGGGTCCCGTGCTCAGATAGAGGCGTGGACTGGCTCTGGCCCTCGAACTCCCCCGCTGTCAGGACGCCCGCCGACGAGAGCGGGCTCGAAGCGCGCTACGCCTACCCGGACGGGCTGACCCGGCCCTGGCTGCGGGTCAACTTCGTGTCCAGTGTGGACGGTGCGGTGACCGTGGAAGGCCGCTCCCGCGGGCTGTCCACCGAGCTGGACAAGGAGATCTTCCTGCTGTCCAGGGACCTGGCCGACGTGATCCTGGTCGGGCTGCGCACCGCGGTGATCGAGGGCTACGCGGGCGCCAAGCCCGGCGCGCAGCGGCGGGCCCGCCGGGCCAGGCACGGGCTGTCCGCGGCACCGCCGATCGCGCTGGTCACCACCACCTGCGCGCTGGACCCGGAGTCCGCGCTGCTGACCGACACCAGGGTGCCGCCGATCGTGTTCACCTGCGCGAACGCGCCTGCCGAGCGCCGGGCGGCGCTGACCGCGGCGGGCGCGGAGGTGGTGCTCACCGGCGAGGCGAGCGTGGACCTGGCCGTGGTGCTCGGCGAGCTGGACCGGCGCGGGATGCGCCGGATCGACTGCGAGGGCGGGCCCACCCTGTTCGGCTCGCTGATCGCCGCCGACCTGGTGGACGAGGTGTGCCTGACCGTCTCCCCGCTGCTGACCTCCGGCGACGCCACCCGGATCGCGCACGGCGCGCACCCGGACGCGCCCCGCTCGCTGCGCCTGGACTCGGTGCTGCACGAGGACGGCGCGCTGTTCCTGCGCTACCTACGGGACCAACCGTGACCAGGGCCGACACCGACCTGCTCGCCGCGGCGGCACGCGGGGACGACACGGCCTTCGACGACCTGGTCCGGCGGCACACCAACCGGATGTACCGGATCGCGCTGCGCATCGTGGGCGACCCGGCCGAGGCCGAGGACGTGGTGCAGGAGGCCTGGGTGTCGGCCTGGCGCGGGCTGGGCCGCTTCCGCGGCGAGGCCGCGCCGACCACCTGGCTGTTCCGGGTGGTCACCAACACCGCACTGGCCCACCTGCGCAAACGGCGGCCGACCGTGCCGCTGGAGGACACCGTCGAGCCCGCGATGACCGATGTCGCGGCCGACCCGGAACGGGCCGCGCTGCGCAGCGAGCAGACCGGCCTGGTGCTGCGCGCGATCGCCACTCTCGAACCCAGCCAGCGGGTCCCGCTGGTGCTGCGTGAGCTGGAGGAGCTCAGCTATGAGGAGGTGGCCGAGGTACTGGATGTGCCGGTGCCGACGTTGCGCTCCCGGCTCTACCGCGCCAGGGTGGCTCTGCTCGCCAAGTTGGAGGAACTGCGATGACCGGAGCGAACGCGGCCCTGCCGTGCGGCCGTCTGCGCGGTGACCTCCTGGCGCTGGTCGTCGACGGCGAGCTGGAACCGGCCGACGCCGAGCTGGCCGCGCACGCCCGCGACTGCCCGCACTGCCAGGCCGAGCTGGGCGCGCTGGACGGCCGCTGGGGCGCGGTGCGCGCCGCGGCCAAGGCCCCGGTGCCGATCCCGGACGGGCTGGCCGCGCGGATGCTGGCCGGGGTGCGCGGGCTGCGCGGGGTGTTCTCCGCCGCGGACGCCGAGCTGGACCAGGGCGAGGGCACGCTGACCGTGTCCGCGCGGGCGGTGCTCACGCTGGCCCGCCAGTTCGCGGTGGAGGCCGTGCACGAGCTGCCCGGGGTGCACCTGCGCGGGCTCACCGGCGACGGCGCCGCGATCACCGTGTCGGTGTCGGTGCGCTACGGGGTGGCCGCGGACCTGATCGCCCAGCGGTTGCGGCAGGACCTGCGCGCCCGGCTGGCCGGCTCGCTGGACACCGCCGCGCCGGAGGTCGCCGTGGAGGTCGTGGACGTGCTGCCTCCCCGACCGGGTATCGGACTTCCCCAGTTCGAGTGACAAACCGCGATGCGGTGGAGCCACGGGGCATCCGAACCGATGTCAGGTACAGGACGAACACCTGACGTCGAAACGATGCGAAGGAGTCCCCATGGCGCAGTCCACCACCACCGAGTCCGTGCCCGTCGCCCGCGGCGGCAACACCCCGGCCCGGCTGGCTGACGACACCTCGCAGGGCAAGACCACCATCTCCGCCTCGGTGGTGCAGAAGATCGCCGGTATCTCCGCCCGGGAGATCTCCGGGGTGCACGCGATGGGCGGCGGGGTCTCCAGGGCCTTCGGCGCGCTGCGCGAGCGCATCCCCGGCGGCGGCACCTCGGCCACCTCCGGCGTGCAGGTCGAAGTGGGCGAGAAGCAGGCCGCGATCGACCTTGACATCGTGGTCGAGTACGGCGCGTCCATTGTGGACCTGGCCAAGGCGGTGCGACGCAACGTGATCACCGCGGTTGAGCGGATGACCGGCCTTGAGGTGATCGAGGTCAACATCGCGGTCAACGACATCAAGCTGCCCAGCGAGGAAGACGAGGACAGCGAGACCAACACCAGGGTCGAATGATGACGGCCGAACTGGCGGACCGGATCGCCCAGGTCGTGCTGACCCACCCGAGCGTGGTGTCGCTGCACGGCGGCGCGTACGGGCAGGTGCTCTCGTACCTGCCCGGCCGCAAGGTGATCGGGGTGCGCAGCACCGGGGACGGCGAACCGGTGGAGGTCGGGGTGGTGCTGCGCTTCGGCGAACCGCTGCCGGAGGTGGTCACCGAGCTGCGCCAGCGGGTGCGGCAGGTGACCGGCGCGGTGCCGGTGGACATCACCGTGGTCGACGTGGTGGAGCCCGGCGAGTAGCCGATGGCAGACACCGGCGGCGAGCCCCCGGCGGACCGGGCGGCCTTCCGCGAGTACGTCCGGCGGCACCACCCCGATGTCGGCGGCGACCCGGCGGCCTTCGCCGCCGCGGTGGCGGCCTACCGGCGGCGGCAGGCCGAGGCTGAGTCCGAAGTGGACGATCGGTTCGACGCGCCGGTGGAGATTGTGGTGACACCGCGGGGAATCCGCGGTATCGCCACCCGGATCGGCCGGTGGCGGGCGAAACGCAGGCGCCCGCCCCGGGTGAACTAAGGAGTGGGTTCGACGTGAACAGCACCCAGACCGGCCTGCTGGCCGGGCTCGTCCTCGGCGCGGCAGGCGCCCTCGGCGGGTTCACCGCTTTCCTGATCACCGTGCTCGTCGGCGCCATCGGCCTGGTCGTGGGCCGGGTGCTCGACGGCGAGCTGGACCTCGGCGAGCTGCTCGGCCGTGGGAAGGACCGGTGAGCCAGCCCGATCCGGCGGACCGCGGCGGGCTGAGCATCGACCCCGGCGTGCTGCGCAAGGTGGTCGAGCACAGCGCGGACGGGGTGCCCGGCACCCTGCGCGTGCCCCGGAAGCTGGCCGGGGTCGGCATCGGTGAGCAGGGCGCCAGCGCCCGGCTCACCCTCGCCGGCCAGGACATCGACGTGCGGCTGGACCTGGCGCTGCGCTACCCGGCCCCGGTCCGGTCCACTGTGGACGCGGTGCGGGTGGCGGTCAGCGACGAGGTCGAGCGGATCACCGGGTACCGGGTGCGGGTGGTGGACGTGACCGTCTCCGCGCTGCTGCCGGAGACCCGGCCGAGGGTGGAGTGACGTGATGCGGCTGATCGTGCGACTGCTGTCGACCCTGCTGGGACTGGCGCTGGCCGCCGCGGGCGCGCTGCTCGCGGTGGAGTTCGCCTGGGCCGCCTGGAAACCCGGCGAGCACGTGCTGGTCCCCTGGCGGGACTGGGCCGCGGCACTGGGTTCGGTGGACTGGACCGCGACGGTGACCAGGCTGGTGGCCGGCGGGCTGCTGCTGCTCGGGCTGGTGCTGCTGTGGGTGGCCACCGGCGCGCGGCGGCGCGATGTCCGGCTGGCCGATCCGGCGCCGGAGGTCACCGTGACCACCTCGCCGCGTTCGCTGGCCCGGCTGGTGGGCACCAGGGTGCGCGCCGAGGACGGGGTCAGCTCGGCCACCGTGACCGCCTCGGTGGCCAAGGTCCGGGTGCGCGCGGCCAGCCGGTTGCTGGCCAAGAACGAGCTGCGGCCCAGGGTCCTAGAAGTGACCAGGACCGTGGTGACCGATCTGCCGCTGCCGCGCACCCCCAAGGTGTCCGTGGTGGTGGCTTCGCCGAAGGAGCGCCGATGAGCACCCGATCCGCGGCCGCGGTGGCCCGTTCCGCCCGCGCCGAACGTGTCCTGACCGGCGGCGCCGGGGTGCTGGCGATCCTGCTCGGCGTCGGCGCGCTGGTGCTCGGCTCCGGGTGGCTGGGCGCCGGGCGGGCGGCCCGGCCGGTGCTGGACCCGATGATCAGGGACTGGCTGCTCGCGCACCGGCCCTGGGTGCTCGGCGTCGGTATCGCGCTCGGGCTGCTGGTGCTGGTGCTGGGCCTGCGCTGGGTGGTGCGCTCACTGCGCCCGGAGACCCGGCCCGATCTGCGGCTGGACGGGTTCGGGCCGAGCCGGGTGACGATCACCTCCGGCGCGTTCGCCGAGGCGGTGCGGGCCGACGCGGCCAGGGTGGACGGGGTCAGCCGGGCGCACGCGCGGCTGGTGGGCAGTGTGGAGCGGCCCGCGCTACGGCTGTCGCTGTGGCTGGCCGAGGGCACCGATGTGCGCGCGGTGTGGCAGCAGCTGGACCAGACCGTGCTGAGCCGGGCGCGGGCCTGTCTCGGGGTGGAGACGCTGCCGACCGCGGTGCGCCTCGAACTGGACAGCGCGCGTCGTCAGCGGGTGCGGTGAACGGCTGCGCAACCGGTTGCGACCAGGCATGATGGCCCGCATGACGCTGCCGCTGACCCCGCCCGTCCAGCCGATGCTGGCCAGCCCGGTGGACGAGGTGCCCGACCGCGACGGCCTGCTGTTCGAGCCGAAGTGGGACGGGTTCCGCTGCGTGGTCTTCCGCGACGGCGACTCGGTGTTCCTGCAGTCCCGCTCCGGCAAGGACCTGGCCAGGTACTTCCCGGAGGCGGTGGAGTTCCTGCGCGCCGGGCTGCCGGACCGGGTGGTCATCGACGGCGAGCTGGTGGTCGAGGTGGACGGCGAGCTGGACTTCGACGCGCTGACCGAGCGGATCCACCCGGCGGCCAGCCGGATCACCCTGCTGGCCGCGCAGCACCCGGCCCGGTTCATCGCCTTCGACCTGCTCGCGCACGGCGACGACACGCTGCTGGAGCTGCCGTTCACCGAGCGGCGGGCCCGGCTGGAGAAGCTGTTCGAGCAGGTCAGCGGCGATCGGGTGCACCTGACCCCGGCGACGGCCGAGATCGCCACCGCCCGCGAGTGGTTCACCCTGTTCGAGGGCGCGGGTCTGGACGGGCTGATCGCCAAGCCCGCGGACGGGCCGTACGCGCCGGGCAAGCGCACCCTGTTGAAGATCAAGCACGCGCGCACCGCGGACTGCGTGCTGGCCGGGCTGCGCTGGCACGTCAAGACCGAGCCGGGCACCGCGGTCGGCTCGCTGCTGCTCGGGCTCTACGACGACAAGGGCGTGCTGCACCACGTCGGCGTGATCGGCTCCTTCCCGGCGGCCAAGCGCAAGGCCCTGGTCGAGGAGCTGGCCGAGCTGCGCGAGGGCGCGGAGGACAACCACCCCTGGCTGACCGGCGAGACCGAGGGCCAGCGGCTGCCCGGCGCGATCAACCGCTGGCGCAGCAACGAGCAGAGCTGGCTGCCGCTGCGCCCGGAGCGGGTGGTGGAGATCGCCTACACCCAGACCGAGGGCGGTTTCCCGGCCCGGCTGCGCCACAACGGCCTGTTCCTGCGCTGGCGCCCGGACCGCGAACCGGACTCCTGCCGCTACGACCAGCTCGACCAGCCCGCCAAGTACGACCTGGACTCGGTCCTCGGCGGCGAGGTCAAGCCCGCCTGAGGCGCGTTCACCCTGGCCTCACCCCGGCCGTGCGAAGCTGCGGTCAGCCTGTCACCGGACCCGGGGAGATCATCAGTGCCGCGCCGTCGAGCCTCCATCAGCGTCGGCGCGATGGCCGCGGTGTCCGCACTGGTCCTGTCCGCCTGCGCGGTCGGGCCCTCGGACCGGCCGGCGGTCGCGCACGACGGCAGTGGCGCGGGCCCCGGCGGTCCGCCGCCGACCTCCGCCCCGGCCAAGCCGATCCCGCCGCTGACCGAGCCCAAGGACGTCGGACTGTCCTTTGTGGACTGCACGGACACGGTGAACCGCAAGCTGGGCAGTCCGAACAGTCTGCGGGTCGGCTGCGCGAAGCTGTCCACCACACTGGACTCGCCGACCAGGCCGGGCCGCGGCAACACCCGGATCCAGCTGACCAAGGTCGGCGAGGGCAAGCACCCGCTGGTGGTGCTCAACGACGCCATGGGCGAGCCCGGTTCGCTGTACGCGGTGCGGCTGGCCGCGCAGCTGCCCAAGGAGATCCTGGACGTCTTCCACCTGATCGGCGTGGACCGGCGCGGCACCGGCGACTCCGACGCGGTGCGCTGCGTGAACCAGCCCTCCCGCAGCGCCATGGTCGGCTTCGACCCGGCGGTCACCGACGCCGGCGCCCTGGGCGAGCTGCTGGAGACCACCAGGGACGCCGCCCAGGAGTGCATGCTGGACCTGGACGAGCAGCTGGGCGCCTTCGACACCGCGCGCACCGCCAACGACATGAACGCGCTGCGCGAGGCACTGGGCGTGCCCCAGCTGAACGCGGTGGCTCGCGGCGACGCCTCCCGGGTGCTGACCGTCTTCGCCGAGCGCTACCAGGACGAGGTGGGCCGGTTCATCCTGGACGGCTCCCCCGATCCCACGGTCGACGCGGTGGGCCAGGCCGAAGCCCGCGCCAGCGGCCTCAAGGACGCCTTCGCCGCCTTCACCGCCGACTGCGCCACCCGCGGCTGCCCCCTGGGCGCCACCCCCGACCAGGTGGTCAACGACCTGGTGGCCAAGCTGCGCGGCCAGCCCCTGCGCGGCGCCCGCATCACCTTCCAGTCGGGAACGGCGCTGCGCGCCATCGCCGCCGGCCTGGCCGACCGCCCCCGCTGGCCTGAGCTCGCCGAGGCCATCACCAAGGCCCGCGACGGCGACGCCAGCGGCCTGGAATCCTTCGTGCTGCCACTGTGGAACGGCCCCGACCGCGACATGATCCGCCTGGACGGCGGCCTGGTCACCACCTGCAACGACACCACGACCAGGGTCGACCCCGCGCGCGCGGCCACCCTGGCCCAGGAGTGGACGGCGAAGTACCCGATCTTCGGCGCGCTGAGCGCACACGAGCTGGCCTGGTGCATGCCGTGGCCGGTGCCCGCCCAGCCCCTGCCCATCCCCCGCGCGCCGGAAGCGCCGCCGATGTTGGTGCTGGGCACGGAAAAGGACGCGGTGACCCCGTTGGCGGGCACCACCAAGACGGCCGAGGCACTGGCCACGGCGGTACAGGTCAACTGGCAGGGCGCGGGCCACGGCGCGTTCGCCCGGTCCAGCTGCGTCAACGAGGCGAGCAGGCTGTACCTGGTCGAGGGCAAGGCCCCGGCAAACGGAACGGTGTGCCCCCCGTGACCGGGAAGGCACACCGCTCGGCTCGTGAGTTCAGCAGTTGGGACAGCAGTTGTCCCCGCAGCCGGTGCACTTGGCGCAACAACCACAACCTGCCATAGCAGCCTCCGATGATCATATTGCTGTGCCTGCATAACTACGGTAAGCAACTTTCCTGTTCAGTTCGTACCGCCACCAGCGTGACGGCTGCGCACAAAACGGTGACGTTTCTGCACTACAAACCGCGTTCGAATCCGGGTGAAAACCCACGAAGAGGGCCTCTCGTCTTCTCCGTACGGCCTGGAGACTGCTGACCGCATCTCATCGAGCGGCCCCTGCAACCTGCCGCCGCCCTAGCTTCGCAACGTGACCGGGGCCGCTCGATGAGATGTGGTTTGCTGTCGGAAGGTCGTGCGGAGAAGACGAGAGGGCCGCGAGCACGCTGGTTCGCTCGTCGGCAACACAAACCCCGCCCCGCAACCTGCTTGTCCGGGTGTTGACTTGTCCCACCCTCCGGGGGTCTGCCCGTCCGGCGAGGACACTCTTTTGATCTTTGTCTTGGGTTTTCAAGCGACAGTCAAGAGCGTCCTCGCCGGACGGGCAGAGATCAAAGCATGGGGGGGAAAGTCAAAGGCCAAGACGCAAGCGGGTCTTGAGGTTCCCCATGCCCGTCAACCTTCCGAAATCGAACCACATCCCAGCGAGCAGCCGCCGTCACGTGGCGTGGCTTTGGCGGCGGTTGCTGTGAGCGTCTGCTCGCTGGGATGTGGTGCGATGTCTCCAGGTTGACGGGCATGGGGAACCTCAAGACTTCGGTGGACGTTTGAAAAGCCACCCCGTCGCTGGTTCTTGGTCGCTCAGCCTTCTTTGCCCTGTTGGAAGGTGTCCAGGATCCGTTGTGCCGCTTGGGCTGGGGTCACCGTGCCCTCGGCCACCTGCTTCGTCAGCGCCGGTCCCAGCTCCCGGACTCCCGGGTGACTGTGCAGCTCGTGCAGCAGCCGGTCGTGCACCATCGCCCAGGTCCAGCCCAGCAACTGGTTGCGGCGCTTGGCTTCCAGCTCGCCCGCGGCGTCGAGTTGGTCGCGGTGGCGGGTCACCTGCGCCCAGACCTCGGCGATGCCTTGGTCGTCGCGGGCGCTGCACGTGAGGACCGGGGTGTCCCAGGTGGCGTCTGCCGAGCGCAGCAATCGGAGTGCGCCCGCTAGTTCTCGGGCGGCGCGGGCGGCTTCCTTGGCGTGGTCGCCGTCCGCTTTGTTGACGGCGATAACGTCGGCCAGTTCCAGGACGCCCTTCTTTATGCCCTGCAACTGGTCTCCGGTGCGGGCCAGGGTGAGCAGGAGGAAGGTGTCGACCATGTCGGCGACGGTGACCTCGGACTGGCCCACGCCCACCGTCTCCACCAGGACCACGTCGTAGCCCGCTGCTTCCATCACCACGATGGTTTCGCGGGTCGCTTTTGCCACTCCGCCAAGGGTTCCGGCGGTGGGGCTGGGGCGGACGAAGGCGTTGGGGTCGGCGGAGAGGCGGGTCATCCTGGTCTTGTCGCCCAGGATGCTGCCGCCGCTCTTGGTGGAGGACGGGTCGACCGCCAGCACCGCTACCCGGTGGCCTTCGGCGGTGAGGCGGCTGCCCAGGGTGTCGATGAAGGTGGACTTGCCTGCACCTGGGACGCCGGTGATGCCGATGCGGCGGGCCTTGCCTGCGTGGGGTTGTAGTTCGGCCAACAGGTTCTGGGCCGTGGTGCGGTGGTCGGCTCGTCTGGACTCGACCAGGGTGACCGCGCGGGCGACCCAGGACCGGTCGCCCGCGAGCACTCCCTCGGCGTACGTGCCGACGTCGATGTTGCCGCGCATCAGCCCTGCTGGTCGGTCAGGACCTTCAGCAGGTCCAGGGCGGCCTCGGCGATCACGGTGCCGGGCGGGAAGATCGCGGTGGCACCGGCGGCGCGCAGCTCGTCGAAGTCCTGGGGCGGGATCACGCCGCCGACCACGATGAGGATGTCCTCGCGGCCCTGGGACTCCAGCTCCTGCCGCAGGGCGGGCACCAGGGTGAGGTGACCGGCGGCGAGGCTGGAGACGCCGACGATGTGCACGTCGGCCTCGATGGCCTGGCGGGCCACCTCGGCCGGGGTCTGGAACAGCGGGCCCACGTCCACGTCGAAGCCCAGGTCGGCGAATGCCGTGGCGATGACCTTCTGGCCGCGATCATGACCGTCCTGGCCCATCTTGGCGACCAGGATCCGCGGCCTGCGGCCCTCGGCCTCCTCGAAGGCCTCGGCGGCCCTGCGGGTGCGTTCGATGTTGCTCACCGCACCGGCCTCCTCCCGGTAGACCCCGGAGATCACCCTGATCTGGCCGGAGTGGCGGCCGTAGACCTTCTCCAGCGCGTCGGAGATCTCGCCGACGGTGGCCTTGGCGCGGGCCGCGTTGATGGCCAGTGCCAACAGGTTCCGGTCGAGACCAGCCTCGCGGCGGCCGTTGGCGGCGTCCTCGGCCGCCTTGGTCAGAGCGTCCAAAGTGGACTGAGTGGCTGCACTGTCCCGCTCCTCGCGCAGGCGGCGCAGCTTCTCCACCTGCTGGGCGTACACGCCCGCGTTGTCCACCTTGAGCACGTCGATGGCCTCGTCCGCGGTGACCCGGTACTTGTTCACCCCGATCACCGGCTGCCTGCCGGAGTCGATGCGCGCCTGGGTGCGGGCCGCGGCCTCCTCCACGCGCAGCTTCGGGATGCCCTCGTCGATGGCCTTGGCCATCCCGCCCGCGGCCTCGACCTCCTCGATGTGGCTCCACGCGCGGCGGGCCAGGTCGTAGGTGAGGCGCTCCACGTAGTTGCTGCCGCCCCACGGGTCGATCACCCGCGTGGTGCCCGACTCCTGTTGCAGCAGCAGCTGGGTGTTGCGGGCGATCCGCGCGGAGAAGTCGGTGGGCAGCGCCAGCGCCTCGTCCAAGGCGTTGGTGTGCAAGGACTGCGTGTGCCCCTGGGTGGCGGCCATCGCCTCCACGCAGGTGCGCACCACGTTGTTGAACACGTCCTGCGCGGTCAGCGACCAGCCGGAAGTCTGCGAGTGCGTGCGCAGCGACAGCGACTTGGCGTTCTTGGGGTCGAACTGCTTGACCAGCTTCGCCCACAGCAGGCGGGCCGCGCGCAGCTTGGCGACCTCCATGAAGAAGTTCATGCCGATCGCCCAGAAGAAGCTCAGCCGGGGGGCGAAGGCGTCGATGTCCAGGCCCGCGTCCCGGCCGGCCCGCAGGTACTCCACGCCGTCGGCCAGGGTGTAGGCCAGCTCCAGGTCGGCGGTGGCCCCGGCCTCCTGGATGTGGTAGCCGGAGATGGAGATCGAGTTGTACCGGGGCATCTTCTGCGAGGTGTAGGAGAAGATGTCGGAGATGATCTGCATCGAGGGCTGCGGCGGGTAGATGTAGGTGTTGCGGACCATGAACTCCTTGAGGATGTCGTTCTGGATGGTCCCGGCCAGCTGCTCCGGCGCCACCCCCTGCTCCTCGGCGGCCACGATGTAGAGCGCCAGCACCGGCAGCACCGCGCCGTTCATGGTCATCGACACGCTCATCTTGTCCAGCGGGATGCCGTCGAAGAGCTGCCGCATGTCGTAGATCGAGTCGATCGCCACGCCCGCCATACCGACGTCACCGGGCACCCGCGGGTGGTCGCTGTCGTAGCCGCGGTGGGTGGGCAGGTCGAAGGCCACCGACAGGCCCTTCTGCCCGGCGGCCAGGTTGCGGCGGTAGAAGGCGTTGGACTCCGCGGCGGTGGAGAAACCCGCGTACTGGCGGATGGTCCACGGCTGGTTGACGTACATGGTCGGGTACGGCCCGCGCAGGTACGGCGCGATACCCGGGTAGGTGCCCAGGAAGTCCAGGCCCTCGGTGTCCGCGGCGGTGTAGAGCGGGTTGACCGTGATGCCTTCCGGCGTCTCCCACACCAGGTTCTCGGCGTCCTTGCCGGTGGCCTCGGTGAGCGCCGACCGCCAGCTCGCCGGGTCCGCGGCGGCGGCCGGGACGCCCAGGTCGACCTGGCCGAAGTCGGGGATCAGGTTGCGCGGCATCAGAAAGCCACCTTATCAATGCTCGACCCCGCGAGCGGGTCCACGGCTAGGTCAGTGAGCGTGCTGCGGAGGACACCGAGTGCGTCGCAACCGGCGAAGAGGTAGTCGTCGATGCCCGCGGCCCGGTCGCTCTCGGCGCGGTCACCGGGCTTGCCGGCCAGCCAGATCCGTTGCGCGCCAGCGGCTTTCAGCGCCTCGGCCACCGGGGCGGCGTGCTCGGCGTAGCTCTTGTCACTGCCGCACAAGCAGACCACGCTCGCGCTGCTGTCCTTGAACGCCGCCGCGATCGCCGCCGGATCGGTGCCGGGGCCGCTGTCCGGGGTGGCGATACCGCCTGCCTGGAACAGGTTCGCGGCGAAGGTGGCGCGCGCGGTGTAGGAGGCCACCGAGCCCAGCGTGGCCAGGAAGACCGCGGGCCGCCGCGGCGCATTGTCCGAGGCGGTGCGCAGGTCCTCGAACTCCTGCGCGTACCGGACCCTGGGCAGCCCGCCGGTGGGCGGGGCCGGGTTCGGCGCGCGGACCGGCAGCTTCTCGGTCAGGTTCGGGAACTCGCTGACCCCGGTGATCGCGTCCTTGCGGTGCGCGATCCGCTTGGCGCGCTTGGCCTGGGTGGCCGCCAGCCGCTGCTCGATCAGCCCGTCGGCCAGCGCCGCCTCGAACCCGCCTGCCCGCTCGATCTCGGTGAAGAAGGCCCAGGCGGCCTGCGCCAGGTCCTCGGTGAGCCGCTCCACGTAGTAGGAACCGCCAGCCGGGTCGATCACCCTGGCCACGTGCGACTCCTCCACCAGCAGCGCCTGGGTGTTGCGCGCGATCCGCCTGGCGAAGTCATCCGGCAGGCCCAGGCAGGCGTCGAAGGGTTGCACCGTGACGGAGTCCGCCCCGCCCACGCCCGCGCCGAAACAGGCCAGCGTGGTGCGCAGCATGTTCACCCACGGGTCGCGGGCGGTCATCATCGCCGAGGAGGTCACCGCGTGCTGGCGCTGCGCGGGCGCACTCGCCTGGCACACCTCGCCGACCCTGGCCCACAGCCGCCGGGCGGCGCGGAACTTGGCGATGGTGAGGAACTGGTCGGCGGTGGCGGCGTAGCGGAACTCCAGCTGCGCGAAGGCGGCGTCGATGTCCAGCCCGGCCTCGGTCAGCGCGCGCAGGTAGGCGGTGGCCACCGCGAGCGAGGCGCCCAGCTCCTCGGCGTCCGAGCCACCCGCGTCGTGGAAGACGGTGCCGTCCACGGTCAGCGTGCGCAGCCTCGGGTACTTCGCACTGACCCTGGCGGCCAGCGCGGCGGCGGCCCCGAGGTCGGTGTCCGCGCCGGTGCGGGCGCGCAGACCGAGCGGGTCGGCGCCCAGGTTGCCGGAGAGCTCGCCGTCGGGCACCCCGCGCTCGGCGGCCAGCGCGAACAGCGCCTCGGCCGCGACCTCGGTCTCCGGGCCCGCGTCCAGCACGATCGCGGCCAGGTCCAGGTACACCCCGTCCAGCACCCCTGGCAGGGCCTCGATCGGCAGCGCGTCCCCGCCGAGGGTCAGCCAGAGCGAGCTGACGCCGTTCTCCAGGTCCGCCAGCACCGCCTCGCGGCTGGTGGCCGGATCGGGATGGCTGTGCCGCTGGCGGACGTCCCAGCCGCCCGGAACCGCGCCCTCCGGCTTGCTGCCCCTGGTGTACGGCGCAAGTCCGGGCAGACCGGTCTCCGGGGCCGCGTCCTCGCGGGTGTACAGGGGATTGACGGTGATGCCGTCATAGGTCGTGCGGGCGAGCCTGGATTCCGGGAAATCCGGCAGCTCTGCCGAAGACCCGCTTGCGGGGTCGAGCATCGATAGAGCGCCGGACTTGCGGAGCACGCCCGCGACCAGCTCCCGCCACTGCCCCAGCTCTGGCTGCGGGAACTCCGCGGCCAGGGTGAGCTGCTCGCCAGGCAAAGTCATGCAGCGGATCGTAGCCAGGATGCGCGGCCAGAAACCCTTAGTCGTGGCCCGACCCACCCCTAACTTTTCCAGTCATCGGATGACTGGGGTGTCGTTCAAGTCCGTGAACTGGGAATACGCCAAACGAAGCACCCCAAAGTCCAGGTAAACATCGTATGATTCGCCCCCATGTCACCCCTTTCCAGGCGACGTTTCCTCCACCGTGGTTCGGCCGCCGCCGGACTCGTGACTCTCGGCGCTGGCTGGACCACCGCCGCGACCACCGCGTGGGCCGAACCCTCCGCCGAGGCGTTCGGACCCAAGAACGTGCACCGCGACATCGCGCGGGACGCCCGCATGCTCTGGCGCAAGCTGCCCACCAGCTGGCAGGACGCGCCCTTCCTGGCCAACGGTTTCCTCGGCGTGCAGGTCTACCGCGGTGCCAACGCCAACGAGCTGCGGTTCATGCTCAGCCACAGCGAGGTGCAGGACCAGCGGCCGCAGTGGGAGGCCGCGGTCGGCCTGTCCCGGCTGCCGATCGGCTACCTGACCCTCACCCTGGCCGGCACCGTCACCGCGGTCGACTGGCAGCTGGACCTGTGGGACGCCGAGCTCTCCGGCACGGTCACCACCACCGCGGGCAGCCTGAGCTTCCGCGCGCTGGTGCACAACGACCGGGGCGTGCTGCTGGTCTCGCTGAGCCCGAACGCCGGTGAGGAGGCGGCCGCGTGGGGCTTCACCGCGATGCCGTCCAAGACCACCCGCCAGATCCGGATCCCACCGGACTACACCGCCAACCCGGACCCGCGGACCGGCAGCTCGGCCGGGGTGTCCTATGTGGAGCAGCCGCTGCACGCCGGGGGTGGCTACACCACCGCCTGGCAGGAAAAGCGTATCGGCACCAGGCGGCTGCTGGCGGCCACCGTGGCCTACGGGTTTCCACAGTCCACCTCCACCGGGGACGCGGTCACCGCGGTCCGGCACGCCCAGCTGGCCGGGCTGGACCCGCTGGTCTTCGCCCACCGCGCGTGGTGGCACCGGTTCCACTCCAGGAGCCTGGTCTCGGTGCCGGACAAGTGGGTGCAGCGCTTCTACTGGATCCAGCTGTACAAGATGGCCTGCGCCACCAGGGAGAACGCGCCGGTCACCAGCGAGTGGGGCCCGTGGTTCCCGGAGGGCGGCGGCAGCTGGACCGCGGTGTGGTGGAACCTCAACGTGCAGATCACCTATCCGTTCGCCGGCATCGCCAACCACCCCGAGCTGGACGCGGTGACGCAGACCTTCCGCAAGCACCACAAGAACCTGGAGTTCTCGGTGCCGCCGGAGCTGCGCGACGGCCAGACCTACGCGCTGGCCCACCCCGGCGACCGCACCCTGCGCTCCGGCGGGCCGAAGCTCGGCGCGGAGATTCCCGGCAACGCCACCGTCGGCCGTCCCGGCACCTCCACCAAGACCGACCAGACCGGCAACCTGATCTGGGGCCTGCACAACGTCTGGCTCAGCTACCGGCACAGCATGGACCGCCGGATCCAGCGGGACGTGCTGTACCCGTTGCTGCGCAAGGCGCTCAACTTCTACCTGCACTTCCTCAAGCCGGGCCCGGACGGCCTGCTGCACCTGCCGCTGACCCGCTCACCGGAGTTCGCCGACGCGGTGGACGCCACCTACGACCTGTCCCTGATCCGCTGGGCGGCGCGCACCCTGCTGGAGACCACCAGAGAGCTGCGCGTCGACGACCCGCTGGCCCCGCGCTGGCGGGAGGTGCTGGCCAAGCTGGTGCCCTACCACCGCAACGAGCAGGGCGTGCTGATCGGCGAGAACGTGACCCTGCACGGCTCGCACCGGCACTTCTCGCACATGCTCTGGTTCCACCCGCTGCGCGAGGTCAGCTGGGAGACCGGCGACCGCGACCTGATCCGGCGCACCTACGACCAGTGGAGCAAGGACCGCTCGGCCTGGGCCGGGTACAGCTACCCGGCGGCGGCGATGATGTGCGCGCTGATGGGCCAGGCGGACACCGCGCTCGGCCACATCCGGCACCTGCTGGACGGCAACGTGATCGGCATCGCCAAGCTGACCCCGAACACGATGTACGTGGAGGGCAACAACCTCGCGCTGGAAAGCCCGCTGTCGGCGGCGGAGTCGGTGCTGCACCTGTTACTGGACAGCGGTTCCGGCGTGGTCAAGGTCTTCCCCGCGGTGCCCTCCACCTGGCGGGAGGCCGCCATCGACGGCCTGCGCGCCCAGGGCGCGTTTGTGGTGGACGCCTCCCGGCGGGACGGGGCCACCGAGTGGGTCCGGGTGCACAGCGAGGCCGGCGAACCCCTTGAGCTGGCACACGGCATCCCCGGCGATATCCAGGTCCGCTCCGAGCTGGGCCTGCCGCTGCGCTGGCGGCAGACCGGTCCCGGCCGGATCTCGGTGACCCTGCGCCGCGGCCAGACCGCGGTGGTGACCCGCCGCGGCCACCACCCCGACCTGCGCCCCCGCGACGTCCCGGCCAACGCCGCCGCGCCGCAGTGGGGACTGCCCTAGGTTTGGTGGTGTGACCAAGGTTCTGCTCACCGGCATGTCCGGCACCGGCAAGTCGACCGCCCTGTCCGCACTCGGCGAGCTCGGGCACCGGGTGGTCGACACCGACACCGACGAGTGGAGCCACTGGGTCACCGACGACGATGGCGAGCCGGACTGGGTGTGGCGCGAGCAGGCCATCACCGACCTGCTGACCGGCCACGGAGAGGGCAGCCTCTTCGTGGCCGGTTGCAAGACCAACCAGGTCGGCTTCTACCCGCTGTTCGACCACGTCGTGCTGCTGAGCGCACCGGCAGAGGTGCTGCTGGCGCGGATCGCGGCGCGCACGGACAACCCCTACGGCAAGGACCCGGCGGAACGAGCCGCGATCCTGGCGAACCTGGAGCTGGTCGAGCCGCTGCTCCGGGAGTCGGCGACCCTGGAGATCGACACCCGCGCCCCGGTCGCGGAGGTGGCGCGGCGGCTGGTCGCGCTCACCTGACCATCACCAGCTCCATCCAGCCGCCCTTGTCCACCAGCCGGTCGTCGGCGAACCCGTGCCGCCGGTACAGCGCGGCCGCGCTCTTGTTGTCCGCCATGACATCCAGCGTCACCCTGGTCGCACCGCGCTGCTCGGCCCAGCGCAGCGCGACCCGGATCAGCTCGTCCCCGACCCCGCGCCCCCTGGCGAACGGGGCGACCCACATCGAGCGCAGCTTCACCGTCGACTGCCCGGTCCGGGTCGCGCTGACCATCCCGGCGTCCCGGCCGGCCAGCACGGCCACCAGGTTCAGGTCGGCCTCGGCCAACCGGTCCCGCCAGCGTTGCTCCGGCGCGTCCGCCCAGTCGGCCAGCTTGGTGCCGAACGCGGCAGGCGCCTCGGCCAGCGCGGCCAGCCGCAGGTCCCGCCACCGTGCCCAGTCCCGGGTGCTCAGCGCGGTCAGCCCGATCATGTCTCCGACTCTCTCCATCCGCCGGTGTCCCGGCAACCGGTTTACTTGCAGCGCAGGCCTTCCGGCGGCAGCATGCCATCCACCAGGTACCTGGTCACCGGCCGATCGACGCAGGTTTTGCCCTCCAGGTAGACGGTGTGCTGCTCGCCCTCGAAGGTGACCAGGCGGGCCTTGAGCGCCTCGGCCAGCGCGATGCCCCAGTCGTGCGGGGTGGCCGGGTCGCCGGTGGTGGAGACCACCACGGCGGTGGGCGCGCCGTCGGTCTTGGGGCGGTGCGGGCCCATGGTGTTCGGCGCGGCCCAGAAGGCGCACACGTCCAGCACGTCGACCTTGCTCTTGTCCTTCACCGGCGGCGCGTCCAGGCAGTTGACCGCGGTGAGCGCGTCCTGGTTCCCGTCGTAGCTGCCGTCCGGCCGGCGGCCGTGGTACTCGTCGGCCACGGCCAGCATCTCGGTGCCGTCGCCCGCCTTGAGGCCCTCGATGGCCTCGGTCAGCCGCGGCCAGCTCTTCGAGTGGTACAGCAGGTGGTCCACGGCATCGGAGACGTCCTCGGCGGACAGCTTCCGGTCGCCGACCGGCAGTGGGCGCTTGCCCAGCGGTTCGGTCAGGGCGTCCAGGCGCTCCCTTGCCCCGGCCGGGTCGTCGCCGACCGGGCAGGCCTGGCGACCGGCGCAGTCCTTGGCGTAGCTGAGGAAGCTCTCCGCGAAGCCGTCGCCCTGCTCGGCGTGCTTGCCGGTCAGGCCGAAGTCGTCCGCGCCGTCCAGGACCAGCGCGCGCACCCTGGCCGGGAAGGTCTCGGCGTAGACCGTGCCGATCTTGGTGCCGTAGGAGTAGCCGACGTAGCTCAGCTTCTGCTCGCCGAGGGCGGCGCGCAGCAGGTCCAGGTCGCGCACCACGTCCCTGGTGCCCAGGTGGGCCAGCTCCTCCCGGCCGGTGCGCTCGGCGCACTTGTCCGCGAACTCCTTGTTCCTGGCTTCCTGCTCGGTCACACCCTCCGGGGTGGACGAGTCGACGGGCTCCGCGCGCCGGGCGTCCTGTTCCGGGCCGGTCAGGCAGCGCAGCGCGGGCTCGGAGGCGCCGATGCCCCTGGGGTCGAAGCCGACCAGGTCAAACCGGGCGGAGACCTCGTCGCCCCGCTTGGCCAGCCTGCCGCCCAGGTCCGCGAGCTGGGCCATGCCGGAGGCGCCGGGGCCGCCGAAGTTGAACACCAGCGAGCCGATCCGCCGCGCCGGGTCGGTGGCGCGCTGCCGGAGCAGCCCGAGCTTGATCTTGCGGCCGTCCGGCTTGGCGTGGTCCAGCGGGACTTCCAGCGCGGCGCAGTCCAGCGAGCGGCGGTCGAAGGCGGCCTTGCGCTCGGCGTCCCCGGCGAACGGCGCGCAGTCACCCCAGGCCAGGCCACCCGCGGCGACCGGCTGTGGTGTGGCGCAGGCCACGCAAGCCAGCGCCAGCACCACGATGACCGGGAAGCGTCTGTCCATATCGGACAGTCTCGGGACCGGCGCGGCCCGCGGGCAAGGACTCGGCGGGGGCTCTCATCACATCCGCACAGGAGTCGCACAACTCCACCGGGTGAGCCCCGGAATGGCCATCCGAACGGGCGACAGAGTGGACCTGTTGTGCCACCTCGGCACAGCGCACGCTGGCCTGGTGCTGATCCATCCCTGGGACGCCGCCCGCTCCGACGAGGACTGGCGGGACCTGCTGACCCGGCACGACTTCGGCGAGCTCATCGCGCCCGGCCGCGGCCGGGACCTGCCGGTGGTCGTGCCCATCCACTTCGCCTTCGCCGAGCCCGGCACGGTGTGGCTGCACCTGGCCCGGCCCAACCCGGTCTGGGCCGCGCTCACCGAGCACCCGCGCTGCCTGCTGGTGGTCACCGGCGAGGTCGCCTACGTGCCTGCGGAGTGGAACGCCGCCGCGCCCGGCGCGGACCCGGCCCTCGGCGTGCCGACCTCCTACTACGCCACCGTGCAGCTGGAGTGCGACGTGCGGATCGAGGACGATCCGGAGGGCAAGGCGGCCATCCTGCGCAGGCAGCTCGCGCACTTCGAGCCGGACGGCGGGCGCAGGCCGGTCTCGGCCACCGAGGACCCGGACCGGCGGCTGCTGCCGGGCATCCGGGGCCTGGAGCTGACCGTCACCGGGGTGCGGGCGAAGTTCAAGTTCGGCGGCAACAAGCCACTCGAACAGCGGGAACGGATCGCGGCAAGATTCACCGAGCGTGCCGGGGCCGGGGACGCGGCCGTGGTCGACCGTCTGCTCCGTGCGGGTGACGATTGTCCGATCAGCACCAAGTGATCATGGAATGTTGTCCACGGATACCAATGACTCACGCCACGGGGCGGTCTGACCATGGGTTTAGCCGCAGTCACCCACGAGGAGTCTTGCCATGAGGATCGGCGTTCCCCGCGAAGTGAAGAACCACGAGTACCGCGTCGCGATCACCCCGGCCGGTGTGCTCGAGCTGGTCCGTCATGGCCATGAGGTCTTCATCGAGCACGACGCGGGCGCCGGTTCGGCCATCGCGGACGCGGAGTACGTCGCGGCGGGCGCCAAGGTGCTGCCCACCGCCGACGAGGTGTGGGGCGCCGCGGACATGGTGCTCAAGGTCAAGGAGCCCATCGCCGAGGAGTACCACCGGATGCGCCCGGGGCAGGTGCTGTTCACCTACCTGCACCTGGCCGCGGACCGCGCCTGCACCGACGCGCTGCTGGAGCGCAAGGTCACCGGTGTCGCCTACGAGACCGTGCAGCTGCCCAACGGCGCGCTGCCGCTGCTCGCCCCGATGTCCGAGGTCGCCGGTCGCCTGGCCACCCAGGTCGGCGGCGAGACCCTGATGAAGTCCCGCGGCGGCCGCGGCGTGCTGCTGGGCGGCGTGCCCGGCGTGCACCCGGCCAAGGTCACCGTGCTGGGCGCGGGCGTCTCCGGCATGAACTCGATCGCGATCGCGGTCGGCATGGGCGCCGACGTCACCGTGCTCGACCTGTCCGTGGACAAGCTGCGCGCGGCCGACTCCTACTACCAGGGCCGCCTGACCACCGTGGTGTCCAACGCCTACGAGGTCGAGCGCGCGGTGCTGGACGCCGACCTGGTCATCGGCGCGGTGCTGGTGCCCGGCGCCAAGGCGCCCAAGCTGATCAGCAACGACCTGGTGAAGCGGATGAAGCCGGGCGCGGTGCTGGTGGACATCGCCATCGACCAGGGCGGCTGCTTCGAGGACTCCCGGCCGACCACGCACGCCGAGCCGACCTTCCCGGTGCACGACACCCAGTTCTACTGCGTGGCGAACATGCCGGGCGCGGTGCCGAGGACCTCGACCTTCGCGCTGACCAACGTGACCCTGCCGTACGCGATCGCCCTGGCCAACAAGGGCTGGCAGCGCGCGCTGGGCGAGGACAACTCGCTCGCCCTTGGCCTCAACACCCACGACGGCCTCCTGACCAACGCCGGTGTCGCCGAAGCGCACGACCTGCCGCTGACCGCCGTCGCCGACGTTCTGGCCGGCTGACCACTCAGCTCGGCTCGCTGGGCCCAGCTCCTTACCTTCCCTGGAGCTGGGCCCAGACTTCTTTGTCCCGCTCGGCGGTCCAGATCACCGGCCGGTCCACGCCGGAGAGCTCGTCCCACAGCCTGGCCACGTTGAACGGCAGGCAGTGCTCGAAGATCGGCCAGCCGCCGTAGCGCGGCGCCAGCGCGGCGTGCGCGCCGTCGAAGGCCTCCTTGAGGCTGCCGTGCCGCACGTGCACCGCGGCCACCTGGGCTTGCAGCACCTGCAGGAAGTGCCGGGTCTGCGCGATCGCCGCGTCCACCGCGTCCCGGCCCCTGGCCACCGCGCCCCGCCCGCCGACGAGCACCTCGGCCCGCAACGCGGCCACAGTGTCCAAAGTGGACGATGACCAGTCCCGGTGGTAGGCGTCGCCGGTGTAGAGCGCGGCCTGCGACTCCACCAGGTCCCCGGCGAAGAGGATGCGCTGCCGGGGCAGCCAGGCCACCAGGTCGCCCTCGGTGTGCCCCCGGCCGCAGTAGCGCAGCTCCAGGTCGCCGCGGTCGCCGCCGAGCGGGATGGTCAGCCGGTCGGAGAAGGTGAGCGTGGGCCAGGTCAGGCCGGGGATCGACTCGGGCTCGGCGAACAACCTGGGCATCCTGGCGAACTCCGAGGCCCAGTCCGCCTCCCCGCGCTCGGCGATCAGCGCCCTGGTGTGCTCGTGCGCCACGATGACCTGCGCGTCGAAGGCGCTCGCGCCGAGCACCCGCACCGCGTGGTAGTGGCTGAGCACCAGGTACCGCACGGGTTTGCCGGTGTGCTCGCGCAGCCGGTCCAGCCAGCCCCTGGCCGCCACCGGCGTGGCCATGGCCTCGAAGCAGACCAGGAAGTCCTCGCCCTCGATCGCCCCCACGTTGGGATCCCCGGCCGCGGTCAGCGCGTACACGCCGTCACCGAGCACTTCCAGGGTCTGCTCCTTGGCCGCCAGATCGGCGGAGGAGGCGAACGGCTTGCCGGACATGCGAACCTCCCTGTTCTGCATCGGGCAGCAGCCTAGGGGAAGTGGTCCCTACCCCGGTGTCCGCCAACGGGACCGAGCTGGGCGCCCAGCCGCTCAGTCCTGGAACACCCGGTGCGGCGCGCGCAGCCGCGACCCGTCCGCCCAGCACAGCGCGTTCCGCTCCAGCCGGGGCGCCGCCTCGCCACTGCCCTGCCACAGCGGCTCGCAGGTCTCCGGCCCGCACCGCACCAGCGCCATCCGCCGCATGGACCACGCCGCCCACACCCCGTCCGGCGGGCGGGCCGCGTCGGCGAAGCGCACCGCGTGCGTGCCGGGCCTGGCCAGCACGGTCAGCACCCGGCCCCGGCCGAGCCGGAGCAGCAACAGCCTGCCCAGCCAGCCGAAGACCCGCAGCAACAGCTCCACGAACCAAAGGAACACCGCGTGCCAGCTCAGCGCCAGCAGCAGGTCTTCCGCCTCAAGGGGCAGGTCAGGGGTGCCCTCGCGGGACCACCGGGCCGATCCGTCCAGCCGCCGCCCGCGCACCCGGTAGCGGAGCTTCAGCCCGCCCAGCGGCGCGACCGACACCCGCTCCCGCCACTCGCCCTCGGCCCACTCCCGCACCTGCGACTCAGCCATCGAGCTCCCCCTCCCCCAGCCCCGCCGGCAACCGGACCTCCGCCCCGTCCGGCCACACCAGCAGCCCGCCGTCCAGCCACACCGGCACCGCTCCCGACCAGCGCCGTTCCACCCAGTCCTGGCCGAGGAGCAACACCGCCATCCGGTTCGCCGACCACACCAGCCAGCGCTCCCCCGGCCCGTGCACCGCGGCCACGAACCGCGCCGCCGCACTGCCCGCCGCCGCGCGCCACCGGCACTCCACCCCGGTCACCTCGACCACCCGCACCGGCTCACGCCAGCCCAGCGCCCACTCCCGCACCAACCGCTCGGACACCCCAGCCCCCTCCCACCCGGGATGACACCGGTTCAGCCGGAAAGGTTGGCCGCCCCCAAGATTCCCTTCGGCAACCGCACCCTGGACCCGTCCGGCCAGCGCAGCAGGCTCCGCTCAACCCGCGGCGACTCACCGACCCACAACGGCTCGCACCACTTCGGCCGCACGTGCAGCAACGCCATCCGCTCCCCCGACCAGGCCAGCCACACGTCGGCACGCTGGTTGGCCGCGTCCGCGAACCGCACCCCGAGCTGCCCCGGCCCGCCCACCACGGTCGCGGTGCGCCGCCGCAGCCGCCGGCTGCCCAGCCGCAGCACCACCCACACCGCCCGAGCCGCCAGCAGCAACACCCACAACACCGCCGACACCACCAGCGCGACCAGCGCCCCCGCGCACCCGTCCGCCTGCTCCAGCGGCGCACTCACCCACTCATCCGCGCTGCTGGAACTGGACCCGCCGGTGTTGCGCCGCGAACCGTCCACCCGCCGCCCGCGCACGTGGTACCGGAACCGCACGTCCCCCAACGGAACCACCCGCGCCGCCTGCCCCCACTCCCGCAGGGTCCATTCCGCCGCCTCACGCGCGAGCCGGTCCCCGGTCAACGAACCTCCTGCCGGATCCTGGCCTTCTCCGCCCGCTTCGGCGGCAGCACCACCCGCCCGCCATCCGCCCAGATCACCGCGAACTGCCTGGCCGCGAACTGCGCGGGCCCCGACCACAACACCCGCCCGTCCGCCTGGGCCAGCAGCACCTGCCCACCACCCCAGGCCACCCACACCCGCCGGGCCCGCCGCGCCAGATCCGCGAACTCGATCGCCGGCGACCCGGGCGGCGCGGTCACCGTCCCCCGCCGCAGGTCGATATCGCCGTCCCCGTCCAGCACGAGCTGCACCAGCACGCCGGCGAAGCGCACCAGGTTCCAGCAGAACCGCCGCACCAGCCGCCGCCCAGCCACGGTCCCATCCGACCGCCGCCCCTTGACCCGGTACGCCGGCCGCACCTTGGCGATGTAGACCACACCCACCGGCGCCCGCCACTGCGCGGCCGCCTGCGCGCGCACCCGTTCCCGAACAGCCTCAACCATGCGAACCCCCAGATCCGCAGGTCATGCTAGCGAGCGAGCCCCGCCTCCTCCTCGCGGTACCGCTTCCGGTCGTGCTGCAGGGCGGCCAGCCGCACCCAGGAACCATCCGGCCAGCGCAACCGCCGCGGCAGCCGCAGTTCCGGTCGTTCCGGCCCGGCCGCCGTCCACACGAGCTGCTGGTTCCCATCGACCAGCCCGACCCGGGAAGGCGACCACACCAGCCAGGCGCCACCCCGCCGGACGGCGTCGGCGAACCGCACGCCACCGCTGCCCTCCTCACCGCGCACGGTGTCCCGCATCGGCCAGAACAGCAGCGCGAACACCCCCTCCGCCAGGGCCTCGCCGACCAGGCCCGGCAGGTCGAGCAGCCCGGAGAGCCCGATGCCCAGGCAGCCGGACCGGTTCCGCGGCGGCTTCGGCGTGCCGTCGCGGCGACGGCCGCGGACGTAGTAGCGCCAGCGGGGCGTGCTGGGCCGGAACACGCGGACCGGCTCACCCCAGGCGCGCATCGCGGTGTCCCGCACCTGCTCCCGCTCCGCCGCCGACTGCTCAGGGGTGGGCCCCAAGGCGGGCCTCCTCTCCAGTGCTCGCCGGCGCCCAGTCCAGCGAGTCGAACACGCCCAGTGCCAAGCCGCAGACGTGTGCCCAGTCCGGCCAGGAGTTCGTGGCCAGCGAGAGCACCGCGACCCGGGTGCCGAACGGGTCCGGCGCCCAGGCCGTCACCTCCCGGCGCAACACCGGTGCCGACTGCTCGCCCACGTGCAGCAGCATCGGTTCCTCGGTCACGGTGACCACCGCCGGACCCGCCGTCAGCCGCACCTTGTTCGGCTCACTCAAACCGCGCGCCCGATGCGCCTCGACCAGGCCCTGCACCGCGACCTCAGGTGACTCGTGCGCGGAGGGCATCTCCGTCACGGTCAACCAGACCATGATCAGCCGCTCCGCATCATCCGGCGACCGGTAGACCGCCACGGCCACGAACCCGGCCAACTGCTGCGCCGCCAGCGCGCCCATGGTGGCGAAACCCAGCGCGGCCTGCTCGGTGACCTCGGCTCCGGCGGCCAGGCCGAACCGTTGCGCCACCACCTCTTGGAGCCGGTCGAACCCTTCCTGGTCGACCTCCGCGGGCAGCTCGATGAAACCTTCCGGCACCGTGATGCCGAACCCTCGCTGATCCAGGTGGCCGGTCACGCCGCCCTCCCGTGCAGGACCTGGTTGAACGCCTGGTTCGCCGGGGTGAGCGGCCGTCCGCCGGTGAGCTGCTGGTAGTACTGCTGGCCCACCTCCTTGGCCCGGTCCAGATACGGTTCGGCCAGGATCTTGCCCGTGGTGCCGGCCGCGGTGGTGGCGGCGCCGACGGTCGCGGCCGCGATGTTGCCAGCCTGGGTGCCCGCGGCGAAGGTGTTCGGCGCCTTGCCCAGCGCCTCGGCCACCCGGTTGGCCGTGCCCAGCCACTTGTCCGCCTGCGCCCGCGACGCCGTGGCCAGCACGTCCTTCGCCGCCGCGGCGCCACGTGAGACAGCCTGTCCGACACTGGCCGCGCCCCTGGCCGCACCGACCGCGGCGTTGGCCGAGGAGATCACCTTGGTCGCCCCGAACATGGTCTTGGCGATGCCGCCGCCCGGGATGACCCCGATGGCGTCCGTGGCCAGGGTCTTCCAGCTGACGTCCGCGCCGGCCGCCTTCGCCAGTCCGTGCACGGCCAGCCCGGCCGCGCTCACCCCCACCGCGGCCGCGGTCACCACCTGCCCGACCACCGGGATCCAGCCCACGCACACCGCGGCGATGCTGAGCACCTTGCCCACCGCGCTGAGCACGTCGCCGATCAGCTTGATGTCCTCGGCGTGGTCCTTGACCCACTGCCAGGCTTTCTGCGCCAGTTCGCCGACCTTGTCGATGAACTTGCCGATGCCGTCCAGGATGCGGTCGAAGAAGCCGGGTTCTTCCGGGGCCTCGTTCTTGGCCCGGTCCAGGGCCCTGGCGACGGCGTCGGCGAGCTCCTCGTGCTGGGTGAGCAGGCGGCGGGCCTGGGTCCTGATCGCGTCGAGCTCCTCGCGGGCGTGGCCGAGGCGTTCGCTCGCGGCGCGCAGGCGGGTGTTGGCCTCGGCGAGGCTGGCCTCGTCCGGGAAGTGGCGGCCGGCCAGGGCGAAGTCCGGATGGGACTTGGCCTGTTCGACCCGGTCCAGCGCGGTGCGGGCCTGGAGCTCGTAGTCCTTGGCCCTGCCCTGCATGGCGGCCAGGTCGTGCTGCCACTGCCGCAGGATGCCTGCCGCGTTCCCCAGCGAGACCTTGCCTTTTTCCAGGTAACCGGGCAGTTCGCCGACGGCGCCGCGGAACTTCTCCGCCGCCTCACCGCGCCAGATGCCCTGGGCCTGCCCGATCTGGGACAGCGCGGAGTGCGTCTCGGCGAGCATGGCGGACACCCTGGTGAAGTTGTGCGCCAAGGTCTCGACGCCGGTCAGCTTTCCCGGCGCCGGGTCGAAGCCCAGAGTCGGATAGTCCTCGAGGTGGCTCATCAGCCCAGCCCCCTGGTGATCGCCGACTCCCGCGCGGGCGCCGCCTGCCCGCCGCTCCCGCCGGCGGGAAACAGCTGGTGCACGGCGCGTTCGGTGTGCTCGTAGTCCTTTGTGGTCTCGGCGAGTGCCTTGGTCATCTTCTCGGTGGCCTCGGCGATCTTGCCGATGCCGTGCTCCCAGCGGTCCTGGAAGCCCTTCCCCGCCTTGTCGATGGCCCTGCTGCCGAGATCCTGGGCGCTGGCCCCGCGCAACGCGGTGGTCGCCCTGGTCATCTCCTCAGCGGAACGATCCAGATTTTTGATCAACGCGTGCAACTGGGCGAAGTTCACCCCAAGTTTGTCCCCCACCGGTGGTCCTCCCCTACCAATCGGCTCCGGGCGGACACTACCAGTGACGGTCGCCTAGGAGCTGTTTGGGGTTCGGATCTAGGTCGGGCCCGGTGGTGTGTTGATAGGGCTGGTAGAACACGGTTGTGGCGCGTTTTGATCTGACCGATGCCGAGTGGGCGTTGATCGAGCCGCATGTGCCGGTGGCGGCCACCGGGCCGTTGCCGCGTCGGGTGCGGGAGCAGTTCAACGGGATCCTGTGGCGGTTCCGCACCGGGTCGGGTTGGCGTGACGTGCCCGAACGGTACGGGCCCTGGTCCACCGTCTACTCGCGGTTCAACGCCTGGGCCAAGGCCGGGGTGTTCCAGACGCTGATGGACGCGCTGATCGCCGAGGCCGCCTCCCGTGGGCAGGTCGGGTTGGAACTGGTCAGTGTGGACTCCACGATCGTGCGGGCGCATCACGAATCGGCCGGGCTGGCAATCGCCGGGGAGACCCTCGACGCGCTGGAACAGGCGCTGACCGAGGAAAAGGGGGCTCCGTTGCCCACACAGCGGCGAGTGCTGCGGGTGATCCAGCGCGGTCCGCGCCGGACGAGGCCGGCGCGGGCACCTCTGCCGATCGGGATCGTGCCGCCCTCCGGCGCTGCCGGAGGGCGCGGGCGAAGGCGGCCGGGCTCGGCCGGTCCCGAGGCGGGCTGAGCAGCAAGATCCACGCCGCGGTCGACGCCGCCGGGCTGCCGCTGGCGTTCGTACTCACACCCGGCCAGGCCGCGGACAGCCCACAGTTCCAGACCGTGCTCGACCGGATCCGGGTTCCCGGTCCGACCGGCCGGCCCCGCACCCGTCCGGACGCGGTGGCCGCGGACAAGGCGTACTCCTCCAAGGCCAACCGGGCCTACCTGCGCCGTCGCCGGATCACGGCCGTGATCCCGGAGAAGACTGACCAGCGGGCCAACCGGAAGAAGAATGGCTCCGCGGGAGGGCGGCCCGTGTCCTTCGATCCCACGCGCTACAAGGGACGCAACACCGTCGAACGCTGCTTCCAGAAGATCAAGACATGGCGCGGCCTGGCCACCCGCTACGACAAGACACCGCAAAGCTACGAGGCCGGACTGCACCTGCGAGGAGCGATCATGTGGCTGAAGACCCTCACCTCAACCACATAATCCGAACCCTAAACAGCTCCTAGCAGTCCTCGGACTCGGACTCCTGGCGCAGGTGGTACTCCCAGCCGTGTTCCTCGCTGTGCCGCAGGTCGTAGTGGTGCACGATCTTGGGTCCCTGGTGCAGGTGGACGTGCGTCACCGTGGCCAGTGCCGCTGGACTGGCGGAGGTGAAGGTCTGCCACCGGCCGTCCAGGGGACCGCCGACGAAGCGCGCCAGGAACGTGTGCACCGGGTCCTTTCCACCGTTGCGGCGACAAGTGTCTGCCCAACAGTATGCCGGTGGGTGCGAACGTTGGCGGCCACGTTAACGCGTTGGGAGCAGCCGCCAGCCGTGTGCGCGGTTGCGCTCGGCCCAGAACTCGGCGTACCGGCCGCCGCGGGTCAGCAGCTCCTCGTGGGTGCCCGACTCGGCGACCCGGCCCGCCTCCAGCACCACGATCTGGTCGGCGGCCACCACGGTCTGCAACCGGTGCGCGATGACCAGCAGGGTGCGGTCCGCGGTGAGCGCGGTCAGCGCGTCCTGCACCGCGGACTCGTTCTCCGGGTCCAGCGCGGCGGTGGCCTCGTCCAGCAGCACGATCGGCGCGTCCTTGAGGATGGCGCGGGCGATGGAGATCCGCTGGCGTTCCCCGCCGGAGAGGGTCACCCCGCCCTCGCCGATGCGCGCGGACCAGCCGCCGGGCAGCCGCTCGACGATCTCCTCCACCCTGGCCAGCCGGGCCGCGGCGCGCACCTGCTCCTCGCTGGCGCCCGGCCTGCCCACCCGGATGTTCTCCTCGATGCTGCCCTCGAACAGGTAGACGTCCTGGAACACCAGTGACACCAACGACATCAGCTGCTCACCGGCGATCTCGCGGACGTCCACCCCACCAACCCGCACCGACCCGGAGTCCACGTCGAAGAAGCGGGCGATCAGCCGGGTGACCGTGGTCTTGCCGGAACCGGACGGGCCGACCAGCGCGGTCATGCTGCGCGGCGGCACCCGCAGCGACACGTTGCTCAGCACCGGTCTGCTGTCGTAGCCGAAGGAGACGTCGACCAGCTCGATGGAGGCGTCGCCCGGCTTGCGCGGGGCGGCGGGCTCGGGCAGCAGCGGGGCGGCCAGCAGCTCGGTCATCCGGTGCAGGGCGTTGCGCCCCAGGCGGATCACGCCGCCCAGGTCGGCGGCCATGGCCAGCGGCTCGACGAACCGGGCGGCCAGCACCAGCAGCGCCAGCAGCTCCGGCACCCCCAGGCTGCCGCCCAGGGCGAGGCTGACGCCCAGGACCAGCAGCACGGTGAACGCCGCCTGCACCACCAGGCCGAAGCCGACCAGGCCCCACACCCCGGTGGTGATCATGCGGCGGCCCGCGTCGCGTTGCGCCACCAGGGCTTCGTCCAGCAGCCGGTAGCCCTGCACGGTGCGGCCGAAGGCGCGCAGCACCGGCTGGGTCTGGGCGAACTCGACCACCCGGCCGCCGGCCTCGGCGATCACCAGGTCCCGGCCCCGGTCGGTGCGCTGGATCAGCGCGCCGCTCCACTGGTAGACGAAGTAGAGCACCGGCGCGGACAGGGTGGCGGCCAGCGCCAGCCGCCAGTCGAAGAGGTACATCAGCGCGACCACGGTGGCCGGGGTGAGCACGGCGTCGATCAGCGGACGCAGCAGGTGGGCGGGCACCTGCATCACGTTGATCACGCCGCCGCTGGTCAGCTGGCCGAGCTTGCCGACCCGGTCACCGGTGAAGAAACCCAAAGGCAGGCTGGCGATGTGGTCGCCGAGCCGGTGGTGCAGGCCGCGGGAGAGCGTGGACCCGGCCCGGTACCCGGCCACCTGGGCGGCGTAGGCGGCCAGCGACTGGGCCAGCGCGACCGCGGCGAAGACCGCCAGCCATGGCCAGGCGTCGGCGGGACTCGGCCCGAGCAGGGCGCGCAGCACCGGCACCAGCAGCGCGAAGGCGAGGCCCTGCAACACCGAGGCCAGCGCCATCACACCGATCATCCGGCGCAGCGGGGCGGCGTGCGCCGGGCCGAGGACGGACAGCAACGAGCGGATCATCGGGTCTCCAGCGGCGAGGTGTGCGGCTGCCAGGCGCCCGCGCGTTCGTGGGCGGCCCACATCCGCGCGTACAACCCTTGGCGGGCAAGGAGTTCGAGGTGCGTGCCCAGTTCGGCGACCCGGCCGTCGGCCAGCACCGCGATCTGGTCGGCCTCGGCCACCGTGGACAGCCGGTGCGCGATCACCAGCAGCGTCCGCCCGGCCACCAGGGTGGACAGCGCCTGCTGGATGGCCGACTCGGACTCCGGGTCGGCGAAGGCGGTGGCCTCGTCCAGCACCAGGATCGGCGCGTCGGCCAGCAGCGCGCGGGCGATGGACACCCGTTGCGCCTCACCGCCGGAGAACCGGGCGTCCTCGCCGATCACCGAGTCGTAGCCGCGCGGCAGCTCCAGGATCCGCTGGTGGATCTGGGCCGCCCGCGCGGCAGCCTCCACAGTGGACTGATCGGCTTCCGGCACGGCCAGCCGGATGTTGTCGGCCACCGTCGCGCGCAGCAGCTGGACGTCTTGCAGGACAAAGGAGACCCGCCGGTAGAGCTGTTCGGCGGAGAGGTCCCTGATGTCCACCCCGCCGATGCTCACCGAGCCGTCGGTGACGTCGAAGAACCGGGGCAGCAGCTTGGCCAGGGTGGACTTGCCGCCGCCGGAGGGCCCGACCAGCGCGGTCACCGTGCCCGGCGCCAGCTCCAGGTCGATCCCGCGCAGCACCGGCGTGTCCGCGGTGTATCCAAAGTGGACGTTGCGCAGGCTGACCCTGCCGTCGGCCGGATCCGCCGCCTCGGCCTCGGGCGCGGGCAGCGGCTCGGTGCCCAGCACGGCGGCCACCTGCGCGGCGGCCAGCCGGGCCGAGCGCAGCTGCTGCGAGGTCTGCGCCAGGGTGGTGATCGGCGCGGTGATGCCCAGGCCCAGCAACGCGAAGGGCAGCACGTCGGCGGGCGCGAGCCAGCCGTTGGTGACGAACACGGTGCCGCCGGTGAGCACCACCAGCAGGACCACCACCGGGGACAGCAGGATCTGGCCGATCGCGCTGATCCTGGTCACCCCGCCGACCCAGTCCAGGAAGAAGGTGGCGAAGTCGTCGGCGGCGCTGGTGAACCGCTGGTGCGCCTTGCGGGACTGGCCGAAGGTCTTGACCACCGCGATGCCGTTGACGAACTCCACCGCGCTGCCGTTGATCCGGCCCAGCGCCTGGTCGTAGGCGACCATGTTCTCCCCGTACCCGGCCATCGAGCGGGCGTAGAAGTACAGGCCGGCGGCCACCGGCAACAGGGTCACCAGGGTCATCCGCCAGTCCACCCACACCAGGTAGGCCAGCGCGGCCACCGGGGTGACGATCCCGGCGGTGAGGTCCAGCAGCGAGTGCGCGACCAGGTGGTGCATCGCGGTGACGTCGTCCTGCAGCGCCTTCTTCACCGTGCCGGAGTTGCGCGCGCCGAACCAGCCCAGCGGCACCTGCCCGAGCCGGGTGGCCATCCGCCGCCGCAGGTCCAGTTGCAGGTCCGCGTCCGCCAGGTGGGTCAGCCCGCCGGCCAGGAAGAACAGCACGAACCGGGCGGCCAGCGCGCCGAGCGCCACCCACACGATCGGCCACGCGCCCGCCGCCGCGCCGCCGCCGAGCAGGAGTCTGCCCAGTTCGGCCACGGCCACGAACGGGACCACCGCGGCCAGCGCGGCGGCGACCTGCGCCACCACCGCGATCCGGATCCGGGTGCGGACGGGGGCGAGCAACCGGGCCAGCGCGGCCCGGTCGGGACGCTGCGCCGGTGAACCGTCGGTCATCGCGACTGCCTCAATTTAGACAACGTACAAATGAGTGTTAGGTGCACCTAACCACTCGAACGGGTGCCGGGGCAAGCGCCGTCAGGAGGTCAGGGCGTGGACGGCCAGGAGGGGGCGAGGGCCAGGCGGCGGGTGAGGGCGCTGACCACCTGGGCGCGGCCGTCGTTGAGGTAGAAGTGGTCGCCGGGGAAGACCTGGAGGTCGAACTCGCCGCTGGTGCTCTTGCCCCAGTCGCGGGCCTGCTCGATGGTCAGCTCCGGGTCGCGGTCACCGACGAAGGCGGTGATCGGGCAGGTCAGCGGCGGGGCCTGGGTCGGCTGGTAGGTCTCGATCAGCCGGTAGTCCGCGCGCACGATCGGCAGCAGCAGCTCGCGCAGCTCGGGGTGTTCCAGCACCGCGGCGCCGGTGCCGCCCAGCGCGGTCAGCTCCGCGGCCAGGCCGTCGTCATCGCGCAGGTGCACCTCGCCGGGGGTCACGTGCTCGGGCGCCTCCTTGCCGGAGAGCACCAGCCGCTGCGGCGCGGGCAGGCCGAGCCGCTGCAACACCAGCGCGACCTCGTAGGCCACCGCCGCGCCCATGCTGTGCCCGAAGAACACGAACGGCCGGTCCAGCTCACCGCGCAGCCCGGTGACCAGGCCGTCCACCAGCTCGTTCATGGTGGTCAGCGCGGGCTCGCCGAAGCGCTCCTCGCGGCCCGGGTACTGCACCGCGAGCAGCTCCACCCCGGCGGGCAGCAGCGGCGGCCACAGCCGGTACGCGCTCGCGGTGCCGCCCGCGTGCGGGAAGCAGAACAGCCGGAGCCGTGCCTGCGGGCGGGCCTCGTAGCAGCGAACCCAGGTCACGGGTCAGCCTCCTCGGAGTCGGCGGGAAACCTCGGCCACGACGGTAGCCGCCGGGCCGCCACCGGCGGGGTGTTGGCCGTGTCTCACTCCGGGTGCAGCTCGGCCAGCCTGGTCTGCGCCCCGTCCACCGCCCGCTGCACCGCGTAGGCGTAGAACGGCTCGGTCCCGCCGGGGGTGAGCAGGTACTCGGCCATCGCGGCCAGCCCGGTGCGCTCGTCGTCCCGGTAGGCGCCCAGCGCCTCGGTGATGGTGGTCTTGGTGCTCGCGCTCTCCGCGTCCCGCTCGTCGTAGGACATGATCAGCAACATGCCCGCGTTGAGCAGCGAGCTGTAGATCATCGGGGCCTCCGCACCGAAACCCGCGCGTTGCAGCACCCGCACGCCCCGGTCCAGGATGCGCAGCGCGGAGGGCACGATCGGGCCGCGCAGCACCAGCCAGCGGGCCACCCCGGGGTAGGCGCGCAGCACCGGCCGGGCACCCAGGAGCAGCTCGGTGAACCACTCCCGCCAGTCCAGCTCTTCCTCCGGGCAGGGCATCCGGGAGACCACCCGGTCGGCCACCGCCTGGTGCACCGCGGCCCGGTCGCCCACGTGGTGGTAGATCACGGTCGGCCAGCAGTCCAGCTCCGTGGCGAGCTTGCGGATGGTCCACCCCGCAAGGCCGTGCTCGGCGGTGAGCCGTTCGGCGGCGTCCACGATCAGCTCGGGCGTCAGCGGCGTCTCGCCGCGGAGGACCCGGGGGCCTCGCTCGGTTGCGGAACTCATCACGCGCTCACGGTAGCCATTGCGCGCCGGGTTTCGGGAGGCTTACCTTTTGGACACCGTACAAAAGACTGGGGAGCCCATGACTACGCAGACGGCGGCCAAGGTGTCGCTCGTCCCCATCTACCTGGCCGTGTTCGGCGTGTTCACCGGCCAGCAGATCCTCGCGCCGGTGCTGCCACCACTGGCCCGCGACCTCGGCCTGTCCGAGGTGCAACTGGGCCTGGTGTTCAGCGTCGCCGCCACCATGGTCGTGCTGACCAGCGGTTTCTGGGGCAGGCAGAGCGAGTCGCGCGGCCGCAAACCGGTGCTGCTGGCCTGCATGGCCGCCGCGGCCGCGGGTCTGCTGATCTTCGCGGTGATCGCCCAGCTCGGACTGGCCGGGGCACTGCCGGTGACCGCGGTGTTCGTGCTGGTCCTGGTCTTCCGCAGCCTGTTCTTCGGCTTCGCCTGGGCCGGGGTGCCGGTGGCCGCGCAGTCCTACGTCGCCGATGTCACCGAGGGCGAACGGGAACGCGTCGAGGGCATCGCGAAAACCGGTGCCGCCCAAGGACTTTCCCTGGTCCTCGGCCCGGCGCTGGGCGGCCTGCTGGCCTTCGGCGGCCTGCTGCTGCCGATGTACGCCGCGCCGGTGATCATCGCCGTGTTCGCGGTGCTGGTCTGGCTGCGGCTGCCCCGCGAACAGCGGCACGCCGACCGCCCGAAACCACCCAAGCTCAGCCCGTTCGACCGCCGTCTGTGGCCGTTCCTGCTGACCGGTTTTGGCCTCTACCTGTCCCTGGGCGTCATGCAGATCACCGTCGGTTTCCTGTTGCAGGACCAGCTCCAGCTCAGCTCCCAGGACACCGCCACCCTGGCAGGCGCGGCCATGCTGTGCGCGGGCCTGCCCTTCCTGCTCACCCAGGCCGCGGTCGTGCCCCGGCTCGGCTGGTCCCCGGCCAGGCTGATGCGCACCGGAATCCCGTTGGCGGCACTGGGTTTCCTCGGCATCGCGGTCAGCTCCGGCCTCACCCTGATCCTGCTCGGCCTGGCCGTGGTCGGCCTCGGCCTGGGCCTGGCCATGCCCGGCTGCACCGCCGCCCCCACCCTGCTGGTCAGCCGCGCCGAACAGAGCGGCGTGGCCGGCCTGGTCGGCGCGACCAACGCACTGACCTTCGTCGTCGGCCCCCTGATCGGAGCCACCCTCTACCGCCTCGGCCCATCCCTGCCGTACCTGTCCGCGGCCGCGGTGCTGGGCCTGCTGTTCGTCTTCGTCCTGCTGCACCCGGCCACGCGTGCAGCTAGTCGATCAACGCCTCCGTCAGCTGCTTGAAGAAGGCCTGGGCATCGACCGTCCGCGCGACCTTGATCGCCGGACGGTCGGTGATCCCGCCCAGCTCAGCCGCGATCTCCTTGCCGTACCCCCGCAGGTCGGCCACCGTCTGCCCCCGGGTCTTCTCCCCGCGCAGCTCCACGCTCACCGGCAGCTCGCGATAGGTCGCCAGGTCGGGGTGCAGCAGGATGGCCGCGGCCAGCGGGTCGTAGAGCGTGCAGCAGCGTTCGCCGAGCATCCGGCTGTAGAAGTCGACGTAGAAGCCGAGCACGTCGTGCGCGAACTTGCCGCGCGGGCCGGTGCAGGCGGCCAGCGCGTCCAGCCACTCGGCGTCCGCGCGGGCGGAGTGGGTGACGTCCAGCGCGACCAGGGTCAGCTCGAATCCGGCGGCCAGCACCAGGTCGGCGGCTTCCGGGTCGTGCCAGATGTTGGCCTCGGCGAACGGGGTGGCGTTGCCGGGGGCGTCCACCGCGCCGCCCATCACCATCACCGAGCGCAGCAGCCTGGGCAGCTCGGGTTCCAGCAGCAGGGCCAGCGCGACGTTGGTCAGCGGGCCCAGTGCGAGGAGGTCCAGCTCGCCCGGGTGCTGCCGGGCGAGCTGGACGATCTGTTCGGCCGCGGACTCGCGCACCGGGGGCTTGGACGGCTCCGGGCCCTCCCAGCTGCCGAGTCCCAGCGGGCCGTGCACCACCTCGGAGGTGGCCAGCGGCTGGGCGAGCGGGCGGGCGGCGCCGACGGCCACCGGCACCTCGTCCAGCCCGAGCACGTCCAGGATCCGCCTGCTGTTGTCCGCCGCGACCTGAGCGGGCACGTTCCCGTGGACGCTACCCACAGCGACGATCTCGACGTCTGCCTGCGCGGCCAAGTACAGGATCGCGAGCGCGTCGTCGATCCCCGGATCGGTGTCCAGCACAATTCGCACGGTTGAACAGTCAATCAGACTTTCCGGTCCTCGCCCGAGAACGGTTTCGGGACTGTGATCTGCGGATTCGACTCCACCTCGGCCACGATGGCCGCCCAGTCCCGGCGCGGATGCTCCACCTGGCCGAGTGACACCACCTCGCGGCCGCAGAAGAAGGTCAGCACCCAGTCGCCCAGCACCCGCACCTTGCGGTTGAAGGTGGGCACCCGGCTCAGGTGGTACAGCCGGTGCAGCAGCCAGGCCAGGAACCCGCGCAGCCGGATGCCGTAGACCTCCGCCACGCCCTTGTGCAGGCCGAGGCTGGCCACCGAGCCGACGTGCTTGTGCCGGTACTCCCGGACCGGCCTGCCCCGGACCGCGGCACGCAGGTTGTCCGCGAGCACCTTGGCCTGCCGCACCGCGTGCTGGGCACTGGGCGCGCACACGCTCAGCCCGCTGGCCGACAGGTCCGGCACCGCCGCGCAGTCACCGGCCGACCACACCCCGTCCACGCCGATCACCTCAAGCGCGGGCGTGCACAGCAACCGGCCCCTGCTGTCCACCGGCAGCCCCGAGCGCGCGGCCAGCGGGTTGGCCTTCACCCCCGCGGTCCACACCACCGTGTCCGCGGCGAACTGCTCGCCGTCGGTGAGCACCACCTGCCCACCGTCCATTGCGGACACCCGGGTGCCCAGCCGCACCTCGGTGCCGCGCTCGCGCAGCCGCCGCACGGTGTACTCGGCCATGCTGGGCGAGACTTCCGGCAACACCCGATCGGCTGCTTCCACCAGCACCCACCGCATGTCCTTTTCGGACAGTCGGGGGTGGTGCCGCAGGGCCGCGCGGGCCATGTCCTCCAGCTCGCCGAAGACCTCGATCCCGGCATATCCGGCGCCCACCACGACGAAGGTGAGCGCCCGCCGCCGCAGCACCTCGTCCTCGGTGGTGGAGGCCACGTCCAGGCGGGAGAGCACGTGGTTGCGCAGGTGGATGGCCTCGCCGACCGAGCCGAAGCCGATCCCGCACTCGGCCAGGCCGGGCACCGGCAGCGTCCTGGCGACCGCGCCGGGGGCCAGCACCAGGTGGTCGTAGGCCAGCTCGGCCGGCACACCCTCCACCGGCAGCACGGTGACGATCTTGCGTTCGGCGTCCACCGCGGTCACCCGCCCGGTGAGCACGGTGCACTTGCGCAGGACCTTGCGCAGCGGTACTACCACATGGCGCGGCTCGATCGAGCCGGCGGCGGCCTCCGGGAGGAACGGTTGGTAGGTCATGTTCGGCTGCGGGTCGACGACCGTGATCGTCGCCTCGCCCGCGCGCAGCTTTCGCTGGAGTCGCAGCGCGGTGTACATGCCGACATAACCGCCCCCGACCACGACTATCCGTTGCGGTCCGCTCATCGCTGTCCCCATTCGTGACTCTGCGCGTTGACAGCACCCAGCCTGCGGCGAAGCGGTCAGCGGCAACTCCCCCACAGGAACCAGCGCACTCCCCCAGGAGAGGGGATCGAGGCGATTCCGGTCACGTGCGGCAACCAAATCGACTATCGGTACGTTTAACGGCCGAGGGCCGGTGCCACCTGCGGCGGCCCAGCGGAACCACTGGTCAACGGTGCAACCCGGCTCGGGACTGCGGCGTATGAACAGCGCAGGACAGAACCGAGGAGCTGGACACATGGGCCGACGGTCGCGAGAGAGTGAGCAATCGCGCACGCTGGGTAAGGCTTTGCTGCTCACCCTGAGCTCGGTGGTCGTGCCCGGTTCCGGACACCTGGCCCTGCGCAAGCGCGCGGGCTGGTTCCTGCTGGCCGGATTCCTGCTGCTGATCGGCGCCGGCGTCTACCTCGGGCTGACCGTCACCCAGGAGCAGCTGTTCCAGTACGCGGTGTCACCGAGGGTCCTGCTCGGCGCGATCATCGCCTGCGTCCTGCTCGCGCTGGTCTGGATCGCCGTGGTGCTGCGCACCTTCGCGCTGGCCCGCCCGCGCGGCATGCGGCTGGGCGGCCGGATCACCGCCACCCTGGTGGTGGCCACCCTGTGCGCGGTGATCGCCGCGCCGCTGGGCTTCGCCGCCTACAACGTGCACGCCCAGCGCTCGCTGGTGCAGAACCTGTTCCCCTCCGGCGGCACCACCGCCAGCAGCGGCCAGGGCGGCACCGCGCAGACCGGCGACGCCGAGGCGATCAAGAAGCCGCGGATCAACATCCTGCTGGTGGGCAGCGACGCGGGCCCCGACCGCACCGGCACCCGCACCGACACCATGATGGTGGCCAGCCTGGACACCAGCAGCGGCCAGACCGTGCTCTTCGGCCTGCCGCGCAACCTGCAGCGCGCCCAGTTCCCGGCCGGTTCGCCGATGGCCAAGCAGTTCCCCAACGGCTTCCACGACGGCAGGGACCCCAACTCCGGCGAGTACCTGCTCAACGCGCTGTACAAGTACGGCAACGAGCACCCGCAGCTGGCGCCCAGCGGCCCGAGCACGGTGCCGGGGCTGAACCTGCTGCACTCCTCGGTGGCAGCCATGCTGGGCGTGGACCTGGACTACTTCATCCAGGTCAACATGGCCGGCTTCGCCTCCATCATCGACGCCCTCGGCGGCGTGGACGTCAACGTGGGCCCCAAGCCGATCCCGATCAACGGCCTCGGCCCGCACGGCGAGCAGATCCGCCCCAAGGGCTGGATCCCGGCCGGGCAGCAGCACCTCAACGGCGAGCAGGCGCTCTGGTACGGCCGCGCGCGCAGCGACGGCAGCGACTACATGCGGATGAGCCGCCAGCGCTGCCTGATCAAGTACGTGATCGAGCAGAAGAGCCCGATGGACCTGCTGACCAACTTCCAGGGCATCGCCGCGGCCACCCAGGACAACGTGGCCACCAACATCCCGCAGGACGTGCTGCCCGCGCTGCTGTCGCTGGCCAACAAGGCCCGCACCAAGCCGATCCAGAGCATCTCCTTCGACCCCAACCTCTCCACCCGCAACGGCGGCAAGTTCTCCACCGCCGTGCCGGACTTCAACTACATGCGCGAGGTCGTGCGCAACGCCCAGGCGCTGACCACCACCAGCACCACGGCCAAGCCCACCACGACCACCAGCGCCGCCCCGCCGACCACCACCACCGGCAAGCCCGGCGCCAAGACCACGCCCAACCGCACCACCGGCACCCAGCCGCCCAGCAGCGCGGGCAACGGCACCGGGACCTCGCCCAACATCGCGCCGCCGGACTCCCTGGACCAGATCTGCTCCACCGACCCCGGACAGACGGACAAGAACTAGTTCGCCGCCTACGCTGACCCGCTATGGGCGGCGAGGCGGGGCTGGTACTGAGCGGGGCGACCCTCATTGACGGCACCGGCGCCGATCCGGTCCCGTCGGCCACTGTGCACACCCTCGGCGACCGGATCACCTCGGTGGACTCGCCGCCCTCGCCCGGCGCGCGGGTGCTGGACCTGTCCGGGTGCACGCTGCTGCCGGGGCTGATCGACGCGCACTCGCACCTGGGCCTGATCGACCTCGGTGAGCGGGATCCGCTGTCCCCGGCCAGGACCGCGGCGGAGATGTTCCGCAACGCCGAGCTGTGCCTGCTCGCCGGACACACCACCGCGCGCGACCTCGGCGGCGCGGACGGCGCGCTCACCGAGGTCATCGAGGCGGGGCTGGTGCCCGGGCCGCGGCTGCTGCCCTCCGGGCCCATGCTGGCGCAGTCCGGCGGGCACGGCGACCACACCCCGAGCTTCCTGGACCGCCACCAGCACTACGCGGGCCTGCCCGGCCTCTCGCACGCCACCCAGACCTGCGACGGGCCGGAGGAGGTCCGGCGAGCCGCCCGGCACGCCTTCCGGCGCGGCGCGACCCAGCTCAAGGTGGCCGCCTCCGGTGGCGTGCTGTCGCGTACGGCGGGCATCGCCGACACCCAGTTCACCGTGGCCGAGCTGCGCGCCGCGGTCGAGGAGGCGGCCAGCCGGGGCAGCTACGTGACCGCGCACGCCCATGCGCTGCAAGCGATCCACAATGGACTCGACGCCGGGGTGGCCTGTTTCGAGCACGGCAGCTTCCTGGACGAGGAGACCGCGGCGCGGATGGCCCTGCACGGCGCGGCCCTCGTCCCCACACTGTCCATTATGGATGTTCTGGGCCGGCCGGAGCTGGCCGACCGGATCGAGCAGGTGCGCGCGGCCACGTACAACGCGGTGCTGGTGGCCACCGAGGCCGGAGTGCTGGTCGGCTCCGGCAGCGACCACCTCGGCCCCGGCCAGCACCGGCGCGGACTGGAGATCACGGTCAAGGCCAAGGTGCTCGGTGCGATGGCCGCGATCGTCTCGGCCACCCTGACCAACGCCCGGATCCTGCGCCTGGACCACGAGATCGGCTCGGTCGAGGTCGGCAAGTGCGCCGACCTGGTCGCGGTCGCAGGCGACCCGCTGGCCGAACCGGGACTGTTCGCCGACCCGGACCGGGTGGTGCTGGTCGTGCGCGGCGGCCGGATCGTCAAGGACACCAGGACCTAGGACAGCTCCTGGCGCAGCACGCTCAGCACCCCGGAATCGAGCCCGGTCCCGGCCTGACCGGCCAGCCACCGCTCCAGCTCCCGGCCCCGGTCCACCAGCCACAGCTCACGCCCGCCGCGCTCGCGCACCAGCACCGCCCCACCGGCGATCACGACCTCCGCGATCGGCGCACCGGCCGAACCCGGCTCGACCCGCAAACCCCGGTACCCCAACGGTTCTGACCGCGCGTCCGGCGCGGGCGCCGGGTCGAGTCCGGCGAGCCTGCGCAACAGCTCGGTCCCGGTGGCCGGGTCCAGCCGGAAGCGCGGGTTCGGCCGCCCGCTGTAGAGATCGACCTCGACGTCCATGCCGCCGCCCCCCGCCGGTGCTGAAAACCCAACGGTATCAACGAATGCGCTGGCGCTGGCTGTTGCAGCCGTAGAAGTAGCCGCAGAACTGGGTGTACGGGCCGCGGTTGGCGGTCTCCGGGTTGCTGATCACCACGCCGCTGTTGTCGGTGTTGCGGGCCGCGGTGCGGCCCGGCTTGTGGCCCCAGTACGGCTCGGACTGCAACCGGTACCAGTGGTAGTCGATGAAGCCGGGTCCCGGCGCGACCACCAGCGCCACCAGCGGACGCGGCTTCTCGGTGTCCGGGAAGCAGTCGTAGCGGCGGTGCATGCCGTCGGCCAGCGCGCCCCTGGTCACCTCGGCACAGGTGACCGCGGAGTACACGGCGCCCGCGCCGCGGCCCGGCTGGGCGAAGGTGTTGGTCCGCCAGTTGGAGGCGTAGTTGTAGCAGTTGTTGTCGCGCAGCGTGGTGGCGTCGTCGTTCCAGAACCCGGGGTTGAACGCGGTCCGCTCGATGTAACAGGTCACCGCGGCCGCCGACTCGGCGTCCTCCGGGGCCTGCTCCGCGGCCGAGGCGCGGCCGCCGCGGGTGTCCCGCACCGACTGCGAGGCCGTCCCCGCCGAGCTGACCGACTCCAGCTGGGCGCCCAGGAAGGAGGCCAGCGACTCATCCAGCGGCAGCGCGTCCTGCGCCCCGTAGCCCGCGCTCTCACTGTGCCCGATCAGGCCGATCAGCCGCTCCCCCAGCTCCGCCGCACCCGGCCCACCGGCCAGCGCGCCCACCGGCAGGTACACGCTCGCGACCCCCAGGTCCGCCGCGTGGTCATCGCCCAGTGCCTCCACCTGAAAGCCCCGGAACCCCAGTCCGCCCTCGGCCGGCGCCGAGTCGGTGAGCAGGTCCCGGCTCGCGGTCAGCGCCCGGACCGCGGCCCGCGCCTCGGTCCCGTCCCGCACCTCCCACACCGGGTTCGACCGGCCGGAGAATATGTCAGCGGTGATGCGCAACATCGATACATCCCTTCCCAGCAACGTCTCGTGGTGACCACCGACGACGCTGCCAGGAATTCCCGCACGGCAAGGCGACTCGTCCCCAAGGGGCGCCGCGCACCGCCCCTTGGTCTGCCCCATCCGGCTGGAAAACCCTTATCGCTCTAGGGAATCCGGCCAGTTGGCCCAGCGGGCTAGCTCTTCACTGTCCACAAAAGACAGAAAGGAAGCCCAGATAGCTAGCTGGCACTTCCACGGCGGGCCAGCACACTCACCGCCACTCGTTCGGCCGCCTGTTCTAGATCCTCGTGCTCCCACACGACTTCCAGCAACCAGCCGGCCTCGGCTAATCGACGTTCGGTGTCCAGGTCTCGCTCGACGTTCCGTCGCACCTTGTCAGCCCAGTACTGGTTGTTCGCCTTGGGCGCGCGATAGTGGTCAGGGCAACCGTGCCAGAAGCAGCCACGCAGCTCCACTGCGACCTTCGCCGGACGAAAGACGACGTCGACCGTCCGGCGCACTTCCGGCAACGGACGTGCGCACACCCGGTAACGCAGCCCTAGCGCGTACAGCGCTTTGCGCAGCCGGATCTCGGGCTTGGTGTCGAAGCTCTTGTTGGCACGCATCGACTTCCGAGTCGCAGCGCTCGTGGCCCACGATGACTCCGCCATGCGCGCGACCATAGCTCGACCCGCCAGCGAAGTCTTCGAGAGGGTGGCGTGTCGTTCCTCAGGTCAGTCGCAATTGACCGTCGTCGCCCTCTTCAACTTCGTCGGTCTCATCAAGCTCGTCAACGCCGTTGACGTCTTCGTCGTTCCGGTCGTGCTCGTCATCGAGCACCTGACTCTCACCGCCGAGAAGGCTCACAGCGTCGATGGCCGAGACACTTGGCCCTGGCCGTCCCTCAGCCGCAGCGAAGCGCTCAGCCGTAAGGAAAGTCAGTCGGACAGCTTGGATGACAAGCACCCGACGCAGACCAGTCGAGACATCGCCACGCTCGTGTGCGACAGCGGCAAGCCTGGCTATCGTCTCAGCACGCCGCGCGATGCGAATGTCAGCATGCCCACGCTCCTCGCGGTTCGCCGCGCTGACCAGGTCAACTTTGAGTGACGGCGGCAAATCGACCGTGGCTGAAACTGGCGGAATCTTCTCGTTCAAGATCGCCTTGAAGCGGCTTTCCCTGATTGCCTTCCGGTAGGCGGAGTACTCGACCGCATTCAAGTGGGCACGGGCGGCCGCGTCGTTTCGCTGGACGGCTTCGAAATCCCACAATGGCCACATCTCGAGCTGCGCCACTTCGAACACGTCCAGAATACGCATTGCGACGGCGTCTGTCCGCTGATTGGTCAAATGACGTCGAATCCGCGTCCGCAGAGACTCGTTGGTCTGCCCAACATAGATGGGCTCGCCATCGTAGTCGTAGAACGCGTAACAGCCCCACCTCGCATCAGCCCACACGCGCCCCTGGTCGTCCCGCAGGGCGAGCGCCTTGGTCAACTCGTCACGGAAGTCTCGGACTGACCTGGCAGGACCAGCGCCACCTTGTGATTTCTTACGCGCTGACACCAGATCCCACCAGTTCCCCAACCGGGGCAGAGGTCATTTGAGGCTTTCCCTGCACCAGCGGCATCAGGTAGTTCTCGGCCAACCAGGCGACCGCAGGCACGCAGACTGCGTCACCGAAGCCAAAAAGGGCCTGATTAGGCCGGATGTCGTCCAGTCGGTAGTCACCGGCGCCCATCAGCCGAGCGTATTCCAGAGCAGTCATCCAGCGAACCCGTAGCTGCCCGTTGCCGACTTCTACCAATGCTTGCTTCGACGAGCCGCCGCGCGCAGTCCGAAGACATCCTGCGATGGAATCCGAACGGACCTCCCACATGGGGATCTTGTTACGCGTGCGGCGATATGCTGTCCGGTGGGTGATTTTCTTCCCCTTCCGCAACACTGCCAGTCGCTCAGCCTGCAACGGGGAAAGGGAGTTCTCGAACGCAGCGGTGCGCTTGGCGTCCCACCAGCGTTCGTCGTGCGGATCAATCTTCTCGACGACCGAGGAGAGGTCACCGGCTTTCGCTGTGTCGATCTCCGGCAGCCGCGCGCGGTGCGTGCGCAGAGTTGGATTGTTGAACGCCGCCTGCAGCCATGCGGGCCGGATCAGCGGGTTGGCTCCCGCGACGTCAGCAGGGGGGTTGCGAGCTCCGACCAAGAACAACCGCGGCCTGGACTGCGGCACGAACCACCGAGCGTCCAGCGTCAGCACGTCGACCGAGTAGCCGAGACCGTTCAGCTCCCTTATGGCGGCCGCCAGGTCCTCGCCGCCATTGCTGGTCGCCAGGCCGACCACGTTCTCCAGCGTCACGACACTAGGGCGGTTCTCAGGCGTCATCTCCCGCAACACGCGGGTGAAGCCGTAGAAAGTGCCCGACCGCTCCCCGTCCAACCCAGCTCTGGCGCCAGCCAACGAGACATCGACGCATGGCGAAGAAGCCCAGGCCAGGGCAACCTTATCCGGCATATCCTGCGTGGTGACGTTCGCGACGTCCGCCAACTTGAACGTGTGCGCTTCTTCCGGGTCCCGGAAGTGCTTCTTGTACATGTCCCGCTTCGACGGCTCGATGTCGTTCGACCAGGGCACAGAGAACCCCGCCTGCTCGAGCCCCAGCCGAGCCAGTCCGATGCCGGCGAAGAACTCAGCGACCGCAGGGCCGACAGGCTCGTCCGGCTCATCCGACACCAACTGCAACGACAACTGACCTTGATCATCACGCACGGCAGCTGACTTGGACACGGAAGGCACCTTACGAAATCTACGGCACAGAGTGGGGGATGTTAGCAACGGGTCGCACAACTGTTCGAGCCCGCTGTCAGGAGGCTACCGAAAGATCACCAACGACTGCGCCGTGGTCCAAGCTGTGGGACCGCGCAAGGCCGAGGAGGGGCTCACCCGTCCTCCGCCTTGCGCGCCTTGGACGGCTGCACCCTGGGCGGTTCCCCTGGCATCTTCGGATAATCGGGCGGGTACGGCATCTCGCCGAGCCCGTGGTCCCGCTCATCCCTGGCGTACCACTCCAACGCGGTCTCGATCCCGAAGGCCCGCTCGTCCATACTCGCGTGCGCGTCCCCCCGCTCGGCGAGCAGCCCCGGCACGGTCAGCACGTCGAAGTCATCAGGGTCCACAGTGGACAGATCGGCCCAGTCCAGCGGGAAGGACACGGTCGCCCTCGGCGTGCCGCGCACCGACCAGGTGGAGGCAACCGTGCGGTCCCTGGCGGCCTGGTTGTAGTCCAGGAACACCCGTTCGCCGCGCTGTTCCTTCCACCAGGCGACGGTGGCCTGCTCCGGGAGGCGGCGTTCCACCTCGCGGCCCAGCGCGATCACCGCGTGCCGGACGTCGATGAAGTCCCAGTCCGGGCGGATGCGCACCAGCACGTGGATGCCGCGGCCGCCGGAGGTCTTCGGGTAGCCGGTCAGCCCGGCCTCGGCCAGCACCTCGCGCAGCACCCCGGCCACCCGCACCGCGTCCTGGAAGTCGGTGCCGGGCTGCGGATCCAGGTCGATGCGCAGCTCGTCGGGGTGGTCCACGTCCGGCCGCCGGACCGGCCAGGGGTGGAAGTCCAGGGTGCCCAGGTTGGCCGCCCAGACCAGCACGGCCGGTTCGGTCGGGCAGACCTGTTCGGCGGTGCGGCCGGACGGGAAGGTGATCCGCACCGGCTGGACCCACTCCGGCGCGCCCTTGGGCACGCGCTTGGCGTAGAAGGGCTCGCCCGCGACCCCGTCCGGGAAGCGCTTGAGCGTGGTCGGGCGCTCCCCCAGCACGCGCATCAGGGGCTCGGCCACGGCCAGGTAGTACTCGACCACCTGGCGCTTGGTGATGCCCCGCTCCGGGAAGTACAGCTTGTCCGGACTGGACACCCGCACGGCACGCGGCCCCTCGGGCCCGTCCACGGTCAGTTCGAGTGCTTCACCCCTGCTCACGGGCGTGGACGCTACCGCCCACCGGCCCGTTCCGCAGCAAACCGAAGGTCATCGCGTGCAGCAGGCCCAGGTGCGAAGGCGCGCAGCTGACCAGGTCGCCGCCGAGCACCTCGCGCAGGTGCTGGTGCCCGACCCACACCGCGTGGCCCTCGTCGTGGTTCTCCGGCCCGCCCAGCCACCGCCCCGCCCGCGCGTGCACGAAGTGGAAGAACTGGTCGCTGCGGCCGTTGGAGACGCACCGGGACAGGTACAGCCGGGGCCCCTCGGCGGCCCAGCCGGTCTCCTCCGCGGTCTCCCGCACCGCGGCGGTCACCGGGTCCTCACCGGGGTCGATCGCGCCGGCCGGCAACTCCAGGCCGACGGTGTCGGTGATGAACCGGTGCCGGTGCAGCATCAGCACCCCGCGCTCGGGGTCCTCCAGCACCACGGCCACCGCGTCGGCCATCCGGACCACGTGGTGCTCGTACGGCGGCGCGGTCGGCGGGCGCACCGCCACCAGGTCCACGTTCACCCACTCGCTTCGGTACAGACCGCGCTGACCTGCGGGTTCCCAGCGGGGCGCGCCCGGCAGCCCAGCCAGGCCGAGGGCGGGGTCGTATTGCGGCGCGGTATCGGTGTCTGCCCTGTTCACAGCTCCGCACGCTACCGTTGCGGGTATGCGACGCACGGAACCGGATGACGAGCCGCAGGGCCCGCCAGGGCGGTTCGGTGAGGACCTGGTCGGGCTGGACCCGCACGATCCCGAGGCGCAGGCCTTCGCCAAGCACCTCGACCGGATCGAGCACGCCCCCAAGCCCTACACCGTGGAGGGCTACCTGGCCGGGGTGAGCGAGTTCGCGGACTCGGCCAACCGGGTCGGCGGCGGCTGGCGGCTGGCCGCGGTGGTGGTCACCGGCCTGATCCTGATCGGCCTGGTGCTCACCTTCTCCGGCGCGCTCAACACCATTCTGCTGTTCCTGTTCTGAAGTATTAGCGTGGTGGCATGGAACAGGGTCCGAAGGTCGTCAAGACCGAGCAGGAGTGGCGGGAGCAGCTGACTCCCGAGGAGTACCGGGTGCTGCGCCAGGCGGGCACCGAGCGGGCGTGGACCGGCGAGTACACCGACACCAAGACCGAGGGCATCTACGAGTGCCGGGCCTGTGGCGCCGAGCTGTTCCGCAGCGACACCAAGTTCGAGTCGCACTGCGGCTGGCCGTCCTTCTACACCCCGCTGGCCGGGGACGCGGTGGTGCTGCGCGAGGACCGCAGCCTGGGCGCGGTGCGCACCGAGGTGCTCTGCGCGACCTGCCACAGCCACCTCGGGCACGTCTTCGAGGGCGAGGGCTTCCCGACGCCGACCGATCAGCGCTTCTGCATCAACAGCGTCAGCTTGCGCCTGGTGGCCGACCCGACCGAGCAAGAAGGCTGAGTATCTTCATAACGGCCGGATTTCGTTGTGGTTGAGCCGAAAACCGGCCAAGCTCAAGCTTTCCCTAAGTTCTGCCCAATCCTCCATCAAATACCCTTGTACCGGTGTGACCCAGACCGCACCATGAGGCTTCCTTGCTGGTGAGAGGGGGTCACGATGGAGAATCCATGGGGACTGACCGGCCCGGAGTTCTTGCAGTTGTACGCCATCGGCCTGGTGGTGGCGCTGGTGCTGGCGGGGTGGATCCGGATCGCCGGACGGCGGCCGGATCCCACCGCGGCCCCCAGGCCGGGTGAGCTGACCGACGTCGAGCTCGCCTTCCTGGTCGGGGGCGCGCCACGGGCGGTGGAGACCGCGGTCGCGGCGCTGCTGGAACGGGATGTGCTGCGGGCCTCGCGTGGGGGCTACGTGAGCGGCACCGGCCCACTCCGGACCACGGATCCGCTGGCCCGCGCGGTGTGCGACTACACAGGGGACACCGGCCGGCGCACGTTGCAACTGCTGGTGAACCGGGTCGCGGACAGCCAGGCCGTGGCCGATGTCGGCGCGCGGCTGGCCGACCGGGGGTTGCTGGTGCCGCCGGAGCGGTTGCCCGGCATGGGTTTGCGCTCCGCGCTGCCGCTGATCGGGCTTGGCGTGATCGGCCTGTGGCGGGCGATCGACGGTGGCAGCCAGGGTTACCCGGTCGGGTACCTGATGCTGTTCCTGCTGCTGACCGGGCTGCTGGCGGGCTTCGCCGCCTGGCTGCCGGTGGCCTGGCGCACCCAGGCTGGGGACGCCGCGGTCGAGCAGGCCATGCAGTCCACTTCGGACAGTGCGGCCAGTCTTGTTGCGCGGCAAGGCGTTTCGGGCTACCCGGACGCCCGGGTGCGCACCGCGCTGCTGAGCCATTCGGCCCAGCTACAGACCCAGCGCGACCTGAAGACAGCCCGCGGCGGCCGCCGGGGGTCCCGTTACGACAGCAGCGGCTCCTACGCCGGGTACGCCGGCGGGTTCGCCGCCGGGGGCACCATCGGCGACGGTGGTGGCGGGGGCGGCGGGGGCGGCGCGAGCTGTGGTGGCGGAGGGGGTGGTTGTGGCGGCGGTGGCGGCGGCTGACGCGCTACCGTCGCCCCAACCAAGAGCGACACGAGGTGGGCGATGACCGAGACGTGGGGCCTGACCGGGCCGCAGTTCCTGCTCCTGTACTGCCTGGGGCTGGTTGTCTCGATCGTGGTGGCGGTCTGGGCGCGCCGGTCGGTCCGGCGCGCCGAGATGGCCCCCGGTGCGGGGCGGCTCAGCGCGGACGACGTGGCCTACCTCGCAGGCGGCGGGGCCCAGGTGGTCTTCACCGCGGTGGCCAGGATGTTGGAGGCGGGCAGCCTGCGCGCCGCCAGGGGCAGCTGGCTCAGCGTCACCGGTCTGACCGCGCGGCACCCACTGGACCAGGCGATCCTGGCCGAGCTGAACTCCAGGGCGAACCCGGCGGCCACGCTGGGCAGCCTGCGGGCGAAGTTCGAGGATCACCCGCTGGTGGGACAGGTGCGCAACCGGCTGGAGACGCTGGGCCTGGTGGTCTCGCGCAGGCAGCAGTGGCAGGCCAGGTTGCGCGGGGCGGCGGCCCTCGCGGTGCTGTTGCTCATCGGCGTGGTCCGGGTGGCCGACGGGACCGGCAACGGCAGGCCGGTCGGCTACCTGGTCTGGCTGCTGGCGCTGACCGCGGTGCTGGCCCTGATCGCGTTGCTGGCCAAGGTCAACCGGCTCACCCAGGCGGGTGTGCGCACGCTCACCCAGTTCCAGACCACCGTTCGCCGCGAACCGAGGGCGGACAACAACGACCAGCTGGCCCTGCTCGGCGGCGCGGCGATGCTGGTCGCGGTCGGCGGCCTCGCGGCCTTCCCGGACGACGAGGTCAGCAAGGTGCTGGCGCTGCCGGCCTCGGGCGGCGGCTCGGCAGGCGGCTCTTCCTGCTCCGGCAGCAGTTCCTCCTCGTCCTGTTCCTCTTCCAGCAGCAGCGGTGGCAGCAGCTGCGGCGGAGGTGGAGGCGGCGGCTGCGGGGGCTGATCCCGTTACACCACAACGGCACCTGGGGGTGGCGACATGCACGACACGTGGGGCCTGACGGGCCCGGAGTTCCTCGGCCTGTACGCACTGGCGCTGATCGTCACCGTCGCGGTGGCCATCCGCCGCCGCCTGTCCGCGCGCAAGCTCACCGGCGCGCACCCGCGCACCCCTGAGCTGACCGTGGACGAGGCCGCCTACCTCTCCGGCGGCACCCGCCGCCTGGTGGAAGCGGCCCTGGCCCGCCTGGTCGCCACCGGCGCGCTGCGGGTCAGCCGGGGCGTGCGCCCGGCGGCCACCGGCAAGCAGGCGGAGTCCCTGGTCGACGGCCGCGTGCTGACCGCGGTGCGGGACCGCAAACCGGCCGACGGCCTGGAAGCCGCGACCAAACAGCTGAACCGCTCCCCTGAGCTGGGCGAGCTGCGCACGCGCCTGATCCAGGCGAACCTGCTGGTGCACCCGGAACGCGCCCGCACGGCCCAACTGTCCGCCGCCGCCTGCTTCGCACCGGTCGCGCTGGTCGGCGCGCTCCGCCTCGCCGACGGCGTCAGCAACGGCAAACCCGTCGGCTTCCTGGTCGCCCTGCTGACCCTGACCGCCATCCTGACCCTGGCCGCCGCCCTGGTCCCCGGCCCCAAGGCCACCACCCTCGGCCGCCGCGCGCTGGACCGCGCCCGCACCGAGGCCGCGCGCAGGCGCTCGGACAACACCCTGCTCAACACGGCCAGCTCGGTGGTGAGCGCCGAAGTGCTGTTCCTGGTGGCATTCCACGGAATGAGCTCGCACCCCGACTCCGCCATCGCCGCGGGCCTGGCCCCCGACGCCGGCAGCGCGGGCGGCGGCGGCAGCTGCGGCTCCAGCGGCGGAGGCGGCTGCGGCGGTGGAGGCGGCGGGGGGTGCGGCGGATGACCCGGATCCCGCACCTGGGCGTCGGCATCGGCTGGCGCCCGGAGATCGACCTGACCGTGGAACGCCTGCCCCAGGTCGACTTCGTGGAGGTGGTGGCCGAGAACCTGTCCGGCCCCACCCTCCCGGAGTCCCTGGAGATCCTGCGCGCCAGAGGAGTCCCGGTCCTCCCGCACGCGGTGACCCTGTCCCTGGGCGGCGCGGACCCCGTTGTGCCCCAACGAGTCCAGCATCTCGCCACGATCGCCGAACGCCTGGGCGCTCCCCTGGTGAGCGACCACGTGGCCTTCGTCAGGGCAGGCGGCATCGAGGCGGGCCACCTGATGCCCGTCCCGCGCACCAAGGACGCGCTGGATGTGCTGTGCGCCAACGTGAAAGACGCCCAACGCGATCTCCCGGTCCCACTGGCGCTGGAGAACGTGGCCGCCCTGATCGACTGGCCGGACAACGAGCTCACCGAAGCCCAGTTCCTCACCGAACTGGCCGAGCGCACTGACTGTCTCCTGCTGGTGGACGTGGCCAACCTGCACGCCAACAACCTCAACCTGGGCACCGACCCGGAAGAGTTCCTCACCACCCTGCCCCTGGAACGCCTGGCCTACGTGCACGTCGCCGGCGGCACCACCGAACACGGCCTCTACCACGACACCCACGCCCACGCCGTCCCCCAGCGGGTCCTCGACCTGCTCGCCGACCTGTGCGCCCGAGTCAACCCACCCGGCGTCCTCCTGGAGCGCGACGACGCCTACCCCCCGGACGCCGAGCTCGCCGCCGAACTGGCCGCCATCCGCGCAGTGGTCGAGGCCCCCCGATGACCGACCCCCGCACCCGCCTGGCCGCAGCGCAATCCACCCTCCTGCACGCCCTGCTCGCCAACGGCCCGACCCCCACCGGCTTCAACCCCACCCGCCTCCAAGCCCAGTCCCAGGCCCTGCGCGCCAAACGCCGCCGGGTCACCGCCGCCCTGCGCCCCGACCTGCCCGAGCGGCTGGGCGAGCGGTTCCGCGAACTGTTCGACGCGTACGCCGCCGCCCATCCCCGGCGAGAGGGCGTAGGCGCCCGCACGGACGCGAACACCTTCGCCGACTGGCTGACAACAGAAGGCCACCTCCCCAAACCCCGCCGCCGCTGGTGGCCCCGCCCCCGCTGATGGCCGCCCCGCCCCCGCCGCTGAGCCCCCGCTTGACCCCAAAAAGTGTGAGTGGTTTATTACTCACATGGGCGAAACAGGTCGAGTGCTGTCAACCGCGGACGAACGACGAGAGACCGTGCTGCGGACAGCGGTAGGAGCCTTCGCGGCCAAGGGCTACTACGGCACCACCACCACCGAGGTCGCCAAACTCGCAGGCATCTCCCAGGCCTACATCTACCGCCTGTTCCCGAACAAGGAAGCACTGTTCGTCGCCGTCGTCGAACGCTGCTTCAACCAGATCCGGGAAGCCCTGACCCACGGCGCCACCGCGACCCAGGCCAGCGCACCCGAGGTGGTGCTGAGCGCCCTGGGCGCCGCCTACGCCCGCCTGGTCACCGACCGGGACCTGTTGCTGGTGCAGCTGCACGCCCAGGCCGCGGCGGCTTCGGACGAGACCGTGCGCGCGGCGGTGCAAGCCGGGTACGCGCGACTGGTGGAGTACGTGCGCAGCGTGTCCAACGGAACGGACCACCAGGTCCAGCACTTCTTCTCCCGGGGCGCGCTCTGTCACCTGGTGGTGGCGATGGGCGCTGAGGGCGTGGACGCACCGTGGGCGAACACGCTGTCCGAAGGCATCCGCCACTACTGACCAGCCATCTCCACGCCCGCCCCCAAGCCCCCCTTGGCCAGCCGACACTCCTTGACCGATCGACCCTCCCGATCGCCGGACGCCACCGACCGCCCACTCCCCGATCGCCGAACACTGCCGATCGCCCCTCCCGGACCAACCGCACCACCGAACGGTCCGCGCCGCCCACCCAAATCAGTGAGTGATCGACCACTAAATGACCTGCCCGAGTGAGCGATCAACCACTAAGCAGGCCAGATCAGTGAGTGATCGACCACTCATCGCCTCGCGGGACCGATACTGACGCCGACACCGGCACGGGTACCGACACAGGTACCGGCAGGGCGGGACAGGCAGGCAGGGCGGGGGCAGGCAGGGCGGGACAGGCGGACAGGCGGACAGGGCGGGCAGGCAGGCGCGCAGGGCGAGGCAGAGCGGGCAGGCAAGGCGAGGCAAGGGAGGGCAAGGCAGGGCGGGCGAGGCAGAGCGGGCAGGCAAGGCGAGGCAAGGGAGGGCAAGGCAGGGCGGGCGAGGCAGAGCGGGCAGGCAAGGCGAGGCAAGGGAGGGCAAGGCAGGGCGGGCGAGGCGGGACACGGCACGGCACAGCACGACGGCGCAGAGCACGGCACGACAGGGCATGACACGGCATTGGCGCAGGCACAACCAGCGCCAGCACCAGCACCAGCACGCGCACCAACGCGGGCACCGGCCCTGGCCCTGACACCAGCACCAGCACCAGCAACGGAGACCCGGGCCCCATAGAGCATGAGTGATCGACCACTCAATGATTGCCGCCATCGACCGAACCCGCTCAGCAACTAAACCGCATCACTGACAAGCCCACACCAGCGTCCACCAGGCCGACTCCACCCAGTCGGCCTTCATTTCGCCACAAGAGTGAGTGATCAACCACTCACATGGAGCCACCGCGCCAAAGGAGCCCAGCCATGACCACCCCGCCCTACCTGACCGGCCACTACACCCCCACCGCCAACGAACACACCGTCACCCAGCTCACCATCCGCGGCACCCTCCCGCCCGAACTCACCGGCCGCTACTTCCGCAACGGCCACAACCCCAAACCCGGCGACACCCCCACCCACTGGTTCAAAGGCGCCGGCATGGTCCACGGACTCCGGCTCCGGGCCGGGCGAGCCGAGTGGTACCGCAACCGCTGGGTCCGCACCCCTGCCTTCCACGGCGCGCCCTACCAACGGGCCGACGGGTCGGTCGATCTCACCGCGAGTGTCGCGGGCACCCACGTCATCGAGCACGCCGGGCGCATCCTCGCGCTCCAGGAAGCGAACTTGCCGTTTGAGTTGTCGGGGGAGCTGGAGACCTTGGGGGCGTTCGACTTCGGGGGGCGGTTGCGGACGGCGATGACCGCGCATCCCAAGGAGGATCCGGTCAGCGGGGAGTTGCACTTCTTCGGGTACTCGGCCGTTCCGCCGCATCTGACCTACTACGTCGCCAACGCCGACGGGCACATCACGCGGGCGGTGGTGGTGGACGGGGCGGGGCCTTCGCTGATGCACGACTTCGGGCTGACGCGGGGGCATGTGCTCTGGCTGGACCTGCCGGTGGTGTTCGATCCGGCCGAGCGGTCCGGCATTCCCTACCGCTGGAGCGATGACTACCGGCCGCGCATCGGAGTCATGCCGCGGGTGGGTGAGCCCGTGGTCACCTGGTTCGAGGTGGCGCCCTCGGCGCTGCTGCACGTCGCCAACGCCTACGAGGACGCCGACGGACGCATCGTGCTGGACGGGCCGCGCTACGACCGGGCCGCGTGGGAGTCCTCGTGGAAGTGGTGGGTCGGCGCGCCCGGTCATCCCCCGGTGCCGTTGGTCGGTTCGGTCCGGCATCGGTGGATCTTGGATCCGGTGACTGGGGTGGCGAAGGAGGAGCGGGTGGATGATCTGGTGACTGAGTTCCCGACCATCAACGAGGACTTCGCGGGGGCGCCGACGCGGTTCGGGTACGCGGTAGCGATGCCGGGTGCGGGGCTGGAGCAGTACGCGGTGGTCAAGTACGACGATGCCACCGGCGCGCGTCAGGTGCTGCCGCTGGGGCCGGAGCGGATGCCCGGCGAGGCCGTGTTCGTGCCGGCCGCGGGTGGCGGCGCGGAGGATGACGGGTATCTGCTGACCGTGGTCAGCGACCTGCGGCGGGACAACTCCGAGCTGCTGGTGCTCGACGCCCGTGATCTGGGCGCCGAGCCGGTGGCGGTGGTCGAGCTGCCGCACCGGGTGCCCTCGGGGATCCACGGGTCCTGGATCCCGGACCGGGACTGAACGCTCAGGCGGCGGCCAGGGCCCAGCCGGTGACGAACGGGCTGACCCGGCGGGTGGCGATCACCTTCAGGCCGGCCAGGGCCGCCGCCCGCCGCCACTCCTCGCTCGGGTAGAACTGCCAGGCGCCCGGTCCGAAGACCGCCAGGGTCCTGGCATTGCGGTGCTGTTCGATGAGCACCATCCGGCCGTCCGCGCTGAGCAGCCGCCGCGCCTCGGCGAAGAGGGCCTCGCGTTCCCTGGGTTCGCGGAGCTCGTGGGCGGCGAAGACGGCCAGCACCACGTCCACCGAACCGGGCCTACCGGGCAGCGACTCCGGGCGGGCCGGGACCACCCGCACCGTCTCCGGGCGAAGCAGGCTGACCACGGCCCGCCGGTGCGCGATCACGTCCACCACCAGGCCGCGGGCCGGGGCCAGCACACTGCGCAGCGCGGGGACCGACTCGTCGACCCCCGCGGTCACCAGCAGGAAGCGGCGCAGGTGCAGGGGCAGCAGCTCGTGCAGCCAGCGCCAGCGTTGCAGTTCGGCGCCGCGCCGCAGGCTGACCGCGGTGGCCAGCCTGGCCAGGGCGAACCAGGTCGCGCCGGCCAGGGTCGTCCAGGCTCCCGCGGCGGCGACGACGCGAACTGCCTTGCGCATGAGCACTTTCCGGGACTACGGCAGGTTGGCGATCAGGTCGGCGACCGGCATCCGGGTGCCGGTGTAGAACGGGATCTCCTCCCGCACGTGCAGCCGCGCCTCGGTGCCGCGCAGGTGCCGCATCAGGTCGACGATCCGGTGCAGTTCGTCGGCCTCGAAGGCCAGCACCCACTCGTAGTCGCCGAGGGCGAAGGAGGCCACCGTGTTGGCCCGCACGTCCGGGTAGTCGCGGGCTTCCTTGCCGTGGTCGGCCAGCATCTTGCGGCGTTCCTCATCCGGCAGCAGGTACCACTCGTAGGACCGCACGAACGGGTACACGCAGATGTACTTGCGCGGGTCCTCACCGGCCAGGAACGCCGGGATGTGGCTGCGGTTGAACTCCGCGGGCCGGTGCAGCGCCACGTTGCTCCACACCGGGGTCGAGGCGCGGCCGAGCGGGGTGCTGCGGCGGAAGCCGTTGTAGGCCGCCTGCACCTGCTCGATCTCCTCGGCGTGCCACCAGATCATGAAGTCCGCGTCCGCGCGCAGCCCGGCGACGTCGTACACGCCGCGGACGACAACGCCCTTGCCCGCCAACGACTCCAGGTACTCGGAGGTGGCCTGGGCCGCCTGCGCCCGGTCCTCGGGCAGCACGCCCTGCTGGATCCGGAAGACCGACCACATGGTGTACCGGATGGTGTCGTTGAGTTCGTTGTAGTTCAGCCGCGCCATGTCCCCATACTCGCACCAGTCGGGCGACGGGCTACGGCCAGGTGAGTGGCGACACGGGTCGCCGCGGCCTGCCCGGTCGCGATGCACGCCGGAATCCCCACCCCGTGCAGGCTCGCGCCCGCCACCGCCAGCCCCGGCACCTCGCCGACGGCGGCCTCGATCGCGGCCACCGTGGCGGTGTGCCCGACCGCGTACTGCGGCAGCCCGCCGCCCCAGCGCCGCACGACCGCGTCCACCGGCTCGGCCCGCACCCCGGTCAACTCGGCCAGGTCGGCGCGCACCGCGGCGATCAGCTCGGTGTCCTCGCGTTGCAGGGTCTCGGTCTCGCCGAAGCGGCCGACCGAGGCGCGCAGCAGGGTGCCGCGCTCGGCGAAGTGGCCCCACTTGCGGCTGGAGAAGGTGAACGCCTTGGCGGTGAACGGCGTGCCGTCGGCGTGCCGCTCGCCCACCGCCAGCAGCACCCCGGAGGCGGCGGGCAGCTCGGCCCCTTCGGGCAGCGCGAAGGCCACCACGGCCATCGAGGACACCTCGATCCGCGCGTAGGCCGCGGCCGCCGCGGGCACCTCCTCGGCGAGCAGCTTGCGCGCGGCCGGGGCCGGCACGGCCAGCACCACGGCGTCGGCGTCCAGGAACTCCGGACTGGCCGCCGAGCCCAGCTCCAGCCGCCAGCCCTCAGGCGTGCGGCGCAGCCCGCGCACGGTGACGCCGAGCCGCAGCTCCGCGCCGGAGCTCTCGGCCAGCCGCGCCACCAGCTCGGCCATGCCCCCGGCCAGCGCGCCGAACACCGGCGGCCGGGTCTCCCCCGGCTTCAGTCCCGGCCCGAGCACCTTGGCGGCCGCGGCGGTCAGCGAGCCCGCACCCTGTTCCAGCGCGTCGACCAGCGGCGGCATGGTGGCGCGCACGCCGAGCCCGGCCGCGCGGCCCGCGTACACCCCGCCGAGCAGCGGTTCGGCCAGCCGGTCCACCACTTCACTGCCGAAGCGGGCGCCGAGCAGGTCGGCGACCGGCACGTCCCAGTCCGGGCCGTCCGGGCGCAGCGGCGGCAGCTCCGGCTCGGCCATCGCCTTGGCGAAACCCTCCGGGCTGAGCACCTCGCGCAGGACGGCCGGGTCGGCGGGGACCCCGAGGAAGGTGCGCGGCGGCAGTCCCCTGGTCGCCCCGCCCGCGTGGATGGTCGGCGCGGCGCGCAGCGGGTGCCGCAGCTGCTCGCCAAGGCCCAGCTCGGCGACCAGCTCCATGCCCTCGGTGCGACGGGTGACGAAGGCCTCCGCGCCCACGTCCACCGGCGCGCCGGCCAGCTCCTCGGTGCGCAGCTTGCCGCCGAGCCGGTCGGTCTGCTCCAGCACGGTCACCCGGACCTGCTCGCCGAGCAGACCGCGCAGCCGGTGCGCCACGGTGAGCCCGGCGATGCCGCCGCCCACCACCGCGACCCGCTGCGGCGCGGTGGTCATGGCCGCAGCTCGTGCACCAGCTCGACCGCGCGGGTGATCTTCCCGGGGTCGGTCTCGGGCAGCACGCCGTGGCCGAGGTTGAAGATGTGCCCGGCCGCGGCCCTGCCCTCGGCGCCGATCCGGTTGATCTCGCGCGCGAGCACGTCCTCGCCGCTGAAGAGCACGGCCGGATCCAGGTTGCCCTGCACCACCGGGGCAGGCAGGTCTGGCCGGACGCTGGTCAGGCGGCGGACCGCCTCGTCAAGCGGCACCCGCCAGTCCACGCCGACCACGTCGTTGCCCGCCTCGCGCATGGCCACGAGCAACTCGCCGGTGCCCACGCCGAAGTGGGTCCGCGGGATGCCGGTCTCCGCCAGTCCGGCGAAGACCTTGGCCGAGTGCGGCAGCACGAACTCGCGGTAGTCCCGCTCGGAGAGCGCGCCTGCCCAGGAGTCAAACAGCTGCACCGCGTCCACGCCCGCGTTGACCTGCACGGTGAGGAAGTCCAGCGCCATGTCGGCGAGGTGGCCCAGCAGCGCGTGCCAGGTGGCCGGCTCGGAGTGCATGAGCGCCTTGGTGCGCTCGTGGTTGCGGCTGGGGCCGCCCTCGATCAGATAGGAGGCCAGCGTGAACGGCGCGCCGGCGAAGCCGATCAGCGGCGTCTCGCCCAGCTCCTTGGTCAGCAGCCCGATCGCCTCGGCGACCGGCTGGACCTGCTCGGCGGCCAGGCTGGGCAGCTTCTCCACGTCGTGGATCGAGCGCACCGGGTTGGCGACCACGGGGCCGGTGCCGGGCACGATGTCCAGGTCCACCCCGGCCGCGGCCAGCGGCACCACGATGTCGCTGAACAGGATGGCCGCGTCGACCCCGTGCCGCCGGACCGGCTGCATGGTGATCTCGCAGACCAGCTCCGGCATGAAGCAGGAGCGCAGCATCGGAATGCCCTCGCGGACCTTCCGGTACTCCGGCAGGGAGCGGCCGGCCTGGCGCATGAACCACACCGGGGTCCGGCTCGGCGTGCCGCCACGCGCGGCGACCAGCAATGGAGCTTGGGGAAGGTCCCGGCGCGCCGGGACCTGGGCAGCGGTAGTCATCTCGGCTCCCATGTTGCCACGGGTTGCGCAAGGCGTTCGCGCGGCTCCGGCGTGCCTCCCGCCGCACCCGCCCGGCGCGGCCTAGAGTTCGCCAACGTGACCGGGATATCGGGTGAACCCGAGGTGTTCCGGCAGGCTGTTGCCGCGTTGCGGTCGATGCATCCACGACCTGAGGTCGAGCTGGGCGAGGTCCGCGCCCCGCAGCGTCTCGCCCCGTGGAGCTTCGCCCTCAGCGCCGAGGCCAACGGGCCGGCCGGGGAGCTGGCCACGGGCCGGTTGGTGCTGCTGCACGATCCGGACGGGGCCGAAGCCTGGGACGGGGTGCTGCGACTAGTGGCCTACGTCCGGGCCGAACTCGACACCGAGCTTGCCGCCGACCCACTGCTACCCGCGGTCGGCTGGTCGTGGCTGACCGAGGCGCTGGAGCTCTCCGGCGCCGCCTTCACCGCGCTCGGCGGCACGGTCACCCAGACCTCCTCCGCCCGCTTCGGCGACATCTCCGGCCCGAGCAGCACGCACGACCTGGAGCTGCGCGCGTCCTGGACGGCTCGGGACACCGAGCTGGCCGCGCACGCGGAGGCCTTCTGCGAGCTGCTCTCCAGCGCGGCCGGGCTGCCACCGGTGGGCATCGCGATGATCAGCCAGCGCAAGGGCGACTGACTGACCACCGCGACCCCTCGGACGGCTCAGCGGCTCTGGCGGAGTTCCGCGGCGACCTTCTCGGCGGCGTCCAGCACCCGCAGCACGTTGCCGCCGGCCAGCTTGGCCAGGTCCTGCTCGGACCAGCCGCGGTCCATCAGGTCGGCGAACAGCTCCGGGTACCTGGAGACGTCCTCCAGTCCGTCCGGGAGCTCTGCGGTGCCGTCGTAGTCGCCGCCGATGCCGATGTGGTCGATGCCGGCCACCTCGCGCGCGTGTTCCAGGTGTGCGACCACGTCCGCCCTGGTCGCCCGGCGCACCGGGTCCGCGGAGACGAAGGCCGGCACGAAGGTGATCATGCACACGCCACCCTTGGCGGCCATCTCGCGCAGCACCTCGTCCGGCACGTTGCGGACGTGGTCGGTGACCGCCCGGCAGGAGGAGTGGCTGAAGATCACCGGGGCGGCGCTGGTCTCCAGCGCGTGCGCCATGGTGCTCGGCGCGACGTGGGAGAGGTCGACCAGCATGCCGAGCCGGTTCATCTCCCGCACCACCTCGCGGCCGAAGCCGGTCAGCCCACCCGCGGCGGGCTGGTCGGTGGCCGAGTCCGCCCACGGGGTGTTGTCGTTGTGGGTGAGGGTCAGGTAGCGGACCCCGAGGCGGAACAGCGCGCGCAGCGCACCGAGGGACTCCCCGATGCAGTGGCCGCCCTCGGCGCCGAGCAGGGAGGCGATCCGGCCGTCGGCGAAGGCGGACTCCACCTCGGCCGCCGATCGAGCGAGCCGGAGCTGTTCGGGGTACCGTTCAACCAGCTCGTGAACCAGCTCGACCTGTTCCAGCACCGCCGTCACCGCGCGATGCTCGAGAAGGTGGCTCGGCACGTAGACCGACCAGAACTGAGCGCCCACGCCACCGTGGCGCAGCCGGACGAGGTCGGTGTGCAGACCGGGTTGCTCGACGGTCAGCTCGATCGCAGCCACCTCCCCGCCCGTTTTGTCCCGGATCGCCCACGGCAGATCGTTGTGCCCGTCGACGAGCGGAACCCGCCGGAGAAGCTCGCGCGAACGGCCTAACGACCCCTCGGTCGGCATAGTGCAAATCCTTCATGTCGTTTGTGTACGGCTCGGCGTTAACCACCATCCGAGGGACCGCCCGATCGTGTGATCAGACCACGTCAAAGTGACAACCCGATCGGGACAGATACCCAATTGATCGTCCCACTGACCCGCTTGGGCGGCTACGCTCCTCCCGACGACACCACTTTCGGTCGATCGGTGGCGCGGCCGATCGGTCGAAAGTCCCGGTGCCGGTCGGGGGGCACGACCGACTCCAGGGAGGTAGTGACGTGGCTGCCGTCGGCTTAGGACAGGCCGTTCGAACCACGCCAGCCGGCACTTTGCCGGCGAACATGGTCCCGCACCCGCGGGAAGAGCTGTTTTCGGTGCTGGTGGTCGATGACCACCCATTGCTGAGGGAGGCCATTGCGGCGCGACTGATGCAGATGGGAGCCGGCACGGTGCATGAGGCCGCATCGGTGGCCGAGGCGAGGGCGCGTGCCCTGGCCACGGGGCCGTGCGACCTCGCGATACTGGATCTCGGGCTTCCGGATGGAAGCGGCATTGACCTGGTCACGGAACTCCGTGCACAGGGCTGGCCGCGCATCGTGGTCCTGGCATCCTCCGATGACCCGTACGCGGTGCGTGCGGCCTTCCAGGCAGGCGCTCAGGCCTACCTGCTGAAGTCCGCGTCGCCGATGGTGGTCACCGACGGGGTGCGCAGGGTCCTCGAGGGCGGGGTCTACGCCGATCCGTCCGTGGCTCCGGTGCTGGCTGCCGGAACCAGGGTGCCCGGAACGGACAACACGCCGAGGGAACTCTCCGCGCGAGAGGTCGAAGTGCTGCAGCTGGTAGCCGACGGCCGCTCGAACAAGGAGATCGGCGAAGCACTGAACCTGTCCGCGCTCACGGTGAAGTCTCACCTGTCGCGGATAGGGCGCAAGCTGGGAACCGGGGACCGGGCTCAGATGGTGGCGCTGGCCATGCGTGCCGGCGTTATCCGCTGACTCCTCAGCCGAGGGGGTCCGAAAGTCGCGGTCGGGTGCGTTGCAGAGCGCGGACACGCCCGGCACACGAAGTTCGGACCCCGTGACGACCGGGGTGTGGTTGGCCGGTACGGAAAGATCGGAAAGCGTTGGATCAGCCTCTGACCAGCAATTTCCGGTCGGCGCGCCGTGCCGGTCAGCCTACTTCAGTGGATCTCGACTGTCTGAGCGCACCGTTGACGCATAGGGTCACGGCCGTGGATGTAGGCCGAACCGCTGTCAACGACTCGGGTGAGCAACCAGAACTCACGTTGCTCACCACCCCCTCCGGTGGCGTGCCGCTCGTCATCGACACCGTCGATGGCGTACGGCGGGCCGCCGCGATGCTGGCCGCCGGCACGGGGCCCTTCGCGGTGGACACCGAACGCGCTTCCGGATACCGGTACTCGCAGCGGGCCTACCTGGTGCAGATCCGCCGCGAGGGCGCGGGCACGGTGCTGATCGACCCGGTCGCGGTCAACGGCCGGGTGGAAGCGCTGGCCGAGGTGCTCAACCCCGCTGAGTGGGTGCTGCACGCCGCCAGCCAGGACCTGCCGTGCCTGCACGAGCTGGGCCTGCGCCCGGAGGTCCTGTTCGACACCGAACTGGCCGGCAGGCTGGTCGGCTTCGAGCGGGTCGCGCTGGGCGCGCTGGTGGAACGCCAGCTGGGCTTCCGGCTGGAGAAGGGCCACGGCGCCGCCGACTGGTCCCGCAGGCCGCTGCCCGCCGACTGGCTGGCCTACGCCGCACTGGACGTGGAGCTCCTGCTGGAGCTGCGCGCCTCCCTGGAGGCCGAGCTCATCGCCCAGGACAAGCTGGCCTGGGCGCTGGAGGAGTTCGAGGCGGTCCGCACCGCCCCGCCACCGGCCCCACGCGCCGAACCCTGGCGCCGTACCTCCGGCATCCACCGCCTGCGCAGCCCGCGCCAGTACGCCGCGGTCCGCTCACTCTGGCAGGCCCGCAACACCATCGCCCAGCAGCGCGACATCGCGCCGGGCCGGGTGCTGCCGGACTCCGCCATCGTCGAGGCCGCCCTGCACGACCCCACCGGCCACGCCGAACTGCTCTCCCTGCCGGTCTTCCGCGGCCGCGCCCAGCGCCGGATGGCCGATGTCTGGTCAGGCGCCCTGCGCGAGGCCCGCGAGCTCCCCAAGTCCGACCTGCCGGACCCCTCCCCGCAACACGACGGCCCCCCGCCGCCCAACCGCTGGGCCGAGCGCGACCCGGCCGCCGCGGCCCGCCTGAGCGCCGCCCGCGGCGCGCTGACCGCGCTGGCCGAGCGGTTGAAGATGCCGGTGGAGAACCTGGCCCAGCCGGACCTGGTGCGCCGGCTGTGCTGGCAGCCGCCCGCGGAGATCGAGGTGGCCTCGGTGAGCGCGGCGCTGGCCGCGGGTGGGGCGCGGAACTGGCAGATCGAGCAGGTGGCCGAGCTGCTGACCACGGCGCTGAAGGCGCAGCCGAAGGCGACGGAGAAGCCGGCGGAGAAGGACTGAGGCGGTGGTGGGGGCGGGCCGCCGTCCCCATCGCAAGCCTGGGCGTGGACGAAAAAAGACCCGGCCCCGTGCTGTGAAGCACGAGAACCGGGTGGTATGGGGCAAGGGTAGCGAGGACGGGTTTTGGGCGCAAGTTGGGCCTAGGTTGGGTGTAGTGCAGGGCAGCTCACCAGCCCGGTGGCTTCCGGAAGGGGCCGGTCGGGTCGGCCAGCTGGTTCGCCAGGAAGTCCTGGCGGCGGAGCCTGCGCCACCAATGCCGTCCGACGCCCTCGTCCCGGTCGCCGCGCAGCGCCGCGGTGGTCGGCTTGACGCTGGGGTTGACGGTCGCGACCGGGACCCGCAGCCGGGTCTGGCGCAGGGGGAAGCTCAGGTCGCTGTCGTTGGACAGGACCATGACCGCGTCGACCTGCCCGGTCAGCACGTCCATCAGCACGTGGCTGGCCACGTTCACGTCCGAGCCCTTCTCCTCGAAGGTCGAGATCCGGGCGAGCAGGTCGGTGGCTCCGCTGGGGCCCGGGACCTCGCGGACGGGAAGCCAGGCCGGCAGGCGTCCGGTTCCGGGAGAGCGGACTCGTCGTGGCGGGTAGCCCGTGCCCTGCTCGACCAGCACCCCGGACTTGGTCCGCGGCACGTACTTGCCCAGCGCCACCGTCAGCGAGGGGTTGGCGTGCCGCAACGCTGCGAGGTAGGTGTGCTGGTCGGCCAGTGAGCTGGGGTCGCCTTCCCGCTCGCGCATGGCCGTGCAGTAGACGACCCGGTCGATCCGCGCTCCCGGCCATACCCACGGGTTGATCAGGCCGGCGGCGAGAGCTGCGATGTCCAGCCACTTCCAGCCGGGTGTCGCCGGGCCGAGCATCTCGCGGCCGCCGTAGTAGACGTTGAACGCGTCGACATAGACGCCGACCCTGACCGCACTCCCTGCCTGATCGATCACCGCTCGACCGTAACCGCGGCCCTTCGCCTCGTTCGGCTGGCGAACACCAGGTGCCGGAGCAGGCCGATGCCCACCAGTACCGCGACCAGCGCGCACACCCCGCTCCAGCCGAGCCGCGCGTACACCGTCGCCCCCGCCCACGACCCCAGCGTGCCCCCGAGGAACGCGCAGGTCATGTAGGCGGTGTTCAGGCGGCTGCGGGCGTCCGGGCGCAGGGCGAAGATGCGGACCTGGTTGGCGACCATGCCGGACTGCATGGCCACGTCCAGCACCAGCGTGCCCAGCACCAGGGCCGCCAGGCCCGTGACGCCGCCGAGGGCGCCCAGGGCGAGGATGGCGGCGGCGGTCAGGGCGGCCAGGAAGCAGGTCAGGTTGACGCGGTCAGGGCCGTGGCGGTCGGTGCGGCGGCCTGCCAGCGGGGTGGCGGCCATGGTGGCGGCGTTGACCAGGGCCAGGGCGCCGACGGCCTGGGCGCCGAGGGCGTAGGCCGGGCCGGTCAGCAGGAGGGCGACGCTGGTCCAGACTGCGGTGAAGGCGCCGAACATGGTGGCCTGGTAGAGGCAGGAGCGGCGCAGGGCGGGCTCGGTGCGGAGCAGGCGGAGGGTGTGCGCGAGCAGGGCGGGGTAGCGCTCGCGGGTGGCCGGGGTGGTGGTGGGCAGGGCCAGGCCCAGGATCAGGGCGAGCAGCAGGGCCAGGGCCGCGGAGAGCAGGTACGGCGCGCGCCAGCCCAGCCATTCGGCCAGGCCGCCGCCCAGCGCTCGGGAGAGCAGCATGCCGCCGATGGAGCCGCTCAGCATCGCGCCGGTGACCGCGCCGCGCTGTTCCGCTGGGACCAGACCGGCCGCCAGTGGCGCCACGATCGGCGCGACCACCGTGGTCAGCCCGACCAGCGCGCTCGCCCCGAACAGCGGGGACAGGCCCTGGGCGCAGCCGGCGGCGAGCAGGCCGAGGCCGGTCAGCACGAGCAGGGTGACCAGCAGCGGGCGGTGTGGTAGGCGGTCGCCGAGCGGGACCAGGAAGAAGATCCCGGCCGCGTAGCCGAGCTGGGCCGCGGTGATCACCAGGGCGGCGGACTCCGGGGAGACGCCGAGGCCGGTGGCCACCAGCGGGCTGACCGCCTGCGGGAAGTAGAGGTTGCCCACGGCCACGCCGCAGGCCAGCGCGAGCAGCAGGACCAGGCGTCGACTCATGCGGCCACCGTCCTGGTCACTGCCCTCGGCGGCAACGGATTTAGCCCTGGGTGCGGTCGTGGTGCACCGAAAGCCTGATGTGACCCACTCGACAGCGCGATCCCCGTAGTTACCAGCGAGTAATAGGCGGTAGAGTGGTGTTACCGGCCGGTAGCAGCGCAGCGGAAGCCGCCACGGGCCGACGTCAGGGGTTCAGCACTGAGTGAGGAGCACGCCGTGGTCGCACCTGCGCCGGCGAAACCCGGCAGCGCCAGCGCGCGCGCCGTTCGGGACGTGGTCTTCGTCGACGGCGTTCGCACGCCGTTCGGCAAGGCCGGTGCCAAGGGCATCTACGCGGAGACCCGCGCCGACGATCTCGTCGTCAAGGTCATCCGGGAACTTCTGCGGCGGCATCCCGAACTGCCACCGGAGCGCGTCGACGAGGTCGCCATCGCCGCGACCACCCAGATCGGCGACCAGGGGCTGACCATCGGGCGGACCGCCGCGCTGCTGGCCGGGCTGCCGAAGTCCGTCCCGGGCTACGCGGTGGACCGGATGTGCGCCGGCGCGATGACCGCGGTGACCACCGTGGCCGGGGGCATCGCCTTCGGCGCCTACGACATCGCCATCGCCGGCGGCGTGGAGCACATGGGCCGCCACCCCATGGGTGAGGGCGTCGACCCGAACCCGCGGTTCCTGGCCGACAAGCTGGTGGACACCTCCGCGCTGGTCATGGGCCAGACCGCGGAGAACCTGCACGACCGGTTCCCGCACCTGACCAAGGAGCGCACCGACGCCTTCGCCGCGGCCTCGCAGGCTCGTTACGACGCCGCGGTCAAGGCGGGCAAGATCGGCCCCGAGTTCGTCACCGTGGCCACCCGCTCCGCGGAGCAGGGCTGGGGCCTGGCCGCCGCGGACGAGCCGCCGCGTCCCGGCACCACGGTCGAGGACCTGGCCAAGCTGAAGACCCCGTTCCGCCCGCACGGCCGGATCACCGCGGGCAACGCGGCCGGTCTCAACGACGGCGCGACCGGATGCATCCTGGCCGAGGAGGAGACCGCGCGCGAACTGGGCCTGCCGATCGGCATGCGCCTGGTCGCCTACTCCTTCGCCGGGGTGGAGCCCGAGGTCATGGGGGTCGGCCCGGTGCCGGCCACCGAGAAGGCGCTCAAGATCGCCGGACTGTCCATTGAGGACATCGGGCTGTTCGAGGTGAACGAGGCGTTCGCGGTGCAGGTGCTGGCCTTCCTGGACCACTTCGGCATCGCCGACGACGACCCCAGGGTGAACCAGTGGGGCGGCGCGATCGCCACCGGTCACCCGCTGGCCTCCTCCGGCGTGCGGCTGATGACCCAGCTGTCCCGCCAGTTCGCCGAGCGCCCCGACGTGCGCTACGGCATCACCACCATGTGCATCGGCATCGGCATGGGCGGCACCGTGATCTGGGAGAACCCCAACTGGACCGGGGAGAGCAAGTGAGCACCTTCACCCTCGACGAAGCCAAGACCCTCTTCCCCGACGAGGTCGTGACCCGCGCGGTCACCCGCCTGCTCCGCGTGCCGGGCCTGGACAAGCCGGTCGCGCTGATCACCCTGGACAACGGGCACGACCACACCCGGCCGTCCACCTTCGGGCCGCAGAGCCTGCTCAGCCTCAACGCCGCCTTCGACGAGGCCTCGGCCGCCGACGTGGCCGCGATCGCGGTCACCGGCAAGCCGTTCATCTTCGCCGTGGGCGCGGACCTGACCGCGGTGGAGAAGGCCACCTCCCGCGAGCAGGCCGTGGCCATCGGGCAACTCGGCCACGACGTGTTCCGTCGCTTCACCGACTCCACCGTGCCGACCTTCGCCTTCGTCAACGGCGCGGCCATGGGCGGCGGCCTTGAGCTGGCGCTGTCCTGCCACTACCGGACCCTGGCGGCCAACGCGGCGGCGCTCGCGCTGCCCGAGGTCTTCCTCGGCCTGTTCCCCGGCTGGGGCGGCACCCAGCTGCTGCCGAACCTGATCGGCGCCAACGACGCGGTCACCGTGATCTTCGAGAACGCGTTGAACCAGAACAAGATGCTCAAGCCCGCGCAGGCCGCCGGGCTGGGCGTGGTGGACGTGGTGCTGGAGTCCGCGGACTACCTGGAGCAGTCGCTGATCTGGCTGACCAAGGTGGTCAACGGCGAGATCACCCCGCCGCGCAAGGAGATCGACCGCGGTGAGGGCTGGGACCAGGCCGTGGCGCGGGCCAAGGCGATCGTGCACGGCAAGACCAAGGGCGCGGCGCCCGGTGCGCTCAAGGCCCTGGAGCTGCTGGAGCTGGCCCGCGAGAACGACCTGACCAAGGGCTACGCGGCCGAGACCCAGGCGCTCGCCGACGTCGTGATGAGCGATGAGCTGCGCGCCGGCCTGTACTCGTTCAACCTGGTGCAGAAGCGGGCCAAGCGCCCGGCAGGCGCGCCGGACCGCTCGCTGGCCCGCGCGGTGACCAAGGTCGGCATCGTCGGCGCGGGCCTGATGGCCAGCCAGATGGCGCTGCTGTTCGCGCGGCGGCTGAAGGTGCCGGTGGTGCTCACCGACATCGACCAGGCCAGGGTGGACAAGGGCGTCGGCTACGTGCACGGCGAGGTCGACAAGCTGCTCGGCAAGAAGCGGATCCCCCCCGACGAGGCGAACCGGCTCAAGGCGCTGGTCTCCGGCTCGCTGGACAAGGCCGCCTTCGCCGACGCGGACTTCGTGATCGAGGCCGTGTTCGAGGAGCTGTCGGTCAAGCAGCAGGTCTTCGCCGAGGTGGAGCAGCACGTCTCCGCCGAGTGCGTGCTGGCCACCAACACCTCCTCGCTGTCCATCACCGAGATGGCGAGCAAGCTGGCCCACCCGGAGCGCGTGGTCGGCTTCCACTTCTTCAACCCGGTCGCGGTCATGCCGCTGCTGGAGATCGTGCGCGCCGAGCAGACCGACGACGCCACCCTGGCCACCGCCTTCGCGGTCGGCAAGGAGCTGAAGAAGTCCAGCGTGCTGGTCAAGGACGCGCCTGCGTTCGTGGTCAACCGGCTGCTCACCCGGTTCATGGGTGAGGTGATCAAGTCCGTGGACGAGGGCACCTCCTTCGAGGTCGCGGACAAGGCCACCGAGCCGCTGGGCCTGCCGATGTCGCCGATGATCCTGTTGCAGCTGGTGGGTTCCGCGGTCGCGCTGCACGTCTCGGAGACCATGCACCACGCCTTCCCGGACCGGTTCTCCGTCAGCGAGAACATGAAGAAGTTCGTGGCCGCCGGCAAGGCCGCGGTGTGGCAGTGGGACGCGCAGGGCAACCAGACCGTCGACCCCGAGGTCACCGCGCTGTGGGAGTTCGGCGACAAGCCGCTCACCGGCGAGGAGGTCAAGGCCAGGGCGCTGGAGGCGCTGGCCGAGGAGATCCGGATCATGCTCGACGAGGGCGTGGTCGCGGAGGCGCAGGACATCGACCTGTGCATGATCCTGGGCGCGGGCTGGCCGTTCTGGCTGGGCGGCATCACGCCGTACCTGGACCGCACCGGCATCTCGGAGAAGGTCACCGGCAAGCGGTTCCTGGCGCCGGGCGTGGCCAGCGTGCCGACCGCCTGAGGTAGCAACGCGAAAGGGGCACCTCCCAGGTTGGGGGTGCCCCTTTTTCGTTGCTCAGTTCCAGGAGCCCGCGGCGACCGCGTTCTTGACGTAGGCGGCGAAGGGCCGGGGCTCGCGGCCCAGCACCCGCTGCACGCCGTCGGAGAGGTGGGCCTCCTTGCCGGCCCGGATCCGCTCGTACAGCCGGGCGATCAGCTCCGCGAACTCCCGCGGCATGCCCAGCCCGACCTGCTGCTCGATGTACTCGGCAGGCTCCACGTCGACCACCCGGATCTCCCGGCCCAGCTCCGCGGCGATGATCTCCAGCGCCTGCGGGAAGGTCAGCGGTTCCGCGCCGGAGAGGTCGTAGATCTGCCCGTCGTGGCCGTCCTGGGTGAACGCGGCGACCGCGACCTCGGCGATGTCCTCGGCGTCGATGAACGGCTCCAGGCCGTCCCCGGTGGCCAGCAGCACCTCACCGGCCCGCACGCTGGGCTCGAAGAAGTCCTCGTCGAAGTTCTGGTGGAACCAGCCCGGCCGCAGGATGGTCCAGGGCACCCCGCTCTCCCGCACCGCGCGCTCGGCGTTGAGGGTGCCCTCCACCTCGAAGGTGTCCACGTCCCGGGCGGAGAGCATCACCAGCTTGCGCACCCCGGCGGCCACGGCCTGGCGCACGAACCGGGGCACCTCATCGTGCTGGTCGCCGGTGGCTTCCAGCGGCACCAGGTACACCGCGTCCACCCCGGCCAGCGCCGGTCCCCAGGTGGACTCGTCCATCCAGTCGAAGCGGGTCTCGCCCGAGCGGGAGGCGGCCCGCACGGTGATGCCACGCTCCCGCAACTGCCGGGCCACCCGCTTGCCGGTCTTGCCCCTGCCCGCCTGCACCAAGATCGTCTGTTCGCTCATGTGACCCAGTCAAACAGCGGAAGTTGAGACGATCTATGGCCGGGAAGCTCGATCGCATGTCCATTCGTCTAAGGTGGCCGTATGGATGCCTTGGCTGACCTGTTGCAGGGGGTGCGGGCGCGCGGTGCGCTGTTCAGCCGGTCGGTGATGAGCCCGCCGTGGGGGCTGGAGTTCCGCAACCCGGCCCGGCTGACCCTGTGCACGATGCTCAGCGACGAGGCGTGGCTGGTCCCGGCCGAGGGCGAGCCGCGGCGGCTGCGCGCCGGGGACGTGGCGCTGGTGCGCGGGCCGCAGGTGTACCGGGTGGCCGACCGGCCGGACACGCCGCCTGGGGTGATCGTGCTGGACGCGGAGCGGTGCGTGCGCCCGGACGGTTCCGACGTCTGCGAGGAGGTGTGCCTGGGCCCGCGCACCTTCGGCGACTCCGCGGACGGTCCCGCGGTGCTGGCCAGCGGCTCCTACCAGGTGGCGGGCGACATCAGCGAGCGGCTGCTCAGCGCGCTGCCGCCGGTGCTGGTGGTGCCGGATGACCAGGGTCCGTGCGACCTGCTCCGGCGGCTGGGCGAGGAGATCGGCACCGACGCGCCCGGTCAGCAGCTGGTGCTGGACCGGCTGCTGGACCTGATGCTGGTGCTGACCCTGCGCTGCTGGTTCGACATGCCCGAGGCCAACCCGCCCGCCTGGTACCGGGCGCTGAGCGATCCGGTGGCCGGGGCGGCGCTGCGAGCCCTGCACGCCAGTCCGGCCCGCGCCTGGACGGTGGCCGCGCTGGCCGCCGAGGTCGGGGTGTCCAGGGCGACGCTGGCCCGCCGGTTCACCGAACTGGTGGGCGAGCCGCCGCTGACCTACCTGACCGGCTGGCGGATGGCGCTGGCCGCGGACCTGCTGCGGGATCCGGACGAGACGGTGGCCAGGGTGGCCAAGCGGGTCGGGTACGCGGACGGGTTCGCCTTCAGCTCGGCGTTCAAGCGCACCCGAGGGGTCAGCCCGTCGGTGCACCGGGTCGCCGGGTAATCGTTTCCACGGAGTCCACCAGCCGGTCATCTCGGCGATCTAGGGTCGCCCGGTCAACCGGGAGGTCAGTGATGGGTCAGGTGGGCCGGCGCGGGTTCCTGCGCGGGGTGGGCGCGGCCGCGGTGGCGGCGCCGCTGGCCGGCGCGGGCACGGCGAGCGCGGACATCGACGTGGACGTGCGGCTGGATCTTGGGCTGCCCCGGCTGCCGGGCCTGCCGCGCTGGCTGGTGGGCGACCACCACGTGCACACCCAGTACTCCAACGACGCGATGTACACCATCGACCAGGTGGTGGCCGGGGCGCAGCGGCACGGCGCGGAGTGGCTGGTGTTCTCCGACCACGGCCACGTCGCGCACGAGGCGCACTCGGTGGAGCCGGCGCACGCCGACATCGTGGCCGCCCGGCGCAGGCATCCGCACCTGCTGCTGTGGCAGGGCCTGGAGTGGAACATGCCGGCGGCCGAGCACGCCACGGTGTTCCTGCCGCCGAGCCGGGACGAGGCCGCGCTGCTGCGCGAGTTCGAGCGCACCTTCGACTCCCGGCTGACCGGCACGGGCGCGAGCACTCCGGCGAACGAGGCCAAGGCGCTGGAGGCGCTGCGCTGGCTGGCCAGGCGCGGCGGGCTGGTGGTGGTGAACCACCCGTCCCGCAACGGGCGGATCGCCCCGGCGGAGCTGCGCAACTGGCACGACGCCGCGCCCGGTGTGGTGATCGGCATGGAGGGCGCGCCCGGCGCGCAGGGCGACGGCTACCCCAAGCCGGACGGCAGCGGCGGCCACCGCGGCGGCTACGGCAACTCCCCCGGCGGTGACTCCTGGCCCGGTTTCCCGGCCGAGGCCTACCGGACCTTCGGCGGCTTCGACTGGATGACCGCGACCCTGGGCGGCATGTGGGACGCGCTGCTGGCCGAGGGCCGGAACTGGTGGGTGACCAGCAACTCCGACAGCCACTTCAACTTCCGCGACACCATCGTCCGCCAGCCGGAGGCCCCCGACCTCTACGACCGGGCGGGCAAGCACCTGGACCCGCTGCCCGGCGGCCCGGTGCAGACCCAGCCGCCGTACTGCGACTTCTACCCCGGCGAGTTCAGCCGCACCGTGGTCGGCGCCACCGACCGCGGCTACCGGGGAGTGATGGACGGCCTGCGCGCCGGGCGCAGCTTCGTCAGCCACGGCGGGCTGGTGCAGCGCCTGGAGACGCACGTCTTCGCCGAGGACCGGCTGTCCTGGCCGGTGGGCCTCGGCGGGCGGCTGCGGGTCCGGCGGGGCACGGACGTCACGGTGGTGGTGCTGGCCCAGCTGGCCGCCCGGCCGCACTCCGGCGGCGAGCTGCCCCGGCTGGCCAGGCTGGATCTGGTGCACGGCGCGGTCACCGGCCCCGCGACGGACCGGCAGGGCTTCCGGGCAGCCGAGGTCGCGGTGGCCCGCTCGTACGAGCCGAGGTTCCGGGCCGGGCGGACGGTCGGGTTCCGGCACACCTTCCGGAACGTGCGGGAGTCGTTCTACGTGCGGGCGCGCGGCACGGACGGGCGGCGGCACGCGCCGGGCGGGATCGAGCCGATCGCGGACGTGCGCGGCGCGGCCGACCCGTGGCAGGACCTGTGGTGCTACGCGAACCCGGTGTTCGTGGACGTGCGCTGAGCTCGCTTCAGTCGCAGCGCGCGGCCACGGCGTCGATGAACCGGGCGCGGCGGGCCGAACCCATGTGCGAGGTGCCTGCCCTGACCTCGGGCGAGTCCGGGTCCAGGTACGGGGTGCGCGGCACCGCGCCGAGCAGCACCACGACCAGCCCGCGGGCCGGGTCGACGTGCAGCCACTGCCCGTAGCTGCCCAGCGCCTGGTACGCGCCATCGGCCTTGAGCCACCACAGGTAGCCGTACCCCGCGTACTCCGCCATCGGCGGGCTGGACGCGCCGCGCACGCCGCTGAAGTCGAAGGCGAAGGCGGGCGCCCGGGGGCTGGTGGCCTGCACGACCCAGCCTTCCGGGACGACCCGGCTGCCGTCGGCCGCGACGCCGTCGTTGAGCATGAGCAGGCCCCAGCGCGCGTAGTCGCGCAGGCTTGCGCCGCAGCAGCTGCCGACCACCTCCTGGCCGTCGTCGCCGTCCAGCATGAAGAAGCCGTGCTGCTCCATGCCCATCGGCCGCCACACCTTCGCCGAGCAGTACTCCGCCACCGTCTTCCCGGTGACCTTGGTGAGGATCAGGCCGAGCAGGAAGGTGTCGCCGGTGTTGTAGTAGAAGGAGGTGCCGGGCTCGGCCGCGCGTGGCCGCGTCTTGAGGTACTCCTGGATGGCGCCGACCCTGCGCGCGCCGATCACCTTGATGTAGTGCTCGGCGACATCGCTGTGCAGGTCGTCGGTGTTCTCCGTCCACTCGATCCCCGAGGACATGGTCAGCAGGTGCTCGATGGTCACCTGCTCGTAGGCCGTGCCCGCGAAGTCCGGCAGGTGATCGGTGACCAGGTCGGCGCGGGAGAGCAGCCCGTCGTGCTCCGCGGCCGCGATGAGGATCGAGGTCAGCGATTTCACCATCGACGAGGACTGCCAGCGGCCTGAGGGCGTCAGTCCCTTCGCGTACCGCTCCAGCCTGATCGCGCCGTCCTGGACGACGAGCAGACCGCTGAGGTGCTCGTCCCGCATCAGCGACTCGACGTCGCCGCGTTCGCCGTAGGCCTCGAAGGCGACCTCGGTGATCGGTTCCCCGACCGGCAGTGGCGATGCCGTCGGGGCCTTCTCGATCGTCCGGGTCGCGAAGATCCGGTCCCAGTTCGCGAAGCCCTCGGCCTGGATGTTGGGGGACCACAGCAGGAAGTCACCGGCCAGCAGCCGGGCCAGGAACCGCTCGTCGGTCTCCGGATTCGTCGCGCTCATGGGCCCTCCACTCGGTGATGACGGCGGCGATGACCTCGGCCAGCGCCACCGGTTGGTCCCTGGCCACGAGGTGTCCGGCACCGCGGACCCGGGTCACCGCGGCGTGCGGGACCAAGCGCCGCAACCGCTCGGCGTCCTCGTCGGTCACGGGCGACCCCCGGTCGCCGCGCACGAGCAGGACGGGCAGGTCGAGCTCCGCGGTGACCTGCCGCAGCCGGGGCCCCTGGGCCAGGACGTCCTCGACGATCTCGGCGTGGGTTTCAGGCAGGCCGGCCGCGGCGAGGAAACGGCGGACCCCGTGCGGCTCGGGATCGGGCACGACGTCCACCAGCACGAGTCCCGCCACTCGCGCCCGCACCCCCGGATCGGCCAGGGCCGCGATGGCCGCGAGCCCGCCCAGCGACGCGCCGACGACCACACATCCGGGCGGCTCGGCACGCAGCATGGCGACGACGTCCGCCGCGCAGTGGGCCAGCGTCCGCAGCGGGCCGCCACTGTCGCCGTGACCCCGCTGGTCGAAGGCCACACACCGGAACCCCGCCCCGGCCAGGACCTTGATCACCGGCTGCCACACGCGGCGACGTTCCCCACCGGCGTGCAGCAGCAGGACGGTCGGCCCGGCACCGGTCTCCTCCCCGCGCAGGACCACGTCCGGACGAACCAGGGAGATCATGGCGGCGACCGTCCTTACCTTGTGGCGTCAAGGTAGGACCGTAGGAGCGCTGCCTTGAGCTGTCAAGGTAAGGTCGTGGGGTGACACGTTCGCGGGTGCGCCGCTCTCCCGAGGAGGCGCGGCGGCTGATCCTGGACGCGGCCGAGAAGCTGCTGGCCGAGGGCGGGGTGGCCGCGATCCAGGTCAGGGCCATCGCCGCCGCGGTCGGCATGACCGACGCGGGGGTCAGCCACCACTTCGGCACCCGGGACCGCCTGTTGGAAGCGCTGCTGCGGCACGGCGGCCGGAAGATCCGGGCCGGGGTGGCCGAGGTGCTGGACTCCTGGCTCGGCCGTGGCGCCGAACTTGGTGAGCTGGTCGACGCCTTGGCGGTGCTCTACCGCCGGGGCTACGGCGAACTGGCCGTGGCGCTGCACGCCGCGGGCTGGCGGGACGAGCGAGCGGGGATGCTCGACCCGGTCGTCGACGCGCTGCACGCGCTGCGCCCCGACGCCGCTGACGTGCCGGTCGAGGACACCCGGCTCGCCGTCGCCGCGCTGCACCAGGCCCTGGCCACCGAGCCCCTGTACGGCCCGGCCTTCCGCCGCAGCGCCGGGCTCACCGGACGGGCGGCCAGCAGCCCTGAACCACAGCTCCGCTGGTGGACCAGCCACCTCAGCCGAGCTCTGGGTCTCCGGGTCTAGGGGGCGATCGGGAGGGTCACCGTGACGTCCAGGCCGCCGCCGGGCACCGGTTCCGCGCTGACCTCTCCCCCGTGCGCGCCGACCACCGATCGCACGATGGACAGGCCAAGCCCGGCCCCGCGGTGGGCGGTGCGGTCGGTGCCGCCGCGGCGGAACGGCTCGAACAGCTCGGCCACCCGTTCCACCGAGATCTGGCCGCCGGAGGAGACCACGCGCAGGGTGGCGCGCTTGGCGTCGGCCTCGGTGCGCACGGTGATCCAGCCGCCGTCCACGTTGTGCCGCACCGCGTTCTCCAGCAGGTTCCCGGCCAGGCGTTCCAGCAGCACCGGGTCGCCGACGGCTTGCACGGCCGGGGTGTGGAACTCGGTGCGCAGGCCGCGTTCCTCCGCGGCGGCGCGGGCCGCGGACCAGGCGCTGCGGACCAGGGCGGACAGGTCGACGGACTCGCGGGCGGACAGGCCGACGGCGTCGGTGCGGGCGAGCAGCAGCAGGGCCTCGACCAGGTGTTCGGCGCGCTGGGTTGCGGTGCGCACCACGCCTGCCATCCGGCGCAGCTCGGCGGCGTCGGCGTCCGGGTCGGCCAGGGTGACGTCGAGCTCGGTGCGCACCACGGCCAGCGGGGTGCGCAGCTCGTGGCTGGCATTGGCCACGAACCGGCGCTGGGACTCGAAGGCGGCCTGCAGCCGGTCCAGCATGGCGTCGAAGGTGTCGGCCAGCTCGGCCACCTCGTCCCGTGGCCCGCGCAGTGCGATCCGCTCGTCCAGGGACTCCACGGACAGCCGGTGCGCGGTGTGGGTGACCTCGTGCAGCGGCCGCAGCACCCGGCCGGTCAGCGTCCAGGCCAGGATCGCGGTGGCCAGCACCATGCAGACGAAGGCGATCGCGCCGGAGTTGAGCACCACCTCGCGCGCGTTCTCCTTGAGGATCTGGTGCACCTGGGAGGGCGGCAGCTCCTGGCCGAGCACCTTGATCCTGGTGTCCGGCGGGAACACCGGGTACTGGTCGACCACACCGCCGACCAGCATCCAGCCGAGCCAGAGCAGCAGCAGGCTGACCGCCGCCACCAGGCCGGTCGCCAGCAGGGTCAGCCGTACCCGCAGGCCGGGTCCGCGGCGACGCCGCAGGGCACCGGGGTCGGCGGTCAGCGGGTGCTCAGGAATCAGCGGGCTCCGCTCCGGCGTTGACCGGCACCCGGTAGCCGGAGCCGACCACGGTCTCGATGATGCCCGGCTCGCCGAGCTTCTTGCGCAGGGTCATCACGGTGACCCGCACGGTGGTGGTGAACGGGTCGGCGTTCTCGTCCCACACCCGTTCCAGCAGCTCCTCGCTGCTCACCACGGCGCCGCCGGCGGCCAGCAGCACCTCCAGCACGCCGAACTCCTTGCGGGTCAGCTCCACCGGCTGACCGGCCCGCAGCACGCTGCGCCGGGCCGGGTTGAGCACCACGTCGGCCACGGTGAGCACCGGCGGCATGGCCGGGGTGGCCCGCCTGCCCAGCGCCCGCACCCTGGCCACCAGCTCGGGGAAGGCGAACGGCTTGGCCAGGTAGTCATCGGCGCCCAGCGACAGCCCGGAGACCCGGTCCTGCACGGTGCCGCTGGCGGTCAGCATGATCACCCGGGTGAGCGCGCCGGAGTCCACGATCTGCCTGCACAGCTCGTCACCGGACATGCCGGGCAGGTCCCGGTCCAGCACCACCACGTCGTACCGGGTCACCGAGGACTTCTCGTGCCCCGACTCGCCGTCGTAGGCCACGTCGACGGCCATACCTTCCCGTCGCAGCCCCCTGGCGATCGCGTCGGCCAGTGGCTGTTCGTCCTCCACAATCAGGATCCGCACGTCACCACGATGCCACGCCGCGCGCAGGGCCGTGGACGCGCGGGGCTGTCGAGACCCTGTCGATGAGCTGAGCGTTCGCTGAGCACGCCACCGGCCCGCCCCCATCGTGGGAGGGCGGGCCGGTGGCGGCGGTGCGGCGACTCTCAGCTCTGCGGGCGCTTGCGCGACCGGCTGGCCGGAGTCTTGTCCACAGTGGACTCCTTGGCGGCGGGCGCCTCGGTCTCCTCGGCGTCCTCGCCGAGGTACTCCGCGGTCCACTCGGTCACCCGGCGGGCCACGTCCTGGGCGGTGAGTCCCAGTTCGGCCAGCACCTCGGCGCGCGAGGCGTGGTCCAGGAAGCGCTGCGGGATGGCCAGGTCGCGCAGCGGGACGTCCAGGTTGGCATCGCGCAGCGCGGCCGACATCGCCCAGCCGAAGCCGCCGTGGCGGCCCGCGTCCTCGACGGTGACCACGAGGCGGTGCTCGGCGGCCATGCCGACCAGCTCGGTGGGAACGGGAACAACCCACCGCGGGTCCACCACGGTCACGCCGACACCCTGGTCGGAGAGCCGCTGCGCCGCCTCCAGGGCCAGCTGCGCGAAGCAGCCGACCGCGACCAGCAGCACGTCCTTGCCCTCGCCCTCGGCCGGGCGGCGCAGCACGTCGACCACGCCGATGCGCTCCAGCGCGGGGATCTCCTCGATCACCGCGCCCTTGCCGTAGCGGATCGCGGACGGGCCGTCGTCGATGGCCACCGACTCGCGCAGCTCCTCGCGCAGGGTGTTGGCATCGCGCGGCACCGCGACCCGCATGCCCGGCACGATGCCGAGGATGGACAGGTCCCACATGCCGTTGTGGCTGGCGCCGTCGTCACCGGTGACGCCGGAGCGGTCCAGCACGATGGACACCGGCTGCTTGTGCAGCGCGACCTCCATCAGCAGCTGGTCGAAGGCCCGGTTGAGGAAGGTCGAGTAGACCGCGAACACCGGCTTCATGCCGCCCATGGCCAGGCCGGCCGCGGCGGTCATCGCGTGCTGCTCGGCGATGCCCACGTCCAGGCAGCGGCCGGGGTACGCCTCGGAGAACTTGGCCAGACCGGTCGGGCCGAGCATCGCGGCGGTGATGGTCACCACGTCCTCGCGCTCCGCGCCGATCTTGACGATCTCGTCGGCGAAGACGCCGGTCCAGTCGGCGGCCTTCTTCTTGGTGGCCTTGCCGGTGACCGGGTCGATCACGCCGATGGCGTGCATGACGTCGGCCACGTGGTTCTCCGCGGGGGCGTAGCCGCGGCCCTTCTGGGTGACCGCGTGCACGATGACCGGGCCGCCGAAGGCCTTGGCCCGCTCCAGCGCGGCCTCGAAGGCCTGCTGGTCGTGCCCGTCCACCGGCCCGAAGTACTTCAGGCCCAGGTCCTCGAACATCACCTGCGGGCTCAGCGCGTCCTTGATGCCGCGCTTGGCCGCGTGCAGGGCCGCGTAGAGCGGCTTGCCGACGACCGGGGTGCTCTGCAGGGTCCGCTTGCCGCTTTCCAGCGCGCGCTCGTACCCGGGCCGCAGCCGCAGGGAGGCGAGGTGGTCGGCCAGGCCGCCGATGGTCGGCGAGTAGGACCGGCCGTTGTCGTTGACCACGATGACCAGCGGCCGGGACTTGTCGCCTGCGATGTTGTTGAGCGCTTCCCAGCACATACCGCCGGTGAGCGCGCCGTCACCGACCACGGCGACCACGTGCCGCCGCTTGCCGGAGAGCTTGAACGCGGTGGCCAGGCCGTCGGCGTAGGACAGCGCGGTCGAGGCGTGGCTGGACTCGACGAGGTCATGCTCGCTCTCGCTCCGGCTCGGGTAGCCGGAGAGCCCGCCGCGCTGACGCAGCTTGTCGAAGCCGTCGAGGCGGCCGGTGACCATCTTGTGCACGTAGGACTGGTGGCCGGTGTCGAACAGCACGGCGTCGTGCGGGGAGTCGAAGACCCGGTGGATCGCGAGGGTGATCTCGACCACGCCCAGGTTGGGACCGAGGTGCCCGCCGGTGCGGGAGACCTTGTCCACCAGGAACGCACGGATCTCCGCCGCCAGCAGCGCCAGCTCCTCCTGGCTCATGCGTTTCAGATCCGCCGGGCTACGCACGGATTCGAGTAGTTGCACCTAACACCCCTCGTTACGCTGTAGCTCGCCTGTCATCCCGCTCCACAACGGGAAACGCCGCCGGGGTCGGCGGCTGTCGGCCAGTCTACGGAGACCGGCGGAGTGGTCACTCCCGGAAAGGCCGCCGGGGGCACTCCTGCCGGGTCCTAAAACTTCCGGCCCCTGCTTCAGACCCATGCCGAACGTCCACCCGCCACTCGAACGGGTGGACGTCGTCCAGGCTACTGGTCTTGTCTGGGGAACTTCCGGCTAAGCGCTGACCGCGATACCGGGCAGGGCCTTGATCTCGCCCATGAACGCCGGGGTGAGCTTGATCGGGTAGTCGTCCACCGCCATCATCACGGCCTCGCGCCGGAACATCAGCTTGAGGTGCACCGGGGTGTCGCCCTTGTGCATGGACAGCGTCCGCTTGAGCTCCAGCAGGACTTCCTCGTTCAGCTTCTCCGGGTTGCAGGCCAGCACGAACGGCGGGTCCATGCCCGGGTTGTTCTCCGCGTCGGCGATGTCCAGCGGGATCACCCCGCCGCCGAAGATGGACATCTTGTCCTCGCGCCAGTTCACCCTGCCCTTGATCGCCACCGCGGCGTCCTCGACCAGGTCGGCGGAGAGCACGCTGTAGCTCTTCGGGAAGAACAGCACCTCGATGGAGGCGTCCAGGTCCTCCACCGTGGCGATGGCCCACGGCTCGCCGTTCTTGTTCACCCGCCGCTCCAGACCGGAGATCATCCCGGCGATGACCACCTCGCCCTCCCTTGGCGGGTCGTTGAGCAGCTCGGCGATGGTCTTCTGCGCATTCTTGCGCAGGATCCGCTCGGCGCCGTCCAGCGGGTGCGCGGAGACGTAGAGGCCGAGCATCTCCCGCTCGAAGCCGAGCATCTGCTTGCGCGGCCACTCCTCGGCGCCGAACTTCAGGTGCGCCAGCGGGGAGGAGTCCTCGCCGGCCTCGCTGTCGTCACCGCCGCCGAAGAGGTCGAACTGGCCCATCGCCTCCTGGCGCTTGAGGCCGACCACGGCGTCCACGGCTTCCTCGTGCACCTGCATGAGGGCCAGCCGGGTGCTGCCGAAGGAGTCGAACGCGCCCGCCTTGATCAGCGACTCGATGACCCGCTTGTTGCAGCAGACCAGCTCGGACTTGTCCAGGAAGTCGGTGAAGGAGCTGTACTTCCCCTTCTTCTCCCTGGTCGTGATGATCGACTCGACCACGTTGGCGCCGACGTTGCGGATCGCGCCGAGGCCGAAGCGGATGTCGGTGCCGACCGCGGAGAAGCGCAGCGCGGACTCGTTGACATCCGGCGGCAGCACCTTGATGCCCAGGCGGCGGCACTCGGAGAGGTAGACCGCGGACTTGTCCTTGTTGTCACCGACCGAGGTGAGCAGCGCGGCCATGTACTCGGCGCGGTAGTTCGCCTTGAGGTAGGCGGTCCAGTAGGAGACCAGGCCATAGGCGGCCGCGTGCGACTTGTTGAACGCGTAGCCGGCGAACGGGAGAATCGTGTCCCAGAGCGCCTTGACCGCCTCGTCGGAGAAGCCGTTGGCCTGCATTCCGGCGTGGAAGCCCTCGAACTCCTTTTCCAGGACCTCCTGCTTCTTCTTGCCCATCGCCTTGCGCAGCACGTCCGCGCGGCCCATCGAATAGCCGGCCACCTTCTGCGCGATGAACATGATCTGCTCTTGGTAGACGATCAGGCCGTAGGTCTCGGAGAGGATCTCCCGCAGCGGTTCCTCCAGCTCCGGGTGGATCGGCTTGACCTCTTGCCGCTTGTTCTTGCGGTCGGCGTAGTCGTTGTGCGCGTTCATGCCCATCGGGCCGGGGCGGTACAGCGCGCCGACCGCGACGATGTCCTCGAAGGCGTTGGGCTGCATGCGGCGCAGCAGGTCGCGCATGGGGCCGCCGTCGAGCTGGAACACGCCGAGGGTGTCGCCGCGGCTGAGCAGCTCGTAGGTGGTCTTGTCGTCGAGGGCCAGGGTGTCCAGGTCGATGTCCTGGCCGCGGTTGGCCTTGACGTTGTCGATGGCATCGCCCATGACGGTGAGGTTGCGCAGGCCGAGGAAGTCCATCTTCAGCAGGCCGAGGTTCTCACACGACGGGTAGTCCCAGCCGGTGATGATCGAGCCGTCGTCGCGCCGCCACAGCGGGATGGACTCGATCAGCGGCTCGGAGGACATGATCACCGCGCAGGCGTGCACACCGGCGTTGCGGATCAGGCCCTCCAGGCCGCGCGCGGTCTCGAAGATCTTGGCCACGTCCTGGTCGTTCTCGATCAGGGTGCGGACCTCGGCGGCCTCGCCGTAGCGCTCGTGCTTGGGGTTGACGATGCCGGAGAGCGGGATGTCCTTGGCCATGATCGGCGGCGGCAGCGCCTTGGAGATCTTGTCCGCGATGGCGAACCCGGGCTGCCCGTAGTGCACGCGCGCGGAGTCCTTGATGGCCGCCTTCGTCTTGATGGTGCCGAAGGTGATCACCTGGGCGACCCGGTCGCTGCCCCACTTCTCGGTGGCGTAGCGCACCATCTCGCCGCGCCTGCGGTCGTCGAAGTCGATGTCGATATCGGGCATGGCGGTGCGCTCGGGGTTGAGGAACCGCTCGAACAGCAGGCCGTGCGGGATCGGGTCGATGTTGGTGATGCCCAGCGCGTAGGCCACCAGCGCGCCCGCGGCCGAGCCACGGCCGGGCCCGACCCGGATGCCCACCGACTTGGCGTAGGAGACCAGGTCGCCGACCACCAGGAAGTAGGCCGGGAACCCCTTGCCCGCGATCACGTTCAGCTCGAACTCGGCCCGCTCCACGTAGCCGTCCGGGATGCCCTCCGGGAAGCGGCGGTGCAGCCCCTCCATGACCTGTTTGAAGAGGAAGGACTCCTGGGTCTCGCCCTCGGGCACCGGGAAGACCGGCATCCGGTCCCGGTGCGCCCACACGTCGTCGTAGGACTCGACCATCTCCGCGATCAGCAGCGTGTTGTCACAGGCGCCCTCGACCTGGCCGTCCCACAACTCGCGCATCTCCGCGGCCGACTTCAGGTAGTAGCCGTCGCCGTCGAACTTGAACCGGTTCGGGTCCGACAGCATCTTGCCGGACTGCACGCACAGCAACGCGGAGTGCGCGTCGGCCTGGTCCTTGGTGACGTAGTGGCTGTCGTTGGTGGCCAGCGGCGGGATGTTGAGCTTCTTGCCGATCTCCAGCAGCCCCTCGCGCACCCGCCGCTCGATGGACAGCCCGTGGTCCATCAGCTCGAGGAAGAAGTTCTCCGCGCCGAAGATGTCCCGGTAGTCCGCCGCCGCCTGGATCGCCTCGGCCTCGTGCCCCAGCCGCAACCGGGTCTGCACCTCGCCGGAGGGGCAGCCGGTGGTGGCGATGATCCCCTCGGCGTTCTCCGCGATGATCTCCCGGTCCATCCGGGGCTTGTAGTAGTAGCCCTCCATGGACGCCTGGCTGGACAGCCGGAACAGGTTGCGCACCCCGGTGGAGTTCTTGGCCACCATGGTCATGTGCGTGTAGGCGCCGGCGCCGGAGATGTCGTCACCGCGCTGGCCGGGATCGCCCCAGAACACCGGCTTCTTGTGGAACCGGCTGGTCGGCGCGATGTAGGCCTCGATGCCGATGATCGGCTTGATGCCGTGCTTCTTGGCCTGCTGGTAGAACTCGTCGCCGCCGTACATGTTGCCGTGGTCGGTCATGCCCACCGCGGGCATCTCCAACCGCGCCGCCTCCGCGAACAACGGAGCGATCTTGGCCGCCCCGTCGAGCATGGAGTACTCGGTGTGCACATGCAGGTGGACGAATGAGTCGCCAGACACCGGCCAGGACCTCCCCGGACTACAAGATCATCGACGGGGTGCGCCCCGCCGGACTGCGATCCCATCATGCTCGGCCCTGGAGGACAAATCTCGTTGAAACGCCGTGGTTTCAGCGCGTGAGCAGGGCGATGCACTCCATGTGATGAGTCATCGGGAAGGCGTCGAAGGCCCGCAGCTCCCGGAGCTCGTACCCCTGCCCCCGGAACAACCCGACATCCCGCGCCAGCGCCGCCGGATCACACGCCACGTGCACCACCCGCGACGGCCCGGCCTCGGCCACCGCCGCCACCACGTCCTTGCCCGCGCCCTTGCGCGGCGGGTCCAGCACCACCACGTCCGGCCGCTCCGCCCGCAGCTCCGCCGACCCCAGCACCCGCTCCACCCGGCCCACCCGCAACCGCACCTGCGGCAGATCCACCAGGTTCGCCGTGCCGTCCACCACCGCCCGCTTCGAGGACTCGATCGCCAGCACCGAGCCCGTCGGCCCGACCTGCCTGGCCAGCACCGCGGCGAACAGCCCGACCCCGCCGTAGAGGTCCCAGGCTGTGCCGCCCACCGGCGCCTGGGCCCACTCCTCGACGACCCCGGCGAAGGTGTCCGCGGCCGCGGGGTGCACCTGCCAGAAGCCGCCGGCGGCCAGGCGCCAGTCGCGGCCGGCGGCGTGTTCGTGGGCCAGGCCGTCGCCGGCCATGATCCGCGGTGGGCGGTCCTTGCGGATCTCGGCCACGTGCACCTGGCCCGCGCCGTCCTTGGCCACCTCCAGCTCGGTGCCCGGTTTCCAGCTGCGGCTGAGCACGCCCTCCAGCGCGCCGGGCGCCGCGATCGGGCAGTCCCGCAGCGGGATCACCCGGTGGCTGCGGTGCGCACGCAGGCCGGCGCGGCCGCCGCTGCCCACCGCGAGGCGGACCCGGGTGCGCCAGTCCAGCATGCCGCCGGGGAGCTCCTCGACGGTGACCTGCCGGTCCAGGCCCGCGATCCGCTTGAGCTGCTCCATCACCACGGTGGCCTTGAGCTCGCGCTGGGCGGCGGGGCTGGCGTGCTGCCAGTCGCAGCCGCCGCACTCGCCGGGCGCGGCCAGCGGGCAGGGCGGGGTGACCCGGTCCGGCGACGGGATGTGCACGGTGACCGCGTCGGCCCGGCAGAACGAGCCGCCGTTGTCCTCGGTGACGTGGACCAGGGCCTTCTCCCCCGGCAGCGCGTGCCGGACGAAGAGCACCCTGCCCTCGTGCCGGGCGACGCAGTGGCCGCCGTGCGCCACCGGGCCGATCTCGACTTCCAGCGTGCGACCGGTCCAGTCCAGGCGGTCCTGACTCACTTCTTGGCTTCCGCCTTCTTCTCGGCCTTCATGCGCCGCTCTTCGGCGGCCTTGCGTGCGGCGTGCACCGGGTCGAAGCCACGGCGGATCGCGCCGGGGGTGACCACCGGCGCCTCCTTGACCCTGCGCTGCGAGGACGCCAGCTGCCAGGGCACCGAGACCACCATGACGCCCGGCTGGAACAGCAGCCTGCCCTTCAGGCGCAGCGCGCTCTGGTTGTGCAGCAGGTGCTCCCACCAGCGGCCCACCACGTACTCCGGGATGAACACGGTCACCACGTCGCGCGGGTTGCTGCTGCGGATCCGCTTCACGTAGTCCAGCACCGGCTTGGTGATCTCGCGGTAGGGCGACTCGACCACCTTCAGCGGCACCGGCAGGTCCTGCCGCTCCCAGTCGGTGACCAGCCGCCGGGTGTCGGTGTCGTCCACGTTCACCGTGACCGCCTCCAGCACGTCCGGCCGGGTGGCCCTGGCGAAGCTGATCGCGCGCATGGTCGGCATGTGCAGCTTGGAGACCAGCACCACCGCGTGGTTGCGCGCGGGCAGGGTGTGCGAGCGGTCGCTCTCGGCCGCCTCCAGCTCCTGCGCCACGTGGTCGTAGTGCCTGCGGATACCGGTCATCAGCGCGAACACCGCGGCCATCGCCGCGATCGCCACCCAGGCGCCGAGGGTGAACTTGGTGATCAGCACCACGATCAGCACCACGCCGGTCATCACCATGCCGAAGCCGCTGATCAGCCGGGACCGCTTGAGCCGGGTGACGATCGCGGTGTCCTGCTCGCCGCGCAGCAGCCGGTTCCAGTGCCGGACCATGCCGGCCTGGCTGAGGGTGAAGGAGACGAACACGCCCACGGTGTAGAGCGGGATCAGCCTGCCCACCTCGGCCTCGTACAGGATGACCAGCAGGATGGCGAACCCGGCGAGGAAGACGATGCCGTTGGAGAAGGCCAGCCGGTCGCCGCGGGTGTGCAGCTGGCGCGGCAGGTAGCGGTCCTGGGCCAGGATCGAGCCGAGCACCGGGAAGCCGTTGAACGCGGTGTTCGCGGCCAGCACCAGGATCAGCGCGGTGACCGCGGCGATGAACACCGCGCCCACCGGGAAGCCGTCGAAGACCGCGTTGGCGATCTGCACCACCATGGTCTTCTGGTGGTAGCCCTCCGGCGCGCCGACCAGCTGCGTCTCCGGGTGCTCGGCGATCTTGACCCCGGTCAGCTGGGCCAGCGTGACCAGGCCCATCAGCATGATCACCGCGATCAGGCCCATCATCAGCAGCGTGGTGGCCGCGTTGCGCGACTTCGGCTTGCGGAAGGCGGGCACCCCGTTGCTGATCGCCTCCACCCCGGTCAGCGCGGCGCAGCCCTGGGTGAACGAGCGCAGCACGATCATGGCCAGCGCCAGGCCCATCAGCTCGTCGTGCTCGGCGTTCAGGGTGAACCCGGCGCTCTCCGCGCGCATCGGCTCGTCCAGCACGAACCCGCGCACAAGACCGAACACGATCATCAGGATCATGCCGATCATGAACGCGTAGGTCGGGATGGCGAAGGCGCTGCCGGACTCCCGGATGCCGCGCAGGTTGACCGCGGTGAGCAGCACGATGGCCACCACCGCGAAGATCACCTTGTGCTCGGCCACGTAGGGGATCAGCGAGCCGATGTTGGCCATCGCCGAGGAGATCGACACCGCCACGGTGAGGATGTAGTCCACCAGCAGCGCGCTGCCCACGGTCAGGCCGCCGTAGCGGCCCAGGTTCGCGTTGGCGATCTCGTAGTCGCCGCCGCCGGAGGGGTAGGCGTGCACGTTCTGCCGGTAGCTGAAGACGACGGTCAGCATGACCACCGCGACCGCGACCCCGATCCACGGCGCGAACACGTAACCCGAGATCCCGGCCACGGAGAGCACCAGGAAGATCTCCTCCGGCGCGTAGGCCACCGAGGAGAGCGCGTCGGAGGCGAACACCGGCAGCGCGATGCGCTTGGGCAGCAGCGTGTGGGAGAGCCGGTCACTGCGGAACGGCCGCCCCACCAGGAGGCGTTTGGCCGCGGTGGCGAACTTGGACACGGAGGGCAGCGTAGAGGGACCGCGTGAACCGGGGCTGGCCAGCCGTCGGTATGTTGGGAATGTCTGGACACAGGTCGCGGCCATCCCCCGAATGGGGGAAGGTTAGGGTGCACGGTTCGTGCTTGGAGGAGGAACTTAGTGCACGTGGTCATCATGGGCTGCGGCCGAGTCGGATCATCGCTGGCCAAGGGCCTGGAACGGCTGGGTCACACGGTCGCGGTCGTGGACAAGAGCGTGCAGTCCTTCCGCAGGCTGGGCGGGGACTTCCACGGTCAGCAGGTGGTCGGCATCGGCTTCGACCGGCAGGTGCTGATCGAGGCGGGCATCGAGCGGGCCGGGGCCTTCGCCGCGGTCTCCAACGGCGACAACTCCAACATCATCTCCGCCAGGGTGGCCAGCGAGACCTTCGGCGTCGAGCACGTGGTCGCCCGGATCTACGACCCCAAGCGGGCCGCGGTGTACGAGCGGCTGGGCATCCCCACCGTGGCCACCGTGCCCTGGACCACCGACCGGTTCCTGCGGATGCTGCTGCCCGACGGGGTGGCCACCGCCTGGCGCGACCCCTCCGGCACGGTGGCGGTCTTCCAGCTGCCGCTGCACGAGGGCTGGGTGGGCAAGGGCGTGCGCGAGGTCGAGGCGGCCGTCGGCGCCAGGGTGGCCTTCGTGATGCGCTTCGGCACCGGCGTGCTGCCGGACCGGGACACCGTGGTGCAGTCCGGTGACCAGATCTACGTGGCCGCGCTGTCCGGCACCGTCACCGACGTGAGCGCCGCGGCGGCGCAGGCTCCCGAGGAGAACAACTGATGCGCGTCGCCATCGCCGGGGCCGGGGCCGTCGGCCGGTCCATCGCCCGCGAGCTGCTGGACTCCAACCACCAGGTGATGCTGATCGAGCGGGACCGCGACCACTTCGACCCGCACGCGGTCGAGCAGGCCGAGTGGGTGCACGCCGACGCCTGCGAGCTGTCCTCCCTGGAGGAGGCCGGCATGGAGCTGTGCGACGTGGTGATCGCCGCGACCGGGGACGACAAGGTCAACCTGGTGGTGGCGCTGCTGGCCAAGACCGAGTTCGCGGTGCGCCGGGTGGTGGCCAGGGTCAACGACCCGCGCAACGAGTGGCTGTTCACCGAGGCGTGGGGGGTGGACGTGGCGGTGTCCACCCCGCGGATGCTGGCCGCCATGGTCGAGGAGGCGGTCACCGTCGGCGACCTGGTCCGGCTGCTGACCTTCCGCCAGGGCCAGGCCAACCTGGTCGAGGTCACCCTGCCCGAGGACACCCCGCTCTCCGGCCGCGCGGTCAAGGCCCTGCGCCTGCCCCGGGACGCCGCCCTGGTGACCATCCTGCGCGGCGGCCGGGTCATCGTGCCGCAGCCCGACGACACCCTGGAAGCGGGCGACGAGCTGCTGTTCGTGGCCACCAGCGACGTGGAGAACGAGGTCCAGCAGGCCCTGCTCAGCTGACCAGGACACAAGAACGGCCCCGGGTGATCTCCCGGGGCCGTTCTTCTTGGTCTGCTCAGGCCGGGCTTGGTTGCGCCGGGGCGTGTTCGTCCTCGATGCGCTTGGCGCGGCGCACGGCCCAGACGGTGACCAGCAGCGCGATCGCGGTCAGCGGGTAGCCCATGGCCAGGCGGGTGATGCCCAGCAGGGTGGTCTGGTCGCCCTCGTAGAGCCAGTTCTGCACCACGAACCGGGCCGCGAACACCAGCGTCCAGAACACGGTGGCCAGGTCGTAGCCGAAGCGGGCCTTGGGGTGCTCGCGCCAGCCGAAGCCGTGGCCGTTGAGCCCGGACCAGATGACGCCCACCAGCGGCCAGCGCACCAGCAGCGAGACCAGGAACAGGCCGCCGAAGATCAGGCTGACCCAGATGCCGTAGAGGAAGAAGCCCTTGGCCTCGCCGACCCGGTAGGCGATGAACGCGGCGATGCCGACGCCCATCACGCCCGAGATCGCGGGCATCATCTTCTCCTTGCGGACCAGGCGCCACACGCCGATCAGCACGGCCACGCCCAGGGCGCTCCAGATGGCGGGCCACATGCTGGTGGCCCAGTTGACGAAGACGAACACCGCGACCGGCACGGAGGCGGAGATGAAGCCGACCAGGCCGCCCATCTGCTCCCACATGGTCGGCATGGGCTCGACGGCGTCCTCGGCGGGTTCGACAGCCGGGGACTCGGTTTTCTCCAGCTCGGCGGACTGACCGGCCTGCGGAGTGGTGGGTTCGCTCATACGCTCACGATCAGGAGGTGGTCTGTAGCTCGTAGTACGGGTTGTAGAGCACTTTACGCCCGTCCCGCACCGCGATCCGCCCCCGCGCCTTGATCGTGCGTCCCGGCTCGATACCGGGGATGCGGCGCCTGCCGAGCCACACCAGGGTGACTCCTTCGGTGCCGTCGTACAGCTCGGCTTCCAGGGTCGCCACCGCGTCGCGCGGGCACAGCTCGACGCTGCGCAGCCGCCCCAGCACGGTGACCTCCTCGCCGGATCGGCAGTCGCACGCCTTCACGGCGCCCTGTGCCTCGGCTTTTCGGGACAGGTCGTCGGCGTCCAGCTCGCTGACGTCACTCGTCAGCCTGCGGACCATTCGCCGCCAGTAGCCCCCGGTGCCACTCATTCCGGCGCTCCCCATACGAAAGGGGCCCTCGGTTGTGGCCCCGTTTATCGCCAGAGTAACCATCTGGGGGTGGTTTTACTCCAGCTGGTTTGACCGGCGGTTTCACCGTTTAGAACGCCCCAGAAGGGGACAAAGTTCCCGGTCTGTCAGGCCTGTTCGGCGGGGGTGTGCTTGGGCACAGCAGGCCAGATCACACCCGGGTCCGGAGCCGAACCCGGGTGCGCTGTTCTCTAGCCCTGTTCCTGGGCGAGGTGCTTGGCGATCGCCTCCGGCAGCTCCACCGGCAGCGGCGTGCGCACCGGCATCGGCTGGTCGCCCCGGACCACCACGGTGCCGCGCACGATCTCGCGCAGCGCCTCACCCGCGGCGGCGGACTGCTCGGCGGAGGAGGCGGCCACCGCGCGCAGCATCCAGCGCGGCCCGTCCACCCCGACGAAGCGCAGCGACATCTCCGGCGAGGAGGCCACCAGCTCGGTGCCCCAGTCGCCGCCCTCCAGCACCACCCTGGCGCCGTCGCCGCGCAGCTGCTCGGCCAGCTCCTTGCTGACCTCCTGCCACAACCCACCCGATCGGGGGGCGGCGAAGGCGCTCACGGTGAGCCTGGCCACCGGGGTCACCAGGTGCACGGCCTGCACCGCGCCCTCCGGCGCCACCTCGACCTGGAGCTGGGTGCCGTCGGGCACCGGCACCCGGACCGAGCCCAGGTCGAGCCGGGACACCTGGTCGGCGGGCGCTTCCTTCTCGTCGTAGGGCCCGTCGAAGCCGTCCTCGGCAGGCAGGTCGTCGTGCTCGCCGCCCTGCCCCGCGCCGAGGGCGTGCCCCTGCTCGCCTGCCGCCTTGCGCCGCTTGCCGCGACGCCCGAACCCGAACATCCCCTCAGACCTCCGTCACTTCAGGCGAGCCGCCGTTGTGCCCGGCTCGCTGACCGGCCAGTACCGCGGCTCCCCCGGTCGACCCGTAGCCACCCGCGCCGCGCACGGACTCCGGCAGCTCGCCGACCTCGCGGAACTCGGCCTGTTCCACCCGCTGGATGACCAGCTGGGCGATCCGGTCGCCGCGGTGCAGCGTGATCGGCTCGCGCAGGTCGTGGTTGACCAGGCAGATCTTGATCTCGCCCCGGTACCCGGCGTCGATGGTGCCAGGTGTGTTGACCACGCTGAGCCCCGCTCTGGCCGCCAGCCCCGACCTCGGGTGCACAAAGGCGGCGAACCCGATGGGCAGGGCGATCGCGATCCCGGTGCCGACCACCGCGCGCTCCCCCGGTGGCAGCACCAGGTCGCTGGTGGTCACCAGATCGGCGCCCGCGTCGCCGGGGCGGGCGTAGGAAGGGACGGGCACATCCGGATCGAGCCGGGTCAGGAGCACCTCAACGCTGGGCACGGCGGGCGACATTACCCTGGTGCCCGTGAGCAGGAACGCGCGCGCGGTCGATACGACCGGGGATGTCCTCTTCAGTGAGCGGCTCTACGTCCCGTGGTGGGGCTGGCCGCTGCCGCTGGCCGGTGCGGTGCTGCTGGCCGCGGAGATCCACATGGGGTACCCGGGAGTGCGCTCGTGGTTGCCCTACCTGCTGCTGGTGCCGCTGGTCGTGGTGACCATGCTGTGGCTGGGCAGGCAGCAGGTGCAGGTCAAGGGCGGCGAGCTGTGGGTGGGCGAGGCGCACCTGCCGCTGGAGTTCGTCGGCAGGGTCACCGCCCTGGATGTCAACGAGAAGCGCCCGGCGATGGGCCGGGACCTGGACCCGGCCGCGTTCGTGGCGCACCGGGGCTGGGTCGGGCCCGCCGTGCTGGTCGAGCTGACCGACCCGGAGGACCCCACGCCGTACTGGCTGTTCAGCACCAGGCGGGCCGAGCAGCTCGCGGAGCTGCTGCGCGCCGAGGCGGCCAAGCGCGCCAGTTAGCCCTCCCGGTCAGAACCCTTGGTCAGGACACCAGCCGTCCCCGGACTGGTGCCTGACCTCGTTGGCCGTGGAAGCCTTGCTCAGTCGCAATCGCGGCAGATGTACTGCCCGTCCTTCTCCCGGGACAGCCTGCTGCGGTGGTGCAGCAGGAAGCAGCGAGAGCAGGTGAACTCGTCGTCCTGCTTCGGGAGCACCTTGACGGTCAGCTCCTCGCCGGACAGGTCGGCCCCGGGCAGCTCGAAGTTCTCGTCCGGCGCGTCGATGTCGACGTCGACCACCCCGGACTGCGTCTCGTTGCGCCGCGCCTTCAGCTCTTCAAGCGAGTCCTCGGCGAGTTCGTCGGTCTCGCCACGGCGCGGTGCGTCGTAGTCGGTCGCCATCGTGTAGTCACCCCTGCGTTTTACTCAAGATGGTGGTTCGTGCCGCTGGTTAACGTTCCAGCGCACCGATTTGTGCCCGCCGTCCCCAGTGACGGCCGTCTCTTCTCGAGAACCCGGCGCCCCTGGCGAAGTCGATCAGGTAAATCGGCTTACCGGCGGGCCGGAGCGCCGAGAGGGTAGCCCATCGCGGTCCGGTGCGTTCACTGGGTCACCCGGAAGCGCGGTGGATGTGGTCAGTAGCACCCCATCGGCCGACAAAGGAAGACGAATCTGGTCACGCATGCTGAGCCGTTACCGCCTAGGCTGATCGTCGACGTGTGTACAGGCGATGGCGGACAACGCCGGGGAGGGCGGAGGACGTGGCTGCGGGGAGCGTGAGGCAGGGCCTCGGACGTTATCGGAGGCGACGCCCGCTGCCGGCGCTGGTCATCCTGGTCCTGCTCGGCGTGATAGCGACTTTTGTGTGGAGCAAGGTCTTCGGCAACGTGGGCGACGCCGAGGCCGCGGTCCGCTGCGACCCACCGCCCGCGGTGGAGGCCGGCAAGAAGCCGTACGAGGGCGTGGGCCAGCCCAGGGACGCGCTGGACAAGACCGACCCGTGGCCGGCCTCGGACATCAAGCTCCGCGTGCTCAACGGCGGTGGCCTGCGCGGACAGGGCAAGCTGGTCAACGAGGAACTGATGGGCTTCGGCTTCAACAAAGCGGGCGAGCCCAGCGACGACCCGGTCTACGACAGCAAGCTCACTTGCCACGGCCAACTCCGCTACGGCCCCAACGGCGCAGGCGCGGCCCGCACCCTGAGCCTGCTGGCCCCGTGCGTGCAGCTGGTCAGGGACGAGCGCCAGGACTCCACTGTGGACGTCGTGCTGGGCAAGAAGTTCGACGGCATCAAGCCCTCCTCCAGCACCCGCCAACTCCTGGAAAAGCTCAAGGAGTGGGCCGACCAGCAACCAGAACGAGGCGGCCAGCAAGCCGCTCCCCCACCGCCGCAACTCGACGCCGAACTGCTGGCGGCGGCCCGCAACGTGCACTGCTAGGCCGGGACTCGCGCCCGGCGCATTACCGCTCGACTGACGCCCGTCCGGGGATTCTCCGGGCGGGCGTCGGGGTGTGAGTGGTCTGCCACTCATGCTTGGCTGGGTGGGGTCGTTCGGGGTGGCGGAATGGTCGGGGGGCGGGAGTTGCGGGAGACCGCAGTCGCCGGGCGCGTCAGTCAGCGGAGGCGGCAGTTCTCGGAGGCGACAGTTCTCGGCGACAGCAGTTCCAGCAGGCGGCAGTGTTTGAAGGCGGCAGTGCTCGAACGCGGCAGTGCTCGCAGGCGGCGTACTCGAACGCGGCAGTCACAACCATCGGCAGTTGCCTGGCATTGCAGCCCCCGGCGTCACAGCAGCTTGGCCCGCGGTCAATGACATCGCGGCCACCTGACACCGCAGTCGCCAGTGCCATCGCCGACGGCGCATCCGCCGCACCTCGCAACGAATGAGTGGTCAACCACTCACAGCTTGCCGCGCTCGACTTGATCCTTGCCCATGCGATCACCACTACCCACCCCACCCCACCCCGCGCCGCGCGCGCCGCGTGCCGCGTGCCGCGTGCCGCTACAGCCACTTCCCGCATCGGAGTGAGTGGTCGACCAATCACTCCAGGGAACTCGAGCTTCACCAATTCGGGCCTCCGTACCGCTTAGGCTTCCGCACCGTTCAGGACCGCGCATCGTTCAGGACCGCACGCGATTCAGGACCGCGTAGTTCAGGGCCGCACGCAGCCCGGGCTGCACGATTCAGGGCCGCACGGTTCGGGACTGCGGGCGGTCCGGGACTGCGGGCGGTCCGGGACTGCGGGCGGTCCGGGACTGCGGGCAGTTCGGGGCTGCCTGCGGTTCGGGGCCACCTGCGATTCGGGCCGCCTGCGGTTTCCGGGCCGCTCGACTCAGGGCTCCGCGTCTGCCACCACCGTCCGGCCACTCAGCCGTTCGACCCGCCGCAGCGCCACCAGTAAGTGGTCAACCAATCACTCTCCCGCAAGTCGCAGCAGAACCTGCGATGACTGAGTGGCCTACCACTCACAACCTGACAGCCCGAGTCAGCCGACAGTGAGTGGTTGGCCAATCACACCTCTGACGCCCCGGACCGCCGCAGCAGTTCTGTCAGTTCTGCCGCCACCCCGGGCGCAACAGCAAGCGTGATGTCCGCACCCAGGCCGTCCGGATTCGCCGCACGCGGATCCGCCCCACGTCGGTCCGACCCCCGCGGATCCGCTCCAGCCGGATCCGACCCAACCCGATCTGGCCCAACCCGATCTGGCCCAACCGCATCCGGCCCAACCGGATCCGACCCAGTCCGACCGGCCTCAACCCGATTCGCCCCAGCCGAGCTCACCCCATACCCGCTCGGCCGCCGCACCACCGCCCCAGCCTCCTCGGCGATCAACCCACCGCCCGCCCAGTCCCAATGCCCAAGCCCATGCTCGAAATACGCGTCCACCCACCCCGCCGCCACCGAGCACAAATCAATCGCCGCCGACCCGCTCCGCCGCAGATCCCGCACCTCCCGAGCCAGCCGGGCAGCCAAATCGGCCTGCCGGGATCGCCGCTCCACCTGGTACGCGAACCCGGTCGCGAGCAGTGTCAGCGACAGCTCCGTCGTGGCCGAGGCGCGCAGTGGCTCGCCGTCCAGGGTGGCGCCCTGGCCGCGGGCGGCGCTCCATACCCGGCCCGCGGCGGGTTCGACCACGGCGGCGGCCACTGCCAGGCCGTCGACCTCGGCGGCGACCGAGACCGCGTACTGGGGCAGGCCGTAGAGGTAGTTCACCGTGCCGTCGATGGGGTCGACCACCCAGCGCACCCTGGCGCCTGCCGCGTCGTCGCCGGCTTCCTCGCCCAGGACCCCGTCCTCGGGACGCAGTTTCGCCAGGCGGGACCGGATCAGTTCCTCTGCCGCCCGGTCTGCGGCGGTGACCACGTCGGTGGCCGTGCTCTTGGTGTCCACCGCGCCCGAGAACCGGCGCTGACCACCTCTCATGGCCGCGACCAGCTCCCCGGCCTCGCTCGCCACCTCGATCGCCACGGTGCGCAAACGGGACACGTCCACCAACGTCGGTACCTCATCAGCCAGACCCACGGGACCATACGACCACATCAACGTTATGGTCTGCGCACCACGTTTCTGAATCGAACAGGAAGGACCACGGGGATGAGCGCTACCCGAGGGTTCGGAGTCGATATCGGCGGCTCCGGCATCAAGGGCTGTGTCGTGGACCTCGAAACCGGTGTGCTCGAGGGCGAGCGGCTACGCATCCCCACCCCGCAGCCGTCGACGCCGGAGGCGGTCGCCGACGTGGTCGCGGAGATCGTCGGGAAGTTCGGCTGGGAGGGGCCGGTCGGTGTCACCCTGCCCTGTGTGGTCAAGCGGGGTGTCGCGCACAGCGCGGCCAACGTCGACCCCGGCTGGATCGGCACGGACGCGGCCGCCCTGTTCGCCTCCAAGCTGGGCCGCTCCACCGCCGAGGTGGTCGTGCTCAACGACGCCGACGCGGCCGGGCTGGCCGAGATGCGTTTCGGCGCGGGCGCGGGCAAGGACGGCACGGTGGTCCTGCTGACCTTCGGCACCGGTATCGGCAGCGCGGTGTTCCTGGACGGCAAGCTGGTCCCGAACACCGAGTTCGGCCACCTCGAGGTCGACGGGCACGACGCGGAGAAGCAGGCCGCGGCCTCGGTCAAGGAGGACCTGGACCTGTCCTGGGAGGAGTGGGCGCCCAGGGTGACCCGGTACCTGCGGGTGCTGGAGGACCTGGTGTGGCCGGACCTGGTGATCGCGGGCGGCGGGGTCAGCAAGAAGGCGCACAAGTGGCTGCCGCTGCTGGAGGCGCGCACCGAGGTGGTCGCGGCGACGCTGAAGAACGACGCCGGAATCGTGGGCGCGGCCAGCGCCGCGGCCCGGCTGCACGGCTGATTTCCCGGTCCCGGCCCGCAACGGCCGGACCGCTGTCGTCGTTACAATGGTGGGCGCCCGCGGCACTCTGCGCCGTGGGCACTCCCCCGAACACTTCCGGCGGCCTAGGTTCGCGCCCTTGGTCTGCCAGTGAACGAACCCCGCGAAAGGGCGTACGTGGCCACCGCAGACACCGCTACCCGGCCTTCCCCCGCACTCGAGGCCGACGAGCAGGCGACTACCCCGGCCCGCAAGGCCCCGGCGAAGGCGGCGGCCAAGACCGCCGCCAAGAAGCCCGCGGCCCGGACCACCAAGGCCGCGGGCAAGACCGCGGCCAAGGCCCCGGCGAAGAAGACCGCCGCGAAGGCCGGCAGCGGAGCCAAGGCGGTGGCCACCAAGGCCGCCGACGGCGACGAGCCGGTGCTGGAGGACATCGAGGAAGAGATCGACCTGGAGGCCGACCTCGTCGTCGACGAGCCGGAGCCGGTGGCGGAGGAGCCGCAGAAGTCGGGTGACTTCGTCTGGGACGAGGAGGAGTCCGAGGCGCTGCGGCAGGCCCGCAAGGACGCCGAGCTGACCGCTTCGGCCGACTCGGTCCGCGCCTACCTCAAGCAGATCGGCAAGGTCGCCCTGCTCAATGCCGAAGAGGAAGTGGCCCTGGCCAAGCGCATCGAAGCCGGGCTCTACGCCGCCGAGCGCTACCGCCAGATCGAGGAGGAGGGCGAGCAGCTCTCCACCCAGATGCGCCGCGACCTGCGCTGGATCATCCGGGACGGCGAGCGCGCCAAGAACCACCTGCTGGAGGCCAACCTCCGCCTGGTGGTCAGCCTCGCCAAGCGCTACACCGGTCGCGGTATGGCGTTCCTGGACCTGATCCAGGAGGGCAACCTGGGCCTGATCCGCGCGGTGGAGAAGTTCGACTACACCAAGGGTTACAAGTTCTCCACCTATGCCACGTGGTGGATCCGGCAGGCCATCACCCGTGCCATGGCCGACCAGGCCCGCACCATCCGCATCCCGGTGCACATGGTGGAAGTGATCAACAAGCTCGGTCGCATACAGCGTGAGCTGCTCCAGGACCTCGGCCGCGAGCCCACCCCCGAAGAGCTCGCCAAGGAAATGGACATCACGCCCGAGAAGGTCCTGGAGATCCAGCAGTACGCCCGCGAGCCCATCTCGCTGGATCAGACCATCGGCGATGAGGGCGACTCCCAGCTCGGGGACTTCATCGAGGACTCCGAAGCCGTCGTGGCCGTGGACGCGGTGTCGTTCACGCTGCTGCAGGACCAGCTCCAGTCGGTGCTGGCCACCCTCTCCGAACGCGAGGCCGGGGTGGTGCGGCTGCGGTTCGGGCTCACCGACGGCCAGCCGCGGACGCTGGATGAGATCGGTCAGGTCTACGGCGTGACCCGGGAGCGGATCCGCCAGATCGAGTCCAAGACCATGTCCAAGCTCCGGCACCCCTCGCGGTCCCAGGTGCTGCGCGACTACCTGGACTGAGTCCCGGCACAAGCAAGGAGGCCGCCGATCCCGCCCCACGGGATCGGCGGCCTTCGCCGTGCCGGTCTCAGTTCCCGGTTGCTCAGTCCTTGAACGAGCCGTCGGCACGGCGGCGGTGGTTGGCCAGGATGTGGCCGCACTGCGGGCAGTGGCGGCGCAGGAAGTGCTTGAGCAGGTAGAGCAGGCCGAGGGTGAGCAGGTAGGCGGCGGTGATGAACAGCCGCTTCACCAGCCAGACCAGGCCAGGATCGGTGCAGGTGCGGCAGTCACGGCAGGACACGGGCGCTCCTCGGCGGGGCTGGGTTGTTGCTTCCAGGCTGCCGATCGGCGGGCTCGGGTGGCTCGGGAGCGGGACCCGAGGCGTCCCGGATTTGTCCCCTAGGGAATGACTTGGGCGAACGGCGGAAGCCGTACCCCCACTCGGCGGTGCACGAGTGGTGACCGCTACCGTACTCCGCGTGACGAAGCGGAAGACTCAGACTCGGCGGAGTGACCGCCCCCTCGGTAGTTCGGTGTGGCTCCGGCCCGCGCGCCCCGGTGAGGGCCGCCAGGTCGAGCAGCTTCTGGTCTCGGACCCGGTCACCGGGAAGGCGCTGCGGGCCTCGGTGGACGCCGACCGCGCGGACGGCACCGACGGCTCGCACGGGCTGGTGCTGGTGGCGGCCGACCGGCGGCACGAGGAGAAGCTGGTCGGGGTGGCCGCGGCGGGGGTGCCGCGCGCGCTGATCGGCGGGCTGGGGCTGCCCGCGGAGGCCAACCGGCTGCTGGTGCGCTCGATCATCGCGGTGAACGGGGTCTCGGTGCTGCCGGAGACCGTGCAGCACGGGCTGGTCGGGCGGCTGCTCACCGGGATGGCCAAGCACTACCGGACCGCCGGGTTCCAGTGGGTGTTCGGGCAGTGCCGGATGGGCAACGACGCCTGGCTGACCCACCTGCGCGGGCTCGGTTTCACCGTGGGCGCGGCGGGGGTGGACATCCGGCTGAACTCGGCGCTGTGGCCGCACAACTCGACCATCCGCACCCAGTCCGACCTGCACGCCTTCTACCAGCCGCTGACCGAGGAGCCCTCGGTGCGGATGGCCATGATGCCGGTGCCCAACGGCATCGCGCGCCAGCCCGTCGCGGTCTGAGCGGCTCGCAGCCGCCCCTTCAGGGCAGGAAGCGGGTCAGGGCATCGGCGAGCTCCGCCGGGGCCTCCTCGCTCATGTGGTGGCCGCAGTCGATGCCGTGGCCGAGCACGTCCAGCGCCCACTCGCGCCAGACGCCGAGCACGTCGCCGTTGTAGAGCTCGGGCAGGTTGTCCCGCTCCGCCCACAGCACCAGGGTCGGCGCGGTGATCCGGCGGCCGGCCGCTCGGTCGGCCTCGTCGTGCGCGCGGTCGATGCCAAGGCCGGCCCGGTAGTCCTCGCACATCGCGTGCACGGTCGCCGGGTCGTGGATGGCGCGCTGGTAGTCCGGCCAGGCCTCGCCGAGCTGGTCCCGGCCGTGCGCCGGGCCGTAGCGGTCGCCGTACCAGGCGTCCGGGTCGGCGTTGATCACCCGTTCCGGCAGCTCCGGCTGGGCCAGGAAGAACCAGTGCCACCAGGCCGCGGCGAACCGGGCGTCACAGCGGGCCAGCGCCGCGCCGATCGGCACCACGTCCAGCACCGCCAGCGCGGAGACCGCTTCCGGGTGGTCCAGGGCCAGCCTGGTGGCCACGTACGCGCCCCGGTCGTGCCCGGCCACGGCGAAGCGGTCGTGGCCGAGCAGGCGCATCAGGCCCACCTGGTCCAGGGCCTGGGCGCGCTTGCTGTACGGCTCGTGGTCCGGGGTGCTGAGCGGTTTGTCCGACTCGCCGTAGCCGCGCAGGTCCGGGCAGACCACGGTGAACCGCTCGGCCAGCAGCGGCGCGACCCGGTACCAGGTGGCGTGCGTCCGGGGATGGCCGTGCAGCAACAACAACGGCGGGCCCGAACCGCCGTGCCGGACCCGCAACGACACGCCGCCGACCTGGAGCCGCTCCAACTCGAAACCCTCGAACATGCCGCGCACATACCCGAGAGGAATACAACAAAACAGACACACGACGGACTTCGAACCGCATCAGGGCAGGCGTCGCCCACTGGTTGCCCTAGCGCTGACCAGCACCGTTACCCACAGCGACGAGCACACCACCGCAGTTTCACAAGGTCAGCCCTAGCCTGGGCGCGAGTTGTCCCGATGTCACGGTTATTGAGGACGAACGGCGGCAACTTGATAAGGCATCTGGATGTCGATGAGCGATCTTCACAACGGGCCATGGACACTCGTAGTGTTCAACCCTGCGACAACCGGGTAGTTCGGACGTGACCGGCATCGCCACGAGGCCGGGAACACTGACGAACCGCCGGACGTCTGCATAGAGTGGAACCAGCGCGACACCGCGGCAGCAGCCACCGCCTCGGAGTTTCGCTGGCAACAACGGGCACCGGATGAGCCGGTGCCGGGACGGAGGGAGATTCACATGCCTGGAACACTCACCCGCCCCGAGCTGACCGCTGCCGACCGTTGCGACCGTTGCGGGGCCGCTGCTCGAGTTCGTGCCGTTCTGCAGTCCGGGGGCGAGCTCCTGTTCTGCGGTCACCACGCCAGGGAACACGAGACGAAGCTGAAGGAGCTGGCGGCGAACATCCAGGAAGGATGATCGGCGCACAGTCCCTGATCCGACGAGCCCCACGGGCGGAGATCCTTTGACCGGGATCTCCGCCCGTGACACATCTCGGAACTTTTTCAGCTCTCAGCGAACACGCAACGGGCCAACGGCGGCCGACAGCAGGGTTGCCGATGAACGAGCAGGTGTTGACGGACGGCGGTGCGCGGGACTGGCACCGGATCAGCGGAGGCCGCTGGTTCAGCCGTTGGCGAACACCTGCTCGAAGGCCAGTTCGGCCGCGCCGACGAGTGCGGCGTCCGCGCCCAGCGTGGACGTCACCATGCGCAGTCGTCCCGCGGCCCGTCCGACCAGGCTGCGCCGGGACACCGTCTCGGCCACCTCGGTCACCAGCACGGGCGGCAGCGCGGCCAGCAGTCCACCCAGCACCACCAGCTCGGGCGCGACCACGTTCACCACGTTGGTCAGACCAAGGGTGAGCCAGCCGGCGAACCCCTCGAGCCGGTGCCTGGCGTCCTCGGACCGCTCGGCCAGTGAGGCCAGCTCCGCCACGATCTCCGCGCGCGCGGCGCCCGCGGAGAGGTTCAGCGCGCGGCACAGCGCGTCCTCGCCGATCTCGGTCTCCCAGCAGCCCCGGCAGCCGCAGTAGCAGGACCGGCCCTGCGGGTTGACCACCATGTGCCCCAGCTCGCCGACGTAGCCGCCGGTGCCGCGCAGCGGCGCGCCGCCGACGATCACCCCGCCGCCGACGCCGACCTCCGCGGACAGGAACACCATGTCCGCGGCGCCCCTGGCCGCGCCGCGCACGTGCTCGGCCAGCCCGCCCAGATCGGCGTCGTTGCCCACCTGGACCGGCAGCCGCAGCTCGGCGGAGAGCATCCGGCCGAAGGGCACCGCGCTCCAATGCAGGTTGGGCGCCTCGTGCACCAGGCCGTCCGAGCGGCGCACCACGCCCGGCACGGAGACCCCGATGCGCACCGGCGGCCTGCCCAGCTCGGCGGCCAGCTCCCGGCAGGCCGCGGCCACCCTGGCCAGCACCTTCTCCGGCGTGCCGCTGCCCCTGGCCTGGGCCCAGTGCCTGCCGCCGAGCACGGTGCCGCCGATGCCGACCGCGGCCACCGTGACCTGCTCCACGCCCACGTCCACCGCGAGCACCGGCACCGCCCGCGCCTGCGGCAGCACCAGCAGCGAGGGCCTGCCCGCGCCCTGGCGCTGGGTGGGCACCTGCTCGGTGACCAGGCCGAGCGCGGTCAGCTCGTCCACCAGCGCCTTGATCGTGCTGCGGTTGAGCCCGAGCTCGGTGGCCAGTTCGGCGCGGGTGCTCGGGCCGTCCACGTGCAGCCTGCGGAGCAGCGCGGCCCGGTTGTGCCTGCGGACCTCGTCCGGTCTGGTGCCCGCGGTGGGCGCGCTGCTCAACGTCACTCCCCTGCTCGACGCACGCGGGGGACGTCATCGGCCCCCGCCGAACCCGGTCCGATCAGCGTCGGCTCAGCGCACGCCCGCGGGCGCCCGCCGCCGGGACAGCGCGTCCACGCTGGCCGCCAGCAGCAGCACCAGACCGGTGACGATCGAGACCACCGCGGCGGGCTCGCCGAGCAGCCGCAGACCGTTCTCGATGGTCGCGATCACCGCGCCACCCACGACCGCGTCGCGCACCCGGCCCTTGCCACCGAACAGCGAGGTGCCGCCGATGACCGCGGCGCCGACCGCGAACAGCAGGGTGTTGCCGCCACCGGCCTGCGGGTCGACCGAGCCGACCTTCGACGAGTAGATGATCGCACCGATCGCCGCGATGGTGGAGGCGATCACGAACACCGACATCCGCACCTTCCGCACGTCGATGCCGGCCCGGCGGGCGGCCTCGGCGTTGCCGCCGACGGCGTAGACGTGCCTGCCGTAGCGAGTGCGGTCGAGCACAAAAGTTCCCAGGACCAGCAGGAACAACACGATCGGGACCACGTAGGGCACGCCGGAGATGGTGATCGAGTCGTTCAGGCTGCGGTTGAGGGTGAGCAGGTAGGTGCCGATCGCGCCGAAGACGACCACCGCGCCGACCTTGACCAGCACCAGCGAGGTGGGCTGGGCCACCAGCTTGCGCTTGAGCCTGCCGAAGTGCCTGGTCAGCACGACCGCGGCGTAACCACCGGCGACCAGCACCAGCAGCAGCCAGCTCAGGCCGGTGGACAGGTTGCCGTTGGCCACCTCGAACAGCACGCCGTCGCCGACGCCGAGGGTGCCGCCCTCGCCGATGTACTGCAGCACCACGCCCTGCCAGGCCAGGAACAGCGCCAGGGTCACCACGAAGGACGGGATGCCCACCCTGGCGACCAGGAAGCCGGTGAGGCAGCCGATCGCGGTGCCGAAGCAGATCGCGAGCAGGATCTCCACCCACGGGTTGGCCGGCACGCCGATGATCATGATCCCGGCGGCCAGCACCGCGGGGACCGCGGCCACCCACAGCCTGGTCAGCACCGCCATCACCGCGGCCAGCAGCAGCCCGGCGATGGTGATCAGGAAGACCGCCAGGCCCATCTTGCCGAGCAGGTTGCCGCCGGTGGACAGGTGCAGCGCGAAGATCGCCGCGGTGACCCCGGAGGCGGTGCCAGCGGAGAGGTCGATCTCGCCGAGCAGCAGCACGAACACCAGGCCCATGCCGATGACCACGGTGCCCGCGCCCTGGGCGAGCAGGTTGGAAAGGTTCCCCAGCGTCAGGAAGTCACTGGACTGGGTGGCGAAGAAGATGAAGAGCACGGCGAGGCCGCCGAGTGCGGGCAGCACGCCGAGCTGGCCCCCGCGCAGCCGGGCGCCGTAGTCGCCGACGGCCTGGCCGAAGCTGCGCTGGGTGTTGTCGATGCCGAAGTCGGCGACGGCGGTCGAGGTCGAGCCTGGCTCGGCCTGGGTCTCGGTCATCCGGAGTTCCTTGCAGATCAAAAGGTGCGCGGGAAGGAGTCGGTGGCGGATCGCTAGATCGTGGCGGCTTCCGGCTTGGCGATGCCGAGGTCGCCGGTGCGACCGGAGGTGATCAGCTCCACGGCCTGGGCGTGGGTGAGGCTCTTGGTCGGCACCTGCGCGGCCAGCCTGCCCAGGTAGAGCGCGGCCACGGTGTCGGAGACCTCGAACACGTCGTTCATGTTGTGGCTGATCAGCACCACGCCGAGCCCGTTGTCGGCGAGCCTGCGCACCAGGTCCAGGACCTGGCGGGTCTGGGCGACGCCGAGCGCGGCGGTCGGCTCGTCGAGCAGCACCACCTTGCTGTCCCACAGCACGGACTTGGCGATCGCCACCGTCTGCCGCTGGCCGCCGGAGAGCGAGGCCACCGGGGTGCGCACCGACTTCACCGTGCGCACGGACAGGTCGGCGAGCACCTTGCGGGCCGCCTGCTCCATGGCCGCGTCGTCCAGGGTGAGCCCGTTGGTCTTCTCCCGGCCGAGGAACATGTTGTCCACGATGTCGAGGTTGTCGCACAGCGCGAGGTCCTGGTACACGACCTCGATGCCCAGCGCGGCGGCGTCCCTCGGGCTGCCGATGGTCACCGGCTCGCCGTTGAACAGGATCTCGCCTGACTCGGTCGGGTGGATCCCCGCGATGCACTTGACCAGCGTGGACTTGCCCGCGCCGTTGTCGCCGACCAGCGCGGTGACCTCGCCGGCCTTGACCGCCAGGTCCACGTCGTGCAGCACGTGCACCGGGCCGAAGCTCTTGTTCACGCCACGCAGTTCGAGAATGTTGCTCACTGCTGGAACTCCAGATTTCGAGAATGTGCCTGGAAGACATGAGCCGACGGCAGGGCGGGTCGGGGGCGCCGCCCTGCCGTGGCGTTCAAGCAATCGGATCTCTCCGACTGAGTCTCATGGTCGGCTCAGCCGACGGTGATTCCCGCTTCCTTGCACTTCGCGACCAGGTCGTCCTTGCAGAACTCGGACGCCTTGACGAAGCCGGAGTCCACCACGACCTTGACGTTGGCCTTGGTGATGGTCTGCGCGGACAGCAGCACCGACTTCACGTCGCGCTTGCCCTCCGGGTCCTTCTCCACGCCCGTGGCCAGGGCGTCGGCGGAGGCCTTGTCGTTCTTGGCCAGCGCGATCGCGATCTTGGCCGCGTTGGTGGCCTCCTCGGCGATCGGCTTGAACACGGTCATGCACTGGTCGCCGCGCAGGATGTTGGCCAGCGCGGCCGGGTCGGCGTCCTGGCCGGTGACCGGCACCTTGCCGTTGAGGCCGTTCTTCTTCAGCACGGTGATCACCGCGGAGGCCAGGCCGTCGTTGGCGGCGAGCACGCCGTCAACCTTGCCGCCGTTGCGGGTCAGCTCCTGCTCGAAGATGGTGTTGCCCAGCTGGTTGTCCCACTTCTGGACCCACTGGTCGCCGCCGAGCTTGGCCTTGCCGGACTCATACGCCGGCTTGAGCACCTTCTCCGCGCCGTTCTTGAACAGCGTGGCGTTGTAGTCCTCGGGACCGCCGTTGATCTGCACGATGGTCGGGTTCGGCTTGTCCTTGAGGCAGTCCAGCAGGCCCTGCCCCTGCAGCTCGCCGACCTTGGTGTTGTCGAAGGAGACGTAGTAGTCCGCGGACCCGTTCAGGGTGAGCCGGTCGTAGTCGATGGTCGGGATGCCGGCGGCCTTGGCCTTCTTCTGCACCGCGGCGCCGCCCTCGTTGCTCAGGCGGGCGATCATCAGGACCTTCACGCCCTGGCTGATGAACGAGTCGGCGATGGTGGAGAACTTGCCGGGGTCGTTCTCGGCGTTCTGGATCAGCGGGGTGACCCCCGCCTCCTTGAGGGCCTTCTCCAGCAGGGGCCGGTCGAAGCCCTCCCACCGGGCCGAGGACTTGGTGTCGGGGAGGATCACTCCGACCTTGGGGCCGCTGCCTTCGGACCCACTCGCGCCGGTGGTGCTACCGCCACCACCGGCACTGTTCGCGCCACACGCCGAGAGCGCCAGGGCAAGCCCCGAGCCGACGGCGATCAGGCCAAGCGTCTTGCTCCGCATCCGCCCGTTCCTCCTACTGCCGTGGCCGTGACACTCCGCGACGAGCGTCACAGCCCGGAAATGTTGTGGGTCACAACGTATGCCCCGGATAGGCGAGACGGAAGGCTTCTGAATCCTTACAGAAGGCCAGAAGAGACACGATGGTGGCACGGCGAGGTAACCGCCCCGTAACCCTGGTGAGAGCGCATTCACACAGCTAGCAGGCCCTCGCGCCGCGTGTTGGCCGATACTGGACAACGTGTTGGCCGCACTGGTGCCTCCGGTTGGCCGCAGGGATAGCCCGGATGGTGGATCGACGGGTCTGGCGGCTTAGGCCGGGCATGTCAGGAACGGACAAGAGGCGTCCTGGAACGGCCACCGAACCGGGCCGACAGCGGGCCACAGCTCCGCGCGGGGTCACCAGGTGCGCAGGGTGACGATCCGTTCTTCGAGCTCTTCGATGCTGGCCATGGGGGTGGGCGGGCCACCGCACTGGCGGCGCAGCTCGTTGTGGATCACGCCGTGCGGCTTGCCTGTCCGGTGGTGGATCATCGCGACCAGGGTGTTCAGCTCTTTGCGCAGGCTGTGGATGCGTTCGGCGACCGAGACCGAGCGCGGCGGCGGGGGTGCGGCCACCGGCTGGCTGTTCTTGCGCTTGGTCGCGTTGGCCAGCTGCTGCTCCTGGCGCTGGCGGAGCAGGGTGCGCACCTGGTCGGGTTCGAGCAGGCCGGGCAGGCCGAGGTAGTCCTGCTCCTCCTCGGTGCCCGCCATCGCGGCGGTGCCGAAGGACGAGCCGTCGTAGATCACCTGGTCCAGCTCAGCGGAGGCGCCCAGCGAGGTGAAGGCCTTCTCGTCCTCGCCCAGCTCGTCCTGCTGCTGGTTGGCCTGCTGGAGCAGCTCGTCGTCCCAGCCGTCCTTCTCCCGGTGCGGCTTGCCCAGCACGTGGTCGCGCTGCGCCTCCAGCTCGCTGGCCAGGCCGAGCAGCACCGGCACGCTGGGCAGGAACACGCTCGCGGTCTCCCCCGGCCGCCGCGCCCGCACGAACCGGCCGATGGCCTGGGCGAAGAACAGCGGGGTGGAGTGGCTGGTGGCGTAGACGCCCACGGCCAGCCGGGGCACGTCCACGCCCTCGGAGACCATCCGCACCGCGACCAGCCAGCGGTCCTGCGACTCGGAGAACTCGCTGATCCGGCCGGAGGCCTTGGGGTCGTCGGAGAGCACCAGGGTCGGCTCCTGGCCGGTGACCTGGGTCAGGATGTTCGCGTACGCCTTGGCCGTGACGTGGTCGGTGGCGATGACCAGGCCACCGGCGTCGGGCACCACGGTGCGCTTCTGGGTGAGCCGGATGTCGGCGGCCTTGAGCACCGCGGGCATCCACTCGCCGTTGGGGTCCAGCGCGGTGCGCCAGGCCCGCGCGGTCTGCTCCTGGGTCAGCGGCTCGCCGAGCCGGGCGCTGAACTCCTCGCCCGCGTTGTTCCGCCAGCTCGCCTCGCCCGAGTAGGCCAGGAAGATCACCGGCCGGACCACGCCGTCGCGCAGCGCGTCGGCGTAGCCGTAGGAGTGGTCGGCCTTGCTGCGCTGCAGGCCCTCGCCATCCCGTTCGTAGGTGATGAACGGGATCGGCGAGTCGTCGCTGCGGAACGGCGTACCGGTCAGCGACAGCCGCCGCACCGCCGGGGTGAAGGCCTCGCGGACCGCGTCGCCCCAGGACTTGGCGTCGCCGCCGTGGTGGATCTCGTCCAGGATGACCAGCGTCTTGCGATTCTCCGTGCGCACCCGGTGCAGCGTGGGGTGCGCGGCGATCTGGGCGTAGGTGACCGCGACACCCCGGTAGTCCCGCGAGGTGACGCCGGTGGTGTTGCGGAAGTTCGGGTCGATCGGGATGCCGACCTCGTTGGCCGCGGCCGCCCACTGGTGCTTGAGGTGCTCGGTGGGCGTGACGATGGTGACCGCCTCGACGGTGCGGTCGGCCAGCAGCTCCAGCGCCACCCGCAGCCCGAAGGTGGTCTTGCCCGCGCCGGGGGTCGCCACGGCCAGGAAGTCCTGCGGTTTCGCGGTCAGGTACTTGGTCAGCGCGCGCCGCTGCCAGGCCCGGAGCGGACGGGTGGCTACCGGCGGCGCAGCCTCCAGTTGCTCTGTCACAGCCCGCGCGCTCCCCTCCCGCTCGAAGATCCACACCCATTGGGTCACATGCGAAAGCCCTCCGCGACAGTGGTCCCCGAGGGCTCTGCGAGCCTACCCCGCCGGAGGGGGTGCTCCGTTCCACGACCCGGCCGGTGGGTAACCGATGAGGGTGACGACACACCCGTTTTGCGGGGTTCCGCATCGCGACGGCAGGCCATGCAGCATGCTTGGCACTGCGATGACTTCGCCGCAAGCAGACCCCGACGAGCGCGGTACGAGCGCCGCGAAGCCGAAGCGTGCTCGACGCGGGCCGCTGCGGCTGTTGGCGCGCACCTTGCAGAAGGCGTGGGACGACTCCATCTTCAGCGAGGCCGCCGAGGCCGCGTTCTGGCAGACGCTGTCCCTGCCGCCGCTGCTGCTCGGGCTGCTCGGCTCGCTGGGCTTCGTGGCGGAGTGGATCGGCCCGGACGTGATCAAGATCGTGCAGGGCCGGATCATGGAGCTGTCCGGGAAGGTCTTCACCTCCAACGTGGTGGACGGGGTGATCGGTGACACGGTCACCAACATCCTGACCAAGGGCCAGAGCGAGATCGTCTCCATCGGCTTCCTGATCTCGCTGTGGGCGGGTTCCTCGGCCACCGCCTCCTTCGTGGACGCGATCACCGTGGCGCACGGCCAGTACGGCGCGCGCAACCTGGTCTGGCAGCGCATCCTGTCCCTGCTGCTGTACCTGGTCACCCTGGTGCTGCTGATCATCGGCCTGCCGGTGCTGGCCCTGGGTCCCGAGCTGCTGCCGGAGGTGTTCCCGGAGAGCTGGAAGCCCACGGTGAGCCTGTGGGTGAACCGGTTCTACTACCCCGGCACCGGTCTGCTGCTGGTGCTCGCGCTGGCCACGCTGTACAAGGTCGCGCTGCCGCGCAAGCTGCCCTGGCACCGCGGCCTGCCCGGCGCGGCGCTGGCCATGGCGTTCTTCCTGATCTCCAGCTACGGCCTGCGGGTCTACATCTCCTGGGTGACCGGCACCGGGTTCACCTACGGCGCGCTGGCCACGCCGATCGCGTTCCTGCTGTTCGCCTTCTTCATCGGCATCGCGATCGTGCTGGGCGCGCACTTCAACGCGGCGATCCAGGAGCTGTGGCCGGCCAACATGACCCGGCGGGAGCGGCGGCGCTGGCGGCGGCTGGAGATGGTGCGCACCGCGGAGAAGCTGCGCAGCCAGGCCGAGCAGGAGGCGTGGCGGCAGGTCACCGAGGACGGCGACCGGGCCGAGCGGCCGGCGCACCCGGCCGCCGGACCGGGCGCGACACCCGCGCCGGAACCAGCGGAACCGCCGCCGGGGCCGGGCGTGTCGCCGCTCGGGCCGACCGCGGAGCTGCCGCCGGTGAGCTCGCCCGCGGACACCAACCCGACCGTGCGGGTGCCGCGCGGGCAGAACCCGCCGGGCGGCACGCCGGAGCAGTGAGCGGGGCCGCCCGGTTCAGCCCAGCGTCGCGCGCAACGCCAGCAGGTGGCCCAGGCGCGCCGCCCCGGCCATGGCCAGCTCGGTCAGCTCCGCCTGCCGCGGCGCGAACTCCGGCAGCGGCACCGAGAAGGCCAGCGCCCCGCCGACCCGCCCCTGGCAGTCGCGCACCGGCGCGGCCACGCAGGCCAGCTCCGGCCGGAACTCCTCCACCTCGGTCGCCACCCCGCTGCGCCGGACCTCGGCCAGCTGCTCCTCCAGCTCCGGCAGCGAGGTCAGCGTGCGCTCGGTGGCCCGCCGCATGCCCGCCCCGGCGAAGTACTCGCGCCGCCGCTGCGGGGTCATCGCGGCCAGCAGCACCTTGCCGAACGCGGTGCCCTGCGCCGCCTCGTGGAAGCCCACGTCCAGCGGCTCCACCCTGGGCGCGGCCACCGAGTCGGCCACCTCGGCGACCACGATGTCGTTGTCCCGCGCCACGGCGTAGTACGCGGGCACGCCTGCCTGCTCGTGCACCTCGCGCAGCAGCCCCGATGCCTCCGGTGAGACCTCCAGCTGGCTGCGCAGCGCTCTGTCCAAAGTGGTCAGTTTGTAGCCGAGGCCGTAGCCGCGCTGCTGGTTCAGCCGGACCAGATATCCCTCGTAGACCAAGGTGTTCAGCAGGTGGTAGGTGGTGGACAGGTTCAGCCCGAGCCGCCGGGCGACCGCCTTGGCGGTGACGCCGTCGCCGAAGTCGGCCACCGCCTCCAGCACCTGCAGGGCCCGGCGGACCGAGCCGAGCAGTCCGGCCGGGGTGGCCAACGGTGGTTCCGGGTCGGGCATGCCCGACAGGGTCGCCGCCCGAAGGGGCCCGGCACAAGGACCTTCCGGGCAGTTCCCGCTCACCCGATGGGCGCCCTGACCCGCAGCAGAGCCACGAACTCGCGCATCCAGGCCGGGTGGTCCGGCCAGGCGCGGGCGGTCACCATCGGGCCGTCCACCACCACCTCGTCGTCGACGAACTCCCCGCCACCGGCCACCACGTCCGGCGCGCACTCCGGGTAGGCCGCGGTGCGCCGGGCGATGAGCAGACCGGCCGCGGCGGGCACCAGCGCGCCGTGGCAGAGGTGGGCCACCGGCTTCCCGGTGTCGAAGAAGTGCGCCACGATCCGCCGCACGTGCTCGTCGTTGCGCAGGTACTCCGGGGCGCGGCCGCCGGGGATGACCAGTGCCACGTAGCCCGCCGGGTCCACCTCGCGGAAGGCGAGGTCGGCCGGCCAGGTGTAGCCGGGCTTCTCGGTGTAGGTGTCGTGGCCGTCGACGAAGTCGTGCACCACGAACTGCAAGCGCTTGGCCGAGGGCGCGGCGATGTCGACGTCGTAGCCCTCCTCCCGCAACCGCTGGTACGGGTAGAGGACCTCAAGCGACTCGGCGGCGTCGCCGGTGACGATCAGGACCTTCGGCATGGTCCTGATCGTGGGCACCGGCGGCGCCGACGGTCAACGAGCGAGTTTCCGCCCAGCGATAATCCGGACAAATCAGGCAGGCACTGGCACCGGCTCCGGCGCCACCGGCTGCCGCCTGGCCAGTCCCCGCACCAGGAACGCGACCCCGAGCCCGGCCAGCGCGGGCAGCGCGGCCACCGGACCGACCAGGTCGAAGCCCAGGCCGTTGGCGATCACCGCGCCGCCGAGCACCGGGCCGAGCGCGGCGGCCACGTTGAAGGCGGAGATGTTCACCGAGGCGACCAGGCCGCCGGCCGGTTCGGCCTGCCGCATCAGCCAGGTGTGCAGCAGCGGGCCGGTGGCGAAGGCCGAGGCGCCGAGCAGGAACAGCGCCACCACACTGGTCGCCTTGGTGTGCATGGCCAGGCCCTGCACCAGCAGCACCAGGCTCAGCGCGGTGATGGTCACCGGCAGCACCCTGGGGATCAGTTCGGGCCGGACCCGCCCGGCGATGTTGCTGCCCACCACCGTGCCCAGTCCGTAGACCAGCAGCACCGCGGTCGCCCAGCCCGGCGAGAAGCCGGTGACCTCGCGCAGCGCCGGGGTGACGTAGGTGAAGGTGGTGATCATGCCGGTGAAGGCCAGCACGGTGGTGCTCAGGCCGAGCAGGATCGAGCGGCGGCGGAAGACGTGCATGCTGGCCCGGAAACCGGCGTCCGGCTCGTGCGCGACCTTGGGGCAGGCCAGGATCACGCCCAGCATGCCGACGAAGGCCAGCGCGGTCACCAGCACGAAGGAGGCCCGCCAGCCGTAGGCCTGGCCGACCAGGGTGCCCACCGGCACACCGGCCACAGTGGACAGTGCGACGCCGTTGACCACCTTGGCGATGGCCGCGGTCTGGCGTTCCGGCGGCACCGAGGCGGTGGCCACCTGGGAGGCGACCGCGAAGAACAGGCCCTGGGCCAGCGCGGCCACCATCCGGGCGCCCATCAGCACGGTGTAGTTCTCGGCCAGCGCGGAGAACAGGCTGCCGCCGACCCCCAGCGCCATCACGCCGATCAGCAGCGGCCGCCTCGGCAGGCGGCGGGTGAACACGGTCAGCACGGGGCCACCGACAGCGACGGCGATGGCGTAGCCCGTGACCAGCAACCCGGCCACGGACAGGGGGACGCCCAGGTCGGACGCGACCTCCGGCAGCACGCCGACCACGACGAACTCGGAGGTCCCCACAGCGAACGCGCACAACATCAGGACGAAAGCGATCACGGGAAAAGACGCTAAAGTCTGACATGAGTGTGAGGGTCAAGGTCGCCGTGACCCTTGGCTCTCTTGTGCCGGACCGGGAATAACGGGAGGTCAGATGCGGATCGGGGAGCTGAGCAAGCGTACCGGGGTGAGCGTCCGCATGCTCCGGTACTACGAGGAACAGGGACTGCTCCAGCCGAACCGCACCGAGACCGGGTACCGGATCTACGCCGAGGCCGACGTGGAGCGGGTCGGCAAGATCCGCTGCATGATCTCCTCGGCGCTGCCCTCGCACCTGGTCGGGCCGGTGCTGCAGGCGATGGACGGGCAGGAGTGCGCCTACCCGGTCAGCGCCGAGGAGTGCCCGCCGCTGATGGAGATGCTGGACGCCCAGCTGGCCACCATCAACACCCGCATCGAGGATCTGGTGACCAGCCGGGACCAGCTGATCCGCTTCATGGCCGACCTGCGCGAACGGTTCGACTGCGTCAGCGGGTGAGCGCGGCCCCGGCGTGGCTGAGGCCGGTGCCGTAGAAGCTGGTGCGCTCGCCGTCGGCGACACAGGTGGCATCGGCCTTGCCGTCACCGTTGGGGTCGTAGAACTCGGGGCAGGGCAACGGTTTCGCGCGGTCCAGGAGTTCGGCGCGCAGCCGGTCGCCGCGCCAGGACGGGTGCCGGGAGGCCAGCAGCGCGGCCACTCCGCTGACGTGCGGGGCGGCCATCGAGGTGCCGCTGTAGGCCGCGTACTGCCCGTTCGGCACAGTCGACCAGACCCGCACGCCGGGCGCGGCCAGGCCGATCGGGCCGATGCCGTGGTTGGAGAAGCGCGCCTTGAGCAGCTGTTCGTCCACCGCGCCCGCGCCGAGCACGCCGGGCAGCTCGTGCGGCAGCCGCACGCAGTCGTTGCCGATCTCCCTGCGCACCGGGGTGCCGTCGGCCGGGCTCTCGGTGTCCACCGTGCGGTTGTGCAGGTCCAGCGCGCCGTTGCCGCCAGAGGCGACCACCAGCACGCCGCGGGACTGGGCGTGCGCGACCGCGCGGCCCACCGCGGCGCGGATCGCGGACTGGTCGGCCTGGTTCGGGCAGTGGTAGCGCCACGGCGCGGCGCGGTAGCTGTTGTTGGTGATCCGGAAACCGTGCTCGGCGGCCCACATGAAGCCGCAGACCATGCTCTCCGCGCTCTCGGTGTCGTCCTTCTCGGCCAGTTTCACCGCGGCCAGCCGCACGCCCGGCGCGACGCCGAGTACGCCGGATCCGTTGCGGGCCGCGGCGATGGTGCCCGCCACGTGCGTGCCGTGGCCGTCCAGGGTCGGCCGCCAGCCGCCGGGGCTGCGGTCGGCCCAGCCGGAGACGCAGGAGACCGACCGCCGGGTGTCCACCGCCTCGGCGAGGTCGGGGTGGGTGTCGTCGACGCCGGTGTCCAGCACGCCGACCACCACCCGGCGGCTGCCGGTGGTCACCCGGTGCGCCTCGGCCAGGCCGAGCGCGGGCACGTCCCACGCGGTGCCCTCCGGCGGGACCTGCCCGCTGGCCGGCGAGCCGGGGCCGGTGTAGCGCAGGTCGCGGCGCGGCTTGAAGTGCTCGACCGGGAGCTTGACGGTCCGGGTCGCGCCCGCCGCCAGCACTCCCCTGGCCCCGCGCACGGTGGCCGCGAAGTCGTCCCGGGGCGAGTACGCCACCACGACGCCGATCCGCGGATAGCTGGCGACCACGGTGCCCCCGGCGGCGCGCACCGCCCGCTCGGCGAACCAGGCCCCGGCCGGGTTCGCCTTGCCCAGCACCACGTGCGGCAGCACCAGCTGGCCGGGCGCCGGGTCGGCCGCCGCCGCCTCCGGAGAGGCCAGCACGCTGCCCAGTCCGGCGAGCACGCCCGCGGTGATCCCGATCCGCCGTGTCCATCCACCCAGTCGCACGCGCTGAGCATAGGGGCCGGAGGCTCAGTCCCCGTTCACTCCCGGCCCCTGGTACGCGCCGATGTTGGGCACGCTGGGCATCGGGTTGCCGAAGACGTCCCGGTTGCCTGCCGCGGGCACCGGTTCCCCGGCGCGCAGCGCGGGCGAGCCCGCGCGCAGCCGGTAGCCGCCCAGGTCCAGCAGCCCGCTGGCCGAGCCGGGGTTGACCAGCCGAGGATCCCCGGTCACCGCGCGGGCGTCCCGCTCCGGCACCGGCACGTTGAGGTAGGCGTTGGCCAGGTAGCGGCCGTGCTGGTCCTCGATGGCGGAGTTGCCGTCGGCGCGGGCGAAGACGTTGTTGGCCGCCACCACCTGGGTGTCCTTGTAGTTGGCCACCATCCTGGTGTTGCGGGCGGTGAAGAAGGTGTTGTGGTGGATCCGCACGTTGGTCGCCCGCGCGCAGGCGATGTTGATCACCGCGACATCCGGGTGCCCGTCGTGCTGGCTGATGTTGTGCCGGAAGACGCCGCCGTCGTTGACCGCGCCCTCGGCGTTGCACACCAGCAGCGCGCCGCCGTCGTTGTCGTGGCTGTAGTTGTACTGGTACAGCACGTTCCTGGACGCGCCGTCGAAGTCGAAGGCCATGCTGTCCCTGACACCGAAGCCGCCGGAGACCTCGTTGTACTGGATCACCGTGTCATCGGAGTTCCAGGCCCAGATCCCGGCGTTCCAGCCGCTGGAGCGCATGTTGAACTTGTGCACCCGGTTGCGCTCCACCAGCGCGCCCAGGGTGTTCTGCGGCACGATCCCGTCGCCGCCGACGTCGGTGACCACGTTGTCCCGCACCACCAGGTCGCGGATCGGCGCGAAGGAGCTGCCGGGCCCGTCCGGGTGCTCGGAGCGCTTGGCCCACAGCGAGGTGGTGCCGATCCCGGTGCGGTCCACCCTGGTGACCTTGTTGCGCTCGATCAGCACGTCCTGGAACCGGGTCGGCCGCTGCGAGCCGAGCGCGCTGAACAGGATGCCGCCGCTGGGGTCGGGGTCCTTGTGGTCGGAGCCGTTGACGTCGTGCACCTCGACGTCGGCGACCACGTAGTGGTGGCCGACCCCGAAGTCGGTCAGCGTCACGTGGATGCCAGCGCGGCGCTCCTCGGGGCCGGGCTGCGGGCCGGAGTTGCTCACCCGCAGGTCCCTGATCTCCCAGTACTGCACGTTGTTCAGGTGCACCGCGGCCCGCGCGCCGCCACCGGCGATGTGCGGCTTGGCGCCCTCGCCGTAGGCGCCGAGCCGGATCGGGCTGGTCGAGGAGCCGGAACCGCGCGGCTTGAGCACGCCGGCGCACTCGGTGCCGCGGCGCAGCAGCAGCCGGTCACCGGGGACGAAGGTGAACGCGTTCGCCTGTTCCAGCCGGTTCCACGGCGCCTCCGCGGTGCCCTGGCCAAAACTCTGCGCCGAGCAGTCCAGGTGGAACTCCCGGGTCTGCGCGGCCGCCGAGGGCGCGTTGAGCACCGAGGCGGTCAGCGCCACGGCGCCGAGTGAGGCGAGCACAGCACGACTGGCAGGCATTCGCGTCTCCTTCCGTGGACCGATGTTGATCACCATCGGCACCGGCGGGGAAACGATTGAGTCACCGATCGGGCAAAGATCTCGACCGGAGGAGCGGAATCCCTGATGTGGTGACAGCGCAGCGTGTTCGACGACTACCGTCATCCGGGTGGACGATCTGATCGGCGTGGCGGGCCGCCCGGCGCGCGCCTGGGGATGGTCGGTGGTCGTGCTCGGTGTGCTGCTCGTCATCGCCGCGGGCGTGACCGGACCCCTGGCCGCGACCCTCGCGGGCGCGAGCAGCGGCGTGGCCGCGTCCCTGTTCGGCTCGGCGGCGCTGCTGGACCCGGCGCGCGGCCAGTGGTGGCTCGTGGTCGGCGGGACCCTGCTCGCCTCCGGCACCGCGGCCTGCGTGCTACTCCGCGCCTAAGCGCTGGGGAGCGCGTCGAGGTAGTGCTCGACCACCGGGAACGGCTGATAGAAGTGGTGCAGCAGCTCGCGCCACCTCGGGTACTCCGGCGAGCGCCGGAAGCCCTCCTCGTGCGCGGCCACGCTGTCCCACTCCACGAGCAGCAGGAACTCGCTGGGCCGCTCCACACAGCGGGACAGCCGCAGCGAACGGAACCCGGGCTGGCCGGTGATCAGCGGCCGGGCCTGGGCGAAGGCGTCCAGGAAGGCCGCCTCCGCACCTGGCCGGACCGAGAGCTGAGCGTGTTCGAGAACCGCGCTCACGCACCGCCGCCGGGCGGCAGGCTCTCGTAGATCTTCTTGCAGTCCGGGCAGACCGGCGAACCGGGCTTGGCCGACTTGGTCACCGGGAACACCTCGCCGCACAGCGCCACCACGTGCGTGCCCATGACCGCGCTTTCCGCGATCTTGGCCTTGCGCACGTAGTGGAACATCTTCGGCGAGTCGTCGCTGGTGCTGTCGGTGGCGTCCGGGGTGGTGTCGACCTCGGGAAGAGTCTGGGTACTCACGTGCACCATGATGCCTCACGGACAGACGGAGTTCAGCGAGAAGGAGGCAGCGGTGCTGCGGGTGAGTGACGAGGTGCGATCGGCGCTGGCAGACGGGGGCGCCGTGGTCGCGCTGGAGAGCACCATCCTCGCGCACGGACTGCCGCCCGGCCGCAACCTGAGCGTGGCCAGGGAGCTGGAGGACGTGGTGCGCGCCGCGGGCGCGGTGCCCGCGACCATCGCCGTGCTGGACGGCACACCGGTCGTCGGCCTATCCCCGACCGAGCTGGAACGGGTCTGCGATCCAGCCGCTGACCTGGCCAAACTCTCCCGCCGGGACCTGGGCGTGGCGATCGGCCTCGGCCGCAGCGGGGCGACCACGGTGGCCAGCACGGCCGCGCTGGCGCAGCGGGCCGGCATCGGCGTGTTCGCCACCGGCGGGCTGGGCGGGGTGCACCGCGGCGCGCGGGAGACCTGGGACGTCTCCGCCGACCTGGCGGTGCTGGCCCAGACCCCGGTGCTGGTGGTGTGCTCCGGGGTGAAGTCGGTGCTGGACATCGCGGCCACCCTGGAGCTGCTGGAGACCTCCTCGGTGCCGGTGCTCGGCTACCGCACGGACCGCTTCCCCGCCTTCTACCTGCGCGAGTCCGAGCTGGACGTGCCCTGGCGGGTGGACACCCCGGCCGAGGCCGCCGCGGTGGTCGCCGCGCACCGCACCCAGGTGCCGGGTTCGGCCGGGGTGCTGCTGGCCAACCCGATCCCGGCCGAGGCGGAGATGGACCGCGCCCTGCACGACCGGCTGCTCACCGAGGGCCTGGCCCTGCTGGCCGAGCGGAACGTGCACGGCAAGGACGTCACGCCGGTGCTGCTGGCCCATTTCCACCAGGCCAGCGCGGGTGTGAGCCTGGACGCGAACGCGGCGCTGGTGCTGTCCAACGCGGAGCTGGCGGCGCGGGTGGCGGTCGAGCTGAGCGGAGCGAACTGAGATGGCGCGGATCGTGGTGGTCGGGGACGCCGGCCTGGACGTGGTGGCCCGGCACGACGGACCCCTGGTGCACGGCGGCGACACCCGCTCGGCGGTGCGCATGGTGGTCGGCGGCGCGGGCGCGAACACCGCGGCCTGGCTCGCCCACTGCGGGGCCGAGGCGGTGCTGATCGGCCGGATCGGCGGCGACATCGCCGGTCACCGGGTCGGCGCGGAGCTCGACGCGGCGGGCGTGACCACCGCGCTGGTCGTCGATGAGAGCGCTCCGACGTGTTGCGTGGTGGTCCTGGTGGACGAGGCGGGCCAGCGCACCATGCTGCCCGACCGCGGCGCCAACGCCCGCCTGTCCCCCGCCGACATCGCCCCCGCCGCCCTGCTCGGCGCGGACCACCTGCACCTGTCCGGCTACGTCCTGCTCGACGAGGGCTCGCGCCCGGCAGGTGTGGCGGCGCTGGCCGCGGCACGGGCGGCGGGCCTGACCACCTCGGTGGACCCGCAGGCCGCCACGCTGATCACCCGGCTGGGCGCGACGAGGTTCCTGGAGCTGGTGGCCGGGGTCGACCTGCTGCTGCCGAACGCCGATGAGCTGGCGGTGCTGACCGGGTCCACGGATCCGGAGTCGGCGCGGGACTTGCTGGCGGTGGTCGGCGCGGTGGCGGTGACCTCCGGCGATGGCGGGGCGCACTGGGTGGCGGCCGGCGCGACGGTGAACGCGGACGCCCCGGTGGTGGACTGCGTGGACTCCACCGGCGCGGGCGATGCCTTCAACGCTGGGCTGCTGGCGGCCTGGCGGGGCGGGGCGGAGATCGCGGCGGCGCTGGCGGCCGGTGTGGCGGCTGGGGCGCAGGCGGTGCAGGTGGTGGGTGCGCAGCCACCGAGCCCGCTGAACGTGCGGGGCTGAGCGGGAGGTTGCGGGGCTGATCGCAGCTTGTGGCGTGGCCCGCCTGACGGGGCGGGCGGCGCGGCCCTGGCGCTGGCTGCCGACGGGCGCGGGCGGCGCGACCGCGGAGCGGGCGATGCGGGCGGTTCCGCGCGATCCGGGCGGCGGGTGATGCGGTGCTGGCCGCTGGGCCGGTGGCGACCGCGGGGCGTGCGGCCCGGTGCGATCCGGGCGGCGGGTGATGGCGGGGCGCTCGGTGCGGGCGGGGCATCGAGCGCGGCCGCGACGTCAGTGTGCGCTGGGTGCTACAGCGGATACCCGGGCGGAGAATCCGCGGTGCGTCAGCGCGAAACGGTGATCTTGCTGATCTCGGCCAGTTCGTGCGCCACGTCCCACAGCCAGGTGGTGAGGTAGAACGCGCGGCCGAGCTCGTCGCCTGCCTCGGGCTGTTCCCGGCGCAGGTCGTAGATCGCATCCGGCACCCGCCAGCTGATCGCGGCGGTGATCCGGTAGTCGAGCAGCACCCGGAACCAGGCGCGCATGTGGCGTTCCTCGCGCAGCACGACCATGCCGCCGCGCTCGGGCAGCGTCGCCCACACCAGGTTGATGTCCTTGTACAAACCGGCGAACAGGTCCGGCTCGTGCCAGAGGCGGACCTCTTCTGACTCTTCCTCGCAACAGTGCCAGTCCAGGATCGCGTTCAGCCTGCGGTCCTCGGTGGCCTCGGTCGGCAGCGGCAGGCCCAGCTCAGCACCGAGCGGGTAGTCCGTGTGGTACTGATCCATTCGCCACTGCACCAGTGAGGCGAACCCGGACAGGTGCCGCCGGAGCCAACTGGCCTGCGCCGCGGTGAAGTTCCCGACGACCAGGTCGTTGGTCCGGTCCCAATGGATCGCTCCGCACATCCCTGACCTCGGACTCTGACCAGTTTCCGTACCTACAACTACTGGGCGAGTTTCCGCACCGTCCACCTGAGCCCCCTGTGATTGAGCGGAACGTAACCATACCGCCACTCCGGGTGGAGATCAGCCCTCGATTACAGGATGTTGTTTCGATTCGATGGCGGTATCGTCACGCACCCGCCGGAACCGGTTCACCTTCTCCGCCTTTCGCGGCGGGCGGTCGTTGGCGATCAGCACCGCCATCCACGGCAGCGGCACCGACAACACCAGCAGACCGATCGCCAGCCACGGGATCTGGTAGCAGGCCGCGGCCGCCACCAGGCACGGGATACGCATCGACATCATCAAGAAGTACTTGCGCTTCCGAGCCGCGAACTGGTCCTCGTAGGACTGCTGCGCCTCAGTGATCAGGACCGGGGTGCCGTCCCGATGTGTGGTCATCCGACACCACCTCCTTTCGTCATCTTTCCACCAGGTCGGGCCGGGCGGGAGAGCCTTTGGGATCGACAGCTTCGAAGCCGAGATCCGACCGCATGAGATTGCGCAGTCGCGCATAGGCGTCCTGGGCTTCGGACCAGTACTTTTCGACCAGCTCCAGCCGGATGTCCGCCTTGTTGGGCCGGGTCAGTTCACGGGAGAGCCGGGACCGTGAAATCATTGCGGTGCGCAACAAATCCCGAATCTCGCGGGTACCCACCAGATTGATCAGGCCAAGCACATTCTTGGCTTCGATCCAGGCTGTGCGCAGATCGACAAGTTCGAGTTCGCCGGTATCCAAGTCCACCCCGCGCGCCTTGTCCTTGTGCGGGTGCATCACCCAGTCCCAGGACTCCAGTGCGCCGATCACCTGGGCATAAGCCTCACGCCGGGCGTCAAATCGTTTGTTGTCCTCATCCCGGCGCTTCTCCCGGTTCCACCGGCGGTCCTCCCGCCAGGCGGCGATGAACTGGGCGCCGAGCACACCGAGGAGCCCCAGCAGCCCCACGACCACCGGCACCCAGACCGGAACCTGTGTCATGTCCGCGACAGTAGGCCGGTGGCGCGGGGGTGCTTGCGGGTGGGGCGGGGATCGGCAGGGGCGGGATCGGCAGAGTGGGGCGTTGCGGGTGAGGGCGGGGCGGGGTCAGGGCGGGGCTCGGGCGGGTGGGACGAGCGGGGCAAGCGGGCGGCGGACGGCGGAGCGAGCGAGCGCGGTCAACGGCGGCGGGCGGCTCGCGACTGGTGACGGCGGGCGGCGGCGGGCGGCAGCGACCGGCGACCAGCGGCGGGTGGCGGGTGGCGGGTCGCTACGGCGGGTGGCGGCGGGCAGGCCACAGCGGGTGGAGGCGGGCGGGCGGGCGGCGGCAGGCCATGGAGGGGGCGGCGGCAGGCCACGGCCAGTGTTCGGCGGCGGGCGACGGCCGCGGACAGACGGGGCAAGCGAGGCAGGCCGGGCTGCCCGGGGCCGACGGGCAGCCGGGGTGGACGGGACAGGTGGGCAGGCGGGCGCCTTGGGAGCGCCGGAAGTACCGGTTCAGCCAGGGCGCTTTGGTCGACCGGGCGTGCCCGGTTCGACCGGGACCCACCGCTTTGACTAGTGGCCACCGGTTTAACCGGCTCACACCGGTCCAACCGGGGCGCCCCGGTTGGACCAGCGAGCACCGGTTTAACTGGTGCGCCCCGGTTTAACTGGTGCTCGCTGGTTTAACCGGTGGTTACCGCTTAAACCGGCGGGCACCGCTATGACTGGTGGCCACCGGCACGACCGGCGACCGACCGTACAAGCGATGATCAACCGGGCGGGGTGGCGGCCAACCTCGCGACCGCTGGCCAACCGCTCGAGGGCTGCCGACCCCGGCGATCGACCACACGGAGAGCGGCCAACTGCGCGGATGCGGGCCAGTCTCGCGAGTGGCGGCCAAGCGCTCGAGGGTGGAGATCAACGTCATGAGTGGAGGCCAACATCGCGAGTGGAGATCAACGCAGCGGATAGAGGCCAACGCCGCGGGCGGAGATCAGCGTCGCGGGTAGAGGTCAACGTCGCGGGTAGAGGTCAACGTCGCAGGTGGAGGCCGAGCCGAGGGTGGCGGCCAAGCTCGAGAACGGAGGACGGGCACGAGGGGCGGCCAAGCTCGCGGCGGAGGTCGGCGTCGCGGATGGAGGTCCCTGTCGCGGGTGGTGGCCGAGTGCTCGACTACTGACCAACCGTATGAGTGGTGGGCGGCGCGCTGAGTGGCGGCTGGCCTGGTGAGTGGCGGTGGGTGCACGAGTGGTGGTCGCTCTGGCAAGTGGTGTTCACCTGTATTGGCGGTGGTCGCCTGTACAGCCGGTGGTCACCGGTTTAAGTGGGGACTACCGGTTTAAGTGGTGGGGGCCGGCTTAAGGGGTGGGTACCGGTTATACCGGTTAGGCTGGCTGGTATGGGTGAGGAGGCGGCTGGGCTGCCGATGGTGGGGCATGACGGGCAGCGGTATCGGTTCAATCCTGGGGCGTTGTGTCTGGAGCTGCTGGTCAGCAGCGGGGAGGATGAGCGCGGTACCTGGGAGGTGCTGGGTGCGGTTGAGGACTTCCGGCGTTGGTTGACCGACACGCGGTTTGGCAAGGCTCGGATCGAGCTGAGTGCTGCGGAGCTGGGTGAGCTGAAGAAGTTGCGGGAGTCCGTCTGGCAGTGTGCGGTTCGGGCTGCGCGGCGGGAGCCGATCCGGCGGGTGCACTTCTCCGACTGGAACCGGTTGGCCGCCGCGCCGCCGCCGGTGCCCAAGTTGACCAGCAATGGGCGGCAGTGGCAGGAGCCGGTTGCCGGATCCGCTGTGTTGTCCGCCTTTGCCAGGGATGCCATTGAGTTGTTCGGGGGGCCCTACCTCGACCGGGTTCGGCATTGTTCGGGCGGGGACTGCGAGCTGATCTTCGTGGACACCTCCCGGCCCGGTCAGCGGCGCTGGTGTTCGATGCAGCGGTGTGGCAACCGGGCCAAGCAGCGCGGACGGCAGGGAGCCGCGCATGGTCACGCTTGAGCGGTTGGTCGACGTGCTCGGTGGGCTGGGCACGCGGCTGGGGTGTGCGCCTCGGGGGCGGGAGGTCGAGCTGCGGGGACTGTCGCTGCATGATCCGACCGAGTCGCATCCGACCAGTCCGACCGACGTGTTGCTGGGCATCGGCACCGGGTCGGTGACCGCGGCGGCCCGGCTGGTGCGCGGGACCACCGCCGCGGCCGTGGTGTTGCACGGGCCGCCGGAGCTGGATGAGCGGGTGCTGGCCGCGGCTCGGAGTTCGGGGGCCGCGGTGTTGATGGTTGATCCGGCGGTGCCGTGGAGTCATCTGGCGGGGCTGATTCACACGTTGGTGCTCAGTGGGCAGGGGCCCAGCCGGGATGTGCCGGGGGATCTGTTCGCGGTGGCGGATGCGATCGCGGCGGTGGTGGGCGGGCCGGTCACCATCGAGGATCTCCAGTCCAGGGTGCTGGCCTACTCCAACCGGCAGGAGGACGTGGACGCGGCGCGGGTGCAGACCATCCTGGGGCGGCGGGTGCCGCCGGATGTGCTCAAGGCCCTGGAAGAACACGGCGTGTTCAAGCATCTGGCCAACTCTGACGAGCCGCTGCTGGTGCCGGCGCTGACGCCTGGGTTGCTGGGTCGCCTGATCGTGGCTATTCGGGCTGGGCGGGAACTTCTTGGGTCGGTGTGGGTCGAGGTGACGCCGCCGGTGCGGCCGCAGGCGCACTCGGCCATGGTGGACGGGGCGCGCACCGCGGCACTGCACCTGCTGCGCGCCCGTGCGGGGGCCGATCTGGAGCGGCGGGCCGAGGCTGATGCCGTGCTGAGTCTGTTGGACGGCACCGCGGACGCGCCGGGCACGTTGTCCCGGCTCGGGCTGGCCGCCGGGGCGTTGCGGGTGGTGGCGTTGCACGCGCACGCCGGGATGAACGAGCACGGGGCCGCGCTGCTCGCCTTCGAGCGGGCCACCTCCGGGTTCGGCTGGTCGCGGCCCGGCCGCAGCGCGTTGCTCGGCAACGTGCTCTACACCGTGCTGCCCGATGACAACCCGGCCCGCGACTGGCTGCGTTCGCTGCTGCGCGAGCTGCCCGCCGACGTGGCCGTGCACGCGGGTATCGGCGGCCGGGCCAATCCCGGCGACCTGCCGGCCAGCCGCTTGGAGGCCGAGGAGTGTCTGGCGGCGCGGGTGGCGGGGCTGGTTGACACCGACACCGTGGACTACGACGAGCACTGGGCGCAGGTGTTGCTGCTGCGGCTGCGCACCGCGGCCGAAGCCGGGCGGCTGCCCACGCGCGGGCCGGTGGCCGACCTGCTCCGGCAGGACACCGAGCACGGCACCGACTACCTGGCCACGCTGCGCGCCTGGCTGGCCGCGGGTGGGGACGGCAAGGCCGCCGCGCGCAGGCTCGCCGTGCATCCCAACACCCTGCGCTACCGGCTGCGCAAGATCGAGCAGCTGACCGCGCTGCGCCTGGACGAGGCCGACCAACGGCTGGCCCTGACCGTCGCGCTGGCCGCGCTGCCGGCGCAAGGATCGCGTCAAGATCGCTGGTAGCGGCGTCAACGAGGCGTGAACGGGGGTTCTCCGCGACCGGTCCGCGGCCCGACCATTCCGGTCGTGGCCAACCTGCCTTACACCCTCGCGCTGATCGGCGGCTTCGTCTTCCTCGCGCTGGCCGTCCGCGCGGTCCAGTGGCGCGTCACGGTCCGGCCAGCGCGGCGGCCACCGAACAGGTGAAGCGCTTTCCGCTGCTGGGCACCACGGTCAGCTCCGCCGCGGCCAGGTCCACCACGCAGGTGGCCAGGGTGGCCGAGTCGCCCTCGGCAGGCTGACGGCAGACGCCGCGCGGGTGCGGGCTGGTCAGCACGTCCAGGAACCACTCCACATCCGGCTCGGCGGGCGGTTCAAGGGCGTCCAGGACCTTCGCCCGCTCGCGGCTGGACCGGGTGACCAGCTCGGGCAGGTCCAGGTGGCGCAGGTGGTTGGTGTGCCAGAGCGGGCCCTGGCCCGCCTCCTCGACCGCGCTCGACCCGGCCGCGGCCTCCACGTGCGCCACCCGGCCGGTGCGCAGCTCGGCCAGGTTGTAGGCGAACCCGCCGGCGGAGGGCAGCTCGGTGAGCAGCCGGACGGCCTCGTCCAGGTCCCGGGCCCGGTGCACCGCGCGGGCCACGAAGTGCCTGCCCGGCGCGATGGCCGGTTCGGTCACCGGCAGGTGGTCCAGGCCGAAGACCAGGCCGTGGCCGGTCAGGGTGAAGGCGTTGCTGGGCAGCATGCCCGGGTACCAGAGCGCGGTGACCGGGACCTCGCCCGCGCAGTCCAGGGTGACCAGCAGCAGGCGGCCGGCCAGCTCGGCGCCGCCGTCCTCGTTGTGCGCGAACACCCGGCCCGGCCAGGCCAGGTCCGAACAGCCCGCGCTGCTCGCCTGCGCGGGCAGGTCGCCGCGCAGGTTGACCAGCAGCAGGGTCCGCTCGGACTGGTTCGCGCCCTGGGCCATCGCCGCGAGCTCGGCATATTCCTGAGCGTGGTTCACCCTGGTCAGCGCACTGATTCTGGACAGCCGGACCAGGCCGGTGTCGGTGCGGGCGTAGCGGTCCAGCGCGGGCCACTCCGGCAGCGAGTGCACCGCCTCGGCGATCTCGGCCCGGTACTCCTCGCCGAGCGCGCGGAAGACCTCCAGGCGGGGTCCGGTCAGCCCGGCCCAGCGCAGGCCGTCCAGCTCGCGGTGCGCGTGCGCCACGGACATGGGATCTCCCCTCCTGCGTTTCAACATAGGGGGACGGGCGGAGGAGTGGGGATCGGCGAAACGTGTGAGGATCTTCGCGTGTTCGGCATTGGGATCGATGACCAGGTATGCGACCGGCTGCGGACGGCTTTCCTGTCCGCGGACTACCACGCCGACGGCGTGCTCGAACTGCTCGGCCCGGCCGCGCACGCCGCGCTGGGCCGCGGTGAGCTGGAACCGGCCGCGCGCGCCTGCGCCGACGGCGGTGCGCTGGGCGCGCTGGTCCGGCTGTTCCTGCTGAACGAGCCGGTGCGGGAGAGCGAGGCCGCGGCGGCGCTGCGGCCGCTGCCGGTGGCCGAGGCGATCACCGCCGGAGTGCTGCGCGCTGACGGCGAGCAGGTGCGGGCCGCGCTGGACATCCGGCCCTACGGCGACGACCAGGGCTCCTGGTGGGTGATCTCCGACCTGGACTCCGAGGCCCTCGGCGGCCCGGTGCCCACTGACCACGTGCTCGGTGTCGGACACGCCTCGATCAGCCTGGCCAGGGCCACCGCGCGCCGCCCGGTCGGCACCCTGCTCGACCTGGGCACCGGCTGCGGGGTGCAGTCGCTGCACGCGAGCAGGCACGCCGAGCACGTCACCGCCACCGACCTCTCCGGCCGGGCGCTCGCGCTGGCCTCGGCCACCTTCCGGCTCAACCAGCTGGACGTGGAGCTGGCCCGCGGCGAGTGGTTCGCGCCGGTGGCCGGTCGACGGTTCCAACAGGTGGTGTGCAACCCGCCGTTCGTGGTCGGGCCGCCGAGGGTGGACTACGTCTACCGCGACTCCGGGCTGTCCGGGGACTCGGCCAGCGAGCTGGTCATCCGGCAGCTGCCCGCGCACCTGGCCGACGGCGGAGTGGGGCAGCTGCTCGCCTCCTGGCTGCACGTCAAGGGTCAGGACTGGGCCGAGCGGGTCGCCTCCTGGCTGCCCGGGACCGGGCTGGACGCCTGGGTGGTGCAGCGCGATGTGGCCGATCCGGCGCTCTACGTCGGCACCTGGCTGCGCGACGCCGGGGTGGACCCGCGCTCGCCGGAGGGCCGGGAGCAGGCGGGGCGCTGGCTGGACTGGTTCGCCGAGAACCAGGTCGAGGGCATCGGGTTCGGCTTCGTGACCCTGCGGCACACCCAGTCCGGGCCCGCCGACATCGTCTGCGAGGACCTGCGCCAGGCCTACGACGACCCGCTGGGCCCGGAGACCGCGGGCTGGCTGGACCGGGTGGCCTGGCTTCGTCAGCACAGCGCGGATGAGGACCTGCTCGCCGCCCGGCTCACCGTGCCGGCCGCGGTGCTGCTGGAAGAGGTGTCCAGCCCGGCCGAGGACGGCTGGACCTCGGTGGTGCGCCGCCTGCACCGCCAGGACGGGCCGGGCTGGCAGCACGACCTGGACGAGCTCGCCGCCGCGCTGCTGGCCGGCTGCCGGGGCCACCTGGACCTGGCCGACCTGCTCGGCCTGCTGGCCGCCGCGCACGACCTGCCGCCGCAGGTGCTGGCCATGGGCGCGCTGCCCGCGGTGCGCAACCTGATCCGGCACGGGATGCTGGTGCCCGCCGACTGGGTGGTCACGTGAGGGCGGTCGTCTCCCGGGTGAGCCGGGCCAGCGTGACCGTGGACGGCGAGGTGGTGGGCGCGATCGACGAGCCGGGACTGCTGGTCCTGCTCGGCGTCACGCACACCGACACCGAGGCGACCGCGGCCACCATGGCCCGGAAGCTGCACGAGTTGCGCGTCCTGCGGGATGAGCAGTCCTGTGCCGAAACCGGGGCCCCGCTGCTCGTAGTGAGCCAGTTCACTCTGTACGGCCAGACCCGCAAGGGCAGGCGGCCCTCCTGGACCGAGGCGGCCCGGCCGGAAGCCGCCGAACCCTTGGTGGCCGCGGTGGTAGAAGCCCTGCGTAACCGGGGTGCGCGAGTGGAGACCGGGCGGTTCCGGGCGGCCATGGCGGTGGAAAGCGTGAACGACGGCCCATTCACCGTGCTGGTCGATCTTTAAGGGTTCTCTTTACGCCTTCTCAGCGAATCCTCAGCCTGCGGAAGCAACCCCGCAGGAGCGCCTGACGTCTTGCAAATAGAGAGTGGGTACCGGGAACGAAACCGCGATCGGCTTCGTTATCCAAGTGTCCAGCCAGGACAGGACGGGGAATCCGAACAGGGACGGAACCCCGCACTGAAGGGGCCGCCGCGCAACGGGGCGTCGGCTTGGTGACGCATGCCCGCATGACGCCTGTTTGCCCGCGACCAGGGAGGGAGCTCCGATGACCGTCCCACTGAAGCTTACTGAGCAGGAGCCGCAGGAGGCTGTTCTCGAGGCGCACGACCTCGACGCGCAGAGCCCCGCGGCTGACCTGGTTCGAGTCTACCTGAACGGAATCGGCCGCACCGCGTTGTTGACCGCCGCGCAGGAAGTCGATCTCGCCAAGCGGATCGAGGCAGGTGTATTCGCACGGCACATGCTGGATGAGGACAAGTCGTTGTCCCCGCAGCGCCGCGCGGACCTAAGGACGCTGGTCCGGGACGGGCACACCGCGAAGAACCACCTGCTGGAGGCGAACCTCCGCCTGGTGGTCAGCCTCGCCAAGCGCTACACCGGCCGCGGCATGCCGCTGCTGGACCTGATCCAGGAAGGCAACCTGGGCCTGATCCGCGCGGTGGAGAAGTTCGACTACAGCAAGGGCTTCAAGTTCTCCACCTACGCCACCTGGTGGATCCGCCAGGCGATCACCCGTGGCATGGCCGACCAGGGCCGCACCATCCGGCTGCCCGTGCACCTGGTGGAACAGGTGAACAAGCTGGCCAGGATCAAGCGCGACCTGCACCAGCAGCTGGGCCGCGAGGCCACGCACGAGGAGCTGGCCGCCGAGTCCGGCCTGCCCGCTGACAAGATCGCCGACCTGCTCGACCACGCGCGGGACCCGGTGAGCCTGGACATGCCGGTGGGCGCCGAGGAGGACGCCCCGCTGGGCGACTTCATCGAGGATTCCGAGGCCACCGACGCGGAGAGCGCGGTCATCTCGGGCCTGCTCCAGGACGACCTGCGCCGGGTGCTGGCCACCCTGGACGACCGGGAGCAGCACGTGATCCGCCTGCGCTACGGCCTGGACGACGGCCAGCCCAGGACGCTGGACCAGATCGGCCGCCGGTTCGGCCTCTCGCGGGAGCGGGTGCGCCAGATCGAGCGGGAGGTCATGTCCAAGCTCCGCCAGGGTGACCGCGCCGAACGTCTGCGCGCCTACGCCAGCTGACGCTGAGTAGTCCCCCGGCTCACCCAGATAGCCGCGTTGACTTGTGACCTGCCTCACGGCACGGTTCTCAAGAACCAACACAGACTGCGCAGCCCGGACGTACCACTGCGACCGGACTGCACACCCCGGGAGGTCGGACCCGTCGGGGGCGGGTCCGGCCTTCCGACATGTCCGGGGCCGGTCAGTCCGCCAGGATGCGGGCGACCCAGCGGTTGATCTCGTCCTCGGTCGCGCCGTGCGCGAGCAGCCAGCCCCTGGGGCCGCCTTCGTGGTTGTCCAGCACGTCCAGCACGCCCTCGATCGCCGGGGCGGGCGCGGCCAGCAGGTGCTTCATCGCGGCCAGCTGCTCCTCGGTGGGCTCGGGGCGGCCGAGGCTGAGCGCGACCCGGCGGATCACCCCGCTCATGTTGGCCTCGGTGCGCACGTAGTCGGCGATGACGGTGTCCCTCGGCACCCCGGCCACCCGCAGCAGCAGCGCGACCGACACCCCGGTGCGGTCCTTGCCAACCGAGCAGTGCACCAGCACCGCGCCCGGCGCCGAACCGGCCAGCCGGACCACCTCGACCAACCCGTCCGCGGACTCCTCCAGCAGCTGCAGGTACAGCTTGCCCAGGTCCAGCGCGGCGGGGTCGGTGGCCGCGGCGGCCATCACCAGGTCCAGCATCGGGATGCGGTGCACCTGCGCGCCGTCGACGAGCAACGGGTGCTCCGGGTTGCCCTCCTTGGCGCCGCGCAGGTCGAGCACGACCGCGGGCGGCCAGCCGGCCAGCTCCGGCACCGGGTCGCCGGCCAGCGGCGCCTCACTGCGCAGCAGCACGCCGGGGCGGGTCTGCCTGCCGTCCTCGGTGGGCAGTCCGCCCAGGTCCCTGCCGTTGGCCAAGCCGGTGGTCATCATGTCCCCCTCGACTAAGTTGAGTTGACCCCCAAACCTACGCGGGAGATCAGCGGTGCTCGACCTGCCCCAGCTGCAAGCCCTGCACGCGGTGCACGCCCAGGGTTCGGTGCGGGCGGCCGCGCGGGTGCTGCACCTGACCACCTCGGCGGTGTCCCAGCGGCTGGCCAGGCTGGAGCGCGAGCTGGGGCGGCCGCTGCTGGAGCGCACCGGGCGCGGGGTGCGGCTGACCGAGGCCGCGCTGGTGCTGGTCGAGCACGCCGAACGCATCCTGGCCGCGGTCGCCGAGGCGGAGGCCGCGGTGGAGGACCAGGCCGGGGCGGTGCTGGGCGGGGTGTCGGTGGCGGCCTTCTCCACCGCGGCCCGCGCCCTGCTGCCACCGGCGCTGGCCCTGCTCCGCGCCCGGCACCCCGAGCTGCGGGTCCGGCTCGGCGAGCTGGAACCGCACGAGTGCCTGCCGCTGGTCGCCCGCGCCGAGCTGGACCTGGCGATCCTGCAGGACTGGCCGGACGAACCCTTGGACCTGCCCGCCGGTCTGGACCGCGCGCCGCTGCTGGACGACGTGGTCGACCTCGCTGTGCCAGTGGGGCACAGACTGACCGGCACCGTGTCCCTCGCCGAGCTGGCCGGGGAGGGCTGGGTCAGCTGGCCGGACGGGACCGGCTGCCACGCCTGGCTGCACCGGATCACCGGCGGCGCGGACGTGCTGCACACCGCGGGCGAGCACCACACCCAGCTGGCGCTGGTGGCGCGCGGGCTGGGGGTGGCGATGATGCCGAGGCTGGGCCGGGGCGAGCTGCCGCCGGGCGTGCGGGTGGTCGAGCTGGACCCCGCGCCGCACCGGCACGTGTACGCGGTGTGGCGGCCGGAGTCGGCGCGGCGACCGGCGATCAGGGCGGTGCTGGAGGCGGTCGACCTGGCCGCGCTGGAGCTGGCCGGTTGATCACCCGAGCTTGGCCAGCTGTGCCGCGGTCAGCGTGATCTCCCGCGCGGCCACGTTCTCCGCCAGGTGCGCGCGCGAGCTGGTGCCGGGTATCGGCACCATCACCGGCGAGTGGTGCAGCAGCCAGGCCAGCGCCACCTGCGTGGGCGTCGCGCCGAGCTCGCGGGCCACCTCGGTCACCGGCTGGGGCAGCGCGCCGTTGGCCACCGGCAGCCAGGGCACAAACGCGATCCCCGCCGCCTCGCAGTAGGCCAGCACGTCCTCGTGCCGCCGGTCAGCCAGGTTGTACCGGTTCTGCACGCTGGCGATCTCCACCTGTTCCCTGGCCAGCGCCAGCTGCTCCACGCTCACCTCGGACAGCCCGACCCTGGCCGCCTTGCCCTCGCGCACCAGGTCGGCCAGCACGCCGAACTGCTCCCGCGCCGGGACCTCCGGGTCGATCCGGTGCAGCTGGAACAGGTCCAGGCGGTCCACCCGCAGCCGCCGCAGGCTCAGCTCGACCTGTTGCCGCAGGTACTCGGGGCGGCCCAGCGGCACCCACTCCCCCGGTCCCGGCCTGCATTGGCCTGCCTTGGTGCCGATCACCAGGTGCGCCGGGTAGGGGTGCAGGGCCTGAGCCAGCAGCTCCTCGTTGGCGCCGAGTCCGTAGGCGTCGGCGGTGTCGATGAAGTCCACGCCGAGCTCCACCGCGTGGCGGGCCACCGCGATCGCCTCGGCGGGGTCGGCGGGCCGGTCCCAGCCGGTGAGCCGCATCGCGCCGAAGCCCAGCCGGAAGTCACTGATCGTCATGCCTGGAGACTCTGCCCAGCTCAGCCGGGCTGTGGGCGCACCGTCAGCGGACTGGCCCGTCCAGCGCCGCTGCACGATCCGGACGTGGATCACACCCGGTCAGCGCGGGGCGGCCGAGCGCACGCGGTAGTTTCATGAGATACCCGAACCGCAGGCAAGGGAGCCGGCGTGACTGCCACCACCACGGCGTTTGAGTACACCGACGTCCTGCCGCTGGGCCCGGACCAGACCGAGTACCGCCTCGTCACCACCGAGGGCGTGCGGCTGGTCGAGGCGGCCGGGCGGCGCTTCCTCGAGGTCGACCCCGAGGTGCTGACCCTGCTCGCCCGGGAGGCGATCAAGGACATCCAGCACCTGCTGCGGCCCTCGCACCTGGCTCAGCTGCGCGCGATCATCGACGACCCGGAGGCCAGCGGCAACGACCGGTTCGTGGCGATGGACCTGCTGCGCAACGCCTGCATCGCCGCGGGCGGGGTGCTGCCGATGTGCCAGGACACCGGCACCGCGATCGTGATGGGCAAGCGCACCGAGACCGTGCTCACCGGCGGCGCGGACGAGCAGGCGCTGTCCAAGGGCATCTTCGACGCCTACCAGGAACTGAACCTGCGCTACTCGCAGATGGCCCCGGTGACCTTCTGGGACGAGAAGAACACCGGCTCCAACCTGCCCGCGCAGGTGGAGATCTTCACCAAGCCCGGCCAGGAACCCAAGTACGAGTTCCTGTTCATGGCCAAGGGCGGCGGCAGCGCGAACAAGACCTTCCTGTACCAGGAGACCAAGGCGCTGCTGAACCCGGCGCGGCTGGCCAAGTTCCTGGACGAGAAGCTGCGCAGCCTGGGCACCGCGGCCTGCCCGCCCTACCACCTCGCGGTGGTGGTCGGCGGCCTGTCCGCGGAGCAGAACCTCAAGGTGGCCAAGCTGGCTTCCGCGCGCTACCTGGACGAGCTGCCCACCGAGGGATCGGCGCTGGGGCACGCCTTCCGCGATGTCGACCTGGAACAGCAGGTGCTGGAGCTGACCCGGCAGTTCGGCATCGGCGCGCAGTTCGGCGGCAAGTACTTCTGCCACGACGTGCGGGTGATCCGGCTGCCCCGGCACGGCGCCTCCTGCCCGGTCGGCGTGGCGGTGTCCTGCTCGGCGGACCGGCAGGCCAAGGCGAAGATCACCCCGGAGGGCGTGTTCATCGAGCAGCTGGAGCGGGACCCGGCGCGGTTCCTGCCCGAGATCGGCGACGGCGAGCTCTCCGACGAGGTGGTCAACATCGACCTGACCCGTCCGATGGCGGAGATCCGGGAGACGCTCTCGCAGCTGCCGGTGAAGACCAGGGTGTCGCTGACCGGTCCGCTGGTGGTGGCCCGGGACATCGCGCACGCCAAGATCAAGGAGCGGCTGGACGCGGGCGAGGGCATGCCGCAGTACCTGCGCGACCACCCCGTCTACTACGCGGGCCCGGCCAAGACGCCGGAGGGTTACGCCTCCGGTTCGTTCGGGCCGACCACCGCGGGCCGGATGGACTCCTACGTCGAGCAGTTCCAGGCCGCGGGCGGCTCACTGGTCATGCTGGCCAAGGGAAACCGGTCCAAGCAGGTGACCGAGGCCTGCCAGAACCACGGCGGGTTCTACCTCGGCTCGATCGGCGGCCCGGCCGCGCGGCTGGCCCAGGACTGCATCCGCAAGGTCGAGGTGCTGGAGTACGCCGAGCTGGGCATGGAGGCGGTGTGGAAGATCGAGGTCGAGGACTTCCCCGCGTTCGTGGTGGTCGACGACAAGGGCAACGACTTCTTCGCGGGCACCAGCCAGCCGACGCTGCAGGTGTCCTTCCGCCGCTGATTTTCCTTACTCCAGAACGATTGTGAGCACATGGCAAGGTACGCGCTGCTGATTCTGCCCGCGTTCAACCGGGTGTACGGGGAGTCGGCCGTCCGGCTGACCCGCACCGAGCTGGCGGTGTTCAGCGAGACCGCGTTGCACAGCGAGCTCGGGGAGGTCGCCGAGACGGAGATCGGCGGCGTCCCGTACGTCACCTTCGAGGCCGGCGAGCTGGACGAGTACGACATCTCGTTGCTGTCCAACCTGTCCTCGGTGTACGCGCTGTTCGCGGTGGAGGGCGAGCTGCTGCGGCCGCTGCGAGTGTCCCCTGTGGACAAGTTCAGCAGCGACCTGCTGACCATCCAGAAGTACTCGGGCAAGACCAACGAGCACTTCACCAAGCTGCTGCTCAACGTCACCCTGCTGGCCCGCGCCGAACCCACCGAGCTGCTGGAGAAGCGGCTGGCCGTGTTCGACCCGATGTGCGGGCGTGGCACCACGCTCAACCAGGCGCTGATGTACGGCTACGACGCCTACGGCATGGACCTGGACGGCAAGGACTTCGACGCCTACGCGCACTTCCTGGCCACCTGGCTGAAGAACCACCGGATCAAGCACCAGCACGAGGTCACCCCGATCCGCCGGGACAGGGCGCTGATCGGCAAGCGGCTCAGCGTGAAGCTGGGGCTGACCAAGGAGCTGTACAAGGCCGGTGAGGTCAACCAGCTCATGGTGGTCAACGCCGACACCGTGCGCAGCAGGGAGTTCTTCCGCGCGGAGACCGTGGACGCGATCGTCACCGACGCGCCCTACGGCGTCCAGCACGGGTCCCGGCCCACCCAGAAGCACCTGTCCCGCAGCCCGCTGGATCTGCTGTTCAACGCGGTCCCCGGCTGGAGCAAGATCCTGCGGCCCGGCGGTGCGATCGGCATCTCCTGGAACACGCACGTGGCCGGCCGGGAGGATCTGGTGAAGATCCTGGCGGACAACGGTTTGCAGCCGCTTGATGACGGTCCGTGGCGGGAGTTCGAGCACCGGGTGGACCAGTCGATCATCCGCGACCTGGTGGTGGCGCGCAAACCCGGCTGAGCCGATATCCGGCTGCCCGCGCGGGGGTGGTGACCGCATACTGTCGCGGTGCGCAAGTTCCCGAGCTACCGCTGGCTGCCCAAGGGCGCGGTGCCGTTCAGCCATGGCGAACCCGAGGGCAGGCCGGTCGGCCGGTACCTCGGTCTTGGCGTGGCCACGCTGGTGCTGATGGCCCAGCCGCTGGTGCTGCCGCGCTGGGCCTGGTTGCTGGTGGTGGCCAGCTTGGCCGTGCTCGCCACGGTGGCCTTCGCCTACGGGCGGCGGCCCGCCTACCCGACCACCTGGCTGGTCCGCCAGCCCGAGCGGATCGGGCTGGTCCGCGCCGGCGACGAGGACGTCACCGGTCCGGCGCCGGCCACGGTGACCTGGTTGCACAGCGCGGAAACCCAGATCTGGCAGCGGTCCTGGGCGGTGGCGGTGGAAGGCGCGGCCGAGCGGGTACTGGACGCGGCCGGGCAGGCCGACCCGGCGAACATCACGGCCTGGGACGAGGACGACGACGAACCCGGCCCGCTGCCCGGCTACGTGTTGCGCGACCGGCGGGGCGCGGTGGGCGTGCCGGGGTACCACCTGCCGCCCAGCGCCGAGGACCGGACCGGGACGCTGCCGTTCGAGTGGCTGGGCGTGCCGCGGGAGGAGCTGCCCGCGCAGCGGCACGCGCCCACGGTCACCAGGGTCACCTTCGACGATGTCCGCGCGCTGGCCAGGGCCGGGGTCGCGCCCGCGCACCGGCTGGAGGCGGCCTTCGACCGGTACGCGCAGCCGACCGAGGCGGATCTGGTGCTGGAGCTGGGTTTGCCGCGTTCCTGGGCGTCCATTCTGGACACGTTGCCGCCCGCGGAGGTGCGGGCGCTGCCGGTGGCCGAGCGGATCGCGGTGCTGCGCGCGGAGGTCCTCGCCCAGAGTGAGCGGGATCTGGCCTGGGAACGGGAACGCGGCGTGGCGGTCCCGCTCACTCCACAGTGGACTGACCGGTGGCTGCGGCGGCTGGACACACTGGGCCCGGCGGCGGAACAGGCGCCTCAGCTGACGGCCGGCGCGTGGCCGGAGCTCTCCGGCACCGCGCGCACCGCGCTGCTGCTCGCCGCGACCGGGACCGACCTGTCCGACCGGCCGCTCCGCCCGGCGCTGGAAAGCCTCGGCGTGCCAACGGAGTCACCGGTGGAACGGCTGTCCTGGGGTCCAGCCCACCGCTTCTGGCAGGTGATGGACCGGGTGTCCCTGCTCGCCTGCTGGGCGGTGACGATCGCCGCCAGCGCCTCGGTCGCGTTCTGGGCGCAGAGCTGACTCAACACGGCGCCCCGGCTGGGGTCCGCGCCTGCCGGGGCGCCGTGCATGTGGGTGGTCGGGTTACTTGGTCTCCTGCTTGGCCGTCACGCTGACCGTGCGCTCGCCCAACGGCTTGGCGAGCTTCACCGTGACCGGCGGGAAGCGCAGGTCCATCGTGCAGGCCTCGCTGTTGGCCGGCGTGGTCTCCACCAGGGTGATCTTCACCGCGGTGTCGGTCTGCTCGGTCAGGTCGGCGCGCACCTTGCTGCAGCCGCCTTCCTTGCCGAACGTGCCGACCACGCTGCCGTCACCCTCGGTCCACACCCGCTTGGGGAAGTCCGCGGGCAGCGCTGACAGATCGGCCTTGTTCTTCGCCAACGGTTTTCCGCCCTGCGGCGGTTCGGGTTCGGGTCCTGCCTCTGACGTCGGCTGCTGGGCGGAGGAGGAGGGCGGCGGGGTCGGCTGTCCGCCGAATCCCGCCGTGGGCTCCGCACAGGCACTCAGTGCGAGCACCAGCGCCGCCCCGGCGCCGACCACGGTTGCTAGACGTCTCATGTGCACAGGACGGAACGGTAGCCACGGCGGGTTGCACGCGCGGGTTAAACAGAAAAACAGCCGTGGGATCGACCGCCCGGCAGGAGCGGTCGATCCCACGGCATCGCCGGGGCAGGCGTCAGGGCGCTACCTCAGCGAGTCCAGTGCTTCCCGGACCACGGCCAACCTGGCCCCGGAGGCGAGTCCGGCGTGGTAGAGGTGGAACTCCTCCACCCCGGCCGCGGCCAGTGCGGCCAGCTCCGCGCGCATGGCCGGGGCGTCGATCGGCTTGGGCGGCAGGGCGAGCACGTAGCCGGCGATCCTGGTCTGCGGGGCCAGTTTCCGCAGCGCCTCGATACCGGGGATGCTCGCTTCCGGGCCGGGCCAGCACATGGCCACCACCGCGTCCACCTCCACCCCCAGCTCGGGTGCGGCGGTGGCGAACGGACCGGTGGCCCACGGGTCGGCGTTGGCGTGCACGATGACCCTGGCTTCCGGCGCCAGCTCGCGGACCTCGCCGACCAGCAGCGCGCGCAGTCGCGCGACCACACTGGTCCGTACGGCGGCCAGCGCGCTGGCCAGTTCGACGCCCAGCGCGGACTCCACGCTGTCCGGCTCGCCCGCGTCCACCGCGGTGCGCACCTGGGCACGCAGCGTGTCCACCTCGATACCGGCCTCGGTGTAGCGGGCCGCACAGGCGGCGCAGAAGCAGATCGACAGCAGCGCCTGGCGGACCTTGCCCCAGTCACCGCCCTCGGTCTTCTCGTGGTGCCCGCCGTGGAAGAAGCCGAGCGGCCCGCAGGCCTCCAGCACCACGCCGTCCGGCCGCCCCTGCTCGACGATCTCGCGCACCAGGGTCAGCGCGTACTCCACCACCTCCGGCTGCGTGGTGCACAGCGCGTACGGGTAGCGGTCGCCGAAGGCGTTGCGCACCACCAGCTCTGGTGCGAGGTCGCCGAGGCGGCTGCTGTGCGTGAGCACGGTCCAGGCGTACACCGGCAGGCCGGCGGCCTTGAGCGCGTCCCGGGCCTGGCCGTAGGAGTCCGGACCGTCCACCCAGGACGGTTCGGCCGGGGTGAGCCTGCGCCCGCCCCAGGCCTGCTCGCGGACCGGCACGTACAGCGCGGCGTGCCGGGCGTCGACGAGGCGGTGCTCCGGGTGCAGCGGGGTGGCGGCCCGCACGGTGTGGTAGGAGGCGGCCAGCGCGACCGCGTCCACCCCGAGGTCGAGGATCCGTCGCACCGCACCGGGATCGCCGATGATGTCCCACGGGTAGGCGTGGGCTACGGAGGTCACCACCGGGGCCGCTTCCTCTCGTAGTCAGGCTGGAACTTCTGCATGTAGCCGGTGTCGTCCCGCACCGTCTGGCCGCAGCTCAGGTAGTTCTCGTGCAGCCGCGCCAGCTGGTCGCGGTCCAGGGTGACGCCCAGGCCCGGCGAGGTCGGCACCGGCATCGCACCGTCCACAAAGGACACAACCCCGGGTTCGACCACGTCGTCCTGCGCGTTCCACGGGTAGTGCGTGTCGCAGGCGTAGGACAGGTTCGGCGTGGCCGCGGCCAGGTGGGTCATCGCGGTCAGGCTGATGCCCAGGTGCGAGTTGGAGTGCATGGACAGCCCGATGCCGAAGGTCTCGCAGATCGCGCCCAGGTGCCGGGAGCGGGTCAGGCCGCCCCAGTAGTGGTGGTCGGAGAGGATGACCTGCACCGCGTCCTTGGCCACCGCCTCGGGCAGGTGGTCGAAGGAGACCACGCACATGTTGGTGGCCAACGGCATCGTGGCCTGCTTGGCCACCTCGGCCATGCCGTCGATGCCGGGGGTCGGGTCCTCCAGGTACTCCAGGACGCCGTCGAGCTCCTTGGCCACCCGCAGCGAGGTCGGCACCGACCAGGCGCAGTTCGGGTCGATCCGCAAGGGGTGGTTGGGGAAGGCCTCGCGCAGCGCGTGCATGGCGGCGATCTCCTCCTCGGGCGGGAACACCCCGCCCTTGAGCTTGATCGAGCCGAAGCCGTACTCCGCGAACATCTTCCGGGTCTGCTCGACCATCCCGGCCGGGTCGAGTGCCGCGCCCCACTCGTCGTCCTCGGCGCCGGGGTGCCCCGCCCACTTGTAGAACAGGTAGGCGCTGTAGGGCACCGCGTCGCGGACCTTGCCGCCCAGCAGGTCGTGCACCGGGCGGCCCAGGATGTGACCCTGGATGTCCAGGCAGGCCACCTCGAACGGCGAGAACACCCGGTCCACGGTGCCGCCGGAGGTGAAGTCACCGGTGAGGCCGTGGTGGTCCCAGCCGGTCGCGCCGCCGAGCCCCTCGGCCACCAGCGCGTGGATCCGGTTGAGCGCGTAGACGTCCACGCCGATCAGGCGCGGCACCACCTGCTCCATCCTGGCCAGGTGCCCGGCGTCGCCGTAGCTCTCGCCGAGGCCCAGCACGCCGTCCTCGGTGACCACCTCGATGATCGAGCGCAGCGCCCACGGCTCGTGCACGCCCGCCGAGTTCAGCAGCGGCGGGTCGCGGAAGGCGATCGGGGTGATGGTGATCCGCTGGATCCGGGTGCCCGTGCTCATACCAGCTCCAGTCCGGCCGCCACGATCTTCTCCAGTTCGGCGAGGTGTTCCGGCACCGGGTCGGTCAGCGGGGCGCGCACGCCGCCGCAGTCCAGGCCGCGCTGCTTGACCGCGGCCTTCACCAGCGACACCGCGTAGCCGGGGGACTTGTCCCGCAGCGCCACCAGCGGGCCGTAGAAGCCGTGCAGCAGCGCGCCGACCTTCTCGGTGTCCCCGGCCTCGACCGCGCGGTAGAAGGCCAGCGAGATCTCCGGGGCGAAGCAGAACACCGCGGAGGAGTACAGCGCCACGCCGATGCCGCGGTAGGCGGGCACGGTCATCTCCGCGGTGGGCAGGCCGTTGAAGAACTGGAACGGGGTGTCCACCTCGGCCCGGACCGCGAGCACGATGCGGTGCATCAGGTCCAGGTCGCCGAGGCCGTCCTTGAAGCCGACCACGTTGGGCAGCTTGGCCACCTCCACCGCGGTCTCCGGGGTGAAGATCGCGTTGTTGCGCTGGTAGACGATCACCGGTAGGTCGGTGCTCCCGGCCACCTGGCGCACCCACTCGGCCAGGCCCTCCGGCCGCGAGCCCACCAGGTACGGCGGGAGCAGCAGCAGGCCGTCCGCGCCTGCCCGCTTGGCCGCGGCGGCGAACTGCTTGGCCAGCGGCAGCGAACCGCCCGCGCCGGCCAGCACCGGCACCCGGCCCGCGGTGGCCTCCACCGCCACCTGGACCACGCGCTCGTACTCACCCGGTTCCAGCGCGTGGAACTCGCCCGTGCCACAGGCCACGAAGACGCCACCTGGCCCGGCGTCCACCCCACGCTTGACGTGCTCGGCGAGCACGTCCTCGGCCACCTCGCCGGTCCCGGTGAACGGGGTCACCGGGAAGAACAGAACTCCATCCAGCTGCATGTCAGACCTCACGACGTCGAGACCGGCGATGGCGGGAACTCATACAGGGTCCCCTATCCCTTCACAGCACCACTGGTGATGCCGCGCAGGAACGATTTCTGCAATGACAGGTACACGATCAGGCTCGGCACCAGGGCGAGCAGCGCACCGGCCAGCACCACGCCAGGCCCGACCATGTCGTCGGAGCGCAGGGTGGCCAGTGCGACGGTGAGCGTGTAGTCGCCGGGATCGGTGGCCACGATCAACGGCAGCAGGTACTGGTCCCAGATCATGGTGAAGCCGAACACCGCGACCACGCCGAGGGCGGGGCGGCACAGCGGCACCACGATCTGGGCGAAGATCCGGAGCTCGCCGGCGCCGTCGACCCGGGCGGCCTCCTCCAGCTCCAGCGGGATCTCCCGCATGAACTCGGTCATCACGAAGATGGAGAAACCCCAGGCGCCCAACGGCAGGATCACGCCGAGCAGGGTGCCCTTGAGGCTGAGGTTGAGCAGCGGGAGGTCGCCGATCACCATCGACAGCGGGATCGCGATGACCTCCTCCGGCAGCATCATGGTGGTCAGGATGGCCAGCATCACGATCGCCTGGCCGCGGAACTTCTTGCGTGCCAGCGCGTAGGCGGCGAACACGCTGACGCTCACCTGGAGCAGCAGGCCGCCACCGGCGATGATCAGCGAGTTGAGCAGGTAGCCCCAGATGCCCTTCTCGGTGGCCACGTCGAAGTTGACCAGCGACGGGCGGTTGGGCAGCAGGGACAGCTTGGTCGGGTCCGGGCTGAAGTCGAACGCGCCGGAGATCACCGTGATCAGCGGCCCGCAGAAGACCAGGAACACCGCCACGCACAACAGGATCCGGCCGATCCCGCCGCCGGGCGAGGCGCGCAGGCCCGCCCAGCCGAGCGCGGTCTCGCAGCGCTGGGCCACCCCGATCGGCTTGCGCACCGAGGCCGGGGAGTCCGAAGTGGACGGTGTGGCCGGACGGAGCTCGGTGGTGGTCATCACGCCTCCCGACGCCGGCGCAGCAGCTGCACGAACAGGGTGAGCAGCAGGGTCACCAGGAACAGCACCACCGACCCGGCCGAGGCCACGCCCAGCTCGCTGGTCTCGAAACCGAGGGAGAACACCCTGGTCATCCAGACGTCGGTGGAACCGGCGGGACCGCCGCCGGTGAGCACGTAGACCTCGGTGAACACGCGCAGGCCGCGGATCGAGGCCAGGGTAAGGAGAATCGTGATCGCCGGGCGCAGCGCGGGCAGCGTGATGTAGCGGACGCGCTGCCAGGTGGTGCAGCCGTCGATCGCGGCGGACTCGTAGAGCTGGCGGTCGATCCCGGCCAGGCCGGCCAGCAGGATCACCATGTCGTAGGGCGCGCCCTTCCAGATGCCCACCGCCATCACCGACCACAGCGAGGTGTCCGGGTGGTCCAGGAAGGTCGACGGGCCGAGGCCTGCCCAGGACAGCAGCGAGTTGAGGAAGCCGCCCTCGGCCGGGTAGTACAGCAGCCGCCAGATCTCACCGACCACCGCGGTGGCCGCGACCACCGGCAGGAACACCGCCGAGCGCACGAACCACAGCGAGCGCGCGGTGCCCTCCAGCAGCAGGGCCAGGCCGAAGCCGATCAGCATCGCGCCCGCGGTCTGCCCGACGGCCAGGACCAGCGTGTTGTTCAGCGCGTTGTGGAAGCGCTCGTCGCTGAGCACCCTGGCGTAGTTGTCCAGGCCCATCCACAGGTCGCCCAGGAACGGGCGCACCTCGAACAGGCTGAGCCGGATGCCCTCGGCCATCGGGATGTACTTGAAGACCAGGAACAGCAGCAGCGCGGGCAGCAGGAACAGCCACGGGACCATGGTGACCGCGAGGCGGCGCCGAGGAGGGCGCCGCCTCGCGGTGTGGAACTCGACGGCACCGCCGCCACTAGCCGCCGAGCCCACGTCTGTGATGGTCACTGAACCGCCTTCTGCGACTTCAGCTCCTTGTCCAGGTTGCCCGCGAGCTTGTTCAGCTCACCGGCGACATCGTTGCCGCACTTGGCGAACAGGCTGTTCAGCGTCTCCGCGGTCTGCTGCCGGAAGGGCTGGAAGTTGGGCACGTTCGGGAACGGCCGGGCGCTGTCGGCGTAGACCTTGGCCACGGTGTCCCAGCGCGGGTCCTGGTACACCGCGTTGATGTCCACGTTCTTGTTCACCGACAGCCGCACCACCGGGCGCTGGCCCGACTCCGGCTTCATGCCCAGCTGCTGCGCCTCCGGGGAGACCAGGAACTCGGCCAGCTTCTCCTGCTCGGCGGTCTTCACCGAACCGGCCATCTGGTAGATGACCTCGCCCTCGCCCAGCACGGTGGAGCCGCTGGGCCCGGCCGGGGACGGGATGACCTCGTACTTGTCCTTGCCCGGCGACTTGTCGAAGCGGGTGAACATGTACGGCCCGGTCAGGTAGATGCCGGCCTTGCCCTGCTCGAAGTAGTTGTGCGCGTCGTTGGTGACCATGGTCAGCGCGTTGGGCAGGGTGACCTTGCTGTCGCAGAACAGGCCCTTGAGCCAGTTCACCGCCTGCACGGTCTGCGCGGAGCTCACCGCGACCTTGTACTCGCCACCGGACTCGCTGAGGATGTCGCCGCCGGCCTGCCAGATGTAGTTGGCCGCCCACCAGGCCAGGTAGCCGCGGTCGGTGGAGCCGGGCGCGACGATGCCGAAGGTGTCCTTGGCGTCGCCGTTGCCGTCGGGGTCCTTGGTGGTGAAGTCGTTGGCCAGCGCGGCCAGCTCGTCCCAGGTCTTGGGCACCGGCTTGCCCAGCTTCTCCCGCCAGTCCTTGCGCACCAGCAGCACCTGGGCCTGGGTGGAGAACGGGACGCCGAAGTACTTGCCGTCAGCGGTCTTGCCGTTGTTCCAGGCCCGCTCGACCAGGTCGGCCTGGCCGGCGAAGGCGTTGCGGTCGACCTCCAGGAGGAAGCCCTGCTTGCGGTACGGGCCAAGGGATCCGGTGTCGGTGATCACCAGGTCCGGCAGGTCCTTGGCCTGGGCCCGCTCCTGCACCCGCTTGTCGAAGTCGTTGTAGGGCGGCGGGTTGTAGTTGACCGGGATGCCGGTCTTCTCGGTGAACGCCTTGAAGATCTTCTCGTAGACCTTCTTGGTGTCGTCCTGGCTGCGCGTCCACACCTCGATCGGCGCGTTCGGATCGCCCTGCGGCGCGCCACCCGAGCAGGCGGAGAGCACCAGCCCAACGGCCATCGCGCCCGCGGCGAACGCGACGCGTGTTCTGGCGGTGCGACGCTGCATGCCCGGCTCCATTCGACTTCGGTGGTGGGTTCACCCGAACTGCCCACTGGACAGATCCGTTCAGATATGTGAATCTGAGTCGTACTTGTGAACCTTGCTGCCGGACTGTAAAAATCAAGCCGTGCGCCTGTCAAGAGGGCGGCACGGGAGAACCCGATCGGACCTGGAGGCCGAGATGACGGAAGCCGTCAAGGACGCCGCGGTCGCCCCCACCCGCCCGGCGGCGGTCAAGTCCGCCGACCGCACGGTGGAGCTGCTGGAGGTCCTCGCCTCCTTCGACCGCAGGCTGACGCTCACCGAGCTGCACCGGGAGCTGAACTACCCGAAGTCCAGCCTGTACATGCTGCTGCAGACCCTGGTCAACCGCGGCTGGGTCGAGGTCGAACCGGACCGGGGCACCTACGGCATCGGCGTGCGCGCGCTGCTGGTCGGCACCTCCTACCTGGACCACGATCCCGTGGTGCGCACCGCGATCCGGGTGATGGAGCAGGTCCGGCAGGAGATCAACGAGACCGTCCACCTCGCCCGACTGGAGGGCGATGACGTGGTGTACCTGGCCAGCCGCGAGTCCGAGCACCACCTGCGCGTGGTCTCCCGCGTCGGCCGCCGCCTGCCCGCGCACAGCACCGCGCTGGGCAAGGCGCTGCTCTCCGCCCGCCCGGCCGCCGACGCCGCGGTGCTGGTGCCGGAGGCGATCACGCCGCTGACCGCGAACACCATCACCGACCGGGACGCGCTGCTGGCCCAGCTGGAGGAGTTCCGCCGGGTCGGCTACTCCTTCGAGCGCGAGGAGAACACCCCCGGCCTGGGCTGTTTCGCGGTCGCGCTGCCCTACCGCAACCCGGTCACCGACGCGATGAGCTGCTCGGTGCCGGTCGCCCGGCTCACCCCCGAGCACGAGAAGCAGATCGTGGACGCGCTGCTCGGCGCGGCCCGCACGCTCACCGAGCTGCTCCGCCAGCCCGGCCTCACCCCGCTGTGAGCCCGGCCACCGGCGCACCGTCCATTCAGGACAGTCAATTCCCTGACGCACGAAGGGCTTCGGAGTGACCGAACGCATTCTGATCACCGGCGCGGCCGGTGGCGTTGGCACGCTGATGCGGCCGCGCCTGGCCCGCGAAGGCCGCATCCTGCGCTTACTGGACATCGCCGAGCAGCCACCAGCCGGTGAGGGCGAGGCGGTCGAGCTGGTGACGGCCTCGGTGACCGACCTGGCGGCGATGGAGGCGGCCTGCGCCGGGGTGTCCGCGGTGATCCACCTCGGCGGGCACAGCCTGGAGCGGCCGTGGGCGGACATCATGGACGTCAACATCAACGGCACCTACACCGTGTTCGAGGCGGCCCGGCGGCAGGGCGTGCCGAGGGTGGTCTTCGCCAGCTCCAACCACGCGGTCGGCTTCGCGCCGCGCGCCGAGGGCGAGGTGGCCGGGAACGCCTTCCCGCGCCCGGACACCAACTACGGCGTGAGCAAGGTGGCCGGCGAGGCGATCGCCAGCCACTACGCCGACCGATACGGCATCGACGTGCTGTGCGTGCGCATCGGCTCCTGCTTCGAGCGGCCGAAGGACCTGCGCATGCTCTCCACCTGGCTCTCCCCCGCCGACGGGGCAAGGCTTTTCGAGGCATGTCTGTCCACTCCGGACCCCGGCTTCCGGGTGCTGTGGGGCGTCTCGGACAACACCCGCCGCTGGTTCTCCCTGGAGGAGGCCAAGGCGATCGGCTACGTCTCCCAGGACGACTCGGAGACCTACGCGGCGGAGCTGATCGCCGAGCACGGCGAGCCGGATGTGACCGCGCCGCCGCACAACCTCGTTGGCGGCATCTGGTGCTCCGCCGACTACGACACCGCGAAGAAGGAGGCCGGACGGTGACCGTCCAGGGCGTGCAGGGCTACAACCCGAGGACCGGGGCCACCTACGGCGAGCCGGTCCCAGCCACCCCGGAGGCCGAGGTCGACCGGCTGGCCAAGGCCGCGGCCGAGGCTTTCCCGGTCTTCGCCGGGCTTTCCGGTCAGCGCCGGGCCGAGGTGCTGGAGCAGATCGCGGACGCGCTGGACGCGCGGAGTGAGCGGCTGATCGAGATCGCGGACACCGAGACCGCGCTCGGCGTGCCCCGGCTGACCGTGGAGCTCAAGCGCACCACCAACCAGCTCCGCCTCTTCGGCGAGGTGCTGCGCGAGGGCAGCTACACCGAGGCCACCATCGACTCGCCCAACCCGGACATCATCCCGCCGCGACCCAACCTGCGCCGGATGCTGCAACCGCTGGGCCCGGTCGCGGTGTTCTCCGCCAGCAACTTCCCGTTCGCCTTCTCGGTGGCCGGTGGCGACACCGCCTCCGCGCTGGCCGCGGGCTGCCCGGTGCTGGTGAAGGCGCACTCCGCGCACCCCAACACCTCGGTGGCCACCGCCGAGGTGCTGATCGAGACGATCACCGCGGCCGGGCTGCCCGCCGGGGTGTTCAACATCGTCTACAGCACGCCTGCCGGTTCGCTGCTGGTCAAGCACCCGGAGATCAAGGCGGTCGGCTTCACCGGGTCCACCGGTGGCGGGCGGGCGCTGTTCGACCTGGCGGTCGGCAGGCCGGACCCGATCCCGTTCTACGGCGAACTGGGCAGCGTCAACCCGACGGTGATCCTGCCCGGCGCGGCCGCCGAGCAGACCGAGGAGCTGGCCACCGGCTTCGCCGCCTCGCTCACCATGGGCGTCGGCCAGTTCTGCACCAACCCGGGCCTGGTGTTCGCACCGGAGTCCATTGTGGACGCTCTCGGCAAGGCGATCGGCGGGGCGAACGGCGGCGCGATGCTGACCGCCCGCATGCGCGACTCGTATGAGTCCATTGTGGACGGACTGGCCTCGGCGGAGGGAGTCGAGCTGGTCGCGGCCGGCGAGGCGCCCGAGGGCGGCTGGACGGTCGCGCCGCGGCTGTACCGCACCACGGTGGCGAACTTCGCCGCCAACCAGGAGAAGCTGGGCGAGGAGTGCTTCGGCCCGGCAGGCATCGTGGTCACCTACACCGACCCGGCCGAGCTGGTTCCGGTGCTGGCCAAGCTGGCGGGCACGCTGACCGCGACCGTGCACGCGGCGGAAAGCGACCACGAGGCGGCCGGCGCGCTGTCCACCGTGCTGCGCCGCATCGCGGGCCGGCTGGTGTTCAACGCCTGGCCGACCGGCGTCGCGGTGAGCTGGGCCCAGCACCACGGCGGTCCGTGGCCCGCCACCACCTCCGCGCTGCACACCTCGGTGGGCGCCACCGCGATCCGCCGCTGGATCGCGCCGGTGACCTTCCAGTCCTGGCCGGACGCCCTGCTGCCGCAGGAGCTCCAGGACGCCAACCCGCTGGGCATCCCGCGCCGAAGGGACGGCGTGCTCGGCACCGACTGAGGCACTGAGCCAGGCCCGGTTCGCGCGGTGACCCCGACCCCGCGCGAACCGGGCCTTTCACTTATTCACGAGCGGTTTCCCGCCACCGCCCTTAGCCTCTAACGCATGGCACAGAAGTCGTTCCAGGGAGACGTGATCCCTGGCAGGCACGTCGACATCCGGCTGTGGACCAAGGCCGCCGAGGTCGAGGACCAGGCCATGCGTCAGCTGCAGAACATCGCGGCGCTGCCCTGGGTGTACAAGCACGTCGCCGTGATGCCCGACGTCCACTACGGCAAGGGCGCCACGGTCGGCTCGGTGATCGCGATGCAGGGCGCGGTGTCCCCGGCCGCGGTCGGCGTGGACATCGGCTGCGGCATGACCGCGGTCCGCACCTCCTTGCGCGCCAACGACTTGCCGGATGACCTGCGCCGCCTGCGGTCCGGGATCGAGAAGGCGGTGCCGGTCGGTTTCGGCATGCACAAGGAAACCGCCTTCGGGAACAAGGACGCACAGGACTGGAAGCAGTTCTGGGCCGGTTTCGACAACCTCACCTCCGCGGTGCGCAACGAGACCGACCGGGCGCTGCGCCAGATGGGCACCCTGGGCGGTGGCAACCACTTCCTGGAGGTCTGCCTCGACGAGGACGACCAGGTCTGGCTGATGCTGCACTCCGGTTCCCGGGGCATCGGGAACCTGTTGGCACAGCACCACATCGAGGTCGCCCGCGGCCTGGCGCACAACGCCGCGCTGCCCGACCCCGACCTGGCCGTGTTCATCGCGCAGACCCCGCAGATGGCCGCCTACCGGCACGACCTGTACTGGGCGCAGGACTACGCGCGCCGGAACCGGTCGGTGATGATGCGGCTGGCCTGCGAGGTGCTGCGCAAGCAGTTCCCCCAGGCGAAGTTCGAGGAGCCGATCTCCTGCCACCACAACTAGGTGGCTAAGGTTCTCTGACCTGGGCTTTTGTGTTTTTCAGCGGCTTTCAGTCTAGCTCAGTCTGCGCCGGTGTTCCGGCAGGTCAGCCGGTCTTTCTGTCACTGGTTCCTTCAGCCGCTTTCAGCGGCTGCAAGTCTGGGGTTGTCCCAGATCCTGTCCCAAGCTCCGCGCCACCGGGCAGCACCCTCAGGGCCTGCGGATCTCCTGCTGCCGCAAGGAAAGCAGCCCGCTCGTCCTCGGTCTCCTGGACGTACTCGTTGGCCAGGTTGATGTCCTTCCAGCCAGCCATGCGCGCCAGCCGGAACGGGTTCAAGCCACCGGCCGCCAGCTTCGTGAACGCTCCGCGGCGAAGCCCGTAGCCGCCCATCGTGGCCAAGCCGAGCGCCTTCAGGGCGTTTCGGATGTGGTAGCCGAGCGTGCCTGGATCGAGGGGCCGGTCTCGCCGGGTGCGCAGCAGCACATCGCTTGGGCAGGGATTGCCGTCGGCATGCGGGATGCCGCATCCGCGGGTTGGGTCGCGACCGTCGAGTTGGCGGTCCACGATCTCCATTCCTTTGGAGGTAAGCCAGATCTTCCGCGTATCGTGATCCTTCGGCACTGGTTTAATCAGACGCTTTCGCCGGACCCTAACCTCTTCGACTTCGAGGTAACCTTCTTCACGATTCACGCGGTGAATGTGAAGCCCACACAGTTCACCTGGCCGCAGACCTGTCTCCATTCCCAAATCAATCGCATCTTCGTAACCCTTGCTAATCTTCCCTTTGACCTTCTCCGCTCGCGAGACCGAAAGGTAGGCCTTCGGGCGCTTGCTGCGCTTTGGCAGGCCAACATCAACGCACGGGGACGCGACAAGTATCGGCTCTTTAAGTGCCCGTTTAATTGAAACATTGAACACTGAGAAGATGCGGTGCACGTACCCCGGCGAGTACTTCGAACTCAAGTCCTCGACCCAGTTGCGAACAGCAGCGTTGCTAATCTGATTAAGTGGGACCTCGCCCCAAACGGGGCGAATATGCCCCTCAACGATGTATCTTTCCGTGATGCTTGTGTCGGACGCGGACACTCTCTTCGGAGCCAACAGGTCCCACCAGACTCCCCACTTGGTGGTTGCCGGGAGCGTCCCCTGCACGCGCGCGGCTTGTTTTCGCGCCTTATCCTCCTCCGCGTTTGCGTACCGCTTGGCATCGCCTTCACGGTCGAAGTAGGGGGCTTTGCTGTTCTGCTTGTTCCCGGCGCTGTCGCGCCACACCGCGCGCCAGCGCCTCTTGCCGTTCTTGCCCGGCGTCATCTCTTCGACACTCGCCACCTCTCCTCCCTCCTCTTCTGCACGGCCCACACTGGCCGCGTGGCTTAATCCCCGGCCACCGAGTGCAGGTGACGCGGCGGGAAGCCCTGCTCGCGCATCGCTCGGTCGTAGGCGTTCGCGCGCGCCAACTCGCGCGCGGCGTTGGCCACGTCCCGGCGCAGCTGAGCGTGACGCTCGGCGGCCCGCGCCTCGGCCTGCGCCGCTCGGCCGGCCGCTCGCGCCTCCCGTTCCCGCTCGCGGCGATCCGCAGCCGCACGATTCGTCGCGGCGAGCCACGCGCACCAAGCAACCACTGCGGCGAGGCCGACGACCATGGCCCCCAGCTTGGGTCCGGCCTGCATGGGGTGGACCGCGGCGTAGTAGGCGAGGGCGATGCACAGGCCTGATAGGACGAGGGCCGCACACAACACGGCTACCCGGAGTGACATCCGTACCTCCCAGACGGCTGATCCTCCGCCGATCGGATGACGCTGATCGGCCTAGGCTGGGAGTCTGTGCTTCAGCTTCTTTAGAGTGCAACCGGTCACACTGAACTGGGAGCACGTTCCCTCGTTCGGCCTAGCTGGCGGCCGCCTCATCGCGGTCAATCGTGTCTTGACCTGTTACTTTTCGGTGCGCAGCGGCGATGTTGTACAGGCCCTCCCAGAAGGCCGCCGGCGAGAACCGGCTCAGGGTTCCGAGGGTGTCGACCACGGCGCCGGGAGTCCACTGAGCCGGGTCAGGCCCCAGCACCTCGAAGTCCTCGGAGACGACTTCGGCTGACGGGTTCTCCTCCAGCAGTTGCGGAGCGCCACCGGCGAGCACTGCGCGGACGCTGCCCGGCGCCCAGCCGAGGCCTTGCTCCAGCCCGTTGACGGTCTTGTTCTGGAAGCTCGTGCGCGTCCCAGCCTCGACCACCTGCACGGAGGCGAGGCTGACGCTGCCCCGCGCCACCACGTCAGCCTGCGTCCAGCCCCGCTCTTCCCGGCGCGCACGCACTGCTGCGGCCAGACGCTGCGACTGCTCGATCGTTCCCCGAAGCATGTCCGAATGATGGCCACCCTAACTAGGTGCTGTCTACCTTTTCCAAGCCTAGAGGTGACTTTTGAACCACTTGGCCTAGGTCTTCTGTGGGTAACTACCTAGGTCAAAGGTAGGTAACAGGCCCATCCAAGACTTGTTCTAGACCTAGAACAGACCTAGAGTTCGTCCCATGCAGACCGCGAAAGCAAACGGACCCGCCATCCGGGCGGCGCGCGAGGACGCGGAGCTGACCCTCCGGAAGTTCCACTCCAGGCTCACCGCCGAGCACGGCCCGGTCCACATCGACACCCTGCGCAAGATCGAGCAGGGCGCCCGCCAGCCCGGCGTGGAGCTGTTCGGGGCGATCTGCCGCATCCTCGGCCGCACGCGAAGCGAACTCAGTACCCCGCGGGCCAGCGTCCCGCGCGGCAGCCAGGCGAGCGCGGCATGAGTACCGAGTCGGCCACCACGCCTGAGCCGTCGCCCTGGTTGACGATCAAGGAAGCCGCCCTCCGTGCCCGCCGCCACCCACAGACCGTGTGGTCCGCGCTCGTGAGCAAGAAGTTGGCGGGCTACCAGCCCAACGGCGCGGGTTGCACCTGGACGGTCCACATCGAGGACGTGGACCGGTGGGTGCGCGGCGAGCCCGCGCGCTTCGGCCGCCGCGCCGCCTGACTCGCCGGGCTGGTCGCCGTGCTTCCCCCGACGACCAGCCCGGCACCCCAGACCCGGGCCGGGTGTCGCCCAGCCGCCGTCCGGCACCCGGCCCGGCCTTCCCGGAAGGACATCCCGATGACCAGCCCTGACGAGGAGATCGCCGAGGCCATCCGCCTCAAGGCGATCAACACCGTCTCCGACCTGCTCCGCGACACCGACGACGAGGAGGACTGACCCGTGACCAGCCCTGACGAACTCCGCGCCGAGATCGCCCGCAGCGTCGCCGAGCACGCGGACGCCGACTGGGCCGCGCGCACGAAGAACTCGATCGCGGACGCGATCACCGAGGACTGACCCGCACAAACAGCGCGGGCCGGGGCTGCGTCAACAGCCACCGACCCGCTTCCGACCACGAGGAGACGAGACCTCCCATGGCCAGCAAGCAGAACGGTACCGGGTCCGAAACCCAGGCCAACCGCCACGTCAACCGCCGCCAGCCGCACCTCTCGGAGGGCAAGCCCTCCTTCCGTGCCAACACGCACAACCAGCGCGAGGGCGGCCAGTCCGTCGACGAGATCCGCGCCGAGATCGAGAAGCGCAACCAGCCCCCCGCCGAGCAGCCGAACCCCTGGTTTGGAGCCTGAGATGGCCGCCCACCGACTGACCGCCCCCGGCCGCCGTGCCGGGGGCTCCCCCACCGAGCGCTGGCTCGCCCGCGCGCAGTTCATCTGGGCCGCTGCGGCCTCGTTCCTCGGCCTGCTGGCGATCGGGTTCACCGGGTGGTGCGTGTTCCGGCTGCTCGCCGAGGCCGGTCCGTACTGGCCGGTGCCCGCCGCGATCATGGCCACCACCGCGGCCGTTGCGCACGCCCTGCGCCAGTGGGCGCGGACGGGTGGTGCCCGGTGACCCCCGCCGAGCTGCGCCGCGCCGAAGAGCGCGCGGACCTGGTCATCGACGTGGCGACGCTGATCGCCGGAACGGTGCTCGGCGCCGGGCTGGTCGGGGCCGCGTTGTCGGTGGTCGGTGAGCACTTCGACCGCGCCGGGCCGCTGGCCGTGCTGCTGCTGTTGGTCGCCGGGATGTCCGGTGCCCTCGCGGTCGGTGGTCTGGCCCAGCGCGTGGTGTCCCGGCTGCTGCACCCGGTGCGGGTCGCGCCGACCCGCTGCACCAACCGGCGGCCGCGGTGAACCCGACCCGGCTCGGTGTCCCGCTGGCCTACGCGGTCGGTGCGGCCTGGTGGCTCGCGCTGGCCCCGCTCCTCGGCCGCGACCTCGCGACCTCGCTCGTGCCGGTGCTGGCTGGCATCTCGGTCTGGGCCTGGTGGTCCGGGCCGGCCCTCGGCCGCGCCGTCCTCATCGTCGTGTCCAGGAGGACCCCGTGAACCGTTCAATCACGTTGCTCCGCGACCTCGCCGACCACGTCGACCAGCACCGGCTCGCCGAGCACGAAGTGCTGAGCGCCGGTGTCGACCTCAACGGGCTCCGCGTCCACGTGCGCAGGCCCCAGGACAAGAGCATGCCGTCGCTGCTGCGCTGGCACGACACGCTCGCTGCACCATCGCTCACCGCGCAGGTGGTAGGCGAGTCCGTGCACCTCCACGCCCACGGGTTGCTGGGCAACACCAAGACCCAGATCGTCGCAGTCATCGCGGATGACACCGCTGACCTGCTGCGCGCGAACTTCACGCTCACCGACAAGCCGACCCAGGTCCCGGTGCACAAGCTGCGCCGCCTGGTGGACGCCGAGGCCTTGATGCGCCAGCCCCTGATGGAACTGCCGGGCGCGGACGTCCCGCCAATGCGGACCACTGTGGACGGTGCCCGATGAGCGTCGACCCGCTCGCGACCCTCGTGGTCGGTGACCTGCTTCCCGAGGCCGAGGGCGACATCTGCCGGGCCTACCACCGGTACGAGTGCTGCCGCGACGAGAACCACCCCGGCCAGCACATCGCCGCGGACGCCGAGTGGAGCGTCCTCGACGTGTGGCCACAAGGCGGTGCGGCGTGAGCTACGAGTCCCGCGCCTACGACAAGCAGACCGCTGACGGTTTCGGCCCGGACCCGGTGGTGGTGCTCGTCGTCACCGGCACTCACGATGTGTCTCGCCTGGTCCACCTGTTCTCGCGCGGCCTCATCGAGCACGTCGCGGTCGGACAGCGGATGCGGCGGCAGGTGCGCCGACACAACGGCGGACGGACTGCACTCGAACTGCTCAAGGCGCACGGCGGCCCGGACTTCACCGCCGAACTACAGCCGAGTGCCGCTGCCGAGCTACGTGCTCAGGCCGACAAGTTCGAGAAGCAGATCAACACGATCATGCTGACTGCACCGGGTGCCGCATCGGTCGTGACGCTGTCGAGCGTGGTCCACGAGCTGCGTGACCGCGCCGACGAACTGGACTCCGCGTGACGCCGCGTTGGTGGTCCCGGCTCACCCGCCGGGCCACCACCGCCCGCTACAGCCGCGACACCCGCTGGCCGCCACCGGCACTGCCCGCCGAACTCCTCGGCCGCTGCCCCGACTGCGGCCACACCCCCAAAACCTGCGAGCACTGGAGGACCCAGTGACCGACCCCGAGATCATCCCCCACCCGCTGCACGACGCGATCCTCAAGCACGCCAAGCACCGTCCGATGCGAAAGGTCAAGGCCGACTGGTGGGTCCGCACGTACCGGGCGGTCGGGGACCACTTCGATGACCCGGTTCAGGAGCGGTGGAGCCCAGTCCTGGCTCCCACGTCCGGGGAGAACCTGCTGACTGGCAAGCGGTTCGTGCGCCTGGTGATGCAGGACCAGGAGTCCCCGCTTGACGGGCTGGAGGTCACGGACAAGCCGGGCCGAGAGGTGCTGTGCTGCACCGCGGCGGAGGCGAAGCGTGCCGGGCTGGTCGCGGTTGAGGTGCCCGCTGGTGGTGCCCGGTGAACGCCGAGACCCCGCAGCACGACGTCCGCGCACTCGCTGAGGCCGTGCGCGGGCTTCAGCCAGCCGTCGAGCAGGCATTCGCCCTGCTGTCCGAGCGCACCCCCGCACCGTCCACACCGGACACCGACCTACGGGACCGCATCGCCGCCGTGCTGGCTGAGCAACTCCCCGGCTACGACGTCTCCAACGCGTTCATCGTGCAACTGCTGATGCAGGTAGTGCAGCCGGAGCTGGACCGGCTGGCCGCCGAAATCAGCCGCCTGGACGACGCCTTCAGCCGGGAGATCTGCACATCCGAGCAGCACGTCAACAACTGGATGGACGACCTCAACCGCCTGTCGACCGCGCTGCGGGAGATGGCCCGACGGGTCACCGAGCAGCGGCGTCTCCGGCGTGGGCGGATCACCCTGGGCGAGTCCAAGTTGATGAACGAGTACCTGGGCAAGGTGCTCGCCGAGCGTGGGGACGGTGCGCTGTGAGAGCCCGGCGGTGGGCTGACACCCTCGGCGACCTGTGGCGCGACACCGGATGCCGTCACGGCGGCGAACCGGTGCTCGAACTGCTCGACGGCACCGGCGTGTGCTTCGTACGCAGTCACGCTGTCCGGGTGTGGGGGCCGCTGCGCCCCTACTACGGGCCTGCCGCACTGGACTTCCTGCTGGGCTCGCACCAACCGGCTTGGCTGGAAGCCGCAGCGGTGCCGCTGTTCATCTCCGACACCAGGCTCCAGGACCGCATGACCCTGCCAAAGGCCAGCGGCAGGTGGGCGCTGGACTCCGGCGGCTTCACGATGATCCAGCGCTTCGGGCACTGGACCGGCACCGCCCAGGGCTACGTCGACCGGGTCCGCCGCTACCACGACGAGATCGGGCACCTGGCCTGGTGCGCACCGCGCGACTGGATGTGCGAACCCGAAGCGATCCACGGTGGACAGATCGGCCCCTTGACCTTCGTGGGCACCGGCTTGTCCGTCGAGGAACACCAGCGCCGCACCGTGGCCAGCGTGCTCGAACTGCGCGAGCTGGCACCGGAACTGCCGTGGATTCCGGTGGTGCAGGGCTACACCCCGGCCGAGTACGAGCACTGCGTCGGGCTGTACGACCGCGCCGGGATCGACCTCACCCGCGAACCCCTGGTAGCGCTGGGCTCGGTGTGCAGGAGGCAGGGCACAGCGGAGGCGCACCGGATCATCCGCGCCCTGCGCGCCCACGGCATCCACCGCTTGCACGGCTTCGGTGTGAAAACGACCGGCCTGCTGCGGTACGGGCACCTCCTGTCCTCCGCAGATTCCCTGTCCTGGAGCGACCGCGCTCGCCACGAGGACCACCCGATCTGCGGCGAGATCCACCCCCGCGGCGGCCAGCGGTGCAACAACTGCCTGCCCTGGGCGCTGGACTGGCGCAACCGCCTGCTGACCCGGCTGGCCTGCCGACCACGGCAGACCGACCTGGTCGAGGCGCTGGAGTGTGCGTCATGACCGGCCGCGACCAGCCTGCACCGCTGTTCGACGTCGAACCGGTGCCCACCGAAGCACTCAGCGGCGACCGGCGGCGGACCCAGCGACAGGCCGCGGCACTGGCCGGCGGTGCGCACCCGCTCAGCGCTGCATTCGCCCGGCACATCCGGCTGCACGCCGAGGCCGCACCCGCCGATGACCGGGCGGCGCCGGGCCGCCGCTGCGGTAACTGCCGCTTCCGCCAGGTGCTGCGGTACCACGCCCGGTCGTACCCGAAGTGCGTGCTGGGCCAGGAATCGACGTCCCCTGGCGTGCTGCCGCCCCGGATCACCCACGGCGGCGGCACCGACGTCCGGGCCTGGTGGCCCGCCTGCATCGACCACGAGCACGGCGACCCGGCACTGAGCCCCGACGCCGCCCGCTACGTCCCGCACACCGATCGAGAGGACACCAGCAGTGCCTGACACCCAACCCGAAGAGGACCGCCGTCCATTCGCGACGTTCCTCATGGAGACCAACCGGGGTCGCACCCACCGTGAGCTGACCGACGCGCTCTACGAGCTGGTGGCCGAGGTGAAGCGCACCGGCAAGCCCGGGGCCGTCTCCCTGGCCATCACGGTCAAGCCGCAGGCCGGGAACGACGGTCTGGTCATCGTCACCGACCAGATCACCAAGAAGCTGCCCAAGGGCGAGCGCGGCACGTCGATCTTCTTCGTCGACAACGACGGTGGCCTGCGCCGCGACGACCCCAACCAGAACGTGCTGTTCTACGCCGAGGAGAAGCCCGCCCGATGAACCCTTACGACGACGAGCACACCGCCGCCTCCGGCACCGAGGCCGCCGCCGCGCTTGGCCGCCTCACCACCAAGGTCGAGCCCTACGTGCTGACCCCGGACACCTCGATCGTGGTCACTCGCATCCGCCATGACGAGCGCGTGGTTGTCACCGACCTGGAGAACCACCTCACCGAGCCGGTGGCCCCGCGCGGCCAGGCGCTGCTGCGTGAGCACAAGCACTTCGCCGCCTACGTCAACCGCTTGGCCAAGCCCGCCAGCACCACCCTGTGGGCCGAGCGCACCGCCGCCACTGTGACCGCGATCCTTGACGACCACGTCAGCCACGTGACCGCCGGGTGGCGCGAGCACCGCGTTGTGCTGGATCTGGTCCACGACCTGGACTGGAAGACCTGGCAGAAGTACGACGGCAAGCTGCTGAGCCAGCACGAGCTGGCCGACCTGCTGGAGTCCCTGGCCCACACCGTGGTGTCCCCGGACGCGGCCACGATGATCGAGGTCGCGACCTCGTTCCGCGCCAAGAGGAACGTGAGCTTCGACAGCGCGGTACGGCTGGACTCCGGCGACACCCAGCTCACCTACGCGGAGGAGACCACAGCCACCGCGGGCCGCAAGGGCAACATCGAGGTGCCCTCGCAGTTCCTGTTGCGGCTGCCAGTGTTCGAGGGCAGCGAGCCCGCCGACCTGCTGGCGCGGCTGCGGTACCGGATCGACGGTGGCCGCCTGTACATCGGCTACGCGCTGCACCGGCCCGACGTGGTGGTCACCGCGGCGTTCGAGCGGGTTCTTGCAGAGATCCACAAGGACTGCCCGGACCTGCCGATGCTGATGGGCACCGCACCGGACCCGCTGCGCAGCACGGAGCGGAAGTGAGCGAGACCGGGGGCCCGTCGACCGGGCGGGCCCCCGCCCCCAGCCCGGCCCCCCACCAGCTCGGCGAACCGCTGAACATCGTCACCTGCCGCACCTGCCCGGCTTGCGACTTCCCCGGGGCGATGTACGTGCACACGGACTACCGGGTGTACCGGCCGTGCGGCCATGCCTACCGGCTCCCGCCGCTGCCGACACGGCGGCTCTCCCGGTGAGCGCCCCGCTCTCCCCCGCTGACCGGGCCTGGATCGCCGAGGACGCCTGGTACGAGCGGACCGCCGACGCCGCCACCCCCTACGACGACAAGGAGTGACCACAGTGGACACCACCGCTGCCGTGAAGAACGCCGGCATCCGCCGGGTCGACACCGCGAAGAGCCACTACTACACGATCAACGGACGGCGCGCGGTTGGCGTGACCACCGCGCTCAACGCCCTGCCAAAGCCGATGTTGGTGCGCTGGGCCGCGCGCACCGTGGCCGAGCACGTCGCCGACCACCTCGACACCGTGGGGGCGATGCTGGTCGAGGGCGGGCGTCAGCCCACGATCGACTACCTGTCCGGCCTTCCGAACCAGGTCCGGGACAGCGCGGCCGAGCGCGGCACCGAGGTGCACGACCTGGTGTTCCGGCTCGCCGCAGGCGACGCGGTGGACGTGCCGCACGACGTCGCGCCCTACGTGCGGGGCGCGCTGCGCTACCTCGACGACTACCAGCCGGAGCCCGTGCTCGCTGAGACGGTGGTGGCCTCCTACGAACACCTCTACGCCGGGCAGCTCGACTCGATCCAGCGCATCAACCAGCGGGGCACGGTGCAGGTGGACTGGAAGACCGGCCGCGGCGTCTACGGCGAGCACGCACTCCAGCTGGCCGCCTACCGCTTCGCCGAGGTCTACCTCGACGCCGAGGGCACCGAACACGACATGCCCGAGATCGACGGCAACTACATCCTGCACATCAAGCCCGATGACTACGAGCTGATCCCCGTGCAGGCCGAGGCCGAGCAGCACGACATCTTCCTTGGCGTGCTGGACATGTACCGGCGCGCAGTCCAGTCGGACAAGCTCAAGAAGCTGATCGGCACGCCGCTGCCGAAGCCCTCGGCGGTGGCCGCATGATCGAACAGTCCACCGCTGCACCGACCGTGGTTCAGCTCATCGGCGCCGTGATGCGCGAGGTCACCGCGGTGAAGAAGCGGGACACCAACAGCCACTTCGGCTTCACCTTCCGCGGCATCGACACCGTGCTGGACAGCGTTGCACCCGCGCTGCGGGACCACGGCGTGGTCATCATTCCCACCGTCCGCGACAAGACCATGGAGAAGGACGGGAAGAACAACCGGGTCGTGCTCACCGTGGACTACACCTTCTACGGCCCCGCCGGTGACCACATCACCGCCACCGTGGTCGGCGAGGCCATGGACGCCCAGGACAAGGCCACCAGCAAGGCGATGTCCGTGGCATTCCGGATCGCACTGCTCCAGTGCTTCGCCATCCCCACCGGCGAACGCGACCCGCACGCCGGTGCGCCGATCACCACCAAGCTCGCCGCGCTGAAGACGAAGGTGTGGAAGCAGGCCCAGAGCCGCGGCTGGGACATGAACCAGCTCCGGGAGGAGTTCACGCTCTGGTCCGGTGGCGCCGACATCGAGGTCGCCACCGAGAAGGACCTCACCGACTACCTCAAGCACCTCGACCCGTCCACGGTCACCACGATGCAGCGGCGGCAGCCGTGAACGAGCACGCCGCCCGCCGGACCGTCCGCGAGCGCGCCGCCGGGCTGTGCGAGGTCCGCGTCATGGACGTGTGCACCGGCGGCGGGCAGGACTGGCAGCACCGCAAGAACAGGTCGCAGGGCGGCAGGTGGGAGCCCAGCAACGGCCTGCTCGTCTGCCGGGCCTGCCACCACCACATCCACACCAACCCGGCCGAGGCTATGCGCTGCGGGTGGACCGTCTCGGCCTCCGCCGACCCGGCCACCACGCCCGCCCTGATCCACACCGTGACCCTCGGCCACGACTGGATCGTGCTGGACGACGCCGGGTTCGTCTTCCGCGCACCGTGGCCGTCGAGCGCGGCCGGTATGCCGGACGACCTGCCCGCTGTTGCCGCGCTGGCGGCGGCCCGGCCGGAAAGGACCGCCTCATGAACCCGACCCAGCACCGTGCGCAGTGCGGCACCAGAGCCGGGTACCTGCGCCACCACAGCAACAAGGAGCTGGCCTGCGACCCCTGCCTGGCGGCCGCGAACAAGTTCCACACCGCCTACCTCATCCGCCAGGGCACGCAGCGGAGCTGCCGCATCAGCGTCTCCACCCTGCGGCTGCTGCTGGACGACCCGACGGCCGGACGTGACGCGCTCGCCGCCGAACTCGGCGACCTGGTGGTCTCGGCCATCAGCGGTACCGCACCCAGCACGCCGTGACCGCCCGGTGGCCGCCGCAGCGTGACCTGCGGCGGCCACCCGCACCACCCCGGAAGGAGGCGGACATGCGCCGCACCAGCACAACCCCCGTGGCCAGCACCACGCCGAGCAAGACGCACTACGCGACGCAGATGGTGCCGCTGGCCGCGCGCATCGTGGCCGCGGTGCACGACGACGGCCCCGACGAGCTGCGCGAGGCCCTCGGCCGCGCGCTGGCGGTGACCCCAGCCGCCGGGGTCGACCCCTACGTCACCCTGACGGTGATCCTGGCCGCCATGGTCGACCCGGCCCGCAGCCCGCAGCAGCTGCTGGCCTGGACCGGCCCGCTCGGCGGTGTCGACGCGGTCACCCCGCCCCCACCGTCCACTGTGGACATTGGAGCGGATCGCGCCCGGCTGGACCCACGCGTCGTCGAGTTCTGCGTGGACGGCCTGATTCCGGCCTCCCGGCTGCGCCCGCGTGAACGGGCTGAGGCGGTGCGCATCCTCAGCGAACGCGGCTTCCAGGTGCCCGAGATCGCCGGGAAGCTCGGCGTCACCATCCGGACGGTCCAGCGCCTGCGCGCGGCCGCCAGGCAGCAGAACGGCTCGGTGGCCGCGTGACCCGCGTGTCCGTCTTCGCCCCGGTTCGCTGGGCCAAGACGGTCCCGCCGATCCTGCGCAGCGACGGGCAGCCGGACCAGACCGCGCACTACGTCCTACTCGCGCTGGCGACGTGGGCCAACGCCGACGGCACCGGCGCGCGCCCCAGCGTGCGCCAGCTGGCCCAGGCCACCTACAGCGACACCACCACCGTCGAGCGCGCCCTCGACCGCATCCAGGCCGCCGGGCTGATCTCCAAGACCTGCGACCTCAACGGCACCTCGGTGTGGACGCTGCACCTGACCGTCGTCCACGACGGACCGACGATCACCGACCGGCGGATCGAGCGGCGGCGTGCGACCGATGCTGAGCGGCAACGGCGACGGCGTGCCCGGCGCGCCGGGCAGGTGGGCCGTCACGCAGTGGGAGAGCGTGACGTCACGCCCTCGGACACCGTGACAGCACCTGTGGATAACCCTGTGGACAACCCCGATGTCACGCAGTCCCACACCGTGACCTACCCGGTAGGTCACGGTGTCCCGCCCCGTGACGTCACGGGGTCCGACACCGTGACGTCACGCACCCAGGACCGTGACACCCGCAGGTCAGAGGTGGTGTACCAGCCATTACTAACCAGCCATCTTAACCAGCCAATAACCCTCTCCCCCGACGCTGCGCGCCGGGAGGACTTCGACGAATTCTGGTCGATCTACCCCCGCAAGGTCGGCAAGACCGCCGCACGGAAGGCCTGGGATCGAGCACTCCGGGACGCCACCCCCGAGGCGATCCTCACCGGCGCCGCCCGCTTCGCCGCCCAGCGCGCCGGGCAGGACCCGAAGTTCACCCCCCACCCGGCCACGTGGCTCAACGCCGGGCGCTGGGACGACGAGGACACCCCCGGCCTGCGCGCGGTTTCCGGCGGCTACCGGCCCTGGGCCAACCCGGCCAACCACGACGCCTACGACGAGGAGCTGCTGTGAACACCCCCGCCACCCTCACTGAGCGGTTCCCCCACCTCGACCTGGACCCGGTCTGGATCGCCGAGAACATCGAGCGCGGTCGCGAGCGCATCACCAAGGTGCCCCCGCGCTACACCACAGCCGCCGCCACCGAGCCCACGGTGCAGGCCTGGGTCGCTGAACTGCTCGACCTGGCCGTCGAGCGCTCCCACGTCGGCTGTGTGTCGGTGCGCTCCGGGCCGTCCCTGCTGATCCTCGGCCCGACCGGCACCGGCAAGACCTTCCAGGCCTACGGCGCGGTCCGCGCCCTGGCCATCTCCGGTGCGCAGTGCCCGTTCAAGTTCGCCACCGCGGCCGACCTCTACGCCGAACTGCGGCCCCAGTCCCGTGTGGACACCGAACGGCTGTTTCAGCGGATCGCCGACGCGCGCCTGCTCGTCATCGACGACCTGGGGGCCGCCAAGGGGTCGGAGTGGACTGAGGAGATCAACTACCGGTTGATCAACCACCGCTACGAGCACGAACTGCCGACCCTGATCACCAGCAACATCCCGGCCCGCGAGCTTGGGGCCGCGGTTGGCGAGCGGGTCGCCTCCCGGCTGGTGGAGATGTGCCGCCGGGTCACCCTCCGCGGCGAAGACCGCCGCCGGGCCGCGGCGGCCCAGTCGTGACCGGCCGCCGGAAGATCGCGTTGGCCTGGGTGACCTGCGGTGCGTGCGGCAGGCGCTCCTACCGCACCCGCAGCTTCGCGCGCCGGGTCGCCAAGCTCGCCCACCCCAGCCAGCACATGCGCCCCTACCCCTGCCGCTACGGCGGCACCGGCTGGCACCTCAGCCCTTGGAAGCCCCCGGCTGATCAACACAAGCCAGAGACCCCCGCAACGGCCCCTGGCTTCCCCGTCAGCGAACGAACGGAGCAGACATGACCTCCCGGACCACTCCGACCACTGTGGACGATCTCAGCCACACCGCGGTGGTCCTGTTCGTCGCCGGTCTGCCCGCACCGCAGGGCAGCAAGCGCTACCTCGGCCACCGGCGCCCCGTCGAGGACTCCGCCGGCCTCCCGTCGTGGCGAGCTGACGTCCGTGAGGCACTGGCCAAGGCCTGGCGCACCACCGCCTTCGACGGCCGCGAGGTCGCCCGCGCCCCGCTCCAGTGCGCCGTCCAAGTCGGGCTGGAGTTCGTGCTCCGCCGCCCAGCCAGCACCCCGAAGCGGCGCACACCGCCCGCGGTCCGGCGCCCGGACCTGGACAAGCTCGCCCGCGCCGTCCTGGACGCCATCACCTCCGCCGGTGTCTGGGCCGACGACGCCCAGGTCATCCAGCTGCACGCCAGCAAGCGCCTCGCCGAGCCGGGCGAGCACACCGGCTGCCACATCCGGATCACCCCCATCACCCAGGAGGCGTGAATGAACAGCCATACCCACCCAGACCCTTTCCAGGGCATGGGAGCCAGCACACTCAAGGTCGACGGCCAGCCGATCGCCAAGGTCACCTCCTGCGAGATGGAGATCTCGAAGTACGGGCCGGCCACGCTGGCGATCGAGCTGGCGCTGACCCCCAAGTTCGAGCTGAACCGCCAGCTGCAACTGATCGTCGATCACGCCACCCGCGCCGCGCTGGTCGCGCTCGGCTGGACCCCGCCGGACGGTGCGTGATGCACACCGACCCGACCCGCTGCCCCATCCCTACCTGCAACATGGTGCTGCCCGACGGCCTGACCTGGTGCAGCGACAGCCACCACCGCCTGTGGCTGGCCGGGAAGTACAACATCCGCCAGCTCGACGGCACCGGCAGCTCGACCGGCGCGCACCGGTCCGCGCCCACGGCGACCGCGGCGGCCGGGATCGCCGTGGTCCGCCCGGAGCCGCCCGCCGCACCGCCGGTCACCACCGCGGTGCACCGCCCCGCCGAGCACCCCACCCCGGGCCTGCTCGCCCGCCTCATCGCCCGCAAGCTCGGCCGGCGGTCGGCATGAACGAGCCGACGCCCGCCGCGCTGGAGCGGATCGCCGAGTTCATCACCGGGAGGCCCCGTTGAGCACCTGCCCTGTCGAGGACTGCGACCGGCCCACCAACTCCGGCCTCTGCCACGACCACCGCGCCCAGCTCGCCGCCCAGCTCCGCGCCGTGGCCACTGGCCCACCCGACGCCAAGCACCGGCCCTCCCCCGGGCTGGCCGCCGAGCTGCGCACCACCGCGGCCCGCCTGGACCGCATCGGCTCCGGCTCGGTCGGCGTCATCTCCCGCGACGCCGAACGCCCGCTGCCCTGGGGAGAGCACGCCGCCCAGGCACTGGCCGCGCTCCACCACGTGATCACCGGCTGGATGCTGCTCATCCATGACGACCACCAGAACAGCGGCCCGCTCCAGCGAGCCGATCAGGTCGCCGACCGCACCACCGAGGGCGCCGCCCGCTGGCTGCTCGACCACTCGCGGTGGACCGTCGGCCGCCCAGACGCGGCCCGGCTGGTCGCCGACGTCAACCACGTCGTCCGCCGCGCCGAACGCACCATCGACCGCGCCCCGGACCGCTTCTACGCCGGACCCTGCGCCACCCCCGACCCCGACACCGGCCAGGACTGCACCGCCGACCTGTACAGCCGCCACGTCACCGGCTCGATCACCTGCCGGGCCTGCGGCGCCGAGCACGACGCTGGCGACCGCCGCGCGTGGCTGCGCGCCCACGCCCGCGACCACCTCGACACCGCCCCAGCCATCGCCCGCGCCCTCTCCGTGCTCTGTCTGGACCTGCTCGACGACACAGGCCTGTCCGTGCACCGCATCCGGCAGTGGGCCACCCGCGGCCACCTCACCCGCCGCGGCCAGCTCCCCGCGGTCGGTGACCGCCAACCCCAGCCCCTCTACCGTGTCGGCGACGTCGAACAGCTGCTCGTCGCCGCGGCGAACCGCACCCGGAAGGCAAGCTGATGCCGTACAAGCCCCCTTACCACTTGGTGGTCGCGTTGTCCTGCTTAACCTGGCTGGTGCTCCGGATGGCGTACGGCGCTTTCTGGCAGGACCACTTGTGGGATGTTGACGCCGCTGCGCTGACCGCGTTCATCGCCACCGGCCTCATCCAGTGGGGGCCATCGTTCATCACGGTGCTACGACGCAACCGGCGCTGACCAGCACCGGATGCCACCGGCCGCGACCTGAGCGACCATGGCACCGTGCAGACCGACGACGACCCCGACCTACCGCGACACCACTGGCCCCGCGACCGCCTCTACCGCGAGGCGGCGCGGCGCCTGCGCGAGCAAGCCCAGCGCTGCCAACGCGACCCCCTCGGCCCGGTGCAGTGGGAAGCCCACCTCGGCGCACACCCGGCGCTGGCCGCGCCGCTGGCCGACTGGCTCGACGGTGCCGCGGCCGCAGCAGCCAAGCACACCGCCTACGACGCGCGCTTCGTCCCGCCCACCCAGCTCGCCCACGCGGTGCTGGACTGGGTGCCCGTCAGCGCCGAAGCCCGCATCGCCGCGCAAGAGCCGCCACTCCCCGGCCCCCGGCGCTGACCATGAACCTCGACGAGCTGGCCGCAGCCGAAGCCGTCTACTACCAGCAGGCCCACCACCTCGGCGTCGACGAGCAGACCGCGCGCCGGGTGCTTGACCGCGCCTGCTGGGACATCACCGACCAGCGCACCACCGAGACCGACCCGTACGCCCTCGCCCTGGCCCGCCTGACCGGCCAGACTGCCGCAGGAGCATAGCCAGAACGGAATATACAATCTGACCTGCACAAACCTGTGGCCTTTGCACTGACCGGTCAGTCCATGTCATCATCGCGTGCAGTGGGCACAACTGTGCCCCCCAGCCCACGAACGGCCCGCGCCCATCCCGCGGGCCGTTCGTGCGTTCCGGGAGGTGCGCCGTGCGCCTGCTCCACAACCCCGAACCCCGCCCCGCCACCCTCGCCGAACTCGACGCCGCGCTCCACCAGGCCGAGACCGAGATGAACCGGGCCCTCGAACACCGCGACTGGCGCAGAGCCACCAAGGCCCGCCAAGCCCAGATCCGCCTGGCCATCGCCCGCGCCAACCTCGTTGACCAGCTGATCGCCGACGCCGCGAAGGGCTGACGGCCGCGACCAGTCGCGACCACTGGTCGCGCGCATCGGGAGGTGGTCGCCGTGGCCCGCCGCGAACTCACCGACGCCGACCGCGAGCGGGTGCGCGAGCTGCACGCCGAAGGGCTCGGCCGAAACGAGATCGCCAAGCAGGCCGGCCTGAGCGCGGCCACGGTGACGAAGCTGGCGAAGGAGCTGGAGCTGTCCTTCGACCGCTCGGCCACCGAGGTCGCGGTAGCCGCCCGGGTCGTGGACGCCAAGGCCAAGCGCGCCGAGCTGATGAACAACCTCCTCGACGACGCCGCCCGGCTCCGCGCCCAGCTCTGGGAGCGGGCACACGTCTACAGCTTCGGCGGGAAGGACAACACCTTCGCCGAGGCGCACGTCCCGCAGCCGTCCTTCCGCGACCAGCGCGACATCATGGGCTCGGTCTCCACCGCGCTCACAGCGTCGCTCCGGCTGGCCGAGCACGACAGCGACCCCGGCGTTGACGCCTCCAAGTCCATGCTTGGCGCGCTGGCAGGTGAACTGTCCCGGCTCGCCGAGCAGCTGCCGGCCGACGACCCGGTGCCCGACGATGAACCTTGAGGCGATCACCCGGATCTTGTCCCGCAAGCAGATCCGCTCGATCGCCGACAGCGCCCGCGTCCGCATCTCGATCTGGGCTGGGGCCGTGCGCTCCGGCAAGACCATCGCCAGCCTGATCGCGTTCCTGATCGCCCTGGCCGTCGCCCCCAACCACGGCCTGGTGGTCATCGTCGGCCGGACGCTCCAGACCATCGAACGCAACATCATCGAGCCGTTGCAGGACGTCAGCCTCTTCGGTGCCCTGGCCAACCAGGTGCACCACACCCGGGGCTCGACCACCGCGGTCATCCTCGGCCGCACCGTGCACCTGCTCGGTGCCCACGACGCCAAGGCCGAGGGCAAGCTCCGCGGCCTGACCGCCTGCCTCGCCTACGTCGACGAGGCCACCCTCATCCCGCAGGCGTTCTTCCAGCAACTGCTGGCCCGCCTGTCCGTCCCCGGTGCCCGACTGCTGGCCACGACCAACCCGGACTCCCCCGCGCACTGGCTGCGCAAGCACTACCTCCTGCGCGCCGGTGAGCTGAACCTGGCCAGCTGGCACTTCACGATGGACGACAACCCGTCCCTGAGCCCGGAGTTCGTCGCGGACCAGAAGCTGGAGAACGTCGGCCTGTTCTACCGGCGCAACATCCTCGGCGAATGGTGCCTGGCCGAAGGCGCGATCTACGAGGCGTGGAACCCCGACCGGCACATGGTCGACATCCTCCCGCGCATCCACCGCTGGTACGGCGTCGGCATCGACGTCGGCACCACCAACCCCTTCGCCGCCCTCGCCCTCGGCCTGGGCTACGACACCGACCGGCGCCCGCGGCTGTACCTGACCCACGAGTACCGGCATGACTCCAAGCTGGCCCGCCGCCAGCTGACCAACCCCGAGTACAGCGACAACGTCCGGACCTGGCTGGCCACCGCCGACCGTCCACACGAGACCGAGCGCGGCATCCGCCCGGAGTGGCTCTACATCGACCCGAGCGCCGCGGACTTCTCGTTGCAGCTCTACCGGGACGGGGTGTCCAACGTGGCCAACGCGATCAACGACGTGATCCCCGGTATCCGCACCCTGGCCGGTGTCATCGCCCGCGACCAGCTCCGCGTTCACCGCTCCTGCAAGGGCTTCCTCGACGAGGTGCCCGGCTACAGCTGGGACGACAAGGCCAGCGAGCGCGGCGAGGACGCACCGATCAAGGCCGATGACCACTCCCTGGACGCCGTCCGCTACGTCGTCCACTCCACCGAGACGCTATGGCGTCCTCAGCTCGCCCTGGAGGCAGCCTGATGTCCGAGCCCAAGCCGAGCGTCGGCCGGATCGTGCACTACGTCAGCTACGGCACCCCGGGTGGCGAGTACACCTCGCAGTGCCGGGCCGCCGTGGTCACCGAGCTGTGCGGCGACGGCGACCCCGAGCACGACGGCTGCGTGAGCCTGTGCGTGCTCAACCCGACCGGCCTGTTCTTCAACACTCACGTCGGGCACGACGAGGACGACAAGCGCGGTGGCACCTGGCACTGGCCGGAGCGCCTGTGATGGGCAACGACATTACCGTCGAGTTCAGCGGGCGCCCGCTCCCCGCGGTCAATGTCCTTCGGTTCCGCCGGCAGGTCGGCGAGCTGCCGCACTTGCTGCTCTCGATCGACCTGGATCGCCCCGCCGACATCGGCGGTGGCGTAGTCGAGCTGGACGAGCAGACCCGCGCCTTGCTGACCAAGCTCGGCTGGACCCCGCCCGGTGAGGACAGCTGACGTGGCACTCCCTCAGCCCGGTATCCCGTGGCCGCCGCCGGCCTTCGCCAGCGTGCTCGACCGCATGGCCGAGCATGACGCCTGGTACTGCGGCGACCCGGACCGGCTCAGCCGCATCTACCGGAACCGCTCGATCAACAACCACCCGGCCAACCGACCCAGCCAGTACCGCGGCGGCGTCGTCGGCGGGCTGGCCCGCTGGTGGTGGGGCGAGCCGACCCCGCCCGGGGAGAAGCGCACCAAGCTGCACCTCCCGCTGGCCTCCGACATCGCCACCGGCTCGTCCGATCTGCTCTTCGCCGAACCCCCGAAGATCACGTTCGAGGACTCGGCCACCCAAGACCGGTTTGATGAGCTGGCCGACGAGCTGAACCTGCACGCGATCCTGTCCGAGGCCGGCGAAGTCGGGGCCGCGCTGTCCGGCTACTACCTCCGCGCCACCGTCGCCCCCGACCTCGCCGACCACCCGCTGCTCACCGCGGTGCACCCCGACGCCGCGCTGCCGGAGTTCGCCTACGGGATGCTGACCGCGGTCACCTTCTGGTGGGTCATCCAGGAGGACAGCCAGACCCGCTACCGCCACGTTGAGCGACACGAGCTGGCCGGGCGTCAGGGCGTGGTGCTGCACGGGCTGTACAAGGGCACCGCCGACAACCTCGGCCAGCAGGTGACCCTGGACCAGCACGAGGCCACCAAGGACCTCCCGGAGGTGTGGGAGTCCGGTGTGGACGGCCTGATGGTCAGCTACACCCCGAACATCCGGCCCAACCGCCGCGACCGCGGGTCCTTGCAGGGCCGCTCGGACCTCGACGGCATCGAGGGCGTCATGGACGCCCTGGACGAGACCGCCACCAGCTGGATGCGGGACGTACGGCTGGCCAAGGCAAGGATCTTCATCCCCTCCGCCTACCTGGATTCGCAGGGCCCCGGCGCTGGCGCGCTCTTCGACCCTGACCGTGAGGCCTACGAGACGTTGTCCATCCCGCCCACCGCGGGCCAGGGCCTGACGCTCAACCAGTTCGCCATCCGGGTGCAGGAGCACAAGGACACCGCCGAGTTCCTGATGCTGCGCGGGGTGGAGGGCGCCGGGTACAGCGGCAAGTCCTTCGGCCTGGGCGGCAGCAACGGCGGCACCCAGACCGCCACCGAGATCCGCGCCGAGGAGCGTAAGAGCTTCATCACCCGCGGCAAGAAGATCCTCTACGTCAAGGCGGGGCTCCGGCACATCGTCCCGGTCCTGCTCGACCTCGACCGGGTGCACTTCAACGGCCGCGCCGAGCGCGCGGTTCCCAGCATCGAGTTCCCCGACGGCATCACCGACAGCCCGCTCCAGCTGGCCCAGACGTTGCAGGCGCTGCGCGCGGCCGAAGCGGCCAGCACCGAGACCCTGGTGCGGTCGCAGAACCCGGACTGGGACGACCTCCGGGTTGACCAGGAGGTCGAGGCCATCCTCAAGGAGACCGGCCGCTTCCAGCCGGTGGAGGACCCCGACACCTTCACCGGCACCCGCCCGCAGATCACCGCGGGCACCCCCGGCCGGCCACCGGCCGACGAAGACGACGCCGAGCAGGACGGCCCGCCCAGCGGGGAGTAGCCGATGCCGGTTGACCGCACCCTCGCCGAAGACCTCGCCTGGACCCTGGTCGAGCTGTACCTCGACGCGCAGACCCGCCTCGCCCGCGAGCTGGCCCGGGCGCTGGTCGAGGACATCGACGCCCCGGACTGGGCTGGGCGCAAGCTAACCCAGCTCGGCCTGATGAAGTCCTTCGCCGAGCGGCTGGTACAGCTGCTGGAGCAGGACGTCACCGGCAAGGTCGAGCAGACCGTCACCCTCGCCTACGCCCGCGGCGGCAAGGCCGCCACCGAGGAGCTGGTCAAGCTCGCCGGGGGCACGGTCCGGGAGCTGGGCGAGATCCTGCTCGCGTTGCCCGGCACCGTCGCACTCCAGCGGCTGGTGTTCGCGTTGACGAGCAAGCTTCTCGGCACGCACCTGCGCATCCTGCGCTGGCCGCTGGACGTCTACCGCGAGGTCGTCGCGCCCCTGGCCCTCGCGCCGGTGCTGATGGGCACCACCACCCGCCTCGCCGCCGCACAACGCGCGTGGGATGCGTTCCTCGCCCGCGGGATCACCGGCTTCACCGACAAGGCTGGCCGGAACTGGGAACTGGCCTCCTACGTGGAGATGGCCACCCGCACCGGTGTCGCCCAGGCCGCGGTGCAGGGACACCTGGACCAGCTCACCGGCCGCGGCATCGACCTGGTCATCGTGTCCAACGCGCCGCAGGAGTGCGTGCGCTGCCGCCCGTGGGAGGGCGAGGTGCTGACCGTCAACGGGGCACCCGGGATACGCACCATCGAGCGTGAGCACGAGATCCGCGACCACGAGATGGTCACCATCCAGATCGCCGGGTCCGTGACCGAGGCCATCGCAGCCGGGCTGATGCACCCCAACTGCCGCCACAGCCTCCAGGCCTACCTGCCCGGGGTGACCAAGGCCCCGATGCGCACCACCGACCCCGACGGCGACCGTGCGCGGCAGCAGCTGCGGGCGCTGGAGCGCAAGGTCCGCAAGGCAAAGCTCCAGGCAACTGCCGCGCTCGACCCCGCTGCGCGCAAGGCGCACGAACGGCGGGTCGCCGAGCTGCAACACGACATCCGCGACCACATCGCCGCGACCGACCTGCACCGCCAGCGACACCGCGAGCAGATCGGCGCAGCCCGCTGACTTCCGTCCACACCGGACGGACACCGCCGCACGGCGGACCCCATCCCGAAACGGGAGCACACACCATGTCCGACCAGCCTGACACCACGCCCGATCCGGGCGAGGACAAGCCCGACACCACCCCCGACGCACCCAAGGCCGACCCGCCCGAATCGACCGGCACGCCGGACGAGACGGACTGGAAGGCCAAGTCGCGGGAGTGGGAGAAGCGAGCCAAGGCCAACAGCAAGGCGGCCGAGGAGCTGGAGAAGTACCGCATGGCCTCGATGACCGAGCAGGAGAAGGCGGTCGCCGACGCCGAGGCCCGCGGCCGCACGGCCGCCGTCACCGAACTCGGGCGCGAACTGGCTCAGGCCAAGTTCGAGGCCGCCGCGGCAGCCAAGGGCATTGACCTCGGCGACGCGGCCGACCTGATCGACACCGCGAAGTTCCTCGACGACAAGGGCCAGGTCGACACCGAGGCCATCAAGACCGCCGTGGCCAAGCTCGCCAAGCTCGCGCCGAAGCCCGCCACCCAGCGCTCCAGCAGCGACAAGGGCGGCGGCTCCGGCGAAGGGGCCAAGCGCCCCACCTCCCTCAACGCAGCCGTCTCCCAGGCCTACGGCCGCTGACGGCCACACCCTAGGAGAGTCCCATGCCCGTCACCCTCGCTCAGGCGCAGGTGAACACCCAGTCCGATGTGGACTACAACGTGATCGACAACCTGCGCCGCTACAGCTGGCTGCTCGACCAGATCGTCTTCGACAACACGGTCACTCCCGGCACCGGCGGTGGCTCGCTGAACTACGCCTACACCCGGCTGACCGCCGCGGCCCCGGCTGGGTTCCGCGCGATCAACAGCGAGTACACCCCTGGCCAGGCCACCCGCGCCCGGCAGGCGGTGGACCTCAAGCCGCTGGGCGGAGCGTTCAACGTGGACCGGGTGCTGGCAAACCTCGGTGCCCAGGCCACCAACGAGGTTGCTTTCCAGATGCAGCAGCTCCTGACCGCGGTCCGGACCCGCTTCCAGCAGGAGGTCATTCTCGGCGACGTCGCGGCCGACCCGAACGGATTCGACGGGCTGTCCAAGGCCCTGGTCGGCACGAGCACCGAGAAGTCCGCGGGCTACGTCGCGGGTTCGGCAGACTGGACCCTCACCGGCGTCACCTCCCAGGCCGAAGCTCTCAAGCGGCTGACCGAGATCCGCAACTGGCTGTCCAACATCGTCCCGTCCCACACCGGCGGCGGCGACCAGGGCGAGCCCGGCGCGCTGCCGCCCGGTGTGAAGGCCATCCTCGGCAACACCGCCAGCATCACCGCCTTTGAGTCGCTGGCGCAGTGGGGCTCGATGTTCACCGAGTCCAAGGACGACCTCGGCCGTCAGGTCAAGAAGTACGGTGACTGGGTCCTCGTCGACCTCGGCGACCGCGTGGACGGCGCGACCCCGATCATCCCGATCTCCGGCGGCGGCACCACCGACCTGTACGCGGTGACCTTCGGCATCGACGCCTTCCATGGCGCATCGGTGGCCGGCGTCCCGCTGGTGCAGTCCTGGCTGCCGGACTTCTCCGTGGCCGGGGCCGTGAAGTCGGGTGAGGTCGAGATGGGCCCGATCGCGATGGCCTTGAAGAACACCAAGTCCGCCGCCGTGCTTCGGGGGGTGAAGATCGCGTGAGCGAGTACCGAGTCACCACCCCTGCAACGGGATTCACCGGCGTCAGCGCGGGCGTGAACTTCACCAACGGCGTGGCCGAGCCCGTCACCGACGGCCCGGCCCTGTCCTACTTCCGCGCCGCGGGATACGGCGTCGAGGAGATCGAGCCGCCGGAGACCGCCTCGGCGACCGAGCCGAACGACCCGCCGCCCGCCGACCCGCCCAAGCCCACCGACAAGCCGACCACCCCGACCAAGACCGGCGGCAAGCCCGACAAGGAGCCGACCCGATGACCCAGCTCGGACGCTTCACCGGCCTCGCCCGTGACGGCCTGGCCGTCGCGGACGACGTCGTGCGCCAGATGCTCGCGGGCGCCGACTACGCCAACCCGACCGGCCTGTACCGGTGCAACATGGCCCGCCTGAACGCCACCGCCGACACCGGCGCCCTGACCACCCAGGTCATGACCTCGGTGGCGCTGTTCCTGCGCAAGGGCGACGTGGTCACCAACCTGACCTTCCGGTCCGGCGCGACCGCCGCGGGCACGCCCACGAACTACTGGTTCGCGCTGTACAGCTCGGCGGCAACGCCGGCGCTGCTGGCGCAGACCGCCGACCAGCTCACCGCGGCGTGGGCGGCCAACACCACCCGCACCCTCGCGCTCGCCTCGCCGGTCACCATCCCGGCCGACGGGATCTACTGGGCCGCGGTCATGGTCAAGGCCACCACCGTGCCCACCCTGGTCGGCCAGTCGCCGCTGGCCTCCGCGCCGCTGCTCGCGGGTGCGGGCGAGAAGACCCTCGCCCAGACCTCCGGCGCGGCGCTGACCACCACGGCCCCGGCCACCATCGCCAGCCCGGCCGTGGCCGCCACCGTCCCGCTGGTGCTCGCGTCCTGACCCGTCCTTCCCGCGCCCGCCCGCACCACGCGGGTGGGCGCGGCACCGTCCGGAAAGGACACCCCATGCCCACCTACGAGAAGGTCGACAGCTGCCAGGTCGTCGAACGGGTCATCACCGTGGACGACCCGAAGGCCCAGCAGACCCAGCTCTACGAGGACTACGTCAACCGCGGTGTCGGCGGCTGGTGCCGCCTCGGCGACCCGGCCGCGCCCGCGCCCGCGCCGGTGGTCGCCTCGCCCGCGCCACACCCGCCCGCCAAGCCCGCTGCCGCCCGCGCCGAGAAGAAGGACTGACCGATGGCCCTGGACAGCCGCATCTCCCTCGCCGTGGCCGCCAACCTCACCGGCACCGGCGACCTCGCCACCCCGGCCGCGCCCCTGAGCTACCGCAAGGACATTCCCTTGCTCAACGGCACCGGGCTGGGCCAGGCCAACCGGGTCTTCTCCGACACCCGGACCGTCGTGGCCTCCGGCACCGACAGCCTCGACCTGGCCGGACCGCTGACCGACGCCTTCGGCGCGGCCCTGACCTTCGCCAAGATCAAGGCGGTGGTGGTCGTCGCGGCCGGGGGCAACACCAACAACGTGGTGGTGACCCGGCCCGCCGCCAACGGGCTGCCGCTGTTCGCCGCCGCCGGAGACGCCATCGCGGTGAGGCCGGGCGGGATGTTCGTCTGGGTCGCACCGGATGCCACCGCGGTCGCGGTCACCGCCGACACCGGCGACCTGCTCGACGTCGTCAACAGCGCGGGCGGCAGCTCGGTGACCTACGACGTCGTCCTCATCGGCACCTCGGCCTGACCCATGGCCAGGGTCTACGCCACCCAGACGCAGCTGACCGACTACGGCGCCCCGCAGGGTGTCCAGCTCCCGGAGGGCGCGGCGGCTGCCCGCGCGCTGCGGGTGGCGTCCACGCTGGTGGACAAGGCGCTCAAGTCCGCGGTCTACGACACCGACCCGGTCACCGGGCTGCCCACCGGTCCGACAGTCGCCGAGGCGATGGCCAACGCGACCTGTGCGCAGGTGGTGGCCTGGGCGGCCAGCGGGGTCGACGAGACCGGCGCCGCCGGCCAGTGGCAGAACGTCTCGATCGGCTCCGTCCAGCTCGGCCGCGGCACCACCAGCGGCTCCGAGCCGGCGCCCGGCACCGCGTTGTGCCAGCAGGGCCTGACCGAGCTGGAAGTGGCCGGGCTGCTGCCCGGCACGATCGGCCGTCCCGTGTGGACGTGGTGACCGTGGCCTCCGTCCCAGCCTGGTTGCTGCGGCACACCGCCACGATCGAGCCCTACCTCGGCACCACCGGCACCGGCCCGCGGTTCGGGCCACCGGAGCAGGTGCGCTGCTTCGCCGACGACAAGCGCCGTCTTGTCCGCTCGGCCACCGGCACCGAGGTGGTCTCCGAAACGACCCTGTACTGCCCGCCCGGCACCACCGCGCCGCCGGAGTCCCGGGTCACCGTCCAGGGCCGCGCGACCACCGTCATCGCCGCGCACCAGCGCGACGGCGGCGGCCTCCCGACCCCTGATCACGTTGAGGTGGTGCTGAAATGACCCAGAGCGTCCGCATGAAGTGGAACGGTGCCAAGGTCAGCGTGGTGACCCGCGGTGGCGCGGTCGAGGGCCTGGGCAAGGCCACCGAGCACCTGCTCGGCGTCGCCTCCCAGCTGGCACCGATCGAGGAGGGCACCCTCGAACGCTCCGGGGTGGCCTCGGTCGATGAGGTCAACCTGCGCGGCGCGGTGTCCTTCGACACCGTCTACGCGGTGCGCCAGCACGAAGAGCTGACCTGGCGGCACGACCCCGGCCGGCAGGCCAAGTACCTCGAAGAGCCCGCCGACACCGAGGCCGACACCATGACCGCCCTCGTCGCCGCGGCGATCCGCAGGGCCTACCGGTGAGCGTGACCGAGGAGTACGCCCTGCTGCTCGACCAGCTCGGCCTGGGCAACTACCGGCCAGAGGACACCACCGGGGACGTCTACCTCGACGCGCTGCCCCAGACCCCGGACACCGCGGTGGCCGTTGCCCGCTACGGCGCCGGTGAAGCCGACTCCACCCTGCCGTATGACCCGGTGCGCATCCAGATCCGCGTACGTGTGGCCGTAGGCGAGCGCACCGCGGGCGAGGCCCGCGCCCAGCGGATCTACGACAACCTGCACGGCATGGGATCCCGGTACCTGCCGGGCGGCACCTGGTCGCTGTACATCACCGGCGTCAACGGCGGCCCCGCCTACCTCGGAGTCGACCTCAACGGCCGTCCAGAGTGGACGGTCAACCTCCGCGGCGAGGTCCAGCGCCGCACCGCGCACCGCCCTTAACACCCCGATCACCCCGTCACCCGGTCGCCTCCCGACCGGGCCCTAGCCATGCCCGGAGGAGAGAACACCCATGGCACAGACCAAGATTTTGGCCAGAGACGTCATTTTCCAGGTGGAGACCACCACCCCGAACACCTGGCTGGCCGTCTCCTACCTGAACTCGGCCACCCTCAACCCGGCCGAGAACGAAGAGGTCGGCGACGCCACGACCTTCGAGAGCGCGGGCCAGTACGAGGGCGTGCCGATGCAGCGCGGCGCAGCCTTCGAGCTGGAAGGCCTGCTGTCCAAGGACAACATCACCGGCGTGCAGGACCCGGGCCAGGCCCGGGTGGAGGTGCTGGCCGCCGCGGTCGGCTACGCCGGCCTCGCGCGGGTGCGCTTCCGCCACCCCCTGGACACCGAGTGGCAGATTTGGACCGCGCTGTTCAGCCTCGGCGAGCAGGGCGGCGGCAACAACGACCTCTCCACGTGGGGCGCGACCATCACCCGCTCTGGCGCCAAGACCACGGCGGCCGTGTGATGACCGACCTGGAGCGCTACGAGCGCGAGCAGGAAGCCGACTTCAACGCCTTCTGGGCCGAGCACCAGGCCGTGCGCGAGGTGCCGCAGGCCGTCGTGCACATCCTCGGCGTGGACGTGGTGGTCCCCACCGAACTGCCGCTGCGCGTGCAGGTCCTCGCCGAGCAGCTGGCCGGGGAGGACACGCCCACGGCGCTGCGGCAGATGCTGGAAGCGCTCTTCGGCGAGGACGTCTTCGACACCTGGGTCGACAACGGGCTGACCACCGAGAAGTTCGCAACGCTGCTGATGTGGGGCATGGCCAACGCCCAGCGTGTCGACAAGACCATCCCGGTCAGCTTCGCCGAAGCCGCCCAGATGGTCGCTGACGCCGAGGCCAAGCAGGCCGAGGGAAAAGCGCCGGCGGGGCCGTCGAACCGGGCGGCTCGTCGAGCTGGCTCAAAGACACGCGCATCCGCCGCGGCTGGGCACTGATCGAGGGCGATTTCCAAGCCCTGTACGGCATCGACGCGCCCCGGCTCGCCGCGCTGGGGCATCGCCGGTTCCTGGCCCTGATGAAGGGCCTGGCGCACAACGAGCAGTCGACCTGGCGGCACTGGGCGTCCAAGCAGCCCAACGAGATCGAGGGCCACACCGCCGTGTCGGCGTTGCTGTCCCGAACATGAGGGGGTCTTGGTGGCGCTGACCGTTGGCGAGCTTGTCGCCTACATGGACGTCGATCAGACCCGGTTTTCCCGTGGGCTGGCGGCGGCACGGGCGGCGATGGCCAGCACCGCCAGCGCCATCACCAAGCACCTCAACGACATCGCCGACGACCAGCGGTTCCAGCGGTTTGCCGCCAGCCTGGACCGGGCCGCGGTGTCGGTGCTCAAGCTGCTCAACAACCTCTCCAACATCCCGACGGCCGTCCAGGGAATCGCCGGGCTGGCCAGCATCGCCAAGTCCGCATCCGGCGCGCTGGGCGTGCTGCCCGGCATCCTGGTCTCGGTGGCCGCAGCGTTCACCGCGGTCAAGGTCGGCGTCTCCGGCTTCGCCGACGCGCTCAAGGAGATGGGCGACCCGAAGGCCTTCGCCGAGGCACTGAAGCAGCTCTCGCCCGCGGCACGGGCGGCGGCCATCGCGATCAAGCAGCAGGCCCCGGCCTGGCGCGAAGTCAAGAAGGCAGCGCAGGAAGCCTTGTTCTCCGGGATCGCACCGCAGCTGACCAAGATCGGCAAGCAGTACGCGCCGGTCGCCCGCGATGGCCTGGCGGGCATCAACAAGGAGTTCAACACCGCGGTCAAGACCGCCTTGGCCTTCGGTTCCTCGGCCAGCTCGGTGAAGGACGTCGGCACCATCTTCGGCAACACCCGGAAGACGGTCGCCGAGCTGGTCGGCGGAGGCTTGAAGCCGCTGTTGCAGATCCTGCTTGACGTCGTCACCGTCGGCACGGAGTTCTTGCCGAACTTGACCGGAGGGTTCGGCAACGCCGCACAGGCCGCGGCAGATTTCGTCTCCAAGGCAAGGGAATCGGGCCGCCTCAAGGAGTGGATCTCCGGCGGGCTGTCCATCCTCGGTGACCTGTGGGAGCTGCTGAGCAACATCGGCACCATCGTCAAGACGGTGTTCGACAGCTTCCAGACCGAGGGCTCCGGGCTGCTGCCGATACTGCTCGACCTCACCGGCCGCGCGAAGGACTTCCTCAAGTCCGTTGAGGGACAACAGGTTCTGCACAACCTGGCGAGCGCGCTCAAGACCATCGGCGACATCGTGACCAACGTCCTGCTGACCGCGCTGCGGGAACTGGCCCCGCTGGTCGACGGCACCACGCCGGGGCTGACCGAGCTGGCCCGGGTCATCGGCGACGTGCTCACCGGCGCGATCACGACCCTGGCACCGCACCTGGTGGGCATCATCAAGTGGCTGTCCGACAACATGACCTGGCTCGGGCCGGTCACGGTGGGCATCCTCGGCCTGACCGTCGCCATCCGCGCCTGGGGCCTGGCCACGAGCGTGTTCGCCGCGCTGCACAGCGGCGCGGCAGGCAAGGTGATCGGCGACTACGCAGTCATGGTCGCCCGCGGCATCGCCGCCGCCGCAACGATGGTCGCCACCTGGGTGGCGGCTGCGGCCGGCGCCGTCGCCCAGGGCGCGATCATCGCCGCGGCGTGGGCAGCGACCGCGGCAAAGGTCGTCGCAGGCTGGGTCATGATGGGCGCCACGGCGCTCGCGCAGGCCGCACGCATGGCCCTGGCATGGCTAATCGGCATGGGCCCGGTGGGCTGGGCCATCGCCGCGGTGCTGGCCGTGGTCGCCGTGGTGATCACGTTCTGGGACGACATCGTGGCCGCCACCGAGGCCGCCTGGGACGCCGTGATCGAGGCCATCAACTCCGCCATCGACTGGGTCCTTGGCTTCGTTGAGCGGAACTGGCGGACGCTCCTGACGATCATCCTCGGCCCGCTCGGCATGATCATCGTCGCGGTGGTCGACAACTGGGAGAAGATCAAGGCGTATTTCCGGGCCGGTGTCGACGCCGTGATCTCGGCGTTCCAGTGGCTCGGCCGCCTGCCGGAGATGATCCGAGGCTGGATGTCGGATGCCCGCGACTGGGCCAACCGCAAGCTCCACGAAGTGATCGCGGACTTCAAGGCCTTCCCCGGCCGGATCGTCGACGGCCTGGGCAACCTGGGCAACCTGCTGATCGACACCGGGCGGGACATCGTCACCGGCCTGTGGAACGGCATCAAAGCCGCGGGCGCCTGGCTCATGAGCATGATCACCGGCTGGATCAAGAAGGTGATCCCCGGGCCGATCCTCCAGTTTTTGGGCATCGCCTCACCGTCGAAGCTCATGGCCGAGATCGGCCGGTGGATTCCGGCCGGCCTGGCCAAGGGCATCGACGGCAACATCGGCGCGGTCAGCCGCGCTGCGCTGGAGATGGCCGAGGCCGCCGCGGTCCCCATGCCGCGCAACGGCGGGCTGCCGTTCACACCACCCGGTCTGCCCGCCGGCACAGCCGGGCCGCTCGGCCTGGACGGCACCGCCGGACGGCAGGGGCCGCTGGTGGCCATCGAGAACTTCCACGCGGGCGGCGACCAGTCCCCCGACGCGATCGCCCGCGACCTCGCGTGGCATGCCAAGGCGAAGGGCTGATCCGCAGTGGCCGCTGGTGATCTGCTGGTCCGGGATGGACAGATCGAGTGGCGCGGAGTCCTGCTCGGCGCCGGAACCCCGTACAAGCTCAAGGAGCTGTCCGGCTGGTCGGACCTGCCGGGGATGCGCGGCGGGTCCACCGACCTGACCGGCTACCACGGTGCCCTGGCCGGCCAGCTGCACGCCGAGTCCCGCCGCATCGTCGCCGAGCTGCTACTCCCGGCCAGCATCCCCCTGGAACTGTTCCCCGCGGCCACAACGGAACTGCGCCGGATCACCGCCCCTGCTGAACAGCCGGCCGAGGAGCCGCTCGTCATCCGGCTGGACGGGCAGCGGCGGCAGGTGCTGGCGCGGGTGACCAAGCGCGCGCTCCCGACCACCCGGGAGTACGCGCTCGGCTGGACCGCACCCAGCATCGAGTGGGAGGCCAGCGACCCGCGGCTGCACTGGCTGCCGCAGCAGACCGGATCGACCCCGCTGGCCACCAGCTCCTCCACCGGCCTTGTCTTCCCGCTGGTGTTCCCGCTGGTGTTCGGCACCGGCCCGACCGGCGGATCGATGACCCTCCCCAACTCCGGCAACGCCACGGCATGGCCCAGGTTCCGGCTCACCGGGCCGCTGACCGGGCCAACTCTGTCCGACTTGGACACCGGCGCCCGGTTGCGCTTCGACCCCACGTGGACGCTGCCCGCCGGCCAGCAGGTCGACATCCACACCCGGCCCGGTGCCAGAGGCGCGTCGTTCGTCGGCTCCGGGGTGTCGGTGTCCGGCAGGTTGTTCGACCGGCAGTGGCTCTCCATCCCCGCGGGCGGCCAGCTGCGCCTGGGGTTCTCGTCCCTGACCTACGACGCCGCGGCGAGCTGCCTCGCCACCTGGCACCACACCGACCTGTGAAGGGACCTGTTGATGCCTGAGCGCTTCTCCTGGGCCGTGGCCGACGCCGGTGGCGACATCACCACCGTGGACGCCCGGCAAGCCCTGGACTCCCTGTGGACGCCCGGCCCGACGCCATGGACGCCGAGGCAGGGCCGCACCCCGGGCGGCAGCACCGAGCCGTGGAAGGTATCCGCCACCGCCCCCACCCCGGACGGCAACGTCACGGTCAACGGCGGCCACATGATCATGCGCGGGACGCGGTCGGTCGGCGGCTACACGATGACGATGGACGCGGCCAAGACCATCAACATCCTGAGCACGCCCGCGCACGGGTCGCTGACCCGCTGGGACCTGATCATCGCCCACCAGTCCGACACCCTGCACTCCGACGCCGACAACCAGATGCGCGTCCGGCAGGTGACTGGCACCCCGTCGGCCACCCCCGCGGACCCGTCCCTGACCAGCTTCCCGGACTGCGTCGTGCTGGCGCGGGTCATCGTCGGCCCGGCCGTCACCAGCATCACCCAGGGCAACATCACCGACTTGCGTCCACACAGGACGGTCGCGCTCGGTGGCGTCCTGCCGGTGCTCAACGCGACCGAGCGCACCGCGATCGAGTCTCCGTACGAGGGGATGACGATCTACCGGGAGGACTACGAGCAGATCGAGGTGTGGGACGGCTCGGCGTGGCGGGTGCGCAGCGAGGTCACCGCGGCCGATTCCGCTGACCTCGCCGCGCGGGTGTCCAGTCCGTACACCGGGCAGCGCGCGCTGCGCCTGGACACGATGATGCTCTACCGCTACGACGGCTCCAGCTGGACCAGTCCGCTCCCGCTGGGCGGGACCACAGCAGCGACCCGGCACGAGTGCCGGTACCGCGCAACCACCCCGGATCAGCAAATCCCGGACTTCGCCGACACCAAGGTGCAGTACCCGGTGGCCCTCTACGACTGCAACGACGTCAGCCCGAACGGCTCCTTCGACACCTTCACGATCAACAGGTCAGGCCTGTGGCTGGTCGAAGCCAGCTTCCGCTTCGATGCCACGGACCCCACCAGCGGCAACGGCGAGCGCGTGTTCTGGATCGCCAACGGCTCCGCGATCACCACCGGCCGCTACGGCGAGCAGGTCGCCCATCAGCGTGGGGACACCACTGCCTCGTCCACGGCGACGGTGACCGTGCTGCGACGCTTCACTGCCGGGGACACCGTCTCGGCCGCGATCTGGCACAACACCGGGTTCGCGATGGGCCTGGACAACACCTGGGCGGAGAGCAACAACATCTCCTTCGCCTACCTGCGAGCGTGACCGATGGTGCTGCCGATCTACACCTACACCGTCGCCGACACCCGCACCGGGGTCACCGGCGACGAGCTGCCGCTCACCGGCGTGAAGTACAGCAAGATCCTCAACGGCTCCGGCGCCTTCTCCGGGACGCTGCCGCTGGGCTCCCCTGAGGTGCAGCGCCTGGACCCCTACGAGCTGACCACCCCGGCGCACCAGTGCATCTACGTGTGGCGCGATGGCCGGCCGGTCTGGGGCGGGATCATCTGGACCCGCCGCTACTCCAAGTCCTCCAACGCAATCGAAGTCCAGGCTGGGGACTTCCTGTCCTACTTCGACCGCCGCAAGTTGCTGCACCCGCTCACCTCCGAGGCCTACTCCGATGCCCTCTACGTCCCGGGCCTGTCGCTGTCCTGGGCGGCGGTCGACCAGAACCAGATCATGCGCGAACTCATCGACAACGCCCAGGCGCACACCGGCGGCGACGTCGACATCGCGTTCGACCTGACCGTCAACACCGGTGTGTTCCGCGACCGCACCTATTACGGCTACGAGCTGGTCGACGTCGGCGAGGCGCTGCGCCAGTTGTCCACTGTGATCGGTGGCAGTGATTTCCGGTTCGACGTGGACTTCCCCGACAGCAACGGCAAGGTCGTGCGGCGGCTGATCCTCGGTGACCCGCTGCTCGGCCAGGCCGGGTCCCCGTGGGTGTTCGAGCTGGGCGCCAACATCCTCGACTACACCTGGCCCAGCGACGGAACGCGCATGGCCACCCGGACGTTCGCGGTCGGCCAGGGCCAGGAGAAGGACGGCCCGATCGCAGTCGCGGAAAACCTGGGCCGCTACGTCGACGGCTGGCCGCTGCTGGAGTCCGAAACCAGCTACTCCACCGTGCTGGAGACCAGCACCCTCTACGCACACGCGCAGGCGGACCAGGAACTCGCACGGCTGCCGGTGGCGCTGCCGACGCTGGTGGTGCGCGGCGACGCCGACCCCGCGGTCACCGACTACTCCCCCGGTGACGATGCTCGCGTGATCATCCGCGATGACTTCTTCACCGGGTCCGGTTTGGACACTCGCATGCGGATCGTGTCCATCGAGGTCGCCCCTGGCGAGAAGTCCGAGGAGGTCACCTTGACCATGTCGCCGATGCTTGAGGATGTGGCCTGATGGCCGGGATCAACGTGCCTGCCAACCTCATCGACGAGGTCCGCGCGCTGCGCCGCGAGGTGGCCGCGCTGTCCAAGAAGGCCGGGCTGTCGAGCGCGAGCATCACGCGCGGGCGTCTGCGCGTGGCCGAAGGCGCTGAGCTGGCCGTCGAGCACGACAGCGGGGACTACAACCTCTTCTTCGTTGGCCGCGGTGACGCTGGCCGCTACACGGTGAACATGCGGCGCTCCGACGGCAGCGTCTGTTTCGGCATCGGCGGGTTCGCTGCGCACCAGTTCTGGTCCTTCGCCGACCGCTCCGGCGCGGGCGGCGGAACCGCGCCGGCCATCGTCCTGTCCGACGACGCCACCAGCGGCTGGGGACTGGCCAACCCGAAGTTGCCCATCGCGATGTACGAGACGCGGCTTGATCGCATGCCGGTGGTGACGAACTCCTCCTACGAAGAGCTGTTCGTCGGCCGGTGGAAGGCGATGAACCCCTACGTCGCGGGCGAGATCCTGGTGCAGGCCGACTCCGGCACGGTCGGCCAGGCCCGCCTCAAGATCAACGACACCCAGGTGTGGGAATCGGCTACCTGGACGAACTTCGTCGGACGCATCTCGATCCCGAAGATCCCCATCACCAGCGGCCGCAACTTCGGCGACGACACCGAGGTCAAGCTCGATGTCAGGCGCGTCTCCGGCAGCGACAACGTCCGCGCCACCGTCATCGGCATGTACGGCCACCAGTCCTAAGTGGACAACCATCCCGCCGCGCTGCGGCACCAACCCCAAGGAGTGCCTGTGGCGCCCGATCCTGGCACCGGTGAGGCCGGTGTGGTCATCCCGTTGTCCGAGGTGTACCGCGAGGTCCGCGAGATGCACAACGAGACCAAGGAAGTCCGGAGCGAACTCGGCGCGCTGCGCACCGAACTGCGCGCCGAACTGCGCCCGGTCAACGACCACGAGTCCCGCATCCGCTCGCTGGAGCGCAAGGTGTGGATCGCCTCCGGCCTCGCCGCGGGCGCTGGCGCGGGCCTGACCAAGATCCTCAGCACCGTCTTGGGAGGCTGACCGTGATCCCGTCCCCGCACCACTCCAGCCGTGGTGGCGCGCGCGTGCGCCTGGTCGTCATCCACACCGCCGAGGGTGCCCGCACGGTCGAGTCCCTGGGCCGGTTCTTCCAGGGCAAGACCCAGGCGTCCAGCCACGTCGGCATTGATGACCACCGCGTCGAGCAGTACGTGAACTACGACCGCGCGGCGTGGACGCTGCGGTCGGGCAACCCGATCTCCGACAACGCGGAGCTGTGCGGCTTCGCCGCCTGGGATCGCGCGGAGTGGTTGCGGCACCCGCGGATGCTCGAGCTGGCGGCGGCCTGGATCGCCGGGCGCTGCCGGGCGCGGGGCATCCCGCTGCGCAAGCTCACCCCCGCCCAGGTCGCCGCGGGCGAGCCCGGCGTGATCGGGCACCACGACTGGACGGTGGGCAAGAAGGAGGGGTCCCACTGGGACCCCGGACCGCAGTTCCCCTGGGACCTCGTGATGGCCAAGGCCAGCGGGTCCCCGACGCACGGAGGTTTCCTCATGGCCCTGTCCGACCACGATCAGGCCGTCTTGCTGGAGGCCGCGAACGCGGTGCTGCTCGGCGAGGCCGGCAAGCGCAGCGCGGGCCGGACCGCGCTGGCCATCGACGAGGCCCGCAACGCCTCGCTGTCCACCCTCGGAGAGGTCGCCGGACTCCGCGCGGCCGTCGAGCGCCTGGCCGCGGCCGTCGGCGGTGACCCGGTCACCGCCGACGAGCTGAAGGCCGCGGTGCGCCAGGGCATCGCGGAGTCGACGTTCCGGCTCACCGGCGCCCAGATCACCCCCACCACCGGAGAGGACCCCACCGCATGACCGTCTTCCTAAGGGCCGCGCTTGAGCGCGCGCTCAAGACCTTCGCCCAAGTGCTCGGTGCGCTGCTCGCCATCGACGGCATCGGCCTGCTGGACGCCCCGTGGGGGGCGGCCCTGTCCACCGCGGGCATGGCCGCCGTGCTGTCGGTGCTGTCCTCGGTCGCCTCGCGGCCGGTCGGCGAGCCGGGCACGCCCAGCCTCACCCGCGAGTAACGCTGTCGGCCAGCTGGCCGACACAGCACTGCGGCCCCACCCTTCCCGCGCCGGGAGGGTGGGGCCGCTTTCGCGTTCCGGTCAGCTCGGCGTGCGCGTGCCGTTCAGCGGATCGCCCGCGACCTCCAGCGGAACCGGCACCCCGCCGAAGTCGGTGTCGTCGTCGGCCGCCCACTCCAGCCGGTACAGCTTCGTGCCCCAGTAGATGTGTTCTCGGCGGCAAGAATCCTCGTCACACTGGTAGACCCAGCACAGATCCTTGCCGGGGATTCGGTGGGCCTGGGTCAGCGTCAGGTGCCCACGACGGCACTCCGTGCACTTCGGCGCCGGGTGCGACGTCGGGTCGTATCCGAGACGTCGTCTGGTGCCGACGTTGATCCACACCGGTTGCGGCGGATCGACGTCGCAGCCGTCCTCCCCGTCCCCGTAGTAGCCCTGGTAGCCGTAGTCGTAGTCCACGTCCAAGGTGGCCATGGTCCTCTTCCCCCTTGCCATTGGGTCCCTGCCTGCTCGTCTGCGCGCTCGTGCGGGGCGTTACCACCGCCACCCGGTCGTGCGGTCAGCGGAACATCCACGTCACGCCGTGCCACAGCTCGTCGAACACCGAGCTGACGTACTCCAGCAGCTGCTGCGGATCGCCGCCCAGCAGCAGCCACACCACCACGGCCGCGGCGGTGGCCAGCACCAGGCCCACTGTCCACCACTTGCTTGGCGTGCCCGTCACGTCGTGGTCCCGCCACCGAGCAGGGTCACCTGGTCGGCTGGGACGGTGACCGTCCCACTGCCGTGCACCCGGATCACGTAGCTTGTCGGCGCGCCGATGGGACCCCACAGGCACCGATCAACGGCGCCCTCTGCCTGCTCGCCGTCGACCACGGCGACGACGCAGGCACCGGGCGGGTGCCCGTCGGCCGTGCTGCACACCAGCAAGTCCAAGACGTCCAGCGCCCCGTCCAGGTTGATGAAGCCCTCCACGGTGTAGCCGCGGTAGTCCGAGGGCTGGAGCGCCTGTTCGACGCGGTGCAGGAGGTGTGCGGCCAGCCGGGCATGCTTGCCGTCACCGGAGGCGAGCCCGGCCAGCACGTCCTGGGCATGCGTCACCGCGCCGGTGGCACCCAGGTGTCTGCGCGCAGCCCGGTCCAGCTCCGCGCACATGGCATCCACCACCGAGGGGTAGCCGGTGGCCACCAGCTCATCCAGCATCACGGGATTGGGAATGACCTTGGGCTGGTGGTGCATGGCCAGCACGAAGCCCAGCGCCAGCGCCAGCTGAGTCTGGCGGCCGGAGTGGGATTCGCCCGCCTCCGGGAACATGTCGACGAGGTGCCAGGCCCTGTTCGCAGGCGGGTTCGCGGCCAACCGGGTGTGGTGGGTGAGCATGGACTCCGTCCACCGACGGACGCGCGACCACTCCTTCTGTCGTCGTCGCCACACCCGCGCGTGTGTCGCCTCCCACCAGGTGCCCGCTGGCGGCGCCGGGGGCTGGGCGTACCAGTCCGACCAGTGCGCACCCTCGGCCACCGCCAGCCCGTCTGCTGCTTGCTGCTCCATGTCTCCCCCTCGCTCTGCGATCGGTGCCGGGTCAGGCGGGGACCCGGCCAGGATCCTGGCCAAGCCAGCGTCCATCACTTCTTGATCAACAGGCATCGCAGCGAAGCGCCGCCGGACCGTCTCCAGCGCCTCGGCGAACTCGTCGTCCGTGGAACCGTTCACCGCGCCCACCAGGTCACGGCTCCTCCCGCTGGTCGGGGTCCGGCTGCCAGGTGACGGTACGTCTCCACCGGCCGTTGCCGCGCGGTCGCAGCGGCACCCCGGCGGCCAGGACCGCGCGCCGGACCTTGTGCGGCTGCATGCCGGCGGCTGCGGCGAGGACGCCCAGCGGCTGCGGCACAGCACGGAACCGGCGGACCAGGTCCCTCGCCTCAAGAGCGGGGTGGGCGCGGCTGGGGCTGGTCATTCGACCACCTCACCGGGGACGACCCGGGGCTGCTTCGGGTTCCGCATCTCCTGGTGCAGGTCCAGCAGGTGCGCCAAGTTCACCGACGCGCTGGCCAAGCCCATCTCCTGGTGCTCGGTCAGGGCCGCCGCTACCGGGTCGCGCCGCTTCAGCCGCCTTGCGGTCTGCACCTTGGTGGCCGCTTCGACGATGGTCTCCAACGACATCAGGATCGACCCGACCAGCAGGGCGCGTTCTTCCTGCTCGGTCACCGCAGGCTCGTTCCCGTGGCGGAGGTGGGCGCCACCGCCACGGCTCGCAGCTCCACCTCCGCCACCTGAGCCCGGCCTTCGGGGGATGCGGCGCGGTCCACGCGCGCCGTGGCCGGGCCAGTGCGCGCCGACGGCCGGACTGCAACGGGCTGCCGGTGCGGTAGGTCAGCAGGGGCGGCGGGCGGGTTGTTGAATCCCTCCGCCGCCCCCACCCGGGCAGTTCGCGCTTGCCCGGGTCCACCAGCCTCGGGGGGTTGGCTGGGGTTCAGGGCGGGGACGGCTCGGCGGTCCGTCCCCGCAGTCCGGCGCTGGTCGGGAAGGACCACGCCCGCCACCGGGATGAGCACACCGGCTCGCACGAGGGCGAGGGCCTGCGGTTCCGGGCCGGGGGCAGCGGCCCCGACCGCCACCCCCGGTTGCCCAGCTGCACTGTGTGCGGGCGACAGCGATGGCCCGTGCAACAGGGACGGGTGGGCGGTGACGGCGGGCCCGGCTGGATGGGCGTCCGCCGCCACCGTTCCCCGGCGGACCGGCCGCGCGGCACTCGGTGCGCGGTGGGGGACCCAGTCGGGCCGGGGGTCTCGGTGCTGCTCGCGGGTCAGGTCGAGCAGCGGCAGGAGGACGAGCAGGCTCCAGACCAGCGCGGTCGCCCACCATGGGGTGCCGGGGATCATCGCCAGTCCCGCGGGTTCTGGCGGTCACCGGGGCCACCGCCGCGCCGGAACCACGCGACCAGGAACGCCGTCGAGACCACCACGGCGGCTGCCACCATCACCCACGCCTGGGTGCTCACGGCCGGGCCTGGGGACTGGGGGTGTTGCGCACGCGCCGGGCGATCCGGACGACCTCGGTCAGGTGCTCGCTGAGCGTGAGCGCGTCCTCATCGGTCAGGAGCGCGGGGTCACCGGTGCTGGCCTGGACGAACACCTGGCCGTCCGCGGTGACCCCCGTCCAGATCGCCACCTCGGCACCAGAGCGGCGGCGAGCGGGAGCCCATCTTTTCTCGATGTGTCGGCCGGCCACCGCTGCCTCCCTGGTCGTGGGGCCAGCGGCCCAGCCCGCTGACACCGGACCAGGCCGCTGGAGTGTTTGGCCCGCCCCGCAAACCTGTGAGAGTGCGGGGCGGGTGCCACCTGCCGAACATCCGGGAACAGGCGCAGAGGAAACGTACCGCAGGAATTTCCTCAGCGCGTTGCCCCCGTCGGGTGAACTCTCGCCGAGGTGCGATGGCGGACAGTGCAGGATGGGGATTACCGATCACGTGGAGGAGCACCATGGCGAGAAACCCGGGGCCGACGATCCGTCGCTGGCAGCTCGGTGAAGAGCTGCGCGACCTTCGCGAGCAGGCTGGTGTGACCGCGCGAGATGCAGCCAATGAGATCGAAGTGACCACCGGAACGCTGTCGAAGATCGAGGGTGGTCGCCAAGCGATCAAGGTCCCTTACGTCAAGCTGCTGGCGCTGAAGTACGGCGCGGCCGAAGACCGGCGGCAGCGACTACTCGCCCTCGCTGAAGAGGCGGCTCAGCCGGGATGGTGGGTGACCTACGGCCGGTTGGTGCCGGACTGGTTCAAGTTGTACTTGAGCTACGAGAGCGAAGCGTCGCAGATCCGCACCTACACGTCCGAACTCGTTGACGGCCTGCTTCAGACCGAGGACTACGTCCGCGCCCTGCTGCGGATCAACCGGCCGACCATCACCGATGCCGAGCTTGATCAGCAGGTTCGGCTACGGCTGGAGCGCCAGAAGATCCTGACGAGCGCCGATCCTCCGCACTTTCATGTCGTGTTCAACGAGGCCGTGCTGCGTCGCCCGGTCGGCGGCCGCGATGTGATGCGCTCGCAATTGCGCCGGATCAACGAGCTACTCGATCTGCCGAACGTCGAGGCGCAGGTGTTGATGTTCGACGCCGGGGAGCATCCAGCCATGACGTCTCCGTTCACCATGCTCGGGTTCGACGCCGAGCCACGGATGAACACGGTCTACCTGGAAAACGGCCGTGGATCGCTCTACTTGGAGAAGAAGCCCGACCTGGACCTGTACGGCGGGAAGTTCACCACGCTGACCAAGATGGCCCTCAGCGCGAAGGCGACGCGGAAGGAGATCGCTAGAGTCGCGGCGAACCTGTGAGAGAAAGGGGTGCGGGATGGCCCCGGACCTGGATCGCCTGGACTGGCGAAAGAGCAGCTACAGCGGAGGTGAAGGAGGTCAGTGCGTCGAGGTTGCGCGCACCTCCGAGATGGCTGCGGTCCGTGACTCAAAAAATCCAAGTGGCGGAGTGCTCGTGTTCAACCCGGCAGCCTTCCAGAGGTTCCTGGACGACCTGCCGGGACTCCCGAGCGCCTGACGAGAAAGCGAGGGCGGGGCGCGACGTGTGCGCCCCGCCCTCGCTCATGTCCGGACGGCTCCGAGCGTATCGACTACTTCGCCTCCCACCGCTGGCAGCCCCGCACCTCGAAGGCCTTGTCCCCCTTGGCGATCGTCACGGTCGCCGGGCCGCGGCCGTAGCCGTTGGCCACGATCCCCGACGTCTCGCCGGAGGTGTCGCGCCGCCGCGCCCAGTAGCAGCCGTCCGGGCGGCCCTGCGTGGCCCCAGCGGTCCGGTAGGTGCCCGGCTCGATGTCCTGGCCGACGAGGTAGAGGCCGTCTCCGTCGATGTGCCGCACGGGCCCGGCCTGCGTGGTCGCCTCGCTGGCCACCTGGGACGGCGTGGCCACGCGGAGCGTCGGCAGCAGTTGCCCGCCGCCCGGCTCGGCCGGCACCTGGCACCCGAGCGCGGTCAGCCCGACCAACGCGAGCACGGACAGCACGCCGAGCAGCCCCGGCCAGACCCGCTGTCGCCCCTGCTCTGTCCCAGATCTGTCCCAACGAAGATCCTTTTTCATGACCTGCGCTTCCCCTTCTGTCGCAGGTCAGAGTGCATGCACGAGATCAACTGCCCCGCGCTCCTTGGCCACCACAACTACGTCGCCGAGGAGACCCACTTCGGCGAGGACCTGCTGGTCACCCGCAAGGGCGCGATCCGCGCGGGCCAGGGCGACCTGGGCATCATCCCCGGCTCGATGGGCACCGGCTCCTACATCGTCCGCGGCCTGGGCAACCCGGACTCCTTCTGCTCGGCCAGCCACGGCGCGGGCAGGCGGATGTCCAGGAACCAGGCGCGCAAGCGGTTCACCGCCGAGGACCTGGCGGCGCAGACCGCGGGGGTGGAGTGCCGGAAGGACACCGGGGTGGTGGACGAGATTCCGGCCGCGTACAAGGACATCGACCAGGTCATCGCCAACCAGGCCGACCTGGTCGAGGTGGTGGCCAAGCTCCGCCAGGTCGTCTGCGTCAAGGGCTGAGCGACCGCCGTCGGCACCAGGTCCGGTGCCGGCGGTGGGCTGAGTCAGCTGGTCGCGGGCAGGGCGCGGTAGGTCGGGAGCTTCGCCACCCGGCCGTCGCCGCTGCTCTGCCCGCGCAACCGGCGCACCAGCCACGGCCACAGGAACGTGCGCAGCCACCGCAGGTGATCGGCGTCCACCGGCTCGGCCACGTTGACCTCCAGCGCGGGCGCCACCCCGTCCAGCACCGCCAGCCCCGCCGCGGCCATCGCCTGGTGCGCGTCCGGCCCCGGGTGCAGCCGGTCCTCGGCCCAGGCCGCCATGCCGGCCGGGGTCAGCGAGGCCAGGTCCATGCACAGCAGCCCGTGCCTGCGGGCGGCGGCGGTGATCACCGCGTTCATCCGGGTGATCCGGCGGTCCATCCGGCTGCGCAGGGCCGGCGGCAGCGGGGCGAACAGGCCGGGCGCGGGGATGGTCGCGGTGAGCACGGTGGCGCCGGTGGCGCGCAGGCCGCCGAAGAGGGCGTCCAGGTCCGCGGCCAGCTCCAGCGGGTTGAGGCTGGGCCGGATCACGTCGTTCATGCCGACCACCGCGGTGACCAGGTCCGGGGCCAGCTCCTGGGCCGGGGCCAGCTGGGTTTCCAGCACGCGCCGGGTGGTCAGCCCGCGCACCGCGAGGTTCGCGTACCGCACACTCCCTTGCCGGTCCGCGATCGCCTCGGCCAGCCGGTCCGCCCAGCCCCGGAAACCGCCGTCGGCGTCCGGATCCCCGAGCCCCTCGGTCACGCTGTCGCCCACGGCGACGAAGCGCTGCCATCCGGTGTTCAACACACCACCTCGACCTTGCAGGGCAGTCCATGCGCGTTGGCCAGCTTCGCGTCCGCGGTGAGCAGCGGCACGTCCAGCGCGGCGGCCAGCGCCACGTACAGCGCGTCGTAGTAGCTCACCGAGTGCCGCAGCTGCCAGGCGAGCTGGCCGATCGGTCCGGTGTGCGGATACCGGTGATCGACCAGGTGAGCCACCGAGGAAAGCACGGTCTCACCCATCTCCGCGGAGATCAGTCCCGACCTGGCGTGCTTGCGCACCGCCTGCCCGACCTCGGCGTCCACCAGGTGTGGCGCGTGACAGGTGGCATCGCGGAGCCGCTGCCGCAGCTCCTGCAGGTCCGGCATGATCAGGGTGTTGACCAGTGCCGAGGCGTCCGTGACGACGTGTTGAGCACCCTTATTCATCGCGCGACTCCCGGATCGCGGCCACCGTCTCGGCCGGAGTGGGCAGGCGGATGCCGGGCGGGTACTGGGCGTGCATCGCCTCGATCACGTCCATCACCTCGTCCTTGGTGCGGCGGTTCACCAACTGGATCAGTTCCTCTCGCATGTACGCCTGCAGGGACATGCCGGCCACCTGAGCCCTCTTGCGGAGTGCCTCATAGGTCTCATCCGGGACATCGCGGATCTGGATGGTCGCCATAGCGCTATTTTAGCGCTACCGTCGCCGGTGCCTCACCGAGGCGTGATGAAGCCGGACTCATAGGCCGCGATGACCGCCTGGGTGCGGTCCCTGGCCTGCAGTTTCGCCAGCACGTTGCCCACGTGCGTCTTCACCGTCTGCAAGCCCACGAACAGCTTCTCCGCGATCTCGGCGTTGGACAGCCCGGTGGCCATCAGCCGCAGCACCGCCTCCTCGCGCTCGGTCAGCTGCGCCCTGGCCAGGGTGTCCGCGGCCCGTTTGCTGTGGTGCTCGGCGGCCAGCGACCGGATCGCTGAGGGGAACAGCAGCGTGTCGCCACCGGCCACGATGCGGATCGCGTGCACGATCTCCTCCGGCCGGGCCCGCTTGAGCAGGAAGCCGCTGGCGCCGACCCGCAGCGCGTCGTAGACGTACTCGTCGTTCTCGAAGGTGGTCACCACCAGGATCTTCGGCGGTTCGGCCACCGTGTCCAGCAGGTGCCGGGTGGCCTGGATGCCGTCCACCGCGGGCATCCGCACGTCCATCAGCACCACCTCCGGCCGCAGCCGGTGCACCAGGCCGGGCACCTCGGCGCCGTCGGCGGCCTCGCCGACCACGGTGAGGTCGGGTTCGGCGTTGATGATCGCGCGCAGCCCGGCCCTGATCAGGTCCTCGTCGTCGACGAGCAGCACGCTGGTCATGAGGTGGCCGCCCGCATCGGCAGGGTGGCCGCGACCCGCCAGCCGCCCTCGCACTCGCCAGCGGTGAGCTGACCGCGCAGCACGGTCACCCGCTCCCCGATACCGCGCAGGCCGCGCCCGCCGCCCTGTCCGCGACCGGCAGGCCGCTCCCCCAACGGGTTGGTCATCTCCAGCTCCAGGTGGTCCGCGCGCACGGCCAGCCGCAGGGTCACCGGAACCTTGCCGGCATGCCGCATCGCGTTGGTGAGTCCTTCTTGGACGATCCGGTACGCCTCCCTGGACACGGCCTTGGGCACGCGGTCCAGGTCGGCGCCGAGTTCGGCGGTGATCTCCACCCCGGCCAGCCTGGTGGTGCGCAGCAGGCCGTCCAGGTCGGCGAGGGTGGGTTGCGGGGCGGTGCCGCGGGACTCCTCGCGCAGGATGCCGAGCACGTGGTCCAGGTCGGCCAGCGCGCTGCGGGCGGCCTCCTCGATCGCACCCAGGGCGGCCCGCGCGAAGTCCCGGTCGGTGTCCAGCACCCGTCCGGCGGCCGCGGCCTGGATGGTGACCACGCTGAGCGCGTGCCCCACCGAGTCGTGCAGCTCGCGGGCCAGCCGGTTGCGCTGGGCCAGCTGCTCGGCCTTGCGCTCCAGCTCGGCCAGCCGCTCGGCCGGGGTGGGGCCGAGGAAGAACCCGGCCAGCCGGGCCAGCAGCCAGCCGATCGCGGCCACCAGGTACACCGCGACCAGGGTCACGCCGATCGCGGCCAGCGGCGCCCACCACTTGTCGGGGCCGCCGGTGACCGGGAACGCCTGTGCGATGAACAGCGTGGTGTACCGGCTGAACGGCAGGGTAAACGCGCCGACCACGAACACCGGGATGATCAGCGTGAGCAGGCTGACCAGGAACCCGGTGATCAGGTGGATGATCAGCCAGGCCGCCACCCGCCACCGGATGCCCTGCCGGTGACCGCCCGCGAGGTCGGTGACCTGGACGCCGAGCAGGGTGCGCACCGCGGTGGTCTCCAGCACGCCCAGCGCCGGGATGAACGTGGTGAGCACCAGCGTGCCCAGGGCGAAGAAGGTGGCCAGCGCGCCCAGGGTCCAGCCCTCGGGCAGCGGCAGCGGCGGGATCTCGCCGCGCAGCAGCTCGGCTACCGCGGTGCCCGCGATGAAGTAGGGGGTCAGCAGCGCCCCGCCCAGCACGAGGTAGATCCACCGCAACAGGGTGGACCTGCTCGTCAGTGGCGTGAGCAGCTTGCCGAGGAGACCGGGCACACGGACGATCCTGACACGTCCGGCCGCCGCCGGGGCTCACTCCGGGGAAGCGCGGCGTTCCCCCGTGCGGGGGAGTTCGCTCGGCCGTCGGCGGGATGCCCCGGGATGGGGGCTGCGGCACCCTGGAGGCACACTGTGAACCGGAGGTCACGCCATCATGCCCACATCCCAGCGCTCGGCCCGCGGCACCCGCTGGCTCGGTTACGCGGCCTGCGTGTGGGCGCTCGGCTTCGCGGTGGTGGTGTTCCTGACCGGCTCGCCCGAGCACGGGTGGGGCCTGACCCTGCTGCCCGCCGGCGACTCGCCGACGCTGTGGCTGCTCCAGCTCGCGGCCAGCCTGCTGATCCCGGCGGGCGGGGTGATCGCGCTGGCGCTGACCCAGCCCTGGGGCGCGAGCTTCCCCCGGCCGCTGCTGCTGACCGTGGTGTGGACCGGAGCGGCGCTGGCCTTCGCGCAGGCGGGCTACGACGCGTTCGGCCCGATCGGCGCGGAGCCGCTGCACACCGCCTGGTTCGTGGTGCTGGGGCTGCTGCTGGCCGCCACCGGGCTGCTGCACCGCAAGCCGCGGTGAGACGTTTCACAGCCGCCGACTAAAGCAATTCTGGCTCCTTACGCGATCTTCACAGCTTTTCGCCGTTTACGCTGTCCGATTCGCGCTGTTGCGATCCATTTCGCCCGGATCACCCTGGCATGTCGGGTGGATTTCTTATACCAGTTCTTTACCTTCCCGGTTTCCTGACCAGCACCCGGCGGCTTACCCCGTTAGTGGGACGCCATGGACAGCGCGTGGAAAATCTGCGTAGATTTTGACTCATCCCATCACCCCATCGCGTAATTTCCGGGGAGCAGGTCCGATGCCGCCACGAGACTGGTGTGTCGCCGAGTCAGCCAAAGTCAGCGCGTTGCTGGACAAACGCGGGGAAACCGCCGGAGAGGTGCTTTTCGGCGCTGGGTTCGGTCCATCCGGGTTACCGCACATCGGCACGTTGTGCGAGGTCATGCGCACCGGTTTTGTCCGCACGGCCTTCGCGGAGACCACCGGCCGTCCGACCAGGCTGGTGCTGGTTTCCGACGATATGGACGCCCTGCGAAAAGTCCCGGACGGTTTTCCGAACCGCGAGCTTCTGGAACAGCACCTGGGTTTGCCACTGCATCGGGTACCTGACCCTTTTGAGCAGCATGAAAGCCTTTCCACGGGGATCAACGCCCGCTTGCGCCGCGTGCTGGATGCCTTCGAGCTGGACTACGAGCTGGTGTGCAGCTCCGCCGCGTACGCATCTGGTAAGTACGATGACACGATCCGTTCGTTGCTGGCCGACCTGGCCGGGTTCAACGAGCTGGTCGGCGCTTCGGTGGGTCCGGTGCGCCGTGGCTCGTACAGCATCCTGATGCCGGTGTCCGCGAGCACCGGCCGGGTTATCGAACACACCAGGGTTCTCGAAGTGGACCCGGTGGCGGGCACCCTCACCTACGAGATCCCGGCCGATGTGATCATCCAGCGACCGGGCCTGGACTACGGGATCGAGCCGCAGGAGTACTACGCGGGCGAGCCGATCGGCGAACCGGTCACCGTGTCCGCGCTGGGCGGGGCCTGCAAGCTCCAGTGGAAGGCCGACTGGGCGATGCGGCTGCTGGCCGGCGGCGTGGCCTACGAGATGCACGGCGAGGACCTGGCCGCCTCCGCCCAGGTGGTGCGGCGGATCTGCCACCGGTTGCGCCGGGAACCGCCGGTGCTGTTCGGCTACGGCCTGTTCACCGACGAACGCGGGCACAAGATCTCCAAGTCCCGCGGCAACGGCTTCTCCCTGACCGAGGCCCAGGACTACTTGAGCCAAGAGGCCCTGCGCCTGCTGCTCTACCGGAAACCGCGCCGCCCCAAGCGGTTCGGTCCCGCGCTGACGCCCCGGCTCAACGACGCGGTCCGGCAGGAGGCCCGCCGCGCGGCCGATCCCGAGCGGGGCGCGGGCGCCAGGGTCCGGCTGCACCGGATCGGTGCGACGGCCCGGATCACGGGGCCGGGCTTCGGGAAGCTGTGCCGGGTGCTGGACGCCTGCGCGCCGGTGGACTTCGCGGCAGCGGTGGAGTTCGCGCGGCGGTACTTCGGCGACGGGATCGAGCACGAGACGCTGGTGCGGGCCTGGAACTTCCACGAGGCGCGCAAACCCGTCGCGGAGCCAAGGGTTTTCGCGCCGGCGGAGGCCGCGTTGCTCGAACGCGCGGCGGAGGTCATCGAGCTCGCCCCGCCCGCCGAGCTCGCGGTCCGCCTGCACCTCCTGCTCACCGTCTCCCCGCTCGGCAGACCCGCCGCCTGCCGGGTCCTCTACCTGGCCCTGCTCGGCCGCCCGCACGGCCCGCGCCTGGCCACCTGGATCCGGATCACCGGACCCAAACGCTCTCTCCGCCTGCTCCGCGAGACCCTCGCCCGTTGACCCAAGGTGGTTCGCCGTGACCGTCACCTCCCTCCCCGTGTCCACTGTGGACTTCACCGAGCTCCGGCAGCGCGCCGCCGCCTTCGCCGCGCATCTTCAGACCCGCGCCGAGGACGTCGTGCGCAGCCTCTCCGGCTACCAGTGCGCCAACGTGGCGCTGGACGAGATCGACCGCTCGGTGGAGTTCCTGGCCAACCTGCACCGCAACCGGGAGTACTTCCAGGGGCGGGTGCAGGGCGTCACCAGCTTCCTGCCGCTCAACCAGCCGTTGTACGCCACGGTGTGCTTCGGCGTGATCCCCTCGCTGATGGCCGAGGAGGCCGCGCTCCGGCCGCCGACGGTGATGCACCCGCACTACCGCAAGCTCGCCGAGGTCCTCGACCTGCCGGCGTACTTCCCGAACCTGCGAGTGTCCTATCAGGACCGTGAGGTGTTCGTGGCCCAGCGCGCCCGGCGCACCGACGCGGTGGTGTTCACCGGCTCGCCGGACAACGCGGCCAAGGTCCGGCGGCTGTTCCTCAAGCGGACCCTGTTCATCCTCAACGGTTCCGGCCACAACCCCCTGGTGGTCACCGAGTCCGCGGACCTGGCGGCGGCGGTGGACAGCGCGCTGCGGGTGGTGCTCTACAACCAGGGCCAGGACTGCGCCGGACCCAACGCGATCCTGGTGCACCGGGCCCGGCTGGCCGAGTTCCGGGAGGCGCTGGTGCTCCGGCTGCGCGGCTTGGAGCACCGGGTCGGGCCCTACGCCGACCCGGACAACCTGGTCGGCCCGAACAGCGACCCCGACCACCCGGTGAAGATCATCCGGATGTTCAAGGAGGACCGGGAGTTCTGCGTCTACGGCGGCGACATCAACCCGGTCACCGGGATGATCCGGCCCACCGTCTTCCAGAAGGACCTCGCACTGGGCGGCAACTACCAGGAGTTCTTCGCCCCGGTGTTCTACCTCCAGCCCTACGACACCGACGGCGAGCTGGCCACCTACTTCACCGACCACCGCTACCGCAACAACGCCATGTACGTCTCGCTGTTCGGCGAGAGCCCGTACGTGGACTCGCTGCTGGACACCCCGCTGCACGAACCGGACTCGATCCTGCGGAACACCGACCTGCACCTGACCGAGAAGGGCTACCTGCCCTACGGCGGCCAGGGCCCGGCCGCCTCCTGCCGGTACGTGGACGGGGAACGGGTGCCGGGCGCGACCTCGCCGCAGCGGGACATCTTCCAGCACCTCGTGGCGCCGCGGCTGGCATGCTGAGCCGCCGCTGGGAGCCGGTCGCCGCGGTCAGCACGGTCGCGGTGGTCGGCCTGGCCACCGGACTGGCGATTCCGTTGGTGTCGCTGCGGTTGGCCGCCGCCGGGGCGGGCAGCGCGGTGGTCGGCGCGGCCGCCGCGCTGCCCGCGCTGGGCATCCTGTGCGCGGCCCCGCTGACCGGGCCGCTCACCCGGCGCTGGCCGGTACGCACCGTGCTGCTGGGCGCGTTGCTGGCCTCGGCGCTGAGCCTGCTGCTGCTCACCACCACCGCGGACCTGTTCGCCTGGCTGGTGCTGCGGTTCACCGTGGGCGCGGCCGCCGGCGTGCTGCTGGCGCTGGGTGAGACCTGGATCAACGCGGTGGCCGCCGACGGGGTGCGCGGGCGCTGGGTCGCGGTGTACACCTCGGTGTTCACCCTGTGCCAGGTGTCCGGGCCGGGACTGCTGGCCTGGCTGGGTTCCGGCGGGTCCGCGCCGATCCTGGTCACCGTGGCCGCGCACCTGCCCGGCCTGTTACTGCTCGCGTTCACCCGCTGCGAGATCGACGTCGAGCACGGGCCGCGGTCCTTCGGGCTGCTGGGTTTCGCCCGGGCCGCGCCGGTGATCGTGCTGGCGGTGCTGCTGTTCTCCTTCTTCGACAGCGTGGTGCTCGCGCTGTTCCCGTTGTACGGCATGGCCTACGGACAGCCGGAGCGGATCGCGGTGCTGCTGGTCGGCGCGGTCTTCGCCGGGGACGCGCTGCTCCAGGTGCCCCTCGGTTGGCTGGCCGATCGGGTGGACCGAAGTCGGCTGCACCTGGCCTGCGGAGCCGTGGTGCTGCTGCTGGCGCTGGGTTTGCCGCTGCTGATGCCGCACCCGGTGCTGCTGTGGCCCGCGCTGGTGCTGCTCGGCGGTGCGGCCGGTGGCGTCTACACCCTTGGCCTGGTGCGCATCGGCGAACGGTTCCGGGGCGCGGACCTGGTCACCGCGAACGCCTGCGCCACCACGCTGTGGGGCCTGGGCAGCCTGGCCGGGCCGCCGCTGGGCGGACTGGCGGTGGAGCTGCTGCGGCCGGACGGGCTGATGCTGGCGCTGGCCGCGGTGACCGTGCTGTTCCTGCTCTCCGGCCGGTTCAGCGTTGCACGCCACGGGGTTTCACCGCGCTGAGCCCGAACAGCCCGGCCACGGTGAGCGCCAGCAACAGGATCGTGCTCGCCGCGGCCAGGAACACCGCGCCGCGGTCGGTGTGCGCGAAGATGCTCACCGGCAGCGTGCGCCAGTCCGGCGGGTACAGCATGATCGTCGCGCCGACCTCGCCCATGGACAGCGCCAGTCCCAGCCCGGCCGCGCCGGACATCGCGGGCAGCAGCAGCGGCAGTCGCACCCGCCACAGCACCCGGCCCGGCCGCGCGCCCAGACTGGCCGCGACCTGGTTCAGCGCGGGGTCGGCGCGGTCCAGCGCGGCGGCGACCATGCTGTAGGTGAACGGCAGCACGATCACCAGGTGCGCCAGCAGCACGATCCACCGGGTTCCGTTGAGCAGCAACGGCGGCCGGCTGAACGCCACCAGCAGCGCCAGGCCAAGCACCACCGAGGGCACCGCGATCGGCAGGTGCAGCACCAGGTCCACGATCCGGCGCGGCAGCTTGGGCAGGCCGCGCACCACGATCGCGCCCCAGGAGCCCAGCAGCACCGCGGCCAGCGAGGCCAGCGTCGCGGTCTGCAAGCTGACCAGGGCGCTGGCCAGGCCGTCGCCGGAGACCGCGGCGGCCAGGTGGTCGCCGGTGAGCTCCCCTGGCAGCACGCCGTTCCAGCTGCCCGCCACCGCGGCCAGCGCGATCATCGCCAGCGGGGCCAGCACGATCACGCCGAACAGCAGCGCGAACACCAGCCACAGGATGATCCGGCTACGCCTTGTCCAGACCAACACGGTCGGCTCCCGTCCTGCTGAAGACCCAGCGGTACAGCCCGTACAGGGCGAGGGAAAGCGCCACGTTCACCACCGCGACCACACTGGCCTGCGGGAAGTCGAAGGTGATGATCCCCTTGGTGTAGACCAGCATCGGCAGGGTGACCACGTCCTTGGCGCCGATGAACAGCACGATGCCGAACTCGTTCATGGTGAGCAGCAGGGTCAGGCAGGCCCCCGCGGCCAGCGCCGGACGAGCCTCCGGCAGCACCACCCGCCACAGCACCCGCCACGGCCGCGCGCCCAGGCTGGCGGCCACGTCCAGCTGCGCGCCGGGCAGCTGGCGGAACGCGGCCAGCGCTGGCCGCAGCACGAACGGCGTGTAGAAGGTGACCTCCGCGAGCAGCACACCCCAGGGCGTGTACAGGAAGTCCAGCGTCCCCTGGCCGAGCACCGCGTTGAGCACCCCGGCACTGCCGTAGAGGAAGGTGAAGGACAGTGCGATCAGGAAGGAGGGGAAGGCCAGCACCGCGTCCACCAGCCGCACCGCCAGCCCGGCCCCGGGAAACGGCGCGAAGGCCAGCACCAGCGCCAGGAACGTGCCCAGCAGCAGGCAGCCCGCGGTGGCCGCCACGGCCAGCAGCACGGTCCGCCACACCGCCTGGCCGAACTCCGCGGAGGAGAGCACCCGTACCCAGGCGTCCCCGGTGAAGGACTGCTGGGCCACCAATACGAGCGGATAGCAGAAGAAGCCGAGCACCACGAGCAGCGGCGGCAACAGCCACAGCAGTCGTCTCACCAGGTGCCCCCGGCCGGTACCAGCGGGCAGCCGTCGGCCACGGTCACCCCGACCCGCTCGCCGAGCGCGGGCAGTCCGTCCATTGTGGACACTTCGGCGCGGGCGGGGCCGAGGTCATCCAGCTCCAGGTCGAGCCGGAACCCGGTGCCGCGCCACTGCACCCCGACCAGCCTGCCGGGCAGGCCACCTGCCGGATCGGCGTGCACGCTGAGCCGGTGCGGCCGGACGCCGAGCGTGGCCTGCTGCCCGGCCTGGACCGCGCCGTTGGCCGCCGCGCGCACGACCAACTGTCCGAGCCGCACCTCGGCGGCGTCCGCGCCACTGTCCAGCACCCGCACCGGCAGCAGGTTGGCCGAGCCGAGGAAGGCGGCGGTGAACGCCGAGGGCGGCCGCTGGTACAGCTCGCGGGCCGGGCCGATGTCGACCAGCTTGGCCTCCCGCATCACCGCGATCCGGTCGGCCAGCGCGAGTGCCTCGCCCTGGTCGTGGGTGACGTGGATGATCGCGGTGTCCGGCAGTTCGGCGCGCAGCCGCAGCAGTTCGGCGATCATGTCCTCGCGCAGCGCCGCGTCCAGCGCGGAGAGCGGTTCGTCCAGCAGCAGCACCGGTGGCCGGATGGCCAGTGCGCGGGCGATCGCGATCCGCTGCTGCTGCCCACCGGAGAGCTCCCGCGGATACCTGTGCCGGAACCCGGCCATACCAACAAGTTCCAGCACCTCGGTCACCCGGCGCTCGACCTCCCGGCGGCCGGCCCGGCGGGCGCGCAGGCCGAAGGCCACGTTGTCGAAGACCCGCATGTGCGGGAACAGCGCGTAGCTCTGCACCACCACGCCGAGCCCGCGCCGGTGCGGCGGCAGGTCGGTGACGTCCTCGCCACCCAGGAACACCCGGCCGCCGCTGGGCCGCAGGAACCCGGCGATGGCCTTGAGCGCGGTGGACTTGCCGGAGCCGGAGGGACCGAGCAGGGCCAGGGTCTCGCCGACCGCGACCTCCAGGTCCAGCCCGGCCAGCGCCACCGTTCGTCCGAAGTGGACACTGACCTGTTCGAGGCGGACCGCGCTCACCGGCCGACCGCCTTGCCGTAGGCGGCCAGGTCGGCGTCCAGCCGGGCCAGCACCGCGTTCCAGTCCGGCTGCCAGATCTCCACCCCGGTCAGCTGCGCGCTGACCTGTTCGGCCAGCGGCCCCTCGGCCTTGACGTCCGTGCGGCCCGGCGAGCCGAAGCTCTCCGGCGCGGTGCGCTGCACCTCGGTGGAGAACAGGAACTCCAGCAGCTTCTTCCCTGCCTCGGCGTGCGGGGCGTTCGCGGCCAGCCCGGCGTGGTACGGGATGGCGAAGGTGGAGCGCTTGCCGTCCGGGCCGGCGGGCAGGAACAGCCGCATGTTCGCCTTGTCGTTGTTGACCAGGGCGAGGTTCATCTGCAGGTCACCGTTGGCCACGTGCAGTTCGCCCTTGGCCAGCTTGGGCTGGAGCTTGCCGGTGGAGGCGGACGGGCCGACGTTGTTGGCCTCCAGGCGCTTGAGGTAGTCCAGCGCGCCCTGCTCGCCGTAGACGTGCTGGAGCTGCAACAGCATCGCGGTGCCGTCCCCGGCCTGGCCGGGCGTGGAGTACTGGATCTTGCCCTTGAACCGGGGGTCCAGCAGGTCGTCCCAGGTCTGCGGGGCGGGCTTGGCGAAGTCCGGGTTGTAGGCCATCACCAGGTAGTTGTTCAGCATCGCCGCGTACCGGTTGCCGGGGTCGCGGGCCGGCACCTGGTCGCTGCCCGGGATCACGTGCTGGGCCAACAGGTTCTGCTGGGCGGCGCGCTGCACGAACGGCGGCAGCGTGACCACCACGTCGGCCTGCGGGTTGCTCCGCTCCCGCTCCATCCGGGAGACGATCCCGCCGGAGCCCTCCTCCACCAGGTTGACCCCGATGCCGGTCTTCTTGGTGAACTCGGCGAACCGCTTGCCGTACCAGTCCTTCAGGCCGTCCGCGCTGTAGACGACCACGGTGCCCTCGGTTCCCCCGCCCGCCGCGGTGCCACCACAGGCACCGGTGGCGGCGAACAGGAGCAGTGTGGCGGCGGCGGCCAGCACACGACGCATGGTGTTCTCCCTCAACGACTTTGGCTGATCAGCAGATCGGGTAGCTCACGAACGGAGTCGAGCACATGGGTCGCCCCGGCGGCACTGAGTGCTTCCCGGTCATGTGCCCCGGTGAGCACCCCGGCAACCACCGAAGCTCCGGCCCGCAGTCCACTGTGGACATCGGAGGCGGTGTCACCGACCACGGCGACCTGGCGCACGTCCTCGATCCCCAGGCGCAGCACCGCGGTGAGCACCAGATCGGGGTACGGCCGCCCCCGCCCGGCCTCCGCCGGGGTGAGGCTCAGGTCGACCAGATCCCGCCACCCCAGCGCGTCCAGCAGACGATCGCGGGTCGGCGCGGCGAACCCGGTACCGAGGGCGACCCGGATCCCGTTGTCCCGCAACCGGGTAATCGCCTCGGCCGCACCCGGCACCGGCGCGCAGTGCCCGGCGTCGACCAGGTCCGCGTAGGCCAGCTCGAAGGCTTGGTTCGCGGTCTGCGCACGGTCCTCGTCGTTGTCCAGCAAGGCCCGGAACACGGTGATCTTGGATTCGCCCATGGTGGCGCGCACGTAGTCGAGCATGCCGGGATAGGCGGGGTCCTCCGGCCGCACACCGACCGCGCCGACCGCGGCGGTGAAGGCCTGTTCGACCAGCCCGCCGTCGAGCACGGTGGTGCCCGCCATGTCCAGCACTGCCAAGGTGATCGTCACAGTCCGGCCTCCAGCGCGGTGGTTTCGGCGATCGCCGGCGAACAGGTCATGCCCCGCCCGCCGGGCCCGGCGATGACCCAGGCCCGCTCGGTGAGCCGCGCCCGGTGCACGATCTCCCCGGTCAGGCTCTGCGCGTACACCCCGGCCCAGCGCCGCCGGATCAGCGGAAGCTCGCGCCCCAGCAGGGATTCGGTGACCTCGCGCAGGTACTCGTAGGGCTGTTCGTCGGTGTCGAACGGGAACGGCTCCGCATAGCCGTGGGTGTCCCCGATGGTCAGCCCGCCGTCCCGCCGCTGCACCACCAGCAGCTGCATGTCGTGCTCCTCGGCCACCGCCGGCTGCGGCTGCCTGACCCGCAGCTCGTCCAGCGCGGGACCCGCGTAGGCCGGGTAGTAGCGCAGGCTGTCCGCATCGGCCAGCGCGGTCGGGAACTCCTCCCCCAGCGGCTCGGTCTGCATCATCTGCAACCGCACCCGCCGCAACGGCAGCTCCCCCGCCACCTCCCGGGCCAGCCCGCCCAGCTGCGCCCCGACGCACAGCAACACCAGATCGGCCTCGTGCACCTGCCCGTGGTCGTCCCGCACCCCGTTCGCGGTCAGCTCCCGGACCTCCCGCCCCGGCAACCAGGCATACCGCCCGGTGGCGAGCAGGTGCTCCCGCAACGCCGGCTGCGCGGTCCGCGGCTCCACCACGGCATCCCGCGCACACCACAGCGCGGCCAGGAACTCCCCGCGCAGCGCCGGATTCCGCACCCGCGCCTCGGCCGGATCGAGCAACGTGGTGCCCCGCCGCTCCGCCGCACCCGAGGCGACAAACGCCTCAGCCACCGCCAGCTCGGCATCGGTCCGCAACGCGGTCAGCGACCCCGCCGCCCGGAACCCCAGCCCCGGCACCACCGCACCCAGCTCCGCCCACAGCTCCCGGGCCCGCGCCGCGGTCGCCAGCTCAGCGCCGTCGGCCCGCCCACTCACCCAGACCAGCCCGAAGTTGCGCACCGAGGCGCCCCGCGCCTCCGGCTCCCGCTCCAGCTGGATGACGTCATGGCCCCGGCTGAGGGCCTGCCAGGCGTGCATGGTGCCCAGCACGCCACCGCCCACGATCAATACTCGCACGGGCCACACGCTTGTCGGCGCAACCGAACAGACCGGGACGGTCAGCCCAACTGGGGGTGAACTCCCAGCCAAAGGAGAACTAGACCAGTTACCCGTTCGTTACTTTCGGGCTTGACCCTCACAGCGGTGTCAGCGTTTACCGTCGCGATCATGACCCGCCCCACCGTCCTGCTGACCCACGGCGTCGGCAGCACCATCGAGGACAGCTTCGGCCCCCTCCTCGCCCCGCTCGCCCGCGACCACAACGTCATCGCCCACGACTACCCCGGCTCCGGCGCTACTCCCGCCGAGCCGCTCACCCTGGACCGCCTCGCCGACCGCCTGGTCGCCGAGGTCACCGGCCCCTTCACCGTGCTCGGTTTCTCCACCGGTTCCGCCGTCGCCGTGCGCATCGCCACCCGCTACCCGGACCGCGTCACCGGCCTGGTCCTCACCGCCGGGTTCGCCTACCCCGAGCCGCACCTCCGACTGGCCCTCAAGCTCTGGCGACGGCTGGTCGAGTCCGGCGACCGTGACGCCCTGGCCGAGTACCTGACCCTGATGTGCCACAGCGAGTCCCACCTCGCCGCCAACGACCTGCCCGCCCTGGTCTCGGGGCTGGCCAAGTGGCTGGCCGAGGATCCCACGCCGGGTGTGCTGCACCAGCTGGAGATGGCCCTCGCCGTGGACGTCCGGGCCGAGCTGGCCGGCATCCGGGTGCCCACGCTGGTGATCCCCGCCCGCGCCGATGCCCTTGCCACGCCTGGACATTCGCGGGTGCTGGCCGAGGGCATCCCCGGCGCGCGGCTGGCCGAGCTGGACTGTGGGCACGCGGTGGCGGTGGAACGCGGTGCGGAATGGGCGGGGCTGGTGCTGGGGTTCCTCAGTTCGGTCGCAGGCGGGTGACGAAGCTGAACCGGTCGCCGCGGAACAGGGAGCGGACTCGTTCGATCGGGTTGCCGTCCGGGTCGACCGAGATGCGGTGCAGCAGCAGCATGGGCAGGGCCGGGTTGGTGCCGATCAGCAGCGCCTCGCGCGGGGTGGCCAGCACCGTCTCCACCCGTTCCTCGGCCTCGGCGAAGACCACGCCCAGCTGCTGTTGCAGGCAGGCGTAGAGCGACTCGGCCGGGTCGAAGACCTCCAGCAGGCCCGGGTAGCGCTGCTCGGCCAGGTAGGTCGACTCCAGGCCGACCCGCTCGTCGTCGGCCAGCAGCACCCGTTCGATGTGCACCACCGGCGCGCCCAGCTCGACGCGCAGATCATCGGCGAGACCGGAGTCGGCGGTGAGGCGTTCCAGGGTGATCAGGTTGCGGCCGGGGCGGACGCCCTGGGCGCGCATGCCCTCGGTGTAGCTGGACAGCGACAGCGGCTGGCTCAGCTTGGGCGGCGAGATGCTGGTGCCGCTGCCGTGCCTGCGCTGGAGCTTGCCCTCCAGCACCAGCTCGCCGACGGCCTGCCGCAGGGTGACCCTGGACACGCCGAACCGCTCGGCCAGCTCGCGCTCGCTCGGCAGCATCGCGCCCGGACCCAGCTCCTCGATCACCGCGCGCAGTTGCACCTTGACCGCGTAGTAACGGGGAATCCGCCCGTGCTCGGGAATTCCGTCGCGGACCGGTTCCCCGGCACGGTGCGCTGGCTGGGCAGGTGGCATGTGATCAACCATATGTCCAGTCAGCGAAGTCGGCGCGGCCCACTGTCCGGTCGGGACGGTGGCGGCCCGAGGCAGGCCCGCGCACTGGTCACGAACGCGCCGGCCGCGGAGGCCAGCACCGGTTCCAGGGCAAGGGATCGGACCTCCGGCAGGTCCTCGGCCAGCGCGGCCACCCGGAGCGCGAGCTGGGCCAGCGCGTCCAGGTCCGCGGGCTCCGCGCCGCGGTAGCCGGTGAGCAGCGGGGCGGCCTTGGGCGCGCGGACCAGGCGGTCGGCGTCCACGTCGGTGAGCGGCACGGCCCGGTAGGCGCGGTCGCCGAGCAGGTCACTGACCACACCGGACAGTCCGAAGGAGACCAGCGTGCCGAAGGACGGGTCGTCCTGCAGGCCGATCACACAGGACGCGCCCTTGGGCGCCATCCGCTGCACGTACACCTCGGCCATCCCGGAGACCGCGCGCAGGTCCTCATACGCCGAGCGCACCGCGTACTTCCCCGGCAGGTCAAGGCGCACGCCCACCAGGTCGGTGCGGTGCCGCAGGCGTTCGCTGACCGACTTCAGGGCCACCGGGTAGCCGAGCTCGGCCGCCGCGGCCACCGCTTCGTCCACATCGGACACCACCCGGTAGGGCACGATCGAGATCCCGTAGCAGGCCAGCAGATCGCGCACCTGGTCGTCGGTGAGCTCGACCTCCTCGGCGCTGACCCACCGCGCCACCAGGCCACGTGCCCTGCCGGGATCGAGGTCCGATGGGCGGTGGAAATGGCCCTGTGGCGCGGATCGCCACTGCGCATAGCGGACCGCCCTGGACAGCGCGAGCACCGCGCGCTCGGGGCTCGGATAGGACGGCAGCGAACCGGGTCCCGGCGAGCCGTCCGGTCCGGGCACCGCCAGCTCGGCAGGCACCCCCTCGACCGCCAGGAACGTGGACACCACCGGCTTGCGCGCGCCGCAGCCCTGCGAGACGGCCTCCCGCAGCGCCCGCGCGTAGGCGGTGCCCGGCACCGCGACCGGTGGCGCGAACACCGCCACCAGCGCGTCCACGTCCTCCCGGCAGACCGCCGCACGCACCGCCTCGGCGAAGACCTCCGGTGTGGCCGAGGGCCCGACGTCGATCGGCTCCGCGGCCAGCTCCAGGCCCTGGGCCAGTGCCGAGTCGGCAGCCAGCATGCCCAGCGCCGAGGAGTTGCCCACGATGGCCACCCGCGGTCCGGCGGGCAGCGGCTGGTGCGCGAACAGCAGCGCGGTGTCGAACAGCTGGGCCAGTGACTCGACCCGGACCACCCCGGCCTGCTCGAACAGCGCCTGCACGCTGGCCTCGTCCACCGCCACCGAGGTGGCCGCCAGACCGGGCCGCACCGCGTGCCGCCCGGACTTGACCGCGATGATCGGTTTGGATCGCCCGAGCCGCCGGGCCAGCCGCCCGAACTTGCGCGGGTTGCCGAAGGATTCCAGGTACAGCAGCACCACGTCGGTGGCCGGATCGGTCTCCCAGTACTGCAACAGGTCGTTGCCGGAGACGTCCGCGCGGTTGCCCGCGGAGACGAAGGTGGACAGGCCCAGCCCGCGTTCGGCCGCGGTGGCCAGGATCGCGCTGCCCAGCGCGCCGGACTGGCAGAAGAACCCGGTGCGGCCGCGGCCGGGCAGGGTGGGCGCGAGGCTGGCGTTGAGCCGCACCGCGCCGTCGGTGTTGACCACGCCGAGCGCGTTCGGCCCGACCACCCGCATGCCGTGCGCCCGCGCCTCGGTGACCAGCTCACGCTGCCGGGTGGCGCCCTCGGTGCCGGTCTCGGCGAACCCGGAGCTGACCACGACCAGGGCTTTCACCCCCTTGGCCAGGCAGGCGTCCATCACCTCGCCGACCCTGGCGGCGGGCACCGCGACCACCGCGAGGTCCACGTCGTCGGGGATGTCCAGCACCGTCGGGTAGGCGCGCACCCCGCGCACCGAGCGGTGCTCGGCGTTGACCGGGTAGACCGGACCGGCGAAGTCGGCGACCAGCAGGTTGCTCAGCACCGCGTGGCCGACCTTGGCGTGGTCGGTGGAGGCGCCGATGACCGCCACCGAGCGCGGGTGCAGCAGGTTGTGCACGCTGCGCGCCTCGGCGGCCTGCTCGCGGGAGTGCGCGACGGCCAGTGACTCCTCGGTGGGGTCGATGGCGAACTCCAGGTGCAGCACGCCCTCGTCGAAGGCCCGGCTGACCTCGTAGCCCGCCTCCCGGAACACCCGCACCATCTGGCGGTTCTCCGCGAGCACCTCGGCCACGAACCGCCGCACCCCGACCTCGCGCCCGGCCGCGGTGAGGTGTTCCAGCAGGATCGAGCCCAGTCCCCGGCCCTGGTGCGGGTCCTCCACCACAAAAGCGACCTCGGCCAGCTCGCCGTCCGGGGCCTGCGCGCTGACCGGTGACTTGATCAGCGCGGCCTTGCCGGTGCCGCTGAGCCGGTCGAACCGCCCCACCGCCACGATCTCGTCGCCGAGCAGCGCGACCAGCGCCACCCGGTGCTGGTGGTCCACCGTGGTGAACCGTTTCAGATCGCGGTCCGGGATGCGTGGGTACGGCCCGAAGTAGCGCAGGTAGCGGGTGCGCTCGGAGAGCCTGCCGTGGAAGGCGCGCAGGCGTTCGGCGTCGTCGGGGGTGATCGGCCGCAGGTGCGCCGTGCCGCCGTCGGACAGCACGACGTCGGCCTCCCACTGACGGGGGTAGTCGAACGGGTCCGGCTCGGTCTCGCTCATCGGTCCCTCAGTCGCGTGGATCATCGGGGTCGAGGCCGTGCAAGGGGAAGACCGCCCGCCGGGTGTCCCTGATGGCGGAGTCCACGGCGTCACCGGCTGCGTCGTCCCACGGCACGAACACAGGGTCGCACTCGTCGGTCATCGAGGTCGGCAGCGGCACGTGTGGCGCGAGTCGCGCCGTGTGCGCGATCCACTCCGCGGGCAGTGCGGTGTCCGGGTCCAGGTCGCGGTCCAGCACGGTGGCCAGCAGATGGGTCCAGGACCGCGGCACCACCCGCATCAGCGCGTAGCCACCGCCGCCGAGCACCAGCCACTTGCCGCCCGCGTAGGTCTCGGCCAGCTCGCGCAGCGCCTGGTAGGTGGCCCGGTGCCCGTCCACCGACAGCGACAGGTCGGCCAGCGGGTCTTCCCGGTGGGTGTCCGCGCCGCACTGGGTGATGAGCACCTGGGGGCGGAACGCCTGGAGCAGTGACGGCACGGTGGCGTGGAAGGCGCGTAGCCAGCCCGCGTCGGTGGTGCGCGGTGGTAGCGCGATGTTGACCGAGGTGCCCTCGGCCGCGTCGATGCCCAGCTCACGGGGGTAGCCGGTGCCCGGCCACAGGGTCAGCGGGTGCTGGTGCAGTGAGATGGTGAGCACGCGTGGGTCGTCGTAGAAGGCGGCCTGCACGCCGTCGCCGTGGTGCACGTCCACGTCCAGGTAGGCCACCCGCTCGACACCGTTGGCGAGCAGGTCGGCGATGGCCACCGAGCAGTCGTTGTAGACGCAGAACCCGGCCGCGTGCCCGGCCATCGCGTGGTGCAGGCCGCCCGCCAGATTGACCGCGCGGTCCGCCCTGCCCTCCGCGATCGCCCGGGCCGCGACCAGTGAACCGCCCGCGACCAGCGCGGATGCCTCGTGCATGTGCTCGAAGACCGGGTTGTCCGGGGTGCCCAGGCCGTGCCCGACCTCCCAGGCCGAGGTGGGCGCGGCCTGCACCGCGGCCAGGTAGCTGGGTTCGTGCACCCGTTCCAGCTCGGCCTCGGTGGCGGGCACCGGCAGGTGGAACGACACCCCGTCCAGCACCCCCAGCGCACGGGCCAGCCGCACGGTGAGGTCGAGCCGGACCGGGTTGAGCGGATGGTCCCCGCCGAGGTCGTAGCTCAGAAAGGACTCGTCCCACACGACCGCGACCCGCTCTCCCATGGCCCGAACTTACCCCGACAGGCCCTGGATGGGGATGATGCCGAGCTGCACCAGGATGCTGAGCATGTCCGTGTAGACCCGTTCGCAGACCAGGTCCGCGCCCTCGAAGACGAAGAACGCGGTGGCAGGCACGGTGAAGGACTTGCCGGTGGCCGGGATGCCGCGCAGCGGGCCCTCGTGGGTGCCCTTGAGCAGGAACTCCGCGATCACCGCGTCGTCGGCGTGGTGCAGCGCGACCAGCTCGTTGCGCTGGTCGGGGAAGGCGGTGCGGCTCTCCTCGAAGTACCGGCTGACCGCCTCGGCCCCGTCGTAGACGTCGCCGGTGGCCATGATCTCGTAGCGCGGGTGCTCAAAAGTGCCCAGGGTCACGTCGAACTCGTGCCGGTTCTCCGACTCCATGTGCTCCCGCACGATCGCTTCGCGGGCCGCCCTCAGCTCCGAGTTCACTGACACGTTGGCACTCCTTGCTCGATACGGGTGGTTGTCCGGCCCATGGTGCCCCGGCACGATCGAACCTCGTGGCTATTCCTCGGATTTCCGCCCCGGATCGAGAGCTTGCCGACTCCCATCGCGCTTCCGGTATGTGGCGCGCAGGGGGGTGCGGCCGGGCGAGGTGGTCTCCTTCCAGCTGCCGAACCGCTGGGAGAACGCCGCGCTGACCCTGGCCTGCGCCGCCGCCGGCGCGGTCGCGGCGCCGATCATGGCCGGCATGGGACCGCGGGAGCGGGCCAGGTTCCAGGACTGGACCGGCGCGCGGATCAGCGTGCTGCCCGAGGATCTGCCGCACTACACCGACGGTGACTGGCCCACCGAGGACGACCTGTCAGAGGATGATCCGGACCGGGTGTTCCTGGCGCTGTTCACCTCCGGCACCACCGGCGAGCCGAAGGCCGTGCTGCACAGCCACAACACGCTGCACGCCGCACTGGCGCACTTCACCGCGGTGGAGGACCTGGGCGATCCGGTGGTCACGGTGACCCCGCACTCGCTGTCCCGGATCGCCGGGCTGACCTTCGGCGTGCTGCTGCCGCTGCTGACCGGGGGCACCGCGCTGTACCAGGACGAGTGGAACCCCGCTGCCCTGCACCGGCTGATCTCCGCCGAGGGCGCGACCGTGCTGGCCGCCGCGCCGCCGTTCCTGTCCGCGATCCTGGCCGCACAGCGGGAAAACCCGCTGCCGCTGTCCTTCCGGTGTGTCATGGCAGGCGGGATGCCGGTGCCGCGTCAGCTCGCCGGCGAGGTGGCCGAGCAGTTCGGGCTGCCGCTGCGCGCGCTGTGGGCGATGACCGAGGGCGGGTTCAGCTGGACCAGGGCCAGCGATCCAGCGGACTTCGCCACCCGCAGCGACGGCCGGTTCGGGCCGCACCTGGAGTTCGACCTGGCACCTGACGGCGAGTCGCCGCTGCGCATCAGGGGCGCGGCAGCGGCACTGGCCACAATGGACACCGGAACCGGCGCGGTCCGGGTGCTGGCCGAGGAAGGCTGGTACGACACCGGCGATCTGGTCCAGTCCGACGGGCACGGCGGGATCAGGGTGACCGGGCGCGCGGTGGACCGGATCGGCGGGATCTCGATGATCCTGGTCAAGGAGGTCGAGGACGAGCTGGCCGGGCACCCGTCGGTGAGCCAGGTCGCGCTGGTCGGTTACCCGGACCGGGCACACGGCGAGCTGGCCTGCGCGGTGGTGGTGCCCGAGGGCGCGCCGCCGACCCTGACCCAGCTGCGCGCCTACCTCACCGAACGCGGGATGACCGAGTGGTACCAGCCGCACCGGCTGGAGCTGGTGCCCGAGCTGCCCCGCAACGAGATGGGCAAGGTGCGCAAGAACCTGCTACGCAAGCAGCTCATCGCCACCGACCAGGGCTTCCACCCTGGCGTGTAGCGCGTCCACAGTGGACTCGTGCTCCGGCTTCATCAGGACGCTGCGCAGGATCCGGGCCTGTGCGGCGTCCTCGGTGAACCGGTGCCCCCTGGCCCGCAGCGCCTCCGCGGTGACGGTGTAGGTGGCCAGGAACACCGGGTCTTCCGGATCGGTCATGCCCCGGTCCATCACCCCCGCGCTCACTCTGTCCACTTCGGACAGTGCGGCCACGTTCGGCAGGTAGCTGACGATGTCGAGCTCGGGCTTCTGGTACAGGGACAGGGTTTCCGAATTCTCGATCAGCTCGGCCCAGCGCACGGCGGCCCGTCGTCCGGCCGCCACCACGGCACCCAGTCCGTCCCTGGTCAGCGGCAGCACCTTCAGCGTCAGCCACAGCGCGGCCGCGGCGGCCCCGGCCCGGCTGCACTCCAGGGAGATCTCACCGAGGTGCAGCTCGTCGGAGGTGAAGTAGGTGTAGGGCGAGTCGTGCCGGTAGAAGCGGCCAACGGCGGGATCGGCGAACAGCACCGCGCCGCAGCCGTAGGGTTGCAGGCCGTGCTTGTGCGGGTCGACCACCACCGAGTCGCAGCCCGCGATCGCGGCGAACGGCCCGGCCGGGATGCCGAACTCCCCGGCCACCAACGAGAAGAACCCGCCGTAGGCCGCGTCCACGTGGATGCGCACGCCGTACTTCTCCTTCAGCGCAAGGGCTTCGTGGATCGGGTCCACCGCACCAAGCCCGGTCGTGCCCGGCGTGAGCACCACCGTGCCGACGTCCCCGCGCCGCAACCGGTCAGCCAGCGCGTCCAGGTCCATCCGCCCGCCGGCGTCCACCGGCACCGGCTCACCGGCCACGCCGAGCACCTGGCACATCCGGCTGTGCGTGTAGTGCGCGTCCGCGCTGTAGAGCACCACCTTGCCGGGGTGGGTCTCCCGCGCCACGAACAGCGCCTCCAGGTTGGCGATGGTGCCGCTGCTGGTGAGGTGGCCGAGGTGGGTGCGGTAGCCGAACATCCCGGCCAGCTGCGCCACCACCTCCTTCTCCAGCTCCGCGGTGGCCCGCCCGCCGTCCAGGGCGTGGTTGTTCGGGTTGATCTGCATCGCGGCCAGGTAACCCACGACCGCGGCCGGGTGCGGCGGTTTGAGCATCTGCCCGGCGTAGCGCGGGTGGAAGAACGGGTAGTTGTCCCTGAGCCGCTCGCCCAGCTCGCCCAGCGCCTCGCCGAAGCGGGTCTCGTCCACGTGCAGCGCGGGGTGCGGGCTGAAGTCGCCGAAACCCTTCGCCCAGGACTCGTGCGCGTCGACGGCGGCGCTGAGCCAGTGCCGGAGGTTCACCTTCGTCTCCTCACAGGTGGTGGGCGTACTCGCGGAACTCCCAGTCGGTGACGTACCTGGCGAACTCGGCCACCTCGAACCGCTTGACCGCGGTGAAGGCCTCGACCAGCCCGGCGCCGAGCACCTCGGTGAGCGCGGCGTCGGCGGCCAGCGCGTCCAGCGCCGAACCCAGATCGCCCGGCAGGACACCCGACCGCGCCGGGTCGTACCCGTAGCCGGACAACGGTTCTCCCGGTTCCAGCCCGCCCTCGATGCCCAGGTAGGCGGCGGCCAGCACGGCGGCCGCGCCCAGGTACGGGTTGGCCGCGGCGTCGCCCAGCCGGACCTCCAGCCGGGCCCCGTCGCCGCGTTCCGGCGGCACCCGCACCAGCGCGCACCGGTTGTCCAGGCCCCAGTCGATGAGGAACGGGGCCAGGGTGTCGGGCTGGAGCCTGCGGTAGGCATTGACCGTGGGCGCGAGCAGCGCGGTCAGCGCGGGGGCGTGCGCCAGGATCCCGGCCACCGCGTGCCGGGCCAGCGCGGAGAGCCCGTGCTCGCCGCCGGGGTCGTCGAAGAGGTTGCGGCCCTCGCCGTCGGCGATGGACAGGTGCAGGTGGAACCCGGAACCGCCGTCGTCGTTGAACGGCTTGCCCATGAAGGTGGCGTGCAGCCCGTGCCCGGCGGCCAGCTCGCGCACGCCGAACTTGAAGCCGAAGCAGGCGTCGGCCGCGGCCAGCGCGGGCGCGTGCCCCAGGTTGATCTCGAACTGCCCCGACCCGAACTCGTGGTTGCCGCCGAGGACGTCCAGGCCCATCCCGGTCAGCCCGCGCAGGAAGTGCGGCAGCAGGCCACGCGGATCGCCTTTCAAACCGGTGGTGTAGATGTTGCCCAGCCCCGGCCCGTACCGGCGGAAACCGCCATCCACCGGCTCCAGCAGGAAGAACTCCAGCTCCGGGCCGAGCACCGGGCTGAGCCCCTCGGCGGCGAACCTGGCCAGCACCCGGCGCAGGGCCGCCCGTGGGTCCTCCACCGCGGGCGGCCCGCCCGGCTCGGTCACCTCCGCCAGGCACCAGGCGGTTCCCGGCGCCCAGGGCAGCGGGGTGACCGTGTCCAGCAGCGGCCGGGCCACCACATCGGGCAGCCCGGCCCCCAGCGCGGCAGGCGCCGGGATGTTCTCCCCGCGCGCGCTGGTGTAGTAGACCCCGCGGCAGAAGGAGAGTCCGCGCTCGGCGAGCTCCGGCAGCAGCCGGGCCGGGACCTCCTTGCCGCGCGGGATGCCCAGCAGGTCGGGGAAGAGCACCCGGACCAGGTCGATCCCGCCGTCTGGCACCATCCCCGCCCCTCCGAAAACTTGTTTGGATGCGAACAATACGAGCCGCCAACACGCCCGCACAAGGGTCGACCGTTTGGCACCAAATGAACTTTGGCGCCCATTTGCATGCGCATACACCCGCGCCGGCGCGGGCTGTTCCACTATCAGGGAAGCAAACGATTTGGGCACGCCGGACACGTTCACTCGGACGGCGCGGCCGACAACCCGCACAATGATCGCGTGACCACACAGCGCACCGTCCAGGAGACCGAGCACGCGGTCCGGGAGCGGCTCGGCGACCTGCCGCTGGACTTCGAGGCGATGGCCGCGGTCGCCAACATCCACCGGGCCGCGGTCGCGGTGCGCAATCACATGGAAAGCGTCATCCTCCGCCCGGCCGGGCTGACCTGGACCGGGTTCGTGGTGCTCTGGGTGGTCTGGATCTGGGGCGACATGGAGACCAGGCACGTGGCCGCGGAGGCCGGGATCACCAAGGGCACGCTCACCGGCGTGGTCAAGACGCTGGAGCAGAACGGCCTGATCGAGCGGCGCGAGCACGCCGCGGACGGCAGGCTGGTGGTGCTGCACCTGACTGCCAAGGGCAAACGGTTGATGCGCAAGCTGTTCCCGGCCTTCAACGCCGAGGAGTCCTTCGTGGTGGACGAGCTGTCCAGCTCCCGCCGCCAGCAGCTGGCCACCACCCTGCGCGGGTTGATCGGGCACCTGGAACGCGAGGGCGAACCGCGCCGGGCCGCCCTGCGCGAACAGAGCTGATCGGCGGTTGACCCGCATCTGAGCCCGACCTAACTTGTTTGGAGCCGTACAAGTTAGGTGGCGGAGATGGTCGCGACCGTCGCCGGGGTGCGCATCCCCGAGGATCACTGGATCGGTGGCGACTGGGTCGCCTCGGCGCGGCGGTTCACCGACCTCTCCCCGCTGGACGAGCAGCCGGTCGCCGAGCTGGCCGCGGGCGGGGCGGCCGAGGTGGACGCCGCGGTCACCGCCGCGCGCAGGGCCTTCCGCGACTTCTCCCGCACCACCAGGGAGGAACGCGCCGAGCTGCTGCACGCCATCGCCGATGAGATCCTGGTCCGGCTGGACCACCTGGCCGCGGTGGAGACGGTGGACAGCGGCGGCCTGCTGCGCACCCACCTGCGGGTCACCCTGCCCAGGGTGGCCCACCACTTCCGGTTCTTCGCCGACCGGCTGCTGGAGCTGCACCACCCCGACTTCCACCTGCGCGCGCACCGCAACCACGTCAGCTGGGAGCCGGCCGGGGTGTGCGGGCTGATCACCCCGTGGCACTCGCCGCTGCCGCAGGCCACCTGGCGGATCGCGCCCGCGCTGGCCGCGGGCAACACGGTGGTGCTGAAACCGGCCGAGTGGGCGCCGCTGACCGCCGCGCTGCTGTGCCGGATCACCGCCGAGGCCGGACTGCCCGACGGTGTGCTGAACCTGGTGCACGGCACCGGCGAACAGGCGGGCGCCGCGCTGGCCGCGCACCCCGGGCTGGCCAGGCTGGCCTTCACCGGATCGGCCGCGGCCGGTCGTCGGGTGGCCGCGGCGGCCGGGGCCACGCTGACCCCGGTCTCGCTGGAGCTGGGCGGGAAGTCGCCGATCCTGGTCTTCGCCGACAGCGACCTGGACCAGGCGACCGCGATCGTGGTCGAGCAGTTCGACCACGCCGGGCAGCTGGGCCGCACCGGCGCCCGGCTGCTGGTGCAGCGCCAGGTCGCCGAGGAGTTCAGCACCCGGTTCCTGGTGCGCGCCAACGCCATCCGGCAGGGCGACCCGAGGGATGTGCGCACCGACGTCGGCCCGCAGATCCACCGCGAGCACCTGCGCCGCATCGACGGTTGCGTCAGCCGCGCGCTGGCCGCCGGGGCCCGGCCGCTGCTCGGCGGCTCTCGCAACGCGCGGCTCGGCGGCCTGTACTTCCAGCCCACCCTGCTCGCCGATCCGCCGCCGGGCGGGGAGATCCTCACCGAGCAGGTGCTCGGCCCGGTGCTCACCCTGCAAACCTTCGAGACCGAGGCGCAGGCGTTGTCGCTGGCCAACAACAGCAGGCACGGGCTGACCGCGACGGTGTTCACCGGCAGCACCGAACGCGCCCGCCGGGTGAGCGCGAGCCTGGTGGCGGGCACGGTGTGGGTGAACTGCCACGCGGTGCGCGACCTGCGCGCGCCCTATGGCGGGGCCAGGCGGTCCGGCATCGGGCGCGGCGGCGGGCAGTGGAGCTTCGACTTCTACTGCGAGGTGAAGAACACCGTGTTCGCCCCGGACGGACTGCTGGACTGACCCCACGGCTTCGCGGGGCCAGTCCAGTCGTTCAGTCGAGCAGCTCGCTGATGGTGCCCGCGCCCACGGTCCGGCCACCCTCACGGATGGCGAACCCCAGGCCCGCGTCCATCGCGACCGGCTTGCCAAGGCGCACGGTCAGTTCCACCGAGTCACCCGGCCGCACCACGCCGCCCTCGGGCAGCTCGATCTCACCCACCACGTCCGCGGTGCGGAAGTGGAACTGCGGCCGGTAGTTGGCGTGGAACGGGGTCCGGCGGCCACCCTCCTGCGCGGAGAGCACGTACACCTGCGCGCGGAAGGCGGTGTGCGGGCGCACGCTGCCGGGCAGCGCCAGCACCTGTCCGCGCTGCACCTGCTCCCGCTTGACCCCGCGCAGCAGGATCGCCGCGTTGTCCCCGGCCTGCGCCCGGTCCAGCGACTTGCCGAAGGTCTCCAGTCCGGTGCACACGCTGCCGAAGGTCGGCTCCAGCCCGACCACCTCCACCGCGTCGCCCAGCGCGATCGAACCCTGCTCCACCGCGCCGGTCACCACGGTGCCGCGGCCGGTGATGGTGAGCACGTTCTCGATCGGCATCAGGAACGGCAGGTCGAGGCGCCGCACCGGTTCCGGCACGTGCTCGTCCACCGCGCGCAGCAGGTCGAGCACGCTGTTCACCCAGCGCGGGTCGCCCTCCAGCGCGCGCAGCCCGGACACCGGCACCACCGGCACCCGGTCACCGTCGAAGCCGTACCGGGACAACAGGTCCCGGATCTCCAGCTCCACCAGCTCCAGCAGCTCCTCGTCGGCCACCACGTCCGCCTTGTTCAGTGCGACCACCAGGTGCTCGACGCCGATCCGCCTGGCCAGCACGATGTGCTCCCTGGTCTGCGGCTTCGCGCCGTCCTCGGCGGAGACCACCAGGATCGCCCCGTCCAGCTGCGCCGCACCGGTGATCATGTTCTTCACGTAGTCGGCGTGGCCGGGCATGTCGACGTGCGCGTAGTGCCGGGTCGGCGTCTCGTACTCCACGTGCGCGATGTTGATGGTGATGCCGCGCTCGATCTCCTCCGGCGCCTTGTCGATCCGGTCGAAGGCGACGTAGTCGGTGGTGGAGCCGGCCTGCTCGGCGAGGACCTTGGTGATCGCGGTGGTCAGCGTGGTCTTGCCGTGGTCGACGTGGCCCATGGTGCCGATGTTGAGGTGCGGCTTGGTCCGCGTGTACTGCTGCTTGCTCATGGCTGTTCCTCGGGTCGGGATGAGACCAGGCTCGGCCCTCACGTTCGGTGAGGGTCAAGCGAGAACCGGCCAACGGCCCCCGGCTGAGTGAACGAGCGGGGAGCCGCCGGGGCGGGCCACCCTCCTCCTTCGGTTCTCCACAGCGGGAGGAGGGTCAGCTTCGCGCGCCGGACAGCCAAGCGGAGACGGCCGACAGCGCGCCCGGCAGGCAGTGGCCTGCGAGCTGTGCGCTGTGGACGGTCCCGAACATGCCACCGAGGATGACAGGGCCGGACCCGCCCTGTCATCCGATTTACGTTGCGGTGCTTGCCAATCAGCCCGGCTGCGCGCCGGTGGCGATCGGGCGGCTCGGGTCGGCCGACCAGTTGGACCAGGACCCGGCGTACAGCGCGGCAGGCGCCTCCGGCGTGGTCACCCCGGCCACCTCCAGCGCCAGCACGACCGAGGAGGCGGTCACCCCGGACCCGCAGTACGCGCCGACCGGCTTGCCCTCGGCGACCCCCAGCTCGCGGAACCGCGCGGCCAGCTCCGCCGCACCGCGCCAGGTGCCATCCGGCCCGATGTGCCCGGAGAACGGCGCGTTCACCGCACCCGGCACGTGCCCGGCGGCGGGGTCGATCGGCTCCACCTCGCCGCGGTAGCGCTCCGGCGCGCGGGCGTCCAGCAGCAACGCCTCCCTGGCCCACTTGCCGGCCTGCTCGGCGTCCAGCACCGGCAGGTGCCCCGGCTCGACGGTGATGTCACCCGCCTGGACGGCGGGCACCTCGGCGGTAACCGGGTGTCCCTGCGCGGTCCACGCAGCGTAACCTCCATCGAGTACGGCGACCTCGCGGTGCCCGGCCCAGCGCAGCAGCCACCACAGCCGCGCGGCGACCGAGCCATCCCCCGCGTCGTAGGCCACCACGGGCCGCCCGGCCGAGACCCCGGCCGCGCGCAGCACGTGCTGGAGGTGCTCGGCGCCGGGCAGGGGATGACGACCGAGGGGTCCGGGCGTTGCAGAGAGGTCGGCATCCAGGTCGATGAACACCGCGCCAGGGAGGTGGCCGCGGTCGTAGTCGGCTTTCGCCGGCGGCCCGGCCAGTCGCCAGCGGACGTCGAGGACCACCGGCGGGTGATCGGTGGCGAGCAGTTCGGCCAGCGCGGCGGGAGTGATCAGCGGGTGCACCACCCCATACTGCCCGCCCGCATTACTCCTGGCACCGGGTGAACGCCATGGATGTCAGCCAGTAGGACTAACATTGAGCCCGACGAAGGGGAACGCGCGTGAACGACCTCATCGACACCACCGAGATGTACCTCCGCACGATCTACGAGCTTGAGGAAGAGGGCGTGGTTCCACTGCGCGCCCGCATCGCCGAGCGACTGGAGCAGAGCGGGCCGACGGTGAGCCAGACCGTCGCGCGGATGGAGCGCGACGGGCTGCTCGTGGTCGCCGACGACCGGCACCTCGAGCTGACCGACGCCGGCCGGAGCAGGGCGATCGCGGTGATGCGCAAACACCGGCTCGCCGAGCGCCTGCTGGTCGACGTCATCGGCCTGGAGTGGGAGCACGTGCACAGCGAGGCGTGCCGCTGGGAACACGTGATGAGCGAGGCGGTCGAGCGCAAGCTCGTCAAGCTGCTCAACCACCCCACCACCTCGCCCTACGGCAACCCGATCCCCGGCCTCGACCGCCTGGGCGTCGGCGAGCCGGCGCCGCCGGCGGACCTGGACCTGCGCCGGCTGACCGACATCGCCAGGGCGGGCGGCGGCGTGGTGGAGATCTGCCGCATCGCCGAGCACGTGCAGTCCGACCCGGACCTGATGAACGAGCTGAAGTCGGCCGGGATCACCCCGGGCGGCTCGGTGCAGGTGCACCAGTCCGGCGCCAGCCAGCCGGTGCGCGTCACCGGCGACACGGCCTCCGCCGAACTGACCTACGACATCGCACACGCGGTCCTGGTCCGAACCCGCTGAGCCCGTCCGGCCCGCTGGCCACCAGCAGCGGGTCCGGGCGGCCTCGCCCAACCTCGGGCCCAGCCCAGCAGTCACCGGCCCGGCCCGCCAGCCACTGAGCGCCGCTCACCACGCAGCGCTGCCCGGCCTCGCAAGCATGCCGCCCCCGCTTCTCATCCATGGAGTACGTGTGAACCAGGCCCAACGGGCGGCGGAGGAGTTCCGCGCGCGCATCGGCGAACCCACCGGCGTGTGGTCGGCCCCCGGTAGGGTGAACCTGATCGGCGAGCACACCGACTACAACGACGGATACGTGCTCCCCTTCGCCATCCCGCACCGCATCGCGGTGGCCGGCGCCGCCCGCACCGACGGCCTGCTCCAGGTGGCCACCCTCGGCGACGACGGCAAGCTCAACCAGGCCGACCCCGTCCCGGTAGCCGACCTGACCCCGGGCAAGGTCACCGGCTGGGCCGCCTACCCCAGCGGCGTGGCCTGGTCCCTGCGCGAGAACGGCATCCCGGTCACCGGCGCCACCCTGCTCATCGCGGGCGACGTCCCAGCTGGCGCGGGCCTGTCCAGCTCCCACGCCCTGGAATGCGCCACGGCCCTGGCCCTGCTGGACCTCTCCGGCCACCCCGCCGTCCCCGGTCCCAGCAACTCCGCCGTTCCTGGCCCCGGCCACTCCCCCGGCCAGCCCGCCTTCTCCGGCGGTCTCGCGCCCGACCTGCCCACCCTCGCGCGCTGGATCCAGCGCGCCGAGAACGACTTCGTCGGCGCCCCCACCGGCCTGCTGGACCAGACCGCCTCCCTGCGCTGCGTCGAAGGCCACGCCCTGTTCCTGGACGTCCGCTCCGGCGAGACCGAGCAGGTCCCGTTCAACGCCGCCGCCAGCGGCCTGGAGATCCTGGTCATCGACACCAGGGCCAGCCACTCGCACACCGACGGTGGCTACGCCGCCCGCCGCGCGGGCTGCGAGGAGGCCGCCCGGCTGCTCGGCATCCCCGCCCTGCGCGATGTCTCCCTGGACGGCCTGGCCGAGGCCGAAGCCGCCCTCCCGGAGAACCTGCGCCCCCTGGTCCGGCACATCGTGACCGAGAACGCCAGGGTCCTGGCCGCCGTCGACCACCTGCGCGCGGGCGACCTCGCCGAGATCGGCCCGATCCTGACCGCCTCGCACGCCAGCATGCGCGACGACTACCGCATCTCCTGCCTGGAGCTCGACGTCGCCGTCGACTCCGCGCTCAAGGCAGGCGCCCTGGGCGCCCGGATGACCGGCGGCGGCTTCGGCGGCTCCGCGATCGCCCTGGTCCGGGTCGAGGACGGCGAGCGCGTCCGCGCCGAGGTCACGGCCGCCTTCGCCGCGCACAAGCTGACCCCACCACGCCTGTTCAGCGGCGTCCCGGCCGCGGGCGCGGGCCGCGACCAGTAACCGTGTCACCGGGTGAGGAAGCCACTTCGCTAGGTTGACCTGGTCGGCGCCCGCGCGGACATCACCACCCCACGGGCCGCCGACCAGCAGTTTTCTCCCACAGGAAGGTTGGACGTAGTGAGGCTTCTGGTCACGGGCGGCGCCGGTTACGTGGGCAGCGTGTGCGCCGCCCGGTTGGTGGAGTCCGGACATGAGGTGACCGTGGTGGACGACCTGTCCACCGGCCACGCCGACGCGGTGCCCTCCGGCGCCCGGTTCGTGCAGGGCGACATCGGCGAGGTCGCGGGCACCCTGCTCGCCGAGGGCTTCGACGGCGTGCTGCACTTCGCCGCCAAGTCCCTGGTCGGCGAGTCGATGACCGACCCGGCCAAGTACTGGCAGGGCAACGTGGTGACCTCGCTGAAGCTCCTCGACGCGATCAAGGAACACGGCACCCCCCGCCTGGTCTTCTCCTCCACCGCCGCCACCTACGGCGAGCCGAAGGAGGTCCCGATCCAGGAGACCGCCCCGACCAGCCCGACCAACACCTACGGCGCGAGCAAGCTGGCCATCGACCACGCGATGACCTCCTACGCCGCCGCGCACAACCTGGCCGCGGTGAGCCTGCGCTACTTCAACGTGGCCGGCGCCTACGGCCAGTTCGGCGAGCGCCACGCCACCGAGACCCACCTGATCCCGCTGGTGCTCCAGGTCGCCCTGGGCCAGCGCGAGCAGATCCAGGTCTTCGGCGACGACTGGCCCACCGAGGACGGCACCTGCGTCCGCGACTACATCCACGTCGTCGACCTGGCCGACGCCCACCTCCTCGCGCTGGAGCACGCCACCCCTGGCGAGCACCGGATCTTCAACCTGGGCAACGGCACCGGCTTCTCGGTCCAGCAGGTCATCGAGACCTGCCGCGCCGTCACCGGCCACCCCATCCCCGCCAAGATCTCCCCCCGCCGCGCGGGCGACCCCGCGGTGCTCATCGCCGCCAGCGACCGCGCCCGCGAGGACCTCGGCTGGAAGCCCCAGCGCGCCGACCTGTCCGGCATCGTCGCCGACGCCTGGGCGTTCACCAAGGCCCGGAACAGCTGACCAGTGCCTGACACCCCCGCCCCCGCCACCCCGGCGGCACCCACACCCGACCCCGCGGCCCGACCGGCCGCACCCGTGGGCTCGCCGGACGCGCCAGCGCCCGCCCAGCACGCGCCTGTGGTCGGCTTGGTCGTCTCCGGGGCAGGCGGGGCCGAGGGGCTGCTCGACGGCTTCGTCCGCCCAGCCCTCGCCCAGGGCTGGCGGGTGGCCATCACCCTCACCCCAACCGCCGCCAGGTGGTTGGAGGCGGCCGACCTCATCACCCCACTGGCAGACCTCACCGGCCTCCCGGTCCGCTGGGCCGCACGCCTGCCCACCGAACCCAAGCCACATCCCCCGGCCGACTGCTACGCAGCCGCCCCGGCCACGGCCAACACCATCGCCAAGCTGGCCCTGGGCCTGTCCGACAACCAGGCCCTCACCCACCTGTGCGAAGCGGTCGGCATGCCCAGCACCCCGGTCATCCTGCTGCCCAGAGCCGCCGTGGACGCCACCCGCCACCCGGCCTGGCCGGGTCACCTGGACCGCCTCCGCGACGCCGGCGTCCGGGTCCTGCCCACCGCCAGCGGCCCAGCCATCCCTTGGGACCAGGTCCTGGCCGCCGTGGCCGCCGAGCTCAGCTAGCCCCAGTCCGCGGACGACTTCCCCGCGCAGGCTGTTCCCGGCGGAAAGCCCGTCAGCGCGGAATGCCACGGTCAGGCACTCCTGGCCGTAGGACCCGGCGACGTTCACCGCTCGCGCTCACCGCTGCCTGGAGCCGACCTCCGACACAGTGCCGGGTGGGGTGAAGCCGTTGGCGATCGGCTCGCGCGACGCGACACCGAAGCGGAACGCGCGGTGTGCGACAGCGGCTGGCCTGAGCTGAGTCGATCAGCGCGACCGCCCAGGTGTGATGGATCCGCGGGATGTGACGCCGTCGCGGCGGATACCTCCTCTCTTCAATCCACAGTGGACAGACACGGACGTCGGAGTGTCCTGGGCACGGCGGGGGCACAACACCGTGCCCAGGACGCGAGTGCTGGGGCGGCACTCGACGGGGTTCGAGTGGCGGGCTTGGGATCACCTCCGGGAGTTCGGCGTGGGGCGGGCGAGGACTGGGCTGGCCGGACGCAGCCGCGTGATTTATCGTGAATCGATAAATCGAGGGGGTTGGGACGCGTGGAACAAGGGGTTGTGGGGACCGGTTCGCCGACTCGATGGTTGCGGGTGGTGGCGGTGCTGGCGGCGTTCTTGGGCGTCGCGCGACTGGCCGGGGTGGTCGTCCAGTTGGCGGTGGGACAGGACGGGGTCCAACTGACCGTGCTCGCCGCCGCACCGGAGGGGCTGGCACCGGGTTTTCGGGTTGGTGGCGGAGTGATCACCTTCCTTGGTCGGGACGGCTCAGCGGAGTTCTTCTGGTTGGCGCTGCTGACCTGGCTGCCGTACGCGGTGGTGGATGTGGTCGTGCTGTTCCTGGTGGCGCGGGTGGTTCGTCAGGCCAACGTGGGTGAGCGGCCCCTGTTCGCCGCTACCACGGCCCGGTCGTTTCGGCGCATCGGTTTCCTGTTGCTGCTCGGCAATCTGGTCGCCGGTGTGCTCGATTCGCTGGGGCGATCCGCGCTCACCGGGGTGGTGCTGACCGGACCGTCGATGTTCCAGTGGCCGGACGGCCGGGCGATCGCCTGGGCACTGGTCGGTCTGGTCGGGCTGGCGGTCTCGGAGATCGTCTGGCGTGGTGTGGTGTTGCGCGAGGAAGTGGAGGGCACTGTCTGATGTCGCCAGCCGAGCTGGTCGAGGGCCATCGGGTCGAGGTTCTGCTGGACGAGCTGCTGGAGCGCCGGGGTATGACGCTCACCGAGCTGTCCCAGCGGGTTCAGATCAGCATCGTGAATCTCTCCAATCTCAAGACCGGGAAGGCCAGGGCCATCCGGTTTTCCACGCTGACCCTGCTGTGCGAGGCGTTGCGGTGTCAGCCAGGCGAACTGTTGCGGTACCGGGATCGGTGAACCCTCCGGTGGACGGCCGAGCGGGTTCCGGTGTCGGCGGGTTGGGTTGTTGCCGTTGGGACGACGGCGGTTGAGGTGAGCTGTCCTGGCTGGAGCCGCTGGGCTGGACGGTTCCCGGGAGCGGCTTCCAGCCGAAATCGTTGTGGCGCAATGGAGCGGTGTTCAGCTGAGCCATTGGACCGCTGTCGGTGGGGTCGGCCGACGGCGTGCCCGGGATCGGCTCAGTCGGACGAGGTCGCCTGCGTGGGGATGAGCAGGTCCATACCGGGCCGCTGGGAGTTGTTGATGGCGGCCAGCACGTCCTTCGGGGGCAGTCCGGCGTCGATGGCGCGGCCGAGCAGGGAAGCCAGCATGTGACCGGGCTGCGCCTGCTCCGCGCGTTCCAGGGCGATGTTGGCCAGCACCCCGTCACCGCGGTGGTAGGCGGCGAAGGCGAGCAGTGTCGCCGGTTCGGCGCATTCCGGGGCCGGGGTCTCGCGGGTCAGCTCCAGCCACAGGCGTTCGGCGGCCTGACCGCTCTCCTTTCCCAGGGTCATGGTGAGCGCCACGTCCCGGACCCGGTGGTCGTTGAGGGCGATGGCGAGACGTACCACGAGATTGTCGGTGATCTTGAACGAGCCGTCCGCGATGTTCTTCAGCTCGGCCTGGATGGCGCGGATACCGGCCCCCGCGGTCGGTATGCCGCCGGGGACCGTGTTGTCCGCGTGCCAGTCGAGTCGGCAGCTCCGGCGTTTCAGCGCCCCCTCCTCGCCCCGCAGGCTGTTGACCAGCGTCTCGCGCGAGTCGTAGGTGACACCGCCCGAGGCGACGGTGGCCACGTTCAGCAGTGAGACGTCCGGGTCCGGGACAGCGCCGGTGAGGTCGGGGTGTTCGTAGTCCTGCCAGAAAGCGTTGTGACGGGTGTGTTCCGCCCAGAGCGATTCCATGACCTCGACGCCTTGCTTGTGCAGTACCTGGGTGAGGGCGAGGACCAGCGCGCGACGCGGCGGCCGGGTGGGCAGGGCCACCACGGGCGCGGGCTCACCGGGATCCGTTGGCGGCGCAGGTGTTCGGGTGCCACCGCCGATGACGCAGAGCTGCACGGCGGTGGCCCCGCTGCTGAGGATGTTGTCGCACACGAACGCGATGAGGTCTTCCTCGTCAGCCGCCTCGGGCAGCGGCGCGCGCAGGACGCGCTGGATCTCCAGATCGTCGCTGTTGGCGAAGTAGAGGACCACGAGCGAGTCGTCCGGGTGGTAGCCGATGAGGGGTGGGAGGGCGGCGATGACGTCACCGGGTTCCCGGAGCTTCACGGTTGTCGGTCGGGATGGGCGGAGTGGGGTGGCTGTGGCGGTGGTCATGGGTCGAGATTGGCGGGAGGGCGGGTGGGAAGGGAACTGGCGCGGCGGGGGGCTGTGGACAGGTGGCTGATTGTGGATAGGTCGCGATCTTGGAGGTGGATTGGCGCGGAGGTGGGGGCGGAATGGTGTATAGGGCTGGCTCGGCGTGCGGTGGTGCGAGGCCGAGCCAGCCCTGGAGGTCGCTGGATGCGGCAGGGTCAGCGGATGGTGACGGGGGTGCTGGTCGCGGTGGTGTTGACGGTCAGCGTAAGCGTGGCGGCGCCCGGACGCAGGGCGGTGAGGGTGTTGGTCGCCGGATCGAAGGCGGCGATGTGCGTCGGCCCCGCCGTCGCCGGTGGGCCCAGGTGCAGGGCCGGACTCGCGGTGTAGGTCGTGGCGATGGGGTAGCCGATCGGGAACGTCCGCGCGCCCTGGCGCAAGGCTGGGGTCAGCCGGTGACTGGTTCCCGGGGTCAGCGTGGCCGGGATGTCCAGGACCAGTCCGTCGACGTGCGGGCGCTGTTCGGCCTGAACGGGACTGCTCGCGGCCGGATCGACGCGGAGCAGGGTCCAGCCGGTGAAACCGCCGTCAGCGGGTGCCGCGGCCGGTGCCTTCCCCGAGTTGCCGTTGATCAGGTAGGGCACGCCGTCGCGCCTGGTCGCGTGGAACAGGCCGGCGTGCGAGGCCACCGAGACAGCCGGTTTCCCGGTCTCCGCCCGGAAGTCGGACAGCCAGGTGGTCAGCAGGTTCGCTTCCTTCGGGTCGGACAGCTCGGAGGCGCCTGAAGGGGTCGGGTCGTCGACCGGGTGGTGCATCGCGACCAGGACCGACTTGACGTTCGCATCGCCTGCCGCGCTGTCCAGGGCGGTGCGCAGCGCTCGCAGCTGGTCGAAGCCGCCTGCGCGGAGCGAGCCGAGCGCGGAGTCCAGCAGGATCAGCCGCAGGCCGTTCTTGTCGACCACCCGATGGGTCGCGCCGAAGTGCTTGCGGAACTCGGAAGTGTCGCCCGGGCCGTAGGTCTCGTGGTTGCCTGGCAGGTAGAACCACGGAATCCGGTCGCCCAGCTCGCTGTCCAGGATCTGCCGCGCCAGGGCCATGTCGGCCGGGAGGGCGCGGTCGACCAGGTCGCCGTTGATGAGCACCACGTCGGGCCGGGCGGCCAGCGCCTCGCGGAGGGTGCGCCTGGCCTGCGCCACCAGCGGACCTTCGGGGGCGTCCGCGGTGAACTGGGCGTCGCTGACGACCGCGACGCGCACCGCGCCCGGCCGGGGTTCCAGCGTGCCGGTGCGGATGATCGCCGGGTCCTGGGGCGCGGGGTCGACGGGAACGGTGATCGGCACGGCCGCCTGCGCGGTGAGGCCGGAGAAGGCGATCTTGCCCTCGTACTGCCGTTCGCGGTCGGTTTCCACTACGTAGAGCCGTTGCAGGCGGAGCTGGCCGGTCAGCGCGGGCGGGATCGGGGCCTCGACGTAGCGCCAGCCGGTCCAGTCGACCTGGCGGGCGAGGTCGATGACCGTGGGTGTGCCCGCGGCGTCCAGCACGGTCATCCGCAGCCACACCTTGCTGTTGTCACCGTGTGCCCACACACCCAGCCGCTGGGTGCCCGGCGGCAGACCGACGGGCGGGTCGGCGTTGAGGTAGGCGGCCCGGGTCGCGGTGGTGCCGGTCAGCCGGTAGTTCAGGCTGACCGCCTTGCCGCCATCGCGGCCCGGCACCAGGGAGAGGTCGGCGCCGACCACAGCGGGGAAGACGCTGGCCTGCCAGCCGGTCAGGTCGTCCATTGTGGACACCACGCGCGGGCTGACGCCGATGGTCACGCCGAGGTGCGTGGTCAGGCCACCCACCTTGGCCTTGACCACGGTGGCGCCGGACCCGGTGACGGCCGCGGCGACAAACCCGTTGCGGTCCTTGCTGATCTGCACCACTCGCTGGTCGTACTCGAGGGTCACGTCAGCCGGTTCGAGCCAGGTGCTGAAGCCGTCGGCGTCCTGCCCCAGGATCTGGAACCGGCCGCGCGCACCCAGTCCGGACAGGGCGACGCGCTCGGTGTCGGAGTCGATGCGGGCGGCTTTACCCAATACGGTGAAAGTCGCCGATCCCTTGGCAGAACCCCGGGAAGCGGTCACAGTCGCCTTCCCGGAAGTGCTAGCGTGGAACACATCCCGCGACACCTTCCCTGCTCGTGTTGGGGTAACACGCCAGGTCGGTTCACCGGGTACAGGGGCACCAGTCTCGTCGTGACCATGGGCAGTCACGGCACGGGTCTGACCGGCAAGCACTCGGTCGGCCGCACCGGCCCGGACAGCCGGTTCCACGCGGAAGGCGGTCAAGCGGCCGCTGCCGCGATTCGCGGTCAGGCCGATTCCGTTGGGCACCAAGCGTTCGCCACCATCGGAGGGCTGGTTGTGCACGCCGGCGGCGCTGTCGCCGGGACGGCGGGCCAGCAGCGTGGACGAACCGCCGCCGTCCAGGTTCAGGGCGTCATCGGCGCCGAACGAGCGCAGGAGCTCGGCGAGCTCGCGTTCGGTCATGCCTCGGCTGTCGGCCTGCCTGCCGTCGACCGTCACCATCCACAGGCGACGGCCTTCGGCGGAGAAGCCGATGGCGGTGCGTGGGTGCATGGTGGTGTCGTCGAGGTTCTGAACGACACCGTCCCGCACCAGCACCCGGTTGCCGCCGACCGCGGCGATCGGCAGTGGGCCGTCGGTGCGCGGCTTGTAGGCCACCTCGACCCGCTGGCCCGGGACGAGAGCGGCCAGGCGTTCGGCGCCCGCGTCGACGCCGAGCAGGTAGGCGGTGTTGGCCGGGATCGGTCCCTCCCCCGGGGCGGGGCGGACCGCGGTCACCACACCGTCGCGCAGCTCCACCTCGGTCACCTTGGACGCGGTGCCCGTGGCGGTGCGACGGGAGGCGTGGCCCCACAGCGCGGTGAACACACCGACGCCGTTGGCCGCGATGACCGGTGAGTTCAGGTTGGTGCCGGTCAGCCGGGCGCCACCGGGCAGGGTGACGGTCGCGTCGAGGAACACCTCGGCGAGGCGGCCCAGGTCGGCGGGGCCGATGGCCGCGGTGAGGTTGTGGCCGGCGGCCGGGGCGTGGCGCAGCGTGCCCGCGTCCATGCCGACGCCGAGTGGGGCGCCGGTGGCGTTGATGTCGAAGAAGTCGCCGTTGACGCCGGCGACCACACCGCGGGCGGCGGCCTGCTCGGAGAGCGGGCTGCGCGCGGCGACCACGCCTGGACTCAGGTAGGCCGGGCGCAGGGTGCCGCGGCCCAGGTCGGCGGTCAGGACGTCGCCGCGGATCCAGCCGCGGGCGTCCAGGCGGTCGAACTCGGTCAGGTCGAGGCCGGGGGCGACCGGCGAGGTCACCTCGGCCACCGGCAGGGCGTCCACCCGGGGCGCGGCGGTGGTGAGGGTGCTGACGCCGCCGTCGGCGGTCGAGGCAGCGGGCGCGTCCTCGATCGGGCGTGGTCCCAGCGGTGCGGTGACGCCGCCCCGATCGGCGATGGCCGGGACGGGGACGGCGGTGGTGAGGGCGAGGGCCGACAGCAGGGCGACGGTGGCGCGCAGGGCTCGCACGGCGACCTCCGGATCAGGACGGACATCGAGCTCGGTGAATTGCCAACAGAAAGGACAACGCACCTGGAGGAAGTTTGACTAGCCGCCAGATGGACGCCGGATGACACGCCCAGAAAAAGGCGGACCTCCCGGCCCAGGGGGGTGAAGACCGGGAGGTCCGTAGGTGGCGCGCACTCTGGGGGGCGATCTGGCGCGCCACGTCAGGGGGTCAGCAGTTGCGGCTGGTGTAGCTCCGCGTGCCGTAGTACAGGGCGGTGGCGCCGTTGAGGACGATGCGGACGGCGGCGCCGTTGAGGCGCTGCTCGTAGTGCAGGTGCGCGCCGGTCGAGCCGCCGGTGTTGCCGACGTTGCCGATCTGCTGGCCACGCGTGACCCGCTGGCCGACGCTGACCCGCTGCGCCGACAGGTGGGCGTACCGGGTGCGCCAGCCGGCACCGTGGTCGATCTCGATCCACCGGCCGTAGCTGGTGGAGCCGGTGTTGCCCACGACCGTCACCGTGCCGGCGGCCGAGGCGTCCACGATGTCTCCTTCGTCGTTGGCGCGGTTGAAGTCGAGGGACAGTTGCGGGTTGTGGTTGGTGCGGGTCTGCCCGGACCAGACCTGCCCGCAGGGGAACGGCATCTGGAACGCGGGTGCGGCGCTCGCCGAACCCGTGCCGACCACGACGGTCAGCACCGGGGCGACGACAGCTCCGGCGAGCACCGCGGCAAGACGCTTGCTGGACATATGACCTCCGCAGGGGTGAGGAGGTCACAGGACAGCAGCGGCTCGTACAACCCGCCTACAAACCATATACAAACTGCGGCGATTATTGGTTGAGAATTCTCGAAATCGGTTCAGACGACTTGATCACCACTGGTTGCGACGTTTGGGGGCGGCCGGGCGGCGCGGACCAGGCGGGACCGGGGAGACCGGCTGCGGGCCGGGAACGGAAGCCGGCCGCAGCCGGGACTGGGGTGCGGGGCAAAGGGAGGCAGGCGGGCGAATGCGCGAGGCCGGGGAGCCGGGACGACTGGGCGGGGCCGACGGCCTGGCCCCAGAGCGGGGCGGAGCGGAGCGAGGCGAGGGCGAGGCGAGGCGAGAGCGAAGGCCGGGCCGGGCCAGGGCGAGGGCGAAGGCCG
>NZ_JAMHIV010000020.1 GCF_023897065.1 Crossiella sp. SN42
AACAGCTGGACACCCGCGAGTACTTCCCGGACGTGCCCGACCTCGGCCCCGGCCCGTCGGTGCAGCTGTGGCCGCACCGGCACGGCACCGACGCCATGTTCTGCGCCCTGTTCCGCCGCCCAGCGGAGTGAGTCAGACCGTGGCCAGGTAGCGCTCCGCCGCGGCTTCGGTGAAGAACCACTCCTGCAGATCGGGTGGGTTGACGAAGCCGTTGGCGAAGCGTTCGGCGATCGCCGGGCGCATCGCGGCCAGGCCGAGCAGCTTCTGCACGTGCGCGGGCGGCGGGGCCAGCAGGGCGTGGGAGAACCGCGTCGACCACTGGGCGTGGGACCAGAACTCGGCGAAGCAGCGGTGCATCCAGGCTTCGTCGAACGGGCCGTCGTGGCCGCGGATCGCCCGGTGCGTCACGGCGGCGTGGTGGGCGGCGTTGTTGGCGCCCTGACCGGCGATCGGGTCGTTGAGCACCACCACGTCGGCCAGGCCCAGCACCGGCTTGCCGCAGGGCAGGACCGTCACCGGGGCGCGCACGGTCGGCTGGATACCGCCCGGATGGGTCAGCCAGGCGTGCTCGTCGATGAGCTCCGCGCCGCGGAAACCCTCGGCCTCCCACGGGAAGAACGCGGTCAGCAGCTCCTCGGTGAGTGCCAGGTGCGCCCGCGGGTTAGCGCTTTCCGCCCAGCGGTCCATCGGACCGCCGGGGACTGACTCCAGCAGCATGAACCAGGCCGGGCCGTCCGCGGTGACCGCGGGGATGGCGATCACCTCGCCGACCGTGGGCAGGATGCTGAAGCGCACCCGGTCCGGGCTGCTCACCCGCAGGCCGTGCACCGCGCACAGGCCCAGGGTGCGCGCGGGCCGGGACTGTTCGCGCACCGGGAAGATCGTGCTCAGCCCGCCCTTGCCGCTGGCCACCACGGTCAGGTCGTGGTGCGCGGCAATGCGGTCCAGCGACTCCGGGGTGACCTGCTCGATCACCAGCCTGCCGCCCAGCCGCTCGAAGACCGCCAGCCAGGCCGGGTACTTCACCCGCTGGTCCACCGCCTGGGCGGCGGTCCGCAGCGGGGTGTCCCACCCCACCGCGGTGCCGCCCGCGCCGTCGCCGATCCGCAGCCGCAGACCGTCGATCAGCGGATCCTCGTTGTCCCACAACGACAATCCCGCCGCCCGCTCCAGCTCCCTGGCCGCGCCGAAGACCGCGGCGCTGGAGGGGAGCCTGCCCGAGGTGATCTGCTCGGCGGTGACGGGGGAGTAGAGGGTGATGTCGTGGTCGCCGTCCCGCAGGAGCGCGACACCGAGCTGGAGTCCGGACTGACCTGAGCCCACGATGGCGATTCGACCCATGTCACCAGTCTGGTGGGACCCCGGCGCGGCGCGCAGCCGGAGATCAGGTGCCAACCGTCAGACGGGGGACAACTTCGCCCGGTTGGCCGTATCCGCGAGCTCGCCGGGACGTTCGGTGACGAACAGTCTCGGGGCCAGCACCAGGATCGCCGCGGCGGAGAGGGTGTAGGCGTTGCCCAGCACGTGCTGGGCCAGGTTCCAGCCCAGGTGGTCGTGGTAGGAGAACCACCAGTGCGGGGACAGGAAGGTGGTCAGTCCGAACACCCCGGCCAGGGCCAGCGCCGGCTTGTCCTTGGCCCGCGCGCCAAGGACCACCAGGCACACCAGCACCGGCACCGCCCACACCCAGTGGTGCGACCAGGACACCGGCGAGACCAGCAGCCCGCCCAGCGCGTTGAGCGACAACGCCCACGGCGCGCCGACGGTGTCGAAGGCCTGGCGCATGCCGCGCAGCAGCAGGAACAGCACACCCAGGGACAGCAGCAGCCACAGCACGGTCAGCGGCACGCCCTCCAGGCCGGTCCTGGCCAGCAGGCCCTTGATCGACTGGTTGCCCGGGTAGGTGGCGCCGCCGATGCGGCCGGTGTCGAACAGGGTCTCGGTCCAGTACTGGGCCGAGTCGCGGGCGGCCAGCAGGAAACCCAGCGCGGTCGCGCCCAGGAAGCTCAGCACCGTGGTCAGCGCGGCCCGCCGGTCCTTGTTCAGCAGGAAGAACAGCAGGAACACCGCGGGGGTGAGCTTGATCGCGGCCGCGATGCCGATCAGCAGACCCCTCGGCCAGCGCGGGTTGCGGGCCAGGCAGTCCACCGCGACCAGGGCCAGCAGGATCATGTTGATCTGCCCGAACCCGGCGGTGCCGCGGACCGGGTCCAGCGCCAGGGCCAGCGGCAGCGCGGTCAGCAGCGGCCACGGCGCCCGGCCGGGCGCGCGGACGCCGAGCCGGTCGAGCACCATGGCGGCCACCAGCGCGCTCAGCAGCGCGGTCGAGGAGGTCACGATCATCGCGGCGGTGCCCCAGGAGATCCAGGTCAGCGGCACGAACAGCACCGCGGCCAGCGGCGGGTAGGTGAACGGCAGGCCCACCCCGGCCTGGGTCAGCGGCATGGTCCCGTACAGCTCGCCGCCGTCCAGCCACACCTGCGCGCCGATCCGGTAGACGTCCAGGTCGATCGGCGTGGTGAACACGAACAGCCCTGCCTCGCCCCAGCGGGTGAACAACGCGGTCAGCGCGAGCAGGTTCGCCACGATGATCCCCGCGCGCCCGAGTGGGCTGCGCCACAGTCTCTCCAGCGCAGAGCGCACCGGCCACCTCCACCATCCACTCCGGACGCAACACACGTCCGGCTGTGGCGTCAGGTCTATGTGGCGGTGCTTATCGGGCCGCTAAGGACGATCTTTATGGATCGCTGACAGAACGGGGATCGGGACATGCGGGTGCTGCTCGGGGAGGCCGCGCACCGGAGGTCCGAGGAGGAGGTCGAAGCGTTGCGCAGGCTCTCGATCGCGGTGGACCACTGCCGCGACACCGCGGCGGTGCTGGCGCGGCTGGGCGTGCACGACTACGACGTGCTGGTGCTGGACCAGCAGCTGCCGGGCTGGGACCGGTTGTGCGCCAAGACATCCGTGCTCGCGCCGGAGGCCAGGCTGCTGCTGGTCACCGGCCCCGCGCTGGCCGATCGCCTGCACGGCCTGGAACTGGGCGCCGACGACTGCCTGGCCCGCCCCTACGCCTTCGCCGAGCTGCTGGCCCGCATCCGCGCCCTGGGCAGGCGGGCCAGCCCCGCGCTGCCCCCGGTGCTGGAACACCGCGGCGTGGTGCTGGACCTGGCCCGGCACCGGGCGTTGCGGGACGGCACGCCGTTGTTGTTGTCGCCCAAGGAGTTCGCCGTGCTCGAGGTGCTGCTGCGGGCGCGGGGCTCGGTGGTCAGCCCGGAACAGCTGCTGGAGAAGGCCTGGGACGAGCACGCCAACCCGTTCACCAACGCGGTCCGGATGGCGGTGATGACGTTGCGCCGCAAGCTCGGCGAGCCCTGCCTCATCCGCACCGTGCCCAGGGCGGGCTACCAGCTGGCCTGAGGCGTGGCAGTCGGTCCACTGTGGAGGTGGCACGATGGTCCCTTGTGGAACACCAGGGGCTGCGCCGGGAGCTGACCGGCCGACAGGTCGGCATGATCGCCATCGGCGGGGCCATCGGCACCGGCCTGTTCCTGGGCTCCGGCCTGGCCATCTCACTGGCCGGGCCCGCGGTGGTGCTGGCCTACCTGCTGGCCGCCGTCGCCGCGCTCGCGCTGGCCTACGCGCTGGCCGAGATGACCGTGGTGCACCCCGAACCCGGCGGCTTCGGCACCGTCGCGCACCGCTACCTCGGGCCGATGGCCGGGTTCGTGCAGCGCTGGATCTACGTGGCCGCGCAGGTGGTCAACATCGGCAGCGAGGTGGTCGCCGCCGGGCTGTACGCGCGGTTCTGGTTCCCGCAGCTGCCGCTGTGGCTGCCGGTGCTGCTGTTCTCCCTGGGCGTGCTCGCGGTCAACTTCGCCTCGGTGCGCTTCTTCGGCGAGTTCGAGTACTGGTTCGCCATGATCAAGGTCGCCACCATCGTGGTGTTCGTGCTGCTCGGCGCGGCCTACCTGGCCTTCGGCCTGCCCGGCCACCCCTCGCCTGGGTTCTCGGCCTGGCACGACGGCGGGTTCGCGCCCAACGGGCTCGGCGCGGTCTGGCTGGCGGTGACCGTGGTCACCTTCTCCTACCTGGGCACCGAGGCGGTCGCGGTCACCGCCGCGGAGTCCAAGGACCCCGCCAGGGACGTGCCGCGCGCGGCCAAGGGCATGGTGGCCAGGCTGGTGCTGTTCTACGTGCTCGGCATGGCCGTGGTGGTCAGCATCGTGCCGTGGCGGGAGACCGCCTCCGCGCAGGGCGTGCTGGAGAGCCCGTTCGTGAGGTTGTTCACCTTCGCCGGCATCCCCGCCGCGGCCGGGATCATGAACTTCGTCATCCTCACCGCCGCGCTCTCGGCGATGAACACCAACCTCTACCTCAGCTCCCGGATGCTCTACTCGCTGGCCCGCGACGGGCACGCCCCCCGCGCGCTGGCCAAGGTCTCCGGGCGCGGCTCGCCCACCCGCGCGCTCGGTGTGGTCGCCCTCGGCCTGGTGATCGCGGTGCTGGTCTCCGTGCTGTCCCCGGCCGAGGCGTTCCCGCTGCTGGTGGGCCTGGCGCTGTTCGGCGCGCTGGTCGCCTGGATCCTCATCTTCGCCACCCAGCTGGCCTTCCGGTCCCAGCGCGCCGCCGCCGGGCTGCCGCCCTCCCCGGTCCGGCTGCCCGGCGCGCCTTACACCACGGTGGCCGCGATGCTCTTCGTCGCCGCCGTGCTGGTCACCACCGCCTTCACCGAGCAGTTCGCCACCGCCTGGCTGGCCGGGGTCCCGTTCCTGCTCATGCTCGTGGGCGCATACCTGCTGTCCAGGCGGCGTCAGCGGGCGGCATAGACTCACCGGCGTGTGCCGCCAGCCGATGATCGCGCCGTCGATCCTCTCCGCCGACTTCGCCCGTCTCGCCGAGGAGACCGCCGCCGTGCGCGGCGCCGACTGGCTGCACGTGGACGTGATGGACGCCCACTTCGTGCCCAACCTGACCCTGGGCCTGCCCGTGGTCAAGTCGCTGCTCAAGGCCACCGACATCCCGATCGACTGCCACCTGATGATCGAGGACCCGGACCGCTGGGCGATCGGCTACGCCGAGGCCGGCGCCTACAACGTCACCGTGCACGTCGAGGCGGCCAAGGACCCGGTCAAGCTGGCCAAGGACCTCAAGGCCGCGGGCGCGAAGGCCGGGCTGTCGATCAAGCCCGGCACCCCGCTGGAGCCCTATGTCGAGGTGCTCAAGCACTACGACACGCTGCTGGTCATGTCGGTCGAGCCCGGCTTCGGCGGCCAGTCCTTCATGCCGGAGGTGCTGGACAAGGTCCGCACCGCCCGCCGCCTGGTCGACACCGGCCACCTGAAGCTGGTGGTGGAGATCGACGGCGGCATCAACGACGAGACCATCGAAGCCGCCGCCGAGGCCGGGGTGGACTGCTTCGTGGCCGGCTCGGCCGTCTACGGCGCGGACGATCCGGCCGCCGCCGTCAGCGCGCTGCGCGCCAAGGCCGCCGCGGTCCGGGGATGAGCCCCCAGGACCGGCTGCCGCTGGTGGAGGCGATGCGCACGGCCATCGCCGCCAGCACCGCCGTGCTGGGCACCACCAGCCCCAACCCGCCGGTGGGCGCGGTCATCCTGGACGCCGACGGCGTGGTGGCCGGGGTCGGCGCCACCCAGCCGCCCGGCGGCCCGCACGCCGAGGTGATGGCCCTGCGCGAGGCGGGGGAGAAGGCCAGGGGCGGCTGCGCCGTGGTCACCCTGGAACCCTGCAACCACACCGGCCGCACCGGACCCTGCGTGGACGCCCTGCTCACCGCGGGTGTGGCCGAGGTGCACTACGCGGTGGCCGACCCCAACCCCAGGGCCGCCGGCGGCGCCGACCGGCTGCGCGCCGGGGACGTCGAGGTCAGCGAGGGCCTGCTCGCCGAGCAGGTGCGGCGCGGGCCGCTGCGCGCCTGGCTGCACCACGCCCGCACCGGCCGCCCGCACGTGACCTGGAAGTACGCCGCCACCCTTGACGGTCGGGTGGCCGCCGCCGACGGCACCAGCCGCTGGATCAGCTCCCCGGAGTCCAGGGCCGAGGTGCACCGGCTGCGCGGCCAGGCCGACGCGATCGTGGTCGGCCGCGGCACCGTGCTCGCCGACGACCCCGAGCTCACCGCCCGCACCCCCGACGGCGGCCTCGCCCCGCGGCAGCCGCTGCGCGTGGTGGTCGGCGCGGGCGACCTGCCCGCCGCCGCCAGGGTGCGCAACGACGCCGCCGAGACCCTGCACCTGCGCACGCACGAGCCCAAGATGGTGCTGGCCGAACTCGCCGCTCGCGGCGCGGTGGACGTGCTGCTGGAAGGCGGGCCGCGGCTGGCCGGGGCCTTCGCCGCCGCCGGGCTGATCGACCGGGTGCTGCTCTACCTGGCCCCCGGCCTGCTCGGCGCCGGACCGGCCGCGCTGGCCGAGGCCGGGGTGGGAACGATCGCCGACACCGTGCGGTTGCAGTTCGAAGAGGTCGGCAGGAGCGGACCGGACGTGCGGATCAGCGCGGTACCCGCGCCGTAGGAGGAGGACGACGTGTTCACCGGGATCGTGGAGGAACGAGGCCATCTCGTCGCGGTCGAGCAGCTCACCGACGCGGCGCGGATCACCGTGGCCGGGCCGCTGGTCACCTCCGACGCCAAGCACGGCGACTCGATCGCGGTCAACGGCGTCTGCCTGACCGTGGTCGAGGCCGGGGACGGCGTGTTCACCGCCGACGTGATGCGCGAGACCCTCCAGCGCAGCAACCTCGGCAAGGCCGCCGCCGGTGACCCGGTCAACCTGGAGCGCGCCGCCGCCCTCGGCCAGCGCCTGGGCGGGCACATCATGCAGGGCCACGTGGACGGCACCGGCACCATCGCCGCGCGCGAGCCCTCCGAGCACTGGGAGCTCGTCCGGGTCAGCATCCCCCCGGCGCTGTCCCGCTACCTGGTGGAGAAGGGCTCGGTGGCCATCGACGGCGTCTCGCTGACCGTGGTCGAGGTCGGCGAGGACTTCTTCACCGTGAGCCTCATCCCCACCACCCTCGACTTGACCACACTTGGTATCCGGCAGCCCGGGGACCAGGTCAACCTGGAAGTGGACGTGCTCGCGAAGTACGTCGAGAAGCTCGCCAGCGGGGCCATCACGGCCGCTACCAAGGAGACCCGGTGACCGAATTCGACACCATCGAGGCAGCCATCGCCGACATCGCGGCGGGCAGGCCCGTCGTCGTGGTCGACGACGAGGACCGGGAGAACGAGGGCGACCTGATCTTCGCCGCGGAGAAGGCCACCCCGGAGCTGATCGCCTTCACCGTGCGCTACACCTCCGGCTACATCTGCGTGCCGCTGCCGGAGTCCGACTGCGACCGGCTCGACCTGCCGCCGATGTACCACACCAACCAGGACGCCCGCGGCACCGCCTACACCGTCACCGTGGACGCCCGCAGCGGCGTGTCCACCGGCATCTCCGCCGCCGACCGGGCGCACACCATCCGGCTGCTCGCCGACGCCGCCTCCACCGCCGCCGACTTCAACCGGCCCGGCCACGTGGTCCCGCTGCGCGCCAAGGAAGGCGGCGTGCTGCGCCGCCCAGGCCACACCGAGGCCGCGGTGGACCTGGCCCGCCTGGCCGGACTGCGCCCGGCCGGGGTGCTGTGCGAGGTGGTCAGCCAGAAGGACGACGGGGACATGGCCCGCCGCGACGAGCTGGAGGTCTTCGCCGCCGAGCACGACCTCAAGCTGGTCAGCATCGCCGGGCTCATCGCCTACCGCCGCCGCTTCGAGAAGCAGGTGCAGCGGGTCGCCGAGGCCCGCATCCCCACCGCGCACGGCGTCTTCCGCGCGGTCGGCTACGACAGCCTGCTCGACGGCATCGAGCACGTGGCCCTGGTCACCGGCGAGCTCGGCGACGGCGAGGACGTGCTGGTCCGGGTGCACTCCGAATGCCTCACCGGCGACGTCTTCGGCTCGCTGCGCTGCGACTGCGGGCCCCAGCTGGACGCCGCGCTGGCCGCGGTCGCCGCCGAGGGCCGCGGCGTGGTGCTCTACATGCGCGGGCACGAGGGCCGCGGCATCGGCCTGATGCACAAGCTGCAGGCCTACCAGCTGCAGGACAACGGCGCCGACACCGTGGACGCCAACCTCGCCCTGGGCATGCCCGCCGACGCCCGCGACTACGGCACCGGCGCGCAGATCCTCTCCGACCTGGGCATCCGCTCCATGCGGCTGCTCACCAACAACCCGGCCAAGCGGGTGGGCCTGGAGGGCTACGGCCTGCGCGTGGTCGACCGGGTGCCGATGCCGATCCGGCCCAACCCGGAGAACCTGCGCTACCTGCGCACCAAGCGGGACCGGATGGGCCACGAGCTGTACGACCTCGAGAACCTCGGGGCGGAGACGGGAGACCGGGCATGAGCGGAGCGGGACGGCCGGAGATCGAGGTGCCGGAGGCCGGTGGGCTGAGCGTGGCGATCGCGGCCACCCGCTGGCACCCCGAGATCACCGACCTGCTGGTCGAGCGCGCGCTGGCCGCCGCGGCCAAGGCCGGGGTGCCCGAGCCGACCGTGGTCCGGGTCGCCGGCGCGATCGAGCTGCCGGTGGTCTGCCAGGAGCTGGCCCGCCGCTACGACGCGGTGGTCGCCCTCGGCGTGGTCATCCGCGGCGGCACCCCGCACTTCGAGTACGTCTGCGACGCGGTCACCGACGGGCTCACCCGGATCGCCCTGGACGAGTCCACCCCGGTCGGCAACGGCGTGCTCACCTGCGACACCCTCGAACAGGCCCTGGACCGCTCCGGGCGGCCGGGCAGCGCCGAGGACAAGGGCTTCGAGGCCTGCGTGGCCGCCATCGACACCGCGGTGACGCTGCGCGGGCTGCGGGGTGGAAAATGACGGTCGTGGCAGAGCAGACCGAGACCGCGACACCCGCCGCCGTCGTCATCCGCCCGCACCTGGTCCGGATCATCGGGTTCACCCTGGCCCCGATCCTGTTCCTGGCCTTCGCCAGCGCCGGGATCTTCATGCGGGCCACCTACACCGGCGCGCACTTCCGGATCTCCGACCAGGTGGCCATGGTCATCGTCGGCGTGCTGCTGGCCGCGGGCGCGCTGGTGCTGACCAGGCCCCGGCTGATCATCGACGCCGACGGGGTGGACGTGCGCGGGTTCGTCGCCCGCAAACGCCTGTCCTGGCAGGAGATCCTCGGCGTCAGCTTCCCGGACAAGGCCTACTTCGCCAAGCTGGACCTGCCGCACGACGAGCACTACCCGGCCGTGGCCATCCAGTCCTGGGACGGGCCGCGCGCGGTCAAGGCGATCAGGGTGCTGCGCGAGAGGTACGCCGCCGCGCACGCCGAGTGAATGAGGGATACGTTGGGGCGCATGGAGATCCGCCTCGGTGAGCTGACCTTCGACGTGGCCGTGTCCGGACCGGCCGACGGCGAGGTGGTGCTGCTGCTGCACGGCTTCCCGCAGTCCCACCACTGCTGGGACGAGGTCGTCGAGCTGCTCAACGCCCGCGGCTACCGCACCATCGCCCCCGACCAGCGCGGCTACTCACCCGGCGCCCGGCCGGCGGCGGTCGACGGCTACGACATCCCGCTGCTGGCCGCCGACGCGGTCGGCATCCTGGACGCCCTCGACGTGCCCGCCGCACACGTGGTCGGCCACGACTGGGGCGCCATCGTGGCCTGGCACGTCGCCGTCCGGCACCCGGCGCGGACCCGCACGCTGACCGCGCTGTCCGTGCCGCACCCGGCCGCCTTCGCCTGGGCCCGCGCGCACGATGCCGACCAGCGGGCCCGCTCCGCCTACATCGACCTGTTCCGCACCGAGGGCAAGGCCGAGGACGTGCTGCTCGCCGAGGACGCCCAGCGCCTGCGCGAGACCATGGTCCCGCCGCTGACGCCGGAGCAGGCCGCCCCGCACCTGGCCCTGCTCGGGCAGCGGGCGGCGCTGACCGGGGCGCTCAACTGGTACCGGGCGATCGGCCCCGGGCTCGGCGAGCTCGGCCCCGTCACCGTGCCCACCACCTACCTCTGGAGCACCGAGGACCGCGCCCTCGGCCGGGCAGGAGCCGAGCGCTGCGGGCAGCACGTCACCGGGCCCTACCGGTTTGTCGAGGTCGAGGGCATCACGCACTGGATTCCGGAACAGGCGCCAAAACTCGTCACCGAGGAAATCGTCAAGCTGGCCACCGGCTGAACCCAGCTCGCGGAGATCGCGTAGTACAGGGCACGATCTGGACCGTCCACCCACCACAGGAGGTTCCCGTGCCCGCTCCCGAGCTGCCCAGACCCACCCGGCGCACCGTGCTGTGCGGACTGGCCGCGGCCCTGCTCGTGCCCGCCGGGCTGGTCTCGGCCTGCGGCACCGAGACACCGGCCGGATCCGGCCCCGCCGGCACCACCGGCGGCACCACCGGGGCGGCCCCGGGCGGGGCGCTGGCCAAGCTGGCCGACATCCCGGTCGGCAAGGGCGCCGTGGTCACCGGGCCGCAGGGGCCGTTGCTGCTGGTCCGCGCCTCCGAGACCGAGGTCAAGGCGTTCAACGCGGCCTGCCCGCACGCAGGCACCCCGGTCTCGCCACCGGCCAACGGCACCATCACCTGCCCCAACCACGGCAGCCAGTTCGACGCCGGCTCCGGCGCGCTGAAGAAGGGACCCGCCACCACCGGGCTGACCCCGGTCAAGGTCACCGTGGCCGACGGGCAGGTGCTCGCGGCCTGATTCACCGCCGGGCAATATGATGGAAACTCGGATTAGCCGCCGTCATACCGTGATTTACCCGTGATGGGAACCCCCTGACGGCGGCTCTTTCGGGTGATTCTTGCGGTTAAAGAATCTCTAAGCATCTCGCATGACACCTGATGTTCGATCGGGGATGATTTCCCTTCACTCGATAGACCAAGCATAATTGCACCAATCGAGTGAGTAAGTGCGGTATACCAGTGCGTGCTGTGCCCTCGCGGGGGTCCGGAACGTGGAGGTAGATGAACATCCAAGTGTCCGTGCTCGGCCAGTTGGAGGTGTTGCGCGGCGGGGTGGCCATCACGCCGAGCCCACCAAAACTGCGTCAGGTGCTAGCTCTTCTCGCGGTCAGCGCGAACAGTGTCGTGCGCGTGGACGAGCTCATGGCCGAGCTGTGGGACGGAACCCCGCCGCCAACCGCCACCACGACCCTGCAGACCTACGTCTCCCACCTGCGCAAGCTGTTCGGGGCCACCGGCCGCAACGCCCCCGAGTCGGCCTCCGTCGTGCTGCACACCCATCGTGTCGGCTACTCCCTGACCCTGCCCTCGGGGACCCTGGACGTGCAGCGCTTCACCGAGCTGGCCCAGCGCGGCCGGGGCGAGCTGGAGAACGGCCAGCTGGACCAGGCCGCCGACTCGCTGCGCGGCGCGCTCGCGGTCTGGCGCGGCCCCGCCCTGTCCGATGTGGACCCCGGTCCGGTGCTGCGCGGGCACGTGGCCCGCCTGGCGGAGAGCCGGGCCAGCGTGACCGACCAGCGGATGGAGGTCGAGCTGATGCTCGGCCGCCACCACCAGCTCATCGGCGAGCTGACCACCCTGGCCGAGGCGCACCCCACGCACGAGGGCCTGCACACCAAGCTGATGCTGGCCCTGCACCGCTCCGGCCGCCGCTCGGAGGCCCTGCGCGTCTTCCAGCGCCTGCGCGCCACCCTGGTGGACCGCCTCGGCCTGGAACCCGGTCCCGAGCTGCAGCGCCTGCACCGCACCCTGCTCAACGGCGGCGATGAGACCGAGCCGGCGCCGCCGCTGACCACCCAGGTCCGCCCGGCCCCCAGCTGGGCCGAGCCGCCCGCGCAGCTGCCGCCGGACTTACCGTCCTTCATCGGCAGGGTCGCCGAGCTGACCGCGGCGGAGTCGCTGCTGACCGCGGGGTCGCAGAGCGCGCCGCCGGTGGTCTCGGTGGTCGGCCCGCCCGGGGTGGGCAAGTCCGCGTTCTGCACGCACGTGGCCAACCGGGTGCGGGCCCGCTTCCCGCACGGCCAGCTCTACGCCGACCTCGCCGAGACCGAGCCCGAGGAGGCCCTGGCGGGTTTCCTGCGCGCCATCCGCGGCCCGAACACCCCGCTGCCCACCGAGCTGCGCGAGCGCAGCCAGCTCTTCCGCAGCTGGACGGTGCAGCGCAAGGTGGTCGTGGTGCTGGACAACGCGTGCAGCGCCGCCCAGATCGCCCCGCTGGTGCCCAGCGGCCCCGGCTGCGCGGTGCTGGTCGCCTGCCGCCGCCGGGTGCCCTTCCACGGCGCCGCGCTCACCGTCGACCTGGCCCCGCTGGATGCCACGGACTCCTTGGAGCTGCTGCGCTCGGTCATCGGCGCGCCCAGGGTCGAGCAGGACGCCGTTTCCGCGCAGACCCTGGTCGAGCTCTGCGGCGGCCTGCCCCTGGCCCTGCTGGCCGCGGCCACCCGGCTGACCCTGCGCCCGCACTGGTCCATCGGCCGCCTCACCGACCGCCTGGTCTCCGAAGACCAGCGGCTGCGCGAGCTGGCCAGCGGCAAGCTGGACGTGCGGGCCAGCGTGGAGGCCAACTACCGCCTCCTGGCCGGCCGTTACCGCACCGCCTTCGTCCGCCTCGGCTCGCTGCCGGGCGGGCCGATCTCGGTGGAGCAGGCGGCCCTGGCGCTCAACATCGACGAGGACGCCGCCGAGGCGGTGCTGGAACGCCTGGTGGAGTTCCAGCTCGCCGAGGTCGCCTCCACCGAACCGGAGAACCACGGCGCCTACTTCCGCTACCGCTTCCACCCGCTGATGCAGCTGGCCGCCCGCGCCCTGGCCGCGGCAGGTGTGCTGGAGGAGAGGCCGCTGGGGTTCCCCCTGGCCAGCACCCCCAGCGACCGCTAGCCCGCTAGTGGTCGACGCAGCAGGGCGTCGGGTTGGGCACCTCGAACGGCGCCAGGCCCTCGCCCGCCGGGGTGACGGTCAGCGTGAGCACGCCCTCGCGCCACTCCGGGCGGACGTGGTCCCTGGTGTGCAGCACCGCCTCCGGCGCGGGCTCGGGACCGCCGAGCACCGCGATCCGCTCGACCGCGGTCTCCAGCACCCGCGCCACCGGCACCGCCCCGGTCAGCCCGGCCGAGCCGGGGAAGATCACCGCCCGGCCGCCGGTCCGGGACCGGTGCTCGGCCGCGGCCAGCTCCGCCCCCGGCGAGTCGTCGGCGGGCAGCTCGCCCGGGTAGCCCGCCGGGGCCGCGAAGGACAGCGCCACGTGCGGGGTCTCCGTGCGCACGAAGTGCGTGCACACGCAGACCTCCTCGGGCAGCGCGAACTCCGCGACCAGCTCGCGGGCCAGGTGGTCGGCCGCGGCCAGGTCCTTGCTGCCGCGGTCGACCCCGGTCACCAGGGCAGCGCCCAGATCGGGTTGGTGTAGAACCACAGATCCCTCCACGGGTCAGCGTCGCCGATGACGTCCATGGCCGGACCGTGCGGGTCCACCGAAGCCCCGCGCAACCCGACCGCCTGCCGGTTGCCGTCCGTGCCGCGCAGCCGCAGGTAGTACGGGCTGTCCAACCTGCCCAGCTGGTGCACGATCCGGAGTGTGCCTTCCTGCCGCACCTCGAAGGCCTGGGTGACCTTGGTGTCCGGGGCGGTGGTGGCGTCCCGCTCGGTGACCGGCCCGGTGACCTTGCCCTGGATCAGGTCCACCCGCGCCAGTTTGGGCACGAAGCTGGCCCAGTTCGGCAGCCGGGCCGCCTCGATGGTGATCACCAGTTCGAGCTTGGTGCCGCGGCGGGCGTGCAGGACCCCGCCCAGGGGCACCGACTGCTGGCCCCAGCGGTCGGCGGTGCGCAGCTGCACGTCCAGGCCCGCGACCAGCGCGCCGTGGTCGACCCACACCCGGCCGGCGCGGATCGCTTCCAGGACCGCGCCGTAGGAGTGGTCCCTGGCGCCGACGTGGGTGCGGCTGTAGTAGCCGGGGAAGAAGTCGCCGGCGTCGAGGTCGGGCTTGCCGCCGTGCACCGGGTCGCTGTGCTTGCCGTTGGCGTTGTAGTCGCTGTTCGGGCCGCGCACGGCGGTGTCGGCGTAGACCTTGTGCGAGTCGGAGTTCGCGGTGACCCACCAGGGTTTGCCCTCGGCGAGCAGGCTGTCCCAGAGGCCGCCGACGGTGGCGGTCATCCAGTCGAAACCGCCGAAGGTCCGGTAGGACTCCAGCGGATAGCCGGGCCAGGAGTCCGGGCCGGGGCTGGCGTCGTAGAGGCCGCGCGCGCCGCCGGGGCCGTTCGGCTTGGGGATGCCCGCGGCCTGGTGGCCGGGCGCGCCCTCCATGCCGACCGCGATCCTGGGCTGGGCGTCCCGCCAGCCGCGGATCTCGTGCGGGGAGTCCAGGCCCTTGCGCGAGGGGTGGTTGGCCAGGAACAGCACGTCCTCGATCCGCCTGCGCCCCACCGCGTCGGCCAGGAAGTTGAGGCCGGAGATGGCCAGCGCCTCGTTGGCCGGGGTGGCCGCGCCGGCGTTGCGGGTGCGGCCGTCGAAGCCGGTCTCGAACTCCTTGAGCACCGCGACCTCGTTGCGGCCGGGGTGCACGATCACGGTGCCGTGCTCGGCGGCCGGGATGTTCCACTCCAGGCCCTGGAACACCAGCGTCTCGGTGTCCTTGCGGGCGGCCACGATGTCCGGGTTGACCTTGTCCACACCGAGCTTGGCGTGCACCGGCCCGCCGTGGTCGGTGATCACCACCCAGTCCAGCCCGTGCGCGCCCGCGTGCCGGACCTGGTCGATCACCCGGTACTTGCCGTCGTCGCTGTACTGGGTGTGGATGTGGTGGTCCCCGGCCAGCCACCGGTAGCCGCCGCGCGGCGGCCGGGCCGAGGGCGCGGCCGCCGCGGTGCCCGCCAGCACGGTCGAGCTCGCGGCCAGCCCGGCGCCGAGCAGCCCGGCGCGGCGCAGCATCGAGCGCCGGGACAGCTCGGCCGGGCTCAGCGCCTCGTCCGGCACCGCCCGGTCGAGCACCGCGGCCGGGTCCGACGGCTCCTCGGTGTGAGCGTGTTCATGCTGGTGCGCATGTGGATGGTGGTGATGTCCGTGGCCCATGAGCGCACAGCTTCAGCGGGCCGGGTGAACACCGGGCGAACCGGCAGGGTCCCCCCGGTGGCCACCCGGTCCCGCTTCGGCCGCACTCACACCGGCACCGCCCAGATCGGGTTGGTGTAGAACCACAGGTCCCGCCACGGGTCGGCGTCGTGCGGCACGTCCATGGCCGGTCCGTGTGGGTCGACCGCGGCCCCGCGCAGGCCGACGGCCTGCCGGTTGCCGTCGGTGCCGCGCAGCCGCAGGTAGATCGGCCCGTCCAGGGCGCCGATCCGGTAGACGAAGTGCACCTTGCCCTGCCGGTCGCCGACCTCGAAGGCCTTGACCACCTTGGTGTCCGGGGCGGTGGAGGCGTCCCGGTCGGTGACCGGCCCGGTGACCTTGCCCTGGATGACGTCCACCCGCGCCAGCTTGGGCACGAAGTGCGCCCAGTTCGGCAGCCGCGCCTGGTCCACGGTGATCACCAGCTCCACCGGGGTGCCGCGGCGCGCGGTGAGCGTGCCGCCCAGGGTGGCCGAGTGCTGCAGGCCGTGCCCGGCGGTGCGCAGCCGCACGTCCAGGCCGGCCACCAGCGCGCCGTGGTCGACCCAGACCCGCCCGGCGCGGATGCCGTGCATCACCGCGCTGTAGCTGAAGTCGGTGGCGCCGACGTGGGTGCGGCTGTAGTAGCCGGGGAAGAAGTCGACCTCGTTGAGGTCCGGCGCGCCGCCGTGCACCGGGTCCGGCCACTTGCCGTCGCGGTCGAAGTCGCCGCCGGGGCCGCGCACCGCGGCGTCGGCGTAGATGGTGTGCGAGTCGGAGTTCGCGGTGATCCACCACGGCTTGCCCTCAGCGAGCAGGCTGTCCCAGACGCCGCCGACGGTGGCGGTCATCCAGTCGAAGCCGCCGTAGGTGCGGTAGGACTCCAGCGGGTAGCCGGGCCAGGAGTCCGGGCCGGGGCTGGCGTCGTAGTAGCCGCGGAACAGGCCGGGCCCGTGCGGCTTGGGGATGCCGGCGGCCTGGTGGCCGGGCGCGCCTTCCATGCCGACCGCGATGTGCGGCGCGGCGTCCCGCCAGTTGCGCAGCTCGTGCGGGGAGTCCCAGCCCTTGCGCGCGGGGTGGTTGGCCAGGAACAGGATGTCCTCGACCCGCTTGCGCTTGACCGCGTCGGCCAGGAAGTTCACCCCGGCGATGGCCAGGGTCTCATTGGCCGGGGTGCCGCTCAGCGCGTTCTTCAGGATGCCGTCGTAGTTGTTGACGAACTCCTTGAGCACGGCGACCTCGCCGTCCCCGCCGGGGTGCACGATCACGGTGCCGTGCTCGGCGGCCGGCACGTTCCACTCCATGCCGTGGAAGACCAGCGCGTCCGGCACGTCCTTGCGCGCGGCCAGGATGTCCGGGTGGATCTTCTCCACGCCGATCCGGGCGTGCGTGGTGCCGCCGTGGTCGGTGATCACCATCCAGTCCAGGCCGTAGTTGCGGCCGTGCCGGACCTGGTCGATCACCCGGTAGCGGCCGTCCAGGCTGTACTGGGTGTGGATGTGGTGGTCCCCGGCCAGCCACCGGTAGCCGTTGCGCGGCGGCCGGGGCTGCCCGCGGCCGGGGTCGGCGGCCGCGGCCCCGGTGAGCACCGAGGACCCGGCGGCCAGGCCCGCGCCGAGCAGGCCGGCCCGGCGCAGCATGGACCGGCGGGACAGCTGGCCGGGGCTCAGCTCGGAGTCGGGGATCGCCAGGTCGACCGCGTGGTCGGGACCGGCCTGGAGCTCGTGCTCGTGGTCATGGCCGTGCTCGTGATCGTGGTCGTGCTGGTGCCCATGACCGTGGCCGTGCCCATGGCCGTGCCCGTGGTGGTGATGACCCATCGACAAACTCCCCAGTGCGAGATCAGCCGGGGGTCAGCCGACGGCGCGCCCCCACACGGAGATCGTGAACTGTGGGATGTCAATGAAGGTAGGGCTGTTCAACAATCTCTCAAATTCCGCCATATCGGACTCGCTGACCAGCCCTTCGGCTAGCATCACAGGCTTGACCTGTGCCACCAGCGGACGCCAGCGGTCCTTGTCCAGGTTGCCCATGCTGCCCAGCGTCCCGGTGTAGCCGACCTCGCCCAGCCCGGCCCCGGCCAGCAGCGCGGGCAGGCCGCGCGCCCAGTGCAGGTCCGCGCCGTGCCGGGCGTAGACCTGTTCGTAGGCGGCCATGATCCGCCGCACCACCGGGAACGGCGAGGTCTCCGCGGGCAGCTGGTAGGGGTCGGTGACCACCAGCCAGCCGCCCGGCTTGAGCCAGCTCGCCGCCCTGCGCACCACCTCGTCGCGTTCGGGCAGGTGGCAGAGCAGGTAGCGGGCGTGCACCAGGTCGAACCGGCCGGGCGCGTAGCCGGGGTCGGTGATGTCGGCCTGCTGCGCCGCCTCGCCCAGGTCGGTCAGGTAGCGGGTGTCGATGTCGTTGGCCACGACCGTCCCCTGTGGACACTGCTCGGCCAGCCACCTGGCGATCGAACCGGCGCCCGCGCCGAGGTCCAGGCAGTGCCAGTCCGGTTGCAGCCCAAGGGATTCCAGCACGCGGTGGGTGCCGGCGTCGGCGGCCCGCTGGATCGAGGCGAGCCGGTCGTGCTCGGTGGCGGAGTCCTTGCCCAGCGCGCTGTCGGTGTAGCGGCTCACGCCCGCTTCCCCGCGCCCTGGTCCGAGCCGGCCGCCTCGAAGGTGGCCACCCACGGCTGGGTCCGCGCCCGCGCCACCGCGAGCAGGAAGTGGATCTCGCTGGGCAGCCCGTCCCCGGGCAGTTGCGCCACATCCAGGGGGTTCGGGTCCGGGGCCACCCCGGCGTTCTTGGCCCGCCGGGCCGCGGCCAGCCAGCACGCGGTCACCGCCGCCTGCCGCTGCGCCGGGGGCACTCCGGCGGCCTCGACGTGCGCCTGCGCCCGCCGCACCGTCTCCGGGCTGACGTAGTCGCGCAGGATCAGCATCGCGTCCCTGATCTCGATGACCCGCCGGTACAGCCGCAGGTAGGTCGAGTGCGGGGTGCCCAGCAGGTCGCGGGCACGGGCCTGCGGCCTGCTCAGCGCGACGTGCGGCACCTCCTCGATCAGGTCCCGCCACAGCGGCCACAGCCGCCACAGCGCGCGCATGTTGCGCACCATCTGCCCGGTGTCGAGCACCAGCGGCAGCGCCGCGCCCGCGGTCATCAGCACCGCGGTCAGGCCGATGTTGAGCGCGGAGTACTGGCCAATCCAGCGTTCGCCGGTGAACAGCACGTAGAGCATGGTCAGCCAGAAGAACGCCGACACCGCGAAGGCCGCGGCGAAGAGGCCGAGCCCGATCCGCAGCGAGGAGTCCTGCTTGGCCTGGTGGGCATAGCGCAGGCACAGCAGCAGGCAGGGGATCTTGGCCACCAGGTGCGCGGCGATGATGATCCACCAGAACGTGGAGTACCACTGCGCCTGGTTGGTGGTGACGCAGCCCTCGTCGTTGGGGAAGACGGTCAGGTTGAGCGCCACCAGGGTCACCAGCACCGCCGCGGTGCCGCCGTAGACCAGCTTCGCCCGGCGCCTGCCCAGCGCGCCGAGCACGAAGTCCAGCACCAGCGCGGAGCTGAACACGCCCCACAGGTTGGTGAACAGGCCACAGCCGGCGATCACGATGCCCGGCAACGCGTTCAGCGCGGAGAGCACCGGGGCGAGGTAGATGGTGATGGAGCCCGCCATGCCCACCACGGCGAGCAACAGCATCCGCTGCTGGCGGGACCTCCTGGCCGCGGGGATCCGCAGCAGGATGACCAGCCACATCGCCAGCACGCCGTACAGCTGGACCTGCGTGCCCAGCTCATAGACCGAAATTGTCCCCACGCCCCTTGTTGCGGATCCCCAGTGCGGCTTCCAGTTCCCCCAGTGCCCCGCCCGCGGCCGACGGCCCGGTGCGGGTGCCGGCGGCGGTGCGGATCAGGCTGGCCACCAGCTCGGCTTCCTGCTCCTGCTGGCTGGTGTAGTTGGTGCGCGCGAGCAGCCGTTCGATCAGCTCGGGGCTGAGGTCGGGCAGGAGCTTCGACAGCGACACCTGCCCGCCCTCCTCGGCGGCCTCGTGGTCGCAGAGGATGTGCCCGATCTCGTGCAGGATGATGTGTTCCCGGTGCAGCGGGGTGGTCTTCTCCTCGACGTAGATCTCGTCGTGGGTCTCGGTGGCGATCCACAGCCCACAGGCGTTGACCACCATGCCATTGGGCAGCGCCAGCAGGTGGATCGGCCGCCCGCGCTGCGCGGCCAGCTCCGCCACCAGGGCGTCGACCGAGAAGGGGACCGGCAGGGTCAGTCCGTCGACCAGCGCCTGGCATCTCTTGCGGATCTGCCGAGTGGTCATCGCCTCGCCATATTTTCCGATGGGACACCTGCGGAACGAGCAGACATGCCTCATACCGGGCGGCTATCCGTCTGATTCTGGTCGCCGGTCGCGGCCGGTGTCCAGTGGGGGCAGCCGCTCGATCTTGCGGGCCTGGGTGAGCATGGTCAGGATCGAGTCCAGCGTCGCGTCGGAGAGCCCCTCGGCCCGCAGCGCGATCGAGCGGACCTTCTGGTTGCGCAGCGCCAGGGCCAGCTCCAGCTGGGTGTCGATGCGCGCGGCCACCTCGTCGTTGAGGAAGTACTCGCTGGGCACGCCGAAGAACTCCGCGAGCGTGGCCAGGGTGCCCTGGGTGAGGTTGCGCTTCTTCCCGGTGGCCAGCTCCCACAGGTAGGTGTTGGAGATGGAGGACCGGGTCTTCTCACGGATCTCCTGCGCCAGCTTGGCGAAGCCGGGACGCGTGCGCTTGTCCGGGTACAGCGTCGCGATCAGGTGGTTGATCTTGCGCGCGAGCTGCCCCTCCGCGGGTTCGAGCCCTTCGTTCTGGCCGGGATCCATACGAGCCGTTTCCTCGATGTCGGTGGCGGACGCGACGTGGTCGAGTGTCCGCCATGGCGAATCAGGAGTACGCCCTGATTGTTCACGCGTCCGCCAGGGTTGACAACCCGCCCGTCGGTGAGCGTACGCTAATGCGGTCATCACGTCCGCTCCAGCGGATGGCGGGAGAACGAGAGGTACCTGGGGGTCTTCTCCGTTCGTGGCGATCCCGCTTGCAGCGCACCGCGTCCGACACCGTGGTTCGCTGGTTCTGGGGAAGGAACCGCTGTGCCCGGGGTTACGAGGGAAGGCACAGCGGTTCTTCCAGCGCGCTCCCACCTTCTCCAGCCGCCGTCCGGGTGATGTTGTCCCCGGGGTGAGTGCATCCTGTGCCGATCGGCTCCGTTGGCGGCGAAGCTTTCGTTAGGGTGCCCTTGGGAGAGATTTGCCAGGGGACGGGGGAAATTGCCATGGCTCCTCGGGAGACCAAGGTGTCGATCGACTTCGGCGGGGGTTCGAAGTTCACGGTCGACGTGGCACAGCTGGATGGGCTGATCAAGGGGTTGACGGAAGCTAGGGTGAAGGTCGACGCCATCGGCCGCTTGGCGGCGTCCACGAGACAGATGACGAGTCCGCCGAGCGAAGAGGACTACAGCAGAGGTGCGATCCGTCAGATCATCGAGCGCACCGTTGATGACCGGGATGGCACGCACACCAGAGCCAACCAGGCGTATTCCGACGCGCTCGATACGATGATTCAGAAGCTGACGGCGGTCCGTGACCAGTACGCCGGGACCGAGGGTGTCAACCAGAACAAGCTGAGGCCAGGGGGCTGATTTGATCCGGCAAGGATCTCGGGTGCTCATCGCGACGGGGACGGCAGCCGGTTTGCTGCTCGCTGGTTGTGGCGGGCCGTCCACGCCGAGCGTCACGACCACCAGCAGTGGGGTCACAACGTCGAGTTCGGTGCCGAGTGATGTGCCGACGGTGCCGTCGCCTGATCTGGACACCAGCCGGTTTGCCGCTGATCCGTGCGGAATGCTCACCACGGAGCAGGTCAAGCAGGTCGGGGCCGGTGTGCGTGGTGTCCCAGAGGAGAATCCGCTCGGCCCATCCTGTGTCTGGAACGGCAAAGACAGCGCGGCGCGGAACACCTTCGCGGTCACGGTGAACAATCAGATCGGGCTCGCCGATATGTACGCGCGTAAGTCGAGTTTCCGGGTATGGGAACCGGCCAAGGTGGGGGACCGGCCTGCGGTGATCGCGATGGATGACGATGTCCGCAGCATGGGACATTGCCGTCTGGACATAGCCACGGCGCAGAAGACCATGGTCAACATCGACGTTCGGCTCTCGGTGGCGGCGTCGGATCGTGGCAATCCGTGTCCGCGGGCGACCACGATCGGCGAGATGGTGCTCGCCACGTTGAAGGGCTGAGGGGTTCTCCACCGAAAGCAGGGGGGCTGGTTGTGATCCGTCAAGGATCTCGGGTGTTTCTCGGGATCTGTGTTGTTGCTGGGTTGTCGCTAGCGGGCTGTGGGGGCTTGTCTGGCTCGAACGCCACCACAGTCACGAGTGGGATGGCGCCCACGTCGAGTTCGGTGCCGAGTGATGTGCCGACGGTGCCGTCGCCTGATCTGGACACCAGCCGGTTTGCCGCTGATCCGTGCGGAATGCTCACCACGGAGCAGGTCAAGCAGGTCGGGGCTGGTGTGCGAGGCAAGACCGAGGAGAACCCGCTAGGTCCCTCGTGTGTCTGGAATGCCGCATCCACGGCAGCGAAGAACAACTTCGCGGTGACGGTGAACAACCAGATCGGGCTCGCCGATATGTACGCGCGCAAGGCGAACTTCCGACTGTGGGAGCCGACCAGGGTGGGAGACCGCCCGGCGGTGTTCGCGATCGATGACGATATCCGGAACATGGGGCTGTGCCGCTTGGACATCGCCACGGCGCAAAAGACCTTGGTCAACATCGATGTCCGGCTGTCGCCGAGCGCGACGGACTACACCAACCCGTGTCCACGAGCCACCGCCATCGGCGAGATGGTGCTAGCCACGCTCAAGGGCTGAGAAGAGCCGCTGCGCCGAAAAGCGCAGCGGCTCTCGTGGCTCAGCGGAAGTTCACGTCCGAGCAGGTGTAGAACGCCTCCGGACTGTCCGAACGCTGCCAGATCGAGTAGATCAGGTGGCGTCCGCTCTTTCCCGCCGGCAGCCGCGCACTCAGCTGGTAGCTCCCATTCGCCAACGGCGGATCCGCCTGCGTGTGGAACCGTTCCAGGTCAGACCACTGGAGCGGCGAGCCCGGGTGGTAGCCGTCGCGGGTGACGTACAGCTCGAACTGCCCGCGATGGGGTACCGCGGCCCGGTACTGCCAGCTGACCGATGCGCCCGCGGTCAGTTGGGTGGTGGCCCAGTCGGGGCGGGCCAGGTCCAGGCCGCGGTACTTGTCGCGGCCGGCGCTGCACAGCTTGCCGTTGGGGATGAGGGTGCGGTGGTTGCCTGCGGCGTTGGCGAGGTTGACCTCGTGCCAGTCGTAGAAGGCCTGGGTGCCGCCGGTGGCCACGGCGGCTTTGCAGGCGGCTGAGGTGGGGTTTTCCGGGTTGTCGTGCCAGCGGCACTGGTAGGCGCGGCTGACCGGGGACAGCATGGTGCCGTGGGCGGCGGCGGGGTGGGCGCCGAGGACGGTGAGCAGTGTGGGCACCAGGGCGAGCAGGAGCAGCCCTCGTCGGCGTGTGGTCATGGCCTCGTCCTTCGATGTCAGGGAAGCTCGAAGGTCCCCCGCGGCGGCGGAAGGGCTGGGAGACAACGATTGCCATGCTGTCTGGTCTAGTCCAATTACACCAGGGGCTGACTGGAGTAGTTCAGCTCTTGCGGGCGACCAGCCGGTAGTTGTGGTGCAGCCGGTAGCGGCGGGCCAGTGGGCTGAGCAGCCAGCTGGCCGCCGCGGCCAGGGCGACCAGCGGCACCGTCACCAGCAGGCCGAGGGCCCTGGCGAGCTGCCCGGTCCTGGTCGGGCGGGGCAGCCAGGGGCGGTCCGGCGGGGGGATCAGCTCGCCGAGCAGGTGCATCGCCGCGCTGGTCAGGCCGTGGGAGCGGGCCGGGTCGTCGGTGGTCTCGCTGAGCACGGTGAAGCCCAGCTCGGTGAGCGCGGCGCGCAGGTTCGCCCTCGGCGCGAAGTGCAGGTGCTGCGGCTGCATCCAGCCGATCCAGTAGCGGCCGGTGAGCTTGGGCCACGCCGACTCCGGGTCGGGCACCTCGACCAGCAGCAGGCCGCCCGGGCGCAGCACCTTCATCGCGGCCTCCAGCTCGCGCCGCGGGTCGGTGCTGTGCTCCAGGTAGTGGTGCATGCTGACCACGTCGTAGCGCTCGGCCAGTTCCGGGGCCAGCGCGGGGAACTCGCCGCGGTAGCCGCGCCGGATCCAGCCCCGGTCGCGGGCCAGCTCCACCCCGCCGCCGAAGTCCAGGCCGTCGAAGCTGGTGCGCGGCAACACCTTCCGCGCGGTGCGGCAGAAGTGGCCGTGTCCGCAGCCGACGTCCAGCCAGCTGGCCGGGTCGGCGTGCGGCACGATCAGCGCGGCGCGTTCCCGGTACTGCCGGGTCTGCACGCTGAAGGTGATGTCCATCACCCGCTCGCCGAGGCCGTCGTAGAAGTCGCGGTAGTAGAAGGCCAGGCCCGCGGCGGACAGGCGGGGGTTCTGGAAGACGTGCGCGCAGTCGGCGCAGCGGTCCAGCCGGAAGCGGCCCGGCTTGCGCTGCACCAGGTCCGGGCTGCGCAGCAGCAGCGTGATCCGGGTCGAGCCGCACCACGGGCAGGTGGCCCGGCGCGGTTCGAAGAACCTGGCCACACCCTCGGCCAGCTCGGCGGCGTACTCCGCTCGTCTGTCCATTGTGGTCAGTCCCGGCGGGCGATCACGCGGTAGGCGTTGCACATCCGCAGGCCCTCGGTGAACGGCTCCAGCAGGCTGCCGGCCACCCCGGCGGCCAGCAGCAGCGGCGCGCCCGCGGTGAGCACCGCGCCGCGGGCGGCCCGCCGCAGCGGGGTCGGCGCGGACGGGTGCCAGGGCTGGTCGGCGCGGGGGGCGAGGTCGTTGATCAGCAGCCAGGACGCGACCACCAGGTCGGGTGCGCCCGCCTCCCGGCGCTGGGTGCCGACCACGGTGAAGCCCAGTTCGGCGAGTGTGGCGCGCAGGTTGCCCAGCGGGAAGAAGTTGAGGTGCTGCGGCTGCACCCAGCCGCCCCAGTAGCGGCCCAGCAACCGGCCCAGCCTGCACTCCGGGTCGGGCACGTCGATCACCAGGTGCCCGCCCGGCTTGAGCGCGGTGCGCGCGGCCAGCAGCTCGGCGACCGGGTCGGTGGCGTGCTCCAGGTAGTGGAACATGCTGACCGCGTCGTAGTTCCCGGCCAGGCCGGGCGCCAGCTCGGTGAACAGCCCCCGGTAGGCGCGCTGCAGGATTCCGCGCCGCTGGGCCTGCTCCACGCCGCTGCTGAGGTCGAGGCCGTCGAAGGTGGTCTGCGGCCAGATCTCCTTGGCCTGGTTGCAGAAGTGCCCGTGCCCGGTGCCCACGTCCAGCCAGCGCTCGGGTTTGCCGTGCCGCAGCAGCGAGCGGGCCTGGTTGAGGAAGTACTCCCGGCGGGTGGCGAACAGCGACTGCACGGCGTGCTCGTTGAGACCGTCGTAGGCGTCCCGGTAGTAGAACTCCAGCCCAGCCTGGTTGAGCTGGGGGTTCTGGAACACGTGCCCGCAGGAGCGGCACTCGTCGAGGGCGAACCGGCCCGGCTTGTGCCCGTGCAGGTCCCCGGTCACCAGCCTGCGCCGCAGCTGCGCCGAGCCGCACCACGGGCAGTCCCGGCGCGGCCGGTGGAAGAAGCGGCCGGTGCCCGCGGCCAGGTCAGCGCGGTAGGCGATCCGGCTGGTGGCGATCGCGGCGGTGCGCTCGGCGCGGGCCGGGGCGGTGACCACGAGGGTGCGCACCAGCCGGGCAGGCTCGGCCACGACCCTGGTCAGGCAGGCGCGGGGCAGGTCAGCTGGCTTGAGCGCGCGGCTGCCCGCGAAGACCAGCAGCGGCTGCGCCGACCAGGCGGCCAGCAGTCCGGCTGCCCACTTCCGGCCGGTCAGCGCGGTGGCGGCGAGCGCGGTCAGCACCGCGGCGCGCAGCAGCAGCTGGGTTTTCAGGCCGGGGCCGTGCGCGGCCTGCTGGATGGCGGCGTCCTGGGCGCGCACGGCGGGGGCGGCGGACAGGCCGGGGGCGACCGCGAAGGCGGTGTCGGCCGGGGCGTGCAGCTTGAGCTCCAGCGCGGCCGTGGCCAGCTCGGGGGCGCTGGGCCGGGCGGGCAGGCCGACCTTGGCGAGCAGGCCGGCGTCGGCGGCGATGGCGTGCGCCGCGGTGCGGCCCGCGGTCAGCCGGTCCAGCCGGCAGGTCGCCGGATCGACCTCCCGCAGCAGGTCAAGGGCCTGCGCGGTGGGCAGGTCGGCGGGCACCAGGTCGAGGCTGGCGAGCTGTTCGCGGTGGCGGTGCGCCTGCGCGGCGGCCTGGGTGGCCGCGGTCAGGGTGACGCCCTCGGCGACGGCCACCGCGCCCTCGTGCGCCGGGCCGGGCTGCTCGCGCAGCACCGGCAGGGCGGCCAGCCGCCTGCGCAGCTGCGCGGTCTCGGCGGCGAGCAACCCCAGGACGGCGACGTGCACCAGGCGGCGGACCCAGCGAGGACGTGGCGACATGTGCGAAATCCTGCGCCGCCAGGGCCGGGATTCCGATCATCGTCAGCGTGTCGCGCCGGTTACCGCCCAATCGAGTCGGCTCGCCGGGTGCGCGCGGCCTTGCTCGTCCACAATGGACTATTTGGCCGCGCGCCCGCTGGTCACGGTTCCTGGAACACGACCTGGGGGATCGGCGCCGCGGAGCGCGACGGCGTGGCCGGCGGCGGCGGCGCGAACTGCGGCTGCTGCACCGGCACGTGCCGCACCTCCGGCTGCGGCGCCGGGCGCGCGGGCGCGGCCACGACGGGCTGCTCGGTCTTCGGCGCTGCGCTCGTCGAAGCCGCAACCACCGGAGCCTGGGCCTTCGCGGCGGCGGGCTGGCGCTCGGCCACCGGCTTCTGCTCCGGCGCGGTCTTCGCGTCGATCGCGTTGCGCGCCGCGGTGATCCACAGCCGCTGCATGTGCTCGTCCCGGCTGCCCTTGATCGTGACGAGCAGTCCGGAGAAGGCACTGCGCAGCTTGGCCGCCAGCGCGGGGCGTTCCCGGATGACCGTCCACAAGGGATGCTGTGCCGGAAGACGGGCCGCGGCGAGGCGCTGGGCATTCACACGAAGTTCCGCGGTGGGCAGTTCAGCCCATGCCACAACGGTCTCGGCATCAAAGGTCACTGGATCAACTCTCTCAGTTACCGTTCCCACCTGCGGGCAGGTGCTCCCGAGATCGGGGAGATGACACCATTCTGACAGAAACCCGGCCGGGGCGGCCACGAACGGCACGCCGATTCACCGATGTGATGCGAAACTTGTTGCCCGATAGGGCATTTCCGGCATCAACGCCAAGTAGAGTCGGCGCCGGTGCGTGCCGATCACGTCACCCTCCGGGCGGTGAGCTGGGCGGATGTCCGGCCAGCCGGCGGAACTCGCGGGCCAGGTGAGCCTGGTCGGCGTAGCCGTGTGCGGCCGCCCGATCGGCCAGGTTGCCCTGGTTGTCCCGCAGAACTCGCTGGAAGCGCAGGATTCGCGCCAGTGTTTTCGGACCGTATCCGACCGCGGCGGCGACCCGGCGGCGCAGGCTTCGTTCGGACACGCCGAGCCGGTCGGCCAGTGCCAATACCGATAAAGGATTGGGCACGTCAAGAGCCCGGCTGGCGGTCATGACCACCGGATCCAGCGCACCGGCCTCCGGTAGTCGTCCGATCGCAATCCGTTGCACAAGTCCGCCGATGGTGCGGGCGTCCGGTTCGCCGTCGAACCGCTCGGCCAGCCCGCGCGCACCCCACAGGTCCTCGACGTCCACGGTCCGGTCCCGCAGCTGTTCCGCCGGGGTCCGGCCGAGCAGCAGTGAACCGGCGCCCGGCCGCAGCCGCAGGCCCACCACCAGGCCGCCGGGCGGGAGCTGGGCCAGCCGCCACCGGGTGTCCGCGCCGACCACCACCAGCCGCCCGTGCAGCCACAACAGGTCCATGCAGCCATCCGGCAGCACCCGCTGCGCCCTGGCCAGCCCGCCGGTCCGGTCGGTCCACAGGCAGGCCGCGTGCGCGCGCAGCGCGCCGTCCGGGCGGTACTCCCGGTACCCGCTCATCGCCTGCCCTCCCGACCGGTCGGCTGGCTGGCCGTTTCGTTCAAGACGGTAGTTGCCCGGACGGCCTAGCGTGGGGGCGACCCGTCAAGGAGGAAGCACATGACACCGCGTTTCGCCGTGGTCGAGATCCTGGTCGCCGACATGGCCAGGTCGCTGGCGTTCTACCGGGAGCTGGGGCTGGCGCTGCCCGCCTCGGCCGATGCCGAGCCGCACGTGGAGCACGAGCTGCCCGGCGGCCTCAAGCTGGCCTGGGACACCGAGGCCACGGTCGCCTCGTTCACCCCGGACTTCACCCCGCCGACCAGCCGCGGCCGGATCAGCCTGGCCTTCCAGCTGGACACCCCGGCCGAGGTGGACGAGCTGCACGACCGCCTGGTCGGTCTGGGCCACAAGAGCGAGCTGACTCCGTTCGACGCGTTCTGGGGCCAGCGCTACGCCGTGGTCGAGGACCCCGACGGCAACGGCATCGACCTGTTCGCCACCCGCTAGAGCGGCCCGGCCCGCCGTTCGGTTGACGCCTAGGCTCCTGGCATGACCGAGCACGAGCTGCCTGCCGCGGAGTTCGGCTTCCCCGGCCCGCTGCGTGACCGCCTCGTCGCCGCGATCCTCGCGGGCCGGAAGACCTCCACCTCGGCGCTGCTGCTGAGCTACCAGCGCACCGGCACCCCACTGCCGGAGACAGGGCAGCGGCGGGCGGTGCTGGACTCCGCAGGCCGGTCGGCAGGGGTGATCGAGCTGACCGCGGTGCGGTGACCCCGGGCGGGTGAGGCCGCCCGGGGTCGCGCCGGTCAGTCCTTGCGGGCGAGCAGGCGGTAGGCGCTGGAGGCGCCGTACTTCTTCGACAGCGGGGAGAGCAGCCGGTCGGTCAGCGCCGCGGTGACCAGCGCCGGGGCCGCCGCGATCATCGCCGCGGTCCGCCCGGCCTTGGCGCCGGGGGTCGGCGGCTGGGGCGCCCAGGGCGCGTTGTCGCGGGGGGCGTAGTGGTTGACCGCGTTCCAGGCGGCGCCGACCAGGTCGAGCGGCTCGTGGGGTTCGCCGCGTTGTTCGGCGACCACGGTGAAGCCCATCTCGGACAGGGCGGCGCGCAGGTTGCCGATCGGCACGAAGTGCAGGTGCTGGGGCTGGAGCCAGGGCAGCCACCACTTGCCGAGCAGCTTGCCCCAGCGGGACTCCGGGTCCGGCACCTCGATCATCAGGTGGCCGCCGGGCTTGAGCACCTTGAGCGCGGCCTCCAGCTCCTGGCGCGGGTCCCGGCTGTGTTCCAGGTAGTGGTACATGCTGACCACGTCGTAGCTCTCGTGGATCTCGGCGGCCAGCTCCGGGAACAGGCCCCGGTAGCCGCGGTCGACCCAGCCGCGGTGCTCGGCCAGCTCCACGCCCTCGGTGATGTCCAGGCCGTCGAAGGTGGTCTGCGGCCACACCTGGCGGGCGGCGTTGCAGAAGTGCCCGTGCCCGGTGCCCACGTCCAGCCAGGACTCCGGTTCGGCGAAGGGCCGCAGCATCTCCGCGCGCGGCCGGTAGGCGACTCCGCGGGCGGCGAAGAGCTTGTCCAGCTTGTCCTCGCCGAGGCCGTCGTAGAAGTCGCGGTAGTAGAAGTCCAGTCCGGCGATGGTCAGCCGCGGGTTCTGGAAGATGTGCGTGCAGGCCCGGCAGCGGTCCAGGGTGAACTCGCCCGGCTTGTGCTGCAACAGGTCCGGCAGCCGCAGGTGGGTGGCCAGGTCGGTGCTGCCGCACCACGGGCAGTCGGCGCGGCGTGGCTCGAAGAACTTGGCCACCCCGTCGGCCAGCTCGGCCAGGTAGGCCGGGCGCAGCCTGGTCACCGGGTCCGGATCGTCCGAAGTGGACAGTCGGGCCTCGGAGATGGCGGCCAGCAGGCGTTTCGGCTCGGCGACGACCCGGCGCACGCTGTAGGAGAGCAGGTCGACCGGCTTGAGGCTGCGGCTGCCGGCGAAGACCACGGCGGGCTGGGCGGACCAGGCGGCCAGCAGCGCGGCCGTCCAGCCGGGGCCGAGCACCGAGCTGCCTGCCATGATGGCCAGCCAGCCCAGCCGGGGCCCGAGCTCGCCGGCGGTCTTGCGGCCGTGGTAGCGGGCCAGGATCCGGGCGTCGTCCTCGACGATCTCCGGCGAGCTGGTCAGCCGGGGGCTGACCACCAGGTCGGTGCTGTCGGGGGCGTGCAGCTTGAGCTTGGCCGCGGCGTGGCCGAGCTCGGCGGCGTCCCGGCCGCCGTGGCCTGCCGGATAGCCCGCGGCGTGCAGCACGCCGTCGTCGGCGAGCACCGCGTGCCAGGCGCCGGCGCCCCTGGCCTGCCGGTCGGTGCGGTAGTTGGCCGGGTCCACGGTGCGCAGCAGGTCCATGGCCTGCGCGGTGGGCAGGTCGCGGGGCACCAGTTCCAGCGCGCACAGGCCCTCGGCCTTGGCGTGCGCGCGGGCGGCGTTGAGGGTGGGGCCGTCCACGGTGACGCCGTCGGCGTGCAGCAGGCGGTACCGGTCGTCCCCGGGGGCCGGGCGTTCCGGCAGGGTGCGCAAACCGGCCAGGCGACGGCGCAGCGCGGCGGTGTCGAGCACCAGACCGGCCAGGAGCGCGGCCTGGACGCCACGGCGCAACCAGGTCCGGGCAGTGGAACGCGGGCTCACTCGGAGATCCTTCCGATGGCGATGGGTGCGGCGAGCTCCTCCAGGCGCAGCGCGGCGGCCTGCGAGCCACCCGCGGCGATGAAGGACTGGGCGAGGCGGCGGGCGGCCTCGCGGTGACCCGGCTCGTCGAGCACGGTGGCGACCGCGTCCCTGATGTGCGCGGCGCCTGCCCTGGTGAACCGCAGGCGGATGCCCGCCCCGGCGTCGGCGACCTGTTGCGCGATCACCGGCTGGTCGTCCCTGATCGGCGCCACCACCAGGGGCAGGCCGTGGCTGAGGGACTCGCAGACGGTGTTGTGCCCGGCGTGGCAGACCACCGCGTCGACCTTGGGCAGCAGCGCCAGCTGCGGCACCCTGGTCGCGGTGATCACGTTGTCCGGCACCGAGGTCACCGTGCCCGCCGGGTCGACCAGCACGGCCTGGACCCGGTCGGCCAGCTCGCCCATGGCCTCGGCGGCCGCGCGCAGGAACCGCTCCCCGGCGTCGGCGTTGGCGGTGCCCAGACTGATCAGCACCTTCGCCCGCTGGTCCAGTCGTTCCCACGGAAACGGTGTGGGGTCAGGGCGTTCGGTGATCGACGGGCCGACGAAGGCGACCCGGTCGAAGGCGGGGTCCAGCTCTCCCACCAGTTCCCTGGTGGTGAAGGCGAGGGTCAGGTGCGGGGAGTAGCGCAGGTCGGTCTCCCCGGCCACCGCGGCCCGCGCCCGCATCCCGGCCATGGTCTCCTGGACCCATTCCACGACCTTCGGCATGCCGCGCAACGGGTCGGTGAACTCCGCGGAGGTGGTCGCCGAGGTCGCCCAGGGCAGCCCGAGCCGCAGCGCGGCCAGCGCGCCGGCCATCGCCTGCTGGTCCACCACCAGGACATCCGGCTGGAACTCGCCGATCGCGGCCTCCACGTCGGGCAGCATCGACTCGGCCAGCGGGACCAGGAACTGCTCCCACAGGAACTTCAGCGCCCCCGGCCCGCGCAGGTCAGCCGGGCGTTCCTCGACCTGCGTGGGGGTGGCGCAGTCGTAGACCTTCGCCGCCGGCCCGGTGAGCTGGCGGAGGAACTCGGCGTGTCCCGCCCAGGCCACCTGGTGCCCGCGCGCGGAGAGCGCCGCGCCGAGCCCGATGGTCGGGTTGACGTGCCCGAACAGTGGCGGGACCACAAAAAGTACTCTCACACCCCGACCTTCGCCCCGTGTCCGGCCAGCCAGTCCAGCAGCAGCTCCCGCATCACCTTGGGCGCCTCCACCAGCACCGAGTGCTCCTGTCCCGGCACGATCACCGTGCGGCAGTGCGGCAACGCGGCTTCCAGCGCCGGCGCCTGCTCGGCCAGGTCGGACTCGCTGCCGTACACCGCGAGCACCGGCGCGGTGATGCCCGCGACCTGCTCGGCGGTGAGCACCGGCCCGGTGGGCAGCTCGTCGGCGATCGCGGTGGCGTGCAGCATCTTCCCGGCGGCCTTGGCCAGCTTGGAGGTGTGCCCGCCCCGGTTCTCGGTGATCCACTCCAGCGCTTCGGCCTGCTGCAGCTGTTCGCGGGCCCGGCCCAGCATCTCGGCCATCTTCACCGACCAGGCCTGGCTGGTCGGCTCGGACTCGATCACCACGATGCTGGCCACCCGCGCGGGGTGGGCGACGGCGAAGCTGAAGGAGACCGTGCCGCCGTAGGAGTTGCCGACCAGGTGCACCGGCCCGGTGATCTCCAGCTCGTCCAGCAGCGCGGTCAGGTCGGCCACCGCGTCGGAGACCCGGTAGCCGTGCTCGGCGCGCTCGCTGCGGCCGTGGCCGCGCAGGTCGTAGGCCACCACCTGGTGTCCCGCCGCGGCCACCGGCCCGGCCAGGGTGAAGTAGAAGCTGGCCAGGCTGTCGGTGCCCAGGCCGTGGACGAACACCACGGTCGGCGGGTCGGCCGCCGTGGTGTTCTTGGCCGCCATCCGCTGCACGTGCATGCGGATGCCGTTAGCCTGTACGACCGCCAAGGTCAGTTCCCCTCGTCCAGCGCGCCGACCACGTAGTCGACGAGCTGGCCCACGGTCAGCGCGATGATCTGCTCGAGCTCGAGCTCGGCGATGAACTCGGCGAAGTTGACCCGGGAGCCGTAGCGCTCCTCCAACTCGGCGGCGAGCGCGACCAGGTCGATGCTCTCCAGCTCCAGGTCGTCGTGGAAGGTCGAGTCCATCCGGACCTCGACCTCGTCAAAACCGTACTCGCCCAGCACTTTGTGCAGCATCACCGTGATGTCGGACAGCACGGCCTCGGGCGTCATCCGGACGAGCGTCAGGGGCGCTTCCGTGATCTCCACCGAAATTTCTCCTATTCCTTGGTCCAGGCGACCACGTACTCGCCTGCGATCTCACCGTCAGGGTCGGTGATGACGGTCCACGTCACCGGGGTCGTGCGGCCGGTGGCGCCGCGGACGGTGAGCGTGTCACCCTCCGCGCCGACCACCTCGTACTCGGCGGCCTGGCCGCCGTGCGCCCGCGCGGCCGCGGTCAGCGCGGCGGCGAAGGCGGTGTTTCCGGGGCTGTCCTCGACCGCGCGGATGTCGATGCCGGTGGGCGCCTCGCCGTCGCGGGCGAAGGCCACGCCGACGCCGTCCTGCTGCGCGGTGCAGACGGTCAACGGCGGCAACGGGTTGCGGCCCACGACCGTGGCTTCACCGCTGACGGTCAGCTCCACCGGGAACATCGGCCCGGCGCCGCCGTCCCACAGGTGCTGGCGCACCGCGTCCTTGACCGCCATCCGCCCGAGCAGCCACCGCCGCCGCACCCTCGGCGAGGTGGCCTCGTACTCGGCGCGTTCGGCGGCGTTGAGGTAGATGCGCATCATCAGGTCGCGGGAGGCGACATCCGGCCAGCGTTCCCACACCACCAGGAAACCGGCGTCGCGGCGTTCGGAGAGCCGGTTGTGCTCGGGGAAGCGCTCGACCTTCTTGGTGTTCTCGTTGCTGGCGAAGCGCCGGTCCAGCCAGGCGTCGATCTCGCACCACACCCGGCCCTGGTGCACCAGCTGCATGGCGCCGCCGAAGACGGTGTCGGTGAGCTCGGTGATCCGCACCAGGCAGTCCAGCCGCGCGCCGGGTTCGGGCTCGGGGCCGAAGAAGCGGATGCGGTCCATGGACATCGGGAACACCACGCGCTTGTCGGTGACGTTCTCCATGATCCAGTACCCGAAGACCTGGCCGACGTTGTCCAGCAGCGCGCCCGGCCCGCCGGGCACGGTGATCACGCCGCGGATGTGGTGCTCGCCGATGCCGTCCAGCGCGGTGACGCCTTGGTAGAGCGGGCCGTGGAACATGAACCGCTCTTCGTAGAGCTGCCGTGCGGTGATCTTCGGCGCCCACTCGCGTTCGGCGAAGGTCCACACCGGCAGGTCGGCGGCCGGGTAGGCCGGCGCGAGTTCGATCTCGGCCTCGGCGTTCTGGCCGAGGGTCACCTTGACCCGGTTGGCGGACAACGGGGTGACGGTGATCTCGACCTGCGTGGGCGGCGCGACGACGAGCCAGCGGAACAGCCGCACGTTGTGCACGGTGACCGCGCGCTGGCCGGGCGCGGCCTGTTCGGCGGCGTCCATCATGTGCTTGATCATCGTGGTGGCCGGGACCACCGGGAAGCCGTCGGTGTCGTCGGGCCAGCCCGCCGGGGTGCGGTAGAAGCTGTGGTCGCGCAGGTAGGGCATGGTCTTGGTGGACAGGTGCAGCGTGGTGCGCAGCGGCTGGGCCGGTGCGGGGGCGGCGACCCGGGCCTGGAAGGCGGCGGGAAGGCCAGCGGAGCCGGTGCGGGCGGCCTCCAGGACGGTCGCCGCGGTGTCGGCGGTGTCCTGGAGCAGCCCGCCGAGCTCGCTTGCGAGCGGGAAGCTGGCGGCCAGCCGGTCCAGTTCGGCGAAGGCCCCGCCGAGCTCGCCCACCGGCGCGACCGAGCGTGCCGGGGCGACCGCGGCCTTGATCGCGCCGGGCAGGTCGCCGCCGAGCCGGACCGTGGTCGCGGACAGGTCCAGGGGGATTTCCTTGCCGGCGCGGGTTTTCCGCGGGGCCGGGTCGAGCCGGTCGGGGTGGGTGGGCGCGCCTTCGGCCCACAGTCCGGTGAGCACCCGGCGCAGCTGGCCCAGGCCGCTGACCTTGGGGCTGTTCGCGGAGATGGACAGGTGTTCCTGCCCGGCAAGGGAATCCGAGACCAGGGTGCTCAGCGCGCCGGTGCCGACCTGGATGAAGGCCCGGACTCCCGCGGCGTGCATGGCCTGCACCAGCGGGCGGAACCGGACCGGTTCGAGGAGGTGCCGGATGAACAGTTCCCGTTTGGCCTGCTCGCCCTCGGGAAAGGGCGCGGCGGTGGTGGCCGACCACATCGGGATGCTCGGCTCGTGCAGCCGGAACCCGGCCGCGGCCTCCCGGATCGGGTCCAGGTAGGGGGCGAGCATGGGGGTGTGGAAGCCGGAGCGGAAGGGCAGCACCTGGCCGAGCACGTTCTTCGCGCGCAGTTCCAGCACCAGCTCCCGCACCACGGGTTCCAGGCCGCAGACGATGGACTGGTTGGGCGCGTTGTCGTGGGAGAGCACCACGCCGTGCCGTCCGGCCATCACCTCGGTGACCCGGTCCGCGCCGCAGCCGAAGGCGGCGAAGACCACGCCGGGCACGCGCAGTGAGTCCGGGTCGAACTTGGCCAGGAACTCGTCGATCTGGGTCTGCTCGTAGATGCCGCTGGTGATCATCGCGGTCCACTCGCCGACGCTGTGCCCGGCGATGTGGTCGGGCTGGACGCCGAGCTTGCGCAGCACGGTGTCGAGCAACCGGCCGACGCCGACCACGCCCGCGCCGTGCGCGCCCACGTTGCCGGTGTCCAGGCCGGGCACGGTGAGGCCGAAGTGCGCGGCCACGTCGTCCACCCTGGGCTCGAAGTCGGCTTCCAGGCCGGGGTAGACGAAGGCGACCTTGCCGCCGTTGGCCAGTAAGGGTTCCGGGCTGAACCAGACGTCGTTGCGGCCGCGCCAGGCGACCTGTTTGCCGACCACCTTGCGCGCGATGCCGAGCCGTTTCGCGGTGGGCGCGACGATGCCCAGCCTGCATCCGTCCTCAGTGGACGGTGCGGTGGAGCGGATCTCGGCATCGGGCAGGTCGAGCAGCTCGGCCAGGCGGGCCGGGGTGGGCGCGCTGATGGTGAGCACCCGCTCCGGCTCGGTGACCGTGATCGCCGGACGGTCCACAGTGGACGGTGCTTCTTCGAGGACCACGTGGGCGTTGATGCCGCCGAAGCCGAAGGCGTTGACCGCGGCCCGCCGCACCTCCTGGCCCTCGGACAGCTCCCAGGGCTGGGCGGTGTCCAAGGGGCGGAACCGGGTCTGGGCGAGGTCGGCGTGCGGCTGCTCGCAGTGCAGGGTGGGCAGCAGCACCTGCCGGTGCAGCGCCAGCGCGGCCTTGACCAGGCTGGCCACCCCCGCGGCCGGCATGGTGTGGCCGATCATAGACTTGACCGAGCCGATCACCGCGCTGGGCCCCTCGGAGCCGAAAACCCGTTGCAGGGTGGCCAGTTCCGCGCCGTCGCCGGCCGGGGTGGCGGTGCCGTGCGCTTCCAGCAGACCGACCGAGCCGGGCGCGGCGGGGTCGAGTCCGGCCGCCGCCCAGGCCCGCTGCAACGCGAGGACCTGGCCCTCGGGCTCGGGGTTGAACAGGCTGGCGCTGCGGCCGTCGCTGGCCACGCCGGTGCCGCGGATCACCGCGTACACCCGGTCGCCGTCCCGCTGGGCGTCGGCAAGTCGTTTCAGCACCACGACTCCGGTGCCCTCGCCGATCAGGATGCCGTCGGCGCGGCGGTCGAACGGCCGGATCTGCTGGTCCTTGGACAGCGCGCGGAGCTGGGAGAACACGCTCCAGAAGGTGACGTCGTGGCAGTGGTGCACGCCACCGGCCAGCATCACGTCGCAGCGCCCGGCGGCCAGTTCGGTGACCGCCTGGTCGACCGCGACCAGGCTGGAGGCGCAGGCGGCGTCCACGGTGTAGGCGGGGCCGCGCAGGTCCAGGCGGTTGGCGATGCGGGAGGCGGCCAGGTTGGGCACCAGGCCGATCGCGGACTCCGGGGAGGCCGGGCCGAGCTGGTCGACGAAGGCCTGCCGGACCGCGGCCAGCTGGTCCGCGCCCAGGTCGGGCAGCAGGTCGCCGAGGGTCTTGGCCAGCTGGTGGGCGGTGCGCACCCGCTGGTCCAGGCGCACCAGGCCGGGGGTGAGGTAGCCGCCGCGGCCGAGCACCACGCCGATCCGGTCCGGCGCGGGCAGCTTCTCCTGCCCGCCTGCGTCGGCGATCGCGGCCGCGGCCACCCGCAGCGCGATCAGCTGGTCGGGTTCGGCGCCGGAGACCGAGTTCGGCATGATGCCGAAGCTCACCGGGTCGAAGCTGGCCTTGACGAACCCGCCGCGGCGGCAGTAGACCTCCTCCGCCTTGGCCGGTCCGGTGGCCGAGTCCGGGTGGTAGAAGTCGGCGTCCCAGCGGTCGGCAGGCACCTCGGTGATGGCGTCGACGCCGTTGACCAGGTTGTGCCAGTAGGACTCCAGGTCGCCAGCGCCGGGTAGCAGCACGGCCATCCCGACGATCGCGACCGGGGTGGTCTGGGTCATGGTCACCAGCCCGAGGCGGAGTAGACGACCGAGCGGACCGCGTCGCCGCCCCAGGCGAGCTCCCGCAGCAGCGCCAGGGTGCCCTCCTCGGGGTCGATCAGCTCGATGCCGCGCCGGGTGTAGGACTGCATCAGCTCGGGGGTGACCATGCCGCCGTGCTTGGCCGAGGGCGCCCACGGTCCCCAGTGGACGGTCAGGCCGCGGCCGCCGGTGCGCTCCGACCAGGTGATGCCCAGGGACTCCAGGGCGTCGTTGGCCGCGGCGTAGTCGACCTGGCCGCGGTTGCCCAGCGCGGCGGCGATGCTGCCGAACAGGACCGCGAACCGGGGTCCGGTCTCGCCGAGGTCGGAGACGGCCTCCAGGAGCTGGCGGGCGCCGTCGACCTTGGTGCCGAAGACCCGGCGGAAGCTCTCGATGTCCTTCTCCGCCAGCAGCTTGTCCTCGATCACGCCGGCGGCGTAGACCACGCCGTCCAGGCGGCCGTGCTCGGCGTGGATCTCCTTGACCAGCTGGCGCAGCGCGTCGTGGTCGCGCACGTCCACCGAGTGGTAGCGGGTCTGGCTGCCCAGTGCGATGAGTTCGTCCACAGTGGACTGGACTTCGCGCTGGGCCAGGATGCGGTTCGCGGTGCGCTCGATCTCGGCCGGGTTGCGCAGGCCCTGCTGGATCAGCGCGGCCCGCAGCTGGGTCTTGTCGGTGGCCGCCTTGGTGGCGGGGTGTTCTGCCTCGGTGGCGGGTGCGGTGCGGCCGACCAGTTCGATCCGGCAGCCGCTGGCCGCGGCCACGGTGGCGGCGAACTGGGCGGTGATGCCCCTGGCGCCGCCGACCAGCAGCACCACCGAGTCCCGGTCCAGGCCGATCGCACTGGCCTCGGTGGAGCCGTCCCCGGCAGGCCCCGCGCCCAGGCCGAGCGAGCCGAGCGGGGTGGCCACCATCTCCAGCGCGTGCCGCCCGCCTTCGCGGCGCAGCACCACCGGGTGCCGGTCGGAGGCGAGGATCTCGGCGAAGAGCGCGGCGGCCGGGTCGGTGTCGGTCTCCACCAGGCTGGCGTGGGTCTCCGGGTACTCGCGGGCGATGGTGCGGAACAGCCCGCGCAGCCCGGCGGCCCGGCCGAGCTGGCTCGGCGCGGCGGCGAGCAGCCAGCTGACGCCGCGCACCAGCGCGGACTGGAAGGCGGGGAAGGTCTCCGGCAGGACCGGCAGGTCGCCGTCGGCCAGCGCGTCCAGGAAGACCACGCCGTCGATGCGGCCGTCGGCCTCGGTGAGCACGCGGGCGGTGGACTCGATCCGGGCCTGCGCGCCGTTCTCCAGCAGCAGCGCGGAGAGCTCGTTCGCGCCGGTGCCGCCGAAGAGGATGAACCGCTTGCCCGCCAGGGTTTCCACGCCGGCCGGGGCGGCGGCGGAGATGTCGACCGGGGTGAGCAGGAACCGCTTGGGCGCGATGCCGCCGGAGGCCGCGGGGGCCGCCGTGACCGGTGCCGCCGGGGCCGGGATGGCGGCCACGGGTTCCGACGTCGCGGCCGGAGCGCCGGACTTGGCCGCCAGCCAGCCCGCGATCGAGGCGGCGGTGCGGGCCTTGGCCAGGTCCTCCAGCTCGGCGTCGCCGAGGCTGGCCGCGTCCATCCCGTCGCCGAGCTTGGCCGCGAGCTCACCGGCGATCTCGGTGCGCTTGATGGAGTCGATCGAGAGGTCGGCTTCCAGGTCCAGGTCCGGTTCGATCATGTCGATCGGGTAGCCGGTGCGGTCGCTGATGATCTGCAGCACGGTGCCGAGCAGCTCGGCCTCGCTCGGTCCACTGGCCGCGACCGGCGCGGGAGCCGCCGCCGGGACCGGCGCCTGGGTAACCTTTCCGCCCAGCCAGGCCGAGATCGCCGCCGCGGTGCGGGCCTTGGCCAGGTCCTCCAGTTCGGCGTCGGACAGGCTGGCCGCGTCCATCCCGCCACCCAGCTTGGCCGCCAGCTCACCGGCGATCTCGGTGCGCTTGATGGAGTCGATGGACAGGTCGGCTTCCAGGTCCAGGTCCGGTTCGATCATGTCGATCGGGTAGCCGGTGCGGTCGCTGATGATCTGCAGCACGGTGCCCAGAACGTCCACAGTGGACGGTGCGGGCACGGGAGCCGGTGCGGCGACTGGCGCTGCGACCGGGGCGGGCGCGGCGACCGGCTGGGCCAGCGGGGCCTGCGCGACCGCAGGCAGCTGCTGGATCACCTGCGGCACCACGTGCTGGGTGCCGGGCGCGGTGCCGAAGTAGGTGAGCAGCACATCGCGCTGGGCGGCCAGGATCTCCCGGCTGGTCCGCAGGAACTCGCTGACCAGGGCGTCGTGCTGACCAGCTGGCTGGGGCTGCGGCTGGCTCATGGTGGTGGTCTCCAGGTGGACGCGGCGGGCCGGGGCCAGGCCGCCGGTGAGGTAGCCGCCGTCGGCGGTGCGCACGACGTGGCCGTCGATGGTCCAGCCGGCGCGCTTGGGCAGGGGGGTGGCCGAGACGTCGCGGGCGTCCCGGCCCTGGAACAGCCAGCCGGTGCGCAGGGACACCCCGGCGGTGGCCAGCGCGGCCAGCGCGCCGAGGAAGCCGCGCAGACCGCTGTCCGCGCTGGGCTCCACGGTGACCGTGGTGTGCGGGCGGTCGCCGAGGATGTCCTTGACCAGCCGGGAAAGCACCTTGCCGGGGCCTGCCTCGACGAAGACCCTGGCGCCGTCGGCGTACATGGCCTCGACCTGGTCGACGAAGCGCACCGGGGAGCCGATCTGCGCGGCCAGTTCGGCGCGCACGTCGTCGGTGTAGGGGGCGGCGGTGCGGTTGGCCCACACCGGGACCTCCGGGGTGTGGATGTCCACAGTGGACAGGACCTGCGCGAACCGGTCACCGGCCTCGGCGATGAGTGGGCTGTGGAAGGCGCAGGCCACCGGGATCGGCTTGGCGCTCAGTCCGGCCGCCTTCAGCTCGGTGACCGCCTTGCCCACGCCCTCGGTGGTGCCGGAGATGACGACCTGCTTGGGCGAGTTGTGGTTGGCCAGCACCACTTCGCCGCGCAGCCCGGCCTGGTCCAGGACCTCGAGGACCGCGGCGGCCTGGCCGGAGACCGCGGCCATGGTGCCGGGGTCGCCACCGGCGGCCTCGGCGGCGGCCAGGATCGACTCGGCGCGGGCCGCGGAGATCGCCAGCAGCGTGTCCGCGTCGATCGCGCCCGCCGCGGCCAGCGCGACCAGCTCGCCGTAGCTGTGCCCGGCCACCAGGTCGGCCCGCACGCCGAGCTTGCCGAGCAGCTGGTGCACGGCGAGCCCGGCGATGCCCAGCGCGGGCTGGGCGGTCCTGGTGTCACGCAGCCGGGCCTCGTTGTCCTTGGCCACCGCGGAGTCGAAGGCCGCCGGCGGGAACAGCAGGTCGGCGTACTTGTGCCCGCGCTGCAACAGGTGCTGCACCTCGGGGAAGGCCACGAACAGCTCGGCCAGCATCCCGGTGCGCTGGCTGCCCTGCCCGGGGAAGAGCAGGGCCAGCTTGCCGGACTCGGTGTGACCGGCCAGGTACACCCCCGCGGCCGGGTCGTGCTCGCCGGCGACCGCGCGGCGCAGCTGGCCGACCAGGCCGTCCAGGCTGTCCGCGACCACGGCCACCTGCACCGGTTCGGTGCGGGCGTCGGCGGTGCGGGCGGCGGTGCGCGCCAGGTCCCGCAGCCGCCAGGGCCGGCCGCCGGTGTCGTTGGCCGCGGCCAGTTCCAGCAGCTTCTCGATGGACTTGGCGGCCGCGCGCAGGTCGGCGCCGCGGAAGGTGAACAGCTCGGCGGGCCAGGCGTCCACGCTGTGCCGGGGAGCGGGCTGGTCGACCGCGGCGAGCACGGTGTGGAAGTTGGTGCCGCCGAAGCCGAACGCGCTCACCCCGGCGACCCGCTTGGCCGGTTCGGTGGCCCAGGGCCGGGCCGCGGTGTGGAAGACGAACGGGCTGGAGTCCTTGTCCCAGGCCGAGTTCGGCGTCTGCACGTGCAGCGTGGGTGGCTTGACGCCGGTGTGCAGCGCGAGCGCGGCCTTGATCAGCCCGGCCAGCCCCGCCGCGCACTTGGTGTGCCCGATCTGGGACTTCACCGAGCCGATCGCGCAGGTCCCCGGCTGGGCCCCGGCCTCGGTGAACATCGTGGTCAGGGTGGCCAGCTCGGTGCGGTCGCCGACCACGGTGCCGGTGCCGTGCGCCTCGACCAGGCCGACCTCGGCGGGGGAGAGGTGCGCGTTGGCGTAGGCCCGTTCCAGCGCCGCGCGCTGGCCCTCGGGGCGCGGGGCGGTCAGGCCGAGGGACTTGCCGTCGCTGGCCGAACCGAGGCCCTTGACCACCGCGTAGATCTTGTCGCCGTCCCGCTGGGCGTCGGACAGTCGTTTCAGCGCAACGCAAGCCACGCCTTCACCGAGGGCGATGCCGTCGGCGGTGGCGTCGAAGGTGCGGCTGCGGCCGGTGGCCGAGAGCGCGTGCACCGAGGCGAAGAGCAGGTAGTCGTTGATGCCGTTGTGCAGGTCCGCGCCGCCGCAGAGCACCAGGTCGCTGGTGCCGTTGACCAGTTCCTTGCAGGCCACGTCGAGCGCGGCCAGCGAGGAGGCGCAGGCGGCGTCCACGGTGTAGTTGGCGCCGCCGAGGTCCAGGCGGTTGGCGATGCGGCCGGAGATGACGTTGGCCAGCATGCCGGGGAAGGAGTCCTCGGTCAGCGGCGGCAGCTGGTCCACCAGCTCCTTCGGCAGGCTGTCCAGGTAGGCGGGCAGCACCGCGCGCAGGGTGGTGGCGTTGGACAGGTCCGAACCGGCCTCGGCGCCGAAGACCACCGAGGCGCGGGAGCGGTCGAACTCGCGGTCGCCGTCGTACCCGGCGTCGCGCAGCGCCCGGCGGGCGACCTCCAGTGCGAGCAGCTGCACCGGTTCGATGCTGGCCAGCGAGGTGGGCGGGATGCCGTAGCTGAGCGGGTCGAACGGGATCCGCGGCAGGAACCCGCCCCAGCGCGAGGGGGTGCGGTCGTTGATGTTCTTGCCGGTGGCGTCGGGGGAGTAGTAGGTGGCGGCGTCCCAGCGCTCGGCCGGGACCTCGGTGACCGCGTCCACGCCGCCGACGATGTTGGCCCAGAAGGTGGCCAGGTCGGGGGAGTCGGGGAAGACGCAGGCCATGCCGACGATGGCCACATCCAGCGGCGGCGGCGCCACCGGCTGGGTGCGCGCGGCGGCCAGGCCGAGTCGCTGCCCGAGCAGCTCCCGTTGTGCGGCAAGGAACTCCGCCGCCTCACCGGTGACCGACTCGTGCAGCGCGGCCACCGTGGTGACCTCATCGCGCAGCACCGCGACCTGACCGGCCATGAACAGGCCGTCGGCGAGCTGCTCGGTCTCGTCGGCGGCGATGAGGTCGTTGCCCTCGCGGCGGATGCCCTTGCTGGCGATGCGCAGCCTGCCGACGTTGAGGCTTTCCAGGTGCTCCCAGACCTCCCGGTCGGGCACGCCCTTGGCGGTCAGCTCGGCCTTGATCGCCTGGAAGCTGTCGGCGAAGGGGCTGGTGACGCAGCGGGTGGCGTGGCCGGGCGCGGTCTCCAGCAGCTCGGTGCCCTCGGCGGCCAGCACCTGCTGCTGGAACAGGGGTTGCACCGCACCGGCGCTGACCGCCTCCTGGGTGAACAGGTAGGCGGTGCCCATCAGCACGCCGATCCCGACGCCCTTGGCGGCCAGTGGCGCGGCCATCGCGGCGACCATGGCGGCCGAGCGCGCGTCGTGCACACCCCCGGCGAAGAGCACCTGGAGGTCGCCGCCGGTCTTGTTGCCGAGGTGGTCGAGCAGCACCGAGATCTGGGCTTCCCACAGGGCGAAGCTGGCGCGCGGGCCGACGTGCCCGCCGCATTCGCTGCCCTCGAAGATGAACCGGCGCGCCCCGGCCTCCACGAACTGCTTGAGCAGGCCGGGGGAGGGCACGTGCAGGAAGGTCGTGATGCCGACCTCCTCCAGCGCGGCGGCCTGTGAGGGGCGGCCGCCGGCGATGATCGCGTGCGTGGGCCGCAGCTCGCGGATGACCTCCAGCTGCGCGGCCCTGGTGTCCTCCGGCGCGAACCCGAGCACGCCGACGCCCCACGGGCGCTCGCCCAGCGCGGCGGCGGTCTCGGTCATCATCCGCCGGGTCTGCTCCTTGCCCGCCAGGGCGAGCGCGACGAAGGGCAGGCCGCCGCCGGTGGCCACCTCGGCGGCGAAGGCGGCCTGGTCGCTGACCCTGGTCATCGGGCCCTGCGCGATGGGCAGCGGCACGCCGATGGCCTCGGCGAAGGCCGAGCCGGGGCGCAGCACCGCTTCCAGGGCGTCCTGGGTGAGCGCGGCGGTGATCGCGTCGCGGACGGCGTGCACCGCCCGGCCGGTGGTGCGGTAGCGCTCGGCGAAGCGGGCGGCCAGGAAGATGTCCTGGCCCAGCTCCAGTGCGGGCGCGGGGGTGCGGCCCTTGCGGGCGAGCACCCGGCGGCCGTCCACGACGGCGGTCTCCGAGCCGTCCAGGGTGCGCAGCAGGGCCGCGGTGGTCTCCGGCAGCTCGGACTCCTCCAGCAGCGCGAGCTGGGTGTCCAGCACCACGCCGGTGGCGCCGCCGAGCACGGCCGCGGCCGCGGTGTGCGTGCCGATGCCGCCGGCCAGCCAGATCGGCAGGTCCAGGCCGGAGGTGGCGACGAGTTTCTGCAGCAGCACGAAGGAGCTGAGCTCGCCGACCAGGCCGCCGGCCTCGTTGCCGCGGGCGATCAGCCCGGCGGCCCCGGCGGCGGCCGCGGCGCGGGCCTGCTCCACGGAAGTGATCTCTGCCAGCACCCGGTAGTGGGCGGCGATGTCAGCGAGTTGCCAAGAGCTGTCCCCAGTCAACACGACCGTGTCAACTTCGGTGGGGAGGTCGGCAGGGGTCAGCGCGCAGCCCGAGGGCACGCGCACACCGAAGGGGCCGGACACCCAGCGCTGGGCGAGGGCGAGTGCTTCCCGAGTCGACCGGGCGCCGGTGCCGAGGTCGAGAACTCCGAGTCCGCCTGCTTGGCGGACCGCTGCGACGAGACGTGCGTTGGCCTCGCCGAAGGGGGTAACCCCGAGGACGAGCTCACGCCGTTCCGACTGCGCGGCCATGGAGCCTCCGTTGATCAACAACAACCTGTGGACGGGCAGGATCCAGCTAGTGACCCGATTGGCTGAATCGAAACGGGAAGCTAGCGGTGCAGGCAGTAATTCATCAACGGTTGAAATGTGGTCTTGAGTGGCCCTCAAGGGAAAATTGAGTGGCTCTCAAGTATTCGGCGCTCCCGCTTTGACTCTCGGGTCCCGGTGTCTTCTTCAGCAATTCGGCACAAATGCCGTGTGCCTGAAGTCACTCAACCGGGCAAAAGCGCTGGCCGGGGCGTCACCCACCGTGTCCACTGTGGACGCCCGATCCGGGGTTCAGCTCGGCGGCTGCCCGCTGTTCACCGGCCGGATACGTCCACTGCACGTGGTCGTAATCGACGCTACGTGCGGGTTTGTTACCACCCCTGTGTGGGCAGGGCGAGCGGCCGCGGCCACGGCGGGCGATCATGGGTCCCCCGCGTGGGTGGCCCCAGAGATGATCATGAACCCATGGTGCTGTCGATCACCGAAAAAATGCCGGGTGATCTTTCGGCGCGTTAACCCGAGATGCGCGAGCGGCCGGGGTACATTCTGCCCCGCCATTCCTCGGGAGGGCCGCCTTTAATGCTGCCGAAATCGGCCATCGACGTTTGCAGAGAACTGAAACTGCTTCAACAAGGCTGTTCTGACACGGTTCAGACGCGGAGCTACCCAGGTAGCAGTGGATCTCCATACCTGGTAGTGCTCCGCAGCCACCGTGTTGACCGCCCTGGCACACCTCGGCCGCCGAGTTGTCAGCACCGCCCCGCCGAAATCTCCGGTTAACACTGACAGGTAACTTGCCTGTACGGCATGCCGTCGTCCCGGCGAACGAAGGAGAGCCATGTCAGCACATGAGGTCGACGTCGTGGTGATCGGGCTCGGCCCCGGTGGCGAGCAGGTGGCCAGTCAGCTCGCCGGAGCCGGGCTGAGGGTACTGGGCGTGGAGCGCAGGCTGGTCGGCGGGGAGTGTCCGTACTACGGGTGCATCCCGACCAAGATGATGGTGCGCGCCGCCGAGGTGGTCGCCGAGGCGCGCCGGGTGCCGGAACTGGCCGGGACCGCCACGGTGCTGCCGGACTGGTCCGCGGTCGCCGAGCGCATCCGCCGCGAGGCCACTGACAACTGGGACGACACGGTCGCGGTCCGCAGGCTGACCGACGCCGGCGCCGCCTTCCTGCGCGGCACCGGCAAGATCACCGGCCCCGGCCGGGTCGAGGTCGTGGACGAGGACAACCAGACCCACCAGGTCACCGCGACCAAGGCCATCGTGCTCAACCCCGGCACCGAGCCACTGGTCCCGCCGATCCCCGGCCTGGCGGGCACCCCGTTCTGGACCAACCGCGAGGCCGTGCGCACCGAGTTCGTCCCGGACACCCTGGTGGTGCTCGGCGGCGGCGCCATCGGCCTGGAGTTCGCCCAGCTGTTCGCCCGCTTCGGCGCCGAGGTCAGCATCATCGAACCCCAGGACCACCTGGCCGCGGTGGAGGAACCCGAGGCAGCGGCCCTGCTGGCGGAGATCTTCGCCGACGAGGGCATCACCGTGCACACCGGCGCGGGCGCCGCCGCGGTCACCCACCAGAACAACGAGTTCCAGCTCGAACTGACCAACGGCACCACCGTCACCGCCGCCCACCTCCTGGTCGCCACCGGCCGCCGCACTGATCTCGAGGCCCTCGGCCTGGGCAATCTGGGCCTGGACACCACCGCCCGCACCATCCCCACTGACGACCGCCTCAAGGTCACCGACGGTGTGTGGGCGGTCGGCGACGTGGTCGGCCACGGCGCCTTCACCCACATGTCCATGTACCAGGCCGACATCGTCATCCGCGAGATCCTGGGCCGCCCCGGCCCCGCGGCGCAGTACCACGCCATCCCGAGGGTCACCTTCACCAACCCGGAGCTGGGTTCGGTCGGCCTGACCGAGAAGCAGGCGCGGGAGCAAGGTCGCGACATCCGCACCGGTCTCACCAAGCTGGAGCAGAGCTCCCGGGGCTTCGTGCACAAGGTCGGCAACCGAGGCCTGATCAAGGTCATCCTGGACACCAGCCAGAACACCCTCATCGGCGCCACCGCCATGGGCCCCGCCGGCGGCGAGATCCTGGGCGCCCTGGCCATGGCCGTACACGCCCAGATCCCCCTGGAGACGCTGCAACAGTTCATCGGCGCCTACCCGACCTTCCACCGAGCCATCAGCGAAGCGATCAAGGACCTCGGCTGACCGAGCTGTGGAAACCCGCTGACCTGCACTTTGTGGATAACGTCAGCCGGGGTGGCGCCCTGTGGATACGCTGGGAACCAAATCAGCGTTTCCCGCGTTGCGTGAACAATCGGAACGCGCGCCGCCCAGCCCCCCACCACAGGAGCCGCCCCACCAACCGACCCCAAGCGACCACCAGGGCACCGCGCCACGACGACCAGCAGAGCCCACTCCCAGCCGCAGAGCCCACTCCCGAGCAGCAGAGTCCGCCCACCCCGGCCAGCCACGACGACAGGGCCGAGAGGGCAGCGGACCGCGATGGCGAGGGACCGCGACGGCAAGCGACCGCGAGGACAAGGGGTACGCCCCGGCCTGGCCCGTGTGCTGGGGCCCTGGCGTGGCCGGGCGTGCCGGAGCCCAGGCGTGGCTCGGTGGCGTGGCTCGGTGCGCGGGAGCCCCGCGTGGCCCGGTGTGCCGGAGTTCCCCGCGTGGCCCGATGCGCTGGAGCCCTCGGGTGGCCCGTTGCGCTGGAGCCCCGGCGTGGCTGGCGTGCTCGAGGCGTCCGCGGGCCTAGCCGCAGACCGCCCCGGTGCTCGCCGACCCGACCAGCTTGGCGTACTTGGCCAGCACGCCCCGCGCGTACCCGTGCCGCCGCGGCTGCCACCCCACCCGCCGGGCGGCCAACTCCTCCTCGGTCACGGACAGGTCCAGGCGGCCCTCGGCCACGTCCAGGCGGATTCGGTCGCCGTCGCGGATGAAGGCGATCGGGCCGCCGTCGACCGCTTCCGGCGCCACGTGGCCGACGCACAGGCCCGTGGTGCCGCCGGAGAAGCGGCCGTCGGTCAGCAGGAGCACGTCCTTGCCCAGGCCCGCGCCCTTGATCGCGCCGGTGATGGCCAGCATCTCGCGCATGCCGGGGCCGCCCTTGGGGCCCTCGTACCTGATCACCACCACGTCGCCTGCGGTGATGGTGCCGTTTTCCAGGGCGTCCATGGCGGCGCGTTCGCCTTCGAAGACGCGGGCGGTGCCCTCGAAGACGGTTTCGTCGAAGCCCGCGGACTTCACCACCGCGCCGTCGGGGGCCAGGGTGCCGCGCAGGATGGTGATGCCGCCGGTGGGGTGGATGGGGTTGGCCAGGGCGCGGATGACCTGGCCGTCGGGGGCGGGGGCGTTGAGCTCCGCCAGGTTCTCGGCCATGGTGCGGCCGGTGACGGTGAGCGTGTCGCCGTTCAGGAGGCCGGCTTCGAGCAGGAGTTTGAGCACCACCGGGATGCCGCCGATGCGGTCCACGTCGTACATCACGTGTCGCCCGAACGGCTTGAGGTCGCCCAGGTGGGGAACTTTCGCGCCGATGCGGGTGAAGTCGTCCAGGGTCAGTTCGACCTCGGCCTCGTGTGCGATGGCCAGCAGGTGCAGCACCGCGTTGGTGGAGCCGCCGAGGGCCATCACCACCGCGATGGCGTTCTCGAACGCGGGCTTGGTCAGGATGTCGCGGGCGGTGATGCCCTGCCGGAGCAGTTCCACCACCGCCTCGCCGGAGCGGCGGGCGTAGCCGTCGCGTCGCCGGTCCACCGCGGGGGGCGCGGCCGAGCCGGGTAGCGACATACCCAGGGCCTCGGCCGCGCTGGCCATGGTGTTCGCGGTGTACATGCCGCCGCAGGCGCCCTCGGTCGGGCAGACCGCGCGTTCGATCGCGTCCACGTCCGCGCGGCTCATCAGCCCGCGCGCGCACGCCCCGACCGCCTCGAAGGCGTCGATCAGGGTCACCTCGCGCTCGGTGCCGTCCGACATGGTGGCCCGGCCCGGCATGATCGAGCCCGCGTACAGGAACACCGCGGCCAGGTCCAGCCGCGCCGCGGCCATCAGCATTCCCGGCAGCGACTTGTCGCACCCGGCCAGCAGCACCGAGCCGTCCAGCCGCTCGGCGCCCATCACCGTCTCCACCGAGTCCGCGATCACCTCCCGGGACACCAGCGAGAAGTGCATGCCCTCGTGGCCCATGGAGATCCCGTCGGAGACCGAGATCGTGCCGAACTGCAACGGGAAACCCTCGGCCGCGTGCACGCCCTCCTTGACCGCCGCGGCCAATCTGTCCAGTGACAAGTTGCAGGGGGTGATCTCGTTCCAGGAGGAGGCGACCCCGATCTGCGGCTTCTCCCAGTCCGCGTCGGAGAAGCCCACGGCGCGCAGCATGCCGCGCGCCGCCGCCCGTTCCAGACCATCGGTGACATCCCGGCTGCGCGGTTTCAGATCGGCCATGTCCGCCGACGCTACTCCCCGTCACCCCGCCCCGCGCGTCCTCAGGTCAGCTGTTCCACGCGGGACTCCGCGCGCTCCGCCTCGCCCTCGCGCCAGGTCCGCCAGGCCCGCCCGTCCTCCTCGAACCGGACGAACCCGGCGGAGAGCACGTCGAAGGCGAAGCAGTGGTACGGCTCCGGTGGCCGCCACCCGGTCCGGGCGAAGATCGCCTCTTCGTAGACCGCCTTGGCCGACTGGGTCAGCTCGACCACCCGTCCGTAGATCTTCACATCGCCCAGCGGGTTCTCCTTGCCCGGCGGCAGCGAGTGCGCCGTGACCCGCGGATCCCGCAGCAGGTCGGCGAGCTTGGTCGACGGGGTCATCATGCCGAAGCAGAAGTCGGCCCCGGTGAAGTCGCACTCCACCGCGCTGATCCGCGGCGACCCGTCCCGCCGCACCGTGCCCAGCAACACCAGCTGGTCCTGCTCGAACCGTTGCCTGGCCAGCCCCGCCAGCACCGGGGCCGCCTTCTCGAAGTCCTGCCATCGCATGCCCGCCATGCTGCCGCCGATACCTGACAGAACACGGCAGGAATGTGGTGCAGACTTCAGAGGTGCGCGCCTCCCGACTGCTGTCGCTGCTCCTGCTGCTCCAGACCAGGGGCCGGCTCACCGCGCAGGAGCTGGCCGAGGAACTGGACGTCTCGGTCCGCACCGTCTACCGCGACGTGGAGTCGCTGAGCAGCGCGGGCGTCCCGGTCTACGCCGACCGCGGCCCGGCGGGCGGCTACCAGCTGCTGGACGGCTACCGCACCCGCCTCACCGGCCTGACCAGCACCGAAGCCGGCGCGCTCGCCCTGGCCGGGCTGCCGGACCAGGCCGCCGAACTGGGCCTGGGCACCGTGCTGGCCGCCGCCCGCCTCAAGCTCGACGCCGCCCTGCCACCCAGCCTGCGCGAGGGCGCCCACCACGTCCGCGACCGCTTCCACCTGGACGCCCCCGGCTGGTTCGCCGACGCCGACCGCCCGCCGCACCTGCAGGCGCTGGCCACCGCGGTCTGGGAACAACGCCCGGTCAAGATCACCTACCGCCGCTACCGCCAGCCCGACCGCGAGTCCGTGGTGCACCCGCTCGGCCTGGTGCTCAAGGCGGGCACCTGGTACCTGGTCGCCGAGGCCGACCGGGTGCGCACCTACCGCGCCAACCGGATCAGCGCCGCCGAGGTCCAGGACACCCCGTTCACCCGCCCGCCCGAGTTCGACCTCAGCGCCTACTGGCAGCAGTGGTCAGCCGAGTTCCAGTCCACTGTGTACAAAGGCGAGGCGCGGATCCGGGTGTCCCCCAAGGCGATGCGCGGGATCTTCACCGCGGGCCCGGTGGTGGCCGCGAAGGTCCGCGGCACCGAACCGGGCCCGGACGGCTGGCGCGAAGTCGTGGTCCCGATCGAGACCCACGAGATCGCCCAGTCCGACTTCCTGCGCTACGGCCCGGAAATCGAGGTGCTGGAACCCGCGGAGCTCCGCGAGTCCATCGCCAGGGCCGCCGAGGAGATGGTCACGCGGTACCGGGGCGGCGGGCGATGAGCTCGATCTCCACCGCCGCCCCCAGCGGCAACCCCGCCACGCCGATGGTGGTGCGCGCCGGGAACGGCTCGGCGAACTGCTCGGCGTAGACCGCGTTCATCTCGGCGAAATCGGCCATGTCGGTCAGGAACACGGTGCACTTCACCACATCGTCCGGGGTCAGTCCGGCGGCGGTCAGCACCGCGAACAGGTTCGCGAAACACTGCCGGGTCTGCTCGCCGACCGAGCCTTCGACGAGCTTTCCGTCCGGTCCGATCGGCGTCTGGCCGGAGAGGTGCACGAACGGATCGGCGTTCACGGCATGCGAATACGGCCCGACGGCCACGGCTCCTGGGGCGTTGACGGCTTTCCTCATGCCGCCAGCCTGTCACCGAGTCCTGTGTGCTCGAAGTGATTTCGCCAGCAACTCCTGAGTCGAGTCGTCTTCCCGGATGCCTGCGGTCCACATCAGGTCGAGCAGGTAGCGCAGGCTCAGGTCATCGCGGTACCGGTCGAACGGCATGAGCCCGAGTTGCTTCAGCAGGTCACAGCCACTCGGCAGCAACATCGCGAGCACGTGCTTGGCCTCGGCCAGGCGGTAGTTCTCCCGTACCGCCCTGAGCACCACACCTGCGCTCCGACACGGGTGCTGGCCTCGGATGTCAGCGAGCTGAATCGAGGACATATAACGAAAAACCAGTTCGGTGACGCCGTGGTGCGGACCGGTGATCCTGGCGATCTGGGCCAAGCGCGGCAACGGTTCCCGCCCGTCGGCGATCAGCGCGCGCAGCGGTGAGACCTCGTTGGCGAGCTGGTTCGCGACGGCAATCCGGACCTTGGCCAGTTCGCGACGGTTGTGGTCGACCACCAGCCGGGCGAGTTCGTCGATCGTGCCTTGCGGCAGGGAGAACAGTGGCCCCGGTAGATCGGTCAATGCCCACCGGCACAGCTGCCAGGCCTCGGTCGCGCTGGCGAAACTGGCCAGCGCCACGGCGATTTCGGCGTCCAGCGCCCGCTCGTGGTAGGTCGACAGGGTGGTGAGGCGGTTCAGCAGCTCGACGCGTTCCCGCGTGGTTCCCGGCGTGGCCAAGGCGTTGAGCACCGGCGCGGCCCAGGGCGCGCCGGCCAGGATGGACCGGGCGATGCTGTCGGCACCGTGGTGGTGGAGCAACCAGTCCAGTGCGCCCGGTTCGGCCTGGGCACAGAACTCGACGATGGCGCTGGCCTCGGCGCGGCTCACCCCGATAACGCAGGCGGCCAGTCGGCGCACGTTTGTCTTGGAAACGGCGTGCAAGGAGTCGCGCAGCAGCGGCAGTGCGGCGTAGACGTGTTCCGGTGGCCGGGAATCGTGGGCCAGCTCCCTGGCAGGCCAGTCCGAGTCGGTCAGCAGGCTCGGTTCGGCGCGCGCTCGCAGCACGGTGAACCGGCCGCTGAGGTCGATGCCTTCCTGCTTCAGGCTGCGCTCGATGTAGTCGAGCATCCGGCGTTCCGGATCGGCTTCCACCGTGGGGATCCCGGCCAGGCCCAGGGTCACGTGGTCGGCGAGGGCGCTGGCCGCGTTGAACACAGTTTGCAAGCGGCCGGTGGCCTGCGGAGTGCGGAACTCCTGCTGCAACCGCAACGTGATCGTCGTCCCTGCCCGGGTGGCGATCTGGATACCGGCGATCGCGCTGAGCGTCTCCCAGGAGAACCAGGCCCGCCACAGGTGGGTCAGCTGGTCCCAGGGACGCTGGTCCTCGGGACCGATCAGGGGTTCGTGCAGCTGGTACTCGCCGTCGGCGAGCGCCGCGCGCAGCAGCACCAGGTTGAGGCTGTACAGGGCGAGGTGTGCCAGCAGTGGCTTGCGATCGAGCGGGCAGTTGCCGGGTGGCGGCAGGAAGGTTTCCGTGCTGTAGAGGACGGCCCGCAGGTGGTGGTGGGTGAGGGCGTCCAGTGCCGCCAGGTCCGCCGCGGTGGTGCGGTGCCTCGCCCACTCGCGCAGCAGCTGCAACAGCATCGGGCGGGTGTGCAGCGGGGCGTGGATCAGGCAGGCGAACCAGTCACTGGACAGGCGGGCGCGGTCCGGGTCGCCGTCCAGGGAGCGGACGGTCGCGGTTTCGCGGATCACCTGGCGCAGCAGGAAGTCCGCGGCCAGGAACTCGCCGAAGGTGTTGTGCAGGAACTCGTACGCCTTGGCGTCCTCGACCCGGCCCCTGGACTCGTGGATGAAGAAGAAGCTGCCCACCAGCAACTCGGCCTGGGACAGGCGTCTGCCGCCGCCGTCAGGAACAGTCCTGGAGCGGTTGAAGTAGGCCAGATCCGCGTTCAGGTCCTGGGCGAGGATGTGCACCGCGTGCCGGTTGAACATGCCGATCGCGGCCACGCCAAGGCGTTCCACGTCCGACTCGACCATTGTGGACAGATCATCGGCGCAGCGGTCGGCCGGGTCCTTGGCGCGTTCGCGGCGGATGAACTCGGTGATGAGGCTGTGGTACAGCTGGGTCCGGTCCAGCTCGGTGGCGGCGGCCAGCGGTCGCACGGTGGCGTCGTAGATGGCCAGCATGAGCAGCAGCAGCGGTTGCTCGGCCAGTTCGACCAGGGCGGGGGAGCCGGGCACCTGGAACCGGCGGGCGTTGTGCTCATTCCAGATCCGGGCCCAGGTCTCCCGGCGCGGCGCGTCGAACTCCAGCAGGCGCAGCACGGTGCTGCCCGGCGGCACCGCGGCCTTGTCGATCAGGGTGATCCGGCTGGTCACCAGGACCCGCAGCGGACGGCCGTGCCGGGCCTCGCGGACCTGGAAGCCGTGCACCCGGGAGAGGTAGTCGGCGAAAACCTTTCCGTTGGCCTGCAACAGTTCGTCGTAGCCGTCCAGGATCACCAGCGGCGGACTGTCCACTCTGGACTCAGCGAAGTCGGTCCACGGCTGGGTCAGGCCGGTGTCCCGCTTGAGCTGGAGCTCCAGCTGGTCCTGCAGGTCCTGTTCCGGGTCGATGTCGCGCAGCTCCACCCGCACCACGGTGAACGCGGGCGCGGCCAGCCGGGCGGCGAGCACCTCGGTCAGCAGTGACTTGCCCGAGCCCGGATGGCCGAGCACGAGCAGCGGGTGCTCGGTGCTGTGCGGGGAACCCAGGTAGCGCAACAGGAAGTCGCCGAGATCGGACCGCGCCGGGGCCGCCGCCCAGGACGGCTCGTGTTCGAGCCGGTCGCCGTCGCCGCAGCGGAGCACCTTGAACGCCTGCGGCACAAAGGCATCCGCCTTGGCTGGATAGGTCAGCCCGTCCTGCGCGCCGTCGCCGAAGACCGGCGCGGCCAGCTTGCCCGCGTACTCCGCGGACAGCGCCGTGGCCACCCGGTCCGCGCGGGCCGCCGGGGTCATCGCCTCGACGGTGGCCGCCAGCGCGCGCAGCCCCAGGTCGATGCCCTCGGCGCGGGCGTGATCCCGCCGCATGGTCCACGCGCAGAACTCCGGACTGCTCGCCATCAGGCGCAGCAGTTGCGCCTGGTAGACCTCCTCGGCCGCCTCGGTGGCCCGCCGGATGCCCTCCGACAGCTCCCGCTGCCGCGCTCCCGGCACCCGTTCGCGCACCGCCAGACCCTGGGCGAAGACCATGAACTGGGTGCTCAGCAGCTGGTGGTAGGCCTGGCGCTGGGCGGTGGAGAGCGCCGGATCAACCGGGTGCGGCAGGGACAGCGTCACCCGGTCGCCGACACTGGCGCCGGCCAACTGGACCCGGTCTGTCTCGGTCAGCGCCACCTCGGCCAGGAACTGGGGCAGCTCGGCCTCCAGCGCGTCGAAGAAGGCGGTGAAGGTGATCAGGTAGTTCGCCGCGGCCATCCGCCGCGCCCGCGCCAGGAAGTTCCCCTCGCCCCGCCCGAGCAGCTTGCGCGCCACCGCCTGCCCCAGCTTGCTGACCTCGTTCTTCGCCCCGAGCAGCGACAACGCCCCCGGCGTCACCGCCACCCCCAGCGCCAGCAGCCCGACCGCGGCCAGCCGGTCCACTGCCTCCACCGCCTTGCTGTCTCCCGCCTGCCGCACCAGCTTCTGGACCTGGGCGAAGGTGATCGCGGTAGCACTGTCCGACCCCATGGCAGGGGTGTCGCGGAACGTGTCCGATTGGTTACCGATTGGTGCCGGACGGCTGAGCGCGCGGGCGGTGCGGCACACCGGAAGAAGTACCGTGGTGGTCGAGCTGATGCACTCTGCCGGTGCATGGACCCGGGCGGAACCCCTCATTACGGTGGCTCCCGACCAGGCGCAACATGGATACAAAGGGGTCAGGATGGCTGTCGTGCGCAGGATCGTCGAGCTCGTCGATCCGGACGGGAACACGATCGGGGAGACCTCGGTCGAAGAGGCGCACACGCCGCCCGGCCGGTTGCACCGGGCGTTCTCGGTGATGCTGTTCGACGAGGACGACCGGGTGCTGCTGCAGCAGCGGGCGCTGACCAAGAACCGGTTCCCCGGGCTGTGGGCCAACACCTGCTGCTCGCACCCCCTTGCCGGGGAGGACATCGCGCTCTCGGCGATCAAGCGGGTGGACGAGGAGCTGCACCTGCGGATCGAGGAGCTGCGGGAGGTGGGCGCGTTCACCTACCAGGCGCTGGACGGGCACGGAGCCGCCGAGCACGAGTTCGACCACGTGCTGATCGGCAAGATCGGCGCCGACGCGCACCTCACGGCCAAGCCGGAGGCGGATGAGATCGAGCAGCTCAAGTGGGTGCAGTACAGCGAGCTGGTCGCCGACCACGAGGCGAACCCGGAGCGTTACGCGCCGTGGGTTCCCGGTGTCGTCCGGCTGATCGAGGCGGCTCGCGCCACCAGCTGACAGCACGCGGTACGACAACGGCCGGCTCGCCGGGAGAGGGCAACCTCCCGGCGGGTCGGCCGTTTCCGGTCAGGTGCGGAGTTGTTCGTGCATGAGCAGGAAGGCGCCCAGGCCGTGTAGGTCGTTGATGTTGCGTTTGCGGGTGTAGTAGTAGTTGAGGTCGCCGACGTTGGTGCCCTCGGAGATGTCGTGGATGTTGGTCAGGCCGTCGGCGCCGGTCTTGACCTTGGCCAGGACGCCTTGGTAGCCGCGGTCGGCGACGCGCTGGTAGGCGCGCGAGATATAGCCGCGCTGGACGGCCGCGTCGATCATCAGGGTGTACATGGACGAGGCCGAGGTCTCGGTCCAGTTGTCCGGGTCGTCACCGCGGTCGACCACCTGGAACCAGCGGCCGGTGCGGCGGTCCTGGTAGCGGGCCAGGCCCTTGGCCAGGTGCTGCACAAAGCCGATGATCTGCTGTCGGCGCGGGTGGTCCTTGGGCAGCAGGTCCAGGATCTCGATGTAGGTGATGGCCGACCAGCCGAAGGCGCGGGCCCAGAAGAAGCTCGAGGTTCCGGTGTCCGGCTTGGGTTTCGGGTCCCACGGGGCGTCCCGGTCGCCGTCGTAGGCGTGCCACATCAACCCGTTGTCCGCCTTGAGCCGGGTGAAGTAGGTGACCAGGTTCCTGGTGACCTCCTCGGTGGCGTACTGCTCGTCGCCGTAGGCCTGGCCGTAGCGCATCAGGAACGGCTGGGCCATGAACACCCCGTCCGCCCACAGCTCGTTGGTCTTGCTGGTGGCGTGCCACATGCCGCCGTCGGGGGTGCGCGGGTAGGTGGTGATGCGGGTGCGGATCTGGTCGGCCGCGGCCTTGTAGCGCGGGTCGCCGGTCTCCTGGTGCAGGAAGATCAGGATGTTGCCGGGCTGCATCGCGTCCAGGTTGTTGAAGCTGTGGTTGACGTGCCCGTTGGCGTCGACGTGGTAGTCGGCCCACTTCTTGATGTAGGCCAGGTACTTCGGGTCCTTCAACCGCTGGTAGACCTTGTACATCCCGTAGAGGAACAGGCCCCGGGTGTAGCCCCAGCCGCCGATGGTCTGCGGGTCCGGGTTGCGCGCGATGGTCGAGTCGACGACCGCCTTGGACCAGTCGGTGGCGGGCGGGGCGGCTTGGGCCAGGGGCGTGGTCACCGACAGGGTGAGGGCGCCCGCGGTGGCCACGGCGGTGGCCACCCGCGTCAGCAGGTTCACACATCCTCCTAGGTGCGTTGGGACAACTGCTCGTGCATGACCACGAACGTGAGGTCAGGGCAGGGTGAGCACCAGGTGGCTGATGCCGTTGCGGGGGTTGAGCTTCAGCACGGTGCCGCCGCGCCGCCGGCGAGCTGGTAGGCCATCCGGGCGGCCGGGGCGGGCAGGCCGGGGCCGGAGGTCGCGTCCGCCGCGCCGGTGCAGGCCAGCGTCACCGCCGACGCCGCGCCGGGCACATTCGGTCGCCGGAGATCCCGCCGTCTCGATGCCATCGAAGCTCCTCAACGCACGACACCGTGCTGCTCAGTCGGAAAGCGATTCCCTCCGAATGGCGGTTCGGGGCGGTGTGGGGGCGCACACACTCTATCCTCCGATGTCTGGCGGTCAAGACGGCCAGAAGTAGGCCTCGGACGATCGATGTGGGCCGTTCGGCGGCCAAGTGACCCGATGTTTTCACGTGGGTGAACCGACGGGCGTCATTCGTTCGTGAGAGTAGATAAAGATCACCGGCAATCCGATGCAACCTCCGTGCAGGCTCATGCGCCCTTACGGGTAGACAGTGCACTGAAACGGGTGAGCAGGCTGTGGAGAGGGGAGTGCGTTCTGTGTTGGTCGCACGAGCGACGGGGATACTGAAACTCATCGGGCTGTGCGTGGTGGCCGGTTTGGTGGTCGCCGCGATCGCCTTCCCCGTCGTCGGCGGGGCGGGGCTGCTGTCGAACCGGGCCAGTGAGACGGTCGACCAGTACTCCGCCGAGCTGGCCCAGGCCGACCCGCCGCTGCTCACCACGATCACCGACAGCAAGAACAAGCCGATCGCCTACCTCTACGACCAGGACCGGGAACTGGTCGACAGCGCGGGCATCTCGCAGAACATGAAGGCGGCCATGGTCGCCATCGAGGACCACCGCTTCGAAGAGCACAACGGCGTGGACTGGAAGGGCACCATGCGCGCCATGGTCAAGGGCGTGCTCGGCCAGCGGGTCGAGGGCGGCTCCTCGATCACCCAGCAGTACGTGAAGAACTACCTCGCCTACGTGGTCGCCAAGACCGACATCGAGCGGGAGAAGGCCAGCGAGGTCACCGCGGCCCGCAAGCTGCGCGAGGTGCGCATCGCGCTGCAGCTGGAGCGCACGCTGAGCAAGGACGAGATCCTCACCCGCTACCTCAACGTGGTGCCCTTCGGCGGCCAGATCTACGGCATCAAGTCCGCCTCCCGGCACTACTTCGACAAGCTGCCCAAGGACCTCACCGTGCCCGAGGCCGCCTACCTGGCCGGTCTGGTGAACAAGCCCTCCCGGCTGGGCGCGGAGAACCCGGAGGAGGCCAAGAAGCGGCGCGACCACGTGCTCAAGCGGATGGCCGACACCGGCGCGCTGTCCAAGGACCCGGTGCAGGCGCAGGAGCTGTACAAGCAGTTCCAGGAGGAGCCGCTGAACTTCGCGCTGGTCAAGCGCCGTCCGAACGACTGCGTGAGCGCGGACAACGGGCAGACCAACGGCTACTTCTGCGACTACGTGGTCGACTACCTGGCCAAGCACGGCATCAACAAGGACAAGCTCAAGCGCGGCGGCTACACCATCCAGACCACCCTGGACCAGGGCGCCAACGACGCGGTCAAGGCCGCGGCCGAGGGCGAGGTCAGCAAGAACACCGACGGCATCGCCAACGCGATGGCCGTGGTCGAGCCGGGCAAGGACAAGCACCGGGTGCGCGCGCTGGGCGCCAACCGGGACTACGGCAACGACAAGAGCAAGAACCAGACCTCGTTCAACCTGCCCGCCGATGTCAGCCGGTTCGGCGCCGGGTCGATCTTCAAGATCTTCACCGCGGCCGCGGCCATGGAGGAGGGCAAGACCGGGGTCAACCGCACGGTCAACGTGCCCAACGTCTACACCTCGCCGATCTACAAGAACGGCGGCAAGGCCTACCAGGTGAAGAACGCCAGCGACGGCGCGGACACCACGATGACCTTGCAGAGCGCGCTGGCGCACTCGCCCAACACCGGGTTCGTCATCCTGGAGGAGCAGGCCGGGCTGGACAACGTGGTGGACATGTCGGTGCGGATGGGCCTGCGGGACAGCATGAAGTCGGTCAACCGCGGCGGCTCCAAGATCAACCCGGAGGCCAAGGACGCCTCGCTGCGCATCCCGCAGGACAAGTGGGTCAAGGACAACAAGGTCGGCTCCTTCACCCTGGGCGTGACCGTGGTCAGCGTGCTGGAGCTGGCCAACGTCGGCGCGACCATCACCAGCGGCGGCACCTGGTGCCCGCCCACCCCGATCGAGAAGGTCCTCGACCGCAACGGCAAGCCGGTGGACATCAAGGAGGCCTCCTGCGAGCAGGCCCTCGACCCCGGTCTGGCCGGCGCGCTGGCGCAGGGCCTGAGCAAGGACACCACCGAGGGCACCGCGCAGAAGGCGGCGCAGGCGGCAGGCTGGAACCGGCCGATGATCGGCAAGACCGGCACCACGCAGAACCACCAGTCCGCCGGGTTCGTCGGCGCCACCCCGAACTTCTCCGGCGCGGTGCTGACCTTCTCCGACAGCCCCACGCCGAAGACCATCTGCGATGGCGACCGGCCGTACCTGTGCACCCGCGGCAGCTTCATCTACGGCGGCAAGGTGCCGGCCCGCACCTGGTTCGAGGCGATGAAACCCATTCACCAGGGTCAGGAGACCAGGCAGCTCCCGCAAGGAGATGGCCGGTACATGTGATCGGACCTACCATCGGCGAACTCGCAATGCCAGTGCCGAATGGCCGTATTTTTCGCCGGCTGGGAGCAGCTGAGTAAATAACTCAATAAGTCGTCGCGGCCCGTATTCAGTGCAGTACCGCGGGTCGCGACTACTTGTCTGTCCAGCGGTTTTGTCTCACCCGAACGTCGCAACACAAACCAACTTCTGTCGGGTGATGAATTAGTAAACGGTCGTTACTGTCCGCATCACGGCTCGGATCACGCATGTCCGAGGTCACCCCTGCATTTCGCTGGAGGTAGTCGATGCGGCGAAGGAGTCGCGTTTTCCTGGTGGCCATCACCGCCAGTTCACTGGTCTTGAGCGCGGGCGCGATGAGCGCGAACGGCGCGGCCGAGGACGAGCAGGTCCGCATGGTCGGCGCGGACAAGTTCACCATCAGCCTGGACGGCGGGCGCACCTGGAGCAGGGAGCTGCCGCAGGCCAGCCAGATCCGGCTGGCCAACCGCAGCTTCGACCCGGTCACCCAGGCCCAGGCCGAGACCGCGACGCCGGAGGACCTGCGGGCCCGCCAGGGCGGGGCATACCTGGTGCAGTTCAAGGCCGCGCCGCTGGACGCCCAGCGCCGTGAGCTGGCCAGGCTGGGCGCGCGCGTCGGCGCGTTCATCCCCGACTACGCCTACGTGGTGCGGATGAGCCCGGCCACCAAGGAACGGGTGGCCAAGCTCGGCTACGTCCGCTGGGTCGGCGCCTACCAGCCCGGTGACAAGCTGGCCCCGGCCGCCATCGCCGAGACCAAGACCGCGCGCTACGTGGTGACCCTGGTCGAGGCCGACGCCGCCGGGCAGCGGGATGCCGCCGAGGCGATCACCCGCGCGGGCGGGCAGGTGCACGTGGTCTCGCAGAGCGCCCAGCACCTGGAGGCCACCCTCAGCCCGCAGCAGCTGCGCGCCACCGCGCACCTGGACCAGGTCCTCGCGGTCGACGCGGCCTCCGCGCCGGAGACCGACATGGACAACGCGCGCATCGACGGCGGCGCGAACACCATCGAGGCCGCGGGCGGCTACAAGGGCCAGGGCGTGGTCGGCGAGGTGATGGACTCCGGCCTGCGCACCACGCACCAGGAGTTCCGGGCCAAGCCGCCGATCATCCACGGCGCCGCGGGCACCAGCCCCAGCCACGGCACCGCCACCTACGGCCAGATCTTCGCCACCGGCGTCAGCCCCAAGCACCGCGGGCTGCTGCCCGAGGGCCAGGGCATCCACGCCGGCTACGGCGTCGCCGACCGGTACGCCCACTCCAAGGAGCTGGTCGACCCCAACGGCAAGTACAAGGCGGTGTTCCAGACCAACAGCTGGGGCAACGCGCTGACCACCTCCTACACCACCATCTCCGCGGCCATGGACAAGATCGTCTTCGATCTGGACCTGTTCATCTGCCAGTCGCAGAGCAACGCGGGCTCGCGCCAGTCGCGGCCGGAGGCGTGGGCGAAGAACGTGCTCTCGGTGGGCGCGCAGTACCACAAGAACACGCTCAGCCGCACCGATGACACCTGGAACCGCGGCGCCAGCATCGGCCCGGCGGCCGACGGCCGGATCAAGCCGGAGATCTCCAACTACTACGACGCCATCGACACCACCACCTCCACCAGCGACACCGCCTACACGCCCAGCTTCGGCGGCACCAGCGGCGCCACCCCGATCACCTGCGGCAACGCCGGCCTGGTGTTCCAGATGTGGGCCGACGGCGTCTTCGACGGCGCGCCCGGCAAGAAGCGGGACGTCTTCGCCAGCAGGCCGCACGCGGCCACGGTCAAGGCGCTGCTGGTCAACACCGCGAACCAGTACGCCTTCACCGGTGAGAACCACGACCTGACCAGGGTGCACCAGGGCTGGGGCACCGCGAGCGTTGGCAACCTGTACAACCAGGCCAAGGGCAACAGCTGGAAGCTGCCGCTGCTGGTGAACGAGACCGACCTGCTCAAGGCCGGCGCGTCCAAGGCTTACACGGTCGAGGCCGACGGCTCCACGCCGTTCAAGGCGACCCTGGCCTACACCGACCCGGCCGGTTCGCCGACCGCGGCGGTGTCCCGGGTCAACGACCTGACGCTGAAGGTCACCGCGCCCGACGGCACCGTGTACTGGGGCAACAACGGCCTCACCGCGGGCAACTACTCCACCCCCGGCGGCTCGCCGAACGCGGTGGACACCGTGGAGAACGTGATCTTGGAGAAGGCGGCCAAGGGCACCTGGAAGGTCGAGGTGCTGGCCGACCAGGTGAACGCGGACGGTCACCCGGAAACCCCGGAGACCGACGCGGACTACGCCCTGGTTGTCACCAAGTAACCCGGATGGGGAAAGCTGGCGGTGACCCTCCGGGGTCGCCGCCAGCTTTGCTTCTGGGGTTAAGGGGCGTGGTATGCGGGTTCTCGTGTCGGTGGACATGGAGGGCATCGCCGGGATCGTCGACGTCGAGGACGTCCGCCCCGGGGAACGGGAGTACGAGCGCAACCGGGCGCTGATGACCGCGGAGGCCAACGCCGCGGTGCTCGGGGTCTACGACGCCGAACCGGATGCCGAGGTGCTGGTCTCCGACGCGCACGCCCAGTTCCGCAACCTGCTGCCGGAGAAGCTGGACCGCCGGGCCACGCTGCTGCGCGGCACGCCCAAGTCCTTCGGCATGATGGCCGGGATCGCCGAGGACGTGCACGCGGTGATCTTCATCGGCTACCACGGCCGGGCCGGGCTGGCCCATTCGGTGCTCTCGCACACCATCAACGGCTCGGTGGTCGCCGAGGTCCGCTGCAACGACCGGGTGCTCGGCGAGCTGGGCCTCAACGCGGCACTGGCCGCCGCGCACGGCGCGGTGCCGATCCTGGTGGCGGGGGACGAGACGGTGGCCACCGAGGCCACCGGGGTGGCGCGGGGCATCTGGTCGGTGGTGGTCAAGCGCGCGCTGGGCGCGCGGGCCGCGGAGAACCTGCACCCGGAGGAGGCCTGCGCCCGGATCCGCGCGGCGGTGCCCCAGGCGCTGCGGCGGCGCGCCAGGGTGCGGCCACTGCGCTTCGCCGGGGAGGTCGACCTGGAGGTGGACGTGCTGACCCCGGCCATGGCCGAGCACGCCCTGCTGGTGCCCGGCATCGAGCTCCTGGGCGAGCGCACCCTGGCCTACGAGGCCGAGGACTTCCCGACCGCCTACCGGGTCATCCAGCTCATCGCGTTGCTGGGCCGCCTGTGACCCGCGCGGCCAGCCGGTAGCTCCCACGTTCGCTCCGGGAGAACCCCGCTCCGCCATGGGCGAACACGGCGTCCGCGCCCCCGCCGCGCTGCCAGGCTGACCCCCATGGAGACCGAACACCTGCTGCCCAACCTGACCCAGCTGACCTTCCCGGTGGGCCAGGCGTACCTGTGGCGCGACGGGAACGAGGCGACGCTGATCGACACGGGGCTGGCCGGATACGGCGAGCGGGTGCGCGCGGTGGTGACCGGGCTGGGGGTCGAGCTGCGGCGGATCGTGTTGACGCACTGGCACGGCGACCACGCCGGCAGCGCCGCGGAGCTCGTGGCCTGGAGCGGGGCCGAGGTGATCGCGCACCGGGCGGACGCGGCGGTGATCCGGGGGGAGGCGGAGGGGTTGCCGCCGGTGTTCACCGGGGAGTGGGAGCGGGAGCTGCACGGGCAGATCTCGCCGGGGGTGCCCGCGCACGAGGCGTGCCGGGTGGACCGCGAGGTCGAGGACGGGGACGTGCTGGAGTTCGGCGGCGGGGCGCGGGTGGTGGGGATGCCGGGGCACACGCCGGGGAGCATCGCGGTGTGGCTGCCGGGCGGGGTGGTGTTCGTGGGGGACGCGGTGGCGAACGTGGGGGAGCTGAGTGTTGGTGTGTTCAATGTGGACAGTCAGGTGGCGCGGCGGTCGGTGGTGGGGTTGAGCGGGCTGGAGTTCGAGGTGGTGTGTTTTGGGCATGGGCCGGCGTTGCGCTCGGGTGGGGCTGATCGGCTCCGTGAGCTGGCGGCGGGGTTGGCTGTCTGAGCCGCTGCTTGGCTGACCGCTTGGCCGGCCGACCGCTCGGCCGACCAACCGGCCGAGCGACCGTCCGACCGACTAACCGGCCGAGCGCTCGACCTGCTGACCGCTCGACCGGCCAACCAGCCGCCCGGCCCGCGTTGCCCGGCCGCATTGTTCGGGTCGCGCCGGTCGGCTTGCGCTGGTCTGGCCAGCTGAACCGTCGCCCACCCGGGCGGTGCGGCCCGGGTGGTTCGGCACGCGTTGTTGGGCTTGCGCTGGTCGGCCCGCGTTGTTCGGCACGCGCCGGTCTGCTTGTGCTGGTCTGGCCGGCCGAATTGCCACCCGCCGGGCGGTGCGGCTCGCGCGGTGCGGCTCGCGTTGTTTGGCTCGCGCCGGTCGGGTCGCGTTGGCCCGGCTGGCTGACCGCAGCCCGCCCGCGCTGGTCTGCTCGCGGTGTTCGGCTCGTGCTGGTCGGCTCTCGGCCGCGCCGCCTAGACGGCCGCCCCGTCCTCCGTCAGCTCCGCCACCACCTGCTCGCACAGCTCGTGCGTCCGCAGCGCGTCCCGCAGGTCCGGTAGCTCGCCCGCCAGGAACGCCGTGCACGCCTGCTCGATCCCGCGCCGCCGCGCCACCGGCGCCCACCCGTCCTCCGCCAGCCGGGTCACCCGGCCGCCCTCGTGCCGGGTCACCTGGCCCAGGTCCGTCACCTCGACCTTCACCCCGCCGCCGGTGACCTCCAGCCGTTCCTGCTTGGCCCCGGCCCGCCGGTGCATGGTGCCGATCGCGGTGAACCCGCCGCCTACCACGGTCAGGCTGACCTGTTCGAGCTCGCCCTCGGTGACCACACCGGCGACCAAAGTTCGCTCGATCGGGCCCGGGGCCAGGAAGCGCAGGGTGTCCACCACGTGGATGAAGTCGTCGAAGACGATCTCGCGCACCCCGCCGCTTCCGCCGTCCTGGTTCTTCTGCAACACCACCAGGTCCCGTGGCCCGCGCGCGGCCTCGGTGTAGGCGGGCACGTGACGGCGGTTGAACCCGACCATGAGCGGCACCGCGAGCCGCTCGGCCAGCTCCACCAGTTCTCGCGCCCCGGCCAGGCTGTCGTCGAGGGGTTTGTCCACGTAGGTCGGCACCCCGGCGGCCAGCAACCGGCGCACCGTTTCCGCGTGCGCGGCGGTTGGCACGTGCACGAACGCCGCGTCAAGTCCGTGTGCCAGCAACTCACCCAGATCGGTGAACCGCCGCTGTTCGGGAACCCGGTACTGATCGGCGACCTCGGCCAGCCGTGCCGGGTTCCTGGTCATCAGGTGCAGGTCCAGCCCCGCCCGGGCCGTGATCGTGGGCAGGTACGCCTTCCGCGCGATGTCGCCCAACCCGATCACCGCGACCTTGCCCGCCAACCCGGCCTCCCGTCCTTGGTCCGGCCGGGCGCGGCAAGGGACACCGGAACGGCACGGAGTTCGCGGATCCCCAGCCGAGCCCGCCAGCGCAGCTCGTCCTCCTCCCCGGCCAACAGCACATCACACGCCAGCACCGCCCGGACCGCCGCCTCCGCGACCACCCCGGCGACCCCCGTGCTCCCGGCCCCGCCGTGCAGCACCTCCCGGACCACCCCGGCCAGCACCCGCGGATCGCGGCGCAGCACCGCCAGTTGTTGCGGGCAGCCGAGCAGCGTGAGCAGCGCACCGGTGATCAGGTCCACGATCCGGGCGTACCCGGCGACCACCTCCACCGCGGACACCCGCGCCGTGCCCTGGTGCGCGGCCAGTTCGGCCAGGTAGCCGTCCAGGTCCGCCCAGACCCGCGGCGTCACCGACCCCTCGACCTCGCAGGCAGCCCGCACCCAGCGGCGCACCTCGGCCCGGTCCGGCTCCGGCACCCCGGCCAGCTCCAGCACCACCCCCGCCGCCACCGGCTCGGCGAACTCCCGGACCAGCTCCGCCTCGCCCCGCGCCAGCAGCCCGTCAAGCACCCCGCCGACCAGCACCCTGACCCGCGCCCGCAACCGGCCGAGCCGCCCACTCACCGCGAACAAAGACATGCCTCCATCGACGAGCAACGGGGCTGAGTGGTTCATCAATCACAGTTGATCGGCCGAAGGGCTGTGGCCGGAAGATCAGGTTCGCCCGGCCCGCCACCGGACCACCGCGACCACCGCGCACGCCACCGCCGCCACGGCGAAGACGAAGAAAGTCGGCATCACCCACCCGGGCACCAGGTCGTGGGAGGCGTTGCACTTGTAGCTGAGCGGAAAGAGCTCGACGTTGCCGAACGCCGGATCGAGGCGCCCACGGCACGCCTTGTCGACCCGCCAGACGAACAGGTGGCGCAGGCCCCAGCAGTACACGGCGGCCGTGGCCAGCCCCGCGAACCCGGCCGCCTCACCCCAGAGCCGGACCCCGGGCGACCATCTCGGCCCCAGCGAGGTGTGCAGCAGGATCCCGGCTATCAGTAAGAACGGAAGCGCGGTCAACGACACGACCAGAACCACATCCCCCCGGATGTCATGTGTGGCTGGGGCACTTGCCCCGGCCGGTGCCAGTACACCGGCCCTGATCGGGTTCCAGCCGGGTCTGCACCGAACCCACACAAGATCCGCCCGCTTCCGCCACGAGCCCGGCGCCCACCCCCCCCCGCCCGCCGGGTCACCACTCGGTCGCGCCCAGCACCTTCCGCGCCGCCCGCACCGAATCCACCAGCGGATGCCCCGCCAGCGCCCGCAACGCCTTCTCCCTGCTCCCCGTCCGCGCCGCCGCGATCGTCTCCCGCTCCACCGCCTTCACCCGCTGCACCAAGCTCAACGCCGGCCCGTCCAGCGGATCCACCGCGATCGGCCGCGCCCCGTTGGAGTCCACCAGGCACGGCAGCTCCACCACCGCGTCCGCGTCCAGACCCGGTAGCGCGCCCCGGTTGCGGACGTTGAGGATCATCGTGGCCGTGCGGTTGGCGGTGATGGCGGCCATCAGGTCCAGGGCGACCTGTTCGTAGCCGCCGCCGTCGGTGTCGCAGGTTTCGCGGTCGCCGGCTTCGGCGATCTGGCGGGCTTCGGCCAGGTAGGTGCGTTCGCGTTCGGCGCGGGTTTCCTGCCAGGCCGTCAGGGCAGTGCTGGGGTCGGCCAGGGCGCGGTCGTAGAAGGCCGCCTGCTGGTGGCGGAGGTACTCGCCGCGGGGCTGGGGGTTGGCGGCGATCTCCGCGGTGGTTTCGCGGGCGTAGTAGTAATAGTGCAGGTACTCGTTGGGGATGGCGCCCAGGGCACGCAGCCAGTCCGGTTCGAACAGGCGGCCTTCCTCGAAGGAGCGGAGCTTGGTCTCATCCGCCAGGAGTTCGGGGAGGCGGTCGCGGCCGTTGACCTGGACGCCGCGCAGCCAGCCCAGGTGGTTGAGGCCCGCGTAGTCGAACCAGGCTTGCTCGACCGGGATGTCCAGGGCGGCGGCGACCCGGCGGCACAAACCGATGGGGGAGTCGCAGATGCCGATGACGCGGTCGCCCAACACCGCGGACATCGCCTCGGTGACGGTGCCTGCCGGGTTGGTGAAGTTGATCGTCCAGGCTTCGGGGCAGTAGCGGGCGATGCGTTCGGCGATGTCCATGGCCACCGGGACGGTGCGCAGCGCGTAGCTGATGCCGCCGGCGCCCACGGTCTCCTGGCCGAGCAGGCCCGCTTCGATGGCGTGGCGTTCGTCGGCGCTGCGACCGGCCAGACCGCCGACGCGGATGGCGGAGAAGACCACGTCCGCGCCGCGCAGGGCGTCGTCGAGGTGGGTGCGGGTGACCAGCTTGGGCCGCCATGGCGCGTCGGCGGCCTGGGCGTCGAGCACCGCGGTCACCGCGGTGAGGCGGTCCTGGGACACATCATGCAGCACCAGCTCGTCGACCAGCCGGTCCGGATCGGCCAGCAACCGGCCGTGCACCAGGGGAACGCGGAAACCGCCACCGCCGAGGATCACCAGTCTCACGCGCACCGACATTAACACTCTGGAACACACCGGGGCCGATCGTGGTTGTCAGTGTCGTCCGGGCGGGGGAGACTCTGCGCCTGATCAAAACGGGGTCAGCCCGAACGATGCGCGCAGCGGGGAGGGAAACGGTGTCGAGCCAGCCGCCTACCGAGTTCGACGTCCTGTTGTCCGGTCCGGTCTTCCTGGACCTGATCTTCACCGGACTGCCCCAGCTACCCGAGAGCGGCACCGAGGTGTGGGCCAGCGGCCTGGGCTCCAGCCCCGGCGGCATCGCCAACCTCGCCGTCGCGCTGGCCCGCCTCCAGCTGCGCACCACCCTGGCCTCGGCCTTCGGTGAGGACATGTACGGCGACTTCTGCTGGGACACCTTGGCCAACCAGGAACAGGTCGACCTCAGCCACTCCCGCCGCTTCTACGGCTGGCACTCCCCGGTCACCGTCTCCCTGGCCATCAACCGCGACCGCAGCATGGTCACCCACGGCCACCCCTCCCCGGTCACCGCGGACGAACTGCTCACCGACCCGCCGCGGGTGCGCGCCTGCTTCGTGCACGTCGACCACGAGAGCGACAACTGGGTGCGCACCGCCAAGGCCAACGGCGCGCTGCTGTTCGCCGACGTCGGCTGGGACCCCACCGACCAGTGGCGGCCCGAGCTGATCCAGCAGCTGCACGGCTACGACGTGTTCCTGCCGAACACGGTGGAGGCGTTGCGCTACACCCGCCAGGACGACGTTCGGGTGGCCGCGCGGCAGCTGTCGGAGGTGGTGCCGACCGTGGTGGTCACCAGGGCGGGCGGCGGGGCCTACGCGGTGGACTCGGCCACCGGCGAGGAGGCCGACGTGTGCGGCATCAACGTGGCCGCCATGGACCCCACCGGCGCGGGCGACGTCTTCGGCGCCGGGTTCACCTACGGCACCCTGGCCGGCTGGCCGCTGGTGGACCGGGTGCGCTTCGCCAACCTGTGCGCCGCGCTGTCGGTGCAGCACTTCGGCGGTTCGCTGTCCGCGCCCGGCTGGTGCGATATCGCCGCCTGGTGGCGGCACCTGGGCCGGCGCGAGGACGAGGCACTGCGCGGATACCACTTCCTGGAAGACCTGCTTCCCACTCATGGCTGTGCCACGGTGCGCAGGGCAAGTGCCACGATCGGACTGCGGGGCAGGCCGTAGCACCGGCGGAGGGAGGACGGGGATGACGGGCTCCCGATGGCGGCACGCGCTGGCCGCGGTGACCGCGCTGGCGGTGCTGGCCGGGTGCGTGCCCGGCTCGAACCTGCCCAACACCCGGCCCAGCGACCGTCAGGCCCGCGACATCAGGACCGATCCGGCGAGCCTGGGCGAGCTGACCCTGACCGTGTGGGACCAGGAGGTCCGCGGCGGGCAGGACAAGCAGATGACCGCGCTGAACGCGGAGTTCCAGCGCAAGTACCCGAACATCACCATCAACCGGGTGCCGCGGTCCTTCGACGACCTGCGCAACACCACCAGGCTCGGCCTGACCAGCGTGCAGGCCCCCGATGTCGTGCAGGTCAACAACGGCAGGCAGGACATGGGGGCCTTCGTCAAGGCCGGGCTGCTCCAGCCGCTGGACGGCTACGCCGAGGCCTACCGCTGGCAGCAGCGGTTCCCGGACTCGGTGCTGCGGCTGGCCCGCTACCCGAACTCGGGCAACCCGCTGGGCGAGGGCAAGCTGTACGGGCTGCCGCAGGGCGGTGAGCTGGTCGGCGTCTTCTACAACAAGGAGAAGCTGGCCAGGCTCGGCATCTCCCCGCCGCGCACCTGGGCGGAGTTCGACGCCGCGCTGCGCAAGGCCAAGGCCGCCCGCGAGGTGCCGATCCAGTTCGGCAACCTGGAGAAGAGCGCGGGCATCCACCTGTTCGGCTTCGCGCTCAACCGGTTCGCGCCCACCGAGGACGCCTTCAAGCTGGCCACCGGCAGGCAGGGTGTGTTCTGGTCCGACGTCAACCCGCGCTCAGCGGCCGAGTTGCTGGTGAGCTGGGTGGAGCAGGGCATGCTGACGCCGGGGTTCTCCGGGCTCGGCTCGGACGCGGCGTGGCGGGAGTTCGCCGAGGGCAGAGGGGTTTTCCTGGTCAGCGGCACCTGGTTGATGGCCGATCTGGAGGCGGCGATGGGGGACAGGGTGGGTTTCGGACTGCCACCGATCGACAGTGGCAAGGTCGCGGTGACCGGGGGCACGAGCGTGCCGTTCGCGGTCAGCGCGCGCAGCAAGAACCCGGACGCGGCGGCGGCCTACATCGAGTTCGTGACCTCCTCGCGGGGCATGGCGCTGATGGCCGAGCACGCGAACCTGCCGGTGGTGGAGGCGGCCAGCCAACGGCCGCCGACGGCGTTGCGCGCCGAGGTGTTCGACTCCTGGGCGCAGGCCTCGGAGACCGGTGGCCTGGTGCCGTTCCTGGACTACGCCACCCCGACCGCCTACGACACGGTCACCAGCGTGGTGGAGCAGTTGCTGGCCAAGGGGTTGAGCCCGCAGGAGTTCCTGGCCAAGCTGCAGGCCGACGTGGACGCCTCCCGTGCCGGCCGGTGAGCCGCGCCGGGTCGGCTACCTGTACGTGGTGCCGGCCCTGGCCGTCTACGGCGTGTTCCTGCTGTTCCCGTTGCTGCACAGCGCGTGGATCTCGCTGTTCGAGTGGGACGGCCTCACCCTGGGCACCTGGGCGGGCCTGGACAACTACCTGACCCTGTTCGCCGAGGACGGTCTGCGCTCGGCGTTCGGGCACGCGCTGGTGCTGATCCTGTTCTTCGCGGTCCTGCCGGTGATCCTCGGTCTGGTGCTGGCCTCGGCGCTGCACCGCAGCCGGGTGCGCGGGCTGGCCTTCTTCCGCACCGTGGTGTTCCTGCCGCAGGTGGTGGCCATGGTGGTGGTCGCCGTTGCCTGGCAACAGATCCTGGCCCCGGACGGCCCGCTCAACGCCGCGTTGCGCGCGGTCGGCCTGGACGCCCTGGCGCACAACTGGCTGGGCGAGGAGAGCACCGCGCTGATCGCGGTCGGGCTGGTCGGCACCTGGGTGCAGACCGGGCTGACCGTGGTGCTGTTCCTGGCCGGGATCGGCCGGATCTCCGGTGAGCTGTACGAGGCGGCGCGGCTGGACGGGGCCGGGGTGTTCCGCGAGTTCCGCTCGGTGACGCTGCCCGCGCTGCGCCCGGACATCGCGGTCGCGCTGACCCTGACCGTGATCGCCTCGCTGCGCACCTTCGACCTGGTGTACGTGATGACCCCGCTGGGCGGACCGGGCGAGTCGACCACGGTGCCCGCCTACGAGATCTACTACCGCGCCTTCCAAGCGGGGCAGGTCGGTTCGGCCGCGGCGATCGGGGTGACGCTGACCGCGTTGGTGTTCGCCTTGAGCGCGGTGGTGCTGCGGGTGGCGGGAGGCAGGCGATGACGGTCTCCCGCTGGGAACGGGCAGGCACCTACCTGGTGCTGCTGCTCTTCGCCGGGTACGCGCTGTACCCGGTGCTGTGGATCCTGTTCACCGCACTGCGTTCGGACACCGCGGGCCAGGGCGGCTGGCACCCGGAGAACTTCCTCACCGCCTGGACGCAGGGCCGCTTCGGCGACTACCTGGGCACCAGCCTGATCGTCGCGGTCGCGGTGGTCGCGCTGTCCACGCTGCTGTCCGTGCTGGCCGGATATGCCTTCGGCACCATGCGTTTCCGCGGTTCGGGGGCGCTGTTCTACCTGCTGCTGCTCGGGGTCACCATTCCCAGCCAGGCCGTGGTGGTGCCGCTGTACTTCGACCTGCGCGATGTCGGCCTGCTCGACACCTACGCCGCGCTGGTGCTGCCGCAGGTCGCGCAGTCGGTGGCCTTCGGCGTGTTCTGGATGCGCGCCTACTTCCGGTCCAGCTCGGCCAGCGTGGTGGAGGCGGCCCGGCTGGACGGGGCCGGGCACTGGCAGATCCTGTGGCGGGTGCTGCTGCCGATGGGCAGGCCCGCGGTGCTGACCCTGGTGGTGCTGGTGTTCATGTGGACCTGGAACGAGTTCCTGCTCGCCCTGGTCATGGTCACCGACGAGGGCCTGCGCACGGCCCCGCTGGGACTGCGGTTCTTCCAGGGCAGGACGACCACCAGCGTGCCGCTGCTGGCGGCCGGATCGGTGCTGGTCGCGCTGCCGGTGGTGGTGCTCTACCTGTTCCTGCAACGACATTTCATCCGCGGCATGCTCGACGGCGCGGTCAAGGGTTGACTGAGGAGTACTGGTGAAGCGAGCTTGGCTGACCGGGCTGCTGCCGGTGGCCGCGGCGCTGGTCGCGTTGGTGGCCATGGAAGATCCGGCCACCGCGGTGGACGAGCAGGCGGCCCGTCCCGCGGTGGACCTGGACGCGCTGTTCGTCGGCGCGCACCCCGACGACGAGGCGTTCGCGCTGTCCACCTTCGGGCAGTGGCACGCCGACCACCAGGTCCGCGCCGGGGTGGTCACCATCACCCGCGGCGAGGGCGGCGGCAACGCGGCCGGGCCGGAGGAAGGCCCGGAGCTGGGCCGGTTGCGGGAGGCCGAGGAGCGCAGGGCGGTGGCCAGGGCCGGGATCACCGAGGTGCTCAACCTGGATGAGGCCGACTTCTACTACACGGTGAGCTCGCCGCTGACCGAACAGGGCTGGCAGCACAAGGACGTGCTGGGCAAGCTGGTGCGCGCGATCCGGCAGACCCGGCCGGAGCTGGTGGTCACCATGGATCCCGCGCCCACGCCCGGCAACCACGGCAACCACCAGTACGCGGCCCGCCTGGCCATCGAGGCCTACCGGGTGGCCGCGGACCCGGCCGCCTATCCGGAGCAGCTCCGCGAGGAGGGCCTGCGGCCGTGGGCGGTCAAGCGGCTGCTCACCGGCGGGGCGCGCGGCCAGCAGCCTGCCGGGCCGGACTGCGCGGCGAAGTTCACCCCGGCCGAGGTCACCGACCGGGTGTACGGGGTGTGGGACGGGCGTCCGTCCACTGTGGCCGGTCGAAGCTGGGCGCAGGAGGAGCGGTCCGCGCAGCGGGAGTACGTGACCCAGGGCTGGGCCGGGTTCCCCGACGTGCCAACGGATCCGAAGCTGATCGGCTGCGACTGGTTCACCCAGGTGGCCAGCCGGGTGCCGTTCTCACCGACCGCGAACGGCCCGGACGGGCCCCTGCACGGCGCGCTCATCCCGGCCCCCGGCGGTCTGCCGCTGGGCACCGGGGCCGAGGTCGAGGCCGGGAAGTTCAGCCTGGTGGCCGGTACCCAGGTGCCGGTCAAGGTCACCGTCACCGCGCCGGAGAACCGGGCGCTGACCAGGGTTTCCGCCAAGCTCGGGCTGCCTGCCGACTGGCAGGTCACCGGGTCCGGGCGGCTCGGGACTGTCCTTCCTGGACGGTCGGCGACCGCCGAGTTCACCGTCACCGTGCCCTCGGCGGCCAAACCCGGCCGGGTGCGGATTCCGGTGGAGCTGGGCAGTGGCAATGGAACCGGGTACACCGAGACCGTGATCGCGGTGGTGCCGGAGCTGACCGCCGAGCAGCAGCCGCTGCCGCAGGTCGCCCAGTTCCGCGACTGGGCGCAGCGCAGCGGGGTGCCCGCGCTGGCCGACCTGGTGCCGCCGGTGCTGACCCTGCCCTCCGGCGGCGACCGCGAACTGCCGGTCCTGGTGCGCAACAACGCCTCCGCCACCCGCTCCGGCACGGTGACCATCACCCCGCCGACCGGGTTCAGCGCCACTGCCAGCCTGCCGTTCACCGGACTCGCGGCCGGGGCGAGCACCACCCTCTCCGGCAAGGTGACCAACACCGACGCCGGCCTGCGCACCGGCATGCAGGGCGGCGACTACCGGTACACCCTCGCCGTCACCGGCGTCAGCAGCAGCACCCCGGCCCTGGAACTGGTGCCGCGCACGACAATCCCGAAGGCCGCCACCGCGCCGGCAGTGGACGGGGTGGTCGCGCCGGGGGAGTACGCCGGGCCGGAGCTGGACATCTCCACCCGCTGGGAAGGCGAGGAGTGCGCCGCCGCCGCGGACTGCTCGGCCAAGGCCAAGCTGGCCTGGCACAACGACACCCTGTACGCGGCGGTGACCGTCACCGACGACAAGCTGGGCAGCGTGCTGGCCGCCGCGGACTGCAAACGGCACTGGCGCACCGACGCCCTGGAACTGGCCATCGACCCGCGCGGCAAGTCCGAGAACACCTCCACCACGCTGAAGCTGGCCGTCTTCCCGACCACCACCGAGGGCAAGCCCTGCGCGGCCAGGGACGCGGACAACTTCCAGGGCCCGGCCGCGGAAACGGTGCCAGGACTGAAGATCGCGAGCAAGGTGAGCAGCCCCTACACCGGCTACACCATCGAGCTCGCACTGCCGCTGGCCGCGGTGCCCGGCGCGCTGGACCCGGCCAAGGTCGGGCTGAACCTGTTCGTCTACGACTCCGACACCCAGGACAAGACCGGCCAGACCCGGATCGGCTGGTCCACCTGGGGCGGCGTGCAGGGCGACCCCTACCGCTGGGGCCAGGCCACTTTCGACGGCTACACCCCGCCGTCGGGCCGCCCGGTGGAACCGCCACCGGCGAAGCTGCCACTGATCGCACTGTCCTCTGTGGACTCTGCCCAGTCGGTGGCCCAGTCCGCGCGCACCGGGATCTCCCTCGGCGGCAAGCCGATCGCCAGTGGCCGGGAGGCGGCGCGGGTGCGCTCGGCCAGGACGCACGGCGACACGGTCACCGCCGGTGTGCTCGGCGCGCGCGGCACGGCGCACGTGTTCGTGCTGGACAAGGACGGGAAACTGTTGGGGCGCAAGACGGTCGAGCTGTCCAGAGGCTGGCGGGAGGTGCCCGTCGCGGTGACCGGCGGGCGACCGGCCGAGGTGCTGCTCGGGTTCGAGACCCCGGACGGGAAGGTCGCCGCCTCCCGGGTCAGGGTTGGGTGGTGAGTGTGCTGGGCAGCTGACTCAGGCTGTGCAGGCAGTGCGCGGTCACCCCGTGATCGCCGATGCGGCGGCTCAGCTCCAGCGCGCGGGTCAGGTGTTCCCTGGCCTGGGCCAAGGAGCCGAGCCGTCGTAGCGCTTCACCGAGGCTGGACAGCAGCCGCGCCTCGCCCGATGGTTCGTTGACCAGGCGCAGGCCGCGCTGGAAGTGCTGGATCGCCGCGTCCGGGCGGCCCAGCCGCTGGAAGCAGCCGCCCAGCAGGTCCAGGGTCAGCGCGTCCGGCGCGGCCCGGCCCAGCACCTCCACCGCCGCGCACAACCTCCCGGCGGCCAGGTAGGCCTCGCCGAGGCGGTGCGCGATGTCGGTGTCGCCGGTGCGGTCCCCGCTCACCCAGGCCTGGTGGTAGCGGGCGATCGCCCGGTCCAGCTGGCCACGCGAGCGGTGGATGGCGCCCGCGGTGGTCAGCAGGTCCACCGCCACCTCGTGCTGGCCGGTGCTGGTCGCGCTGTTCGCCGCGGCCACCAGGTTCAGCAGCTCGGTGTCGCACCAGCCGTGCCCGGGATCGGCGCCCGCGGCGCGGTAGAAGTCCAGCAGGCGGCGCACCGCGGCCAGCCGGTTGTTCGCGCCCTCCTCGCGCAGCGCCCGCTCCCCGGCGTAGCCGCGCAGCAGGTCGTGCAGCTGGAAGGCCCCGCGCGGACTCGGTTGCAGCAGATGCGCTTTGGCCAGGTCCTGCAACAGCTTCGCCGCCTGATCGACGTCCATTCCGGACAGTGCGGCCGCGGCGGGGGCGTCGATGTCCACGCCCTGGTAGAGGCCCAGCAGCCGGAACATCCGCTGCGCGGGCAGCGGCAGCGCGCGGTAGGACCAGCGGAAGGTGCCGCGCATCGCGGCCGAGCCGTCGGTGTCCGGGGCCATCCGTTCCAGGCGCTGGCGTTCCTCGCGCAGCTCGCCGACCAGGTCGGCCAGGTAGGTGTGCGGGCGGGCGGCCACCCGGCGGCCGGCGATCCGCAGCGGCAGCGGCAGGTAGCCGCAGTAGCGGGCCAGATCGGCCAGCGCGCCGGCCTGGTTGGCCACCCGGCCGGGCCCGATCAGCTCCTTGAGCAGGCCGGTGGCATCGGCCGGGGACAGCGGCCCGAGGGTGACCCGCCGTCCCGGCAGGTCAAGGGGCTCGTGGCTGGTGATCACCACGGTCACCCCCGGCAGGCCGGGCAGCAGCGGTTCCACCTGGGCCAGGTCCCGCGCGCCGTCGAGCACCAGCAGCAGGCGGCGGCGGATCAGCAGGGTGCGGAACAGTTCCGCGCGGCAGCTCTCCGCCGCCGGGATCTTCGCCGGGGCCACACCGAGGCTGGTCAGGAAGTCGGCGAGCAGCTCGGTCGGCGGCACCGGCTCGCCGGGGCCGTGCCCGCGCAGCTCGGCGAACAGCGCGCCGTCGGGGTGCCGGTCGCTGATCCGGTGCGCCCAGGCCAGCGCGAGCGCGGTCTTGCCGCTGCCGGGCGGACCGTTGATCACCGTGACGGTGCCGGGCAGCGCGGTGCCCAGTGCGGCCAGTTCCTGTTCCCGGCCAACAAAATCGGCGATGCCCAGCGGCAGCTGCATGGGCACCGGGCCGCGTTCGACCTCGCTGCGGCGGGGCATCGGCACGAAGATCTGGCGGCCGGTGCAGGCCCGCCTGGCCGCGACCAGGCACTGCCGTGCGCTGCGCCGCTGGCGTTCCAGGTGCGCCCGGCAGCGGCGGGCCCAGTCGCCGTCCACATCGGCCAGCGCGTCCCCCTGCCACTCCGAGAGGGCCTGGGCCAGGATGTCCGCCGCGGCCTGGTAGCGGCCGCCGCGGGCGGCGGTGCGGCCGCGGCCGACCAGCTGGCGGAACCGGTGCCAGTCCAGCCGCTCCAGGTCCACCTGCAGCTGGTGCTTGCCGTGCGCGCTGTGCAGCTGGGCTTCTGTCAGTGGCAGGGTCTCGCTGAGCTGGGCGAACTGGCTGCGTAGCGCGCGAGCGGGCCGCAGCGGCGGCGCGCCGTCCCACAGGTCGGCGATGACCTGCTCCTTCGGTACCGGGCGACCGTCGGCGAGCAGCAGGATCGCGAGCAGCCGCCGCAGTTCGGGTTGACCGATGCCGATTTGGCGACCGTCGACCCAGACCGAGACAGGCCCGAGGATCCGGAAGTCCACCAGCGTTCCCCCTTCGCCGGTCGAAGGACAGCAGCGGAGCGTCTTCACTGAGTGTGACACAGGATTCACGTGATGTGGTCGTGAGCCGTGTCGCCCGATCTTGTGAGACCGGCGGTCACACTGGGTGGTGAGGAGAGGAGACACCGTGGTGCTGGACGCGTGGGTGACAGCGGTGACAAGGCTCGGCGGCGATTCGGACACGGCCCGGCGCAGCGGCGCGGAGCTCATCGAGCGGTATCGCGAGCCGCACCGCCGCTACCACGACCTCGCACACGTCGAGGCGGTGCTGCGCGACTCGGCCTGGCTCAGCGCGGAGCTCGGACTGTCCGAAGTGGACACAGCGGTGCTCGCGCTGGCCGCGGCCGCGCACGACGTGGTCTACGACGGCGTGCCGCGCCAGGACGAGCGGCGCAGCGCGGAGTGGGCGGGCGAGCGGCTCGGTGCGGCGGGGGTGGCGCGGGAGCACTGCGCCGCGGTCGAGCGGCTGGTGCTGGCGACCATCGACCACCTCGGCGAGGACCCGCTGACCCTGGCGCTGCTGGACGCCGACCTCGCGGTGCTGGGCGGCGCCGAGGCCGAGTACGACCGGTACGCGCGGGCGGTGCGCGCGGAGTACGCGCACGTGCCCGAGCCGGACTGGCGGCGCGGGCGGGGCGCGGTGCTGGCCGGGCTGATCGCGCGGGAGCCGCTGTACCGCAGCGCGCCGGCCCGGGCGCGCTGGGAGGCGCGGGCCAAGGCCAACCTAAAACGTGAAGAACATTCATTCGGCGGGTGACGGCGGCCTGGCCGGGGCCGTAGCGTCGACAGGCATGTGGCGCAGCGTGGTCACCGGGATGCTGACAGTGGTGCTCGGACTCGCGGCGGTGCCCGGCGCACCCGCCCAGTCCGCGCGATGGTGGTTCGACGACGGCAGGGCCGAGGTGGTCACCGTCTCGCCGGAGGGCACCTTCCGGGACGGGCACGGCCGCGAGGTGCTGCTGCGCGGCTACAACGTCTCCGGCACCGCCAAGCTCGCCGAGCACGGCGGCCTGCCCTTCCCCAGCACCGCCGAGGCCGCGGTGTCGGCGAGCAGCCTGCGCAGGCTGACCGGGGCCAACGCGGTGCGCTTCCTGATCACCTGGGAACGGGTCGAGCCCCGCTCGGGGCAGATCGACCGGGGCTACCTGGACCGGGTGGCCGCGCAGGTCAAGGAGTTCCTCAACGCCGGGCTGTTCGTCTTCCTGGACTACCACCAGGACCTGTACTCCCGCTATCTGTTCAATGTGGACAGTTGGTACACCGGGGACGGCGCGCCGGAGTGGGTGGTGCGGGCCGGCGGCTATCCCAAGGAGTACTGCGAGGGCTGCGTCAACTGGGGCCAGAACATGAAGAACAACAAGGCGGTCACCATGGCCACCTACGACTTCTGGCACAACCGGCGGATCGAGACCGAGGCCGGGCCGCGCGGCATCCTGGACGCCTTCCTGGCGCAGACCGAGACCGCGCTGAACCACCTACGAAACTCCTTGAGCGCCAACGAGTTCCGCCGGATCGTCGGCTTCAACCCGCTGAACGAGCCCTACGCGGGCCGCTACGACGAGGGCCAGCAGGGCCCGGCCTGGGAGCGCGACCTGCTGACCCCGTTCTACCACCGGGTGCGTGCGGCCATGGACCGCGCGGGCTGGACCGCCAAGCCGCTGTTCGCCGAACCGCTGGTGTACTGGAACATCAACACCTCCGTCTTCCAGGAGCCGGGCGGGCTGACCGAGATCCCGCCGCTGGGCCAGCGGTTCGTGTTCAACGCGCACTTCTACGACGCCAAGGCCCGCTCCGGCATCCTCAAGCCGGGCAAGGCCGGTGACGGCGAGTACACCGCGGACATCCGCGCGGTGCGGGAACGCGCGCAGTACCACCGGACCGCGCCGATCCTCACCGAGTTCGGCCACCCGCTCACCGGCTTCACCTCGGACAAGACGCCCAGCATCCTCAAGGCCGCCTACCAGTCCCTGGACTCCGGGCTGGCCGGGAAGAACTGGTGGCGGGAGGCGCGCAACGCGGCCCCGCCGATGTCGGCCACCCAGTGGCAGTGGGACACCAACAGCGGGCGGCACCGGGAGCTGATGAACGGCAACCCGAACAAGGTGCTCACCGAGGCCGACGCGTGGATGGACGAGGACTTCTCCCCGGTGCACAAGGACAACAGCGGCACCGTGGTGCCCAGGCTGGACCGGCGGGTGATCGACCGGGCCTACCCGCGCGCGGTGGCCGGGCGCACGCTGGCCTTCAGCTTCGAGGACCTCAGCCGGGACGGCGGCACCGTGCAGCAGTGGCAGCGGGTGCCTGCCGAACACCCCGCGATGGCCCGGCTGACCGCGGACCGGCGGCACGCGGTGCTGGTCTGGCGCAGCACCGGCTCGGCCGCGCCCACCGAGGTGCAACTGCCGGAGGACCTGGCCGCGGGCGCGCTGGTCTCCGACCTTGGAACCTTCGGCACGCTGCCCGCCTACAACGGCAGCGGGATCGGCGTGGAACGGCACGCCGGGGCCGCGCGGCTGCTGCTGCCAGGGGGACCCGCGGGCACCTTGCACGCGGCGCTCATCGCCCCGGCCACCACGGACACCGCCCTGCTGGCCCAGGCCAAGACGGAACTCACCACCTGGGCGGCGGCCAGTTTCGGCAGCAGGTGACGCCCCGGCGTGCAGCCGAACGGAGCAACCGCCAGACTCGTGACGTGTCCCCGCTGACCACCACCGAACTGGACGCCGCAGGCGTGCTCGAACCGTCGCTGCGCACCGCCTACCGCCGCTGCCGGGAAATCAACGCCCGCTACGGCCGCACCTACTTCCTGGCCACCCGGATGCTCACCCCGGCCCAGCGCCCGGCCGTGCACGCCCTCTACGGCTTCGCCCGCTGGGCGGATGAGATCGTCGACGACCAGGGCGACGGGCGCACCCTGGCCCAGCGCCGGGCCGCGCTGGCGGAGCTGGGCGCGGACCTGGCCGAGGGGTTCGCGCAGGGGCACAGCAGGCATCCGGTGCTGGCCGCGGTGGTGGACACGGTGGCGCGCTACGACATCGACCGCGGCTACTTCGCCGACTTCCTCACCTCGATGCGGATGGACACCGAGGTCCGCGAGTACGCCACCTTCGCCGAGCTGGCCCGCTACGTGCGCGGCTCGGCCGAGGTGATCGGCTTGCAGGTGCTGCCGGTGCTGGGCACCGTGACGCCGAGGGCGGAGGCCGAACCGCACGCCGCCGCGCTGGGCGAGGCCTTCCAGCTCACCAACTTCCTCCGCGACGTCGGCGAGGACCTCGACCGGGACCGGGTCTACCTGCCGCTGGAGGAGCTGGCCGCCTTCGGCGTGGACCGCGAGCGCCTCCAGCACTGCCGGCAGCGCGGCCACACCGACCACGCGCTGCGCGCCGCACTGGCCCACCTGGTCTCCCGCACCCGGGCCACCTACCGCCGCGCCGCACCGGGCATCGCCATGCTGGCCCCGGTCTCCCGCCCCTGCGTGGCGACCGCTTTCGATCTCTACCAAGGCATCCTGGACGAGATCGAGGCCGCCGACTACCGGGTCCTGGACCGCCGCGTGGTGGTCCCCAAGACCCGCCGCTTGGCCGTGGCCCTGCCCGGATTCGGCCGAGCCGTACTGGCCCGATGGGCCTAAGCCGAGTCCCGGCGGATCAGCTCGACCGGGAGCATGCGGTTGGGCTGGGCGACCTCGTTGCCGCGCAGGCGTTCGCGCAGGATGGCGACCATCTCGCGGACCTGCGCGCCGGGGTCCTGGCGGATGGTGGTCAGGCTCGGCTGGGCCTGCTGCACCACCGAGGGCAGGTCGTCGAAGCCCACCACCGCCACGTCCTCGGGCACCCGGCGGCCGGCCGCGCGCAGCACCCGCAGCGCGCCCACCGCCATCAGGTCGCTGGCCGCGACCACCCCGTCCAGGTCCGGCACCCGGGCCAGCAGCTCGGCCATCGCGCGCTCGCCGCCCTCCCGGTTGAACTCCGCGGGCGCGGCGCAGCGCTCGGCCTCGGCCGGGGTCAGGCCCAGTGCGGTGCGCCAGCCGGTGAGCCGGTCCACCGCGGCGGCCTGGTCGGCGGGGCCGCAGACCGTCACGATCCGCTTGCGGCCCTGGGCCAGCAGCAGTTCGGTGGCCGCGCGGGCGCCGCCCTCGTTGTCCACCGTGACCACGTCCAGGCCCTGCTCGCCGCGCCACGGGCGGCCGCCGAAGACCACCGGGACGCCCAGCGAGCGCACCGCCTCCGGCAACGGGTCGCCGCGGCGCGGGGTGAACAGCAGCGCGCCGTCGGTGTGCCCGGAGCCCAGGAACCGCACCACCCGCTCGACCTCCTCGGGGGAGCGGGCGATCAGCAGCGCCATCTGGGCGTCCACAGTGGACAGTTCGTGGTGCGCGGCGCGGATCACCGCGGCGAAGAACGGGTCCTCGAACAGCTTCTCGCCCGGTTCGGAGAGCACCACCGCCAGGGTGCCGGTGCGCCGGGTGACCAGCGAGCGCGCGGCCTGGTTGGGCCGGTAGCCCAGTTCGGCCACCGCGCGCTGCACGGTCTCCCTGGTCCGCGCGCTCACCCGGCTCGCGCCGTTGACCACGCGGGAGACGGTCGCCCTGGAGATGCCCGCGTGCGCGGCGACATCCTCCAGTGTCGGCCGGGCCGGTCGTTCCGCCACGTGCGCACCCCTGTTCCCGCTGTCGTGTTCCCGCCAAGCGTAACTGGTCGATCTACCGGCCCACCTGCACGGAAGCGCTCCCACATCCAGGCTGTGAGCTGGGCGGAACCGGTCACGGAACGATGTCGGATCTTCGGTCGTGACTTGACATGTGACCCCGGCCACCCAAGAGTGAGAGCGCTCTCACTCAGTATCGCCGATCCCGATGCCGATCAACAGCTCGACACCCCGGTCGAGGAGGACCAATGACCAACATCGCGACGCGCCGGGCGGTGGCGCTCGCGGCTGCCGCCGTCCTGGCCACCGGAACCGCCGCCTGTGGTGGTTCCGCGGACGACGGCAAGATCAAGATCACCGTGGGCACGTTCAGCGACTTCGGCTACGAGGCGCTGTTCGCCGACTACGAGAAGGCGCACCCCAACATCAAGCTGGAGGCGCGCAAGCTGGAGTTCGACGCCCACCACTCGCAGCTGGCCACCCAGCTCGCCGGGGGCAGGGGCGCCGCCGACGTGGTCGCCATCGAGGAGGGCTGGCTGGCCCAGTTCCGCAGCTCGAAGGACAAGTTCGTCAACCTGGCCGACCTGGGCGCCAAGGACCTCAAGGACCAGTGGGTGTCCTGGAAGTGGAACCAGGGCATCCTGGACGACGGCAACTTCGTCATGGGCCTGGGCACCGACATGGGCAGCCTGGCGCTGTGCTACCGCAAGGACCTCTTCGCCGCCGCCGGTCTGCCCACCGAGCGCAACGAGGTGGCCAAGCTGTGGCCGACCTGGGAGGACTACGCCAAGGTCGCCGACCGCTTCAAGGAGAAGACCCCGAACGTCAAGTTCGCCGGGTCCGCGGAGAACGTCTTCACCGCCAAGCTCTACCAGAGCGAGGAGGGCTACTTCGCCAAGGCCGACGACAGCTTCATCGCCGACACCAACCCCAAGGTCAAGGAAGCCTTCCTGCTGGCCGGCGGCATGGGCGCCAAGGGCCACACCGCGGGCGTCAAGCCGTTCACCCCGGAGTGGACCATCGGGCTCAAGCAGGGCAGCTTCGCCACCGAGACCTGCGCGGCCTGGGCGCTGGCCCAGATCAAGTCCGGCGCGGGCGATGAGGCCGCGGACAAGTGGGACGTCACCTCGGTGCCCGGCGGCAGCGGCAACTGGGGCGGCTCGTTCCTGACCGTGCCCAAGCAGGGCAAGAACACCAAGGAAGCCTACGAGGTCGCCAAGTACCTCACCGCGCCCGAGCAGCAGAAGAAGATCTTCGCCAAGACCGGCAACCTGCCCAGCGAGCCCACGGTCTACAAGGACCCCGAGGTGCTGAACAAGGTCGACCCGTACTACAACGACGCGCCGGTCGGCCAGATCTTCGCCGCCGCCGCGGACAGCCTCAAGCCCAACTACCGCGGCACCAAGGACTCCAAGGTGCGTCCGCGCTTCAACGAGGCGCTGTCCAGGATCGAGCAGGGCAAGGCCACCCCGGAGGCGGCCTTCGGCGAGGCGGTCACCCAGTCCCGCAACGAGGTGAAGTAGCTCGATGGCGGCCCCGGTCACCGACCGTCCACTTCGGACATCCCAGCAGCCATCGCCGCGCAAGCGGCGGTGGCCGCTGGCCCGTCTGGACACCAAGGTCACCCCGTACCTGCTCGTGGCCCCGTTCTTCCTGATCTTCGGGGCGTTCGGGCTGTTCCCGCTGCTCTACACCGCCTGGGTGTCCCTGCACGACTGGCAGCTCGTGGACGGCGAGCAGGGCTTCGCCGGCCTGGACAACTACACCGCGCTCTTCGGCGATCCGAACTTCTACAACGCGCTGGGCAACACGGTGAGCATGTTCCTGCTCTCCACCGTGCCCCAGCTGCTGGCCGCGCTCGGCCTGGCCGCGCTGCTGGACCGGGGGCTGCGCGGGCGCACCTTCTGGCGGGCCGGGCTGCTGCTGCCCAACGTGGTCTCGGTGGTCGCGGTCGCGCTGGTGTTCACCCAGATCTTCGGCCGCGACTTCGGCGTGGTGAACTACCTGCTGGAGCTCATCGGCCTGGACCGGGTCAACTGGCAGGCCGACTCCTGGTCCTCGCACCTGGCGGTCAGCGCGATGGTGATGTGGCGCTGGACCGGCTACAACGCGCTGCTCTACCTGGCCGCGATGCAGTCGGTGCCACGGGAGCAGTACGAGGCGGCCACCGTGGACGGCGCCTCCCGGTGGCGGATGTTCTGGTCCATCACCGTGCCCAGCATCCGGCCCACCATCATGTTCACCGTGGTGGTCTCCACCATCGCCGGCATGCAGCTGTTCGTGGAGCCGACCCTGTTCGACCCCAAGGGCGCCTCCGGGGTCGGCGGCAGCGACCGGCAGTTCCAGACGCTGACGATGTACCTGTACGAGAAGGGTTTCCGGTTGTTCGACGCCGGATACGCCTCCGCCATCGCCTGGGTGCTGTTCCTGGTGGTGCTGGTCTTCGCACTGGTCAACTTCACGCTGGCGCGGCGTATCGCGTCGAAGGGGTGAGGCCGGTGCCGACCACTCGACGGCCGGGGTTCCTGGTCTACGGACTGCTTTCGGCGGTCCTGCTCGCCTCGGTGTTCCCGCTGTACTTCTCCTTCGTGGTGGCCTCCAAGGACAACTCCGCGATCGGCGACAAGGTGCCGCCGCTGATCCCCGGCGGGAACCTCTTCGCCAACATCGCCAGGGTCTTCGACACCGTGGACTTCTGGCTGGCCATCCAGAACTCGCTGATCATCGCCTCCACGGTGGCGGTGGCCAACGTGCTGCTGTCCTCGCTGGCCGGCTTCGCCTTCGCCCGCCTGCGTTTCCGCGGCCGGGACTCGCTGTTCCTGGTGGTGGTCGGCACCGCGATGGTGCCCACCCAGCTGGGCGTGATCCCGCTGTACCTGCTGATGGCCGAACTGGACTGGTACGGCCAGCTCCAGGCGGTCATCCTGCCCGCGCTGGTGGGCGCGCTCGGTGTGTTCATGATGCGCCAGGCCTGCGAGGAGACCGTGCCGCACGAGCTGATCGAGGCGGCCAGGGTGGACGGCTGCTCGGTGCTGCGCACCTTCTTCACCGTGGCCCTGCCCGCGATCCGCCCGCAGGCCGCGGTGCTGGGCATGCTCACCTTCATGACCGCCTGGAACGACTACTTCTGGCCGCTGATCGTGCTGGACCCCAACGACAGCCCGACCGTGCAGGTCGCGGTGTCCACGCTGGCCAGTGGCTACTACACCGACTACTCGCTGATGCTGACCGGGGCCACGCTGGGTGTGCTGCCGGTGATCGCGCTGTTCCTGCTGCTCGCCCGGCACATCGTCGGCGGGATCATGCAGGGCGCCGTCAAGGGATGAGGGGAACTTGACCACAACCGACTCTGCCGACCGCTCCGTCGCGGCGCCGGCCGCCAGTCCAGCGCCATTGACCTTCCCGCCGGGATTCGTCTGGGGCACCGCGACCTCGGCGTTCCAGATCGAGGGCGCGACCACAGTGGACGGTCGAGGGCCGTCCATCTGGGACACCTTCGCGGCCACTCCCGGCAAGGTGGAGGGTGGTGACACCGGCGAACCCGCCTGCGAGCACTACACCCGGTACCCCGAGGACATCGCGCTGATGAAGCGGCTCGGCGTCTCCAGCTACCGGTTCTCCCTGGCCTGGCCCCGGATCCAGCCCACCGGCACCGGTCCGGCCGAGCCGCGCGGACTGGCCTTCTACGACCGGCTGGTGGACGCCTTACTGGAAGCCGGCATCGAGCCGATGGTGACGCTCTACCACTGGGACCTGCCGCAGGCGTTGCAGGACAAGGGCGGCTGGGTCAACCGGGACACCGTGGACCACTTCACCGAGTACGCCCGGATCGCGCACGCCCACCTCGGCGACCGGGTCAAGCAGTGGACCACGCTCAACGAGCCGTTCTGCCCGGCCTACCTGGGCTACGGCATCGGCATCCACGCCCCCGGCATCGTCGACCCGGCCTCGGCGCTGGTGGCCGCGCACCACCTGCTGCTGGCGCACGGGCGGGCGATGACCGCGATGCGCGCGCAGGCCCGGCCGGGCCAGCAGTTCTCGCTGGTGCTCAACTTCAGCACGGCCAGGGTCGCGGTGGCCGACGAGGCGCACCTGGCGGCCGCGCGCAAGGTCGAGGGCCTTTCCGGCAGGCTGTTCCTGGAACCGGTGCTGCGCGGGGTCTACCCGGCCGACGTGCTCTCCGAGGTGGCCCACCTCAACGCGCTGGCCCCGGCGATCCGGGAGGGCGACCTGGCCGAGATCGCCGCGCCGATCGACTGGCTCGGCGTGAACTACTACAACCCCACCAGGGTGGCCCCCGCGGCCGACCCGTTGTACGAGACCCCCGGCGCGCTGCCGGGCCTGCGCGGGGTGGAGATCCTGCCGCCGGAGGGTCCGCTGACCCACACCGGCTGGGAGCAGGAGGCCGCCGCGCTGACCGACCTGCTGCGCTGGCTGGCCGAGCAGGCGCCGGGCATGCCGTTGCTGGTCACCGAGAACGGCTCGGCCTTCCCCGATGAGGTCAGCCCGGACGGCCAGGTGCACGACCCCGAGCGCACCGCCTACCTGCTGGCGCACCTGCGCGCGGTGCACGCCGCCATCCAGGCCGGGGTGGACGTGCGCGGCTACCTGGCCTGGTCGCTGCTGGACAACTTCGAGTGGGCCTTCGGCTACGACAAGCGCTTCGGCCTGGTGCACGTGGACTTCGCCACCCAGGCGCGCACCTTCAAGGACTCCGCACACGCCTACGCCAAGGTGGTCGCGGCCAACGCGGTGGCGCCGGAGTAGTGCCCCGGCGGGCGGGGGAGCACGCTGTCGTCACGGCGTGATCCCCCGCTCCTGGAGCAGCTGGTTGAGCATGCGCAGGCCGTAGTAGACCCGGGACTTCACCGTTCCCGGTGGCACGCCGAGGATGCGGGCCGCCTCGTTGACCGTGCGGTCGCGCAGGTAGGTCTCCCGGATGGCCTCCCGGTGCTCCTTGCTCAGCTGGTTGAGCGCCTCGGCCACGGTGATGCTGATGACCACGTGCTCGGCCTCGTCGCGCACGGTGGCCTCGCCCAGCTGGGTCAGGTCCACCTCGGTCGGCCGGGCTTTGCGGTGGCGGATCCCGTCCACCACGATCCGCCTGGCCACGGTGAACAGCCACGGCAGCACCTCATCGGCCTCCGGCCGCAGCTTCGCGGCGTTGCGCCAGGCGCGCAGCAAGGTCTCCTGAACCACGTCCTCGGCCCACTGGCGGTCGCCGCCGGTGAGTGAGGTGGTGAACCGCAACAGTCGTCTGCCGAAGTTGAGGTCGAGCCATTCGAGGAGTTCCGCGCCCGGATGCGCGGGGCCGTGGGCTCTGCGGTGGTGGACGCGAAGTTGCTCTGGCATGGCGACATCGTGCGGTGCCCCGGGCATGACCCAGCGTAGTTTCATACCTCGTATGTGACCCAGATCACCTTTTTTCGGTAATCGCGGATTTGGTCCTGAACCACCCCTGAGGGAGATCCGTAGTCCTGGGCATCGGGCGTGATGTGCAGTGGGAAAGGTGACCGAGATGAAAATCAGCGGCAGTAAGGTCCCCGCGTTGGCGGCGATAGCCTTCGCCGCCGCATTGTCCGCCGCCGCCTGTGGCGGGGACGCCGCCCCCAGGGCCGGCGGCAGCGGCGATTCCGGCGAGGCCCCGGCGAGTTTCCAGCCCGGCCACGAAAGTTCGTTGATGCACGCCAGAGAGGTCGCCGGACTGGGTTCGGTAATCACCGACCACGAGGGCTACACCCTGTACCGATTCGACAAGGACACCGCCAAACCGGCGAAGTCCAACTGCGTCGACGCCTGCGCCGCGCAGTGGCCACCCGTGCTCGCCAACGGCAACTTCCAGGTCGAGGGGATCGACCCGGCGCTGGTCAACACGATCCTGCGCGCCGACGGCGAACAGCAGGTCACCGTGGGCGGCTGGCCGCTGTACCGCTTCGCCAAGGACGCCAGGCCCGGCGAGTCCAACGGACACGGCAAGGGCGGCACCTGGCACGCGGCCACCCCCGACGGCAAGAAGGCGGCGGCACCGGCGAATGGAGGCAACGCAAGTGGCAACTGACCGATCCGTCCGCACCCGGCTCTTACGGGGCAGCGCGCTCACCGTCGCCGCCGCGGCCGTCGCGCTCGCCCCCGCGGGGGCCGCGCTGGCCGATGAGACCACCACGCCGCCACCCCCCGCCAGCTCCAAACCGGCCGCCCCACCGCCATCGGCCAAACCGGCGCCCACGCAGCCGGTCACCGAGCCGGACGACGAGACCTCCGGCCCCGGCTGGGAGCAGACCAACTACGGCCCGCTCGGGCCCGCCGACCGCGACCTGCTGGTCAAGGTGCGCCAGGCCGGGCTCTGGGAGATGCCCATGGGCGATGAAGCCCAGGTCAGGGCGGCCGCGCCGCGGGTGAAGGAGGTGGGCAGGCTGATCATGAAGGACCACGAGGTGCTGGACACCAGGGTCAAGAAGGTGGCCGCCACCCTCGGCGTCCCGCTGCCCGATGAGGCCAGCGCGGACCAGCAGGGCTGGATGGCCGAGCTGCGCGGGGCCACCGGCGAGGCCTTCGACCAGCTCTTCGCCGACCGGCTGCGCGCCGCGCACGGCAAGGTCTTCACCGTGGTCGCCGCGGTCCGCTCCGGCAGCCGCAACAACCTGGTCCGCGAGTTCGCCCAGGAGGGCATCAACGCGGTGATGCGGCACATGACGCTGCTGGAGAGCACCAAGCTGGTCAACTTCCAGGACCTGCCGCTGCCGCCCGGCCCCGCCGCCGCGCCACCGCCCTCGGCCGCGCCCAGCACCAGTGCCGGGGCCGCCGCGCCGCCGGGCACCACCAAGGCGCCCGCCGCGCCCAAACCCTCGGTGCGGGCCAAGCCGACCCCGGCCGCGCCGGCCGGCGAGCCGGTGGAGCCGCCGCAGCAGCGGGACGTGGCCAACGCCAGCTCCTCCTCCTGGGCCGACGACGCCGGTGGCGGCGGAATGATCCTGCTGGTGCTGCTGCTGTGCACCGGGCTGGCCGCGGCCACCATCGGGGTGGTCCGGTTCGTGCAGTCCAGATAGGCACGCATTTTCTGGAGCGAGTCCAACCATGGAATTGTTCCAGTCGAGCTCGCCTCCACATTTCGTTCAGTGCGCCGGCCAGGTAATCGAGCTGCTGAAAGAGGGGAGGTATTGACTCTCATTCGCACTGCCCGGCCGTGCCTCCCCGTTCGCCACGGCCGGGCAGGCGCCCACCACGCCGCCCGGGTTTCGCCTCGCCCCATTTTCTCCCGAGTCGCTGGAGGCATCCGGTGTTGAGCCCACTCGCCGACATCACCGCGTTGGACGCGATTCTCGCCCAGATCTCCCCGCACGACACCGGCGTCCGTCAGGTGGCCGCGCTCTCCGCGAGGCTGGCCTACGCCATGATGTGCTTCACCCTCGTCTGGGGCGTGCTCACCGCCACCGGGTGGGTGCGGCGCACCACCAGCAGACAGGCCCTGCGCAGCGGCCACATGATGCTGGCGGTGATGACCATCGCCTTCGGCTCCCTGCACGGCTTCGCCTTCGTCTTCGTCACCGACATCGACTTCGGCCTGTTCAAGGTCATGGTCCCGTTCGCCGGCGGCGGCCTGGCCCGGCACGCCGCCGGGATCATCGGGTTGCAGCTGATGACCGCGGTGGCCATCTCGGTGGCGGTGCGCCGGTGGCTGGTCTACCGGCACTGGCTGCGCTTCCACCAGCTCGGCTACCTCGCGGTCGGGCTGACCGTGATCCACGCCTGGCTGGGCGCGGCCGCCAACGGCAACCTCGCGCTGCTGCAGACCGCCGGGATCACCCTGGTGGTGCCGGTGATCACGCTGACCGCGCTGCGCTTCCTGCCGCCGAGGCTGCTCACCAAGGTCGGCCTGGTCTCGGCCGAACCGGCGGTCCAGCCGGTGCAGCAGGACCCGGCCGCGCCGCCCAACCCGCGCGCCGGGAAGGTCGGGGTCAGCGTGGACAACGAGCGGTGCCAGCGGTACGGGATCTGCGAGACCGCGGCCCCGGAGGTGTTCCAGCTGGTGGAGGACGGGCGGCTGCGGTACGACACCAGCCCGCACGCGCAGTTCGCCAGCCAGGCCAAGGCCGCGGCGCGCTGCTGCCCGATGCGCGCGATCACCGTTCAGGAGCGTGTCAAGTGAGGAAGAAGGAACGCGTGGTGGTGGTCGGCGCCGGCGTGGCCGGCCTGCGCACCGCGGAACGCCTGCGGGAGCTGGGCTACGCCGACGAGATCGTCCTGGTCGGCGCCGAGCAGACCCGGCCGTACCACCGGCCGCCGCTGTCCAAGCAGCTGCTCTGCGGCAAGCTGCGGCCCAGCGACCTGCTGCTGCCCAGCTACACCGAGCTGGACGCGGTGTGGCGGCTGGCCACCCCGGTGCTGGGCCTGGACCCGCGCCGCCAGGTGGTGCACCTGCCCGGCGGCGAGGAGCTGCGCTACGACGGCCTGGTGATCGCCACCGGCGTGGAGCCCCGCCACCTGCCGGGGGTTCCGGTGCACGACCCCAGGGTGCACTTCCTGCACACCGTCGAGGAAGCGCTGGCCCTGCGGCAGAACCTGCAGCGGACCCGCCGTCCGCTGGTGGTGCTCGGCGCCGGGTTCATCGGCTGCGAGCTGGCCTCCACCGCGCACCACCTCGGCGGCGAGGTCACCATCGTCGGCCGGTCGAAGGTGTTGCTGGGCAAGGCCGTCGGCCCGCAGCTGGCCGAGCGGATCACCGAGCTGCACCGCGGCAACGGGGTCGACCTGGCGCTGGGGGAGCGGGTGCTGCACTGGCTGCCGCAGCAGCAGGGCGTGGTGCTCAACCTCTCCAGCGGCCAGGTGATCGTGGCCGGCGCGGTGGTGGTGTGCGCCGGTTCGGTGCCCGCGGTCAACTGGCTGCGCGGCTCCGGCCTGACCATCGACGACGGCGTGCTCTGCGAACCGACCTGCCACGTGCTCGGCCGCGGCGACATCGTGGCCGCCGGGGATGTGGCCCGCTGGCCCAACCTGCGCTTCGACGCCCGCCCCCGCCGGGTCGAACACTGGCTCAACGCGATCGAGATGGGCCGCCACGCCGCGGAAAGCCTGCTGGCCGGCCGGGCCGCGGCCAAGCCGTTCACCCCGGTGCCCAGGTTCTGGTCCGAGCAGCACGGCATGCGCATCCAGGGCGCGGGCATCCCCGCCCTCGGCGAGGACACCGTCCAGCTGCTGCCCTCCTCCCGGCCGGACCAGAGCGTGACCGGCTTCGTCGCCGGTGGCCGCCTGGTCGGCCTGGTCGCGCTGAACAGCCCGCAGGCCCTGCTCACCTGGACCGCCGAGCTCGACCGCCAGACCAGGCCGCGCCTGCACGCCCCCGCGCCGGCCTCGGTCGCCACCATCACCCCCGCGCGTCCTCCCGCCGCGCGGGGCCGGGTGCCGGGACCGGTCACCCCACCGCCGTTCCCGGCGCCCACCCTGGCCCAGTCCACCCCGCCGTCATTCCCGCCGCCCCAAGGGATCCCGGTCCCGGTGGCCGCACCCCGCCCCGGCGGCCCGGCCTCCGGCCCGATCCCGATGCCCCCGGCCCGCCCGGTCCCGCGGACGGCCCCCGAACCCTTGACCCGCCAGTGGTCCTTCACCGAACCCGCCGAGCTCGACGCCCCCGCCAACGGCATCTCCCGTCAACTGCGCCGCCGCCGCACCAGCTAGCCGATCCCGCCCCGCCGGCCCGGTGGGGCGGGCTCAGTTCGCCTTGGCCAGGGCTTCGGCCAGCTGGGTGCGGCCGCGGATGCCGAGCTTGCGGTAGGCGTGGGTCAGGTGGATCTCCACCGTGCGCAGGCCGACGTGGAAGCGTTCGGCGATCTCCTGGTTGGTGTGCCCCTCGGCGGCCAGCGCGGCCACCCGCAGCTCGGTGCGGCTGAGCTCACCGCCGCCGTCGGCCCGGAAACCGTACTCCCGCAACAGGGTCCGCGCCCTGGTCACCACCCGCGGCGCGGCGCAGCGCTCGCCAAGCCGCAGCGCCTCGCGCAGCGACTCGTCCGCACCGGCCACCCCCAGCCGCTGCCGCGCCTTGCCGCGCTGGATCAGCGCCCGCGCCAGCTCCAGCCTGCTGGTCCGCCCGCGCAGCACCGTCACCGCCTCGTCCAGGTACCGCAGCCCGGCCCGCTCCCCGGTCAGCCGCGCCGCCGTGCACAGCGCCACCCCCAGCGGTTCCGGCGAACCCCAGCTGCGGGTCAGCGCCAGCTCCTCCTCCACCAGCGACCAGGCCTCCCGGGACTGGTCCATCATCAGGTGCGCGATCGCGGCCACCGAACGCCATGGCACACAACCGGGATAGGTCCAGCCGACCTCGGCCAGCCGCCGGCCGCACTCCAGCGCGTCCCGCAGCGCGCCGGTGGCGTCCTTCTGCACCAGGCGGATCCGGCCGGAGAGCGCGAAAACCTGGTCCCACTCCCGGAATCCGACCCCGCGCCCGGTGACGTACTTGTGCACCACCGCCGCGGCCCGCTCCGGCCGCCCGTTCTCCAGCAGCGCGCCGCCCAGCGCGATCACCACCGCGCCCCGGTTCGGGTGCTCCGGCACCGTGCGCAGCAGCCGCGCGGCCATCCGCGCCTCGCCGATCGCGTCCTGCACCCGGCCCTGCCGGATCAGCATCATCGCCCGGTAGCTCAACCCGGTCACCAGCCGCGCGGTGGACCCCTTGCGCTGGGCGTCCACGATCGGCGCGTCCAGCGCGGCCATCGCCTCCGGCAGGTCGTCGGTCAGCGCCAGCGCGACCCCGCCGTAGAGCAGCGGCGAGGTCAGGTACTCCGCGGTGTCCGGCGCGTCGGTGAGGGAAAGCCTGGCCAGCGCCCGGATCTGCTCGATCTCCCCGGAGCACCGGATGGCCTGGTTGTAGGCCTCCACCGCGAGCAGCTGCCGTCCGACCCTGGTGGCCTTGAGGTTGTTCCACTGCTGGTGCACGCTCCGCCGCACCGAGCCGTAGCGGCTGTCCGCGTCCTGCGGGTCGGTGGCGGGCACCAGCGCCAGCAGCCGCGCCGCGGTCAGCAGCGGCGAGGGCTCCCCACTGCCCTCACCCGGCCACAGCTGCGGCACGATCCGCTTGACCACGCCCACCAGCGCCGGCGTCGAGCTGATCACGCTGGGATGCGGGTAGTTGGTCAGCAGCGCGGCCTGCGCGTGCGGGGTCGGCGCCAGCGCGAGGGCGTCCAGCAGGCTGTCCGCGGCCGCGCCAGGATCGGTGTGGTAGCGCGCCGCGGACAGCTCGGTGAGCACCGTGGCCCGCAGCGAACCCGTTGGCGGCTCGGCCAAAGCCCGCCGCAGGTAACCGGTGGCCGAGCGGTGGTCCCCGCGCCGCAACGCGTTCCCGGCCGCGGTGCGCAGCACGTCCACCGCCTGCTGGTCGCCCTCCGGCCGCGCCGAGACCAGGTGCGGCGCGATCAGGTCGGGGGACTCCCCGTGCTCCCGCAACAGTTTCGCCGCCTGCACCCGCAGCCGGTGGTGGTCGTGCGAGGGCAGCCAGCGCAGCACGGTCTGGCGCACCTTGGGATCGCTGACGGTCAGCCGCTGGCCCTGACCGAAGATGGACAGCTGCCGCAGCCGGGCCGCGGCCCGTTCCGCCTGCTCGGGCGCCAGCCCGATCAGCTCGCCCACCACGGCCAGGCTGGTGGACTCGCCCAGCAGCGCGATCACCTCGGCCAGTCGCCGCACCGCCCGGGACTCCGCGCGCAACCGGGCCACCGCGAGCCCGGTGCGCAGCTGGCCGACGATCGCGCGCAGCGCGAACAGCTGCTCGGGCTGCGGTTCGATCCCCTTGCGCCGCAAGGAGTCCAGCACCGAGTTGAGCAGCTGCGGCTCGCCGCCGGTCAACCGGTGACAGGCCGAGGTGAAGGCCTCGGCCGGCTGCTGGTTGAGCCGGTTGCGCAGCAGCTGGCCGACCCCGCGCTCGGTCAAGGGCTCCGGCCGGATCGGCTCACCGCCCATGGCCTCAATCAGCTCGGCCGCCTCCGGCGCGCGCGCCTCGCCGCCGCCCGCCCGCGCGGTGACCACCAGCGCGATCGGCAGCGCCGCGGTGCGCCCGGCGCAGCGCACCAGCAGCTCCAGCGAGGCCCGGTCGGCCCACTGCACGTCGTCGGCGAAGACGCACAGCGGGCCGGGCGCGGCCGGTCCGGTCAGCAGGTGGCCCAACCGGCCCAACACCGTGATATCGGGGCCGGAGAACAACTCCAGCCCGTTCTCCCCTTCCCGGAGCAGCGGCGCCACCAGCTGCGCGGCCAGCCCCAGCTCGGTCTCCTGCTCCGCCGCCCGGCACCCGCCGCGCAGCACGTGACAGCCCGCGGTGACGGCGTGCTCGGCCGCCGCGTCCAGCAGCGCCGTCTTGCCGATCCCGCTGGGTCCTTCGATGACCACGGTCCGGCCCACGCCGGACTGGGCACTGTGCACCGCGGCCCGAAGTGCGGACAGCTCAGATGACCGCTCCACCAACACGAGTACTCCTTGACGGGCTCAGGTCAGTTTGCGCAGGGCGGCGGTCCACGCGTGGCGTCTGGCCCCTCACCGTAACCGCCCACACGGTTCCCGGTGGTCAAGAAGGCACCCAAATCTGGCCGGATCCGCGGCTTTCGGTGCTCCGGTAACGCGTGACCGCTCTAGCCGTCGGTGCTGAGCACCTTGTCACCACCGGCGACCCCGCTGGGGCCGTTGGAGGTCAGCACCCACAGCGTCCGGTCCGGCGCGACCGCCGCGTCCCGCAGCCGGCCGTAAGTGCCCTGGTAGAGCGCGGTCGGGTTGCCCACGCCGGAGTCGGTCAGCGGCACCTTCCACAGCCGCTGCCCGCGCAGCGCGGTCACGTAGACGTTGTTGTTGTAGACCGCGATCCCGCTCGGCGAGGCCTCCGCGGTGGTCCAGGTCAGCAGCGGGTTGCGGAACCGGGTGTCGTTGCAGCGGCCCTCACAGGTCGGCCAGCCGTAGTTGGATCCGGCCACGATCTGGTTCAGCTCGTCCTGCCGGTTCTGCCCCAGCTCGGAGGCGAACATCCGGCCCCTGCTGTCCCAGGCCAGTCCCTGCACGTTGCGGTGTCCCAGCGTGTAGACCAGGGTGCCGGAGGGGTTGCCCGGCGCGGGTTTGCCGTCCAGGGTCATCCGCAGGATCTTGCCGCCGAGGGAGTTCGGGTTCTGCGAGTTGGCGGTGTTGGCCGCGTCGCCGGTGCCCGCGTAGAGGTGGCCGTCGGGCCCGAAGGCCAGCCGCCCGCCGTTGTGGATGTTGGCCTTCGGGATGCCGGTGACGATGGGCTGCGGCGCCTGGCCGAGCTTGAACCGGGCGATCCGGTTGTCGCTGGCCGAGGTGTAGTAGACGAAGATCCAGCCGTCACTGGCGTAGTTCGGCGACACCGCGATGCCCAGCAGCCCGCCCTCACCGCCCGGGCGCACCCCGGGAATGGTGGCCGCGGTGCTGACCGCGGTGCCCTTGATGGACAGCACCCGCGCGCTGTTGCGCTCGGTCACCAGCGCGGAGCCGTCGGGCAGGAAGCCGACGCCCCAGGTGTAGGCCAGGTTCTGCGCGATCACCCGGACCGCGGCCGGTTCGGCGGCGGCGGTTCCCAGGGGCAGGGCCGCGACAGCGGTCGCGGCGAGCAGCAGCCGAAGTCGTCTCCTCATGGTGGACTCCCCAATCGGCGGCAGTAGGAGGGTTGTCCACCCAGCCAACACGCCTGCCCGCGCACCGGCCACCGGAGAAGGCAGCCCCCGGCCACGACTTTCGTCGGAAAGGTCCGGTGTGGACAGAAGGTCAACTCGAATGCGACCAGACCAGCTCCACGCAGGTCCCGCTGTCGGCCATCGAGTCGACCTGCACACTCCCGCCGATCTCCCGCATCCGCCCGCCGATGGAGGAGGTCAGCCCCTGCCCGCGCGGGGTGCGGATCGGGTCGAACCCCCGGCCGCGGTCCACCACCCGCACGCTGAGGGTGCCCTCGACCCAGGACACGGTCACCCAGGCCTGGTCGGTGCCGGCGTGCTTGGCCACGTTGTTCAGCGCCTCCCGGCAGGCGTCGGCCACCGCCTCCACCACGTGGTGCGGCAGGTGCCCCGGCACGGTGTCCGGGATGTAGCGCACCCGCAGGTCAAGGGCTTCGGCGTCGGTGACCACCTCGGCCAGCCGGTCACCGAGCCCGGTGAAGGAGTTGGTGGTGTCGGCCGCGATCAGCCGCCGCACGTACTCGGCGTCCTTGCCACAGCGCTTGCGCACCTCCTCCGACCGGTGGTCCAGCCCGCCCATGGAGATCGCGGTCAGCGTGGCCAGCGCGTTGTCGTGCAGGGCCCGGTAGTGCCGCGTCCTGGTCTCGAACCGGGCCCGCTCGGCGGCCTGCCTGGTCTCCGCGCGCAGCCGCGCCTCGGTCTGCTCGTCCAGGTACTGGGCCTGCGCGGTCAGGTACCGGGTCATGAAGTAGAGGATCGCGCCGAAGAAGATGCACGAGTTGAGGTGCCCGACCACCGCGGGCAGCAGTGGCTGGCCCGGCTGGGTCTCCGCGCTGAGGGTGAGCACGTACCAGGCCATCGGCACCGCGTTGAGCGCCACCGCCCAGCGCAGCGGCAGCACCGCCCCGATCAGCGCCGCGGTGCCCAGGGCGTACTTCGGCGCCCAGTTGACCGTGGTGAACTCGAACCCGGCTTGCACGTTGGAGGTCACCACGGTCATCAGCGCACAGGCCAGCACGATGTCCACACCGACGTGCCGGTAGGTGAACCAGCCGTGCTTGCGCACGTAGTAGCCGAGATAGCCCTGCCACACCCAGGCCACCCCGAGCAGCGCCCCGTTGAGCGCCGGGCTGGAGTGCCGGTGCAGGTCGGCGCTGGCCATCGCGATCGAGGCCGGGATCAGGTAGGAGGCCCGCTGCACGAACAAGATGACCGCGATGAACCACCGCGTCCGCTGCTCCCCGTTCTCCGCGAGCATGTACCGCGGATCAAGCCAGGCCCATCGCCTGCGTTTGGTCTCGCCGGGTTCCTGCTGTGCCTCAGTCCGCGGATGCACCGCTACCGCACTCCCCTACCTCGCCCCTGAACCCAGATTCCATGCCAGTCACCCGGTCCGGGGCAAGTCGCCGAATGGCGTACCACCGTGCGGCAACGCACACAACGGCCGAACTAACCGGCATAGCCTCTGCCGGTGACCGGCATCGAGAACGCACTGCTCCGCGCAGCCACCCAAGTGGTAGGCCAGGTGGTCCGCCCCCTCCTGCCGGATCTGAAGGCCCGCAAACACCGCTTCACCGAGCTGTCTGACCTGGTCAACGCGAGTGTCGGCGACTTCTTGACTCGCCGGAAGGTGCGCGAGCAGTTGGAGCGGATGGTCACGGACGTCTTCGAGCGGTTCCAGGATCGGGCGGGGCAGGAGTTCCGCCATTTGCCGGAACACGAGATGACGGCGGCGTTGGCGGCTGTTAGCGAAGCGTTGTCAGGGCATGAGCTGACGGATGAAGCGCTGTTCGAGACTGATCTTGATCATCGCAAGCTGGCCAGGTCGGTTCGGGACCGGACGACTCCGCCAGATGGCCTGTCCGCTGATGCCGAGATTGTTTACTCCCGACTCTTGGACATCGCCTGCCTGTGCCTGGTCCGGTTGGTCATCCAACTGGAACCTTTCCAGCCGCGGGCGTCGGTCGAGACGCTGTCCCGGCTCACCGCGCTGGCAGATGACGTCGAGCGTGTGCTGGATCGGCTGCCCTTCACCAGCCTGGATGCGCCGGAGGGGGCGGAGAAGGACGAGGATTTCCGGTTTCGTTACCTGGAATTTGTCACGTCGACCATGGACCGGCTGGACCTGCTCGGCGTGCCGGTCAGCCAGCGGTCCTCGGTCCGGCTCAGCGTGGCCTACCTCAACCTGCGGGCCGATGACAGCCACGACAGCCGTCTCTCGAAGGTTCTGGGTGCTCATCGCCGTACCTTCGTGCGCGGAGAGGCGGGCTGCGGCAAGAGCACGCTGCTGCGGTGGCTGGCGGTGACGGCGGCGGGCAGCCGGTTCAGGGAGGAGCTGGCGCAGTGGAATGGCCGGGTCCCGCTGCTGATCAAACTTCGTAGCTTCGCCGAGGCCGAGCGGTTGCCGCGTCCGGACGAGTTCTTCGCCAAGGAGACCGATCCGCTGTTCCAACTCCTCCCGGCTGGCTGGGTGCACCGGCAGATGCTGGCGGGCGGGGCAATCCTGTTGGTCGACGGTGTGGACGAGTTGCCGCACGGCCGCAGGGAACAGGTTCGGTCCTGGCTGGACGGGTTGATCCGCACCTATCCGCATTGTCTCTTCGTCATCACTTCCCGGCCCGCGGCGGCGGCCCAGGACTGGCTCAGCGGGCTGGAGTTCCACTCGGCCACGGTCCAGCCGATGGGGCGGAACGAGGTGCGCGTCTTCGTCCGGCGGTGGCACGAGGCCATCCGCGGGCGGGCCAGCTGCGCCGACGACGAGCTTCCCGCGTTTCAGGCCGCGCTGGTGCGCCAGCTCTCGATCCAGGACCACCTCCGGGCACTGGCCGTCAGCCCGCTGCTGTGCGCCATGTTGTGCGCGCTGAACCTGGATCGGGAGACCCAGCTGCCGAAGGACCGCACCAGTCTGTACCAGGCGGCCCTGGAGATGCTGCTGGTGAACCGGGACCAGAGCCGGAACATCCGAACCGAACTGGACCAGCTGCTGGACCTGCAAGCCAAACAGACCCTGTTGCAACGGTTGGCCTGGCACCTGACTTTGAACGAACTGTCCGAAATGGACAGAAAGCAGGTTGAGCAGAAGTTCGCCGAAGCCGCAAAGTCGATGATCCGTCTGGCAGGCAAGGATCTCAGCGGGAAGACCATCCTCAACTACCTGATCGAGCGCAGCGGAGTGATCCGCGAGCCGGTGGTCGGCCGGATCGACTTCGTGCACCTGACCCTGCAGGAGTTCCTGGCCGCGAAGGAGATCGTCGAGGAGAACCACATCCCGCGACTGGTGAAGGAGGCGCACGAGCCCTCCTGGCGTGAGGTTCTGCTGATGACACCGGGACAGGCGACCAACCCGCAGCGTGTCGAGCTGTTCAGCGGTCTGCTCGACCGAGCCGACCGGGAAGCTCCGGACCTCGCGCGCAGGCTGCGACTGTTGGTGATCACGGCAACGGCCAATCCCCGACCGATTCGGGAAGAGCTGCGGCGGCGGATCGAACAGGTCGCGACAGAGTTGCTGCCGCCGAAGAAGCCGGATGAGGTCCGTGAGCTGGCTGCCGCGGGAGAATGGCTGCTGGACTTCATGCCCGCTCGAACCGAGCCTCTGGGCAGCCTCGGTGCCAGGTTCTGCGTCGAACTGGCTGCCATGATCGGCGGGCCGAAAGCGCTGCGGCTGCTGGCAGGTTACGCGGCTGACGCGCGTGAGCAAGTCCAGGTCGAATTGGTGGCCGGCTGGGCAAGCTTCGACCATGGCCAGTACGCCCGAGACATCCTCGCCAACGCGCCACTTCATCCAGGCTGGGTCAGGGTCGAGGCCCCAGGTATGTATCCCCACCTACCGCTTCTCCAGAAGCTCCGTCGACTCGAAATCGCTGGATCCGCAGATCTACCGCCCCTGCCACTGCTGACCGGCCTCTGCCTCGCCAGGGGCGGCGAGGTCGATCTGGATCGGCTCGTGGATCAATTTCCGGTTCTCGACACCGTGGCGCTCGTCAACGTCCGGAGGGTCACCGGCATCCCCGCGCTGACTCGGCTGCCGAATCTTCGTGTCTTGACACTCCTCAGTCTGGATGTCCTGCCGAGCTTGGCCCCACTCAAGCAACTGCGTGGACTGGAGGTGCTGACCTTGGGGCGCACGTGTACGGGCATGGACCTCCAGTTGGTCGCCGAGTTGCCGAAGCTGCGCGAGCTGATGGTGTTCGGCCTCCGCGACCCGCAGGCTCTCGAAGTGCTCCAGCGGGCGAAGAAGCTGGATCACTTCGGACTCGATGGTGGCTTCGACTCACTTGACTTGGCTCCCTTGGCACGGTGCGGCAACCTTCGTTCCTTGACCTTGTGGAACCTCGCGCCTGACGCCGACCTCAGCCCCCTGCTCGCACTGCCACTGTTGGAAACGGTCCACACCAACAACAAACTCGATGAGCAGGACCTCCGGCCGTTGCTGAGACGAGGAGTGAAGCTGAACGTCGGGCCCAGGAGCGGGCCGCTGATCCGGGACTAGCCGTCGCTGGGCCGAACGGCGGCACCCCCGCGCGGCAGGTTTGGCCAGGTGTGGGGCCGGTAATCCCCGAAGCGTCCCCACCAGAAAGGGAGGCAACAGTGATCATTCTCGGTGCGATCCTGCTCCTCATTGGGTTTCTTGCCGACATCTCCGTCCTGTGGACGATCGGCATGGTGCTGGTCGTGATCGGGCTGGTCCTGGCGGTCCTCGGCGGAACCGGCCGAGCCGTGGGTGGCCGGCCGCATTGGTACTGACGCCCTTGATCTCCCGTGGGCGCGCCGTCTGTCAGCCCGGCGCGCCCACGGGTCCAGGGTGTCCACAGTGGACTGGCCGCTCGAACATGGTCTCCAGGGACATCACCGTCTGGGTGCCGGAGACTCCTTTGACCGCGAAGACGCGGCGCAGCACGTCCTGCAACTCTTCCGTGGTGCCGGTGCGCACCTTCAGCATCACCGAGGCCGCGCCCGCCACGATGTGCGCTTCCTGAACCTCCGGTATCGCCGTGAAGGCCTTCCGGGTGGCCGCTTCGCCCATCCAGGCCTTGGCCTCCACCAGTACGAAGGACAGCACGCCCGCGCCGACCGCGGCCGGGTCGACCTCGACGGTGGTGCGGCGGATGATCCCACGTTCCTTCAGTTTCCGGACCCGCTCGTGTGCCGCGCCTGCGGACAGGCCCACCGCGGCGCCCAGTGCGGCATAGGACTGGGTGGCGTCGTGCTGTAGCTCCGCGAGCAGACTGCGATCTGTGTCGTCCATCATCGACAGAACCTCATGTGGTCATGCTAGCTTATCGCCGAACCTGATTCAGGAAGAGGCGGAGATGGCTGACCGAGTGCGGGCTGTGTACGAGGTGCTGGACGAGCGGTTCCAGCGGGTCGCGGGGGATGACTACCTGGAGGTCCTCTTCGACGGTGGGCGCTGGCTGGAAGGGCCCGCCTACTTCCCGGCCGGGCGGTACCTGGTGTTCAGCGACATCCCCAATGACCGGATGATGCGCTGGGACGAGACCACCGGTGCCGTCGGCGTTTTCCGGCAGCCGGCCAACTACAGCAACGGCCACACCGTGGACCGGCAGGGCCGCCTGGTCAGCTGTGAGCAGGGCGCGCGGCGGGTCACCCGGACCGAACCGGACGGGACCATCACCGTGCTCGCCGACCAGTGGCAGGGGCGGAAGCTCAACAGCCCCAACGACATCGTCCAACGATCGGACGGGTCGCTCTGGTTCACCGATCCCAGCTACGGCATCGACAGCGACTACGAGGGCAACCGGGCCGAGAGCGAGACCGACGGCTGCCACGTCTACCGCATCGACCCCAGTGGCGAGGTCACCAGGGTCGCCGACGATTTCGCGCGCCCCAACGGATTGGCCTTCTCCGCCGATGAGCGGCAGCTGTACGTGGCCGACACCCGGCACCGGCACATCCGCCGATTCACCGTGGGGGACAACGGAACCCTCAGCGGCGGCGAGGTCTTCGCCGAGTGCACCGCGGGCAACCCGGACGGCGTCCGGCTGGACGAGCTGGGCCGGGTCTGGCTGGCCGCGGGGGACGGGCTGCACTGCTTCGCCCCGGACGGCACGCTGATCGGCAAGCTGCGGGTGCCCGAGGTCTGCGCCAACTTCACTTTTGGTGGTCCCAAAAGGAATAACCTATACATCTGCGCGACCAGCTCGGTGTACTCGATTCGAGTCAACTTCAACGGAATCCGCTACCCGCGCTGACCCGGGTCACTACGCTCGGTTGCCATGATCGACCTGGGCGGGTCCGCCCTCAAGGCGGCCAACGCGGTGGTCCTACAGGCCGCCCGCACCTTGCTGGCCGACCACCGCGACCGGGCCGAACGGCACACCGACCTGGCCGAGCTGGTGCGCGGTCACTGGACGGACACCCTCACCCGGCGCAAGGTCCTCGCCCAGCTGGACCGGATGGTCACCGAGGTGCTGGAGCGCCTGCTGGACCGCGCCCGCGAGGACTTCCGCGCCCTGGACGAACAGGAGCTCACCGCCGCCGCGTTCGCCGTCGGCGACACCTTGGCCGAGGCCGACCTGTCCGACGACCGGTTGTTCGCCGCCGATGCCGACGCGCGCAAGCTGGCCATCGCCATCCGGGCCAAGGTGCCCGCGCCCACCGGCCTCAGCGCCGACGCGCACACCGTCTACGACCGGCTGCTGGACCTGGCCTGCCTGTGCCTGGTCCGCATGATCACCCAGCTGAAACCCTTCCCCGCCAGGGCTTCCGCGGAGACCCTTGCCCGGCTCACCGACCTGGCCGGGCAGCTCGCGCTGATCCTGGACCGCCTGCCCTACACCACCCTGGACGCGCCGGCCGGGGCCGACCACGACGAGGACTTCCGCTTCCGCTACCTGGAGCTGATCAGCACCCGCTGGGACGTGCTGGAGCTCTTCGGCCTGCCGCTGCGGCACCGGGCCAGGGTCAAGCTCAGCATCGCCTACCTCAACCTCACCGCCACCGGCGCCACCCGCCTGTCCGCCACCCTGGCCGGGCACCCGCGCACCTTCGTCCGCGGCGAGGCGGGCTGCGGCAAGACCACCCTGTTGCGCTGGCTCGCGGTCACCGCCGCGCGCAACGCCTTCGACGGCGACCTGGCCGCCTGGAACGGGTGCGTGCCGTTCCTGGTCAAGCTGCGCAGCTTCGCCGACGCCCCGCGCTTCCCCCGGCCCGGCGAGCTGTTCACCGGCGCCGACGACCCGCTTTTTGAGCTACAGCCGCCGAACTGGGTGCACCGCACGCTAGACTCCGGCCGGGCGCTGGTGCTCATCGACGGCGTGGACGAGCTGCCCGCGGTGCGGCGCAAGGAAGTCCGGGCCTGGCTGGACTCCTGGCTGCACGCCTACCCGCGGGCCAAGTTCGTCATCACCTCCCGGCCCGCCGCGGTGGCCGAAAACTGGCTGGCCGCCGAGGACTTCCACACCGTGACCGTGGAACCCATGGCGCGCGCGGACATCCGCGCCTTCATCCGCCAGTGGCACGAGGCCATGGCCACCCTCGCCCCGCCCGACCTGGAAACCGAACTGTCCGCCTGCCAGGCGGAACTGCTGCGCAAGCTGGACACCCAGCACCACCTCGCCCAGCTGGCCACCAGCCCGCTGTTGTGCGCCATGCTGTGCGCGCTCAACCTGGACCGCGAGTCCCGGCTGCCGCAGGACCGCAACGGCCTGTACCAGGCGGCGCTGGAGATGTTCCTGGAACACCGGGACGACCGGCGCGGCATCCGGATGCCGCTGGACAAGGTGCTCGACTACCGCGGCAAGGTGACGCTGCTGCGCGACCTGGCCTGGCGGCTGACCCTCAACGAACAGTCCGAACTGGACCGTGGCCAGGTGGAGGCCACCATGGCCCGCAAGCTCCAGCTGATGCCCAGCTTCCGGGCGAACCAGCTGGCGCCCAGGGAGGTGCTGGACCACCTGTTGGTCCGAAGTGGACTGATCAGGGAACCGGTGGTGGGCCGGATCGACTTCGTGCACCGCACCTTCCAGGAGTACCTGGCAGCCGGTGAGATCGCGGAGGAGAACCACATTCCCATGCTCATCAAGCGGGCGCACGAGGTGGCCTGGCGGGAGGTGGTGCTGATGACCCCCGGCCAGGCCAACCTGGCGCAGCGCGCCGAGCTGATCCGCGGCCTGCTCAGCCGGGCCAAGCGCAGTCCCGACCACGCCACCACGCTGCGCATGCTCGCGGTGGCCGCGGGCGGCGGCGCGTCCACACTGCCTGCCGAGCTGCTGGAGCGGGTGCGGCTGGCCACGGAGAAGCTGTTGCCGCCCAAGGACGCCAAGGCCGCGGCCGAGCTGGCCGTGGTCGGCGAGGTGGTGCTGGACCACCTCCCGCCCGGCATCGCCTCCTATCCCGAGGAGACCGCGGTGGCCTGCGTGCTGGCCGCCGCGCACGTCGGCGGCCCGCGGGCGCTGGCCCTGCTGCGCGAGTACGCGGCCCACCCGTCGCCGGAGGTGCAGCGGGTGCTGGTGGACTGCTGGCGCTACTACGATCCCGAGGACTACGCCAGGCAGGTGCCGTTCCGGCCGGACGGCCCGGTCCAGGTCAACGCGGCCCAAGCCGCCTGGGCGCACCTGGTGCCGGGGTTGCGCGAGCTGCACATCATCAACGAGAACCCGGTCCGGCTGCGCTTCCACGGCGACCTGCCGGAGCTGGCGCAGCTGACCGTGCGGGCCCCCGGCCTGACCGGACTGCCCGCGCTGCACCGGATCCCGAACCTGACCCGGCTCGACCTGCCCATCAGCGGCCGCTGGAACGGGCTGGAGGCCCTGTGCGCGCTGACCTCGCTGCGCACGCTGGTGCTGCGTGGCGCGATCGCGCTCGGTGGGCTGGCCGTGCTGCGCCCGCTGCTGCCCCGGCTTACCCGGCTGGAACTCTGGGACTCCGGCCTGGCCATGGACCTGAGCGCGCTGGCCGCGGCCGAGTCGCTGGAACAGCTCGTCCTGCTCGACGACCACGGCAGGCACACACTCGACCTGACACCGCTGACCGGGTTGGTCCGGTTGCGCTACGTGATCATCGATGGCTGGGCAGATGTGCGCGGGGTTCGTCAACTGGAGCGCAAAGGTGTCTATGTGGAAGGGCTGTCCAAGACGTAGGGGAATCCGGCACAGTACGGGCGGGCAGGCGAACCGTAGTGCGACGAGCTTCGCTAGCGCCGAGTCGATCGGGGCCGTGATCGTCATCATAAAATCGAAACCGGTTTGAACAACGGACAAAAGCTCAGGTTAGGCTGCCCTAAGTACTCACTCTGGTGAGTGACGTCGATGGGGATGGGGTGCCTGTGTGGGCGGGGCGTTGACGCGCGATGCGGTCCGGGAGACGGTCGCCGCGGTGCTGGGGGTGGCGCCGGAGAGCCTGGCGGAGCAGGACGATCTGCTCCAGCTGGGACTGGACTCGATCCGGCTGATGCAGCTGGTCGGGCGGTGGCGGCGATCCGGGATCCGGGTCTCGGCCGCGGAACTGGCCGAGCACCCGACGCTTGGCGAGTGGTGCCGACGCCTTGGCGAGAGTCAGGAAGTGGCCACTCCGGCCGTGGTGCGCGCGGTTGATCCGGCTGCGCCGTTTGGCCTAACCCCGGTGCAGCACGCGTACTGGATCGGTCGGCGGGATGACCAGCGGCTCGGCGGGGTCGGCTGCCACGCCTGCGTGGAGCTGACCGGATCACCGCTGGATGCCGGACGCCTGGAGGCGGCGGTGCGGGCGCTGGCGGCGCGGCATCCGATGCTGCGGGCGCGGTTCCACGAGGACGGCACCCAGCAGGTGTGGCCGGAGAGCCCGTGGCCGGGGCTGACCGTGCGTGATCTCACCGGGCTGGCCGAACCCGTTGCGGCGCTTCGGCTGGCCGAGGTGCGCGAGCAGCTCGGGCACCGGCGGCTGGCGGTGGAGCGGGGCGAGGTGTTCGACGTCCAGCTCAGCCAGCTCGACCGCGGCTCGGTGCTGCACCTCAACATCGACCTGCTGGTCGCCGACGTGCTCAGCATCCAGATCCTGTTGGCCGACCTGGCCGAGCTGTACGCCGGCCGCGGCGAAGCCCTGCCGCCGCTGGACTTCGGCTTCCCGCAGTACCTCGCCCAGCGCGAGGCCACCCGCGCCACCGACCGCGAGCGCGCCAAGGCCTACTGGCAGGACCAGCTGGACGAGCTGCCCGGCGGGCCAGAGCTGCCACTGGCCACCGCCCCGGAAACCGTGCACCGGCCGCGGTTCCGCCGCCGCACCAACCGACTGTCCACAACGGACTGGCAGCGGTTCCAGGAACGGGCGCGTGCCCGCGGGGTCACCGTCGCCATGGCGCTGGCCACCGCCTACGCCGAGGCATTGGGCCGGTGGAGCGCCGCGCCGCGGTTCCTGCTCAACCTGCCGCTGTTCGACCGGCAGCAGTTGCACGCCCAGGTCCCGCACCTGGTCGCCGACTTCACCAACCTGGTGCTGTTACCTGTCGACGTGTCCGCACCACAGTCCTTTGTGGACCGCGCGAAGGCCGTGCAGACCACCTTGCGGCGCAACGCCGAGCACGCCGACTACTCCGGCATCGAGGTGCTGCGCGACCTGGCCAGGGCAGACGCCGGACGGGAGCGCAGCGCGCCGGTGGTCTTCGCCTGCAACCTGGGCGGCGAGTTCATCCCGCCCCGGGTGCGCGCGGAGCTGGGGGAGTGGAGCTGGATGCTGTCCCAGACCCCGCAGGTCTGGCTGGACCACCAGGTCTATGAGGACAACGGCGAGCTGTTGCTGGCCTGGGATGCGGTGGACGAGCTGTTCCCCGAGGGTCTCATTGACGACCTGTTCGACGGTTACACCCGCCTGGTCGGCCACCTCGCCGCGGAGGCCGACACCTGGGACCAGCAAGCGCCACTGGAGCTGCCTGCCGCGCAGCGAGCGGTGCGCCAGGCCGTCAACGCGAGCACCCGGGTCGAGTCCGGCAAACTGCTGCACGAGGACTTCTTCGCCTGGGCTCAACGGGATCCGCGCCGGACCGCGATCCGTGGCGCGGACGGCGACCTGGACTACGGCACGGTCGCCGCCCGCGCGCTGCGCCTGGCCGCCTGGCTGACCGCCACCGGGGTGTGCGCCGGTGACCCGGTCGCGGTGACCCTGCCCAAGGGCGCGGACCAGATCATCGGTGTGCTCGGGGTGCTCGCCGCGGGCGGCATGTACGTGCCGATCGGGGTGGACCAGCCGCCGCTGCGCCGCGCGCGAATCCTGGCCAGGGCCGGGGTTTCCGTCACGGTGGACGCCGCCGCGCTCACCGCCGCCGCCGGGTGCATGCCACTGCCCGCGCCGGTCGGGCTGGCCGGGGACGCCTCCGCGTACGTGATCTTCACCTCCGGCTCGACCGGGGAACCCAAGGGTGTCGAGGTGTCGCACCGGGCCGCGGTGAACACCGTCGAGGAGGTCAACGAGCGCTTCGACATCGGCCCCGGCGACCGGGTGCTCGCGGTGTCCGCACTGGACTTCGACCTCTCCGTGTACGACATCTTCGGGCCGCTCGCCGCCGGCGGCTCGATCGTCACCATCACCGAGGACGAACGCCGGGACGCCGCTCGCTGGGCGGAACTGGTGCGACGGCACGGGATCACGGTGTGGAACACGGTGCCCGCCCTGCTGGACATGCTGCTGGTCGCGGCGGGGGAGCGCGGGCTGCGGGACAGTTTGCGGCTTGCCCTGGTCTCCGGGGACTGGGTGGGCCTGGACCTCCAGCCCCGGCTGAGCGCGGCCAGCGACGGGCACTGCCTGCTGGTCGCCCTCGGCGGCGCCACCGAGGCGGCGATCTGGTCCAACGCGCTGGAGATCGAGCGGGTGCCCGCCGAGTGGGTGTCGGTGCCCTACGGCTTCCCGTTGCGCAACCAGCGTTACCGGGTGGTCGACGAGAGCGGCCGGGACCGGCCGGACTGGGTGCCCGGTGAGCTGTGGATCGGCGGCGCGGGGGTGGCCACCGGCTACCGCGGTGATGCCGAGCTGACCGCGAAGTCCTTTGTGGAATATGACGGAGGACGCTGGTACCGCACCGGTGACCTGGGCCGGTACTGGCCGGACGGCACCCTGGAGTTCCTCGGCCGGGCCGACCACCAGGTCAAGATCCGCGGCCACCGGATCGAGCTGGGCGAGGTCGAGCACGCTCTGGAGCAGTGCGCCGGGGTGCGGCGCGCGGTGGTGACGCCGAGCGCGGACCGCCGCCGCCTGCTCGCCGCGATCACTGCGGAGTCCAAAGTGGACACCGCTGAAGTGCTGGCGTCCGTGGCCGAACGACTGCCCGCGCACATGGTGCCCGACCTGCTGGTGGTGCTGCCGGAGCTCCCGCTCACCGGCAACGGCAAGATCGACCGCGCCCGGGTGTGCCGCGAGCTCACCGCGCACGCCGCGCCGGAGCAGCTGCTCACCCCGCCGCAGGGGGAGACCGAGATCGCGGTGGCCGCGGTGTGGGCCGAGGTGCTCGGGGTCGATGCGATCGGTCGCGAGTCCGACTTCTTCCTGCTCGGCGGGGACAGCCTGGTCGCCACCCGGCTGATCGCCCGGCTGGCCGCGGCCGGGTTCGCCGACGCCGGACTGGACCGGCTCTTCGGCAACCCCCGGCTCGCCGACTTCGCCGCCACCGTCCACAGTGGCCGGACCGAGGACGAGCCTTCGGTTGCGCTGCGGCCCGACCCGGCCAACCGGCACGAACCCTTCCCGTGCACCGACGTGCAGCGCGCCTACCTGCTCGGCCGCAGCGGCGAGTTCGTGCTCGGCGGGGTCGGCGCGCACTCCTACTTCGAGTTCGACGGCGTGGACGTGGACCCCGAACGCCTGGCCCAGGTGTGGAACCGGCTGATCCGGCGGCACGAGATGCTGCGCGCGGTCTTCGACGCCGACGGCCGCCAGCGCGTCCTGGCCGAGGTGCCCCGCTTCACCATCGAGGTCACCGAGGCCGGGACCGACGAGCAGGCCGCGCTGGCCGCACTGCGCGAGGAGCTGTCACACCGGGTCACCGACCTTTCCACCTGGCCGCTGTTCGACATCCGCGCAGTCCGGCACGGCGGCAACCGGCTGCGCATCGGCATCAGCCTGGACAACATCGTCTTCGACGGCATGAGCACCTTCATCGTGCTCTCCGAGGCGGCCAGGCTCTACGTCGACCCGGACGCCGAACTGTCCACAGTGGACGTCTCCTTCCGGGACTACCTGCTCGCGGTGGAAGGCGTGGACCTGGCCAGGCAGTCCTCTGTGGACTACTGGCTGGACCGGCTGCCCGCGCTGCCCGCCGCCCCGCAGCTGCCACTGGCCGTGGACCCGGCGACCGTGGTGCGACCGCGGTTCACCCGCCGCTCCGCCCGGCTGCCCGCGCGGGACTGGCAGCGGATCAAGGACCTCGCCCGCGCGCACCGCCTCACCCCGTCCGCGGTGCTGCTGCACTGCTACGCCGAGGTGCTGGCCGCCTGGAGCGCGCAGCAGGAGCTGACGGTCAACCTGACCCTGTTCGACCGCAGGGACCTGCACCCCGACCTGGCCAACATCGTCGGCGACTTCACCTCGCTGGCCCTGTTCGCGCACCGGCCCGAACCCGGGGAGAGCTGGGTCGCCGCGGTGCGCCGCACCCAGGGCCAGCTGGCCAGGGACCTGGAGCACCGGGACTTCTCCGCGGTGCGGGTGCAGCGCGAACTGGCCAGGCGGCTGGGCAGTGTGGCCGCGGCCGCGATGCCGGTGGTGTTCACCAGCGCGCTCGGCCTCGACCAGTCCATGTGGGAGAACCTGGCCGCGGCCCGGCTGGAACAGGTCTGGGCCATCTCGCAGACCCCGCAGGTGTGGCTGGACCAGCAGGTCTACGAGGCCGCGGGCGACCTGGTCTGCCACTGGGACGCGGTGGCCGAGCTGTTCCCGGCCGGGCTGCTGGACGCGATGTTCACCGCCTACCGCGACCTGGTGTGGCGGCTGGCCGAGGATCCGGCGGTCTGGGAGCAGCCGCTGCCGGAGCTGCTGCCCGCCGACCAGCGAACCGTGCGGCAGCGGGTCAACCAGACCGAAGGTCCGGAGCCGGACCGGTTGCTGCACGAGGGTTTCTTCGCCGCGGCCGCGGCAGCGCCGGAGCGGATCGCGCTGTGCTGGGACGGCGGCGAGCTGACCTACCGCGAACTGGCCGAACGTGCGCTGCGGGTGGCCGGGCACCTGGTCGCGGCGGGCGTCCAGCCCGGTGACTCGGTGGCGGTCACCCTGCCCAAGGGGCCGGCGCAGATCACCGCCGTGCTCGGCGCGCTCGCCGCCGGTGGCAGTTACGTGCCGATCGGCGTAGACCACCCGGCGGAGCGCCGGGAGCGGATCCGGCGGATCGCCAACGTGGTCACCAGCCTGGATGAAGAGTCCATTGTGGACGCTCAGCGAGCCGTGCCGCTGCCCGCGCCGATCAGGGTGGACCGCGCGAGCACCGCGTACCTGATCGCCACCTCCGGCTCCACCGGCGAGCCCAAGGGCGTTGAGGTCTCGCACCGGGCCGCGGTCAACACCGTCGAGGACATCAACGAGCGCTTCGGCGTTGGTCCCGAGGACCGGGTGCTCGCGGTGTCGGGGCTGGAGTTCGACCTGTCCGTCTACGACATCTTCGGCCTGCTCGCCGCCGGTGGCGCGCTGGTGCTCATCGGCGAGGAGGAGCGGCGCGAGGCCGGGCGCTGGCTCCAGCTGTGCCGCGAGCACCGGGTCACGGTGTGGAACACGGTGCCCGCGCTGCTGGACATGCTGCTGGTCGCGGGGGAGACCGCGGAGGTCCCGCCGTTGCGGCTGGCCCTGCTCAGCGGTGACTGGGTCGGCCTGGACCTGCCGGCGCGGCTGCGCGCGGTCACCCCCGACTGCCGTCTGGTCGCGCTCGGGGGCGCGACCGAGGCGGCCATCTGGTCCAACGCGCTGACCGTGCGCGAGGTGCCGCGGCACTGGACGTCGGTGCCCTACGGCTTCCCGCTGCGCAACCAGCGCTACCGGGTGGTCGACGAACGCGGCCGGGACCGCCCGGACTGGGCACCCGGTGAACTGTGGATCGGCGGCGTGGGGGTGGCCACCGGTTACCGCGGCGATCCCGAGCGCACCGCGGCCCGGTTCGTCGAGCACGATGGGCAGCGCTGGTACCGCACCGGCGACCTGGGCCGCTACTGGCCGGACGGCACCCTGGAGTTCGTCGGCCGGGTCGACCACCAGGTCAAGATCCGCGGCCACCGGATCGAGCTCGGGGAGGTGGAGGCCGCGATCGAGGCGCATCCGTTGGTGCGCCAGGCGGTGGCCATCGCCCTCGGCGAACGCGGTCAGCAGCGCCTGCACGCCTTCGTGCTGGAGCAGGTGAATCTGGACACCACCGGCATGCACGCCTTCCTCGGTGAACGCCTGCCCGCCTACGCGGTGCCGCCCCGGATCGACCAGGTCGCCGAGTTTCCGTTGACCGCCAACGGAAAGGTCGACCGCAAGGCGCTGGCCCAGCTGGCCGAGGCCACCGGCGACCAGGGCGGTGACGAGCCGAGGGGCGAGCTGGAGACCCGGCTGGCCGCGCTGTGGGTCAGGCTGCTCGGCCTGCCCGGCCTGGGACGGCAGGAGAACTTCTTCGCCCTCGGTGGCGACTCGGTGCTGGCCATGAAGCTGGTCGCCATGGTGCACAACGAGTTCGGCCTTGAGCTGAGCCTGCGCCAGCTCTTCGCCGCCCCCACCATCGCCGCGCTCGCGGCACTCACCCAGACCCAGCAGCTCGACCCTGAGCTGTCCTTCGAAGAAGGTGCCCTGTGACCGCACGCCAACCCGTTGCCGCACTGCTCGCCGAGCTCGGCGCCCTGGGCGTCCGGCTGTGGGCCGACGAGGGGCAGCTGCGCTACCGCGCCCCCGCCGGAGTGCTCACCGGCGACCTGCTCGCCCGGCTGAAGGCGCACAAGAGCACCGTGCTCGCCCACCTCACCGAGCAGGCAGGCGAGGCCGCGCTCACCGCCCGGCCCGAGGAGCGCACCGAACCCTTCCCGCTCACCGACATCCAGGCCGCCTACCTGCTCGGCCGCCAGGACGCCTTCGACTACGGCGGCGTGTCCTGCCACGGCTACCTGGAGCTGACCTTCCCCGACCTGGACCCGGACCGGCTCTCCGCCGCCTGGGCGATCCTGGTGCGCCGCCACGACATGCTCCGCGCGGTCGTGCACCCCGGCGGCTACCAGCAGGTGCTGGCCGAGGTGCCGGACCGTCCGATCAGGACGAACGACCTGCGGGGCAGGCCGGAGACCGAGGTGGCCGAGGCGATCGAGCGCACCAGGATGGCCCTGGCCGACCACATCTACCAGCCGGATCAGTGGCCGCTCTACGACCTGAGGCTCACCCGCGCCGATGACCGCGCGGTGCTGCACATCTCGGTGGACCTGCTCATCGCCGACTACCTCAGCGTCAACCGGCTGCTCACCGAGCTGGGCAGGCTCTACCACCACCCGGACCGGCCGCTGCCCGAGCTGGAGATCACCTTCCGGGACTACGTGCTGGCCGAACGCGCCCTCGGCGACAGCGGCTCCGCGCACGCCGCGGCCCGCGCCCGCGACCACGCCTACTGGTGGGGCCGCATCGACAGCCTGCCCGGCGCGCCCGAGCTGCCCCTGGCCGACAACGCCCGCAGCCGCGGCCGGGCCGAGTTCACCAGGCACCGGATCACACTGTCCACAGTGGAATGGTCCGCGCTGCGCGGCCTGGCCGCCCGGCACGGGGTCACCGCCTCGGCCGCGGTGCTCTCGGTGTTCGCCGAGGTGATCGGCCGGTGGAGCCGCAACCCGCGGTTCACCCTCAACGTCACCCTGCTCAACCGGCTGCCGCTGCACCCGCAGGTGGACCAGCTGATCGGCGACTTCACCTCGGTCAACCTGCTGGAGGTCGACCGCACCGAACCCCGTGACCTGGCCGGGCTCACCCAGGCCCTGCAAGCGAGGCTGTGGGCGGACATGGACCACCGGCTGTGCACCGGCGTGGAGGTGCTCCGCGAGCTGGCCCGCCGCCGCGGCCGGGCCGCCGCGCTGATGCCGGTGGTGTTCACCAGCATGATCGGTCTGGGCGACGACTCTGACGAGGCGCACGCCAACGGCCTGCTCGCCTTGGGCGAACTGGGTTTTGGCATCACCCAGACCCCGCAGGTGTGGATCGACTGTCAGGCCATGGAGGCCAAGGGGCAGCTGCTGCTCAACTGGGACGTGCGCACCGGCCTGTTCCCGGACGGCCTGGTCGAGGACGCCTTCGCCGCCTTCGCCGACCTGCTCCGGAGCCTGGCCGCCGAGGAGACCGCCTGGACCGCGGCCGACCCGATCGCCCTGCCCGCGAGCCAGCGCGCGGTCCGCGAGCGGGTCAACGCCACGACGGCTCCGCTGCCGACTGGATTGCTGCACGAGGACTTCGTGCGGTCGGCACTGTCCACACCGGACGCTCCGGCGCTGTTCGCCGGGGACCGGGTGGTCAGCTTCGGCGAGCTGCTGCGCCAGGCCACCGCGGTCGCCCGGACCGTGCACGCGGCCGGGGGTGGCCGGGTCGCGGTGGTGATGGACAAGGGGATCGAGCAGGTCGCCGCCGTGCTCGGCGTGCTGCTCGGCGGCGGCGCGTACGTGCCGGTGGACACCAACCAGCCCGCCGCCCGTCGCGACCTGGTGCTGGCCGACGCGGGCTGCCGCCTGGTGCTCACCCAGTCCTGGCTCGCCGCCGGCACCTGGCCGGAGACCGTGCAGGTGGTCGCGGTCGACGCGCTCGAACCGGCCGGAACCGTTCTGCCGCAACTGGACACGCATCCGGACGAACTGGCCTACGTCATCTACACCTCCGGCTCCACCGGCACGCCCAAGGGCGTCATGATGAGCCACCGCGCCGTGCTCAACACCGTGCGCGACATCAACCATCGCTTCGCGGTGACCGGCGCGGACCGGGTGCTCGGCCTGGCCGGCCTGGGCTTCGACCTGTCCGTCTACGACATCTTCGGCGTGCTCGGTGCCGGTGGCGCGCTGGTGCTGCCCGCCGCCGACCGCAAGGGGGACCCTTCGCACTGGGCGGAACTTGTTGCCAGGCACGGCGTCACGGTGTGGAACTCGGTGCCCGCGCAGCTGGAGATGCTCCAGCACTACCTGGAGGCCGAACCCGGGGTCGAGCTGCCCAGCCTGCGCACCGCGCTGCTCTCCGGCGACTGGATCCCGGTCACCCTGCCCGACCGGGTGCGCGCCCGCATCCCCCAGCTCCAGCTGACCAGCCTCGGTGGCGCCACCGAGGCCGCCATCTGGTCCATCCACCACCCCATCGGCGAGGTCCCGGCCGGGGTGCGCAGCATCCCCTACGGCACCCCGCTGACCAACCAGACCTTCCACGTGCTCGACCACGCCCTGCGGCCCTGCCCGGACTGGGTGCCCGGTGAGCTGTACATCGGCGGCCATGGCCTCGCCCTCGGCTACCTCGGTGACGCCGAGCGCACCGCGGAACGCTTCCGCAGGCACCCGGTCACCGGGGAACGCCTGTACCGCACCGGTGATCTCGGCCGCTACCGGGAACAGGGCGTGATCGAGTTCCTCGGCCGGGAGGACAACCAGGTCAAGATCCGCGGCCACCGGATCGAGCTGGCCGAGGTGGAGTCCGCGCTGACCACCCACCCGGCCGTCGGCTCGGCCGCCGCACTGGTCGTCGGCGACACCACCTTGGACCGCAGGCTGGTCGCCTTCGCCACCCCGGCCGCCAAGTCCACATCGGACAGTGCACTGCCCGCGGAGCTGGCCGACCGGGCCGCAGCCAGGGCGAACGCGGTGGTCGCCGACCGCGACCCGGACCGCTACGCCGCGTTCACCGCCGCCTTCGACCGGGTCACCCTGCGCATCATGGCCGGGACGCTGCACGACGCCGGATTATTCTCCGCCGGGGCAAGGCACTCCGCCGCCGAAGTGATCGAGGCGCTTGGCGCGGTGCCCCGGCACCACGACCTCGTGCACCGCTGGCTGCACGCGCTCACCGCAGCCGGACTGCTGCACCGCGACGGCGAGCACTACCACGGCCTGCGCGCCGAGGGCGAGACCGACGCTCTCTGGTCCACAGTGGACGAACTCCAGGTCGAGCTCCGCTACGGGCGCGAGCTGGTCGACTACGTGCGGGACAGCGCCGCGCACCTGCCCGCGCTGTTCCGGGACGAGATCGACCCGCTCACCCTGCTGTTCCCGCAGGGCAAGCTCACCGTGGCGGAGGCGATCTACCAGACCAACCTGATCGGCCGGTACATCAACCAGTTCGTGGTGGGCGCGGTCCGGGAGATCGCCGCGGCGCACCAAGGGCCGGAACCGCTGCGGATCCTGGAGGTCGGCGCGGGCATCGGCGGCACCAGCACCGACCTCATCCCGGCGCTGGCCGGGTTCGACGTGCGCTACCGGTTCACCGACCTGTCCCAGTTCTTCCTCACCGAGGCGAGCAAGCGCTACGCCGGCTACCCCTGGGTGGACTACGGGATCTTCGACCTCAACGTGGACCTGGTCCGGCAGGACGTGCGGCCGAACTCGGTGGACGTGGTGCTGTGCGCCAACGTGCTGCACAACGCCAAGCACATCCCGACCGTGCTGGCCCGGCTCCGCGAGGTGCTGCGGCCCGGCGGGCACCTGGTGTTCATCGACGCCACCGGCGACAACCACCCGCTGCTGATCTCCAAGGAGTTCCACGAGGGCCTGACCGGCTATGAGGACCTGCGGCGGCACGACCACCGGGTGTTCCTCTCCGCGCCGGAGTGGCGCGAGCAGCTCGATGGCGTCGGCGCGGAGGTCCTGGCCTGCCTGCCCCGGCCGCAGGACCACTTCCCCGAGGTGGGCCAGCACGTGTTCGTGGCCAGGGTGAAGACCGACCGGCAGCCGGTCACCGAGACCGCGCTGCGCCGCCACCTCGCCGAGCGGCTGCCCGAGCACATGCTGCCCGCCCAGCTGTACATCGTGGACGAGCTGCCGTTGTCCGCCAACGGCAAGCTCGACCGTGCCGCGTTGAAGTCCCGGCTGCCGGTGGAGTCCGGCGCGCCGGAGGCCAGCGCCGAACCGCCGCGCGACGAGTTGGAGACCGCGCTGGCCCAGGTGTGGGCCGAACTGCTCAACCGGGACCGGGTCGGCCGGGACGAGGACTTCTTCGCCCTCGGCGGTGACTCGCTGCTGGCCGCCAAGGTGGTCGGCCGGATGCGCGAGCAGGTCCCCGCGGCCGCCGCCCTTGACTGGGAGACCCAGCTGCGGATCGTGCTGCGCGGCACCACCGTGGCCGACTACGCCGACCACCTCCGCGCCGCGCCCGCCACCACCGGCCAGCACGGCGGTGGCAGTTCGCTGGTCGAGCTGGTGCCGGGCCACGAGGAACCCGCGCTGGTGCTGGTGCACGACGGCAGCGGCACCCTCGCGCCCTACCGCGCCATGGTCGAGCAGCTGCGCCGCGGCGGGCGCACCGTGCTCGGCCTGGAACCGGCAGTGTCCTATGTGGACATTCCGGCGGAGGTGCTGCTGCCCAGGCTGGCCGCCGACTACGCCAGGGAGTTGCGCGCGGCCGGGCACAACCGGGTGGACGTGGTCGGCTACTGCATGGGCGGCCTGCTGGCCACCGAGCTGGCCCGCACCCTCACTGAGTCCGGGACCGAGGTGGACAGCCTCACCGTGATCAGCTGCTACCGCATGCCCTACCGCATCGAGGATCAGCTGCTGCTGGAATATGCCTTCGCCAGGTTGCTGGAGGTCGACCCGGCCCGGCTCGGCTATCCCGAGGACGAGCAGCGGCTCGGCGCGGCCGTGCAGGCCGTGCTCCGGCACAGCCCCGGCCTGCTGCCCGACGGCTGCTTCGCCGCGCTGGACGGCGAGTTCGCCGAGGTCGCCGCCCGGTTCGGCGCGCTGGCCCTGCGCCCGCACGAGCAGCGGCTGGCCGCGATCGGCGCGCTGCTGGCCGAACCGGTCGACCTGGCGGGCAGCTTCGCGGTGTTCGCGCACAGCCTGCGTGCGGTCACCACGTTCGAGGCCGAGCCCTACGCCGGGGACATCACCTTCCTGATGGACCGCGGCGACGTGCACTTCGTGCCCGACCTGCACGCCGGCATGACCGCGTACTGGCAGGAACTGTGCCTCGGCGAGCTGCGGATCGAGGAGATCCCCGGCGACCACTTCACCTGCCTCGGCCCGGCCAACGCCGCCGGTGTGCTCGCCCTGCTGCCAGGGGCGGGCCGGTGATCGGGCTGCTCGGCGCCTCCGGCGCGGTCGGCTCGGCCGCCGCCGAGTTGCTCCCGTTGCCGCTGCGCCTGGGTTTTCGGCGGCGGCCGGCGCAGGTCAGGCCGGGTGCCGAGGTGGTGGAGACGGACATCACGGACGAGGCCCGGCTGGCCGAGTTCTGCCGAGGGTGTACGGTAGTCCTCAACTGCGCTGGCCCGTCCGCCATCCTCGGGGACCGGGTCGCCAGGGCCGCACTGGTCGCCGGCGCGTCCTATGTGGACGCTTTTGGTGATGACGTGGTGCACGAAGCTCTCCGGTCCGCTGTTCTCCCAGTGGACTTCATCGCGGTGCTGTCCGCTGGCACCGTGCCAGGTCTGTCCGGCGTGCTGCCGATTTGGTTGACCCGCAGAGGTATTGCCAGCCTTGACCGGGTGTCGGCGCACGCCGGCGGGCTGGAACGCTGCACGCCAGCCGCCGCGGCCGACATGCTGCTCAGCGTGACCGGGACCGATGGCGCGGGCGGCTCCTACGGGCAGGCACTGGCCGCCTGGCAGGACGGGACGGTGCGGCCAGGGGCGCTGCGGGTCACCGAGGACACCCGGCTGCCGTTCTTCCCGGACCCGGTCACCGTCCAGCCCTACCTCAGCACCGAGGCCCAGCGCCTGGCTCACACCCTCGGCGCGGCCAGGGTGGAGTGGCACACCGTCTTCCCCGGCTCCCGCGCCCGGATGTCCCTGGCCCGCTGGCGCGCCGAACCGCCGAACTCACCGTCCACAATGGACCGCGCCGTGGCCGACCTGGTCACCGCGGCCGAGGTGGACCTGGCCGGTCGCAGCCCGTACTACGTGATCACCGTGCGTGCCGAGGGCCGCACCGCCGACGGCGCCCCGCACCGGGTCACCGCCGTGCTGCGCACCGAGGACAGCTACCGGCTCACCGCCACCGTCGCGGTCGCCGCGGTGGAACAGGTGCTGGCCGGCGCCATCCCGCCGGGCGTGCACTTCGCCGCCCAGGCGCTGGAACCGGAAGTCCTGATCGAGCGGGTTCGTTCCGCTGGCGTGGTCACCGCGCTGGAGGCGATCATCGACACCGGGGCCGAGGACGAGGAGGGCGTGCTGTGAAGGTGGTGGTGGCAGGCGGCTCGTTCGGCCGCTTCTACGCCCGCGGCATCCGGCTCGCCCCGGAGCTCGAGCTGGCCGGCATCCTGGGCAGGGGCGGGCCGCAGTCCACCGCCACCGCCGAGGAGTTCGGCGTGCCGCTCTACGGCAGCGTCGCCGAGGTGCCGGCTGAGGTGCGGATCGCCTGTGTGGTGGTGCGTTCCGGCGTGGTCGGCGGGCGCGGCACCGAGCTCGCGCAGGAGTTCCTGGCCAGGGGAGTGCACGTGCTGCAGGAGCAGCCGGTGCACCAGGACGAGCTGACCGCCTGCCTGAAACTGGCGCGGGCCAACAAGGTCCAGTACCAGCTCAACGCCTTCTACCCGCATGTCGAGCCGATCGCCCGCTTCCTGGCCGCCGCGGCCCGGCTGCGCGCCGCCCAGGAGCCGGTGTTCCTGGACGCCGCGTGCAGCGTGCAGGTCAGCTACCCGATGGTCGAGCTGCTCGGCCGCACCCTGGGCACACTGCGCCCCTGGGCCTGGGAGGCGCTGCCGCAGCCCGGTGCGGAGCTGCGCGCGCTGACCCGGCAGGACCCGCCGTTCCGCCTGGCGCAGGGCGTGCTCGGCGGGGTGCCGGTGACGCTGCGGGTGCAGAACCAGATCAACCCGGACGACCCGGACAACCACGGCCATTTCCTGCACCGCATCGCCTTGGGCATGCCCGGCGGCGTGCTCACCCTGGCCGACACGCACGGCCCGGTGGTCTGGACCCCGAGGCTGCACGCCGACCGGGACGCCCACGGCGCGCTGGAGCTGGCCGGGCCGCGGCTCGCCCTGCCCACCGGCACCCTGCTCGGACCGGTCAGCCCCGGCAGCTACCAGGACGTCTTCAACCAGACCTGGCCCGCCGCCGCGGCCGCCGCCGTGCGCGAGCTGGCCGCCGCGATCGAGGCGGACCGGGACCCGTTGCGGCACGGGCAGTTCACGCTGGGCGCGGTCCGGGCCTGGCAGGACCTCACCGGCCGGCTCGGCCAGCCTGACCTGGTGCGCGGCCAGGATCCCGATCCGGTCACCGCGCACGAACAACTGGGGTGCACGACATGAACGACAGGAGCTTCACGGTGGACAGGAACCTGAGTCGCCGCACAGTGTTGCGCGGCCTCGCCGTGGCTGCCGCGGGGGTGGCCGGCGGGTCGGTGCTGGCCGGATGCTCCGGTGGCCCGGCCACCTCGCCGACGACCACCGCGGGCCCCGCCAAGCCCGGCGGCACCCTGCGCGCCGCGCTGGTCGGCTCCGGCGCGGCCGAGACGCTGCAACCGTTCCAGCAGTCCAGCACCCTGGACACCGCGCGCGCCAAGGCTCTGCACGGCGTGCTCGGCACCCTGGACCCGAACGCCCCCGACGGCGTGCGCTACCAGGTGCTGACCGGCATCGACCGGGCCGCCGACCTGTCCAGCTACACCCTGCGCGTGCGCAAGGGACTGAAGTTCACCGACGGCAGCCCGGTCACCTCCCGCGACGTGCTCGCCTCGCTCGCGCTGGCCGCGAGCACCGGCACCGGGCACTACGTGCGGCTGCTGGCCGACTTCGATCTCGACCGCGCCAGGGCCGACGGGGACGACAAGGTGCTGCTGCCCACCCGCAAGCCCATCGCGGACGGGCACCTGGTGCTGTGCATGGGCACCGCCTACGTGCTCAAGGCGGGCACCACCAACGTGACCAAGGAGCTGCCCACCTGCGGGCCGTTCAAGCTCATCGAGTTCGAGCCCGGCCGCGGCAGCAAGCTGGCCAGGCACGACGGGTTCGCCGGTGACGATCTCAGCCCGCCCCGGCTGGACGGGGTGGAGCTGCTGTCCATCGCCGACCCCGAGGCGCGGCTGAACGCCCTGCGCGGCCACCAGGTCGACTTCGTGCACGACCTGACCCCGGTGCAGGCCAAGGTGCTGGCCACCGACAACAGCGTCCGGGTGCTGGAGTCGGCGATGGCGCTGTCCACCGGCCTGGTCTTCGAGCTGAACCTGGGCCACCAGCCGTTCCAGGACCTGCGGGTGCGGCAGGCGTTCAAGTACGCCATCGACCGACGGTCCATTGTGGACAATGTGTTGTTCGGGCGCGGGCACATCGGCAACGACCTGTTCTCGCTAGGTTTTCCCGACTACGCGGGCGAGGTGGAGCAGCTCAACTACGACCCGGACCGCGCCCGCGCGCTGCTGCGCGAGGCCGGGGCGGCGAACCTGCCGATCACCCTGACCACCGGCCCGGAGACCGCGGGCATGGTGGAGGCGGCGACCCTGGTGGTGGAGCACCTGAGCAAGGTCGGGGTGCGCGCGAAGCTGGACGCCCGCCCGCCGGGGCAGCTGTTCACCGACTACATGGCCTACACCCAGCTGCCGTTCGCGGGCAGCTACTCGGTGGCGGTGCCCGCGATGCTGTACTACCAGTCGCTGTTCACCGCGGGCTCGCCCGGCGGGTTCGGCTGGAACCGGCCCGATGTGGACGCACTCGTCGTGCAGGCCAGGGGCACCGCGGACGCGGGCAAGAGCAAGGCGGCCGCGGTGGCCGCGCAGCGCCTGCTGTGGGCCGAGGGCAACACCATCGTGCCCGCGTTCCGGCCGATGCTGTGCGCGGCCAACCCCAGCGTGGCCCCCGGCGACGGGTTGCTGGAGCAGTACCCCGGCTTCCTGCACACCGGTCTGCGGTGAGCGCGTTCCGTTATGTGCTGCACCGGTTGCTGCCCGCCGCGCTGACCATGGTGGCGCTCTCGATCGCGGTGTTCGCCGCCACCGAGGTGCTGCCGGGCGACGCGGTCGGTGTGGTCGCCGGACCGAACGCCACCCCCGCGCAGCTGGCGCGGGTCCGGGCCGAGCTGGGCCTGGACCGTCCCGCGGTGGACCGGTACCTGGAGTGGGCAGGCGGTGCGCTGCACGGGGATCTCGGACGCTCGCTGATCGGCGGGCGGCCGGTGGCCGACATCCTCGGCGACAGCCTGCCCAACAGCCTGCTGCTGGCCGGGGTGGTGTACGCGCTGCTGATCCCGTTGGCGCTGCTGCTCGGGGTCACCGCGGGGCTGCGGCCGGGCAGCGTGCAGGACCGGCTGATCTCCGGCGCGACCCTGCTCGGCGTGGGCGTGCCCGAGTTCCTCACCGCCGGACTGCTGCTGGCCCTGCTCACCCACACCCTGGGCCTGGTGCCGGGGGTGGCGGTGGTGCCGCTGGGCGGTTCCGCGCTGGACGCCCCGGAGACGCTGGTGCTGCCGGTGCTCACCCTGCTGCTGCTCAGCCTGGCCGCCACCACCCGGCTGATCCGGGCCGCGGTGGCCGGGATCCTGGCCGCGCCGTACCTGGAAACCGCGCGGCTCAACGGGATCCGCGGCCGGCGCCTGGTGCTGCGGCACATCCTGCCGAACACCCTGGCGCCCGCGGTGCAGGTGCTGGCCACCGGCGCGGGCGGCCTGCTCGGCGGCGCGGTGGTGGTGGAGACGGTGTTCAACTACCCGGGCCTCGGCTCGGCGCTGACCACCGCGGTGACCCTGCGCGATGTGCCCACCCTGCAAGGGGTCGCGCTGCTGCTGTGCGCGATCACGTTGCTGGCGCTGCTGTTGGGTGATGTGTGCACCCGGTTGCTCACCCCGTGGGCGGCCTCGTGATCCGCCGCTGGACCGCGTTCTCGGTGTGCGCGCTGGTGGTCGCGGTGGCACTGCTCGGCCCGTTCCTGGGGGCCGGGTCGCCGACCACCCCGGTCGGCGCGCCGTTCCAGCCGCCGGACCACCACTGCCTGCTGGGCACCGACAAGCTCGGCCGGGACGTGCTGACCCGGCTGCTGCACGGCGGTTACCTGGTGCTCGGCCTGTCCGCGCTGGCCACTGTGGTCTCCACCGCGCTCGGCGGGCTGGCCGGGATGCTCGCCGGGCTGTACCCGAACCGCTGGGGCCGGTTGGCGATCCGGGTGCTGGACGCGCTCACCGTGGCCCCGCCGCTGCTGGTGCTGCTGGTGCTGGCGGCCGGATTTCCCGGCTGTGACCTGGTGATCGTGCTGGCCGTGGTGCTCACCACCGCGCCGATGAGCGCCAGGGTGGTGCGCGCGGCGACCAGCGCGGTCGCCGCCCAGGGCTACGTCGAGGTGGCCCGCGCCCGGGGCGACAGCGTGTTCTCCCTGCTGCGGCACGACATCCTGCCCAACATCCGCGGCCAACTGCTCGCCGACGCGGGAGTGCGCTTCGTGGCCGCGATCTACCTCAGCTCCACCGCGGGCTTCCTCGGCCTCGGCCACGGCGCGCCGGCGCCGAACTGGGGCCAGATGGTCGCGGAGAACCTGGCCGGGCTGTCGCTGACCGCCTGGCCGGTGCTCGCGCCCGCGATGCTGTTGGCGGCCTTCGTGATCGGAGTCAACCTGCTGGCCGACCAGTGGGGCAGGGTGGCCACGTGATCGCCTCGGTGACCGACCTGGTGATCACCTGCCCCGCCGGTCGCCGCCTGGTCGACGGGCTGTCCTTCGCGCTGGCCGAGGGAGAGGTGCTCGCGCTGGTCGGCCGCTCCGGCTCGGGCAAGACCACCGCCGCACTCGCCCTGCTCGGCCACCTCCGCCCCGGCCTGTCCGTCCACAGTGGAATCGTCAAGGTGGCCGGAACCGACATGTTCGCTGATCCCTCGGCACACGACCTGCGCGGCCAGGTGATCAGCTATCTCGGCCAGGACCCCAAGGCGGGCCTCAACCCCGCCCGCCGCCTGCGCAACCAGCTCGCCGACACCGCCCGAGACCCGGCCGAGACCACCGCGCTGCTGCACCGGCTGAACCTGCCCGCCGATCCCGGGTTCCTGCGCCGCTACCCGCACCAGGTCTCCGGCGGGCAGGCGCAGCGGATCGCGCTGGCCATCGCGCTGGCGGCGATGCCGAGGCTGCTGGTGCTGGACGAGCCGACCAGCGGGCTGGACGCGCGGCTGGCGGTGGAGTTCCGCGCGGTGCTCCAGGACCACCTGCGCCGCACCAAGGCCGCGGCGGTGGTGATCAGCCACGACGCGAACCTGGTCCGGGACCTGGCGCGGAAGGTGGTGTCGCTGGACCGATCCCCGGCAGAACCAGCCCCGCTCGCACGCCCGGCCGCCGCTCGGCCCGCAGAGCCCGCGCACCCGGCCGCCGCTCGGCCCGCCGTCCCCGGTCAACCGGCCACCGCTCGGCCCGCCCCGGCCGATCGCCCAGCCCCCGCTCCGCCCGCCGCGCCCGCACATCCGGCCGCCCGCTCGCCCCGCCCGCTGCTCAGCGTCCGCGAGCTCTCCGCCACCCACGACCACACCCCGGTCCTCCGCGACCTCTCCTTCGACCTGGCAGCGGGCGAATGCCTGGCTCTCACCGGACCTTCCGGCTCCGGCAAGACCACCGCCGCCCGCTGCCTGGTCGGCCTGCACCGCCCCAGCCGCGGCCGCATCACCCTGCACAGCCCGGCCCCGCGCCGCCGCGCGATCGCCTTGGTGGCGCAGGACTCCCTCGGCGCGCTGAACCCCCGCGAGCCCGTGCGCACCGCGCTGTCCCGCCCGCTGCGCCTGCCCAGGGCCGACCGCGCGGCCGAGGTGACCCGGCTGTTGCGCCGGGTGCACCTGGACCCCGGGCTGGCCGAGCACCGCCCGGCCCGGCTCTCCGGCGGGGAACGCCAGCGGGTCAACCTGGCCAGGGCGCTGGCCGCGGGGCCGGAAGTGCTGGTGTGCGACGAGATCACCTCGGCGCTGGACCCCGGCACCAGGACCGCGATCCTGGACCTGCTCGACGAGTTGCGCGACACCCTCGGCCTGGCCATCGTGCTGATCAGTCACGATGAGGCGGTGGTGGACCGGATGGCCGACCGGGTGGTGCGGCTGTGAATCCGGTTGCTACACCGAGAAGACCAGCTCTTCGGTGTAGCGGCCGTCGGCGAGGTAGAACTTCGCCGACATGGTGCCCGCGCCCAGGTCGAACACCGTGCGCCACAGCGTGCGGATCGGGTAGTCGGTCGGCGAGCTGGCGTCGAAGCCGATGTCGGCCAGCGCGGCGCGCAGCGAGTCCGCGGACATGGTCGCCCCGGTGCTCTTGGTCAGCTGCTGGTAGCGCTGGAAGGTGAACAGCGTCTCCACGTTGTCCTCGGGCAGGTTCTCCGCGCTGGGGTGCCGGTGCAGCAGGTGGTTGGTCACGCACAGCGCGCCGTCGCCGTCGGTGATGTGCTCGTTCCCGCCCGGCCCGCGCTCCCAGACGAAGGCGTCCCCGCCGGCGTCGGCGACCAGGTAGTGCAGGGGAGTGCCCATGTCGTACTGCTTGGCGTGCAGCAGCGCGGCCCGGGCCTCCTCGGCGGTCCGGCAGGTGTCCAGCAGGAACCGGGGCAGCTGCACGCTGTTCACGCCGACCTGCGGACCCTCGTCCACCGGGGCGGTGGCGTTCTCCGCGTCGGCGATCAGCAGCACCACCGCGAGGCCGTGCTCGTTGATGCCGTCCATGCAGCCGTCCAGGGTGTCCATGGTCAGCACCAGCGTGGCCGGGCCGTCGACCGGCCTGCTGTGCACCAGGGTCGGCCGGGAGGCCATCGGCGGGTCGGTCGAGGGCGGCACCTGGGCGCCGGTCATCATCGCGAACAGCTCGGCCTGGCTGGTGGTGAAGAAGTCGTAGTTGCGGGCGAGCAGCCCACGGCCCTCCTCGGTCTGGTTCGGCGGCACGTGCGTCGCCGAACAGGCCGAGCCGCCGGGCACCGGGCTCAGACCGTCCACATAGTACTCAGCCGCGTCGAAATCCAGGCCGAGAGCCGTTGCCGCGCCCCGCATCCGCTCGTGGTGCTGCGGCCAGTTCAGCTGGAACCAGCGCCGCCGGGCCAGCTCCTTGCGCCGGTCCGCCGGAATCGGCCGCCAGCCATAGGTCTGCTGCGCCGCCTCGGCCAGCGTGCCGCCGATCGCGGCCTGGTCACCGCTGGCGCTCACCTGGCGCAGGGTCAGGAAGTCCGAGCCGCCGCCACCGGCGACGATCGTGTTCGACATGTCAGTTCTCCTTGGTATCGCGCCACATCGGCCACACGGTCGGGCCGTCGGGCAGTTCGATCGGGTTCCCCAGCTGCCGGAAGCCGTGCCGCTCGTACAGCGGCAGGTTCCGGCTTGAGCTGGCCTCCAGGTACGCGGGCAGCCCCTCGGCCTCGGCCCGGCGCAGGCCCTCGGCCAGCAGCGCCCCGCCGAGACCGAGTCCCTGCTTGCCTGGCGTCACCCCCAGGAACGCCAGGTACAGGTGCGGTTGCTCGATGGGATGCCGCTGGGCCAACAGGTCCACCAGGATCCGCAGCCGGGCGGGCAGTTCGACCTCCGGCGGCGGGGCGATCCGCGCGTCAGCCGGGACCGGCAGCCACACCGCGGCCGCGTCCGCGCCGGCGACGTCCAGGGTTCCGGCCTTCGCCGACTCCGCCACCGCCTGCTCGAACAACCTGCCCGCGCTGACCCGCCGCTGCTCGGGCGGAGCGGGGAACATCCACCGCGTCAGCGCCTCCTCCAGGAAGGCGTCGCACAGGATCTCGACGGCGTCTTGCGTACGCTGTATCGGTGCCATGACTGAACTGTGCCGAGTTCGCGCGGTTCACCGCAACGAAATCGAACGGACAGGGGAGATAACTCCACCAATCCGTACTAGTACACTTGGGCTCGTGAGCGAGATCGAACCGCCGTTCCGGCGCATTGCCGCCGCCATTGCCGCGCGGATCACCGCAGGTGAGCTGGGACCGGGTGACCGGGTGCCGTCCACCCGCGCGGTGATGCGCGCGTGGGGGGTCGCGCTGGCCACCGCGGCCAAGGCGCTGGACCTGTTGCGGCAACAAGGACTTGTCGAGACCCATCCGGGCGCGGGCACCGTGGTCCGCGCCCCCGCCGGTGCGCCCCGGCGGTCCTCAGCTGCCGCGCCGAGCTTGACCAGGGCCCGGATCACCACCGCGGCGATCCGGCTGGCCGATGCCGAGGGCCTGGACGCGGTGTCCATGCGCCGCCTGGCCACCGAGCTGGGCACGGGGCCGATGTCGCTGTACCGGCACCTGGCCGGCAAGGACGAGCTGGTGTACCTGATGATGCGCCGGGTCTTCGCCGGCCGCCCGCTGCCGGTGCCGCCACCGCCCGGCTGGCGCGCGCGGCTGACCGTGGTCTCCCGCACCCAGTGGGCGCTCTACCGCGCGCATCCCTGGCTGGCCGAGCTGGTCTCGATCACCCGGCCGCGGCTGGTGCCGGAGGCCATGGCGCACACCGAGTGGACGCTGGCCGCGCTGGCCGGGCTCAAGCTCAGTCTGACCGAGCGCCTGCGTGAGGCGATCACCCTGCCCGCCTACGTCCGCGGCGTGGCCCTCGCGCACTCCGCCGAGCTGGCCGCGACCAAGGACACCGGGCTGACCAGCAGCGAGTGGTGGGGGGAACGGGAGCAGGAGGTCATGGCGCACCTGAACTCCGGCCGCTATCCCCATCTGTCCACAATGGACGCAGCGGTGGTGGAGGACCTGGACGGGTTGTTCGAGCACGGCCTGGCCCGGCACCTGGACGGGTTGGCGGCCCGGCTACGGTTGGGCGCATGAGCGAGGAGCGGCTCGACCTGACCGGCGTCGCCGACGACGACGTCACCTGGACCCTGCTCGGCACGCTGTACCTGCGGGCCTGGGAAAGCGGCTCACCACAGCCGATACTGGGCGACCACCATGCCGCCGAGGCGATCCGGCGGATCGACTACGACTTCGCCAAGCTGCACCGGCGGGTCCGCCCGGAGGCCAACCAGTACCTGGTCGCCCTGCGCGCCACCCAGTTCGACGACTGGGCCGCCGACTTCCTGCGCCGCCACCCCGATGCCGTGGTGCTGCACCTGGGCTGCGGCCTGGACAGCCGCGCGCTCCGGCTGACCCCGCCGTCCACTGTGGACTGGTTCGACCTGGACCAGCCCAAGGTGATCGAGCTGCGCCGCAAGCTGTACCCGGAACGCGAGCACTACCACCTGATCGGTTCCTCAGTCACCGACCCGTCCTGGCTGACCGGTGTCCCGGCCGACCGCCCGGCCCTGGTCATCGCCGAGGGCCTGCTGCCCTATCTGGGCGAGGCTGAGGTGCGGCAGCTGCTCCAGCGCCTGGTGACGCACTTCGGCTCCGGTGAACTGCACTTCGACGCCGGGGCGCGCTGGCTGGCCAAGCTCTCCCCGCTGGGTGCCTGGGGCCTGCGCGAGGCCGGCGAGGTGGAGCGCTGGCACCCGCGACTGCGCTGCCGGGAAGAGGTCGCCTTCACCGCTCGGTACGCCAAGATCCCGTCCCCGGCCTACCGGCGGCTCTATCAGGTCATGAACGCGATCCCGTTCTGCCGCAACATCTTCCGCGAGTACCGGTTCAGCTTCTGAGCACCGCCGCCGCGGCCAGCACCGCGCCCAGCTGTGCCGCGACCTGCTGCCGCAACGGGATCGGTGTGCCCGGCAGCTCCTCGCCCGCCCGCAGCCATTCGGTGAACAGCTCCTCCGCCTGCGCCCGTGCCGCGCGCAGCGGCGGGCGCACGTTGCCCGTGGCGCGCTCGGCGTCCAGCAGCCGGAGCAGGGTGCCTGCCATGCGCGGCACCATGGTGTGCGGCAGCGACTGGAAGGAACAGACTTCGGCCACGGTCGCCGGGCGCGCCCCGTCCGGGCCTGCCGCGATCCGCTGCCAGCCCGCGTGCATCCGGTGGGCAGCGCTCAGCATGCCGCGCAGGCCCCGGTGGTGCGGGGTGTCCAGGCGCAACGCGGGTTCGGCCACCGTCAGCGCCGACTCGACCGCCTCGGTTCCGGCCGAGAGAGCAGCCAAGCAGGCGGTCAGGGTTTCCGCGAGGTGCTGCCCGGCCGGGCTGGTGTCGGCGGCACGCGGATCGGCCCATATCGGCACCTCGGTGATCACGGTGACCGTGCCGTGCCGGGCCGCGTACTCCGCGCTGCTCGCGCCGAACGCGCCCTCGCCGGCGGGCGCGCCCTCGGTCAGCTCGGCCACCGGCGGCAGGCGCAACACGCCGGGGGCCAGCTCGTTGACGGCCGGGATCTCCCACACCGTGTGCTGTCCCGGCAGGCCGGTCCACTCCGCCACCGCGGCCAGCGCGGCCACCACCTCGGGGCTCGCGCCGGTGGTGTAGTGGAACAGCCCGCCGTACTCGGCGTTGTGCAGCGAGGCTTGCACCACCGGGCGCAGCTCGTCGATCAGCCGGGACAGCGCGACCGTCTCCGGCAGCATCCGGTCGAAGTACCAGTGCTCGGCCAGGTGCGGGAAGGTCCACTCCGGCTGCTCGGCCAGGTCCGGCCGGTAGAAGCCGCGCCCGTAGGCCGCCCGGTCGCCGGGGCTGGCGAACCAGCTCTCGTTCAGCCGGGCCCCGTCCGGGTCGATGCACGGCACCAGGTGCCAGCGCAGCCCGGCCCGCAGCTCCGGCCGCGCGCACAGCAACCGGCCCAGCTCCCGCACGGTCAGCCCGCCCACCGGCTCGTTCGGATGCGGCCCGCCCAGCACCAGCGCGTTCGCCGTCCCATCCCCGATCGAGGCCACCCGGATCGGCTCGCCCTGCCGCGAGGTGCCCACCCGCCGCACCGTCACCAGCTCCGGATACCGCCCGGCCAGCTCGTCCAGCTCCGCCTGCTGCTCGTCCACGGTCGGATACCGGTCCACCTCCGGCAGCCCGGCCAGCACCGCCCGAATCCCCTCGAACATGACCACCCCATCTGATAGCAACGCTATTCAATAGTGACGCTATCCTATGGACCATGTCCGGCAGAAGAGCGGAGTCCAAGCTCCGCAACAGCCACGCCCTGGTCACCGCTGCCCGCCACCTGTTCCTGGCCGACGGCTACCACCGGGTCGGCATCCAGGCCATCGCCACCGAGGCCGGGCTGACCATCGGCGCCATCTACTCGCTGTTCGGCTCCAAACAGGGCCTGCTGCACGCCGTGCTGGCCGACCTGGCCGGCGGCGTCGAGCGGGAGGCGCGGGCACTGGCCGCCGAACCGGAACTGGACGCCCCCGCGGTGGTGGCCAGGTACGTGCGCGCCTACCACGACTTCGTCTCCACGGTGCAGGGCTGGCGGGCGCTGCGCCTGGAGGTGGAGGCGCTGACCCTGGTGCTGGGCAGCGACGAGCCGGAGCGGGCACTGGTGGAGTTCGGCGCGGGCAGCCGGGTGGCGCTGACCGAGCTGCTGCGCGGCCGGGAGCTGGCGGGGCGGCGGCTGGGCGCGGTGCGCGCGGAGCGGGCGTCGGTGGCGGTGACGGCGCTGGTGCGCGGGCTGGCGGTGCAGAGCGCGGTGGAGCCGGGGGCGGCTACGGCGCAGCGGTGGGTGGAACTGGCGCTGGCGGTGCTGGCGGCGAGCTGAGGGGACGGGGGTTGGCGGCGGTGAGGCGGCGGTTGGCTTTGGCTGCGTGAAGTGGGATCTGGCCCACTTTTGGTGATGGATCTGGCCTCGGCGTGGGCGAAGGTCGGCCTCTGTGATCATGTTGAGCGTGTGTTGATCAAGGGTTAGCGGTGCTGTTGCCGCATCTGACTGGAGTGCTGGTCGATCGGGTCGAGGTCGTCGGCGGGGCGGTGTGGATGTGGGCGTCGCCGCGAGCGGAGGCAGTGCCCTGCCCGAGGTGCGGTGATCCGGCGACTCGCGTGCACAGCCGATACGAGCGCCGCTTGGCCGACTCGCCAGTCGCTGGCCGGAAGTTGGTGCTCCGGCTGCGGGTGCGCCGGTGGTTCTGCGACGGCACTGCCTGTCTGGTCAAGACGTTTGCCGAACAGGTCGACGGGTTGACGGTGCGAGACGGGCGGCGGAGGCCACTGCTGCGGGCGATGCTGGAGCGCATCGCGGTGGCGCTGGCCGGACGGGCCGGGCCACGGCTTGCCACCTCCTTGTCCGCTCCGGCGAGCAGGTCGACTCTGCTTCGGCTGGTCATGTCGTTACCGGATCCATCCGCCGTGACACCGAAGGTGTTGGGAGTAGACGAACTGCTCGCTCAAGGCCACAGCATCCGCGGCATCGCCCGAGGCCTGGGCTGGGGACAGAAAACCGTTCAGCGCTACGCCCGCGCCGCCACCTGGCAGGACATAGTGGACGGCAAGTGGAAAGGCCCACGCTCCAACAAGCTCGACCCCTTCAAGCCGTATCTGCAGCAGCGATGGGAATCGGGCTGCACCAACGCCTTACAGCTCCACCGGGAGATCGTCGTGCTCGGATACCCCGGCGCCTACGGACAGGTTCGCGCCTACCTCGAACAACGGCGCCTCAACCCTGAAGCCATCGCTCCGGCGCCACCGACCGTCCGCCGGGTCACCGGTTGGCTGACCCGGCATCCTGACACGCTCGCCGAAGACGACCAACCTCGCCTGAAGGCCGTCCTGGAGCAGTGCCCGGAACTGCGGGCCGCTGCAGGTCACGTCCGCGCCTTCGGCGAGATGATGACCAAGCTGCAGGGCGAACTCTTGCCAGAGTGGATCGCCGCCGTCCGAGCCGACGATTTGCCGGGCCTGACGTCGTTCGCTAACGGCTTGCAGTCCGATCTCGACGCCGTCACCGCCGGCCTGACCACGACCTGGAACTCAGGCCCAGTCGAAGGCCGCGTCAACCACATCAAGATGATCAAACGACAGATGTTCGGCCGGGCCGGTCTTGCGCTGCTGCGCAAACGAGTTCTCCTCACCGCGGTCCGCCACTGACCCTGGTCGCCTCCCAGCACGCGCATTCACCAAAAGTGGGCCAGATCCGTGAGGTGACCGCACTTGCCGGTCAAAAGCATGATCAATCTCGGTGGGAAGTAACCGCACTCGGCGTGTTGGTCGGGTGGTCCGTGGCTCGATGGTTGTCCGTTGCCGGTGAAGGTTGTCCTGGTGGCATCGAAGTCTGTCCGGATGCGAGTTTCTGCCACTCAGGTCCCCGGTGGCCCGCCGAAAGATCAGGGGCGGGAGCTGCTGTCGACGTGCTGGAACGTTGTTGTGTCCGAGGACGTCGCCCTGCTGGAGGACCTCGGGTGCGGCTTAGCCCCGGTCGGTTCTGCTGAGGGTTCCGGTGACGCTGATGCCGGGGGTTGTTCTGGTACCCAGTATCCGGCGAACAACGCCACGTCACACCGCTCGCCCGCCAGGAACCAGGCTCACCCCCCATGCCTACCCACCGCTCGACGTCCACATAGGACACATCAACGCCGTGGAGCCGGACCGAGCCGCGGCTGGGGAACCATCATCGCCGAACGTGTGCTCGGCCTGCCATGGGAACCGCGCCCGTAACGGCGGAAGGCCACCGCGGTCCCATTCCAGGCAACCACGGCGGCCTCCAACCGCCGTTCTCAGCCGAAGTCACGGCGACGGAGCCCGGCCACCCCCGCGCTCACCAGACCGGCCGCGATCACGGCGAACCAGAGCAGCGGAGCGAGCGCGAAGTCGGCGCTCGGCAGCGCTGGGGTCTGGGCGAACGGGGAGATCCGCATGACGCTCTCGCCCACGCCGCCGTAGGCCACGGCGAACTCGAGGAGGAAGCACAGCCCGAGCGCGGCGTAGGCGGCGGACGCGGCGAAGCGGGGCGCCAATCCGTACAGCGCCGCGGCGATGGCCGCCAGCACCAGGACCGAGGGCGCCCTGACCACGGCAGCGCCGAGCAGTGGCAGCAGCTCGCCTGCCAGGTCACCGGTCGCGAGGCCGTAGACAAGGCCCATCCCGAACCCGAGGCCGACCATGACGGCGACCGTGCCCGCCGCGGTCACGAGCAGGTGCCCGCCGAGCCAGCGCAACCTGCTGACCGGTCCGCTGAGGACGGTGGTGGCGCCGGTGGACAACTCCTCGGCCCGCGCCCGCAGGGTCGCCTGGATCGCGTAGATCGTCACCACCTGGCTCAGCAGGTAGAGCATCAGCCCGAAGAAGCTGTCCACCGGGCGCCCGCCGCCACCCATCTGCTCCATCAGGTCACGCAGTGCCTGGCTCTCGCCGACCTGGTCGGCGATGGTGTCGGCGGTGGTGCCCAGCGCGGCGCCGAACGCGGTCATGGCGATCGTCCAGGCGGTCAGCGTGCCGCGGTGCAGCCGCCAGGCCAGGGCCAGCGCGGACCGCAGCCGGGGCGCGGCGGTGGCCGGGCCGAGCCGGGCCGGGAAGATCCCGGCGCCGAGGTCACGGCGCGCGGACACCGCGTACGCCGCGGCCACGAGCAGCGCGACCAGCCCGGCGACGAGCAGCAGCGGCCACCAATGGTCGCCCGCGAAGGGGCGCATCGCCTGGGTCCAGCCGAACGGGGACAGCCACCGCAGCCACGAGGACTCGCTCGCGTCGGCGATCGCCCTGATCGCGTAGCAGAACCCCACACCCGCGGCGGCGAGCCCGATGGCGACACGCGAACTCGCGGTCAGCTGCGCGGCGAGCGCGGCGAGCGCGGCGGCGACGCAGCCGGCTCCCGCGAAGGACAGGGCCAGCACCAGCGAACCGCCCACGGGAAGACCCTGCGCGGCGAAACCGAGTGTCATCACCACGGCCGCACCGAGATTGGCGGCGAACGCCGCCAGCAGCGCCGCGGTCAGGCCCGCGTGCCTGCCCACCACGGTCGAGCCGAGCAGTTCGCTGCGGCCGGACTCCTCCTCCGCCCTGGTGTGCCGGACGATCAGCAGCAGGCTCGCCAGCGACAGCAGCAGCGCGACCTGCCCGCGGATCCGCCAGGCACCGATCCCCGCCTCGGAGGCGTCGAAGATCGGACCGATCATCATCAGCTGCGCCGGGTTGCCGTTGGTGGTGCCGAAGAACGCGAGGCGATCCGCCTCGGTCGGGTAGACCCCTTGCACCGACGCCAGCACCCCGATCGCGAACAGGGCGGAAAGGCCGAACCATGCCGGGATCCGCACCCGGTCCCTGCGCACGATCAATCGGACGAGCCCAGCGGTGCCGGTCAGCGCGGTCAGTGGGGCGGTCATCGGGCCGCCACCCCCTGCGCGGCGTGCTCGCCGGACAGCTCGTCTCCGTAGTGCCGTAGGAACATCTCCTCCAGCGTGGGTGGCTGGCTGACCAGGCTGTGGATACCAGCCTCGGCGAGCTTCCGCATCAGCTCCGCCAGCGCGTCGCCGTCGACCTGGCAGTGCACGCGTGGGCCCTCCACCGCCAGCGCGTGCACCCCGGGCAGGTTCTCGAGCCGGGGCACCACCCCTGCCAACTCCGCGGTGACCGTGGTGCGAGTGAGCTGGCGCAGCTCGGTAAGCGTGCCGGACTCCACGGTGCGCCCGTGCCGGATGATGCTGACCCGGTCGCACAACGCCTCGACCTCGGACAGGATGTGGCTGGACAGCAGCACCGTCCGCCCGCGGTGGCGTTCCTCGGCGACGCACTCCTGGAACACCGCCTCCATCAGCGGATCCAGCCCCGAAGTGGGCTCGTCGAAGACCAGGAGCTCCACATCGGACGCCAGCGCGGCGACGAGGGCCACCTTCTGCCGGTTGCCCTTCGAGTAGGTGCTGCCCTTCTTGCGCGGATCCAGCTCGAACCGGTCCAGCAGCTCGGCCTTGCGCCGCTCGTCGGCCCCGCCGCGCATCCTGCCGAGCAGGTCGATCACCTCCCCACCGGTCAGGTTCGGCCACAGCGTCACGTCGCCCGGCACGTAGGCCAGCCGACGGTGTAGCTCCGTCGCGTCGGCCCACGGGTCGCCGCCGAGCAGCCGCGCCTGACCGTGATCCGCCCGCAGTTGGCCCAGCAGGACACGGATGGTCGTGGACTTCCCCGCGCCGTTCGGGCCGAGGAAGCCGTGCACCTCGCCGGCCAGGACGGTCAGGTCGAGACCGTCGAGCGCCCTGGTCCGGCCGAACGCCTTGACCAGCCCGGACACCGAAATCGCATTCGTCATGCGCCCAGACTACATAGAGTTCATGAATTTCGTGAACTACGAGAACCATGTAAACTTGATCAGGTTGTCGTGGCAGGACGGAAGTGGGGTGGCATGTCCGACCGAGACGCCGGCCGGGACGCGGTCGCACGAGAGTTCCTCGAGAGGCTCGCAGTGGTCTTGTCGGACTCGGGCTATCCGCGCATGGCCGCCCGCGTGTTCTCCGCACTCCTGCTGTCCCCCGACGGCAAGCGCACTGCGGCCGATCTGGCCGAAACACTCCAGGTCAGCCCGTCCGCCGTCTCCGGTGCCATCAAGTACCTCCTGCACATCGGAATCGCGAACCGGGAGCGCGAGCCAGGAGAGCGCGTCGACCACTACCGGGTCCGCCAGAACGCCTGGTTCGCGGCGTCGACCGCGAGCGACGCGATCTATCGGCGGTTCGAGGAGGTCTCGGCGGAAGGCGTGGCGATCTTCGGCGCGGAAGCCCCGCAGGGCTCCCGCCTCGCCGAGACACAGCGCTTCTTCGCCTTCCTGCGCGACGAGATCCCCCGGCTGATGCGCGACTGGGCCGAACTGGAAGAGCGGCGAGCCGCCGCCGGCGACCGTTAGGCTCGGCCCGACATGGAAGCAGACGAGGAGAACAGCCGCGTGCACGACAGAGCCGGCCAGGACGCGGAGCAGCGCAGATACCTCGAACGATTCGCCATGGTCCTCGCCGACTCCGGCTACCCGCGCATGGCCGCCCGCGTGTTCTCCGCACTCCTGCTGTCTTCCGATGGCAAGCGCACCGCCGCCGAACTCGGTGAACTACTTGACGTCGGCGCTTCCGCTATCTCCGGCGGCGTCAACTACCTCCTGCGCACCGGGATGGCGGTCCGCGAACGGGAGCCGGGGCAACGCCGCGACCACTACCGCGTGCACCAGATGGCCTGGTTCGAAGCCCTGACCACGAGCGACAGCGTGTATCGCCGCTTCGAGGACGTCTTCCGCGAGGGCACGGAGATCTTCGGCAGCCGAACCGAGGTCGGCACCAGGCTTGCCCATTCCGAGCGCTTCTTCGCCTTCCTGCGCGCAGAGATCCCGCAGCTCATGCGCAAGTGGAAGGAACTGGACACGCACCGGCCGGGCTGATCCGGCTCCCCAGTGCCAGCTCGTTCGCGTGCCGGAAGGTCCTTGTCCGGTTCGCTTTCCCATGCCGCCTGCCAGCGGCCGATCGATACATCCACCACCCCTCGTGCCGTCACCGGCACCCGCGTCCCCGGGTCCGTCCAGGTCAGGCGCGGGGCAGCCACTCCGAGGCGCAGGGTCGACGGCACTGGAGGCTTGTACCGCTCGAAAAGTCATCGCCGTGCGTTCGTTCGTGCTGTGGGTGAGGTTCGGGTGGTTGTTGTTGCCGGACCCGAGGGTGAGATTCCCTCACCCAGATCGACAGCGCAATTCAGCGACGCAACACCGCCATCGAGCTTGGCATGCCTGGCTTTTCCGCGATCACCGGCAGCGCCGTCACCGCGTCCGTTCCTTGATCATTTTTAGTTCAGAGAAGGGACCGGGACCAGGTGGTTGCGGCGGAACCAGCCGATCCGGCCCTCGACGCCGCCCTTCTCGTGCGCGCCCTGCGAACCGGGCTGGCAGTAGAAGGGGTCGACAGACCAGTGCGAGCGGAACGCGATCCAGCGTTCGGTTTCCACCCGCTGCCGGGAAAAGCCCAGCACCTGGGCGACTGCGGCTTTGAGGTTGTCGTAGCGGATCTGGCCAAGCGGCACCCCTCCGATCGGCCAAGCGGCGCTCGTATCGGCTGTGCACGCGAGTCGCCGGATCACCGCACCTCGGGCAGGGCACTGCCTCCGCTCGCGGTGACGCCCACATCCACACCGCCCCGCCGACGACCTCGACCCGATCGACCAGCACTGCAGTCAGATGCGGCAACAGCACCGCTAACCCTTGATCAACACACGCTCAACATGATCACAGAGGCCGACCTTCGCCCACGCCGAGGCCAGATCCATCACCAAAAGTGGGCCAGATCCGTGAAGTGACCGCGGATGTCAGTCGGTCGTGACCGCACCCGGTGCGGTCACGGTGTTGGTGTTCGTGGCATGTGACCGCAGGGGTTGCCTGTGGTGGGAGGATGCGTGGTGCTCCGGAACCTTCGCCGACAACGGACATGAAGTGGCCGCGCATCGATGATGCGGTCGTCAGTGTTCGTGGGGCCATCGGTTGTCCGCGACGGGTGATTCGGGGTCGTATAGCAGTTGTACGTCGTCGGGGTTGGTGCCCAGCGCTTGAGCGATCTCGTGCCAGGTGTGGCCGTTGGCCCGGGCGTTGAGCACGAGCTGGGGGAGGAAGCGTTCGGCCTGCGTGATGAGGCTGGCGGCCAGCGGCCTGGTGGCGAGGTCGTCGCCGAGCCAGGACGACGGGCCGGGATCCCTCCCCGCCCCGTGTTCCTAGCCTGTTGGCACCTCCGTTTCCGACCGCGACCAAGGAGAGCTGCGCATGGGCAGGACACGCCGCCGCGAGGCCATCGCCGCGGCCGCGCGGGCAGCCGGCCTGGGTGAACTCGTCCGCCTCCATCGGGGACACGGCAACACGGCGGTAGCCCGGGCAGTGGCGATCGCGGTGGGCGTCGGGGCGCTTCCGGTGTGGATCGCGACCTTCGTCCTGTGGAAGGACCACGACACCACCTGGCAGTGGCCGCTGCTGGTGTGGGCGTGCCTGGCCGGGTTCGCGTACCTGCTCCTGCACCTCGGCCCCGTCCGCGGCGGCCGTCACTGGGTCGGCCTCGCCCAGCACGGTCTGGTCCTGTGGTCCGGCGACCGCACCGGTGACACGGTGAAGACCGTGACCTGGGCTGAGGCCAACGTCCTCGGGAACACGCGCGTCTGCGGCCGCGGCGATCTCCGTGCCTCGATCCTCCGGGGCGCCCCGGTTGGGCCGTGGAGCGGACGGCGCATCACCGTCGCTGCGGCCATCGCGCTGGCGACCGCAGCGATGATGTTCTTCGTCGCCGTCCCGATCGCGGCGCACCTCGTGGTCGGGGAACGGCCCCATGCGCCTTTCCAGCTCGCGCGCGTGTGCCAGGGCGGCGAGGGCTTCGGCGGGAGCACCGGCTACCGCGGACCCGGACCGCACCCGGCGGTGGTCTTCGGCGCCGATGGTTCCTGGGACTACAGCTCGGTTCCGGAGGTCCAGGCGGCGGAGGTCCAGCTCGTCGGCTGCGTTGCTCGTGTGGAGCGTGGGCCTCTGCTTCGTGCCTGTAGCTACGAGCGTGGCTACTTCCAGAGTCTGTACCTCGGCCGTTACCTGGTGACCGTCGTCGAAGTCCGGACCGGCCGCGTAGTCGGGTCGTTCTCCCTCGACGGCGAGCGCCCCGAGCAGTCCTCGCTGGAGTGCGCACACCGGATTATCGTGCACAGCTCGCAGGACCCGGTGTCCTATACCGAACCCGCGCAGGGAAGCTACCGCGCGGAGCTGGCGCGCTTCGTCGACGCGATGTTGCCCTAGCCACCTTCGCCTCGTCCCTTCCGCCTGACCTGCTCCAGCGGATGGGCTTGAGGGCTTCAGATCCAGTGGCAGCTGCGCCGTCGGTGGCGCGGCGTTGTGCGGTGGCCGCGGTGTCGTCGTCGTGATCGCGGGCGAGCGCCGAGGCGAAGTCGGCATCCAACGCCTCAGCCAGGGCCGAGCCGAGCGGCGGCGGTTGCGGTGCCCCGAGGTCAGTGTGCGGGCACCGAGACGCAGACCAGTTCGGTGTCCTCGATCGCCTCGACCGTGCCCGGACTGTCCCTCGGCACGTGCAGGTGGTCCCCGGCCACCGCGCTGACCGTGCGCCCCGCCTCCCCGACCACGATCTTGCCCCGGATCACCACCCAGACCTCGTCGTACGGGGCAGGCAGTGCAGCGCTCTCCCCGGCGCCGAAGAACGCCGAGTAGGTGCTCAGCGGCCCACCCTCGGCCGCCTCGACCGCGGGCGTCACGACGATCTGGCGGTCCCCGAACCGGACCGGCCCGCCCTCGCCCCCCGGGGTGAAGCGGCGGACCGCTGGCGTCGTGGTGCTCACGGATTCCTCCCCCTTGACCTCAAGTGCGCTGGAGCCAGCAACCTACACCTGACACACCTCGTTCGACCGTGCCGGAGGAAGAACATGATCGTCACCGTTGTCGCGGTAGCCGACTTCGACCAGTTCCTGCACACCTTCCAGACCAGGGGTGCGGCCAAGAGGCGGGAGCACGGGTGCCGGGGGGCCAGGGTGTTCCGCGATCCCAGCGACCCCAGCCGCGTCTGGTCGATCTTCGACTGGGATCCCGAGGACTACCAGCGGTTCCTCACCGACCCCGAGATCCCGTCGATCGCCAGGGAACTCGGGCTCCGGAGCGCGCCGTCGCATCCTGAGCTGATCGTCAAGTGCGACAACTGACCGCGCGCCGGCCTCACTCGTTGACGGCCTGGTACACCGTGGTCCAGAAGTCGTGGATGAGCCGGGGCGAGTCCGCGGTGGACATGCCGACCTGGGTGAGCAGGATGCCGACGAGCTGGTTGGCCGGGTCGGCATAGGTCGAGGTGCCGCTGCCGCCGTCCCAGCCGAACTGGCCGAGGGGCTGGTAGTCGGACCGGTCCACGCGCACCGTCATGCCGAAGCCCCAGCCGCCGTGCAGGCCGAGGCCGAAGGACACCTGCTGGGTGCGCCTGGCCAGTGCGTCCCTGGCCGCCTTCTGCTCGGGCGTGAGGCGGTTGGTGGTCATCAGCTCGACGGCGGTCCTGGACAGGATTCGCTCGCCCTGGTGCTGTCCGTGGTTGAGCAGCATCCGGAAGTAGGCGTGGTAGTCGTCGACCGTGGAGACCATCCCGCCACCGCCGGACTGGAACGCCGGGGGCTGGCTGTGCCTGCCGGTGGCCGCCTCGTCCCAGATCAGGAACTCGCCGGTCTCCGGGTGCGGGGCGTAGCTGGGCGGCAGGCGGTCGATCTTGCTTGCGGGCACGTGGAATCCGGTGTCCTTCATCTCCAGCGGGTCGAGCACGCGCTCGCGCAGGAACGACTCGAAGGACTTGCCGGTGACCCGCGCGACGAGCACGCCGAGCAGGTCGGAGCCGATGTGGTAGCCCCACCGCTCGCCCGGCTGGTACATCAGCGGCAGCGTGCCGAGGCGGCGCAGCCACTCATCCGGCCCGGGAACCGGCTCGCCGTGGCCGGTGAGTCCCAGCTCCTGGATCTTGGCCTGGATCGGCAGGTGCGCCTGGGTCAGGTCCATGGGCAGGCCGAAGGTGCAGGTCAGCACGTCCCGCACGGTGATCGACCGGACCGCGGGCACGGTGTCCTCCAGTGGGCTGTCGATCTGCTTGAGCACCCGGCGGTCGGCGAGCTCGGGCAGCCACTGCTCGACCGGGTCCTCCAGCCGCAGCCGGCACTCGTCGAGCAGGACCATCGCCGCGGCGGCGCCCAGCGGCTTGGAGGTCGAGGCCATCCGGAAGATGGTGTCCCGGCGCATCGGCGCGCCACCGTCGTGGCGCATGGTGCCGATCGCCTCGACGTGCGCCTCCCCGCCGCGGCTGACCAGGGCGACCAGGCCGGGGATCTTGCCGGAGTCGACGTGCCGGGTCAGCACCTCGCGGATCCGGCGCAGCCCGGTCGCGGAGAAGCCGCGGTTGTTCTCACTCATCACTGACTCCCTTGGGTAGCTTCCTGAGCGTTCGGAACTTCCCGAACGATGATGAACGTACATTGCGTTCACAGATCCGTCAACGAACCAAGCAAGCCGGATCATGTTGATACAGGGGAGAAAACGGAGAGCATTGCAATGATTGTGCGACTGAACGCAATGACGTTCCGGGTCTGCATTGCAATGGACTGCGGGTGAATGCATACTTGCGGCGACCAGGGAGACAGGAGAGGCGCACCCATGCCCGGAGGCAGGCTCACCACCGAGGACCGGCAGCACATCGCCGAGGCGCTGGCCGAAGGGCTCGGGTACGCCGAGATCGGCCGGGGCCTGGGGCGGCCGGCCTCGACGATCATGCGGGAGGTCACCCGCAACGGCGGGCCGGAGAACTACGGGGCGGACCGGGCGGAGGAGGCGACCCGGCACCGGGCGCGCCGCCGCAAGCAGGCCTCCGCGCTGCCGCCGTCGATCCCGGACAGCGGCCACGGCCGCGATCCCCAGGCGGTCCAGGAGCTGGCCGAGTCCTACACCGAACTGCTGATCCAGCAGGGGATTCCGCGGATGATGGCCAGGGTGCTGGCCTGCCTGCTGCTCACCGACTCCGGCACTCTCACCGCCGCGGACCTGGTGCAGCGCCTGCGGATCAGCGCGGCCTCGGTCTCGCACGCGGTGACTTTCCTTGAGCAGCAAGGGTTGCTGCGGCGGGAACGGGCCACCGGGGTGCGCCGCGAGCACTATGTCATCGACGAGGAGGTCTGGACCCGGTCCACCGACGCGGCGATGGAGATGAACCAGACGCTGGCCGCCGCCTCGCTGCGCGCGGTGGAGGTCCTCGGCGCGGACACCCCGGCCGGCGCCCGGTTCGAGTCCTCCGCCGAGTACCTCAGCCTGGTGAGCGAGGCCCTGGGGAAGGTCAAGGAGCAGTGGGAACAGCGCAAGGCCGCCCGGGAGGCCGGGCGGCCGCGCTGAGCTCTGGGGTGCGCCGGATCAGCCGCGCAGGGCCGGGATGACCTGCTCGCCGTAGGTGTCGATGGTGGCTTCCCTGGCGTCGTGCATGTTGTAGACCGCGAACTGGTGCACGCCAAGGGACTTCAGGTGTTCCAGGCGTTCGACGTGCTTCTCCGGCGGGCCGATCAGGCAGAAGCGGTCCACGATCTCATCGGGCACGAACTCGGTGTCCGGGTTGCCCGCGCGGCCGTGGTGGCTGTAGTCGTAGCCCTGCCTGCCCTTGATGTAGTCGGTCAGCGCCTGCGGCACGATGCTGGAGTCGTTGCCGTAGCGGGCCACCAGGTCGGCCACGTGGTTGCCGACCATGCCGCCGAACCAGCGGCACTGGTCCCGGCCGTGCGCCAGGTCGTCGGTGACGTAGGCCGGGGCGGCCACGCACATGGTGAGCGAGTCGGGGTCCCGCCCGGCCTGCTCGGCGGCGTCCCGGACGGCCTTGACCATCCACTCGGTGAGGAACGGATCGGCCAGCTGGAGGATGAACCCGTCGGCGACCTGACCGGTGAGGGCGAGGGCCTTGGGGCCGTAGGCGGCCATCCAGACCGGCAGCCTGCCCTCGCGCACCCAGGGGATGCGCACCTCCTGGTCGCCGATGGCGGTGGCGCGGCCCTCGGCCAGGTCCCGGATGACCCTGATGGACTCGCCGAGGCGGGCCAGCGTGTTCGGCTTGTTGCCGATGACGCGCATGGCGGAGTCGCCGCGGCCGATGCCGCAGACCGTGCGGTTGCCGAACATGTCGTTGAGGGTGGCGAACAGCGAGGCGGTCACCGACCAGTCGCGGGTGCCGGGGTTGGTCACCATCGGGCCGACCACCAGGCGCTCGGTCTGCGCCAGGATCTGGCTGTAGATGACGAACGGTTCCTGCCACAGCACGCAGGAGTCGAAGGTCCAGCCGTAGTCGAAGCCAGCCCGCTCGGCCCGTTTCATCAGCTCGACCACGGCCGAGGCCGGTGGATCGGTCTGCAGCACCAGTCCGAAGTCCATTGTGTCCCCTCAACTCAGCGGTTCTGCGGGAATCCCAGGTCGACACTGCTGGTCGCCGGGTCGGGCCAGCGGGTGGTGACCACCTTTCCCCTGGTGTAGAAGTGCACCCCGTCCTCACCATAGGCGTGGTTGTCGCCGAACAGCGAGGCCTTCCATCCCCCGAACGGGTAGTACGGCACCGGCACCGGGATGGGCACGTTGACCCCGACCATGCCGGCCTCGACCTCCAGCTGGAACTTCCTGGCCACCCCGCCGTCCCTGGTGAAGATGGCCACCCCGTTGCCCCACTGGTTGTCGTTGACCAGGCCGAGAGCGTCCTCATAGGACGGTGCGCGGACCACGGAGAGCACCGGGCCGAAGATCTCGTCCCGGTACACGCTCATCTCCGGGGTGACGTGGTCGACCAGGCTGACGCCGAGCCAGAAACCGTTGTCGTGTCCCGGAACCGACAGCCCGCGGCCGTCCGCGACGACCGTGGCGCCTTGTGCCGCACCGGCTTCCACGTAGCTGGCCACCCGGTCGCGGTGCTCGCGGGTGATCAGCGGCCCCATGTCCGAACCGGCGTCGGTGCCGGGGCCGATGGTGAGGCGGGCGATGCGGTCCTGGATGCGGCGGACCAGGTCGTCGCCGATGCCGCCGACCGCGACCAGCACGGAGACCGCCATGCAGCGTTCGCCCGCCGAGCCGTAGGCGGCGGAGACGGCCGCGTCGGCGGCCAGGTCCAGGTCGGCGTCGGGCAGCACCACCATGTGGTTCTTCGCCCCGCCAAGGGCTTGCACGCGTTTCCCGTTGCCGGTTCCGGTCCGGTAGATGTGCTTGGCCACCGGGGTGGAGCCGACGAAGCTCACCGCGGCCACATCGGGGTGCTCCAGCAGGCGGTTGACCGCGGTGGCGTCGCCGTGCACCACGTTGAGCACACCGTCGGGCAGTCCGGCCTCGGCCATCAGCTCGGCCACCCGCAACGCTGCGGAGGGGTCCTTCTCACTCGGCTTGAGCACAAAGGTGTTGCCGCAGGCGATGGCCAGCGGGAACATCCACAGCGGCACCATGGCCGGGAAGTTGAACGGGGTGATGCCGGCGACCACGCCGACCGGCTGCCGGATGGAGTGCACGTCCACGCCGGTGGAGGCGCCGATGGACAGGCCGCCCTTGAGCAGCTGCGGGATGCCGCAGGCGAACTCGACCACCTCCAGGCCGCGGGAGACCTCGCCCGCCGCGTCCGAGGTCACCTTGCCGTGCTCGGCGGTGAGCAGCGCGGCGATCTCCTCGCGGTGGCGCAGCAGCAGTTCCCGGTAGGCGAACAGGATCCGGGTGCGGGTGGCCAGCGAGGAGTTCCGCCAGGAGGCCAGCGCGTCCTTGGCCGCGGCCACCGCACTGTCCACTTCGGACACATCGGCGAGTGCGACCCTGGCGGTCTGCTCGCCGGTGGCCGGGTTGGTGACCACGCCGAAACGGCCGGTGGTGCTCTCGACGGTCTTGCCGCCGATCCAGTGGTTGATCGTGCGCATCGGGGTCCTCACACCAGGTACTGACACGTGTCGCGCTTGAGGAAGGAGCCGTGGCCCTTGCTGCCCAGGTACCGGTTCTCCGAGATGACCACCTTGCCGCGGGAGAGCACCACGTCCACCTTGCCGGTGATGGTCTTGCCCTCGTAGCAGGAGTAGTCGACGTTCATGTGGTGGGTCTCGGCGGAGAGGGTCTGCTTGGCCTTGGGGTCGTAGATCACCACGTCGGCGTCCGCGCCGGGGGCGATGGTGCCCTTGCGCGGGTACAGGCCGAACATCCGGGCCGGGGTGGCGCAGGCCAGCTCGATCCAGCGCCTACGGCTGATGTGCCCGTCCACCACGCCCTGGTGCAGCAGGTCCATCCGGTGCTCCACGCCGGGCAGGCCGTTGGGGATCTTGGAGAAGTCGCCGAGGCCGAGCTCCTTCTGGCCCTTGAAGCAGAACGGGCAGTGATCGGTGGAGACCACGGAGAGGTCGTTGGTGCGCAGGCCCTTCCACAGCTCGGCCTGGTGCTGCTCGGGCCGCAGCGGGGTGGAGCAGACGTACTTCGAGCCCTCGAAGCCCGGCCGTGCCAGGTCCTTTGTGGACAGATAGAGGTACTGCGGGCAGGTCTCGGCGAAGGCGTTGACCCCGTTGTCCCGCGCCCTGGCCACCTCGGCCAGCGCTTCGGCCGCGGACAGGTGCACGATGTAGACCGGCGCGCCGGCCACCCTGGCCAGCTGGATCGCCCGGTGGGTGGCCTCGGCCTCCAGCAGGGCGTGCCGGACCTGGCCGTGGAAGCGCGGGTCGGTCTCCCCGCGCTGCAACGCCTGTTCGATCAGCACGTCGATGGCGATGCCGTTCTCCGCGTGCATCATGATCAGGCCACCGTTGTCCGAGGCCCGTTGCATGGCACGGAGAATCTGCCCGTCGTCGCTGTAGAACACGCCGGGGTAGGCCATGAACAGCTTGAAGCTGGAGATGCCCTCGCCGACGAGCTGGTCCATCTCCTTGAGCGTGTGCGCGGTGACCTCGCCCATGATCATGTGGAAGCCGTAGTCGATGGCGCACTGCCCGTCGGCCTTGGCCTGCCAGGCGTCCAGGCCCTCGCGCAGCGACATGCCGGGGGTCTGCACCGCGAAGTCCACGATGGTGGTGGTGCCGCCCCAGGCCGCGGCGCGGGTGCCGGTCTCGAAGGTGTCGGAGGCGAAGGTGCCGCCGAAGGGCAGCTCCATGTGGGTGTGGCAGTCCACGCCGCCGGGCAGCACGTAGCGGCCGGTGGCGTCCAGCACGGTGTCCGCGCCGGTGGACCAGGACTCGGCCAGCCCCGACTCCGGCGCGGCCAGCGCGGCCACCTTCTCGCCCTCGATCAACACATCGGCGAGTAGTTCGTCCGCGGCGGTGACGACCAGTCCGTTGCGGATCACGGTGCGGCTCATGGCGATTCCTCCCTGGCCACGGTCAGCGCGTGCTTGAGCACCCGCAGGCCTTCCTCGGCCTCGGACCTGGTGAGCGAGAGCGGCGGGGCGATGCGCAGCACGTTGTTGTGCAGCCCGCCCTTGCCGATCAGCAGCCCGCCTTCCCGTGCCACCTCCAGGGCCGTGGTGGCCGCGGCCGGGTCCGGGTCGAGGGTGCCGGGCCGGACCAGCTCGACGCCCAGCATCAGGCCCTTGCCGCGCACGTCGCCGACCGCGGGCAGCGAACCCTTGGCGGACACCAGCTCCTGCTTGAGCCAGCCGCCGACCTCGCGCGCGTTGGCCTGGAGGTCGTTGTCCAGCGCGTAGCGCAGGTTGGCCAGTCCGGCGGCCATGGTGATCGGGCTGCCGCCGAAGGTGGACAGCGAGTTCGCCTTGAGGGTGTTCATGATCTCCGCGCGGGCGATCACGCCGCCGATGGACATGCCGTTGCCCAGGCCCTTGGCGAAGGTGACGATGTCCGGGGTCGCGCCGTGCGCCTGCCAGCCCCAGAAGTGCTCGCCGGTGCGGCCCCAGCCGGTCTGCACCTCATCGGCGATCCACAGGATGCCGTGCTCGTCCAGAACCTCCTTGAACGCGCCGTAGAGCCCGTCCGGCGGCACGCTGAACCCGCCGACGCCCTGGATCGGCTCGGCGATCAGCGCGGCCGCGTTCTTGTCGCCCTGGTCGAGCACATCGCGCAGATCGTCCACACAGGACCGGATGTAGTCGTCGTCGGAGAACTCCCGGAACGGCCCGCGGAACCGGTTGCCACCGTGCACATAGGACACTTGGAACGGCGACAGGCTGGTGGTGGACCAGCCGGAGTTGCCGGTGATGGACACCGCGGAGAAGGAGCGCCCGTGGTAGCTGTTGCGCATCGCCAGCACCTGGTTGGACCGCCGCACACCGGTGGCCAGCAACAGCGCCGCGTCGTTGGCCTCGGTGCCGCTGGCGGTGAAGAACACCCGCGCGTCCGGGATGCCGGAGACCGCCGCGACCTGCTCGGCCAGCTCCACCATCGGCCTGCTCAGGTACACCGTGGAGGTGTGCAGGATCTTCCCGGCCTGCTCGGTGACCGCCTTGGTCACCTCGGGCAGGGCGTGCGCGGTCATCGTGGTCAGGATGCCGCCGAAGAAGTCCAGGTAGCGGTTGCCCTCGCTGTCGTAGACGTGCCTGCCCTCGCCGCGGTCCAGCTCGATCGGCTCGGCGTAGTAGGCGGACAGCCAGCTGGGCAGCACCGCCTGGCGGCGGGCGTACAGCTCCGCGTGCGCTCCCATCTCAGCCCTCCGTCAGGGTTCCGTAGGCGTCCGGGCGGCGGTCCCGGTAGAAGGCCCACTGCTGGCGGACCTCGTCGATGAGGTCGAAGTCCAGGTCGCGGACGACCAGCTCCTCCTCGGTGCTGCTGGCCACCTCGCCGACCATCTGGCCGCGCGGGTCGACGAAGTAGCTGGTGCCGTAGAAGTCGTTGTCCCCGTACTCCTCCACGCCGACCCGGTTGATCGCGGCCACGAAGTACTCGTTGGCCACCGCGGCGGCCGGCTGTTCCAGCTGCCACAGGTAGGCCGAGAGGCCGCGGCTGGTCGCGGAGGGGTTGAACACCAGCTGCGCCCCGGCCAGGCCGAGCGCGCGCCAGCCCTCGGGGAAGTGCCGGTCGTAGCAGATGTAGACGCCGATCCGGCCGACCGCGGTGTCGAAGACCGGCCAGCCGAGGTTGCCGGGCCGGAAGTAGTACTTCTCCCAGAAGCCCTTGACCTGCGGAATGTGGTGTTTGCGGTACTTGCCGAGGTAGCTGCCGTCGGCGTCGATGACCGCGGCGGTGTTGTAGTAGAAGCCGGACTGCTCGACCTCGTAGACCGGCACCACCAGCACCATGCCGGTCTCCTTGGCCAGCGCCCGCATGCGCTGGACGGTCGGACCGTCGGGCACCGGCTCGGCCCACCTGTAGTGCTCGGCTTCCTGCACCTGGCAGAAGTACGGGGCGTTGAACACCTCTTGGAAGCCCATGACCTTGGCGCCCTGGGCGGCCGCGGTGCGCGCCGCGCGCTCGTGCGCCTCGATCATCGAGTCGGTGTCGCCGGTCCACTTCAGCTGGCAGATCGCGGCTCGAACCACGTTGACCACAGCTTTCCCCTCGCTTCCGGTCTGGGCGTCGGGGTCGACCACGGCAACCTATGAAGCCCATCACTCTGGTGCAATAGGCGGATTGTTACCGAACATAAATTCACCCGGGCGCCATGGAGTTAACGTTTGGCGTGTGACGACTGCGAACCGCCTGCGCACCGACCGGCTGCCCGGCCTGGTGACCACCGCCTACACCTTCGACGTACCGGTTGATCATGCTGATCCGCAAGGGGAGCACCTGAGCGTGTTCGCCCGCGAGGTGGTCGCCACCGGCCGGGAGAAGGACGAGCTGCCCTGGCTGATGATGTTGCAGGGCGGCCCCGGCCACCCCTGCGAGCGGCCGACCGCGCCCAGTCCGTGGCTGGGCCGGGCGCTGCAGGACTACCGGGTGCTGCTGCTGGACCAGCGCGGCACCGGGCTGAGCAGCCGGGTGAACCGGCAGACCCTGCCACTGCGCGGGGACGCCAAGGCGCAGGCCGCCTACCTCGGGCACTTCCGGGCGGACTCGATCGTTCGCGATGCCGAGCTGGTGCGGCAGGCGCTGATCGGCGAGCAGAAGTGGAGCATCTACGGGCAGAGCTTCGGCGGGTTCTGCTCGCTGACCTACCTGTCGCTGTTCCCCGGCTCCCTGCGCGAGTCGCTGATCACCGGCGGGCTGGCCCCGCTGAGCGCCACCGCGGACGAGGTGTACCGGGCGCTGTACCCGAGGGTGCGGGAGAAGAACGAGCGGTTCTTCGCCCGCTACCCCGGCGACCAGGAGATCGCCCGCAAGGTGGTGGAGCACCTGCTCGGAAACGACGTCCGACTGCCCACCGGGGAACGGTTGACCGCGCACCGGTTCCAGACCCTGGGCATGGGCTTCGGCACCCAGCGCGAGTTCGACTCGCTGCACTACCTGCTCGAAGCGTCCTTTGTGGACGGTGTCGGCGGGCCGGAGCTCTCCGACTACTTCCTGGCCCAGGCCGGAGCCCGGCTGTCCTTCGCCAGTGCGCCGCTGTACGCGTTGGTGCACGAGGCGATCTACAACCAGGGCAGCGCCTCGGACTGGTCGGCGCAGCGGGTGCGCGCGGAGTTCCCCGAGTTCGACCTGGAGGGCGACGGCCCGGTGCTGTTCACCGGCGAGATGATCTACCCCTGGCAGTTCGACGAGGACCCGGCGCTGACCCCGCTGAAGGAGGCGGCCGAGATCCTGGCCGCCCGCGCCGACTGGGGCCCGCTGTACGACCCGGAGGTGCTGGCGCGCAACGAGGTGCCGGTGGCCGCGGCGGTCTACTTCGACGACATGTACGTGGACGCGGAGTACTCCCTGGCGACCGCGAAGGCGGTGCGCGGCACCAAGGTGTGGGTGACCAACGAGTACGAGCACGACGGCGCGGGCCGGTCGGCCGCGGTGCTGGACCGGCTGATCAAGATGGCCCGCGGCGAGCTCTGACCCGCCGGTCACCCGCCCCCGGTCAGCCCACGAACAGCAAACGGTTGGGAGTTCCCGGCTTCAGCCCGGTGATCTTGCCCTTGGTGGCCCCGTCGACGAGGTGCTTGTGCACCTCGGCGACGGTGGCCTTCGGGTGCGCGCCCAGGTAGATCGCGACCGCGCCGGCCACGAACGGCGCGGCCTCGGAGGTGCCGTCGTGCACCGCGGTCGCGGTGTCGGACTTGCTGTCGGCCACCGGAATCGCCGCGCCGGGGGCGAACACGTCGACGCATGACCCGATCGCGGAGTGCTGCCACACCTGGTCGGTGCGGGTCACCGAGCCGACGGTGAGCGCGCCCGGCACCCTGGCCGGGGAGTTCTGGCAGGCGTCGGTGGGCGCGTTGCCCGCGGAGACCACAACCGGTACTCCGGCGTCGAGGACCTGCTGCACGGCGGCGTCCAGGGTCGCCGACTTCGGGCTGCCCAGGCTCAGGTTCAGCACCGCGGGCTTGACCGCGTTCCTGGCCACCCAGCGGATCGCCTCGACCGCGTCCACCCGCCCGCACAACGCCCGCAGCGACAGGATGTTCGCCTTGGTCGCGGTCCGCGCGGCGATCGAGGCGACCCCGGTGCCGTGCGTGGCGCAGTCCCCGCCCACGCCCTCCGGGTCGTAGACGGTCCGCGCCCGGCCACCGAAGGCCTCGTGCGTGGTCCGGATCCCGGTGTCCAGCACGTAGATGTTGACCCCCGCGCCGGTGCCGGGCGCGGTGTAACCGCCGTCGAGCGGCAACGCGCGCTGGTCGATGCGGTCCAGGCCCCAGTCAAGCGGGGCGGCGGAGGCGGCGGGGGCGAAAGCGAGCGCGCCGGTCAGGACGGCGGCGAGCAGGGGGAGGGTGCGTCGGTGCAGGGTGGTCATGCGCCCGACTGTGCGGTGTGGACCGGCGGGTGGGTACCGACGTAAGTCGCCGGGGTTTCACTTCGCGAGGCTGTTTTGAACAGCTATCCCCAGGTGAGCGGGTCGAGGTGGAGGTAGAAGCGCTGGCGCGGGGTGTCCAGGTCGATGCCGTAGCGCGCGGCGAAGGCCTCGTCGGCGGCACCGGCCTGGGCCTCGTCGGTCCAGGTCTCTCGGGAGTTGGCCAGCAGCAGGGAGAGGTCGGCGTAGCGGTCGGCCCGGCCGAGGCGGCCCAGGTCGATGAAACCGGCGACGGTGCGGGTGTCCGGGTCGAGGATGATGTTGGGCAGGCACAGGTCGCCATGGCAGACCACGGTGTCCGCGGCCTCCTGCCCCAGCCGCTGCCCGACCTGCTCCGCGATCCGCGCGAGCAGCGCGATCGGCGGCGTGTCCTGCTGTTCGACCGGCAGGAAGTCGGGGTTGACCGCCTCGCGCGCCACCACGTCCTGGGCGAGGGCGAACATCCGGGTCAGCTCGCGGCTGAACGGGCAGTCCGCCACGGGCAGGTCGTGCAGGGCGCGCACCGCCTCGGCGATCGACGGCCAGGCCCGCCACAGGTCCTCGGGCGAGACGCGGTCCGCGGGCACGCCGGGCACCGCGCTGGTGACCAGGCAGGCCCCGTTGTCGTCGCTGGTCCAGTCCAGTACCCGGGGACCGGGGATGCCGGTGCCGCTGAGCCAGTCGACGCGATCCCGTTCCTGGGCCAGCGAATCCTGTTGCCCGGCGGTGACGTGTTTGGCATAACGCTGGCCGTCAGGACTGCGCTTGACCACCGCACCGGACTCGCCACTGGTGATGGACGCCCACACGGTGATCATGGTAGCTGGTTGACTTGGCGGGGCGGAGGGAGTTGAGCGATGGACGATGCGCTGCGCGGTGCGCTGACCGGGCTGGCGGAGAATCCCGCGGCGCCACCGGACGTGCTGCTCCGGCTGGCCGCTGAACCATTGGCCGCGTCGCGGATGGCTTGGCGGGAGGCGCTGCCGGAGGAGGTGGTGGAGCGGCTGCTGGCCACCGGTGGCGTACGGGTCGCACTGGGGCTGGACAGCCGGTCGCGGTCGGAGCTGACCAGGCAGCGAATCGCGGCGCATCCGGAGGCCGGGGTTCGCGGTGCCCGCCGTACGTTCGTCGAGGACTCGATTCGGCACGGGGTTCGGGTCGGGGTCGAGAGCCTGGCGTGGTACGCCGGTGCGGGCGGACTCCTCGGGTTGGCCCGGCACGAGGATCCGGTGTTGCGGGCAGCGGTCGCCCGGTCCTGGGAAGGCATGCCGGAGGGGGTGCGCCGGGAGTTGCTCGTCGACTCCGATCCGCGGGTCCGACAGCTGGCGGCGGGTTACCCACATCCGCCGGTTCCCGAGGACCTGCGTTCCCTCCTGCTGGCCGATCCGGCTACCAGGAGGGAAGTGGCCGCTTACGCCGTGCTGACACCGGAGGCGGTGCGGGAGGGCCTGGCCGGTGACGAGGACCTGCGGGGCAGCATGGCGATCAACCCGACCTTGCCCGCGGCCGCGCGGGGCCGGCTGGAGGCGGATCCGAGCCCGTACGTGCGGGCCAAAGTCCTGCTCCGCCAGGACCTGTCCGAAGACCGCCGGCGGCTCGGGTACGCAGCGCTGGCCGAGGCGGGAACAGAGGAGTTCGACGATGTCTGGATCGCGCTGACCGGATTGGAGTTCGAGCGACCGTCCTGGCTGGCGGATCTTCCGCTCGCGGACCGGGTCGGTTACCTGGACTCACCGATCCCGTGCTTCCGCCGGACCGCCGCATCGTCGCCGGACTTGCCGCCGGAGGTGTTGCGGCGCTTGGACGAGCACCCGGACGTCGAAGTGCGGCGGATCGTCGCCCGCAGGCCGGACTGCCCGGGCGAGGTGCTCGAACGACTGGTCATCGAGCACGGCGAGCACGCCAAGACCCGGCCGCTGCTCATCGAGCACCCGAACTTCCCGCCCTCGGCCTTCGCCAGGCTGGCCACCGCCACGGCACCCGACCGGCGAGCCCTTGCCGCGCACGGCGCCGAGCTGCCGGGCGTGACCCTGGCGGCCTTGGCCCGCGATCCCGAAGCGCATGTCCGTGCGGCCGCCGCCCGCAACCCGCGCACTCCGGTAGCGGCGCTGGTGGCACTGCTGGCCGACGAACCGGCAGCCGCCCAAGCCGCCGGAGCGAACCCCGGCCTGCCGGTCGCGGACATGTGCGCGGTGCTCGACCGGGCTGGTTTGCAGTGAGGGGGAACAGCTGATGCACGGCGCGCTGACCGGACTCGCGGAGAACCCCGCGGCGCCACCGGACGTGCTGTTCCGCCTTGCCGCTGAGCCCTCGGTCGCGGGCCGCCTGGCCTGGCGGCGGGAGCTGCCCGATCCGGTGGTCGAGTGGCTGCTCGCGCACGACGACCCGGACATCGCCTTCGCCCTGGACTCCCCGTTCCAGTCCGAGACCACGCGGCAGCGCATCGCCACCCACCCGGACCCCCGGATCCGCGAGTCACGCCGGACCAGCATTGAGGACGACATCCGCAACGGTGACTGGGTGACGTCGGCGGATCTCGAGTTCTACGGCGGGCTGGTCACCCTGGCCCGGCACCAGGATCCGGTGTTGCGGGCGGCGGTGGCGCGGTCTTGGGTGGAGATGCCTGAGGAGCTGCGGCGGGAGTTGCTGCTCGACCCGGATCCCGCGGTCCGGGAGCTGGCCGCGGGGGAGGCGCATCCGCCGGTGCCCGCGGATCTGCTGCCCCGGTTGCTGGCCGATGGGGCCACCCGGCAGCGGGTGGCGGCCTACGCGCCGTTGACGCCGGCGGCGGTGCGGGACTGCCTGGCCGGGGACGAGGACCTGCGGGCCGAGCTGGCGGTCAACCCGGAGCTGCCGCGGGCGGCGCGGGATCAGCTGGCCGCGGATCCGAGTCCGTGGGTGCGGGCCAAGGTGCTGCTCCGCCGGGACCTGGCCGTGGACGACCGCGAGCGGTTGTACCGGGAGCTGGTGGCCGCGCAGCGGGAGGAGCACGACGAGGTGCGGTTCGCGCTGGACAACCTGGAGCACGACCGGCCGTCCTGGCTCGCGGAGCTGCCCCTGGAAGACCGGATCGGGTACCTGGACTCGTCGATCGCGTGTTTCCGGCGGGCCGCCGCGTCTTCGCCGGATCTGCCGCCGGAGGTGTTGCGGCGCTTGGACGAGCACCCGGATGTCGAGGTGCGGCGGATCGTCGCGCGCCGGCCGGACTGCCCCGGTGAGGTGCTCGCGACGCTGGTCATCGAACATGGTGAGCGGCGGGAGGAGCCGTTGCTGGTGCGGCATCCGAACTTCCCGGCTGAGGTGTTGCCCCGGCTGGCCGCTGCCGCGCAGCCGCACCGGCGGGCGCTGGCCGCGGCCCGTGACGACCTACCTGAGGAGTGCCTGGTGCGGCTGGCCCGTGATCCAGCGGCGTCCGTGCGGGTGGCGGCGGCCCAGCACCCGCGGATTCCGTTGGCGGAGTTGGACAACTTGCTCAGTGACGTTGAGGTTGAGGTGGTGGAGGTGGCCGCGGCGAACCCGGTGCTGCCAGTGGCGGCCATGCGGGCGTTGCTGGACCGGGCGGGGTTGTAGTGGAGCCGGAGATCACCACCGCGGCGCAGGCGGCCGCGGATGAGCGGGTGGTGGCGTTCGGGCGGTTGCTGGGCGCGGCGAACCGGCTGGAGCACATCCTGGGGCGGGAGATCGAGGCCGAGTTCGGCATCAGCCACGTCATGTTCGAGGTGCTGCTGATCCTGGGACGGGCCGGGGCGCCGGGGCTGCCGATGCGGCGGATCGCCCAGGAACAGGTGCTCACCACCGGGGGTGCGACCCGGCTGGTGGACCGGATGGTGCGTGCCGGGCTGGTGGAACGGGTGGCCGAGCCGGGGGACCGGCGGGTGCAGCTGGTGCGGCTGACCGAGCTGGGGGAGCGGACCGCGGTGGCGGCGGCGCGCAAGCACGCGCGCAACGTGCAGCGGCTGTTCCTGGACGTGCTGCCACCGGAGCAGCGGGAGCTGTTCAAGGCGCAGCTGCGGCTGGTCAGCCACGCGGCCAGGGACGCGCTGCCGCCGCTGGGTTGAAAACCGAACATCTGACTCGTCAGCTAACCTGATCGGGTGACTGTGCGGCTGGTGTACGTGCTGGATGCCTACTGCGGGTGGTCCTACGGGTTCGCCCGGACCATGGCGGAGGTGACCGCCGAACATCCCGAACTGCCGGTGGAGGTGGTCTCCGGCGGGCTGTTCACCGGGGCCCGGCGGCGGCCGATCGGCGAGTTCGGTTTCATCCGGGAGGCCAACGCGCGGCTCACCGAGGTCACCGGGGTCACCTTCGGCGCGGGGTTCGAGCGGCTGCTGGAGGCGGGGGAGTTCGTGATGGACTCCGAGGCGGCCGCGCGCGGGGTCGCCGCGCTGCGCGCGCTGGCGCCGGAGCGGGCGGTCGAGCTGGTCGCCCGGCTCCAGGACGCCTTCTACCAGCACGGCGAGAGCCTGTCCGAGCCCGCCACCTACCGCGGCCTGGCCGAACGGGCCGGGCTGGATCCGGACCTGCTGGTGGCCGCGTTCGCCTCGGCCAACGCGGCGGCCGAGGCGGCGGCGGACTTCCGCTGCGCGCAGGAGCTGGGCGTGCAGGGCTTTCCGACGCTGCTCGCGGTGGACGGCGAGCGGGCCGCGACCCTGGCGGTGGGGCATGCCAGCACCGAGGAGGTCATCCGCCGGCTGGCGGCGCTGCGCTGAGCCGCCGCCGGTTGACCAGCCCGGCGGCCAGCACCGCCAGCCACACCACGGCCAGCGCGATCACCAGGCCCAGCAACACGTTCCGGTCGTGCAAGCCGGGGTTGACGAACGGGGCGAAGCTCCGCCACAGCCACGGCACGGACAGCGCGGTCAGCACCGCCGAGACCACCAGCCCGGTCACCACCGGCGTGCGCCAGGCCCGGCCGACCCGCTGACTGATCACCAGGCCCACCAGGCCGACCACCGGGGCGACCACCGCGTCGTGCAGCAGCGGCCCGCCGATCAACCAGCCGCCCAGCGAGACGGTGTTCCCGACGGAGTCCAGCAGCAAGGGCAGCAACAGGAACCCGCCCCAGCCGAGCAGTCCCACGCCTGCCGCACCCAGCACCCACCTCATCCGGTCACCACCAGTCGGCCGACCCACTTGGTCTGCAACACCCCTGGCCGGCTCGGCGCGATGATCCGGCACGGATAGCCGTGGTCCAAGTCCAGCTCCTCGCCGTTGAGCCGCAACGCCAGCAGTGTCAACGGATCGCGCGCGTGCGCGGCGGGCAGCTCGCTGACCCGGTACGCGCCGCCCTGCTCCAGCGACTCCACCCGCACCGCCGCCTGCGGTCCGGCGCCGACGCTGCCGATCAGGTCGGTGATCCGGACGCCGGTCCAGGTCGCGGACTGGCTCCAGCCCTCCACACAGGCGATCGGGAGCTCCGCGGTGGTCTGCGGCAGCGCGGTCAGCTCGGCCAGGCTGAGCCTGCGCGAGCCGCCGGGCCCGGTGACCTCCAGCCGCCAGGCATCGGTGATCCGGCCGACCCCGGCGGCGGTGGCGGTCCGGTTGACCGGAAGCCCTTGCGGGCCACGGGTGGACCGCCAGCCGAGGAAGGAAACCCCTTGCAGGCCAGGGACGGTGGCCCCCGCGGTGGCCAGTGCCGCCGCGCCCGCGGCCAGGCCGGTGCTGCGCAGGAACGCCCGCCGGGACAGGCCTGCCGCGGCTTCCTGTTGCAGGCCAACGGGTGTGCTCAGCGACTCGCGGATGATGGGCAGTTTCACCGCGATGTGCAGCAGTAGCGTGCCGACCGCGATCCAGGCCACCGCGTAGTGCGCGGTGACGAAGTAGAACCCCCACGGGTAGTTCTGCGCCACGTTGAACAACCCGGTGGCCAGCTGGAAGAACGCGGCGGCGAGCAGGGCCAGAATCGAAACCCGCTCCAGCGCGTGCGGCAGCGAGCGGATCGCGGGTTTGGCGAACAGCTTGGGGTAGACCGTCCAGAGTTTGGCCACCAGCAACGGGATCGAGACGATGCCGCTGATCACGTGCACCCCCTGGTTGACCCGGAACAGGTTCACCGGCCGGGTCGGCCAGCTGAACCAGGCGGGCGGGTGCTGGATCCCGTGGCTCAGCAACCCGGTCACGAAGCACAGCCCGAACGCGATGCCCAGCCACCGCCCGATCCGGCTGGTCACCCTGGCATCGTGCGCGGCACCACGGAACTCAGGCATCGATGACCTCCTTGCGCAGCAACGCGAACCAGCGCCCGCCGTGCTCGATGAGCTCCCGCACCCGGAACCCGCTGACCACCGCCAGCAGCCCGACCGCGTCCGCCCCGACCCAGGCCCAGTCAAAGGCCGCCCCGGTCAGCCGCACCCGTTCCCGCCGCAACCCGGTGCCCGGCGGGTCGACCTCGGCCATGGCCAGCCCGCCCGGCGCGAGCAGCCGGTGCACGCGGCGCAGCAGCACCACCGGATCGCCGCCGATGCCGATGTTGCCGTCCGCCAACAGGACCTGCTGCCAGCGGCCCTCGGCGGGCAGCCTGCCGAAGATGTCCCGGCACAGCGCCACACCGCCACGGGCCGCGGTGAGCCGGACCGCGACGGGCGAGCTGTCCACGCCGAGGGCGACCACACCGCGATGACTCAGCGCGGCGACCAGGCGACCGGGGCCGCAGCCGAGGTCGAGCACGGGGCCGGTGCAGCGGCGCAGGAGCTGTTCGTCGGCGGGGCTGGGCGCGGCGGACCAGCGGTCGATGGGCAGGCTGAGGCGGCGGCCGTCGGGGAGGTGCAGGGTGTCGGTGGCGCCGAGCAGAGCGGCGTCGAACTCGCCGCTCACCGGGGCACCCCGGCCCGGATCACCGCGGCGGGGGCACTCGCCTGCCCCGGCCCAGCGGTGCGGGCAACGGAAGCCCTCGCCCCCGGCCCAGCTGTGCTTGTCACAGAAGCCGCCGCCCCTGGCCCAGCTGTGTCGGTCACAGAAACCGCCGCCCCCAGCCCCGCTGTGCCGGCCACGAAAGCCCCAGCCCCCGCCGCAGCGGTGCCCGCCGTCGCCCTGCCCGGCCCGCCCGTCGCCGCGGCCACCGCCCGCGCGAACCGGGACCCCGGCATGCCGCAGGCCACCGCGACCGCGTCCACCATGGTGTCCACATCGGACAGTTCCGGCGCAAGTCGCACGACCAGCCCCCGTTCCCGCAACGCCGCCAGCGTCCGCGCCCCGGTGTCCGCCCGCGACATGGGCACCCCGCCCAGCACCGCCGCGTCCGCCGCCCGCCGCAACCCGAGCGCCCACCACCCGCCATCCGCCGCCGGGCCGAGCACCGCGTCCACCCCGGGTTCCGCCAGCTGCCGCAAGCACTCCGCGAACAGCGCGGGCGAGACCTGCGGGGTGTCCATCCCGACTTGCAGCACCGGCCCGCCAACCTCGCGGTGCGCGTTGGCCAGTCGCTCGCCGAAGGTCTCGCCGTGCTGGGCGAAGACCGTGCAGCCGCCCAGGATCCGGCGCAGTCCGGCCGGGTCGACCGAGCGGTCCAGGTCGCCGGTCAGCGCCACCGCCACCCGCGTGCCTGGGGTGGCGTGCGCCGCGGCCAGGGTGGCGTGCAGGCTGGCGGCGGCGATGGTGGCGGCCTGCACCGGGGTGGCCGGTGGGGTGAGGCGGGTCTTGGCCTGGCCGGGGACGGGGGCCTTGGCCACCACCAGGATCGTCGGCGTCATCGCAGCACTCCCGTCATGTCCCTGGCCGCGCGCAGGGTGCCGCGCACCGAACCACTGACCTTGGACCTGGTGCCCGCGGCGCGGGGCAGGTAGTCGATGTCCACTTCGGACACCGACCACCCCGCCTCGGCGGCGCGGATCAACAGCTCCAGGGGATAGCCGAAGCCGCGGTCGGTGACGCCGAGGGCCAGCAGGTCCTCCCGGCGGAACGCGCGGATCGGCCCGATGTCGCGGACCTGGAGGCCGCGGCGGCGCAGCAGCCAGGCCAGCAGCGCGTTGCCCGCGCGGGCGTGCCAGGGCCACACGCCCCGGCCTGCCGGGATCCGGCGGCCCACCGCGAGCCGGGCCCGGCCGGTGGCCACCGGGGCGACCAGGGCCGGAAGCACGGTGGGGGACATGGAACCGTCGGCGTCGAGCACGCAGACGATGTCGGTGCTGGCGTGCTCGATACCGGTGTGCACGGCGGCCCCGTAGCCGCGGTGGGGTTCGGGCAGCACGGTCGCGCCGAGGGCGGCGGCCACCGCGGCGGTGCCGTCGGTGGAGCCGTTGTCCACCACGATCGCGCGGTATCCAGGTGGGAACTGGCTGAGCACGGCCGGCAGGGCGGCGGCCTCGTTGAGACAGGGCAGCACCACGTCCACCGCGGCGGGAACTCGGGTCATGACACCGGACGTTAGAACCGCCGAGCGCGGCCGGGAACCGTTGTGCTGCTTACCAAACTATGACGGGCGGCGAATTTCTTACCGAGTTGTTTCAGACCGAGAATCCACCGGGTGGCGGGTCGGTTCCGGGCCTACGGTGGCCGGGTGCCGTCTGTCAAAGACCGCCGCGACCTGTGGGCCGCGGCGGCGCTCGTGCTGCTCGTGCTGGCCGCGGTGATCGCCGGGATCATCCTGCGCGCCAACGACGTTCCGCTCTTCGCCGGGGCCGCGCCGCTGTTCGGCAACTGGCTGCCGCACCTGGGACCCGGCACCGCGCCCTCGGTGCTGGTCGCGGTCGCGGTGGTGTGCTGGGGACCGCGGCTGGCGGACCGGTTGCCGTGGCGCGGTTCGCTGGCCACTGGCTATGTCATCGCGGTGCTCTGGACCGGGTCACTGGCCACTGTGGACGGTTGGTGGCGCGGGCTGGCCGGTCGGCTCACCACCACGGACGAGTACCTGCACGAGGTGGGCGGGGTCACCGACATCGGCGCGATGATCGCCGGTTTCGCCGGGCGGATCCTGGACTTCCAGCCGGACTCCTGGACCACGCACGTCTCCGGGCACCCGCCGGGCGTGCTGCTGGTGTACGTGCTGCTGGACCGCATCGGCCTCGGCGGCGGCGGATGGGCCGGAGTGGTGACCATCTTGCTCGGCTGCCTGGTCGCGGTCGCGGTGCCGGTCACCGTGTGCGCACTGTCCGATCAGGACACTGCCCGCCGCATTCTGCCGTTTGTGGTGCTGCTGCCCGGTTTTGTGTGGTTCGGGGTCTCCGCGGACGGCCTGTTCGCCGGAGTCACCGCCGTCGGCATCGCCTTGCTGGCACTGGGCGGGGTGTGGCGTTCGGTGCTCGGTGGGCTGCTGCTGGGCTTCGGCCTGTTCCTCAGCTACGGCCTGGTGTTGCTGGGGCCGTTGGCTTTGGTGGTATTGATCATCGGCAGGGGCAGGTTGCTGCCCGCCGCTGGTGGCGTGCTCGCCGTGGCAGGGGTGTTCGCGCTGGCCGGGTTCTGGTGGCTGGACGGCTACCACCTGGTCGTCGAGCGCTACTACCAGGGCATCGCCACCGCCCGCCCCTACGCCTACTGGGTCTGGGCCAACCTCGCCGCGCTGGCCCTGGCGACCGGCCCGGCGCTGGCCGCCGGGCTCCGCCGCACCTTCGCCGAACGGCCGAGGGCGATCACCGTGCTGGTCGGCGCGGCCCTGCTCGCGGTGCTGGCCGCGGACCTCTCCGGGCTGAGCAAGGCCGAGGTGGAGCGGATCTGGCTGCCGTTCGCGGTGTGGCTCAGCGCCGGGACGGCGTTGCTGCCCAGGCCGTCCCGGCGCTGGTGGCTGCTGGCCCAGGCGGTCACCGCGCTGGCGGTCAACCACCTGGTGCTCACGAACTGGTGACCGCGGCCGGTCGCCGCAGCGGCGCGGTGGCGAACTCGGCCACCCCGTCCCGGAACGGCACCCGCGCCCGGTAGCCCAGCACCGCCGCCGCCTTCGCCGGATCGGCCACCACGTGCCGCACATCGCCCGGCCGCGCCCCGCCGACGATCCGCGGCGCCGGACCGCCACAGGCCTCGGCCAGCGACCGCGCCAGGTCGCCGACGGTGTGCGGCTCGCCGGAGCACACGTTCACCGCGGACAGCTCACCCTCGGGCAGCGGGGTCTCGATGGCCAGCCGGTTGGCCAGCGCCACATCCCGCACGTGCACGAAGTCCCGCCGCTGCCCTCCGTCCTCCAGCACCACCGGCGCCTCGCCGCGCTCCAGCGAGGAGCGGAACATCGAGGCCACCCCGGCATACGGCGTGTGCTGGGGCATCCGCGGCCCGTACACGTTGTGGTAGCGCAGCGCCCACACCGAGCCGCCGGTCTGCCGCGCCCAGGCCGCGGCCAGGTGCTCCTGGGCGAGCTTGCTGGCCGCGTAGGTGCTGCGCGGGTCGACCGGCGCGTCCTCCGGCACCAGCTCGTCGGCCAGCGCGGCCCCGCACACCGGGCAGGGCGGCTCGTAGCGGCCCTCGGCCACATCCGCTGGCCGCCGGGGCCCTGGCCGCACCACGCCGTGCGCCGCGCAGCGGTAGCGGCCCTCGCCGTAGACCACCATCGAGGAGGCCAGCACCAGCCTGCGCACCCCGGCCCGGTGCATCGCGGCCAGCAGCACCGCGGTGCCGTAGTCGTTGTGCAGCGCGTAGGCGGGCGCGTCGCCGGGGTCGGCCCCGTGCCCGACCATGGCCGCCTGGTGGCAGACCACGTCGATCCCCGGCAGCAGCTCATCCAGCAACCCGGCGTCGGTGACATCGCCGACCACCAGGCCGGACGGCGTCCACGACGGCGGCCCGTCCGCGCCGTGCGCCTGCGGCAGCAGGGCGTCCAGCAGCACGGTGTCCGATCCGGACAGTGCGTCGAGGATGTGGGAACCGATGAACCCGGCCGCCCCGGTGATCAACACTCGCATGCCCGAAACGCTAGGCCGAACGACGTACCGGTGTGCGCCATCGGCGTCGGAGGTCACCAAACCGTCAGAACTTGCGCACAATGCTGAGTCATGCACGCTGATCTGAGCCGGATTCTGTCGGTGGTGGAGGATGGGTCGGCCACGGGTATCGCCGCGGCGATCAACCGGCTGATCGGTTCGGGTGAGCTGGCGGTGGGCACCAGGTTGCCCACGGTGCGCGCGCTCGCCCAGGCCCTCGGGGTCAGCCCCACCACGGTCAACGAGGCCTGGCGCTCGCTGGCCAGGGTCGGCGCGATCGAGACCAAGGGCCGCAACGGCTCCTTCGTCACCGCCCGCACGCACAACGCCGAGCCCACCCGGTTCTGGCGGCTGGCCGGGGACACCGGGCGCTTCGCCCGCGACCTCTCCGCCGGGGTGCCCGACCAGGCGTTGCTGCCGCCGATCGGACCCGCGCTGGCCCGCATCGACGGCCAGCCGCCGCTGTCGGGCTACCTGGACGCGCCGGTGCTGCCCGAGCTGGAGAACCTGGTCCGCAAGGCCTGGGCGCCGGTGTGCGACCCGGAGACGCTGACCATCGTCAACGGCTCGCTGGACGGCATCGACCGGCTGGTGGGCCAGCTGCTCCGCCTCGGCGACCGGGTGATCGTGGAGAACCCGACCTTCCCGCCGTTCCTGGACCTGCTGGACACCGTCGGCGCCAGCGCGCTGCCGGTGCCGGTGGACGAGGAGGGCATCCTGCCGGAGGCGCTGGCCGCCCAGCTGCGCCGCGACCCCGCGGTGCTGCTGATGCAGCCGCGCGCGCAGAACCCGACCGGGGTCAGCCTCACCCCGCGCCGCGCCGCCCAGCTGGTGGAGAAGCTGCGCGCGCACCCGGACGTGGTGGTCATCGAGGCCGACCACTCCGGCGACGTGGCACTGGCCGAGCCGGTCAGCTTCGCCGGCGAGCTGCCCGACCGGGTGGTCCGGGTGCAGAGCTTCTCCAAGTCGCACGGCCCGGACCTGCGGCTGGCCGCCCTCGGTGGCCCGGCCGCGATCGTGGAACCGCTGATCGGGCGACGGCACCTGGGCGCGGCCTGGTCCAGCCGGTTGCTGCAGGAGGTGCTGGTCGGCCTGCTCACCGACCCCGGCTGCGTGGCCGCGGTGGCCACCGCGCGCACCGTGTACGCCCGCCGCCGCGCCGCGCTCAAGGACGCGCTGGCCAGCCGCGGCGTCCAGTCCACCGGCTGGGACGGGATCAACCTGTGGATCAACGTGGCCCGCGAGCGGGAAGCGCTGGTCACCCTGGCCGCGCAGGGCATCGGCGCGGCCCCCGGCTCGCCGTTCCTGGTCGAGCCCACCGGCGGCGACCACCTGCGGGTGACCACCGCGACGCTGCCGGTGGAGGAGGCCGCCGCGGTCGCCGACGCGCTGGCCGAGGCGGCCCGCCCGTACCCGTCGTACAGGCGGGTCTGAGCGCCGCCAGGGGCGCGGCAGCCAGCCGGGCGTGAAAGGGCGGGCACCGGGATGTCCAGTGCCCGCCCAGGAGCCGTGCGGCGGGCCGGTGGCGCCGCCGTCCCGGCTCAGTCCAGCGTGCCGGCCGCGACCTTCAGGATCTCGCGCGTCTGCGTCACGATGTCCGTCCGGTTCTTCTCCAGCACCGGGTCGGACACCTTGTCCTTGTTGTTCGCATCGAAGAACAGGATCGGCGTGTGCACGTGCCCGCCCGGCATCTGCGCCTTGACCGCGTCCCGCAGCAGCGTGGCCCGGTAGGCGATCTCGTTGGACAGGTAGGAACCGCCGCCACCGGCACGGGCCACCGAACCCGGCGTCGGACCGTCCGGCCGGGTCACCGGCTCGGTCTGCCCGGCCGGGATCTCGGTCACCGCGGTGCGGTCGTAGACCGGGAACTGCCCGGTGTTCGCCGCGGTGATCTCCTTGTAGGGCACCGTGGTCGGCACGAACTCCGGCTGCGGCGTCACCGTCGGCAGGCCGGCCGGGATCGGGATGCCCGAGGCCCGGTTCTCCCGGTTGTTGTCCAGGCCGGTGTGCCAGCGGCCGTTGTAGCGCTCGATGTCGAACTGCCCGGCCCGGCCCTGGCTCACCGTGGTGAACAGGTCCACCTGCTTGCGCCCTGCCTTGAAGTGCGGCAACAGGGTCCGCTCGACCATGCCGGCCTCGAACGGGGTCCACAGCACCGGGAACATCGCGGTCTCCACCCTGGCCCGCCCGGCCGGGGTGGTGATGTAGGTGCCGTCCAGGGCCAGCGCGGTCGCGCCGCTGGGGTTGGTGCGGCGGATGTCGCCGTCGAGCTGGAACGGGTCGAACCCGGTCAGCACCACCCGCTTGGCCCGTTCCCCGGCGGGCAGGTCGATCGAGTCCTGGCCGCGGGAACCGGTCTCCACCACCTCCACCAGCGCCTTGCGGTCGGCGGCGGAGAGGGGGAAGCCGGGCTGCCACTGGTGCAGCGCCCTGGTCAGCTGCAACCGGGCCCAGTACAGCGGCCGGTCGTCGCCGCGGGAGAGGTCGCCGCCTGCCGGGCCCCTGCCCTGCACCCGGTCCACCGCGGCCTTCCACAGCTGCCTGCCCTGCACCTGCGCCAGCACCTTGGCCGCGCGGACGGACCTGGTGCGGCACAACGACTTCTCGAAGGCCGGGCCGCGGCGGTCGAAGCCGCTGCGGGCCAGGATCTCCTGCGGCACCGCCTGGGTCAGGCGCTGTTCCTCCACCGGGATCGGCGCCGCGCGGTCGAAGCAGTTCGCCGGGGTGGCGGCCTCGGCGGCCACCGCGAGCGGGGCTGCGGCCAGCAGTGCGCCCACGGCCAGCGCACCGGTCAGGGTGCGTCGGATCAAGCTGTTCAACTGCCCTCCTGAAAGAGTTCCGCAGAAACCACGACTCACCCGATCAGGTGAGTGCGGGCTTGTCCAGAGGCGGTTCGGCGGCCAGCTCGGCCTTGCTCGTCTCCGGGGCGATGACCAGCGCGACCACGGTCAGCGCCAGCGTCGCGGCCACGTACACGCCGATGGCCACCCAGCTGCCGAAGGACTGCAGCAGCGCCACCGAGATCAGCGGCGCGATCGCCCCGCCGAGCACCCCGGCCAGCTGGTAGCCGAGGCTGGCCCCGGTGTAGCGCAGCTTGGTGCTGAACAGCTCGGAGATGAAGGCCGCCTGCGGGCCGAACATGGCCGCGTGCGTGACCAGCGCGACGATGGTGGCCAGGATGATCAACGCGGTGGAGCCGGTGGCCAGCAGCGGGAAGAAGGCGAACACCCACACTCCCGCGCCCACCGCGCCCGCCAGGTAGACCGGGCGGCGGCCGTAGCGGTCCGACAGCGCGCCGAACAGCGGGATGAGCGCCAGCTGGCAGGCCGAGGCGATCAGCACCGCGTTCAGCCCGACCTGCCGGTTCACCCCCACCGTGTCCTTGAGGTAGGTGAGGATGAACAGGGTGAAGGTGTAGAAGGCCACGTCGGTGCCGATGCGCGCGCCGATCGCGGTGAGCAGCTCGCGCGGGTGCTCGCGGAAGACGTCGAACAGCGGCAGCTTCGCCTTGGCCTTGGTCTTCTCCACCTGGGTGAACAGCGGGCTCTCGGCGATGCTGCGGCGGATCCAGAAGCCGACCAGCACCAGCAGCCCGGAGAGCAGGAACGGCACCCGCCAGCCCCAGTCCAGGAACTGGGCCTCGGTCAGCGTCGCCGACATCACCCCCATCACCGCGGCGGCCAGCAGGTTCCCGGCCGGCACGCCGACCTGCGGCCAGCTCGCGTTGAGCCCGCGTTTGTCCGGCGCGCCGTGCTCCAGGGTCATCAGCACCGCGCCGCCCCACTCGCCGCCCAGGCCCAGGCCCTGCACGAACCGCAGGAACACCAGCACCACCGGGGCGGCCGCGCCGATCTGGGCGTGCGTGGGCAGCAGGCCGATGGCGAAGGTGGCCACGCCCATCAGCAGCAGCGTGATCACCAGGACGTTCTTGCGGCCCACCTTGTCACCGAAGTGTCCGAAGATGGCCCCGCCGACCGGCCGGGCGATGAAGCCCACCGCGTAGGTGGCGAAGGCGAGCAGGGTGCCGGTCAGCGGGTCCGAGCTGGGGAAGAACAGCTTCGGGAACACCAGCGCGGCGGCGGTGCCGTAGAGGAAGAAGTCGTACCACTCCAGCGAGGTGCCGATCAGGCTGGCCGCGATGACCTTGCGGCCGGACCGGGCGGTCGGCGTGGGCGCTGAGCTGCTCATCGGCGTGTCCTTTCGACGCACTGGAAACGGAGTCGTTGACCGGGTCTGGCCTGGGCCGCCTTGGGCAGATCCTCGTCCACCACCACCGCGATCACCGGATAGCCGCCGGTGACCGGGTGGTCGGCCAGGAAGAGCACCGGCTGCCCGTTCGGGGGAACCTGGAGCGCGCCGCCGACCATGCCCTCCGGCGGCAGCTCACCCTGACGCGCCCTGGTCAGCCGCGGTCCGGCCAGCCGCACGCCGATCCGGTTGCTGGCCGGGGTGACCTGGTACGGGCCGGAGCACAGGGCGGAGGCGGCGTTCGCGGTGAACCAGTCCTGCCGGGGACCGAGCAGCACCCGCAGCACGGGTTCGGCGGAAAGTTCCGCGACCGGCGCGATGTCCACGATCGGGTCACCGGCGATCTCCCGGCCGATCGGGATCTTGGTCCCTCGGACGAGTGGCTCGGGGCCGATGCCGGAGAGCAGGTCGCTGGCCCGGGAGCCGAGCACCGGCGGCAGGTCCAGGCCGCCGCGGACGGCGAGGTAGCTGCGCAGGCCGCGGGCCGGGCGGCCGATGCGGACCGTGGTGCCGGCGGCGACGTAGAAGGGGGCGTGCGCGGCGGCGGTGCGCGGGCGGGGGCGGTCGGCGGCCGGCGGTGCCGAGCCGGTCCCGGGGTGCGGCGGCGCGGTGGCCGGGCACGGCGGGCCGAGCTGGATCTCCGCCGGGGCCCCGGTCAGCGCTGCCCACGCGCCGCGGTGGAACCGCAGGTGCAGGCCGCCCAGTGTCAGCTCCAGCCCCGCGGCGGTCTCGGCGTTGCCGACCAGGCGGTTGGCCAGTTTCAGCGCGGGCGCGTCCGCCGCGCCGGAGCGGCCGACGCCCATCGCGGCCAGTCCTGGCCGCCCCAGGTCCTGGACCAGGGTGAGCAGGCCGGGGTCGAGGACCTCGATCATCACGCCACCTCCTGGAAGCGCACCCTGGTGCCCGCGGTGAGCAGGCCGGGCCGGTCGCGGGCGGTGTCCCAGAGCACCAGGTCGGTGCGGCCCAGCAGCCGCCAGCCGCCGGGGCTGGACCGCGGGTAGATGCCGACGAACTCATCCGCGATGGCCACCGCGCCCGCGGGCACGCTGGTGCGCGCGGTGTCCCGGCGCGGCACCCGCAGCGCCGGGTCGAGGCCGGTGACGTAGGCGAAGCCGGGGGCGAACCCGCAGAAGCTGACCGTGTAGTCCCCGGCCAGGTGGCGGCGCACCACCTCCGCGCCGGAGAGGCCGGTGAGCGCGGCGACCTCGGCCAGGTCCGCGCCGTCGTAGCGCACCGGGACCTCGACCGTGCGGGCCGGGGCGCGCATCCCGGGCGGCGGGGCGTGCTGGTCCAGGTGTTCGCGCAGGGCGGCGAAGGAGGTGGCCGCGGGGTCGAAGCGGACCAGCACGGTGCGCGCGGCGGGCACCAGCTCCAGCACCCCGGCCGGGGGCTGCTGGGTGAGCAGCGCGTGCAGGGCGTGCGCCGCCTCCCCGTCGGCCAACTCCACCAGGGCCGCTGAACTGCCGAAACGCCGGACGTCGAGTTCCACGGTGCACCCCCGGGTGTGGCTCAGGTCACGCTACGATGTGGTACGAGTCAACATAAGGATTGTTCAACAAAAGAACAAGGGGCTTGTGCCATGATTTTCTTGAGCACAACGAGGAGGTCACGGTGAGCGACGCGCCCCTGGCGGACCTGACGGCCGACCGCGAGCTGCTGGGTCGCAGCTCCACGGCCGAGCGGGTCGCGGGCATCCTGCGGGACCGGATCATCGCCGGGTTCTTCCATCCCGGTGAACGGCTGTCCGAGGAGGCCATCGGCCAGGCGCTCGGCGTCTCCCGCAACACCCTGCGCGAGGCCTTCCGCCTGCTCTCCCACGAACGCCTGCTCTCCCACCAGCTCAACCGCGGCGTCTTCGTGCGCACCCTGTCGGTGGCCGACGTGGTGGACCTCTACCGGGTCCGCCGGGTGGTGGAGTCCGCGGGCGTGCGCAACCTGCCCAACGCCCCGGAAGGCGGCCTGACCGCGTTGCGCGAGGCCGTCGCCGAGGCCGACCGCGCGGCCACCGACCGCCGCTGGCGCGATGTGGGCACCGCGAACATGCGTTTCCACCAGGCGATCGTGGCCCTGGCCGACAGTGGCCGCCTGGACGAGCTGATGCGCCAGCTGCTGGCCGAGCTGCGCCTGGTCTTCCTGGTGATGAACGACCCCAAGGCCTTCCACGTGCCGTTCATGGCGGGCAACCGGGACATCCTGGAGCTGCTGGAAAAGGGCGAGGCCGACCGCGCCGAAGCGCTGCTGGTGTCCTATTTGGACGAAGCGGAGCAGACCCTGGTGCGCGCCTACGCCCCGCTGGTCCCCGGCCCCTGAGTGAGCACCCGCTGATCAGGTCAGCGCCCGCACGAACGCCGAGCGCAACCGGTTGCCGTCGGCGATCACCTGCTGCACCACCACCTGCTTGCTCCGCGGATCCGCGCCCCGGCGCAGCAACTCCGGATCGGCCTGCCCGAAGTCCACCGGCCCGGTGACCCCGCGGAACAGGTTCGGCCCCGTGGTGGCGCGCAAGGCCGCGTACAGCTTGGCGCGGTCCGGCAGGTTGTGTTCGGTCCTGGCGCGTTCGATCGCGGTGAGCAACAGGTTCACCGCGTCGAAGGCCAGCATCACGTGGCCGTTGGGGCCGGAGCGGAAGGCCTGCGCGGCCTCGCCCTGTTCCTTCTGCGCGTCGGCGTGCTGGGTGAAGAACTGCTCGGCCTCACTGGGCGGGTTGCCGCCGGTGATCCGCCGCCAGCCGTCCTCGGTGGGGCCCAGCGTGGTGAAGTACAGTCGTCCGTCCACAAAGGACACCCGGCGGGGGCGCTGCTGCTCGTTGCCTGCCAGGTCGGCGTAGCCGGCGGTCTCCAGCTGGGACAGGTCGTCCGCGCCCAGCACCACGGTGTCCCGGTCGCAGTCGGACTCGTCCAGCTTCTCCATCAGGGTGGGCAGCTCGTTGGCGCGGCCGGAGTAGATCAGCAGCGGGGTGCGTCGGCGCTGGGCGGCCAGCTCGCACATCTCCTTGACCCTGGTGGCCAGCACGTTGCCGGTGTTGCTCTTGCCCGCCTCATACGGCTGCTCGACCGGCTCGCCCAGCCCGCTGCGGCGGCGCAGCAGCTCCTGCAGGTAGTCGTCCTTGAGGTCGGCGCTGTAGCGGTCGTTCGGGTCGTGCAGCAGGAACGGCTGGCGGGTGCGCAGCCGGGGCTCGGTGGTGGCGAAGGTGATCGCGGCCTCGGCCTGCCGCTTGTTCGGCGGCGCGATCCGGAAGAAGAAGTCCTTGCCGGTGAAGGCGTTCCCGGTCGGCGCGGAGGCCACCATCGGGATGCCCTGCCAGTGGCCGATGGCCGAACCGAGGATCTCCGCGGCCCGGATGGTGGAGTCCCTGGTCTGGCCCATGCCGCTGACCCCGACCACGGTCGGGTCGCTGTCCACCAGGGACTGGATCTTCTCCGCGGTGTGCTGGGCGAACTCGGAGTTGCCGCCGAAGTTGGCCAGCACCAAGCGAAGCAGGAAGGGCGGCTTGATGGTGGGGGTGTTGAACCGGTTCCAGGCGCGCTGGGCCAGGTAGGCCCCGCGCAGCTCGTTGACCCCCGCCGACAGGTCCCGGCGCGGGACCTCGTTGGCAGAGCTCAACATCGAGGCCACCACGATGGTCAGGTAGGGCCGCCGCCGGTCGTCGGTGCTGGGCCGGTCGGCCTCCCGGCGCACCTGCGCGTTCTGCTCGGCGACCAGGCGGCTCAGCTCGGCCACCTCGATGTCGTCGGGCAGGGTCTCGTTGGCGTTGTGCATGAAGTTGCCGATGCCGTCGGTGACCCCGTAGCACTCGCCCTGCGCGGACTTGGTCAGCATCAGGCTCGGGTCGAACACCGAGTCCAGCACCCGGCCCGGCGCGAAGACCCCGTCCCGGTCGCAGTGCACCAGCTGGTGCCGCAGGTAGATCCCGCCGTAGCCGAGCAGCAGCACCGCCACCGCGGCCACCGCGCTGCGCCGCAGCGTGTGCGGCGGCGGCCACACCGTCGGATACGGGTGGCGGTCCTCGCCGGCGCTGTAGGGAGGCAGCGCCGGCCCGGGCTCGGCGATGGAGTTGTCCTCGGCCAGCCGGACCTGGTTGCGGTAGAACGACATCTGGTCGGCCACCGCGGGCTGACCGGCGGCGTCGAGGTTGCGGTAGGCGCGCAGCACGTCGTCGAAGAGCTCCGCGCTGCGCCGCACCGTGGAGGTGTTGGAGCGCAGCTTCCACACCGCGATCAGCAGCTCCTCCACCCGCCGCACCCGGGGCCAGTTCAACCGGCTGCGCAGCTGACGGCTGTGCCGCCAGCCCGGCGCCTCCGCGATCACCTCCAGGTCGGCCACCCACCGGCTGTCGCCCCTGGTCAGCCGGGAGGACAGGTGGCTGGCCACCACGTGCGTGTCGCCGAGGGCCAGCGCGTGGTAGAGCCGGTCGCCCTGGCGGCCCAGCATCGTGTAGTGGTTGCGCAGCTCGCGGTGCACGTGCTCGTACGGGTACTCCGCGCCCGCGCCGTGCGCGAGCAGCTGCGCGCCGAGCAGGTCGCGCAGCAGCGGGTGCAGCACGATCCACCGGCCGTCGGCGCTGCGGTCGGCGAAGCTGTAGGTGGACAGCCTGCCCCAGATCTCCTCGGCGTCGCGGTCCGGCACCAGCCGCTGGATGGTGGCCAGGTCGAGCCTGCGCGGCGCGGCCAGCCGGGTCAGCAGCCTGCGGGTCTGCGCCCGCTCGGGCAGGTCGGAGCCGCGGAAGCGTTGCAGGAAGCGGACCAGCAGGTAGTCGCCGACCTTCTCATCCGGTTCGGCGGCGGCCTCCTCGCGCGGCACCCGCTGGGCGAAGACCGTGCGCACCGAGGGGATCACCCGGTCCCGCCGGTAGAGCCGGTCCATCACCTGGGTGGCCAGCCGGACCGCCAGCGGATGGCCCTTGGTCACCTCGTGCAGCTCGGCCACCAGCGCGGCGGAGCGGACCGTGGAGTCCCGGCTGCGGTTCCACTCGTGCAGGAACTGCCGGGTCTGGGCCAGGGTGAACGGCCGCAGCCGCACCGGCAGCACCGCGGCGGCGGCCGGGCCGTGGTTGGCCCGCGCCTGCTCGAAGCGCTGCCGCCAGCCGTGGTAGCGGGCGTGCGCGGCATCGGCCGGATCGAGGTCGTCGCTCTCCGGCGGCGGGATGTCCTGCTGGTCCGGGGTGGCCTGCTTGGTGGCCACCACCAGCAGCGGCACCTCCGGGTTGCGCAGCTTGGCCTCGGCGAGCAGCTCCAGCAGGTCGCTGACCGGCGGCTCGGGCGTGGTGCGGCCGGGCGGGAACAGGTTGACCTCGAAGGGGGACAACAGGTCCGCGCCGTCGAGCAGCAGCACGCAGTTGACCCGGCGCCGCCGCCTGCGGTGGCCCTTGTAGGCGCCGTCCAGATCGGCCAGGAAGGCGGCCACCAGCAGCCGGTCCACCACCAGCCGGTCCCGGCGTTCCTCGCTGCGCAGCAGGTGCCAGATCTGGGCGATGACCTCGTCCACCTTGCAGCCCTTGGCCAGTCCGAGCACGCCCTCCCCGGCCACCTTCTCGTACCAGCGCCAGGTGGCGGCGAACCGGCGCGGCGCGAGCAGCCAGCGGATCCGCGAGGGGGCCACCACGGCCAGCGTGGTCAGCCAGCCCAGCAGCGGCCTGGCCAGCCGGGTCAGCCAGTGCGGGGCGGGCGCGGACTCGGCGATCGAGCCGACCACGTCGGCGATCCGGGGCAGGCCGGTGAGCCGGTGCGCGAGCAGCTGGCGGGCCCTGCGGTGCGGGTCGCCGTCCTCCTCCGGCTCGGCCGCGGTGCTCTGGGCCAGCCGCAGCAGCTCGTAGCGGGGCAGCCGCATCCGTCCGAAGTGGACGTTCTGGTAGCGCCGGAGCTGCCCGAACACCGCGTCCAGCACGTCCCGGCAGGACTTGGAGCCGGTCTCGTCCAGGTCCACCCGCGCCAGCGGCACGTCCGGCCGGCAACGGCGCTCCAGGTGGTCCAGCAGCGTGGTCTTGCCGCTGCCGCCGGGCCCGTAGGCGACCACCAGCGGGAGCGGCCGCCGGGCCTTGCGGTCGATCAGCGAGGCCAGCAACGCGGCCGTGCTGTCCCGCCCCACCAGGCCGAGGTCAGGCTCCAACGCCACCAGTGACACCCCCAGGAAGTCCTGCGCGGAAAGTGACCGCGTGGCCTACCACAGTAGTCAGCGTCCCTGACACCCGAGCGAGGTTGGTCGGATGCCCGCTGCCCGAAAGGGAGGACCTTGACCGGATCCGCCGTTCGAGTGGCTTCCGCCTGGCACCGTCATCGCATGGGAAGCGTCGCCGTTCTCGACTGCGCCGCGGGGGAGTGGACCAGCGCCGACCCCCTGCCGTCCCCCCGTGCCTGGTGGGGCCATTCCGACGGGCTGCTCCGGCTGCCCGGCGGCGGGATCGTGGCCATCGGCGGCGAGGACGCCCGCCGCGGCGCCCGCGCCGAGGTCTACCGGTTCGACGAGGTCGACGGTGGCTGGACCGAGCTGGCGCCGCTGGCCACCGCGCGCCGCCGCAACTCCGCCACCGTGCTGGCCGACGGCCGGATCCTGGTCGCGGGCGGGCTCACCGGGCCGAGGGAGTACCCGGCGCTGGGCCTGGCCACCGCGGAGCTCTACGACCCGGCCACCGGGGCGTGGACACCGGCCGGGACCATGGCCGAACCGCGGTTCTTCCACCACGCCACCCTGCTGCCCGACGGCCGGGTGCTGCTGGCCGGCGGCAGCACCACCCGCGCGGGCGGCTACACCGCGTTGCAGACGGCCGAGCTGTACGACCCGGACCGCGGGCTGTGGACCAGGACCGAGCACTACGACGCCGAGGCCGGCCCGCGCATCCTGGCCCAGGCCAGGGAGGTCGGCCGCACCGGCGACCGCGCGCTGGCCAGGGCCGACGGCAGCGTGCTGGTGGCCGGGACCGGGCGCAAGGCGACGCTGCGGGTGGACCGCGCGCACTTCGGGCTGGCCGAGCTGGCCGACGGCCGGGTGCTGGTCACCGGCGGGGTGCGCGCGGCGGCAGGCGAGGCGGTCCCGGGGTCCTACCCGCTGACCGCCGCGACCGAGCTGTTCCGTTTCCCGGGCTGACCGGTGCTGGGGCGGCGGCGGTCCCGTCTCCGTCGCCGCCCCCGCCTCACCGGTCAGCTCACCTGCAGGTCGACACAGTTGTAGAAGGCCATCGCGGTGTCGTAGATGTTCCAGATGGCCAGCACCTTCTGGCGGCCCGAGTGGTTGCCCAGGTTCACGTTGTGCGAGACCGTGGCCCCCGGGGTGGCGCCGTTGTCGTTGAACGTGGCGACCTTGGTGCCGCCGACGTAGTACTCCCAGGTGGAAGTGCGGTGCCGGGCGGTCAGCCGCCAGTTGAAGGTGACGTTGCGGCCCACCGAGGTGGCCCGCCAGCCCTTGCTGTCGTTGTTCAGCTCGGCGAAGCGGCCCACGTTGCCGTGGCAGTTGCGCAGCCCCTTGGGGCCCTCCACGCTCTGCGGCTCGTACTTGATGTCACCACAGGAGACCGTGCCCGCGGCGCACTGCGCCTGACGGCTCGGCGGGTTGGAGATGTAGCCGTGCGCGCTCGCCTCCGTGGCCGGCAGGGCGACCAACATGGCAGGCACCATGCCGATACCGGCGGCGGCCGCGACGAGCTTGCTTTTCACGCTCATGTCTCTCCTTCACAGGGTGGAGGCGACAGAACGGCAGATTCCGGTTGTCGGTCCCGCGAGGACCGTGGCGGCGGCGAAGTGGAATCAACGTTCGCCAAAGTGTGGTCTAGACCACGTCCATCTTGGCAAACGTTGGGATACGCCGGAATACGACAAACGGGTGAGAAGGCGGTGACTCGGCGTGGTTAGTTTGTTTCCAAAGTCCGGCCGTCCGGCCCTACCCGGATCTCCTCGGCGCCACCGGCCAGCGCGTCCAGCATCCGGTCCACCACGTACTGCGGATCCGCGCCCCGGCCGATCCGGTTGGGCCGTCTGCCAGCGGCGGCGCGCTCGCCCATGCCGGTGTCCACGTGCGGCAACTTGGCGTCCAGCACGGTGATCCCGCGCGGCCGCTGCTCCTCGCGCACCGCGGCCAGCCAGGCCGAGAGCGCGGCCTTGCTCGCGGAGTAGGTGGCCAGCTCCGCGGCCGGCCGGTCGGACTCCACGCCGGTGATCGCCGCGATCGCCGAACCCCGGTGCAGCACCGGCAAGGCGGTGCGCAGGATGGCGATCGGCGCCAGGGTGTTGACCGCGAAGAGCTGTTCGGAGACCACGTCGTGGGTGTTCTCCGCGGTGCCGAAGGCCACGATGCCCGAGCACACCACCACGCCCTGGAGCCCGCCGAGCACCTGGTGGGCATCGCGCACCAGCCAGGGGCAGCCCTCCACGTCGTAGGCGTCGAAGCGCTTGTACTGGCAGCCGCCGAGCTCGCGGGCCAGCGCGATGAGTTTTCGGCGGTCACGTCCGGCCAGCGCGAGCTTCGCGCCCCGATCCGCCAGCCCACGGCTGACCCGGCCACCGAGGACACCGGTGGCACCCACCACGAGAATCCGCGCCCCGCTCAGCTCCATAGATCGAGAATCCGCCAAGAATTGACGAAATACCAGGTCTGCAAGGCTGTTCGACCCGGTGAGCCCAGTCCGATCAGCCGCTGCGCCCATACGGCGGGGCGAACCGGCCACCGAGCGTCTACCGTCGTCGCATGCACGATCACGCCACCGACGCGCGAGCGCTCCGCCGCTCCGGGGACTCCGGGGCCGTCGCGGTGCCGCTGGACCTGGCCGCCAGCCCGTTCCGGGTGGACCGGGACCGGGTCGCGGCCAGCCCGTTCTTCGCCAGGCTCGGCGGCGTCACCCAGGTGATCAGCCCCTCCGGCTCCGGGCTGCTGGTGCACAACCGGCTCACGCACAGCATCAAGGTGGCCCAGGTGGCCCGCGCGATCGCCGAACGCCTGCGCCGCAACCCCTTCCACGCCGACCTGGTGGACAAGCTGGGCGGCTGCGACCCGGACGTGGTGGAGGCCGCCGCGCTCGCCCACGACCTCGGTCACCCGCCGTTCGGGCACCTCGGCGAGCAGGTGCTGGACCGGCTGGCCCGGCACCGCCTCGGCCTGCCGGACGGCTTCGAGGGCAACGCGCAGTCCTTCCGCATCGTCACCACCACCGACGTGCGCGGCCCCGCCGCGGTCGGCCTTGACCTGACCGTGGCGGTGCGCGCGGCGATGCTGAAGTACCCGTGGACCCGCCTGTCCCACCCCGATCCGCACCCGCGCACCATGGCCCAGCCGCCGCGCGGCGCGGGCGAGCCCTCGGACGCGCCGGGCACCGGATCGGCCAAGTTCTCCGTCTACGTCTCCGAGATCGACGACATGCTGCAAGCCCGGCTGCCCTTCCAGGGCCGCATCCCGGACTGGCAGCAGACCGTCGAGGCCTCGGTGATGGACACCGCCGACGACATCGCCTACGCCATCCACGACCTGGAGGACTTCCACCGGGTCGGCGTCCTGCAGCACGCCACGGTCGCCGCCGAGCTGGACGTCTGGCAGCGGGAGTGCGTGGAGCTGGCCGGGCTGAGCCGCCCCGACCTCCAGGCCCAGTCCCGCAGGCCGGGCCGGTCCCTGGAGCTGCTGCGCCGCCGCCTGCACCTCAAGGACGGCTGGGTGGTCGACGACGAGGCCTTCGCCGCCGCGGTGGCCAGGGTGCGCAGGGACCTGGTGGACGGGCTGCTCTCCACCCCGTTCGACGGTTCGGTGGAGGCCGAGCAGCTGGTCGCGGACTTCTCCGCGCGCTGGACCGCCCGGCTGGTCGAGGGCGTCACCATGCTCGCCGAACCCAGCACCCGCACCGCGCACGTGGCCCTGGCGGCCGACCAGTGGCACGAGGTGCAGGTGCTCAAGTTCGTGCACCACCGCTTCGTGCTGGGCCGCCCGGACCTGGCACTGCACCAGCGCGGCCAGGCCCGGCTGCTGACCTCGCTGGTGGAGGCCCTCGACCAGTGGCTCAGCGACCGCTACGAGCGCTCCCGGCTGCCCAGGCGGCTCAACGACCTGGTGGAGCTGGCCCAGGAGGAGTACACCACCCTGGCGAAGACCCGGCCGCAGGTGCTGGCCGGGGCCACCGGTGAGCTGCCGGAGGGCCGGGACTCGTTGCGGCGGCTGGCCCGCGGCCGCGCGGTGGTGGACTTCGTCGCCTCGCTGACCGACTCGCAGGCGGTGGCCATGCTGGAGGCGCTCTCCGGCCGCACCGGGCAGCTGTGGACCGACGCTTTTGTGCTGTAGCGGGCCTATTCGGCGCGTCCGCAGACCGAGTACCGCTTGCCGCTGACCGCGGCGACCGTGCAGCGGTCTTGACCATGCCGGCCTGCCGCGTCAGCGGGCGCGGGACAACGCGGTGGCCAGGGCTGCCCCGGCCACCCGCTCGGTCTCCCGGCACAGCTCGTCCTCGCTGAAGGTGTCCTTGCCGGCGCTGCCCGTCACGCTCAGCGTCCGCCCGTCGGCCACGCTCACGTGCACCCCGCAGGGCGCGCCGCGGCCTTCCAGGGAGCTCACCCTGGCCGCCGGGAACCCGGCGATGCCGACAAGTTTCGCCTTCGCGCTGGAGATGCCCAGCCAGCTCTCGATCCCGGCCCCCGCCCACGGGGTCACCACGAACCGGTAGCCGGGCGGGTCCACCACGAAGGCGCACCACGGGTCCTGCGAACCGTCGGCAGGCCCCGGCTCGATCCGGGTCACCCGCAGGTCGCTCTGCTGGGCGGAGGTGAGCAGCTCGCAGGGCGGCACGGTGTGCGCGGCCACCTCGCGCGGCCGCTGGGGTGGCGCGGTGGTCGGCGCCGGGCTGGACCCGCTGGTGGGCGCGGGCGCGCCGGTGCCGCAGGCCGACAGCAGACCGGTGACGGCCAGCGTGATCAACAACAGCGTGCGCATGGATCCCGCCTCCGGTCAGTCCATCGTGATGGCGTCCAGCTTCGCCCGCAAATAGTCGCCGGCCCGCACCTCCGGGTAGGCGACCTTGCCGATCGGCGGTCCCAGCGAGGCGATCCGGGCGTCCGGATCGGTCTCGTAGAAGTAGATCAGCGAGATCAGCTCCTCATCCGGCGCGCTGGCATCCGGCGGCAGCACCCGGTGCCGGGTGGAGCGCCAGCGGTCGCCGGTCCAGCGGGCCAGCAGGTCGCCGATGTTGACCGTGAAGGCCGCCGGGTCGAACGGCGCGTTGACCCATTCGCCGTCCAGGGTGTGCACCTGCAGGCCGCCGACGCCGTGCTGGCGGTCCAGGATGGTGACCGTGCCGAAGTCGGTGTGCGCGCCGATCCGGAACTGCCCCGGCTGCGGACTGCCCACAGTGGACAGTGGCGGGTACCAGTTGATGTTCATGGTGTAGGACGGGTGCTGCCCACGGCTGGTGAAGAAGTCCGGCGCCAGGTCGAGGGCCACCGCGCACACGGTGAGCAGCTCGTCGGCCAGGCGGCGCATGTGCCGCAGGTACTCCTCGGCCAGCTCCTGGAGCCTGGGCGTCTCGGCGGGCCAGACGTTGGGCGCGAACCACTCCCGGTCCAGCTCCGGGTTGCCGGTGGGCTGGTCCGCGCCGACGGAGTAGCTTTCCTTGAGGTCCGGCGGGGACTCCGCGCCCTCGGCGTAGGAGTTGGCCTCCGCGCCCGGCGGCAGCCAGCCGTGCTCGCCGACCTTGACCGCGTACCGCCGTTTGGTCTCCGCCGGCAGCGCGAAGAACTCCTTGGCCGCGGCGCGTACGTCGTCCCGGAGCTCGTCCGGCACGCCGTGTCCGGTGATGAGCAGGAATCCCGATCGCCGCAAGGCGTTGTCCACCTCCGCGGCCACCGCGCGGCGGCTCGCCGGATCACCCTGGAACCAGGGGGTGAGGTCGATGATCGGCACCGCGTCGCTCATGTTCGGACGGTAGCAGCAGTGCCTTCGGCCGTTGGGTGGAACTTTCCGGCCGGTGTAACGGTGGGCATTTGTCAAACCTCTTATCTCACCCGTCGGTACTTCCCCCGAACGGCTGCTGACCAGGGTCAATCGCGACCGTACGTTTACCGATCACCGGGGATCCCGGTGATCGAGTCGCGTGTGTCGGGGCACGCACAACACGTGGAGGGCGCGTGCGATTACGGTTACGTCCATCCCGGCTGACCACCGTGCTGGTGGCCGGGGCGACCTGTCTGGCAGCGGCACTGGGCGCCGTGACACCCGCCGTGGCGGCGCCCAGTGCCGCTGACGACGGGGGCCTGTCCGAGCGGACCGCGCGGCAGATCAACGTCCTGCAACGGGTGAAGGCCACCCAGTCCAAGGCTGAGTCCAAAGTGGACAGTCGGCTGGTGGTGGAGCAGCGGCTGCGCCAGGACCGCTCGCTGCTGACCGCGGCGCCTGAGCTCAACACCGGGATCGCGGTGAACGGCAACGGATCCGTGCTGGTGGAGATCCGCGCCGACCGGGTGGGCGAGGAGCTGGTCGCCGAGGTGCGCAGGCATGGCGGCGTGCTCCGGCACGTCTCCCCGGCCACCCGCACCGTGCGCGCCGAGCTGCCGCTGTCCTCGCTGGCCAAGCTGGCCGCCCGCGGCGACATCCGGCAGATCGAACCGGCCAGCGAGGCGATGACCGCCCGTGCCGGCGCGCCGAAGTCCAGCGAGACCAAGGAAGCGCGCGGCAAGCGGATCGCCGAGCAGGCCCGCGCCGCGCTGGCCGCCAAGCAGCAGCGCGCCGGGGTCGCCGCGGTCACCTCCGAGGGCGACCGGGCGCACAACGCGGACAACGCCCGCCGCGACTACAAGGTCACCGGCGTCGGCGCGAAGCTGTGCGCGATGTCCGACGGCGTGGACTCCCTGGCCGCCATGCGCACCCTGGGCGAGCTGCCCGCGGTGGACGTGCTGGCCGGGCAGGAAGGCGACGGTGACGAGGGCACCGCGATGCTGGAGATCCTGCACGACGTCGCGCCCGGCGCCAGCCTCGGTTTCGCCACCGCCTTCAACGGCGACGCCAGCTTCGCCGACAACATCCGCAAGCTGCGCTTCGAGCTCAAGTGCGACGTGATCGTCGATGACGTGCTCTACTTCAACGAGTCGCCGTTCCAGGACGGCATCATCGCCCAGGCGGTCAACGACGTCACCGCCAACGGCGCGCTGTTCTTCTCCTCCGCGGGCAACGAGGGCAACCTCGCCGACGGCACCTCCGGGCACTGGGAGGGCAAGTTCGTCGACTCCGGCAAGGGGGTCGGCCGCTTCGTCGGCACCGCGCACGACTTCGACCCCGGTGCGGGCGTGCAGATCATCAACCCGATGTCGGCCGGTTCGAACGGCAAGCCGGTGACCCTGTTCTGGGCCGACCCGTTGCAGCGCGCCACCAACGACTACGACCTGTACCTGTTGGACGGCAACGGGAACGTGGTCGCGCTCAGCCAGGGCGTGCAGGACGGGCTGCAGGACCCCTACGAACGGGTCAACACCACCGCGGGCGGCCAGCGGCTGGCCGTGGTGAAGTACCGCGGCGAGGACAAGTACCTGTCGTTGTCGGTGCTGCGCGGCCGGTTCAAGGACGCCGGTGAGCTCAAGGGCTTCGCCACCGCGGGCGTGACCCGTGGCCACTCCGCGGCCAAGGACGCCTTCAGCGTCGCCGCCGCCCCCGCCGCCAAGGCCTTCACCGGCGGCGAGGCAGGCGACCCGGCCAACCCGGCCGGTCCCTACCCCGGCTCCTTCGACGGCAGCTCCAAGCTGGAGCGCTTCAGCTCCGACGGCCCGCGCCGGGTGTTCTTCAACGCCGACGGCACCCCGGTCGCCTCGCCCGAGGGTGAGCTGCGACAGAAGCCGGACCTGACCGCCGCCGACGGCGTGGCCACCAAGACCCCCGGTTTCAGCCCGTTCTACGGCACCTCGGCCGCCGCGCCGCACGCCGCCGCGATCGCCGGCCTGATCCTCTCCGGCAACCCCGGCCTGCCCGCCGCTGAGGTGCGGCAGGCGCTGACCAGCACCGCGGTGGACATCGGCGCGCCCGGCGTGGACAACCGCGCCGGCGCGGGCATCCTGCTCACCGACAAGGTGCTGGCGCACACCGGAGCCAGCCCGCAGCCCAGGGCGGTCGCCCAGCCGCCGACGGTCACGCCGACCAGCGGTGACGGCGACGCGTTCCTGGAGCCGGGGGAGAGCGCCGCGCTGTTCCTGCCGGTGCTCAACAACGGCGACGGCACCGCCGCCTCGGTCAGCGTGGCGCTGACCGCGACCAGCCCCGGGGTGACCGTGGCGCCGCGCACCAAGAACTACGGCACCATCGAGGCCGGGCAGACCGGGCTCAACCAGTTCGCCATCACGGTGCCGGCCTCCCACCCGATCGGGGATCCGGTGGTGCTCTCGGCCAAGGTGACCTTCGCGGGTTCGCTGTCGCCGACCACCACCGCGCTGAGCATCCCGATCGGCCGTCCCTCGCCGGTGGCCAAGGACTTCGCCTACGCCGGCGAGCCGGTGGCGATCCCGGACGGCGACTCCGCCGGGGTCACCGTCACCATCCCGGTGACCGGTGCGGGCAGGCCGTCCAAGGTCACCTTCTCCCTGGACGGCACCGACTGCTCCGCGGCGGAAGGCTCCACCACCGCGGGCATCAGCCACACCTACGTCGGTGACCTGACAGGCACGCTGACCTCGCCGTCCGGCCAGGTCCTCACCCTGTTCCAGCGGCAGGGCGGCGGCGGCAACAACCTCTGCCAGGTGGTCTTCGACGACGGCGCGGCCCAGCCGTTCAGTGGCGTCACCGCGACTCAGGCGCCGTTCACCGGCACCTGGCGGCCGGTGGCCCCGCTGGCGCCTGCGCTGCGCAGCAGTGCCGACGGCAACTGGACGCTGAAGGTGGTGGACAACGTCCGCACCGACGCCGGCCACCTGCGGAAGGTCTCACTGCACATCAACGGGTACGAGTGACCCTCGGTTGAACACCGGCGCCCCGGAGTGACCCAGTCGTCGCTCCGGGGCGCCGTCGTTCTAGTGTTGCGATCGTGACCGGCTCGCAACCTGCTCCCGTCGCCCCCGCGGAGGTGGTGCCGGTGCCCCGCGCGCCAGAGGACGTGCTGGCCGATGTGGCCGCCGCGGTGCTCGGTCCGGGCAGACACCTGAGCGTGGACCTGATGGACCTGCTCGACGGGGTGGTCCGCGGCCCGGTGGACGCGGTGCGCGCCAACGACGACCTGCTGCCCAGGCTGGCGCACGAGAACTCGCTGGACACCGTGCTCACCCAGATCCGCAGGCTGCTGCGCCCCGGCGGCGTGCTGGTGGCCGCGGTGCCCGAGCTGGCCAAACTCGGCGCGCTGCGACCCACGGCACCACCGCCCAGGGTCACCGGCTCCGGCCCGGACCGCCAGGTCACCGTGCAGCTGTGGGACTGGGCCGAGGACGGCGGCTCCTACGGCCTGGACGTGGTGCAGCTGGTGCGCAGCGCCGAGGGCTGGACGGTGGCCGGCGCGGTGTCCACCCACCACCGGGTGCTCTCGGTGGAGGAGGTGGCCGAGGCGCTGGCCAACGCCGGTTTCGCCGCCGTGCAGTGCCTGTCCCCAGCGGAAAGCGGTCACCCGCTGCCGCTGTGCGTCGCACTGGCCCCCCGATGAGCCGGGTCCGCCAGGTCGCCGGCGGCGGCCGCGCCGTCGAGGTCGAACCCGAACGCCTGCAAGGCTTCCTGGACCGCTTCGGCACCCGCCACCAGGGCGTCACCGAGTCCCGCATCGGCCCCGCGCACGCGGTGTTCACCGCCACCGACGGCGCGAAGGCCGAGCTCGACATCCCCTTCGGCGGCCTGCCCGGCGACCCGGTGATCACCCCCGGCCTGCACCTGGACCCCCTGCTGCCGCACCTGCTGCGCCCACGCCGGATCGCACTGGTGCTGGTCCGCCTGGGCGGCCACAGCCTCGGCGTGGCCGAGGGTGCGAAGGTGGTGCTCTCCACCACCGACCGCCGCCAGGTGCACGGCCGCAACAAGGCAGGCGGCTGGTCCCAGCAGCGCTTCGCCCGCCGCCGCGAGGGCCAGGCCAGGGTCGCCTTGCAGGCCGCGGCCGACGACGTGTTCCGGGTGCTGGTGCCCCAACTGTCCACTGTGGACGCCGTGGTGCTGGGCGGCGACCGCTCCGCGCTGGCCGAGCTGCGCGCCGACCGGCGGATCGCGGAGCTGATGAACCGGGCCGAGGAACGGGTGCTGGACGTGCCCGAACCCCGCCGCACGGTGCTGGACGAGGCCGCGCTGCGCGCCCGCTGCGTCGACGTCGTGGTGACCGAGCCCTAGCCAGGTCCCGCGGTGACCTGCAACTCATACGGCCGGTAGTCGTGGTCAGGGTCGCCGGCCTGGAACCCCGCGGAAGTGAGGATCGCCAGCAACGCCTGCTGCATCGCCTCCATCACCTCGCCCTGCCGGGTCAGCACCGGGTCGTCCAGACGCCCCTCGTTGACGCAGTCCGCCGCCGCGTTCGCCATCCGCGGATGGGTGTGCCAGTCGACCCACACCCCGCCCGCCTCATCGTCGGCGGGATCGACTTCCACCCGGACACCCACCCGTAGTCCGGGCGCGAGGTCGCCGGTGATCGGCAGCCCGGCCTCGGCGAGCGTGTCGCGCACGTCGTCGGCCAGGTTGCGCAACTCGCGGAGCCGGGCATCGGAGACCTTCGGCAGCATGGCCCGATCCTATGATCAGCGCCCGCTCTTCAGGACCGCTTCAGACTCACGCCGCAAGCTCGAATCCGTGACCCGAGCCGTGATCACCGCCGCCCCGCGCCGGGTGTTCCGCCCCGAGTTGCAGGGCCTGCGCGCCCTCGCGGTGGCCCTGGTGGTGATCTACCACGTCTACTCGGACCGGATCTCCGGCGGCGTGGACGTGTTCTTCCTGCTCTCCGGCTTCCTGCTGACCGCCCAGCTCCTCCGCGCCGCGGAACAACGCACCCTGGACATTCCGCGCCAGTGGGGCCGCACGTTCACCAGGCTGGTGCCCTCGGCGGCGGTGGTGCTGGCGGCGACCTGCGTCGCGGCGTACGTGATCCTGCCGCCGGAACGCTGGTTCCAGACCATCCGCGAGGTGGTGGCGGCCGCGCTGTTCCTGGAGAACTGGCGGCTGGGCGCGGACTCGGTGGACTACTTCGCGCGCGACAACCTGGCGAGTCCGGTGCAGCACTTCTGGTCGCTGTCGGTGCAGGCACAGCTGATGGTGCTGTGGCCGGTGCTGATCGCCCTGGTCGCGCTGGTGGTCCGGCGCTGGCGGGGGAGGGGACCACGGCCCAGCACCACCGCCCCGGCCGAGCGCCGCGCCACCACCGCACCCGGGCGCGGCCTTCCCACCGCCGCGCTACCCCAGGACCGCGCCTCCGCGGCTGCCGCGCCGCCCGACCGCCGTGCCTCCACCACCGCACCCGAGCGCCGCGCCACCACCGCACCCGGGCTCCGCGTCCCCATCGCCGTCACCCTCGCCCTGCTCACCGCGCTCTCCCTCGCCTACTCCATCCACCTCACCGCCACCGACCAGCCCTTCGCCTACTTCCACACCTTCACCCGCCTCTGGGAGTTCGCCCTCGGCGGCCTGCTCGCCCTGGTCGCCGACCGCATCTCCCTGCCCCGCCGCCTGCGCTGGTTCCTCGGCTGGGCCGGCATCCTGGCCCTGGTCAGTTGCGGCCTTGTGCTCGACGTCGGCACCGTCTTCCCCGGTTACGCCGCGCTCTGGCCGACCACGGCCGCGGTGCTGGTGATCCTCGCCGGTGGGGCGGAGCGGGTGCTTTCCGCGCGGCCGCTGGTCCGGCTTGGCGACCTCAGCTACGCCCTCTACCTCTGGCACTGGCCGGTGCTGGTGCTCTACCTGGTCGCCCGCGGCGGCGGCCAGGTCGGCTGGCGGGGCGGGGTGCTGGTGATCGGGGTTTCGCTGGGGCTGGCGGTGCTGACCCACCGGTTGGTCGAGCGGCCCGTTCCGCGCGGGGCCTACCGGGTCGCGGTGCTGCTGCTGGTGCCCGCACTGGCGCTGGCCGCCTCCTGGCAGGCGCTGGCGGTGCGGGACGCGCGGTACTCGATCACCATCGGCAGCCACGACTACCCCGGCGCGCTGGCCATGACGCCGGGGTTCCGGAGCGCGGGGGAGCTGCCGCCGATGCCGCCGCGGATCGCGCTGCCCGAGGACTGGGCGCGGCTGGACGACCTGGACTGCACCCGCTCGGCGCGCAACCGTGACCTGGAGATGTGCTCGACGTCCACAGTGGACAGTCCGGCGAAAACCGTTGTGCTGGTTGGCGACTCGCACATGCAGCAGTACCTGGCCGCGGTCCGGCCGATCGCCGAGCAGCGCGGCTGGCGGGTGGTCACCATGTTCAAGGGCCTCTGCCCGTTCTCCACCGCCTCGGAGTCCATGCCCGGCGACGCGCCCTGTACGGCCTGGAACGCCGCCGCCGCGGCCGAGATCCTCGACCTCAAGCCGGATGCGGTGTTCACCCTGGCCAGCCGCGACGTGCGGATCGGCCTCAGCGAGGTCACCCCGCCCGGGTTCGTCGAGCAGTGGCGGCGGCTGGCCGCGGCGGACATCCCGGTGGTCGCGCTGCGGGACAACCCGCGCTTCGACCACTGGCCGTCCACCTGCGCCTACGAGCTCGGTCCCGACGAACCCGTCTGCGCCGCGCCCCGGGCCGAGATCTACCCCGACCCACCGCCCTACCTGTCCATTCCGGACCTGCCGCCCACAGTGTCCTTTGTGGACCTCAGTGACCACATGTGCACCCCGGACGTCTGCCCGCCGGTGATCGGCAACATCCAGGTGTACCTGGACAACAACCACCTCTCCGCCAGCTTCATGACCTCGCTGGCCCCGGTGCTGGCCGACCGGCTGCTGCCCGCGCTGCGGCACTGAGCGGTAGCGTCGGGGCCATGGACGCCCGGCAGCTGGCCTACTTCCTCGCGGTGGTCGACCACGGCGGGGTGCACCGGGCCGCGGCCGCGCTCTACCTCGCCCAGCCCTCGCTGTCCCAGGCGATCCGCGCCCTGGAACGCGACCTCGGCCAGGACCTGTTCCACCGCGCGGGCCGTCGGCTGGTGCTCACCGACGCCGGGCGCGCGCTGGTCGAACCCGCGCGGCAGGTGGTGCGCGACCTGGACATCGCCCGCGCCAGCGTGGCCGCCACCGCGGGGCTGGCCGTGGGCCGGGTGGAGATCGCCGCCATGCCCTCCCAGGCGGTGCAGCCGCTCAGCGACCTGGTCACCGCCTTCACCACCCGCCACCCCGGCCTGACCGTGACCATCCGGGCCGCGTTCACCGCGCCGGAGGTCCTCGAGCTGGTCCGCACCGGCGTCACCGAGCTCGGCCTGCTCGGCGCCACCCGGCTGCCGCCCGCGGTGGACGTCCGGCTCACCCCGCTGGGCCGCCAGCGCTTCGTGCTCATCGCCCCGGCCGGCGGACCCTTCCGACCGGGTCAGGTGGTGCGCGCGGAAGACCTTGCCGGGCAACGGATCGTGGTCGGCCAGACCGGCACCGGCATGCGCCGCCTGGTCGAGGAGATCCGGGCCGCCGGGGTCGAGCTGACCGAGGTGGTGGAGACCGAGCACCGCGAGGCCATCCTGCCGCTGGTGCTCGGCGGGGTCGGGGTGGCCGTGCTCGCCGACTCCTGGGCCGAGCTGGCCCGGCGCGCGGGCGCACTGGTGCTCGACCTCGAACCGCCCGCCCACCTCGAGCTCGCGCTGGCCAGCAGGCAGGCCCCGCTCAGCCCGGCCGCCACCGCCTTCCTCGCCGTGGCTGCCGAGTCCACTGTGGACTGATCGCCGAGCAGCCCGGTCGGGTGTCGTTCCGGGCACGAACCGGACACGGTGGCCGCGTGCGGACAACGCCCGATCCCGCCGGACGTCTGTGGGGCAGCCGAACTTCCGGCTTCTGGAGGGGAGCACGACATGGTGTTACGACGAATGGCCCTGCTGTTGTCCGCGCTGGCCGCACTGAGCCTGACCGCGCCACTGACCGCCTCGGCCACGCCCGGCTACTGCGGGATCGACTGGGGCTCCGGGGACAAGAGCGCCATGCTGACCACCACGGCCGAGCTGACCAACCTGCGCGCGGGCCGGCAGGACTGCTTCGACCGGCTGGTCTTCGACTTCCGCGGCCCGGTCGACGGCTACGCGGTCTCCTACGTGCCCGAGGTGACCGAGGACCCGACCGGCAACCCGGTCCCGCTGCGCGGCGGCGCGAAGCTGCTCGTCCGGGTGGACGCCCCGGCCTACGACCAGCACGGCAACCTCACCTACCACCCGGCCAACCGCGCCGAACTCCTCGACGTCACCGGCTACCAGACCTTCCGCCAGGTCGCCTGGGCCGGTTCCTTCGAGGGCCAGACCCACGTCGGCCTCGGCGTGCGCGCCCGGCTGCCGTTCCGGGTCTTCACCCTGCCCAACCGGGTCGTGGTGGACGTCGCGCACCTCTGGTGAGCATCTATCCATCGACAAGTTTCGATGGCGTGACGGAGGCGACAGGTCTCGGCGGATGACGTGAGTATTGATTGCCATCAATACTGAGCGGGTGACCGCGATCGAGGAAAAGCCACTACTGGCTGCTCAGGACGCTGATACCTACGCGAGCTGGTTCGCCAGCCTGGCCGATCCGACACGGGTCCGGCTGTTGCACGCGGTCGCCGTGGTCGGCGAAGCGCCGGTCGGCGTGCTCGCTGAGCAGATCGGCGTGGGTCAGCCCACCTGCTCGCACCACCTGCGCAAGCTCGCCGAGGTCGGCTTCGTCCGGCTGCGGAAGGCCGGCGCCACCACGCTGGTCTCGGTCAACGAGGCCTGCGCGGCCGGCCTTCCGCACGCCGCCGACGTGGTCATGGGCGCACTGGCCGCGCGGCCCGGCGGCCTGGCCGGCCTGCCCGCCGATGTCACCGTGCGCGCCATGACCGAGGCGGACTGGCCCGCGGTCCGGCGCATCTACGGCGAGGGCATCGCCACCCGCAGGGCCACCTTCGAGACCGAGGTACCGCGCCGGGAGGTGCTGGACCGCAAGTGGCTGCCCGGCCACCGCTGGGTCGCCGAGACCGACGGCCGGGTCGCGGGCTGGGCCGCGCTCACCCCGGTCTCGCCGAGGGCCTGCTACGCCGGGGTCGCCGAGACCTCGCTCTACGTCGGCGCGGCCTTCCGTGGCCGGGGCGTGGGCAAGTCGCTGATCCACCGCCAGGTCACCGCCGCCGACGAGGGCGGCCTGTGGACCCTGCAGAGCGCGATCTTCCCGGAGAACAAGGCCAGCCTGGCGCTGCACCGCGCCGCCGGGTTCCGCACCGTGGGCATCCGCGAGCGGATCGCCCGGCTGGACGGCCGCTGGCAGGACACCGTGATGATCGAGCGCCGCAGCAGCACCGCGGACTGATAGGCCGCGCCTATCGGCCTGACCGGCAACCGGTCTTGGACCCGGCGGCGGCCGGACTGGTGCGATCGGGGGCATGACGACCCACCACCGCATCGCCCTGATCCCCGGCGACGGCATCGGCCGCGAGGTCACCCCGGCGGCCCGCAGGGTGCTCGACGCGGTCGGCGCCCGGCACGGCATCCGGTTCGCCTACCAGGAGTTCGACTACTCCTGCGCCCGCTACCGCGAGCTCGGCGCGATGATGCCCGCCGACGGCCTGGACCGGCTCCGCGAGCACGACGCGATCTTCCTCGGCGCGGTCGGCGAACCGGGCGTGCCCGACCACGTCTCGCTGTGGGGCCTGCTGATCCCGATCCGCCGCGGCTTCCGCCAGTACGTGAACCTGCGACCGATCAAGGTCCTCGAGGGCGTGCCCAGCCCGGTGCGCGGCGCGGAGCCGGGCGCGGTGGACCTGGTGGTGGTGCGGGAGAACGTGGAGGGGGAGTACAGCGAGATCGGCGGCAGGCTGCACCGCGGCTGCCCCGAGGAGCTGGCCGTGCAGGAGGCGGTGTTCACCAGGGCCGGGGTGACCAGGGTGCTGGAGCACGCCTTCCGGCTGGCCGCGACCCGGCGCGGGCGGCTGACCTCGGCCACCAAGTCCAACGGCATCGTGCACACCCTGCCGTTCTGGGACGAGCTGGTCGCCGAGACCGCGCCCAAGCACCCCGGCGTGACCTGGGACCAGGAGCACATCGACGCCCTGTGCGCCAAGCTGGTGCTGGACCCCGGCCGCTTCGACGTGATCGTCGGCTCCAACCTCTTCGGCGACATCCTCAGCGACCTGGCCGCCGCGGTCGCCGGCGGCATCGGCCTGGCCCCCTCGGCCAACCTCAACCCCGAACGCGACTTCCCGTCCATGTTCGAGCCGGTGCACGGCTCCGCCCCGGACATCGCCGGCCGCGGCATCGCCAACCCGATCGGCGCGATCTGGACCGCGGCGCTGCTGCTGGACCACCTCGGCCACCCCGAGGCGGCCGCTACCGTGGAGAGCGCGCTGGCGGAGCTGTTGGCAGGCACCGGAATCCGCACCCCGGACCTGGGCGGCACCGCCACCACCGAGGAGTTCACCACGGCCCTGCTGGAGTTCCTGCCATGAGCGTCCCACTGCCCAGCGACTTCACCGCCCGCACCGTCGACGCCGACGGCATCGGCATCCACTGCGTCACCGCCGGAGACGGCCCGCCGCTCCTGCTGCTGCACGGCTACCCGCAGACCCACCTGATCTGGCACGAGGTCGCGCCCCGGCTGGCCGAGCGGTTCACCGTGGTGCTCACCGACCTGCGCGGCTACGGCGACAGCGGCAAACCCGCGCCCGGCCCCGGGGACGCGGAGTACAGCAAACGCGCGATGGCCGCCGACCAGCTCGCGGTGATGCGGCAGCTGGGCTTCACCGAGTTCGGCGTGGCCGGGCACGACCGCGGCGGCCGGGTCGCGCACCGCCTCACCCTGGACCACCCCGAGGCCGTGACCAGGCTGGCCGTGCTCGACATCGTGCCCACCCGGCACACCTTCGCCAACGCGGACAAGGACTTCGGGCTCGGCTACTTCCACTGGTTCTTCCTGGCCGCGGGCAACGGCATCCCGGAACGGCTGATCGGCAACGACCCCGAGTTCTGGATCCGGGCCAGGATGACCGCCCGCCACCACGGCGGCGACCCCTTCGACGAGCACGCGATCGCGGAGTACGTGCGCTGCTTCCGCGACCCCGCCGCGATCGCCGCCTCCTGCGCGGACTACCGCGCGGCCGCGGGCATCGACCTGACCCATGACAACGCCGACGCGGGCAAGCTGATCGAGGTGCCGCTGCTCGCGCTGTGGGGACAGGACAGCTTCGTCGGCCGCACCTACGACGTGCCCGCGGTGTGGCGGGAGTACGCGCGGGAGGTCACCGGGCAGGCGCTGCCCAGTGACCACTACCTGCCGGAGGAAGCCCCCGAGGAGACCGCGGCCGCGCTGGCGGAGTTCTTCAGCCGTCCACCGGCCAGGCGTTGTTGACCGCGTTGAACACCGCCACCCGGTCCGCGCCCAGCAACTTGGCCTGGTGGACGAACTGCGCGGCCAGGTTCGGCAGCTCCTCCGGGGCGAAGGCGGGCGGCTGGTCGGCCACCACGGTGCCCTTGCGACCGGCGGTGCGCACCACGCCCGCCGCCTCCAGCTCCTTGTACGCCCTGGCCACCGTGCCCGCGGCGATACCGAGCTCGGCGGCCAGGCCGCGCACCGTCGGCAAGGGCATGCCGGGGGCCAGACTGCCCGCCGCGATCGCGGTGCGGACCTGGTCGTGCAGCTGCCGCCACGGCGGGGCCGGGCTGTCCGGGTCGACCCTCAGCACGGCTCAGCCCAGGGTGCCAGTGGCGAGCAGGCCACCGTCCACGCGCACGGTCTCGCCGGTGATCCAGTCCGCCTCGTCCGAGGCCAGGAAGGCCACCAGCCGGGCCACGTCCGCCGGCGTGCCCAGCCGCTTCATCGGGTAGGCGCTGGTGATGTCGTCCTCGCGGCCGGTGTAGATCTGCTCGGCGAACTTGGTCTTGACCACCGCCGGGGCCACCGCGTTGACCCGCACCTTCGGGCCCAGCTGCCAGGCCAGCTCCTCGGTCAGCCGGATCAGCGCGGCCTTGGACGCGCCGTAGGCGGCGATCGCGCCGGTGGAGCGGATGCCGCCGACCGAGGCGATGTTGACCACCGAGCCGCCGTGCTCGCCCATCCAGCGGTGCCAGGCCAGCTGGATGAAGCCCAGGGAGGCCACCACGTTGGTGTCGAAGATCTTCTTCACCGCGTTCAGGTCGGCGTCCATCAGGAAGCCGAAGACCGGGTTGATGCCGGTGTTGTTGACCAGCACGTCCAGCGAGCCGAACCGGGCCAGCGTGCCATCCACCGCGGCCTCCCGGTCCACGTCCACCCCGGTGTTGCCGGGCAGGCCCAGCACCCGCTTGTCGCCGTCGGCCACCGTGCCCGCCAGGTGCCGCACCGCGGCCTCGACCTGCTCGGGCTTGCGGGAGGTGATGACCACGTTCGCGCCCCGGCCCAGCAGCTCCTCGGCGATGCCGAGGCCGATACCCCTGCTGGCCCCGGTGACCAGGGCGGTCCTGCCGGTGAAGTCGGTGCGCGCTGGCGTGTTCGGCTGGCTCATGGCCCAGACAATAGGTCAACTTACTCGCGAGTACGAGAGCCGGATCGGGGGTGTCCGGACCAGGTGTGCGCGGGCGCACGGTAAATGAGGTGCGCGCGCCGGGTAAGATGGTCCCGTGGTTCTGATGCTGTAGGCCGCTCGACAGCCCGCCGGTTACGACAGGCGGGCCGACGACAGCTGGGCCTGGCCGACCACAAATACTTCCTGGAGCTTCCCTTGATCGCAGCCACCGGGCTGGAACTGCGCGCTGGTTCGCGCATCCTCGTCTCCGGCGCCAACCTCCGCATCCAGCCGGGCGACCGGATCGGCCTGGTCGGCCGCAACGGTGCGGGCAAGACCACCACCCTGCGCGTGCTCGCGGGCGAGGGCGAGCCGCACGCCGGTGAGGTCAAGCTCGCCGACGAGCTGGGCTACCTGCCGCAGGACCCGCGCGAGGGCGACCTCTCGGTCTCGGTCAAGGACCGGGTGCTCTCCGCGCGCAACCTGGACCAGCTGGCCAGGGACCTGGAGAAGGCCCAGACCGAGATGGCCGAGCTGGTCGACGACGCCGAGCGCGAGCGCGCGGTCCGCCGCTACGGCCGGCTGGAGGAGCGCTTCTCCGCCCTCGGCGGCTACGCCGCGGAGAGCGACGCCTCCCGGATCTGCGCCAACCTCGGACTCCCGCCCAGGGTGATGGAGCAGGCGCTGCTGACCCTCTCCGGTGGCCAGCGCCGCCGGGTCGAGCTGGCCCGGATCCTGTTCGCGGCCTCCGACGGCGGCGGCAAGTCGGCCACCACGCTGCTGCTGGACGAGCCGACCAACCACCTCGACGCCGACTCGATCACCTGGCTGCGCTCCTTCCTCAAGGCGCACGACGGCGGCCTGGTGGTGATCAGCCACGATGTCGAGCTGCTGGCCGACGTGGTCAACCGGGTGTGGTTCCTGGACGCCACCCGCGGCGAGGTCGACGTCTACAACATGAACTGGAAGCGGTACCTGGACGCGCGCGCCACCGACGAGAAGCGCCGCCGCCGGGAACGGGCCAACGCGGAGAAGAAGGCCTCCACGCTGATGGCCCAGGCCGACAAGATGCGGGCCAAGGCCACCAAGGCGGTCGCCGCGCAGAACATGGCCAAGCGCGCGGAGAAGCTGCTGGCCGGCCTGGATGAGGAACGGGTGGCCGACAAGGTGGCCCGGATCCGCTTCCCGGACCCCGCGCCCTGCGGCAAGGTCCCGCTGACCGCGGAGAACCTGTCCAAGTCCTACGGTTCTCTGGAGATCTTCGCCGGGGTGGATCTGGCCATCGACCGCGGCGCCAAGGTGGTCGTGCTGGGCCTCAACGGCGCGGGCAAGACCACCCTGCTCAAGCTGCTCTGCGGCCAGGAGAAGGCCGACTCGGGGCGCGTTGTCGCAGGTCACGGGCTTCGACTCGGGTACTACGCGCAGGAGCACGAGACGCTGGACCACGGCGCGAGCGTGTGGTCCAACATCCGGCACGCCGCCCCGGACACCCCTGAGCAGCAGCTGCGCACCCTGCTGGGCTCCTTCATGTTCAGCGGCGAGCAGCTCGACCAGCCGGCCGGCACGCTCTCCGGTGGCGAGAAGACCAGGCTCGCGCTGGCCGGTCTGGTCTCCAGCGCGGCCAACGTGCTGCTGCTCGACGAGCCGACCAACAACCTGGACCCGGCCAGCCGCGAGCAGGTGCTGGACGCGCTGCGTAGTTTCTCCGGCGCGGTGGTGCTGGTGACCCACGACCCCGGAGCGGTGGAGGCTTTGGAGCCGGAACGGGTGATCTTGCTACCCGATGGCACCGAAGATCACTGGTCAGCGGACTACCTGGAGCTGGTGCAACTCGCTTAGGCCCTGTTCGCGACCGCCGATCGGGCGGTGCTGACTACACTTAGCGTGCTTCGTCGATCAACTATCGGTGAGGCAGGTACCATTTGGCGACGTTTTTCCATGATCGCCTAGCATTTACTGCCTTCCTGTTCGATCATTGCCCCCAAGGGGTCGTTGATCGACCCACCTGCTCGGACGGAAGGCGGGACAAGGTGGCGACTGACCTGAAGAAGGGCGCCCGGATCACCGGCGCGGCTCGGGACAAGCTTGCCTCTGACCTGAAGAAGAAGTACGAGAAGGGCGCGAGCATTCGGTCCCTGGCCGAGTCCACCGGCCGTTCGTACGGCTTCGTGCACCGTGTGTTGAGCGAGTCCGGTGTGACGCTGCGGGGCCGGGGCGGCGCCACGCGCACCAAGAAGAAGTGACGTCGGGACAACCGACGACTGCGAATTTTTCCCACCACACAACAGAATCCAGGAGCCGACGAGTTCCCCATGCCAGATGAATCGAAGATCGACGCTGGCCTGCTGGAGCGCGGGGGTGTCCAGCTCGCCGTGGAAGGTCCGCTTGCCACGGTCACGCTGAACCGGCCCGAGGTGCTCAACGCGCAGACCCCCGCGACCTGGGACGCGCTGCGCGAGATCGGCTCGGCGCTGTCGGACGAGGTCAGGGTCGTGGTTGTGCGCGGGGTCGGCCGCGCCTTCTCCGCTGGCCTCGACCGGCGGTTGTTCACCGCGGAGGGTTTTGACGGGCAGCCGGGTCTGGTGTCCCTCGCCTCGGGTTCGCCCGAGGACTCCGATGCCGTGATCGCCGAGTTCCAGCGGGGCTTCACCTGGCTGCGCGAGTCGAACTTCATCACCGTGGCGGCGGTGCATGGGCACGCGATCGGCGCGGGTTTCCAGCTCGCCCTGGCCTGCGACCTGCGGGTCGCGGCGGAGGACGCCCAGTTCGCGATGGCCGAGACCAGCCTCGGGCTGGTTCCCGACCTCGGCGGCACCCTCCCGCTCGTGCAGTGTGTCGGATACGCGCGAGCCGTGGAGATCTGCCTGACCGGCCGACGGGTCGGCGCCGAGGAGGCCCTGCGGATCGGGCTGGTCAACGAGGTCGTGCCAGCCGACGCGCTGGATGCCGCGGTGGCCAACCTGGTGGCGCGGTTGGTCGCGCCCATGCCGGGTGCGAGCCGGGAGACCCTGGCCCTGCTGGCCAAGGCCGCGGGCAGCCCGTCGCTGTCCGAGCAGACCGCGGCCGAGCGGTCGGCCCAGCTGCGCAGGCTCGCCGAGCTGAAAGCACTGATGAACCCGGCCGGCTCCTGATCCCTACCGGTCCCACAGCTGAATAGTTTCACCACGGAATAGTTCACAGGCTCCGGTTGTTGTGCTGGGCGAACCAGCACGAGGAGGGGCCGTGGACGGCACGTGGATGTTGATGCGTGGGGCGATGCGCCAGGACGCCGCCAGTAAGAAAGTGCGGCGCGGCACCCTGCGACGGGTGCTCACCTTCGCGCGCCCGCACCGTGGCAAGCTGCTGGTCTTCCTCGCGTTGACCGTCATCTCCGCGGTGCTCGCGGTCAGCACCCCGGTGCTGGCCGGGCAGGTCGTGAACGCGATCGTGGACGGCAAGGACTCGGGCCTTGTCGTCCGCATCGCGCTGCTCATCGCCGCCATCGCCCTGCTGGGCGCGGCGATCGGCCTGGTGGAGCGCTGGCTGTCCTCCCGGATCGGCGAGGGCCTGATCTACGACCTGCGCCGCGCGGTGTTCGAGCACGTGCAGCAGCTGCCGGTGGCCTTCTTCGCCCGCACCCGCACCGGCGCGCTGGTCAGCAGGCTCAACAACGACGTGGTCGGCGCCCAGCGCGCGTTCACCTCCACCGTCTCCGGGGTGCTGACCAACGTGATCCAGCTGGCCCTGGCCCTTGGCGTGATGCTGACGCTGTCCTGGCAGGTCACCGTGCTGGCGATGCTGCTGCTGCCGGTGTTCGTGCTGCCCGCCCGCCGGGTCGGGCGGCGGATGGCCGACCTGCAGCGGGAGGCGGCCGGGCACAACGCCGGGATGACCAACCAGATGACCGAGCGGTTCTCCGCGCCCGGGGCGACCCTGGTGAAGCTGTTCGGGCGGCCGAGGGAGGAGGCCGAGGAGTTCGGTGGGCGGGCCGCGCGGGTGCGCGACATCGGCGTGCGCAACGCGATGACCACGATGTCCTTCGTCACCGCGCTGACCCTGGTGTCCAGCCTGGCGCTGGCGCTGGTGTACGGACTGGGCGGCTGGCTGGCGATCCAGGGCGAGCTGGCGGCGGGAACCGTTGTCTCCCTTGCCCTGCTGCTCACCCGGTTGTACTCGCCGCTGACCGCGCTGGCGAACGCGCGGGTGGACGTGATGAGCGCACTGGTCTCCTTCGAGCGGGTGTTCGAGGTGCTGGACCTGCCACCGTCGATCACCGAACGGGCCGACGCCACCGTGGTGCCGCCGGGCGGGGTGTCCGTGGAGTTCCGGGGCGTGCACTTCAGCTATCCGGCCGCGAGCGAGGTTTCCCTTGCCTCCCTTGAGGATGTGGAGACCCTGGACAAGCGCGGCGGCCAGGAGGTGTTGCACGGCATCAGCTTCCGCGCCGAACCGGGTCAGCTGGTGGCCCTGGTCGGCTCCTCCGGCGCGGGCAAGTCCACGATAGCTTCGTTGGTGCCCAGGCTGTACGACGTCAACGCCGGGTCCATCCGACTGTCCGATGTGGACGTCCGGGACCTGTCCTTCGACGCGATCCGGGAAGCCGTCGGCGTGGTCACCCAGGACGGCCACCTCTTCCACGACACCATCGGCGCCAACCTGCGCTACGGCCGCCCGCAGGCCACCGACGAGGAGGTCTGGACCGCGCTGCGGCAGGCCAGGCTGGCCGAGCTGGTCGCCTCGCTGCCGGACGGCCTGGACACGGTGGTGGGGGAGCGGGGCTACCGGCTCTCCGGTGGCGAGCGGCAGCGGCTGACCATCGCGCGGTTGCTGCTGGCCCAGCCCAGGGTGGTGATCCTGGACGAGGCCACCGCGCACCTGGACTCGGCCTCGGAGCTGGCGGTGCAGGAGGCGCTGACCGAGGCGCTGGCCAACCGGACCGCGCTGGTCATCGCGCACCGGTTGTCCACCATCCGGGCGGCGGATGTGATCCTGGTGGTGGAGGACGGCCGGATCCTGGAGCGGGGCTCGCACCAGGAGCTGCTGGCCAAGAACGGGCGTTACGCCGAGCTGTACCGCACCCAGTTCGCGCAGGAACCGATGGCCCAGACGGGTTGAGCTGAATGGACCATGCCGGACCGGGTAACCCGCCGGCATGGACCTGAGCCCATTCCGCGAACTGGCCGGGGCCACCGGCCCGTTCGCCACGGTGTACCTGGACGTCTCACACGACACCGCGCAGGCCGGCAAACAGATCGACCTGCGCTGGCAGAGCGCCCGAGCCAGCCTCGCCGAACAGGGCGCGGACCCACCAACGCTGGCCGCGCTGGACCGCGCCCTCACCGAGGCCCCACCCGCCGTCGGCCGCGCCGGCCGGGCCCTGGTCGCCGGGGGCGGCAAGCTCTGGCTGGACGAGCCACTGCGCGTGCCACCACCCCAGCCCCTGGCTCACTACGGCGCACTGCCCGACCTGGGCCCCCTGCTCGCCGGCCGCACTCCCGGTATCGCCCACGTGGTCGCGGTGATCGACCGGACCGGCGCTGACCTGCGCGGATTCGCTGCCGACGGCAGCCTGGCGGCCAGCCCGGAGGTCGAGGGCGACCGGCACCCGGTGCACAAGGTGGGTGGCGGCGGAATGTCGCACGGCCACATCCAGCACCGGGTCGAGGAGACCTGGCACGCCAACGCCAAACAGGTCGCCGAGGAGATCGACCGGCTGGTGGGGACGCTGAACGCCCAGCTGGTGGTGCTCGCCGGTGACCCCAAGGCCCGCGCCGACGTACGCGACAGCCTGAACCACCGCTGCGCCACCATCGCCGTCGAACTCTCCGGCGCCAGCCGCGCCGACGCCAACGAGGAGACGGTGACCGAGGCCGTCCAGTCCCTGGTGGCCAACATCGCCGCCGCCCACGGCCGCGAGATCGAGGAACGCTTCGTCCAGGAGCTCAACCGCCCAGGCGGCCACGCCGTCAGCGGCCTCCCCGAGGTCACCGCCGCCCTGCGAATGTCCACAGTGGACACGCTGTTGATGGACCCGGAAGTCGAACGCGCCCACCAGATCTGGGTCGGCGACCAGCCAACCCAGCTGGCAGTGGCCCAGGAGGAGCTCCGCGACCTGGGCGTCCCCAACCCCAGACCGGAACCCGCCGACGCGGCCCTGCTGCGCGCCACCGCCGCCACCGGCGCCCAGCTCCAGATGACCCCCGGCCTGCGCGACGGCGTAGCGGCCCTCCTCCGCAGCTGAGAAAGGAACCGAGATGGAACGCGGCAACACCAAACACGGCCCCCGCAAGGACGAACAACTCGAAGCCGAAACCCAGGGCATGATCAAAGCCAACCGTCCAACGCGAGCCGAAGAGTGGCGCGACCCCGAACCCCCGGCCGACGACGACCCGCCGGTGATGCGCCCGTCCTAGCCCGCCGCGCGGATGACGCGGGGATCGACAACAACCGTGAGCGGGCGAAGCCCGGACTGGCAAGGGTTTGGCTTGACACACAAGAGGTCCTCTCGTCTTCTCCGTACGGCCTGGAGACCGCGCACCGCATCCCGCCGAGCAGACGCTCACAGCAACCGCCGCCAAAGCCTCGCAACGTGACGGCGGCTGCTCGGCGGGATGTGGTTCGCTGTCGGAAGGTCGTGCGGAGAAGACGAGAGGTCCGCGAGCACGCTGGAACCGGCCCCGGCAGCCTGCTCAACCCCGCAACCTGCTGGTCCCGGCTTTTGACTTGTCAAACCCCTCCGGTGGTCTGCTTGGGTTCTAGCGGTCGTCGCAACACCCGATCCCACGGGAAGTGTGATGACCTTTCAGATCCGCCCCCTCCGCATCGCGCAAGGACCCCGCAAACTCACCCGGGAACGCGAGGAATACTTCCGGCTCGTGAACCACGGCATCAGCAGCCGGGAGGCATGCCGCATCGTCGGCGTGGACCGCCGCACCGGTTTGCGCTGGCGTAACGGCACGACCCCAGCATCCAAGAAAACCAGAACCAAACCCACCCCACCACGGACACCCATCCCGCCGGCAGCACCAGCAACGCGGTACCTCAACGAGGACGAACGCCTCTACATCGCCGACCGCTACCGCGAACGCGCCACAATCCGCACCATCGCAGCCGAACTACGACGCGCTGCCTCCACGATCAGCCGGGAACTGCGCCGCAACGCCCACCAGCCCACCGGTGTCTACCGGCCGCATGCCGCCCACAAGAAAGCTCTCCTGCGCGCACGGCGCCCCAAAATCGGCAAGATCGCCGCCAGTTCCGCCCTGAGACAGGCCGTCCAGCACGGTCTGGATCTCACCTGGAGCCCGGAGCAGATCGTGCAACGCTTGCGACGGGACTTTCCCGACCAGCCGGAGATGCACGTGGCCCACGAAACGATCTACCAGGCCCTCTACGTTCAAGGACGAGGCGAGCTCCGGCGGGAGTTGGCCCAAGCGTTGCGCACCGGCCGCGCCCTGCGCCGCCCGCACCGCTGCACTCAGCAGCGGCGGACCCGTCCGCAGATGGCCGCTCCGATGGTCATGATCAGCGACCGTCCCGCCGAGGTTGAGGATCGCGCGGTGCCCGGCCACTGGGAAGGCGATGTGATCATGGGTGGCTACAACGCCTCGGCGATCGGGACCCTGGTCGAGCGCACCACACGCTTTGTGATGTTGGTGCACTTGCCACGCGGCCGGGCGGCAGAAGCGGTGCGGGATGCTCTGGCCGCGACCATGCTCACCCTGCCCTCACAGCTACGGCGGTCCTTGACATGGGATCAGGGCAAGGAGATGCACTATCACCATGAGTTCACCCTGGCCACGGACATGCCGGTCTATTTCTGCGATCCGCACTCGCCCTGGCAGCGGGGCAGCAACGAGAACACGAATGGTCTGCTGCGCCAGTACTTCGCGAAGGGCACGAATCTGTCGGGATATGGACGAGAGTACTTGGACGCGGTCGCCGCGGAGCTGAACGGGCGGCCCCGGAAGACGTTGGGCTGGGACACGCCAGCTGAACGGTTGGCTACCATCCTGGCCGAGGCCGGCTAGCAGCAGTGTTGCGACCACCCCTGGAATCCACCCTGCCCGTCCGGCGAGGACATTCTTTTCGCTTTTGATCTTAAAATAAAAGACAAAAGA
>NZ_JAMHIV010000021.1 GCF_023897065.1 Crossiella sp. SN42
CGCCCGCCCTTCCCGCCCGCGCGCGACCGGGGGTCCCCCCAAATTCCATTCTTCCAGCCAGCGAAGACAATTCCGCCGCTCAGCGCCCCAGTGATCGCGAGTTATCCACATCGACCCCGGCTATCCACAGATCGTCCCGAGCGGTCATGTGGCAGTGCCAAACGCGAGCAAAGTGGGAGCTGCCGCACCAGCGGCGACCCCCGTCCACAGTGGACAAGTCACTCGGAGGCAAGCGTGCTACCTGAGACATTCCTGCTGCCCAAGCCATTCCCGCGCTTCTGTCAGGCCGACGACGGAACGGTCTCGGTTGAGTACGCGTTGATCATGACTGTCGCCGCGGTGGTCGCCGGGGCTCTGCTCTTCGTCATGAACCAAGAGTGGGTGCGCGATGCGTTCACCGACTTGGTTCGAGGATCGATGACGGTGGACAAGTGATCCGTCGGCGACTGAACGGCGATCGCGGATCGGTCACCATTGAGTCGGCTATCGCCATCGGGGCCGTCTTTCTGGTGGTTGGGCTTGCGATTGCCGGTTTCCAGGCGGTCCTGACGCAGCTGCGGTGTGTGGACGCGGCGCAGGAGGCGGCACGGCTGATCGCGCGCGGTGAACCGGAGCGCGCCGAGGAAGTGGTGCGGGCGATGGTGCCGAACGAGGTGCAGCTGTCCACGCGGTTCGAGGGCGATGCGGTCCGGGTGGAGGTTGTGGCGCGACCACTCGGCAAGCTGTTGTCGCTCCCGTTGCGGGGCACTGCTTTCGCGTTGCTGGAACAGCCAGCTGAGCAGACCGGTGACGAGATACCGGCGCGACGATTACCCGCCTCCGGTAGTGACCAGGGAGGCGACGCCTCGCCCGCTGGGACGCCCGCCCGGGTGTACCCGGGCATCGCGAACGCAGACGCACATGCGCTCATCTCTTCACGCAGAATCGCTCTCACTCATGCGGGCACCCTCGCGGACTCGCGGCCGCCCGCGCACGCGCACCCATCCGCGAGCCAGCGCGCGCACGCGAGCCTGCTCGCACGCGCCCACCCACTCGAAACAAGCTCCGCCCCAATCCGCCCGACCGCCAAGGCCCACCACACTCCAGCCAACAACCGCACCAGCCAACCAACGACGAACTGCTCCAGCACATCTCCGGACCCCGGCTCATCCGCTGCACCACCGCCACCCCCGACCCCCGGCTGGCCGCAGTGAGTGGTCGACCACACCGCTGGTCGGCCCGCTGCGGCGACCCACACGACCGCTGCGGAGGCCTCCAACCCCGCAGCGATGGCCAGCACATCCGCGGCAGCGACCAACACATCCGCGACGGCGGCGAACGCGCCCACGGTGGCCAACAAACCTGCGGCAGCGACGAACGCGCCAGCGGCGATCAGCACACCCGTGGCGGCGACCAAGGAGTCGCGACCGTACTTGCGGGGGCGTTGGTGGTGATGTTGCTGGCCGCGGCGGTGGTTGTGGTGCATCTCGGGGCGGTGGTGGTCGCTCGGCGGCGGGCGGAGGCGGCGGCTGATCTTGCTGCCCTTGGTGGCGCTGGGCAAGTGGTGGCGGGGCGGGGATGTGCGGCGGCGGGGCGGGTGGCGGGGGAGATGGGGGGTCGGTTGGCGGAGTGTGCGGTGGACGGATGGGTGGTGACGGTGCGGGTGGAGGTGGAGTTGCCTGGAGTTTTGTCGATGTTCGGCGCGACGAGCGCGCGGGCGCGGGCTGGTCCGGCCGAAGTGTGAACGGCGCCGGCTGCGATGAGCGGTCATCGAGCGGCGATGAGCGGGCAATTGGTGCCATTACACGGGTTTGTGGGTCGCGGTCAACGGTGAAGTGCGGGTTCCGTCCTGCTTGTGGTCTGCGTTACTCGCCGTGTCGTACCGACCGGTGGTCGACTTCGCGGTTACGTCCACTGGGGGTGGTGCCGTTTCTTGTAGGTGAAGGCTTTGGTTGCAGTAGGAGGCGACATGGACTGGTCGGATAGTTGGCGCAGCGCATTCCGGATCGAGTTGCGGGCGGAGGCCATCGGTCTCGCGTTCCGCGGCTGGCCGGTGCTGCCCGGCACCTATCCGGCGGGCTCGCAGTGGGCGGGCCGCGATGGTGTGCAGGCCGAGGGACCGGTGCCGGTGCACCGCGACTGGCAGGAGCGGATCGGCACCAAGGCCGACCAGGTTGCCTCGTGGTGGACCGGGCGTCCCTACTCGCTGCTGCTGGCCACGGGTGTCGTGCTGGACGCCATCGAGGTCGACGCGGAGCTGGGTCGCCGGGCGGCCACGGCGCTGCGAGTGGCCGGTGGACCGGTGCCGATCGCGGCCACGCCGACCGGGAAGTGGCTGTTCCTGACCACTGCCGGTGAGCCGCTGCGGGACGCGCTGGCCGAGCGGTCCGACATCGCGCTGCTCGGCAAGGGCAGCTGGATCCCGCTGCCGCCCTCGCCGTTCCAGCACGGCGTGGTGCACTGGCGGGTCAAGCCGCAGATCTGTAACTGGAACCTGCCCGAGTCTCACGTCGTGCAGGACGCCATCACCGAAGCCCTTCGTGACGACATGCTTGCCGGGGTCGCCGAGCTGGTCAGCTCGGAACGGTCTCACTGATTGGGGTGGCCGACGGGACGTCGTGGGGCAGCACTCCCAGTACGGCGTCCAGCACGGCCACCGCGCCCGCCTTGTCCAGCGGTTCATTACCGTTGCCGCACTTCGGCGACTGGACACAGGATGGGCAACCAGCCGGGCACTCGCAGGCAGCGATTGCCTCCCGCGTAGCGATCAACCACGGGACCACCGCGGCAAAGCCGCGATCGGCGAAACCGGCTCCTCCGGGATGCCCATCGTGCACGAACACCGTCGCCTCCCCGGTGTCAGCGTGCAAAGCGGTGGACACGCCGCCGATGTCCCAACGGTCACAGGTCGCGAACAGCGGTAGCAGGCCGATCGCAGCGTGCTCGGCTGCATGCAGCGCACCGGGGATGCGCGCCGGATCGAGACCGGCGCCCCCCGGTGCGCTGCTCCGAAGCAGCTCATCGGAGACCGTGTACCAGACCGCCCTGGTGGACAGGGACTGCGCGGGCAGGTCGAGGGGCACCCGGTCGATCACCTCGCCGGAAGGGCGGCGGCGCAGGTAGCCGACGACCTGGGCGGTGACCTCCACCTCGCCGAGGCAGACCCGCACGCCGCTCGCCGCGGCAGCGGAAGAGGCGGTCAGGCCGGGCTGGGCGGACGCCGAGGCACCCGTGACACCAGTGGATGCGGTGGCAGCGGTTGTCCTGCCAGCGGGCACGGAGGCGTTTGCGGGGGCAGGGAAGTGGTGCTGCTCCAAGGTGCGCACGACCCTGATGTCGACCGTCGTGCTCGCCATCGTGGTCCAGTCAGGGGACTCGGCGTGCACCAGCGCCAAGTGGTTGTCCAGGTCCAGCTCGTCGACCACGTAGGACTGGCCCTGGTGCAGGTACAGGGCGCCGGGGTGGACTACCGCGCAGGCGGAGTCCGGGTCGACGGTGCCGAGCAGGCGGCCGGAGTCGGCTTCCACCACCGAGATCTTGTCGCCGCCGGAGCCGCGGATGTCCACCTCGCTGTGCGGTGGGCGGACGTCGGCGTAGTACCAACCCGCCGGTCGGCGGCGGAGGTGGCCGTCGGCGACCAGGGAGTCGATCACCTGGCGGGCGGTTTCGCCGCCGAAGGCGGGCAGGCAGTCCTCGGTGAGGGGTTGTTCGGCGGCGGCGCAGACCAGTTGCGGGGCAAGGACGTACGGGTTCGCCGGGTCCAGGACCGTGGCCTCCACCGGGCGGGAGAGCATCGCTTCGGGGTGGTGCACCAGGTAGGTGTCCAGCGGGTCGTCGTTGGCGACGAAGACCACCAGCGCGCCCTGGCCGTCCCGGCCCGCGCGGCCCGCCTGCTGCCAGAACGAGGCCAGCGTGCCGGGGTAGCCCGCGATCAGCACCGCGTCCAGGCCCGCGATGTCCACGCCCAGCTCCAGGGCGTTGGTGGTGGCGACCGCGAGCAGGTCGCCGGTGCTCAGCGCGTTTTCCAGGGCCCGGCGTTCCTCCGGGAGGTAGCCGCCGCGGTAGGCGGCGACCCTGGCCGCGGAGTCCAGGTCGATGTCGGCGAGGTGGCGGCGGGCGGCCATCGCGGTCAGCTCGGCGCCCCGGCGGGACCGCACGAACGCCAGCGTGCGGGCGCCGGCCAGGACCAGGTCGGCCATGATCCGGGCCGACTCGGCGCCGGCCGAACGGCGGACCGGGGCCCCGTTCTCACCGGCCAGCTCGGGCAGCAGCGGGGGTTCCCACAGCGCGATCGTGCGCGGGCCCGCCGGGGAGGCGTCCTCGGTGACGCCGGCGCAGGGCAGGCCGGTGAGCCTGCCCGCCGAGGCGGCCGGGTCGGAGACCGTGGCCGAGGCCAGCACGAAGGTCGGGTTCGCGCCGTAGCGGGCCGCGATCCGGCGCAGGCGGCGCAGCAGCAGCGCCACGTGCGAGCCGAACAGGCCGCGGTAGCTGTGGCACTCGTCGATCACCACGAAGGACAGCCTGCGGAAGAACGCGCGCCAGCGCTGGTGCCCCGGCAGGATGCCGCGGTGGATCATGTCCGGGTTGGTGAAGATCCACCTGGCGTGTGCGCGGACCCAGTCCCGTTCGACCATCGGGGTGTCCCCGTCGAAGGAGGCCGGGCGCACCCCCGGCAGGTCCAGCTCCTTCACCGCACGTAACTGGTCCGCGCCCAGCGCCTTGGTCGGGGACAGGTACAACGCGGTCGCTTTCGGGTCCGCGAGCAACCGGGACAGCACCGGCAGCTGGTAGGCCAGCGACTTGCCGGAGGCGGTGCCGGTGGCGATCACCACATGCCTGCCCGACCACGCCAGCTCCGCCGCCTCCGCCTGGTGCGACCACGGCCGCGGCACCCCGCAGTCGGTCAGCTTCTCGATCAACGGCCGGGCCGCCCAGTCCGGCCAGTCCGTATGCGCGGCAACACGTTCCGGCAGTTCGGCCACATGGGTCAACGGCGAGGACTCCATCGGGAGGCCACCGGCCACCCGGTCCAGCAGTCCGCCGCCGCGACCGTGCCTCCGCTCGGTCTCCGCCGCCCGCTCCGTTCCCGCGCCCACCACAGCAGCCTGACACAGCACACCGTCGGTTCGCGCCGATGCCCGAACGGACCAAGATCCACAGCTCAGGCCACTTGAACGGTCTAGCGGCACCCCCGGCAAGTGACTCTAGGTATTTGACAAGGGACGCCCCGCAAGGCCCTGTGACCTTGCCAATAGACTCCGCCTCCGTCGCACCGCCGCGATGGTGGCGCGCGTGACTCACCACGCGTCAGAGCGGACGCACATGCCCGGCTCCTGGCGCAACGGACCACGGAGAAGCAGGAGGACGGATGTCCCCCCACAGCCTCGCCCAGGGCAACTGGGCGGCGGAGCTGGTGCTCACCGGGGGCGAACGCGGCATTGTCGCGATCGTCGCGGTAGTCGCCCTCGCCGCCCTAGTCATTGGGTACGTCCTGCTCCGCGAGGTCTTGGCCGCAGGCCAGGGCACCGTGAAGATGCAGGAGATCGCCAAAGCGGTGCAGGAAGGAGCAGCGGCCTACCTGAACCGGCAGTTCAGGACCCTCGGCATCTTTGTCGTCTTGGTGTTCTTGCTGCTGTTCGCGCTGCCCGCGGAGGACTGGACCGAGCGGTTCGGCCGCTCGTTGTTCTTCATCATCGGCGCGGTGTTCTCCGCGGCGATCGGCTACCTCGGCATGTGGTTGTCGACCCGCGCGAACGTCCGGGTCGCGGCCGCGGCCAACGAGGGCGCCGGTGGCCGGGAGAAGGCCACCAGGATCGCCTTCCGCACCGGCGGTGTGGTCGGCATGATCACCGTCGGCCTCGGCCTGTTCGGGGCCGCGCTGGTCGTGCTGGTGTACGTGGGCCAGGCCCCGAAGGTGTTGGAGGGCTTCGGGTTCGGCGCCGCGCTGCTGGCCATGTTCATGCGTGTCGGCGGCGGCATCTTCACCAAGGCCGCCGACGTCGGCGCCGACCTGGTCGGCAAGGTCGAGCAGAACATCCCCGAGGACGACCCGCGCAACGCCGCCACCATCGCGGACAACGTGGGCGACAACGTCGGTGACTGCGCCGGTATGGCCGCCGACCTGTTCGAGTCCTACGCGGTGACCCTGGTCGCCGCGCTGATCCTGGGCACCGCGGCCTTCGGCTCGCAGGGCCTGCTGTTCCCGCTGATCGTGCCCGCCATCGGCGTGCTCACCGCGGTGCTCGGCGTCTACATCACCAAGGCCAGGGCGGGGGAGAGCGGGCTGACCGCGATCAACCGGTCCTTCTACATCTCCGCGATCATCTCCGCGGTGCTGTGCACGATCGCGGCCTTCGCGTTCCTGCCGAGCAGCTTCACCGGCCTCACCGGCGTCTCCGCGGAGATCGCGGCCACCGCGGGCAACCCGGCCATGGTCGCGGCCATCGCGGTGATCATCGGCATCGTGCTCGCCGGGGTCATCCTGTGGCTGACCGGCTACTTCACCGGCACCGAGTACCGCCCGGTCAAGGACGTCGGCAAGACCTCGCTCACCGGCGCGGCCACCGTGATCCTGGCCGGCATCTCGGTCGGTTTCGAGTCCGCGGTCTACACCGCCATCGTCATCGGCGGCGCGGTCTACGGCGCGTTCCTGCTCTCCGGCTCGGTCACGGTCGCGCTGTTCGCGATCGCGCTGGCCGGATGTGGTCTGCTGACCACCGTCGGCGTCATCGTCGCGATGGACACCTTCGGCCCGGTCTCGGACAACGCGCAGGGCATCGCCGAGATGTCCGGCGACGTGCACGGCGAGGGCGCGCAGATCCTGACCGAGCTGGACGCGGTCGGCAACACCACCAAGGCGATCACCAAGGGCATCGCCATCGCGACCGCGGTACTCGCCGCGACCGCGCTGTTCGGCTCCTACACCGACGCGATCAAGCAGGCGCTGCTCGGCGCCGGGCAGGCCTTCGCGGACGCGGACTTCGTGGTCTTCGGCCCCGGCATCCTGGTCGGCCTGATCATCGGCGCGGCCGTGGTGTTCATGTTCTCCGGCCTGGCCGTCAACGCGGTCACCAGGGCCGCGGGCGCGATCGTGTTCGAGGTGCGCCGCCAGTTCCGGGAGAACCCCGGGATCATGGACGGCACCACCAAGCCGGAGTACGGCAAGGTCGTGGACATCTGCACCAAGGACTCGCTGCGTGAGCTGGCCACCCCCGGCCTGCTCGCGGTGCTGGCCCCGATCGCGGTCGGCTTCGGCCTCGGCGTCGGCCCGCTGGCCGGTTACCTGGCGGGCGCGATCGCCTCCGGCACGCTGATGGCGGTGTTCCTGGCCAACTCCGGTGGTGCCTGGGACAACGCGAAGAAGCTGGTCGAGGACGGCCACCACGGTGGCAAGGGCTCCGACGCGCACGCCGCGACGGTCATCGGCGACACCGTCGGCGACCCGTTCAAGGACACCGCGGGCCCGGCGATCAACCCGCTGATCAAGGTGATGAACCTGGTCGCGGTGCTCATCGCCCCGGCGATCATCACCCTGTCCGTCGGCGCGGACGCCTCCCCGGCCATCCGGGCGGCCATCGCGATCGTCGCGGTGCTCATCATCGTGGCCGCGGTGATCGTGTCCAAGCGGCGCGGCACCGCCATCGCCGAGGACAGCCCGGCCGACGGCGAGAAGGTCGCCAACGGCACCGCCTGACCAACGCGGTCTGCACGACAGCTAGAGAGATGCGGCCCGTCCCCGGTATCGGGGGCGGGCCGCACTTCGTTCTCACCGGGCGTCGCCTAACGTCGGCTGGCGACCCCAGCGAACAAGGAGTGCACATGGCCCGCCGTACCCCCACCGGCGTCCTGGCCGCGGCTGCCGGTCTCACCCTCGTCCTGGCCGCCTGTGGCTCCGGCGGCGACACGCCGGGTGCCCAGGGTGCCGACACGCCGTCCAGCGGCTCCAGCGCCACCTCAGCCCCGCAGAACAGCCCCAGCAGCAGCCCTGGTGCCGAGCCCGGCTCACCGGCGCCCGGCGGCACCGGTGGGTCCGGTGGTGCCACGGCTGACCCGGTGCGGTGGAACGACGCGCTCTGCAAGGGCCTGGGCGGCTCCATGCGGGCCATGCTCACCGCGCTCAAGAGCAGCGCGCCGGACCAGCAGCCGGAGGCTCGCAAACAGGCCACCGTCGGCTACCTCGACGCCACCGAGACCGCCCTCGGCACCGCACGGGCCGACCTGGAACGCCTCGGCCACCCGGCCGCGCTGCGCCAGGACACGCACGCCGAGGTGGTCGGCTACCTGGGCAAGGCCGTGGAGGTGGTGAAGCAGAAGAAGCCGGAGATCGCCGCGCTGGACGTCAAGGACCCGCGGTTCGAGGAGAAGCTCCAGCCCTTCGCCGCCGAGGAGCTGGACCCGGCCCGGCTGCTGGCCAAGTTCGAGGAGGTCCGCACCGCGCCCGGCATGGAGGAGGCCTACCGCAAGGCCCCCGAGTGCCAGCGCATGGTCAAGGACACCGAGGGCGCCTTCGGCGGCTGAGGCGGCGATGGGGCAGCCACCCGGTCAGCGCGCGCCGGGCTGTCCGGCCGGTGCCTGACGCCACTCAAAGTTCACACCATCGGGTGAAGTTGGGCGTCGCTCCAGTCGAACATGTGTTCTACGCTGCACCCGTGGGACAGCTGTCCTTCTACTCCGCGGAGGCCAGGCAACCCAGGGTTGCCGACCTGGCCGGGCTGCTGTGCGGGCCGGGACAGGCGGTCGGGTTCGGGCGTGGCGCCGCGGCCAAGGTGACCGTGGAGCTGGCCGAGTCCTGGCGGGCGCACGCGGTGGTGCTGGCCTGCGCCGAGCGCGGGGTGCAGGCCGAGGTCGGCGTCACCGAGGACGGGTGCAGGCAGCTGCGCACCGCCTTCCGCCGCGACCTCGCGCCGCTGGCCACCGCCTGGCTGCGCGGCGCGGAGAAGACCGTGCCCGAGGACCTGGAGCTGGACGGTCCGGCGCTGCGGCTCTGGGCGCTGACCGCGGGCCAGCCGGAGACCAGCGGCTACTCACTCGGCCTCGACCCGCTCGCCCCGCACACGTATCCGCAGCTCACCGCGGCCCTGCTGCGGCTGGGCCTGGCCGGCAGCCTGCTCGGCGCGAAGGCGGGCGGGCCCGCGCTGCGCTTCACCGGGCGACGGCGGCTGGCCCGCCTCGCCGAACTGGTCGGCCCCACGCCGGTGGCGGCCGAGCACAGCTACTGGCCGGCCGCCTGAGTGCCGGCCAGCGCGAAGGCGAAGGGGCCGTTCCGGGCACTCCCACCGTGCGGAACGGCCCCTTCGCCGCGATACCTCAGACGCGGCTCAGCGGCGCGGCTTGGGCAGCGTGCAGCCCGCCTTGTTCGGGTCGATGTTGTTGCCCGCGGTGACACAGGCGTTGACCTGGAAGGTCTGCTGCCCGTAGTTGATGCCGCGGCGCACCGTCACGTTGCCTGCCGCGTCCACCTCGCACGGGTTGTTCTGGGTGCACCGGCCGCCGTTCTCGTTGCCGGTGTTGTTCACCCCGACCACGCTGCCGTCCGCGGTGTCGATGATCGGCGAGCCCGAGGTGCCGCCGATGGTCTTGCACTCGGGCGTGTAGCGAATGGAGTCCTTCCAGGTCCAGTTCGCCTCCTTCACCTGGTGCACGAAGGCGTCGATCTTGCAGGAGTAGATCCGCTTCCAGTAGCCGGAGACCACTCTGATGTCCGCGCCCTGCTTGGGGTGCGCGGTGTTGAGGGTCAGCGCCTTGGTCCGGTACCGGCTCTCGATGTCGGCGTAGCTCTCCTTGAGCTGGTAGAGCGCCAGGTCGGTGTCGGTCATGGTCGCGTAGGCCAGCTTGGTCGCGGTCAGCGTGCCCAGGTTCTGCGCCGAGGGGTTCAGCAGGGTGAAGGTGCGCTGCGAGGGCTGGTTCACGATCACCTCGCCGGCGGCCATGAACTTCACGCAGTGCCCGTTGGTCAGCACCAGCGCCTTGTCCGTGTTCGCCACCCCGGCGGGCCGGACAAGTGAGCCGGAACAATTGTTCAACGCCACGATCGCGGTGTAGTCCACCGCGTTCACCGAGGCCGCCGCCGGCACGGCGGTGAGGGTTCCCATGATCGTCAACGCGGTCCCCGTGGCCGCGAGAAAACCGACAAAACGCCTGGTCATCCGGGTTCTCCTTCGAGCAGGGCGAAGCGGACTGTGCCGTTCGAGCACATCCTGTCCGACCGCTGGCCGCCACCCCCGGAAGTCGGCGGCGAAACACTGGAAGTGAACGGTCTTACCGGCTGTTGAACGGGGTGCCCGGAGCGCCCTGTGACCACATCGGCGTGGGAGACCGCTCGTGGCGGCTGTCATGATGGGTCATTGCACGGGGGTTCAAGCGGCAAGCTGGGGGGCCCGGCCGGGTGGACGGGCAGATCGGTCAGACAAGGAAGCAGGCGCGCGTGGCACGGTCGAAGAGCAGCGAAAACGGGGCGGGCGGTGGCTCCGGCAACCGACGACTGGTGATCGTCGAGTCGCCCGCGAAGGCCCGTAAGATCGCCTCCTACCTCGGGCGCAACTTCGTCGTGGAGTCCTCCAAGGGGCACATCCGCGACCTGCCCAAGGGCGCCTCGGACGTGCCTGCCAAGTACAAGGGCGAGGCCTGGGCCCGCCTCGGCGTGAACGTGGACAACGGCTTCGAACCGCTCTACGTGGTCTCGGTGGACAAGAAGACCACGGTCAGCGAGCTGAAGGAGGCGCTCAAGGGCGTCGACGAGCTCTACCTGGCCACAGACGGTGACCGCGAGGGCGAGGCCATCGCCTGGCACCTGCTGGAGACGCTCAAGCCCAAGGTGCCGGTGCGCCGGATGGTCTTCCACGAGATCACCGAGTCCGCCATCCAGGCCGCCGCGGCCAACCCGCGCGACCTCGACCACGACCTGGTCGACGCCCAGGAGACCCGCCGCATCCTGGACCGGCTCTACGGCTACGAGGTCAGCCCCGTGCTGTGGAAGAAGGTCATGCCGAAGCTCTCGGCGGGCCGGGTGCAGTCGGTGGCCACCCGCATCGTGGTCGAGCGCGAACGCGAGCGGATGCGCTTCACCCCCGCCGGGTACTGGGACATCTCCGCGGTGCTGGACGCGGGCGAGCGGGCCGAGCCGCGCACCTTCGGCGCCCGGCTGCTCACCGTGGACGGCGCCCGGCTGGCCACCGGCCGCGACTTCGGCCCCGACGGCCGCCTCAAGCAGGGCTCCGAGGTCAGGGTGCTGGTCGAGTCCGAGGCCCGCGCGCTGGCCGGCGCGCTGGCCGGGGTGGACTACGCGGTCACCTCGGTGGAGGAGAAGCCCTACACCCGCAAGCCCTACGCGCCGTTCATGACCTCCACCCTGCAGCAGGAGGCGGGACGCAAGCTGCGGTTCTCGGCCGAGCGGACCATGCGCACCGCGCAGCGGCTGTACGAGAACGGCTACATCACCTACATGCGTACCGACTCCACCACGCTGTCGGAGACCGCGATCGACGCGGCGCGCAGGCAGGCCACCCACCTCTACGGCGCGGAGTACGTCAGCAAGACCCCGCGCCAGTACACCCGCAAGGTCAAGAACGCCCAGGAGGCGCACGAGGCGATCCGGCCGGCCGGTGAGTCCTTCCAGACCCCCGGCCAGGTCGCCAACGAGCTGGAGTCCGACGAGTTCCGGCTCTACGAGCTGATCTGGCAGCGCACCATCGCCTCCCAGATGTCCGATGCCCGCGGCACCACCCTGAGCGTGCGCATCACCGGCACCGCGACCAGCGGCGAGGAGTGCGTCTTCAGCGCCTCCGGCCGCACCATCACCTTCGCCGGGTTCCTCAAGGCCTACGTGGAGGCGGTGGACTCCGAGGCCGGTGGCGAGTCCGACGACGCCGAGCGCAGGCTGCCGAACCTGGTCAAGGACCAGCCGATCACGGCCAGCGAGCTGTCCCCGGACGGCCACACCACCAGCCCGCCGCCGCGCTACAGCGAGGCCAGCCTGATCAAGGCGATGGAGGAGCTGGGCATCGGCCGCCCGTCCACCTACTCGCCCACCATCAGCACCATCCAGAACCGTGGCTACGTGTGGAAGAAGGGCTCCGCGCTGGTGCCCTCCTGGGTCGCCTTCGCCGTGGTCGGCCTGCTGGAGCAGCACTTCGGGCGGCTGGTCGACTACGACTTCACCGCCGCGCTGGAGGACGAGCTCGACGGCATCGCCGGCGGTCGGCAGGAGCGCACCGCCTGGCTGTCCGGGTTCTACTTCGGCGGCGAGATCGGGCCGGAGGGCTCGATCGGCCGCGCGGGCGGGCTGAAGAAGCTGGTCGGCTCCAGCGTCGAGCACATCGACGCCCGCGAGGTGAACTCGATCCCGCTGTTCTCCGACGAGGCCGGGCGCACCGTGGTGGTCCGGGTCGGTCGTTACGGCCCCTACCTGGAGCGGCCGGAGCTGGATGAGAGCGGCAACCCCACCGGTGAGTCGCAGCGGGCCAACCTGCCCGACGACCTGCCGCCGGACGAGCTGACCGCGGAGATCGCCGAGACCCTGTTCTCCACCCCGATGGAGGGCCGCACCCTCGGCACCGACCCGGTCTCCGGGCACGAGATCGTGGCCAAGGACGGCCGCTACGGCGCCTACGTCACCGAGGTCCTGCCCGAGGGCAGCAAGAACAAGCCGCGCACCGGCTCGCTGTTCAAGGACATGGACCTGGCCACGGTCACCTTGGAGGACGCGCTGCGGCTGCTGTCCCTGCCCAGGGTGGTCGGCACCGACCCGAACACCGGCGAGGAGATCACCGCGCAGAACGGCCGCTACGGCCCGTACCTCAAGCGCGGCACCGACTCCCGCTCCCTGGTCACCGAGGAGCAGCTGTTCACGGTGACCCTGGAGGAGGCGCTGGCGATCTACGCCGAGCCGAAGAAGCGCGGCCGCCAGGCCGCCGCCTCCGCGCCGCCGCTGAAGGAGCTGGGCAACGACCCGGTCTCCGGCAAGCCGATGGTGGTCAAGGACGGCCGGTTCGGCCCGTACGTCACCGACGGGGAGTACAACGCCTCGCTGCGCAAGAGCGACAGCGTGGAGACCCTCACCGACGAGCGCGCGGCCGAGCTGCTGGCGGAGAAGCGGGCCAAGGGCCCGGCGCCGAAGAAGAAGGCCGCGCCGAAGAAGGCCGCCGCGAAGAAGACCACCACCACCGCGGCCAAGAAGACCACGACGGCCAAGACCACCGCGGCCAAGACCACCAAGGCCGCCACCGCGAAGTCCGGCACCACCAAGGCCGCGGCCAAGCCCGCGGCGAGCAAGTCGAAGGCGGCCAGCAAGTCCTGATGATTCACCCGGCCACCTCCCGGAACCGGCGTTAACCTGGTTCCAGGAGGTGGCTCCCGTGGCCAAGGACGCGCTCTCCGGTGGTGACGGCACGCAGTCCCCGTCGCCCCTGCCGCCGATGTCCGACCCGCTGCTCCCGCCCCGCAACCCGCCGGGGGAGGAGCCGACGACCACCAGGCCCGAGGTGCCCGCCGCACCCGGCGACCCGGAACAGCTGCGCGCCGCGATCGAGGCCGCGCTGGCCGCCGAGGGGGCCGCCCGGCCGCCCGGCTACGCCCAGGCCACCCCGTTCCACCAGCAGGTCGATCCGCTGCCCCGCCGCCGGTTCGTGCCCAAGGCCCGGATCCCGCGGCCCCGCCTGCCGGACATGCGCCGGGCCATGCCCGCCGGCGGCATCACCCCGGCCACCCTCGGCTTCCTCGCGCTGATCCTGCTCACCCTGGTGCTGGTGTACGCGTTCCTGTCCAGCTTCATCAGCTGGTTCTCCGGCCTCTTCAGTTAGCTCCCGGCTACCCTGGGCCCCGTTCGGGGACGTGGAGGCCAGCGCGAGCGAGGTGAGCAGGATCCGGCAGGAACCAGCCGAGTCGTCGGCCTCGACCGTGCACCGGGTGCGCAGCGTGCTGGCCATCGGCCCGTTCCGCAGGCTCTGGGCGGTCAACTCGCTGTGCAGCGTCGGCGACTGGCTCGCCCTGCTGGCCACCACCGCGCTGGCCACCAACCTGACCACCGGCTACCAGGCGCAGAGCTTCGCCTTCGGCGGCGTGGTGGCGATCAAGCTGCTGCCCGCGCTGCTGCTGGCCCCGCTGGCCGGGGCGCTGGCCGACAAGTTCGACCGGCGCAGGCTGATGGTGGTCTGCGACGTGCTGCGCTGCCTGGTGCTGCTGAGCATCCCGCTGGCCGGCTCGCTGTGGTGGCTGTTCGTGGCCACCTTCCTGCTGGAGCTGTGCACGCTGTTCTGGGTGCCGGCCAAGGACGCCTCGATCCCCAACCTGCTGCGCCGTCCGGACCAGGTGGAGACGGCCAACCAGCTGTCCATGGTGATGACCTACGGCGTGTCCGTGGTGACCGCCTCGGGGCTGTTCACCGCGCTGACCGTGCTCGGCCCGACCCTGTTCCTGCCGCTGACCCCGACCCAGATCGTCTACTTCGCGCTGGTGCTCAACGGGCTGATCTACCTCTCCACCGCGATCACCGTGGCCACCCGCATCCCGGAGATCTCCGGCCGGGCAGGCCCCGGCGCGGAGCAGGCGCGCGGGGCCAGCGTGCTCGCCCTGGTCCGGGACGGCCTGCACTTCGTCGGCACCACCCCGCTGATCCGCGGCCTGGTGATCGGCATCGCCGGCGCCTTCACCGCCGGTGGCGCGGTGATCGCCTGCGCCAAGCTGTACGCGGTCAGCCTCAAGGGCGGCGACGCCAGCTACGGCCTGCTGTTCGTCTCGATCTTCCTCGGCCTGGGCAGCGGCATGGTCATCGCGCCCAAGCTGTCCCAGCGCATCCCGCACAACCGGCTCTTCGGCGCGGCCATCGTCGGCGCGGGCGCGGTGCTGCTGCTGGTCGCGCTGGCCCCGCACCTGTGGCTGGCGCTGCTCACCGTCCTCGGCGTCGGCGCCTCCGCCGGGGTGGCCTTCCTGACCGGCATGACCATCATCGGCGCCAAGGTCGAGGACGCCATCCGCGGCCGCACCGTGGCCTTCATGCAGTCCCTGGTCCGGCTGGTGCTGATGGGCTCGATGGCGCTGGTCCCGGTGCTGGTCGGCCTGCTGCCGCCGCGGACCTGGCACCTCTTCGGCGCGGAGCTGGCCGTGGACGGCACCCGGCCGATCCTCTTCGGCGCAGGCATCATCGCCGCGGTGCTCGGCGTGGTGGCCTACCGGCAGATGGACGACCGGCGCAGCGGGCCGATCCTGTCCGAGCTGATGTCCGTGCTGCGCCGCCGGCGCCGCAGCAGCGGGCTGCTGATCGCGGTGGAGGGCGACACCGTGGCCGACACCTCCGCCCAGTCCCAGCGGCTGGCCGAGTGGCTGCGCGCGGAGGGCCAGGAGGTGGTGCTGGCCGCCGATCCCGCGGTGGAGGAGCGGCGGCTGCTGGCCGAGGCCGGGCTGCACAGCCCCAGGGCGCACGTGCTGATGTCCGCCGCGGTCCGCGCCGACCTGGTGGAACAGGTGGTCAAGCCCGCGCTGGCGGCCGGCGCGGTGGTGGTGCTGGAGCGTTCGGTGCACGGCCCGCTGGCCGAGCTGGGCGCCAGCGCCGGGATGGACGCCGCCGAGTTGGAGAGCCTCGCCGAGTTCTCCACCGGCAGGCTGGCCGCCGACGTCACCGTGCTGCTGGACAAGGACCCGGCCACCCCCTCGGCGAACCTGGCCGAACAGCCGTGGCGGATGCACCGGCTGCTCACCGAGATGGCCGCCGCCGAACCCGACCGCTACGTGGTGGTGGAGGCCGGTGGCGGGGTCGAGGAGGTGGCCGAACGGGTGCGCGAGGCGGTCCGCCCGGTGCTGGCCAACCGCCAGCAGGGCACGCCGGAACCGGGATTGTCGGCCGCCGGGGCAGGATAGGACCCGTGACGCTGACCCGAGAGGACATCGAGCAGGCGCCGACCAGCGGGGTGTGGGGTGACGTGGTCGGCCAGCCCGGCGTGGCCCTGGTGCTGGCCACCGCCGCGCGCGCCGCCGCTGACCTGGTCGAAGGCCGTCCGATCCAGCCGGGCTCGATGACCCACGCCTGGCTGTTCACCGGCCCGCCCGGCTCCGGCCGCTCGGTGGCCGCCCGCGCCTTCGCCGCCGCCCTGCAGTGCGCGCAGCCCAGCGGTGACGGGATCTGGGGCTGTGGACAGTGCCGCCCCTGCCACACCGTGCTCACCGGCACGCACGCCGACGTGCGGGTGGTGGCGCCGGAGGGACTGTCCATCGCGGTGGCCGAGATGCGCGCGCTGGTGCAGATCGCCGCCCGCCGGCCCACCGCGGGCCGCTGGCAGGTGGTGATCATCGAGGACGCCGACCGGCTCACCGAGGGCGCGGCCAACGCGCTGCTCAAGGCGGTCGAGGAACCCCCGTCGCGGACGGTGTTCCTGCTCTGCGCGCCCTCGGACCACCCGGAGGACGTCTCGGTCACCATCCGCTCCCGCTGCCGGGTGCTGGCCCTGGGCACGCCGACGGTGGCCGCGATCGAGGACGTGCTGCGCCGCCGCGACGGCATCCCGGCGGACCTGGCCGCCTGGGCCGCCTCGGTCTGCGGCGGCCACGTCGGCCGGGCCCGCAGGCTGGCCACCGACCCGGAGGCACGCGCCCGCCGGGAGTCCGTGCTGCGCATCCCCACCGGCCTCCGCCGCCCCAACGACGTGTTCACCAGCGCCGACGACCTGGTCAAGGCGGCCGAGTCGGAGGCGGCCGCGGTCAGCGAGGCCAAGGACGGCGCCGAGCGGGACGCGCTGGAGACCGCGCTCGGCGGTGGCGGCACCGGCAAGGGCGTGGCCGCCGCGGCCCGCGGCGCCAAGTCCGCGCTCAAGGACCTGGAGAAGCGGCAGAAGTCCAGGGCCACCCGCACCCAGCGGGACGCCCTGGACCTGGCCCTGGTCGACCTGGCCGGGTTCTACCGGGACGTGCTCACCGCGCGGCTGGGCGCCGAGGTGCCGCTCAACCACCCCGACCGCGCCGCCGACATCCGCACCGCGGCCGCCAGCTGGACCCCGGAGGCCACCCTGCGGCGGCTGGAGGCGGTGCTGTCCTGCCGGGAGGCGCTGGGCCTCAACGTCAAGCCCCGGATCGCGATCGAGGCCATGGTGACCACGCTGTACCACGGCTGAGGCTCAGCCCGGCTCCGGAGCACCGAAGGCCGCGGAGACCGCCCTGGCCGCCCGCAGCACCCTCGGCGCGTGCGCCACCAGCTCGGCCAGCTCCACCTCGGGCAGCGCGGCCAGCACCGCCAGCGCCTTCTCCACCGCGCCGCCGGGTCCCTCGGTCACCGGCCCATCCAGCCGCCGTCGACCACCAGCACGTGCCCGTTGACGTAGTCGGAGGCAGGCGAGGCCAGGAACACCGCCGCGCCCACCAGGTCCTCCGGGTCGCCCCAGCGCCCGGCCGGGATGCGCGCCCGGATGGCCGGCTCGCGGGCCGGGTCCGCGCGCAGCGCCGCGGTGTTGCTGGTGCTGATGTAGCCCGGCGCGATCGCGTTGACCTGCACGCCGTGCGCGGCCCACTCGTTGGCCAGCGCCGAGGTCAGCCCGGCCACCGCGTGCTTGCTCGCGGTGTAGGCCGGCACCAGGATGCCGCCCTGGAAGCTGAGCAGCGAGGCGATGTTGACGATCTTGCCGGAGCCGCGCGCCACCATCTGCCGCCCGGCCAGCTGGCAGAGCGCGAACACCGAGTCCAGGTTGACGCTGACCACCCGCCGCCAGTCGGCCAGCGGCACGTCCACGGCGGCCTGGCGGTGGATGGTGCCCGCGTTGTTGACCAGGACGTCGATCTCCTGATCCGCCAGCAGCGCGCCGACCTCCCGCTGCACACCGTCCACATCGGACAGATCGACGAGCAGGCTGCGCGCGGACACCCCGTGCCCACGGATCTCCTCCGCCATCTCGGAAAGATCACCGCCGCGGCCCAGCAGCACCAGGTCGGCCCCGGCACTGGCCAGGCCGTTGGCGATGGCCCGGCCGATGCCGGTGCGCGCGCCGGTCACCAGCGCGGTCCGGCCGCGCAGCGAGAACAACCGCTGGACTGCCCCGTTCACCCTGTCTCCCCGTTCACCCTGTCTCCTCAGCGCAGCTCGGTCAGTGCGACCGGGTCCATGTCGTCGTAGGCCTGGTTCTCCCCGGCCATGGCCCAGACGAAGGAGTAGGCGTGCGTGCCCGCGCCGCTGTGCACCGACCAGCTCGGCGAGATCACCGCCTGCTCGTTGGCCACCACCAGGTTCCTGGTCGCGGCCGGCTCACCGAGCAGGTGGATCACTCGCTGGTCCTCGGGCAGGTCGAAGTAGAGGTAGCACTCGGTGCGCCGGTCGTGCGTGTGCGGCGGCATCGTGTTCCACACACTGCCCTCGGCGAGGGTGGTGATACCGAGTACCAACTGGCACGACTTGATTCCATTCACATGGATGAACTTTCGGATGGATCGGGCGTTCGCGGTCCGCTGCTCGCCCAATTCCAGAATGTCCACATCCGTGAACCGGGCCAATTCCGTCGGATGGCTGGTATGAGCTGGCGTGGAGAACAGGTAGAAATGCGGGGAGTCCGTCTCGTCCGAATCGAACACGACGTCGACCGCGCCGCGGCCGACGTAGAGGCAGTCCCGATGCGCCAGCCGATACGCCGTGCCGTCGACGGTCACGGTGCCGCCGCCGCGCACCGCCACCACCGCCATCTCCCGCCGGGCCAGGAAGTTCTCCGCGCGCAGCGGGTCGGCCGAGGGCAGCCGGAGCGGCTCGCCCGGCCTGGGCACGGCGCCGCCGAGCACGGTCCGGTCCTCGTGCGAGTACACCGTGTGCACCTGTCCCGGTTCGAAAAGATCCGCTACCAGGTAGTGCGCGCGGAGCTGCTCGGTGTCGAAACCGGCGACTTGCGCGGGATTTGTCGCGTGCCTTACCTGCATGAATTGCCTCCCCTGTGGGTCCATGCGCTGGATGGCCCTTTACGTTTCGGACTGGGCGGTGTCACGATGTGGCCGCTTGCCATGGAACACCGTTCTGACAAACGGGACAAGTCCGCGAAACAGGCGAGGAGGCAGCCCCCGTGTACCAGCAGGATCCGAATCCCACGGGGTCGCTGTTGCTCTCCGCGTTGCTCGCGCTGCTGCCGCTGGTGGTGCTGCTCGTGCTGCTCGGCGTCTTCCGCTGGCAGGCGCACTGGGCCGGGCTGACCACGCTGGCGCTCTCGCTGGCGATCGCGGTGCTCGGCTACTCGATGCCGCTGGGACTGGCGCTCAACTCCGCCGCCTACGGCGCGGGGCAGAGCGTGCTGGTGGTCCTGTGGATCACCTTCAACGCGATCTGGATCTACAACCTGACCGTGCACAGCGGCCACTTCGCGGTGCTGCGCCGGGCGTTCAGCTCGATCAGCGACGACCCGCGCACCCAGGCGATCGTCATCGCGTTCTCCTTCGGCGCGCTGCTGGAAGCGCTTGCCGGGGGCGGCGGGCCGGTGGCGATCTGCTCGGTGATGCTCATCGCGCTGGGCGTGCACCCGCTCAAGGCGGCCACGCTGGCCCTGGTCGCGGACACCGCGCCGGTGGCCTTCGGCGGCATGGGCAACCCGATCACCGTGCTCAGCTCGGTCACCGGCCTCTCCGCCGAGGCCTACGGCGCGATGGCCGGGCGGCAGGTCTCCATCCTGGCCGTGCTGATCCCGTTCCTGCTGGTCTTCATCGCCGACGGCAGGCGGGGGCTGCGCGAGGCCTGGCCGGTGGCGCTGGCCGCCGGGCTGTCCTTCGGCCTCGCCCAGTTCGTGGTCTCCAACTACATCTCCTACCGGCTCTGCGACATCATCGCCGCGATCGTCTCGGTCGGCGCGGTGCTGGTGGTGACCAAGCTCCGCACACCCCGGCCGGTCACCGTGCTCGCGCGCACCGGCGGCGCGGGTGAACCCGAGCCGCAACCGGACTCCCGCCGGGACACCGCGGTCGCCTTCGCCCCGTACGCGATCATCGTGGCGGTCTTCTCGCTGGCCCAGTTCGACGCGGTGAAGGCGCTGCTGAACCAGGCCACCTGGGTGTTCCAGTGGCCGGGCCTGCAGGTGGCCACGGCCAGTGGGAAAGCGGTCTCCACCAGCTACACCTTCAACATCGGCTCGGCCACCGGCACCCTGCTGCTGATCTCCGGCCTGCTGGTCCTGCCGGTGCTGCGGATCTCCCCGCTGACCGCGCTGCGCGTCTACGGCCGGACCATCCGCCAGTTCGGCTGGGCGATCCTGGCCATCCTCAGCGTGTTCGCGCTCTCCTACGTGATGAACCTGTCCGGCCAGATCATCACCCTCGGCGTGTGGCTGGCCGGCGCCGGCGCGTTCTTCGCCTTCCTGTCCCCGATCGTCGGCTGGTTCGGCGTCACCATCACCGGCACCGACGCGGGCGCCAACGCCCTCTTCGGCGGGTTGCAGACCACCGCGGCCCAGCAGGTCGGCGCCTCGCCGATCCTGTTCGGCGCGAGCAACTCCTCCGGCGGCGTGATGGCCAAGATGATCTCGCCGCAGAACCTGGCCATCGGCACCGCCGCGGTCGGCCTGGTGGGCAAGGAGGGCGACCTGTTCCGCCGGGTGTTCGGCTGGAGCCTGTCGCTGCTGCTGGCCATGTGCGTGCTCAGCTACCTGCAGTCGACCCCCGTGCTGGGCTGGATGGTCCCCAGCCCCTAAGACCCTGGGCGCCACCCCTTCCTGTGAGGCAACCCCGAGAGGAACAACGATGACAGCGCTATCCCGACGTGTGCTGCTCACCGGCGCGGCGGCGACCGCGGGCGCACTGGCCATGCCGCCAGGCGCGGCGCCGGCCGCCCCGGCAGAGGCGGCGTTCGCGCCGAACCCGGCCCGGCTGCGCCAGACCCTGGACTACGCGGTCGCCAAGCTGCGCACGACCGCGCCGACCGTGGCCACGTTCCCCGAGGAGACCAAGTTCGAGAAGTGGATCCCGGTCAACGACGGCGGCTGGGTCGGCGGCTTCTGGCCCGGCCTGCTCTGGCTGGGCTTCGTGGACAGCAAGGACCCGCGGTTCGAGAAGTGGGCCCGCGAGGCCGCGCTGCGACTGACCCCGCGCATCCCGGACACCGGCACCCACGACATGGGCTTCCTGTTCTACCCGTCCTGGGTCACCGCCTACCGGCTCACCGGGGAGACCTCCTGGCGGGACGGCGCGGTGCAGGCCGCGGAGTCGCTGAGCAAGCGGTACAACAGCGCGGGCAAGTTCATCAGGGCCTGGGGCTCGCTGGGTTCCACCGGCAACGCGGGCCGCACCATCATCGACACGATGATGAACCTGGACCTGCTGTACTGGGCCACCGAGGTCAGCGGGAACGGCAAGTACGCCGAGATCGCCTCCAGTCACGCCCGCACCACGAGCAAGCACTTCATCCGGCCGGACGGCTCCACCCCGCACGTGTTCGACTTCGACCCGGTCAGCGGCGCGCCGATCGGCCCGAACACGGTGCAGGGCTACAGCCCCACCTCCTGCTGGTCGCGCGGGCAGGCGTGGGGGATCTACGGCTTCACCACCACCTACCGGCGCACCAAGGACCGCGAGTTCCTCACCGCGGCGACCAGGATGGCCGATCACGTGCTGCCGTACCTGGCGGAGAGCCCGGTGCCGATCTGGGACTACCGCTCCCCGCTGGCGCCGCACGACATCAGGGACTCCTCGGCGGGCGCGATCACCGCCTGCGCGCTGCTGGACCTGGCCAAGATCACCGGCAACCCGCGCTACCAGAGCACGGCGCTGACCGTGCTGGACGCGCTGTCCCGCACCTGTCTGACCACCAGGTCGGAGCGGCACGACGCGGTGCTGGCCCGCGGCACCAAGAACCGTCGCGCGGAGAACGGCATCGAGGTGTCGCTGCCCTACGGCGACTACTACCTGATGGAGGCCATCCTCCGCGTGCTCAAGCCCAGGGAGATCGCCAAGGCCATCGGCCTCTGACGCCTGCCCGGTCGCGGTGCCCCGTCAGCCGGTCCGGCGGCGGCGGGGCAGCGCGGCGACCACGATCACCCCGCACAGCAACAGGATCATCCCGGTCCACAGCAACGGAACGGTGGAGTACGCCGCGTTGGTGTAGGCCAGCGGCGGCGGCGCGTCCTTGCCCCGAGCAGGCGGCGGCGCGGGCGCCGCTGCGGGCGAGCTCGTCGCCGGCGTCACCGCCTTGCACACGTACCCACCGGCCGGGGCCGCCGCCCGGACCACCTGCTCGCCCAACGAGATCTGCACCAGCGAACTCGGCAAACCGGACAGCTTCAACGCATCCGTGGGCAGCAGCGCGACGTCCAGCAGCCGCGCCACCGCGCCCACCGCCGCCCCGTCCCGCTTCTCGTTCACCTGCGCGATGGTCAGCCGCAGAATCCCGATGTCCAGCTGCCGCAACGCATCCCCACCCGGCAGCGGTCCGCTCACCGGCACGTCCAGCTTCGGCGCCGCCGCGTCCAGCTTGCCGATCTCCTTGCCACCACGGGAGATCCGCAACACCGGAGCCTCGTACTTCACCGTCGAGGTCTTGGCCTCACCGGTGGAGGTCGCCACCAGCTTCGGCGCGCTGACCACGTCGATCCGCACCTCACCCGGCGTGCCCGCCAGCAACTGGATGCTCGCCACCTGCACCGTCGAGGTCGCCTGCACCGCTTTCCCTTGCCGCCCAGGCACATCTACCAGCCGAACGGTGGACCGCGCACTCAACGTCTCCGGCAGCCGCAACAACGACCCACCCCCGGGCAACAGCCCCGGGATCGCCGGAATGACGTTCACCGCCGACAAGCTCGCCAGCGAGGTCCGGGCATCGGAGATCGGCTCCACACAGGGCCCGAGCTTCTCGTCCCACCGCGCGTGCACACTGCCCTCGAGCAGCCCCAGCTTCACCAGCGCGTCCAGCGGCGAGGCAGGCGGCGTCAGCCCACCGGTGAGCGGCTGCGGATTGTCCGGGATCGCCATCTGCGCCAACGCCCCCGGCAACCGGGGCGCCCGCCCGTTCACCGCGAACCCGGCAGGCGAGGACTCCGCGATGGCCCGCTCGAAGAACTGCACCGCCTGCGAGTTCACCTGCGCCGAAGCCAGCCCCAGCCCCAGCTCACCCACGGCCTGTTTGGGCAGCTTCTTCTCGTCCTCATCGGTCAGCCCAGGCGAGTTGGTCTGCACCGCCCCCGGCAACACCCGGATGATCCCCAGCCCCGTCCCCGCATCCGCCACCAGCGGCGGGAACTTGGGCGCGTTCGGATCGGTGAGCGGCGGCTGGTTCGGATCCACCGGCCCCGGCACCGGCGTGGTCGGCGGCGGCGCCGCCCCGGCCACCGGCCCCAGCGCGAGCAGCACGACAGCAGGCAGAGCACAGACAACGGATAGGCGGCGTGCACGCATCAGCCCGGGTCCTCCTCGCGGCAGCACGGGCGACGCGGTCGATGAGACCGACGTCACGCAAGGCCTAACGACGGGGGTACCAACGGGTAACGCAACCGACCGTGCGAGCTACGGAAAACCAGGTCTGAACTGGGAAGATCAGACCTGGCTTGGGCGTGCCGGACAGCTACCGCTAGACTCTGCTCGTCTCGCCGCCTTAGCTCAGTCGGCTAGAGCGACGCACTCGTAATGCGTAGGTCAAGGGTTCGACTCCCTTAGGCGGCTCAGCGAGATGACCAGGGCGTTTCCGTTCGCGGAGACGCCCTGGTCTGTTTCCCGGGTCGCGGCTCGCCCTGGCGCGTCTTGGGTCACCGGGCCGTCGTCGGCCGGTGCGTGTAGGTGAGGGTGTACCGCCAGAAGAGGCGTCTCCGGATGACGGCTCCAGGCAACAGGCGCTGCGCCTCGCGCTTGATCTCGGCGAGCGTCATCCGCGGCTGCGCCACCGGTGCCGTGTTGACCTGGGGAACGGGGCGCGTGCGGTGGCGGGCGATCGCTTTGACGGCCGCGTTCGCGGCGAGGTTGGCCGGGATCGCGATCAGGTCGGGCAGGTAGTCGGCCAGGGTCGCTTGCCGGTAACAGCCCACGATTGCCAGGACCCCGTCCGGCGCCAGGGCCTCGCGCAGTCTGGTGACCGTCGCGGCGAAGGGCATGTGGTGGATGCTGGCGATGCAGCAGATGTAGTCGTAGCTCTGCTCGCCCAGGTCGCAGTCAGCGAGGTCCGCCTGGAGGTAGTCGATGTTGGGCGTTCCTGCCGACAGGGCACGGGCGGTGGCGATGACCGCTGGGTCCTGGTCGATGCCCACGACCGCGTGGGCGCGTTGGGCCAGCCGCCTCGCGAACAGGCCGGTCCCGCAGCCGGCGTCGAGTGCCCGCCCGCAGCTGGGTGGGACTTGGCGGAGCAGGAACCGGTGGTAGAAGTCGTTGTGGTTGAACCCGGGGCTGGAACCGGTGCTGGTCATAGGGGCAGTGATCCTTGTCGTGGTGGCTCATGTCGATGTGCGGCAGGCAGGCCCGGTTCTGTCGGGGTGATCCGGAAGATGGCGGGGTGACTTCAGCGATGGCGCGATGCGAACGTTGTGACCTGCCCGTGGGCCAGTGTCCGCACACCCGGCGGCGGGTCGTGGTGCGCACCGAACCGGATCTCATCCTGGTCAGCCGGACCAACACCGCGCACCTGCCCGGCGCCTGCAACCACGACGCCCCGCCGGACTACCGGGGCTGGGGTGAGATCCGTGGGGTGCCGCGGGCGTGGGAGCGGCTGGGCAATGCCGAGGCCATTCCGGCGACCGGTGGGGACAATCCCGCGCGGGTGGCGGACAAGCGGTGCCGGCACTGCGCCGCGTCGTTCTGAGCCCGGTCAGCCCATCGACTTCTGGCCGTCCAGCGCCTCGCGGATGATGTCCGCGTGCCCGGCGTGCTGGGCGGTTTCGGCGATCAGGTGGGTGATCACCCGGCGGGCGGTCCACGAGCCCTTCTCGAACCAGGGGGCCTCGGGCAGGGGGTGGGCCACGTCCAGGCTGGGCAGGGTGGTGATCAGGTTGTCGGTGCGCTGGGCGGTTTCGGCGTAGCGGGCCAGCAGCACCGCCAGGGTCTCCCCGGGCTTGGGGGTGAAGGTGTCGGTCCAGGTTTCGCCGTTTTCCTCGTCCCAGGTCATCACCTCCTGGCCGTGCTGGATGAAGTGGGTCCAGCCCGCCTCGGCGCCGTCGACGTGCTTGATCAGGCCGGCCAGGGTGAGCTCGCTGGCGGTGGTGCGTTGCGTGGCCTGGGCATCGGTGAGGTTCTGGGTGGTCAGGCGGAGGAAGTTCCGGGCGTTGGCGAGCGCGTCGAGCAGGTCGGCGCGCTCGCCCGTCGGGGTGGTCATCCCGGGTCAGCCCATCGACTTCTGGCCGTCGAGGGACTCGCGGATGATGTCCGCGTGGCCCGCGTGCTGCGCGGTCTCGGCGATCAGGTGGGCGAAGACCCGGCGGGCGGACCAGGTGGTGCCCGGCTCGAACCAGGGGGCCTCGGGCAGCGGGTGGGCCAGGTCGAGGCTGGGCAGGCTGGCGATCAGCTCGTCGGTGCGCTCGGCGATCTCGGCGTAGCGGGCCAGCAGCACCTCCAGGGTCTCCGCCTCGCTGATGTGCCAGGCCTCGGCCCAGTCGGTCTCGTCGATCGCCATGGCCGAGGGGCCTTCCAGGATGAAGTCGACCCAGCCCTTCTCGGTGTTCGCCACGTGCTTGATCAGCTTGGCGATGGTCAGCTCGCTGACGGTGGTGTTCTTGTTCGCCTGCTCGTCGGTCAGCCCCTGCGCGGTGTGCCGGAGGAAGAACCGGGTCTTGCCCAGGGCCTCCAGCAGGTCGGCGCGCTCGCCGGTCAGAGTGGTGTCGGTGCTGATCGGTGCGGAGCTGGTCATCGGATCTGCCTTCCTCGTTTGGGCTGCTGAGGACTACGTTATGAGCCTTATAGGTCAGCTACGGTCCTAATTTGGAAACGAGTTTGGGCACGTTTTCCGGCGGGGCATGCTGGGGTGGTGACCACCGCCGCGGTGACCGAGCCGACCGGGCGCAGGCTGACCGTGGCCTGCCTGGCCGGGTTGCTGCCCGGACTGGTGATGTGGCTGGTCAACGCGCTGATCACCGGCCAGGTGCTGTGCACCAACCAGGGCTTCAACTGCCTCGGCGTGGCGCTGCTGGCCTTCCCGCTGGGCGTGGTGTTCGGCGCGGGGCTGGCCTGGCTGGCGCTGCACCTGGCCGGGGTCGGGCAGGCGTGGCGGATCGCGCTGCTCGGGCCGGCCGGGATCTGGGCGGTGGGCCGGGTGCTGACCGAGCTGTCCGTGCCGCTGCCGCAGCCGGTGTTGCTGCTGCTCTACGGGATGCTCGGCTACCTGGTCGCCGCCTTCGCCACCGCGTCCAGGGTGGCCTGGCCGTGGCGGCTCGGGGTGACGCTGCTGGTGCTCGTGCCCGCGCTGCTGCTGACCGCGGGCTGACCGCTCAGGGCAACAGGCGGAAGTGCAGGCAGACCACCTCGGTCTGGTCCCCGACCTCGGCGCCTGCCTCCGTCCAGAACTTGGCGTGCGCCTGCCGCCAGTGCTCGATCGAGGTGAAGCCCTCGCCCTCGGCCTGGGCGAACTCCCAGCTGACCTCGGCGAAGGGCACGACCTCGGCCTTGGTCACCTCGGCGGTGCCGATCCGCTTGCCCTCGCTGTCCACCAGCGCCAGCAGCTCGCCGATGTGCTCCACCGGCTCGCCCTCGGCCTGGTAGTCGGCCACCAGCAGTCCCGCGGTGGCCCGCTTGTCACCCTTGAGCACGCACTCGTTGAGCCAGTCCCGCATCTCGCCGGGCATGCCCAGCTCCAGCACCCGCAGGCCGTCCAACCGGTCCCAGGCCATCTCAGTTCTCCCCGCGCTTGGTCTTGGGGCGCAAGTGGACCTGGGTGATGGCGTGCCGGTCCACCGCTTTTACCTCGATGATCCACTCGGCCAGTTCCACCCGGTCGCCCGGCTGGTCGGGGATGCGGCGCAGCGCGATCAGCGCCAGGCCGGCGATGGTGGTGTAGTCGCCCTCCGGCGCGTCGGTCAGCTCGACGCCCAGGTCCTCCAGGTCGTGCACCGGGAAGGTGCCGGGCAGCAGCATGGAGCCGTCCGGCTCGGTGCGCACGGACAGGATGTCCCGGTCGGTCTCGTCGTAGATCTCGCCGACGATCTCCTCCAGCAGGTCCTCCAGCGTGACGATGCCGTCCACCGCGCCGCGCTCGTCGACCACCAGCGCGAACTGCTGGTGGCTGGCCTTGAACTGACGCAGGGCGTCGGAGACGCGCAGGCTGTCCGGGAAGATCGTGGCCGGACGGGCCGCGTCCAGCACGGTGCCGTCGTCGTCGAGCAGGTCGCGCAGATGCACGATGCCGGCCACGTCGTCCAGGTGGCCGGAGCGGACCACCGGCGCCCTGGAGTGCCCCGACTCCGCCAGCACCGACCTGGCCTGCGCCACGGTGGCATCGGCGGCCACGGTGACCACCGCGCGGCGCGGCACCAGCACGTGCCGGAGCAGCCGCTCGTGGATCTCCAGCGCGCCGGTGATGATCATCCGCTGCTCGGCGTTGAGGCCGCGGTGCCCGGCCACCAGGTCGCGCAGCTCCGCCGGGCTCAGCTGCTCGGACCCGGCGTCGGGGTTGCCGCCGAAGAGGCGCACCACCAGGTTCGTGGACCGGCTCAGCGCCCAGATCGCCGGGCGGGCGATGCTCGCGATCAGGTCCAGCGGCCGGGCCACCAGCATCGCCCAGCGGTGCGCGTACTGCATGGCCAGCCGCTTGGGCGCGAGCTCGCCGAAGACCAAGGTGAAGAAGGTCAGCACCAGCGTCACCAGCGCCACCGCCAGCGGACCGGCCGCGGTGCCCGCGAAGGACAGCGCCGGGATCAGCGGCTGGGCCAGGGTCACCGCGGCGGTGGCCGAGGCGAGCGCGCCGGAGAGGGTGATCGCCAGCTGGATCGCGGCCAGGAACCGGTTCGGGTCCCTGGTCAGCCGCAGCAGCACCGTGGCGGTCCGGCCGCCGCGGCGTTCCAGCTGCCGCAACTGCCCTTCCCGCAACGAGATCAGCGCGATCTCGCTGCCCGCGAACAGCGCGTTGACCAGGATCAGGAACGCGACGAGCGCGAGGTTGAGCCAGTAACCGTCCATGGTGCCGAACACAGTAGTGGCGCACTATGCGGGATATGCACCCGGAAGCCGACGAGCACGCGCGGGCCCGCGGCCAGGCCGTCGCGCTGCTGCTCGCCTTGCGGGCGCACGACCTGGAGCGGACCAGGCAGGTGCTGGCGGAGAACGCGCGGGCCGGCCGGGACCGGCTGGTCGAGCTGCTCTACGTGCTGGTGCGCGGGGCCACCGCGATGCTGCACGAGGTGGGCTGGGACATCGCGGGCACGCTGGACGTGCGGCTGGAGTCCCGGCCCGGCCCGGCCCCGGTGGACGCCGAGGTGGAGCGGGCGCGGGCGCTGGTGCTGGCCTCGGTGCAGCTGGAGGCCGACGGCGACGCGGCGGGGGCCGAGCTGGCCGTCGGGCAGGTGGTGGACGCCGAGCCGAGCGTGGTGCTGGTGTGGGGACTGGTCACCGCGGCCGAGCTGATCGAGCAGCTGCTGGTGGTCTGCCGGGACCGCGGCGTGCCGGTGCCGGCCTGGCTGGAACCGGTGCGATAACTGTGGGTAAGGCGCACTAAAGCGGAAGATTCACCTGGACAGCCGATGTACTTCCGTACTCTCCGCTGACCATAACGAACCCACAGTGTTCTGGATCACTCTCGTTATGTGGATCTCTCCTCGAGAGAGCGGTTCTGCGCTACGCTTTGCTAGTCGTAGTCAGCTTTGCCTTGAGCGCCCGTGGGGCTTATGACCACGGGTTTTCTTGTATGCCGAACCCTTCGGGGAATGGGCGGATCTGGACCGCGACCACGCCTCCAACCTGGGCGTGAGATCGGCCCTGCAAGGAGAGAAAAATGGCTTCTGGCACTGTCAAGTGGTTCAACAGCGAGAAGGGCTTCGGCTTCATCGCGCAGGACGACGGCGGACCGGACGTGTTCGTGCACTACTCGGCGATCGTCGCCAAGGGCTACCGCTCGCTGGAGGAGAACCAGCGGGTGGAGTTCGAGATCACCCAGGGTCCGAAGGGCCCGCAGGCTGACCAGGTTCGCGCAGTCTGATCTTCGCGGTTCTGATCTTCCTTAGTTCCACCTGGCGAATGGCCCGCATCACTCGGTGCGGGCCATTCGTGTCTCTATCAACTACCCACTGTATTGATTCCGTGCCCAAGATCACCCAAGCGAACCCTTGCGGTTAACCGTTTTCTTCCGCTAAGTGCACCCATTTGGGTGATGACGCAGCGCAGCTTCGGGGCGAAGACTCCCCGCATGCGTGCTGACCTCGAAGAACATCTAACGGCCGTACCGCGGCGCCTCCGTCTGCGTCACGGCGAGGCCACCCAACTGCTCGACGGACTACTCGGAGCGGGTGAACGGGTCCGTGCGGCGGTGGCCGGGATGCTCTCCGGGGTGGGGCCGGTGCTGGTGGTCGCGACCAACCGCCGGGTGCTGGCGGCCGGTCGCGACGGGTGGAACCTCGCCGTGCTCTACTCGCAGATCTCCAGCGTCGACTCCGGCGGCTGGCTGGGGCACACCGTGGTCATCCAGTCCGCGGGCACCGTCTACGCGGTGCGCGCCAGCCGGGCGACCCAGCTGTTCACCGCGACCGTGCAGGCCGGCATTCCCTCCGGTGCGCCCACCGCCAGGCTCGCCACCGCGATCTAGCGCCCGCCGGCTACGCGGGCAGCTCCCCGATCACGTGCGGCACCAGCCCGGCCAGTCGCCGGATCGAGTCGGTGTCCAGCGCGATCGGCTCGCTCTGCCCGGCCAGCCGGTGGTTGCCGTGGAAGTCGACGTCCTCTTCTGCCTGCAGGGCGACCAGCACACTTCCTGGCACGTACAGCCACTGCGACCCGGTCGCTTCATGCCGGATCAGCCGCGGGCCGCCCATGGGCCATCGACGCAGCTCGTCGATGGCTGTCTCTAATCGGATCAGCCGGTCCCGGTCGGACTGCTGGAACTGGTCCCCGGTGATCCACTGCGCGACTTCGGCCCGGAAGCCGGTCATGTCGCCGGGCCACCCGGCCGGATCGATCTTGCGCGAAGGAGCCCACTCCTTGTGCGCGATCGCCCGGTCGACGGCCAGTCGCAGGTGGCGGAGCAGCACGGCGACCCCTCGCGGGTAGACGTCGAGCTGCGCCTGCGTCCAGTCGCCGCGTCCGGTGGACTCGGCCTCGATGCCGATGATGTGGTTGTTGCCGTTGTCCCGGCCGCACCACGCGACGTAGCCCGCGCCCGCGTGGTACGAGCGGCCGGCCGCGATGACGTACCAGGTGCCGTCCCGGGCCAGGCCCAGGTTGGACAGCGGGCCGGCCAGGCCGGGCCTGCCGTTGACGACCACGTCCAGGGACGGGAAGTTCCCGATCGCCGGACCTGCCGTGTGGTGCATCATCACGCCGCGGATGTCCGAGACGTTGCCGTGGCCGCGGTCCTGCCAGCCGGCCACTTCCTGTACGGACAGCCCGGCTTGCCGGAGCACGGTGGCCATCCAGGTGAGTGCGTGAGCCATGGCGATCACCCCAAGCTCAACGAGAAGTGATAACTGAGAGTTACTAATTGGATGCGCTCGGTTATCTCTAGGGTGTGGTGAAAAAACCACCTGGTCTACCACCAAGTGGGTGAGTGTCCGGCTAGTCCAGCAATTCGACGGTGATCAGCTCGTCGGTGGGCGCCGCGACCACCTGCGCGCCGCCCCGGAAGCGCACCACCAGGTCGCCGGAGGCGGTGGCCGCGGTGCCGGAGACCTGGCCGACCGGGCCGAGGCTGCCGTAGAGCCGCGCCCACTGGCCGGGCCGCAGCACCGAGGCCAGCACGGCCGGGCCCGCGGTGAACCGGGAGGCCGGCTGCAACCAGGAGATCACCAGCTGCCAGCAGCCGAAACCGGCCACCAAGCCGATGGCGAGTCCGAGCCAGCCCAGCACCGGGGTGAGCACGGCCGCCCCGGCCAGCGCGGTCAGCGCGGGAGTGGGCACCGGGCGGCCGCCGATGATCAGCCAGCCGGTGGTGCGCACCAGGCCGTCGGCGGACAGTCCGCGCGGGGTGCGGCCGTCCGGCAGCAACGGTGGCTCCACCTCATCCGGCGGTCGCTCGCCGAGCACCTCGGTGACCAGCACCGGGTCCACCGGCAGGGTGTGCGCGCACTCCGGGCACACCAGCAGCAGGCCGGAGCCGTTGCGCTGGGGCGCCAGCTCACCGTGGCCGATCGGGCAGCCGTAGGCCCGGCCGGGCTCCCGCTGCCACTCGATCAACGCGGTGACCGCCGCGTCGTCGGACTGCTCACCGGTCACAGGCAACCCCGTCGCCGTCGGAGTCCAGCTCCGCCCGGTAGCCGGGCTGGTCGCGCAGCAGCGGCGCCTTGCCCGCCTTCCGGACCTGCGCGCAGTTCTTGTAGAACGGCTCAGCCGGGGTGGTCTTCTGCGGGTTCGTCTCAGTCGGCGGCGGCGGACCGGCGCTGGTCGGCGGAGGATCGGTGGTGGTCAGCACGTTGGGGGTGCTGGTGGCCGCGCTCCGCTGGCAGCCGGCCAGCCAGTCGGTGAGCAGCCGGGCGTACTCGTGGCCGTCGGTGAACAGCCTGGCCGCCCGCCCGGCCGCGTCCTCGCGCAGGTCCAGCAGGCCGACCTTCTTGCCCAGCAGCTCCTTCTCGGCGAACCGGGCCGCCTCCGCCGCCGAGCAACCGGGCTGCGCGCTCGGCTGCGGGGTGCCCACTACCTGCAGGGTCACCGGGTCGCCGCGCTCGTCGGTGCCGGTGATGGTGCGCGCGTCCACCACCTTGGTCACCGTCAGCACCCGGCTCGGCCAGGCCGGGGTGCGCCCGGCCACCGGCGGCGCGGTGATGCTCGGCGTGGTCGCGCTGGAGGTGCTCAGCGGCCGCACCACCTCGCCGCCACCGGCCAGCGGGGTGCCCTGGTCCGCAGGCAGCACCGGCAGCGAGCCGGCCGCGCTGATCATGGCCGCCACGGCCAGGGTGCCGCCGGTGGCGCTGAGCAGTCGCTGCCAGGTCGCGGCCCGCCACCACCAGCGGCGGAGCGCGGAGACCCTGGGCAACTCACTCATCGCTTCTCCTGGCGGACTCGACTCGGCTTCGGGCAGTTCACCACTGTTCACCAGCCGTGACAATCCTTGCACCGATGCCCACCCCGAACAGGGCACTCAGACACAAAAAGCCGGACCAGGACACGCAGCGCGTGCCAGGTCCGGCCCCGGAAGGGTGGTGGGCGCTACTTCGAGTGCGGCTTGAGCGTCCAGATGATGTCCAGCGCGCCGGTGACCACGCCCTCGGCGTTGGTGATCTCCACGTGCACCGGGATCTCCGGCCGGGTGCCCGACTCCAGCTCGGCCACCGCCTCGGCCGGCGGGCGGCCCAGCGTCGCGGTCGCGGTCAGCTGCCCGAGCGCGAGCTTGTAGAAGCCGATCTGGCCCTTGGTGGGCAGCGGGATCGCGATCGCCAGCTGCTCGGCGAAGGCGGCCAGCACCAGCGCGCCGGAGGCGGTCTCGGCCGCGCCGAACATCATCGCCGCGTGCGGTCCGCCGACGTGGTTGCGCAGCTCCTCGGCATCGCCAAGGGAGACCACCACGCGGTCGGGGCTGGTCTCGGTGAACTCGATGCCGACGGTGCGCACCCACGGCACGACCTGCTTCATCAGCTCGCCGACCTGGCTGGTGTCCACGCTCATGCCGGGCATGTTACTCACGAGTAACCGCATTTGGGAAGCGCTGTGACCGGACGTGCGCGCAGCGTGCGGCGAGCCAGCTCACACGAAAAATAGTTTGCGGAATAAGAGTTCTCGTCGCATGCTTGTATGCAGCAACTAATTGGATGATGCAAGCAACTAGAGGATCACATGGACGAGACCGGTCTGGCCCAGGCCAACGAGATCGGCATGGCCCTGGTCCGGCTCAACCGGGCAACGGCCTGCATGGCGGCACAGAGCACAAAACTGGGGATCGACAAGACTTCGTTCACTCTGCTCGCCACGCTGGCGCACACCGGGCCGCTGCGCTCCAGCGCGCTGGCCGAGGCCGTCCACTCCGATCCATCCACGATCAGCCGTCAGGTGGCCCAACTGGTCAAGGACGGCCTGGTCGAACGAACCGCCGACCCCGTCGATGGCCGGGCCACGCTGCTGGCCGCCACCGACTCCGGGCGCGAGCTGTTCCTCCGGCACCGCGACCGCCGCAACGAGATGATCGCCAGCATGGTGTCGGACTGGCCGCCGGAGGACCGGCGGCAGTTCGCCACCCTGCTGCATCGCTTCGTGGGCGCCTACGAGGAGCACATGCCCGGCCTGATCGCCGAACTGGTCGACTACGCCCGTTCGGGAGTGGAGAAGTAGATGTCAGACACCGCGACCGCGCCATCCGGCGTCGGCCTGAGCCACCGCCAGATCATGGCCATCATGACCGGTCTGATGATGGGCATGTTCCTGGCCGCCCTCGACCAGACCATCGTCTCGGCGGCCATGCGCACCATCGCCGACCAGCTGCACGGGCAGACCGTGCAGGCCTGGGCGACCACCGCCTACCTGATCACCGCCACCATCTCGACCCCGCTGTACGGCAAGCTGTCCGACATCTACGGCCGCAAGCCGATGTACCTGACCGCGATCTCGCTGTTCCTGATCGGCTCCGCGCTGTGCGGGGTGGCGAACTCGATGTACGAGCTGGCCGCCTTCCGCGCCGTGCAGGGCCTGGGCGCCGGTGGCCTGATGTCCCTGGCGCTGGCGATCATCGCCGACGTGCTGCCGCCCCGGGAACGGGCCCGCTACCAGGGCTTCTTCATGGCCGTCTTCGGCATCTCCAGCGTGGCCGGTCCGGTCGCCGGCGGCTTCTTCGCCGGGCTGGACAGCTTCATCGGCGTCGAGGGCTGGCGCTGGGTCTTCCTGGTCAACCTGCCGCTGGGCATCGCCGCGCTGGTCGTGGTCACCAAGGTGCTCAACATCCCGCACAAGCGGGTCGACCACCGCATCGACTTCCTCGGCGCGGCCGCGCTGACCGTCGGCCTGGTGCCGCTGCTGATCGTGGCCGAGCAGGGCCGCCAGTGGGGCTGGGGCGACCCGCTCACCCTGGGCCTGATCGGGCTGGGCGTGGCCGGGCTGGTGGCCTTCGTGCTCGCCGAGCGGCGGATGGGCGATGAGGCGCTGCTGCCGCTGCGGCTGTTCCGCAGCTCGGTGTTCAGCCTGGGCAACGGGCTCAACTTCATCATCGGCATCGGCATGTTCGGCGGCCTGCTGTCGCTGCCGTTGTACCTGCAGATCGTCAAGGGCATGAGCCCGACCGAGTCCGGCCTGATGATGCTGCCGCTGACCTTCGGCATCCTCTCCGCCAGCCTGTTCGCCGGCACCAGGACGGCCAAGACCGGGCGGTACAAGTCCTTCCCGATCGTCGGCATCGCGCTGATCGTGGCCTCGCTGCTGCTGTTCAGCACGATCGGCTTCAGCACCCCGCTGTGGCTGAGCGCGATCTACATGGTGCTGATGGGCTGGGGCCTCGGGGCCTGCATGCAGACCCTGGTGCTGGCCGTGCAGAACGACGTCTCGCCCTCGGACATGGGCGTGGCCACCGCCTCGGTGACCTTCTTCCGGCAGATGGGCGGCACCATCGGCGCCGCGGCCTTCCTGTCCATCCTGTTCGGGGTGGTCGGCGACCGCATCGCCAGTGCTCTCCGCTCGGCCGCGCTCACCCCGGAGTTCCTGGCCGCGGTGCGCGACCCGGCGGTGCTGGCCAACCCGGCCAACAAGCCGGTGCTGGACATGATGGCCAACGGTGGCGCAGGCGCGCCCTCGCTGGACGACACGTCCTTCCTGATCAACCTCGACCCCAGGCTGGCGCGGCCGTTCCAGGACGGCTTCTCCTCCGCGATGGACACCGTGTTCTTCACCGGCGCGATGGTGATGCTGGTGGCCTTCGTGCTGGTCTGGTTCCTCAAGGAGAAGCCGCTGTCCAACCAGTCCGGCATGCAGCGCCGGGCCCAGGAGGAGCACGCGGCGGCCGCACTGGCCGGCTGATCAGCTTCAGTACGACGACGGCCCCGGGCGCACTGCGCGCTCGGGGCCGTTGTGGTGCTTGGTGTGCTGGGCGTCAGTGCTGCCCGTCAGCGGTCTTGAGGCGCTCGTAGGAGCGGACGACCTCGGCCTCGGCCTCGGTGCGGCCGACCCAGGAGGCGCCCTCCACGCTCTTGCCCGGCTCCAGGTCCTTGTAGACCTCGAAGAAGTGCTGGATCTCCAGGCGGTGGTACTCCGCCAGGTGGTGGATGTCGCGCAGGTGCTCCGAACGCGGGTCCGCGGCCGGGACGCAGAGCAGCTTGTCGTCGCCGCCCTTCTCGTCGGTCATCCGGAACATGCCGATGGTGCGGCAGCGGATGAGGCAACCGGGGAAGGTCGGCTCCTGCACGAGCACCAGCGCGTCCAGCGGGTCGCCGTCCTCGCCGAGCGTGTTGTCCACGAAGCCGTAGTCCGCCGGGTACTGGGTGGCGGTGAACAGGGTGCGGTCCAGCCGGATGCGCCCCGTCTCGTGGTCCATCTCGTACTTGTTCCGCACACCCTTGGGGATCTCGATGGTGACGTCGAACTCCACGCGGTTCCTCGCTCGATTCTTCGGATCGGCACGGCTCCGGCTAGCAGGCGCAGCGAAGCTGTGTCTAGACCCGTCTAGTGTGGACCACGAGTCGCGCTGAAAGCCCGTTGAGCGGGTCTGGGTCGGTGTGACATTGACCGGGTTTCAGAAGTTCTTCCCCCATCCGCCGCAGGAGGACACGCGTGACCGGAGGCGAACAGCAGGGCTCATCACCGCAGGTCAACCCAGACCTGGACCAGGTGACGGTGCGACTGCCGGTGCCCGGCGCCCCTCCTGCGCAGCCGATGAGGGTCGGCCCGCCGCCGCCTGCGGCCACCGAGGCCGAAGCACCACCCAATCCGGGGAAACGTGGCAAGAAGCTGGTGGTGCTGGCGACCGTGCTGGTGCTGCTGGCCGCGCTCGGCGTGGGCGGCGTGCTCGGCGGCCCGTGGCTGGCCCAGCAGCTCGGCCTCAGCGGTGACGGCGGCCTCGGCACCCAGCCGCCGCCCGCGCCGCTGAACCCGCAGGCCGCGCTGCGCGCGCTGCCCCCGCAGGCGCCCACGCCCAGCGCGCAGGGCGTGGCCGCGGCGCTGGACCCGCTGGCAGGCAACGCCGCGCTCGGCGAGCTGACCGGCAGCGTGCTGGACGGGACCACCGGCAACGTGCTGTGGGAGCGCGGGGCGGGCACCGCGCGCACCCCGGCCTCCACCGGCAAGCTGGTCACCGCGGCCGCCGCGCTGCTCGCGCTGGACCACCAGACCAGGCTGAGCACCACCGTGGTGGCCGGCGCCGAACCGGGCACCGTGGTGCTGGTCGGCGGCGGCGACACCACGCTGTCCGGGCTGCCCGCGAACAAGCCCACCTACTTCTTCCCGGACGCCGCCCGGCTGGACGACCTCGTCGAGCAGGTCAAAGCCAAGGCAGGCGGCCCGGTCAACAAGATCATCATCGATGTCGGCCGGTTCGCCGGGCCGCCGATGGCCCCCGGCTGGCTGAACGTGGACGTGGCGGGCGGGCACATCGCGCCGCTGGTGCCGCTGATGCTGGACGCCGCCCGCCGCGACCCGCTCACCTCCACCACCCCGCGCTCGGACAAGCCGGCCCAGGCCGCGGCCCAGGAGCTGGCCAAGCGGCTCGGCGGCAACCCGGCGATCGAGGTCGGCTCCGCGCCAAAGGATGCCAAGGTGCTGGCCAAGGTCGACTCGCCGCCGCTGCCCCGGCTGGTCGCGTCCTTCCTGTCCACCTCGGACAACATCCTGGCCGAGGCGGTGGCCAGGGAGCTGGCCCGCGGCACCGGCAACGAGCCCTCCTTCGCCGGCGCCAGCAAGGCCACCCTGGACACGCTCTCCCGCAACGGGCTGGACATCACCGGGGTGAAGATGTCCGACGCCAGCGGCCTGTCCACCGAGGACCGGGTCTCCGCCAAGTTCCTCAGCTCCCTGCTGGCCGCCGCCTCGGGCAACGACGCGCGCGCGGCCAAGCTGCGCCCGATGCTCACCGGCCTGCCGGTGGCAGGCGGCACCGGCACCCTGGCCAAGCGCTACGACAAGGGCCAGGCCGCGGGCGGCCGCGGCTGGGTGCGGGCCAAGACCGGCACCCTGGACGGGGTGAACAGCCTGGCCGGGATCGTCACCACCAACGACGGCAGGCTGCTGGTCTTCTCCTTCATGGCCACCGGCGCGGCCAGCGACCCGGCCCGCGACGCGCTCGACACCCTGGCCTCCGCGCTGCGGCGCTGCGGCTGCGGCTAGAACGTGACCACGCTGTTCACCGGCTGGCCGATGACGATCACGGGGGTCGGCGGGTAGCGTCCCAGGGGTGAACGCGGGATCGGCCGCACGGCCACTGGATCCGGCCGAGGGGCCGGGGCCTGTCGACTGGGGTGTCGCCACGGCGACCGCCCATCGGCTGCTCCGCCCTGGGCCCGTCATCGCCCGCGACGCCGCCCAGGCGGCCGTGCGCGGGATGCGGGAGCTCTCCGTCGCCGCGGAGGGACACGTCCGCCAGATCACCGGCCTCGGCCTGGAGCTGCCGCTGCTGCCCGGCGAGGTCGTGGACCGACCGGCCTGGGTGCGCGGCGCGGTGGACGGCCTGGCCGCGCTCACCGACCACGCGCTGCCCCGCGGCGCGGGCGGCTGGCGCGGTGGCGTGCTGGCCGGGACCGCGGGGGTGCAGGCCGGGATGGTGCTGGCCTACCTGAGCACCAGGGTGCTCGGGCAGTACGACCCCTTCGGCGGGCCGGACGGCGAGGGCAGGCTGCTGCTGGTCGCGCCGAACATCGTGGCCGCGCAACAGGCCCTGCGGGTGCCCGAAGAGGACTTCTGGATGTGGGTCTGCCTGCACGAGTCCACCCACCGGCTCCAGTTCACCGCGGTGCCCTGGTTGCGCGCGCACTTCGCCGCCCAGGTCGGCACCCTGCTCTCCAGCATGGACGACGCCACCGCCGGACTGCTCTCCCGGGTCGGCGAGGCGCTGCGCTCGGCCCGCCGCAAGGACGGCGAGGAGAACCAGGTCGCGCTGGTCGAGCTGTTGCAGTCGCCGAGGCAGCGGGCCGTGCTGGACCGGATCATCGCGCTGTCCACCCTGCTGGAGGGGCACGCCGACCACGTGATGGACGCCGCCGGGCCGGCCGTGGTGCCCAGCGTGGCCACCATCCGCTCCCGGTTCACCGTGCGCCGCAACCCGCGCGGGGTGGCCGACCGGGTGCTGCGCGCACTGCTCGGCGTGGACGCCAAGATCCGCCAGTACGCCCAGGGCTCGGCCTTCACCGGGCACGTGGTGGACCGGGTCGGCATGGCCGCGTTCAACCAGGTCTGGCAGTCGCCGGAGACCCTGCCCACCCGGGCCGAGATCGCCGATCCGGACGCCTGGATCCGCCGCGTGCTCGGCTGAGTCGTTGGCCGCGCCCGACCCCGCGGTGGCCGCGGTCCGCACCGCGGTCCGCCGGTTCCTGGACCGCCACCCGGTCACCGGATCGGTGGCGGTGGCCTGCTCCGGCGGCGCGGACTCACTGGCGCTGGCCGCCGCGACTGTCCACTGTGGACGAAAGCGCGGGCTGGCCGTGCACGGCCTGGTGGTCGACCACCAGCTCCAGCCCGGCTCGGCCGGGGTGGCCGCCAGGGCCGCCGACCAGCTGCGCGAGCTCGGCGTGCGGGCCAGCGTGCTCACCGTCGAGGTCACCGGCCCCGGCGGTCCGGAGGCCGCCGCCCGCCGCGCCCGCTACGCCGCGCTGCGCGCCGCCCGGCCGGAGCACGCGCTGGTGCTGCTCGGGCACACCGAGGACGACCAGGCCGAGACCGTGCTGCTGGGCCTGGGCCGCGGCTCGGGCCCGCGCTCGATCGCCGGGATGGCCGAGCTGGACCCGCCGTGGGGCCGCCCGCTGCTCGGCCTGTCCAGGGCGACCACCGCGGCCGCCTGCGCCGCGCTCGGCCTGGACACCTGGACCGACCCGCACAACCTGGACCCGGCCTACACCAGGGTCCGGCTGCGCCAGGAGGTGCTGCCGCTGCTGGAGGACGTGCTGCGGGGCGGGGTGGCCGCCGCGCTGGCCCGCACCGCCGCCCAGCTCCGCGAGGACAGCCAGGCCCTGGACCAGCTGGCCGCCGACCTGCTTGGCCAGGCCCGCGACGGCGACGGACTGGCGGTCGGCGCGCTCAAGGCCGCACCCGCCGCCCTGCGCCGCCGGGTGCTGCGCAGCTGGCTGCTCGGCGCGGGTGTGAGCGAACTCACCGACGCCCATTTGCGCTCCGTGGACGCCCTGGTGGCTGATTGGCGTGGTCAAGGGGGCGTCGCGGTGCCCGGCGGGTTGGTGGCCGGGCGCGCGCATGACAGGCTGGTCCTCGACCGTTCTTTGTGACTGAGGGGAAGCCGCGGTGTACGAGGGCGACATTGCCTCCGTGCTCGTTTCCGAGCAGCAGATCCAGGAGAAGACCGCCGAGCTGGCGACGAAGATCGCCGCCGACTACCCGACTGACGGACGCTCCTCGGACCTGCTGATGGTCGGCGTCCTCAAGGGCGCGGTGATGTTCATGGCGGATGTGGCCAGGGCGCTGCCCGTGCCGGTCCAGCTGGACTTCATGGCCGTCAGCTCCTACGGCTCCGCCACCTCCTCCTCGGGGGTGGTGCGCATCCTCAAGGACCTGGACCGGGACATCGCAGGCCGGGACGTGCTGATCGTCGAGGACATCATCGACTCCGGCCTGACCCTGTCCTGGCTGCTGAAGAACCTGGCCTCGCGCCGCCCGGCCTCGCTGGAGGTCTGCACGCTGCTGCGCAAGCCGGACGCGGTCAAGGTGGACGTGCCGGTCAAGTACGTCGGCTTCGACATCCCGAACGAGTTCGTGGTCGGCTACGGCCTGGACTACGCCGAGCGCTACCGCGACCTGCCCTACATCGGCACGCTCGACCCGAAGGTCTACACCACCTGATCAGCAGTTAGGCCTACAGCGGCGCTGGATCAGCGCGTCCATCAGCACCGAGCGGATGTCCGTCGCCTCCCGCGCCGCGTAGGCCTTGCCGCCGGTCACCTTCGCGACCTGCTGCAACGCGTTGAGGTCGGCATCGGGCCCGAGTCCGATGCCGATCACCGGCACTGGCTGGGCCGGGTCGGCCTCCGCGGTCAGCGTCTGCACCAGGCCGTTGAGGTCCAGGCCGGAGCGGTTGTCGTTGGCGCCGTCGGTGATCAGCACCACCGAGTTGACCCGCTTGTTGTCGAAGTCCTTCTTCACCGTGCGCACCGCGGCCAGCAGCGTGTCGTAGAGCGCGGTGTTGCCCTTGACTTTGCCGGGCAGGGTGGCCGCGGCGGCGCCCAGTGCGGCCCGCCGGTTCATCCCGGCCATCGGCTCGGCCAGCGCGCCCAGGCTGACCAGCTCGCTCCAGTGCCGGTTCGGCGCGTGGTCGGTGGAGAAGGCCCACAGGCCGATGTGCGTGGTGTCCGGCAGCAGGCCCAGCGCGGTGCCCGCGGCGTCGCGGGCCAGCTCGATCCGGGACTGGCCGTTGCCCGCCTTGGCCGCCATCGAGCCGGAGACGTCGATCACCGCCAGCATCCGGGCGTCCAGGGTCACCGCGCTGTAGGTGCGCAACACCTCGGCGGCCTGGTCCGGGGTGGGCAGCGGCAGCAGCGAGGGCGGGTTGGTGCTCACCCCGGCATCGGCCCAGGCCTGGTCCGCGCGGCCGCCGGAGTCGCGGAAACCGGCGTCCCGGAACCGCTTGCCGGTGCTCTCGTTGCGCAGGAACCGGCCGAAGGACTCGGCCGCCTCCCCAGTGCCCGGCGCCTCCTCCCGGCTGGCCACCCTGGTCAGCGGGTAGTCGAAGGCGATGGTGCCCTCCTCCGGGTAGAACGCGGTGGCCTTCGCGCCGACCCCGCGCCGGTTGTGCGCGATCACCGACTGCTCGGTGGCGGAGAAGGCGGGCGCGGTCTCCGGCTCGCCGGCCAGCTTGTCGAAGCCGTCCCGGACCAGCGGCATGGTGTTGCGGCCCACCCGCAGCAGCGCGGCCACCAGCTCCGGCCGGGGGCTGCCGTCGGCGTTGCCCAGCAGCGAGCGGATCAGCATCAGCGTGGCCAGGCCCTCGGTGGTGCCCGCCGGGTCGCCGATCGAGGTGGCCACGCCGCCGTCGACCACCTTCCGCCAGGACACCGCGCCACCCAGCTTCTCGCCGGTGCCCGGCCCGGCCACCACCACCAGCGGTGAGCTGGCCAGCGACTGGCCCGGTTCGATCGAGGCCACCGAGCTGGGCGCGGCCGAGGAGCCGACCTGCTGCTTGCCGCGCTGGGCCCACAGCGCGGAGTCCGGGATCCACAGCGCGGGCACCTTCTGACCTGGGATGGTCGGGCCGGTGATCTCGGCGGCCACGTCCGCGGAGTTCAGCGGGCGCACCTCCACCTTGACGCACTTGCCGTTCACCGCGGGCCTGCCCTGGTGGAACTCATCCGCCGCGGCCTTGACCACCGGCTCCACCGCGGCGGCCGCGGTCACGTACAGCGGAAGCTCGCCCGCGCAGCCGCCTGCCGGGTCCCACAGCCGCAGCGCGACCACGGTGGCCCCGGCCGCGACGACAACACCCAGCAGCGCGCCGAGGGGGAGTGCGGCCCTCTTCAGACCGGCGCTGGGCCTGGACAGCTGGTGACGACCAGACATGGCCCTTCGAGACCCTTCCGTATAGAAAATCCTGCACTAACTTCCACCTGATATGGTGGAGAATTTTTCGCACCCCGACTTCTGCGATCACGGAGAATGACACGTTCACCCCTCCGTGGAAAGCCGCCGCCTTCGCCCTCACTCGTACGGATCAGTGGCCTCCAGCGTTCAGCGACCGGGCTTGAACCGAACGGGCCAGCTCGCAGTGGTGGGGGTCACACCGGCGAGACCTGGGTCACCTGGGGAACCAGAGCGGGCACTCGGCCGTTGGCAAGGCGAAACAGTCCGTGGGCGGCCGGTCCGCTCACCGAGCCGCTACACCATGGGCGGTACGCTGGTCGGACGATGGTTTCCCGCTTCGCGTCAGCGGCGGGTGCTCCGTTGCCCGGCACGCAAGTCAGGGAGGGTGGAGGCCGCCCCGCGGCCGCACGTTAATGGACCGCAAGCGCCTGCTCCGCAACCCGCTGATCTGGATCGTCGCGGCGTTGCTGCTCTACTACGCGTTCAGCGTCCTGCTCGATGACGCACGTGGCTTCTCCCAAGTAACCACGTCCAAGGTCATCGAGCAGCTGAAGAACGGCAACGTCAAGGAAGCGGTCCTCGAGGACAAGGAGCAACGGCTCCGCGTCAGCCTGACCAACCCGGTCGACGGCAAGGACAAGCTGATCACCTACTTCCCCGCGCAGAGCGCGGACGACATCCTGGGCCAGCTGGAGAACGCCAAGGGCGTCACCGGCGGCTGGGACGTCAAGGTCACCCAGGAGTCCGTGCTCCTGCAGGCCCTCTTCTACCTGATACCGGCCGGTCTGCTGCTGCTGTTGTTCCTCTGGATGATGAACAACGCCCAGGGCGGCGGGAACCGGGTGCTCAACTTCGGCAAGTCCAAGGCCAAACAGCTGTCCAAGGACATGCCCAAGACCACCTTCTCCGACGTCGCGGGCGCCGACGAGGCGGTGGAAGAGCTCTACGAGATCAAGGACTTCCTGCAGAACCCCGGCCGCTACCAGGCGCTCGGCGCGAAGATCCCCAAGGGCGTGCTGCTCTACGGGCCGCCCGGCACCGGCAAGACGCTGCTGGCCCGCGCGGTCGCCGGTGAGGCGGGCGTGCCGTTCTACTCGATCTCCGGTTCGGACTTCGTGGAGATGTTCGTCGGCGTCGGCGCCTCCCGGGTGCGCGACCTGTTCGAGCAGGCCAAGCAGAACGCGCCCTGCATCATCTTCGTCGACGAGATCGACGCGGTCGGCCGCCACCGCGGCGCCGGCCTCGGCGGCGGGCACGACGAGCGCGAGCAGACGCTGAACCAGCTGCTGGTGGAGATGGACGGCTTCGACTCCCGCGGCGGGATCATCCTGATCGCGGCGACCAACCGGCCGGACATCCTGGACCCCGCGCTGCTGCGTCCCGGCCGGTTCGACCGGCAGATCCCGGTGGCCGCACCCGACATGCGCGGCCGTCGGCAGATCCTGCACGTGCACTCCAAGGGCAAGCCGCTGGACCCCGACGTGGACATGGACTCGCTGGCCAAGCGCACCGTGGGCTTCTCCGGCGCCGACCTGGCCAACGTGATCAACGAGGCCGCGCTGCTCACCGCCCGCCAGAACGGCACCCTGATCAACGCCGCCGCGCTGGAGGAGTCGGTGGACCGCGTGGTGGGCGGTCCGGCCCGCAAGAGCCGGATCATCTCCGAACGCGAGAAGAAGATCGCCGCCTACCACGAGGCAGGGCACGCGCTGGCCGCGTGGGCCATGCCCGACCTGGAGCCGGTCTACAAGGTCACCATCCTGCCCCGCGGTCGCACCGGCGGGCACGCGCTGGTCGTGCCCGAGGACGACAAGGAGCTGATGACCCGCTCGGAGATGATCGCCAGGCTGGTCTTCGCCCTCGGCGGCCGCGCGGCGGAGGAGCTCGTCTTCCACGAGCCCACCACCGGGGCCTCCAGCGACATCGAGCAGGCGACCAAGATCGCCCGCGCGATGGTCACCGAGTACGGCATGAGCTCCCGGCTGGGCGCGGTGAAGTACGGCAAGAACGAGGGCGAGCCGTTCCTCGGCCGCTCCATGGGCCACCAGGCCGACTACTCCCTCGAGGTCGCGCACGAGATCGACGAGGAGGTGCGCAAGCTCATCGAGGCCGCGCACGACGAGGCCTGGGACGTGCTCAACACCTACCGGGACGTCCTGGACGACCTGACCCGCGAGCTGATCGAGCGGGAGACCCTCCAGCGCAAGGACCTGGAGCGGATCTTCGAGTCGGTGGCGAAGCGCCCGCGGATCACCCTGTTCAACGACTTCGGCGACCGCACCCCCTCGGACCGCCCGCCGATCAAGACCCCCGGCGAGCTGGCCAAGGAGCGCGGCGAGCCGTGGCCCCCGGTCCAGGAGGAGGCGCCCACCCCGGTCGCCACCGTCCCCGGCGGTGGCGACCTGCCCGGCGGCCCGCCCTACCCGCAGCCGGAACCGGGTCCCAACGGCGCGCCCGCGCCGAACCCGAACCCGTACCCGCCGCAGCCGCCCACCGGCTGGTCGGCCCAGCCGACCCAGCCGGTCCCCTCGGCGGGCCCGCCCTACTACGGCGCGCCCCCCGGCTGGACCCCGGCCACGGTGCCCGGCGGCCAGCAGTGGCCGACCCAGCAGCCGCAGCCGGGCAGCCAGCCCGCCGAGCAGCCGCAGAACAAGCCGACGGACAACCGGGACGCCAGCACCACCCGGCCGATCGACTCCGAACCGCCGGACGGCAACCGCTGAACACGGACAAGCTCCAAGGACGGCCCGCCTTCGACCACACCCGCGCGGAGGCGGCCGTCCGCGAACTGCTCCTGGCCTGTGGCGAGGACCCGGACCGGGATGGCCTCAAGGACACCCCGGCCCGGGTCGCCCGCGCCTACCGCGAGATGTTCGCGGGCCTGTACACCGAACCCGACTCGGTGCTGAACAAGACCTTCGACGAGTCCCACGAGGAGCTCGTGCTGGTCAAGGACATCCCGATGTACTCGACCTGCGTGCCGAGCAAGCAGACGGTCAACGCCGTCGGCGGCCGCAAGGCGGCCAGGGACGTCCGCATCGGCGACCGGTTGTGGACGCTGGCCGACGGCAGGGTGCGGCAGACCGAGGTCACCGAGGTCACCGCGCGCCCCGCCCGTGAGCTGGTCGAGGTGACGACCGAGGAAGGGCGCTTCGTCCTGACCCCGGACCACCCACTGGCGACCCCGGAGGGCTGGCAGGAGGCCAAGGACGTCGGCGGCAGCTACATCGAGTGGACGGCCGCTCGCAGCCTCAACCGCACTCGTTGGCCGGTGACGTCCGGATACGACTTCGGCTACGTCGTCGGCGCCGTGTGCGCCGACGGCTCGGTCGGCGCCCGGTCGGTGTCGCTGGTGGTCAACGACGAGGAGTACGCGAAGAAGTTCGCCGAGGCCCTCTGGTACGCCTTCCGGATCGACGCCCGGATCGAGCCGGTGGAGCGTCCGTCCGGCTATCTGCAGCGGATGGTCGGCGGCTACCGGGTCCGGGTCGTCTCCTCGTACCTGGCCGATCTGATGCGCCAGTACGTCGGCGGTGACGCGCATCACCAGCGGCAGCGTTTCCCGCGGGTGGTGCTCAACGACCACGGCACCTTCGCGGGCTTCCTCGACGGCTACGTGGACGGGGACGGCTGCCGGTCGAAGTACAGCAACGGCCGGACGGCGGTCAGCGCGAACGTGCCCTTCCTGGAGGACCTGGCTCAGATCATCGGCGCGCGGTTCTCACCGAAGGCCGACCGGGCTTCGCAGCTGTACATCGCGGACAGTTGGCTGAGCAGGCACGGCTTTCCCCAGGAGTCGCATCGGACCGACCTGGTCGAGTCGCGCTGGGTGAAGGTGGAGTCGGTCCGGCGGATCGAGGCGAGCGGGGCGAAGCCGTACACCGTGTACAGCTTCACCTGCGACCCGCATCCGACCTTCCTGGTGGCCGGGCACCTGACACACAACTGTGAGCACCACCTGGTGCCCTTCCACGGGGTCGCGCACGTCGGGTACATCCCGAACGCCCACGGCCGGGTCACCGGCCTGTCCAAGATCGCGCGGCTGGTCGACCTGTACGCCAAGCGGCCGCAGGTGCAGGAACGGCTGACCTCGCAGGTGGCCGACGCGGTGGTGCGCAAGCTTGATCCGCGCGGGGTGATCGTGGTGATGGAGGCCGAACACCTCTGCATGGCGATGCGCGGGATCCGGAAACCGGGGTCGCGCACCGTCACGTCAGCCGTTCGTGGTCTGCTGAAGACCTCGGCCTCCTCTCGGGCCGAGGCGCTGGAGCTGATCAAGGGACGGTGAACGTGATGGGAGCGGCGCTGCATCGGCTGCTGCCCGACCCCGGCCGGTGTGTCGTCATGGGCGTGGTCAACGTGACCCCGGACTCCTTCTCCGACGGTGGCCGCTACCTGGACACCGCGGACGCGGTGGCCCACGGCATCGAGATGCACCGCAGGGGAGCGGACCTCGTCGACGTCGGCGGGGAGTCCACCCGGCCGGGTGCGGAGCGGGTGGCGCCGGAGGTCGAGGCGGCCAGGGTGGTGCCGGTGATCCGGGAGTTGGCCGCCGAGGGTGTGCTGGTCAGTGTGGACACCATGCGCGCCGAGGTGGCGCTGGCCGCGCTGGCGGCGGGGGCGAGCATCGTCAACGACGTATCCGGCGGGCTGGCCGACGAGCGGATGGCCTCGGTGGTCGCCGAGGCCGGCGTGCCGTGGATCCTGATGCACTGGCGCGGGCACAGCGCGGGCATGGACCTGCTGGCCAGCTACCGGGACGTGGTCGCCGACGTGCGCGCCGAGCTCTCCGCCAGGGTGGACGCGGCGCTGGCCGCCGGGGTGGCCCCGGAGGCGCTGGTGATCGACCCCGGGCTGGGCTTCGCCAAGACCGACCGGCACAACTGGGCCCTGCTGCAACACCTGGACCAGCTCATCGACCTGGGCTTCCCGGTGCTGGTCGGCGCTTCCCGCAAGCGGTTCCTGGGTAGCCTGCTGGCCGGGCCCGGCGGTTCGCCGCGCAGCCCGGACGGCCGCGAGGCGGCCACCTCCGCGGTCTCCGCGCTGGCCGCCGCGGCCGGGGCGTGGGGGGTGCGGGTGCACGACGTGCACGGATCACTGGACGCGGTCGCGGTGGCCTCGGCCTGGGCTCGTGGCGGCGTGCGCGCGCCGGTCACGGCGGAGAAGGGGGATCGGTGACCGACCGGATCACGCTGACCGGCCTGCGGGTGCGCGGGCACCACGGCGTCTTCGAGCACGAGAAGCGGGACGGCCAGGACTTCCTCATCGACATCACGGTGTGGCTGGACCTGGACGTGGCGGCCGAGACCGACGACCTGGCCGACACCCTGGACTACGGCGCGCTGGCCCAGCGGGCCGCCGCGATCGTCGGCGGCGAGCCGTGCGACCTGATCGAGACGGTGGCCGCGCGGGTGGTCGACGAGGTGATGACCGACCGGCGGGCGCACGCCGCCGAGGTCACCGTGCACAAGCCGTCCGCGCCGATCCCGCTGACCTTCGCCGATGTCGCGGTCACCGCCCGGCGGTCCCGCCGGGCCCGCGGCAAAACGGCCATGGACTTCTGAGCCGATGACCGCCGCGGTGCTCTCCCTCGGCTCGAACCTGGGGGACCGGCTCGGTCACCTCCAGTTCGCCGTGGACGGCTTCGGCGCGGCGGTGCGGGCGGTGTCGCCGGTCTATGAGACCGCCCCGTGGGGCGTGACCGACCAGGACGACTTCCTCAACGCGGTGCTGCTGGTCGAAGATCCGGACACCGACGAGTGGGGGTGGTTGCGCCGTGGTCAGGAACTGGAGAATGCGGCCGGCCGGGTCCGGACCCTGCGGTGGGGGCCGCGGACCCTGGACGTCGACGTGGTGACCGTCCACGGGGTGCGCTCCGAGCACCCCGACCTGCTGCTGCCGCATCCGGGCACCCCGGAGCGGGCCACCGTGCTCGCGCCCTGGCTGGACGTCGAGCCCGCCGCGGTCCTGCCCGGCCACGGCCCGGTCGCCGCGCTGCTGGCCGCGCTGTCGCTGGACGGGGTGCGCAGGCGGGACGATCTTCCGCTCACGCTCCCGCGGGTGTAGGAGGCCGAGGTGACGCACCATCGCCCCGGTGAGGCCGTGCTGCTCGCGGAGTCCGCGCTGCGGTCCGCGCGGTCGCTGGCCGAGCGGGGCAGGGACGCCGAGGCCGAGGCGGTGTGCCGGGAGGGCCTGACCGAGCTGCCCGGCCGGCTCTCCGAGGAGACCGACCGGCTGCGGGTCGAGCTGCTCGAACTGCTCCTGCTGCTCACCGAACCGCGCTGGAGCCGCAGCCCGGAGTACCGCGCGGCCAACCCGGTGGAGCGCTGGGCCGCCGACGCCGAGGCCGCCGCGGCCCGGATCGGCGACCTCCAGCTGCGGATCAGGGCGGCCTCGGTGGCCGGCCGGGTGCTGCACCGCACCCAGGGCGTGGAGGCGGCGCTGGCCGTGCAGCGGCGGGCGGTGGAGCTGGCCAGCCAGAGCGGGGACGCGGTGGTGCAGTTCCTCACCCTGTCCGCCTACGGCCGGGAGCTGACCAAGCAGGACCTGCGGGCCGGGCTGGCGGTGCTGCTGGAGGCGGAGAAGCGGGCCAAGGCCAGCCCGGAGATCACCGGCAGCCGGTCCTCGGTGCTGCGCGGGGCGTTCCGGCGGACCGAGCTGGAGATCGGCGTCGGCGAGTTCGACGCCGGCTACCTGGGCATCGCCAAGACCAGGCTGGAGTTCGTCGCGGCCCGGCTGCGCGCCGAGCCGGAGTCGGCCTCGCTGCTGCCCATGGCGCTGAATCACCTGGCCAAGGCGCAGCTGGCGATCGGGCTGTGGGACCCGGCCGCGGACACCCTGACCGAGGCGGTCGGGCTGGGTGACGGCGCGCCGGATCCCTGGCACGCCTACAACCTGGCGCTGTTCGGCCGGTTGCGGGTGGAGCTGGGCGACCTGGCCGCCGGGGTGCACGTGCTGGAGTCGGCGTGGGCGGAGACGAACCGCACGCCCTCGATGACCGTGGCCACCCTGGTGTGCAACCTCTACGCCGAGGGCCTGCTGCTCACCGCGGGCCGCCGGGCGGACGTGCTGGGCGCGGTGGAGGAGCTGCTGGCGGCCAACCTGGAGCGCTGCCAGCGGGTGTCCATGGTGCGCAGCGAGGTGCAGGCGCACTCACTGCTGGCCCGGCTGCACCTGGGCATGGACGAGCTGCCGCAGGCGCACGCGGCCAGCGCGGCCGCGGTCGAGCTCTACGCCAGGCGCGGCCCGCTGCCCACGGTGCGCGGCGAGGAGATCCTGTACTGGCACGCGGAGACGCAGCGGCGGTCCGGGCGCGCCGACGCCGCGGTGGAGACCCTGGCCCGCGCCCGGCAGCTGGTGCGGGCCAAGGCGAACTCGCTGGATCCAGAGCTGCGCGAGTTTTTCCTGGCGGTGCCGCTGAACCAGCGCATCGCCGAGCCGATGGCCGGGGTGGCCGAGGGAATGGGGAGCATATGAGGTTCACCAGGGCCCGCGACCTCGTCGTGCCGGGGCTGGTGCTGGCGGTTGTGTCTTATCTCGCACTGCGCCTGGCCTATGGCTATGTGCCCAGGGTGCCGGTGCTGGCCGGGGTGACCCTGCTGCCGGTCGCGCTCGGCGAGCTCTGGTGGGGGTTCGTGCTGCGCGGCCGGATCCAGCGCCGTCCGCACGCCCGCGTGCTGGAGCCGTTGGTGGCCGCCCGCTCGGTCGCGCTGGCCAAGGCGTCCTCGCTGGCGGGGGCGGTGCTGCTCGGGGTGTGGCTGGGCATGATCGCCTATGTGCTGCCGTTGCAGGGGCAACTGGCCGCGGCCGAGAACGACCTGGTGCCCGCGATGCTGGGCGCGGTCAGCGCGGCCGCGTTGATCGCCGCCGGGCTGTGGCTGGAGCACTGCTGCCGCACGCCGGACCTGCCGGAAGACCGGGACGCACCGTGATGGCAAGATCGCTGTCCGTTGATTTTTTCGTCCCCGGAACGACTTCATTACCAATCCGGAACCTGGTGGACAGGTCTCGAACGGATAACTCCCGGGTACCGTAGGGGGCATGAACGGCCGCAGCGACTCGACCGCCGAGCCTCGCAGCATGGCCCGCGGTAACGGAATCCTGCTGCTCGGAGCGGTTTTGCTCCTGGCGGCGACCGCCGCGGCTGTGCTCGTGGTCAGCGACGATGCCCGATGGTTGCGGCTGGGCGTGGTCGCGGCCCTGTGGGCGGCCCTGGTCGGCGCCTTCGCCGCCGCGCGGTACCGCAAGCAGGCAGGCGAGCGGGCTCAGCGCGCCGAGGAGCTGCACCGGGTCTACGAGCTGGAGCTGGAGTGCGAGGTCGCCGCCCGGCGCGAGTACGAGCTCGACTTCGAGGCCAAGACCAGGGAGCGGATCGAGGCGGAGTCCCGCAGCGACCTGGACGACCTGCGCAAGGAGCTGCGCGCGCTGCGGGAGAACCTGGAAGCGCTGCTGGGCGGTGAGGTGCTGGTCGAACGCGTGGCCTTACGCGCCGAGTCGACCCGTATGCGTTCCCTGCCCGACCAGTCTCGCCGCCTGGCCATCTCCGACCGCTCCGACCGGGTCATCGCCTCCGCCGAGGAGCGCATCCGCAAGATCACCGCGGGCACGGTGGAGCCGGTGCGCGCGCAGGCCACCCGGCAGGAGGAGAGCACCCAGCTGATCCCCGCGGTGCGCCCCGAGCGCAAGGAGCAGCCGCCCGCCGCGGAAGTCCGCGCCGACGCCGCCCGCACCGCCTTCGTCTCCAAGGAGGCCGTGCGCGCCGAGGCGCAGCGCCGGGAGAACCGCCCGCCCGCCCCGCAGCGCCAGCACGTGCCGCCGCGCAAGCAGACCACCCCCGAACCCAGCCGTCCCGACGTGCAGCGGGACCGGCAGCAGCCGCGCCGCGAACCCGAGCGCAGGGAGCCGGAGCGCCGCGAGCCGGAACCGGCCTTCGCCGAGACCGCCCGGCTGACCAGGCAGGCCCAGCCGCAGCCGCCTGCCAAGCCGCAGCCGGCGCAGCGTCCGGAGTTCCGCCGCCCGGAACCGGCCAGCGCCTCCATCGTGGCCGAGTTGGACGGCGGCGCGTCCACCTGGACCGAGACCCCGCCCGCCCGGCCGTCCCGCCCGGAACCCGCGGTGACCCGCGGTGAGGTGATCGGCAGTGGCCAGGTGCAGCGCCCTGCCCAGCCCGCGCGCCCGGCCGAGCGCCCGGAGGTGCTGCCCACCGTCGGTGATCGTCACCCCGGGACCGGTCAGCCCTCGGTGATCGACCAGACTGAGGCGGTGGCCCGTCGCTACCGTCCCGACCCGGAACCCAACGAGCCCGCCGCGACCCCGTCCTGGGCGTTCGACGCCGGCTCCCCGTCGACCGGCTCCTCCTGGGACGCCGAGTCCACCGGCCGCCGTCGCAAGCCCGAGGGCGAGGAACCCCAGGGCCGCAGGCGCAAACCCGAGTACGAGGAGCCCCCGGCCACCGCCGCGGGCCGCCGCCGCAAGCCAGAGCCGGAACCCGAGCCCGAGGACGCCGGTGGCGGTCGCCGCCGCAAGCCGGAGAGCTCCTGGGACGCCATGGGCGGCTGGAACCCCGAACTCTCCGACGACGCGGGCCGCGCCAAGGTGGACCCGGACACCGGCGCGCACGGCGGTGGCGGCAAGTCCGTCAGCGAGCTGCTGGCCGCGCACGGCAACACCGAGCCGCCGCGCCGCCGCCGTCGCAAGGACTAGCTCTCCGGGCTCAGCGCCGCCGCGCAGGCGGCGAGATCACCGTGCAGCCGCCGCTGTTCCGCGCTCGTCAGTGGCGTGAGCATCCGCCGCTCGACCGCGCGCACCGCCACGCTGGCCGGCCGGGTGACCAGGCCGCGCTCCGGCAGGCCGCGCAGCACCCCGTTCATGGACTGGCGGGTGACGAACGCGCCGCGGGCCAGCTCGGCGTTGGACAGCCCGGGTCGCTGACCAAGCAGTTCGAGGCAGGCGTACTGCGGCACGGCGAGCTCCAGCGGCCGCAACGCGGCGTCCATCCCGGCGCGCAGCGCGGCGGCGGCCTGCTTGAGCGCGTAGCCCGCCGGCCGCGGTGGTGTTCGACACCAGCCCGATCCCGTTCGCGGTGCGCGAACCGCTGCCCGGTGTCGACCTGGACGCGGCCACCCCGCGGCCGGGCGTCGGGGTGGCCCTGTGGCTGCACGCCGAGAACGCCCAGGCCCTGCACGACGAGCTGGCCGCCGCGGGGGTGCCGATCCCGGTCGCGCCGGCGGACGGACCGTTCGGGCGCACGTTCACCTTCACCGACCCCGACGGGTACGCCGACACCATCCACGACCGGGCCTGAGGCGGCTACTTGTCCACGTCGCCGACGATCACGGCGAAGGAACCCAGCACCGCGGGCAGCGCGGCGACCGGGGTGCCCGGCAGCAGGGCGGCCAGAGCCTGGATGTTGTTGAAGGAGGGGGTGCGCAGCTTGAGCCGCCACGGCGTCTTCTCGCCACGGGAGCTCAGGTGCACGCCGGAGACGCCCAGCGGCGCCTCGCCCCAGGTGTAGACCGAGCCCTCCGGGGCCTTGACCGCCTTGGGCAGGCGCAGGTTCACCGGGCCGCTGGGCAGGCTGGTCAGGCACTGTCGGGCCAGGCGCACCGACTGCGCGACCTCGCCGGTCAGGCAGCGCACCCTGGCCAGCGCGTCGCCCTCGGTGGCCAGCACCGGGGTGACCTCCAGCTCCGGGTAGGCCGAGGTGGGGGAGTCCCGGCGCAGGTCGAAGTCCAGCCCGCTGGCCCTCCCGGCCGGGCCGGTGACGCCGAGGGCCATCGCGTCGGCCGCGCTGAGCACGCCGACCCCTTGGTGCGCCTGGACGAACTCCGATGAGTCCACAGTGGACTGAATCGCGGCCAGTGCGGTGTCCACAATGGACAGTGCGGCGGTCGCGTGCCCGGTCCAGCCCGCGGGCACGTCCTCGCGCAGGCCGCCGATGCGGCTGGCCATGAAGTGGATCCGGCCGCCGGATGCCTCCTCCATCACCGCCTGCACCGCCTGGGTCCCGGCCTGCGCGGCGGCGGTGGCCGCGGTGGTGGCGCCGTCGGCGGTACGGGTCAGCGGGGTCAGGAAGATCAGGTGGGCGAGCAGGCGGTTCAGCTCGCACAGCAGGGTGCGCAGCCACAGTGCGCGGGCCGGCACGTCCATCCCGGTCATCCGCTCCACCGCCTGGGCCACCACCACCTCGTTGCAGAACGCGGCCAGCCAGTCGTGCCGGTTGGCCAGCGTCAGCACCTGCCGGTAGTCGCGCACCTCGAACAGCTTCTCCGCGCCCCGGTGCAGGTGGCCGACCAGCGGCTCGGCCGAGGTGATCAGGTGCGACTCGTCCAGGGTGAGCCGCAGCCGGTAGGCCCCGTGCGCCGAGGGGTGCAGCGGGCCGAGGTCGACCACCCGGTCCACCCCGAGATGGGCCGCGCCCGCGCCGACTCCGACGATCTCCTGCCTGCTCACGCCGGTCATGCTCGCACGAGCTCCGGCGCGGGCGTGCCCTCGGTGCTGTGCAGCAGCCAGTGGAAGCCGCCGAGCCCGGCCGGGTCCAGCAGCTCCCGCGCCCGGCCCGCGGCGGCGGTCGCGGCCAGCCAGGCGGCCGGGTCGGTGGCGGCCAGCCCGGACGGCGGAGCGGTCGCGCTGACGCCGAGCGCGCGCAGGGCCTCGGCCTGGCCGATCAGCGCGGTGGGCAGGTCGAGCGCGGCGGCGCAGGCGTCCACCGCCACGTGCGCGGTGAGGTCGCAGGAGCCGTCCGGCACCGGCGCGACCTGCCGTCCGGCCCGGTACCCGGTCAGCGTGCCGTGCTCGGGCCGCGCGCCGGCCAGGTGCCCGTAGTCCACCGCCAGCGCCGCCCCGCGCACCCGGCGCACCGCCTCCGCCCAGGCCGCGTCCCTGGTGCTGCCGACCTCCGCGCGGGCGCCGCCCGGCCACCACCGGCGCAGCCAGTCCAGCTCCGCCGGACCGGCCAGCGGACCCAGGTGCTCGGTGCCCTCCTCGTCCACCAGCAGCCGGTGCCACAGTCCATTGTGGACAGTGACCACCGGGCACGGGACCGCGTCCAGCCACTCGTGCCCGACCAGCAGCCCGACCACTTCCCCAGGCAACTCACGGGTCCACTGGACGCCAGGTGTCTCGCGACCGGGTCCCAGTTCCACCGCCGTCACCCGCAACCGCCTGGCCAGCGCGGACGGGGCCAGCCGGGCCACCGCCTCGGCCAGCTCACCGCCACCGGCCCCGACATCGGTAAAGTCCACAGTGGACGGTCGGCCGAGGCCGTGGTCCACCCGGTCCAGCAGGCACAACAGGGCCTCGGCCAGCTCAGGGCCGACCAGTGGCGCGGTGCGGAAGTGCCCGCTCGGGCGCTCACCCCGGGTAAAGAACCCCCCATCGGAGTACAACGCATTCCACCAGGCGTCCTGCCAGTCCCGCATGTGCTGACCGTAAAGTCTTGATCGTGACCGCGCCTGAAGCCCCCGTCTCGCCTCGGCTCGACCAGTTCGCCCGGCGCCGCCGGGCCGTGCTGGGCTCGGTGCTCGGCCTGATCGTGCTGGGGGTGTCCGGCCTGGTGCTGCTGGGCGTGGCCACCTCGCGGGTCGGGTTCGAGGCCGTGCTGGTCGGCGCGCTGGCCGCGCTGCTGCCGGTGATCCCGGTGGTCGGCGCCTTCCTCTGGGTGGACCGCTGGGAGCCCGAACCGGCCAAGCTGCTGGTGGCGGCCTTCCTCTGGGGCGCCTGCGGGGCCACCGCGAGTGCGCTGCTGGTCAACGACACCGCCCAGCACCTCGGCGAGATCCTGCTCGGCCAGGACCAGGGCGACCTGATCACCTCGGTCATCTCCGCGCCGCTGGTGGAGGAGGCGGGCAAGGGCCTGTTCGTGGTGGCGCTGCTGTGGCGGCGGCGGCACGAGTTCGACGGGATCGTGGACGGCATCGTCTACTCCGGCCTGGTCGCGGCCGGGTTCGCCTTCACCGAGAACATCTTCTACTTCGGCCGCGCCTTCGCCGAGTACGGCCTCGGCGGCATCAGCAGCGGCGTGATCGCGGTGTTCATCCTGCGCGGCCTGCTCTCCCCGTTCGCGCACCCGCTGTTCACCGTGATGCTGGGCATCGGCGCCGGCATCGCGGCCTCCACCGGCAACCGGGCGGTCAAGGTGCTGGCCCCGCTGGGCGGCTTCCTGCTCGCGGTCACCCTGCACGCGCTGTGGAACGGCGCGGCCACCTTCGGCGGCGGACTCGGCTTCATCAACACCTACTTCGCCATCATGGTGCCGATCTTCCTGGCCACCGTGGCGCTGGTGGTCTGGCAGCGCCGCCGCGAACAGCGGGTGGTGACCGGCGAGCTGCCGGAGATGGCCAGGCTGGGCTGGATCGCGCCCAGCGAGGTCAAGCTGCTCGCCACCCTGCCCGGCCGCCGCTGGTGGCGCAGCGCCGTGCACAAGCGCTCCGGCGAGCGCGCCGCCCGCGCGGTGGCCGAGTACCAGGTCGCGGTCACCGAGCTCGCCTTCCTCCGGCACCGCATCGGCCCCGGCCCGGCCCCGCGCGAGCTGGCCGACCGGCACGCCGAGCTCCTGGTCGCCCTGACCCGCGCCCGAGAGATCGCCAGCGGATCGCCCGGCTGAGCGCGACTGGTCACAATCAGCTGCCTGACGGCGGGCACGGGGTTACCGTGCCCTCGCCGTCCGGTACCCGCACAGGAGCGGGACTGGAACGCTGGAAGAGGACACCATGACCGACCGACCAGCCCGACTCGCCGTTGGCGTTGTCTCCGCGGGCCGGGTCGGCGCCGTGCTCGGCGCGGCGCTGGCCAGGGCCGGACACCACGTGGTCGCGGCCTCGGCCGTCTCCGCCGCCTCCCAGCGCCGGGCCGAGGTGCTGCTGCCCGAGGCGGCCGTGCTGCCCCCGGACGAGGTGGCCGGACGGGCCGACCTGGTCCTGCTCGCGGTGCCGGATGACGAGCTGTCCGGACTGGTCCGCGGCCTGATCGCGACCGGCTCGCTGCGCGGCGGCCAGATCGTGGCGCACACCTCCGGCGCGCACGGCACCGGCCCGCTGGCCCCGGCCGCCGAGCTGGGCGCGCTGCCGCTGGCCCTGCACCCCGCGATGACCTTCACCGGCCGCCCGGAAGACCTGCAACGCCTGGTGGCCTGCCCGTTCGGGGTCACTGCCAGGGACGGCGACGAGATCGCCTGGCACGTGGCCGAGGCGCTGGTGGTGGAGATGGGCGCGGAACCGGTGCGCATCCCGGAGGCCGCCCGCGCGCTCTACCACGCCGCGCTGGCGCACGGGGCCAACCACCTCATCACCCTGGTCGCCGAATGCGCGGACCTGTTGCGCAAGGCCGGGGTGGGCGATCCGGCCCGGTTGCTGGGGCCGCTGCTCTCGGCCGCGCTGGACAACTCGCTGCGGCTGGGCGACCGCGCCCTGACCGGTCCGGTGGCCCGGGGCGATGTCGGTACGATTCGCACGCATCTGGGCGTGCTGCGGGCGGAGTCGCCCGAATCGCTGCCCGCCTACCAGGCGCTGGCCCACCGCACCGCCGAGCGCGCGGTGGCCGCGGGCCTGCTCCGGCCTGGTCAGGCCGAGGCGGTCCACTTCGAACTCGACGAGGAGCAACCATGACCGGGCAACGGCCCTTCACGCCCGGCGAGCTGACCGTGCACCACTCGCCCGAGGAACTGGGCAAGGTCACCAGGGCGCTGCGCGCGACCGGCCGCAAGGTCAACCTGGTGCCCACCATGGGCGCGCTGCACGAGGGCCACCGGGCGCTGATCCGCCGCGCCCGCCGCATCCCCGGCACGGTCACCGCGGTGTCGATCTTCGTCAACCCGCTCCAGTTCGGCCCGGACGAGGACTTCCACCGCTACCCGCGCCCGCTGGAAGCCGATCTGGACGCCTGCCGCGAAGAAGGCGTCGACCTGGTCTTCAACCCCGCGCCGGAGGCCATGTACGGCACCGGCGCCGGCGTCACCGTGCACCCCGGCCCGCTCGGCGCGGAGCTGGAGGGCGCGATGCGGCCCGGCCACTTCGAGGGCGTGCTCACCGTGGTGGCCAAGCTGCTCAACATCGTCCGCCCCGACTACGCCTTCTTCGGCGAGAAGGACTACCAGCAGTTCGTGCTGGTCAAGCGGATGGTGGCGGATCTGAACCTGGAGAGTGCGATCGTCGGCGTGCCCATCGTGCGCGATGACGACGGACTCGCGCTCTCCTCGCGCAACGCCTACCTCAGCGAGGACGAGCGCCGGGCGGCGCTCGCGATCCCGGCGGCGTTGGCGGCGGGTGCGATGGCCGGTCCCGAAGGCCCGGCGGCGATCCTCGCCGCGGCCAGGGCGGTCGTCGAAGCCGAGTCCGGGCTGAGCCTGGACTACCTGGAGCTGCGGGCCAGGGACCTGGGCCCAGCACCGGAGAACGGCAAGGCACGGCTGCTGATCGCGGCCCGCGCCGGGCGGACCCGCCTGCTCGACAACATCCAGCTGGCGGTCGGACACGGGGTCGACGAGCACGACGACACCTACAACCCGGCCGCCGGGCTCCCAGCTCGGGAACGGTGACAGGGAGGCAGCGCCATGTTCCTGACCATGCTCAAGTCCAAGATCCACCGCGCCACGGTGACCCAGGCCGACCTGCACTACGTCGGCTCGGTGACCGTGGACGAGGACCTCATGGACGCCTCCGGCCTGCTGGCCGGCGAGCGGGTCGCCATCGTGGACGTCAGCAACGGCGCCCGGTTGGAGACCTACGTCATCCCCGGCGAGCGCGGCAGCGGCGTGCTCGGCATCAACGGGGCCGCCGCGCACCTGGTGCACCCCGGTGACCTGGTCATCCTCATCGCCTACGGGCTGATGGAGGAGGCCGAGGCCAAGTCGTACAAGCCCAAGGTCGTCTTCGTGGACGCGGAGAACCGCATCGTCGAGCTCGGCGGCGACCCCGGCCACGCGCCGGAGGGCTCGGGCCTGACCAGCGGCGCGGTCACCGCGGACACCGACGGCGCACCGCAGTCGGAAACGGTCGACGCGGCGCGCCTGGACGCGCTGCTCCAGGCCGAGAACTAGAGAGGACAACGCGGGTGCTGCTCGCCATCGACGTCGGCAACACCAACATCGTGCTCGGGCTCTACGACGGGTCAGGGGACGATGCGAAGCTGGTCAGGGACTGGCGGATGCGCACCGACGCCCGGATGACCGCCGACGAGCTGGCGCTGACCGTGCGCGGTCTGCTCGGCGAGCACGCCGGCCAGGTCACCGGGGTCTCCGCGCTGTCCACGGTGCCCTCGGTGCTGCGCGAGCTGCGGGTGATGCTGGGCCGCTACTTCGACGCGGTGCCCAAGGTCATCGTGCAGCCCGGCGTGCGCACCGGCGTCCCGCTGCTGGTGGACAACCCGAAGGAGGTGGGCTCGGACCGGGTGATCAACACCCTGGCCGCGCACCACCTCTACGACAGCGCCTGCGTGGTGGTCGACTTCGGCACCTCCACCAACATCGACGTCATCTCCGCCAAGGGCGAGTTCCTCGGCGGCGTGTTCGCCCCCGGCATCGAGATCTCGGTGGACGCGCTGGCCAGCCGCGCCGCCCAGCTGCGCAAGGTCGAGCTGGTCCGGCCGCGCTCGGTGATCGGCAAGAACACGGTGGAATGCCTCCAGTCCGGCATCCTGTACGGCTTCGCCGGGCAGGTGGACGGCCTGGTGCGGCGGATCATCGAGGAGCTGACCGCGGCCGGCGAGGAGAAGATCACCGTGATCGCCACCGGCGGGCTGGCCACGCTGGTGCTGGCGGAGTCGGCGACGATCGAGCACCACGTGCCGGATCTGACCTTGCTCGGCTTGCGGCTGGTCTACGAGCGCAACCTGCGCTGAGCACTCACTTGCGCGCCACCGCTCGCGACACCGTGGTCACCAGGGGGAAGTCGAACTCGCCGTGCGCGGTGACCGGGTTGGTCTCCAGGTAGGCGCGGACCCGGCTGAGCAGGGCTTCCTGTTCGGCCGGGGGGCGGACCAGGGTCGGGGAGTGGGTGCTGACGGTGGCGGTCAGCGAAGCCGCGGTGCGAGGCTGTTTGTGGCTGAACTCGCGCAGCTCGTGCGGCTGGAACTCCGGGTGGTCCGGGATGCCGCGGCCGGAGCGGTCGCTGTAGCGGGCGCCCTTCTCGGCCAGGTCGGCGAAGCCGCGGACCCAGTCCACCCGGTCGTCGTCGAGGTTCCACAGCGCGGCCAGCACGCCGCCGGGGGTGAGCACCCTGGCGATCTCCGGCAGGGCCAGGTCCAGGTCGAACCAGTGCAGGGCCTGGCCGACCAGGACCGCGTCCACCCGGCTGTCCGGCAGCGGGATGGCCTCGGCCGAGCCGGGCAGGGCGACCACGCCGCGCAACCGGCGGATGAGCTCCTCGCGCATGGCCGCATCCGGTTCCACCGCGATCACGTCCAGGCCGGCCCGCAGCAGCACCTCGGTCAGCTTTCCGGTGCCCGCGGCCAGGTCCAGCACCCGCAGCGGGCGGCGCCGCGCCACCGGGGCCAGCGCGAAGGTCACCGCGGCCTCCGGGTAGTCGGGGCGGTGGTCGGCGTAGCTCGCGGCCGCGGCGCCGAAGGAGCGGGCCCGGCGCGCGTGTTCGGTAGCGAGCGGATCGCTTTCGGTGAAGTCCGGCACAGCGAGAACCTATCCCGTTCGCATTACTCTCCGGGCACTCCGTAACCTGTGTTGCCGTGACAGAGCAGCCGCAGCACCAGCCCGTAACCAGCGACGACGACCTGCCGGAGCAGATGCGCGTCCGGCGCGAAAAGCGGGAGCGGCTGCTAGCCGAGGGCAAGGTGCCCTATCCGGTCGTGCTGGACCGCACCCACTCCCTCGCGCAGATCCGGGCCGCTTATCCCGATCTTGCGCCGGACACCCCCACCGGCGAAATCGTCGGTGTGACCGGCCGGGTCATGTTCCAGCGGAACACCGGGAAGTTGTGTTTCGCCACCCTGCGCGAGGGCGATGGCGTTGAGCTGCAGGCGATGCTGAGCCTGGACAAGGTGGGCGCGGAAGCGCTGGCCGCGTGGAAGTCCGACGTCGATCTCGGTGATCACGTGTTCGTGCGCGGCGAGGTGGCCACTTCGCGCCGTGGGGAACTGTCGGTCATGGTCACCGAATGGGAACTCGCGGCCAAGACGTTGCGCCCGTTGCCCGTTGCCCACAAGCAGCTCTCCGAAGAGACCAGGGTCCGGCAGCGTTATGTCGACCTGTTGCTCCGGCCGGAGGCGCGGGACGCGGTGCGTATCCGGGCCGGTGTGATGCGTTCGCTGCGCGAGTCCTTCCACCGGCGCACTTTCACCGAAGTCGAGACGCCGATGTTGCAGACGCTGCACGGCGGTGCCAGCGCGCGTCCGTTCACCACCCACTCCAATGCGTTCGACATCGACCTTTACCTGCGGATCGCGCCCGAGCTGTACCTCAAGCGGTGTGTGGTAGGCGGGATCGAGAAGGTCTTCGAGATCAACCGGAACTTCCGGAACGAAGGTTCGGACTCCTCGCACTCACCAGAGTTCGCGATGCTTGAGGCGTACGAGGCCTACGGTTCCTACGACACCATTGGCCAGCTCACCCGGGAGTTGGTGCAGGAAGCCGCGGACGCCGTTTTCGGTAGTCAGACGGTCACGCTCGCGGACGGATCGGAGTACGACCTGTCCGGCGAGTGGACCACGCTGACTATGTACGGATCACTGTCCGAAGCCCTTGGTGAGGAGATCACCCCGGCGACTCCGGTTGAGTTGTTGCGCAAGCACCTGGAATCGCGCGGAGTCGAAGTTCACCCGGCTGCCGGACACGGAAAGTTGGTCGAAGAGCTCTGGGAACACCTGGTCGGCGACCAGCTGCACGCGCCCACCTTCGTGCGTGACTTCCCGGTGGACACCTCCCCGCTGACCAGGGAACACCGCAGCCAGCCCGGGGTCGCGGAGAAGTGGGACCTCTACGTCCGCGGTTTCGAGCTGGCCACCGGATACTCCGAACTCGTCGACCCCGTTATCCAGCGGGAACGTCTGGAAGCGCAGGCCAGGCTGGGCTCCGCGGGCGACGTCGAGGCGATGCGGCTCGACGAGGACTTCCTGCGTGCGCTGGAGTACGGAATGCCGCCCAGTGGCGGTATGGGAATGGGTATTGACCGGCTCTTGATGGCGCTCACCGGCCTCGGTATCCGGGAGACGATCCTGTTCCCGCTAGTCCGGCCGGAATGACGTTCACCACTTTGAGACCCTGTGGCGAGTGTTCCTGATGCGGATTGTGCGCTAATCTCCGCGTAGTCTTCACAGACGAACTACACGCCGGGAGCCTTCGCCGGCAGCCACTGGGGTTTCAGGAAGGAACAAGCGCATGGCGGAGAGAGTCGTCCGAACCCTGGTCGACGACCTGGACGGTTCGGAAGCGGAAGAGACCGTCGAGTTCGCGGTCGACGGTGTGTCCTACGAGATCGACCTTTCCGGGGACAACGCGACGAAGCTGCGGGACGCGCTCGCGTCCTATGTCGCGAGTGCCCGCCGGACCGGCGGTCGTCGGCGCACCTCTTCGGCAGGCGGGCGTTCAGCCGGTGTCGCGGGCCGGGCGGCCGGGCGGGTCGCTTCCGCCGATCGCGAGCAGAACCAGGCGATTCGTGAGTGGGCGCGCAAGCGGGGCATGAAGGTTTCGGACCGGGGCCGCATCCCGGCGGACGTGCTCCAGCAGTTCCACCAGGAGAACTGAACCGGCCGTTAACGGTCACACTTGGATATTTCAATACAGGACGGGACCCGCCACCGGTTTGTAGCCTGCGGCGAGTCCCGTCCTGTGCTATATGGCGTGATCACTTACCGGGATCGACACCGAAAGCCTTCGCCAGGTCGTCCAGCACCACGTGCGCGCCTTGCAGGCTCACCGAGGAGATCCAGGTGGTATCCGAAACATCGTGCACCTGGCCCTTCAGCTGCGCCCACAGCGGATTGGCCTGGAACTTCTCCTTCGCCTTCACCGAGTCGCCCTTGGCATCCGGGAAGGCGGTGACGAACACCTGGTCGGCATCGGCCCGCAGGATGTTCTCCGGGCTCAGCTCGACGAAGATCTGCGCCGCGTTCGGGTCGTTCTGCTCCGCGGGCCGCCCCAGACCGGTGTCCTTGAGCACGATGCCGATGAAGCTGTTCATCGAGTAGGCCCTGGTCGGCCCGTCCACGAACCGGACCACCGAGACCGTCGGCGTCTTGCCCGCCTTGGCCCTGATCGCCGCGCCGACCTTGGCCGCCCGGTCCTCATAGGCCTTGATCTTGGTCTCGGCCAGTTGCTCCTTGCCCAGCGCCTTGCCGGCCAGCCGGATGTTGTCCTTCCAGGTCTTGCCGGTCTCCGCGCTGAACACGGTCGGCTTGCGCGCCGACAGTGCGGCGTAGAGGTTCTCGTGCCGGACCTTGGCGGAGAGGATCAGGTCTGGGTCGGCCACCAGCACCTGCTCCAGCCTGGCCTGCTCCAGCTGGCCGACCGGCTTGGCGTTCTTGGCGTACTTCTCCGCCTCGGCCGCCAGGTAGTCCGGGAACTTGTCCCCGGTGGCCGGGAACTGGGTGTAGGCGGCCAGCTGGGTCTCCAGCGCGAACACCGCGTCCACGTAGGAGCTGTCCAGCGCGGCCACCTTGGCCGGCTGCTTCTCGATGGTGGTCTTGCCCATCGCGTGCTCGATGGTGCGCGGGAACCCGGCGGCCGACCCCCCGGGGGCCGTCGAGCTGGTCTGAGGGCTGCCGCCACCGCCACAGGCGCTGACGAGCAGGGCCGTGACGGCGAGGACGGCCAGCGTTCCAGACCGTGTCCGCCCCGCTCCGCCCGCGCTAGCCGCGCCGATTCGGCCGCTGGCGGCACGGCCGGAGTGCCCGAATACGCCCGGTATGAGGACACTCCGGCCGCGCCCCCAGCGGCCGAATCGATCACGGCTCCCACGGGCGGAGCGGGGCGGACACGGCCTGGGCCTGGTCATAGCGGTCCTTCCATTCGGTTAGGCTTGCCTCAGTAGAGGATAGGAGCCGCAGCATGACCCGTGCCGCGATCGCGCCCGGGTCCGTGGTTCCGGTCCCGGTGCGCAGGCGTCGACGTGTGCTGGGCTTGGCGCTGCTCACCGTGCTGCTGGTGCTCTCGCTGGTGGCCAGTGTCGCCATCGGCGCGAAGCCGGTCCCGCTGGCCGACGTGTGGCATGCGCTGACCGCGCCGACGGGCGCCGAGAACGACCTGATCGTGAACTCGCTGCGCATCCCGCGCACCGTCCTCGGCCTGCTGGTCGGCCTGGCCCTGGGCATCGCGGGCGCGCTGCTGCAGGGCCACACCCGCAACCCGCTGGCCGATCCCGGCCTGCTCGGGGTGAACCAGGGCGCGGCGTTCGCGGTGGTGCTGGCGATCTTCACCTTCGGCCTCACCGACCTGTACAGCTTCGTCTGGTTCGCCTTCGCCGGGGCGCTGCTGGCCACCGTGGTGGTCTTCGCGATCGGCTCCGCGGGCACCAGGGGCCGGGGCGGGCCGACCCCGGTGACGCTGGCCCTCTCCGGCGCGGCGGTCTCGGCCTTCCTGTACGCGCTCAGCTCCGCGCTGATCCTGCTGGACGCGCAGAGCCTGGAGACCTTCCGGTTCTGGCGCAGCGGCTCGCTGGCCGGCCGGGACCCGGAGATCATCCTGCAGGTGCTGCCGTTCCTGCTGGCCGGACTGCTGCTCGCGCTGGTCAACGGGCCCGGCCTGAACGCGATCTCCCTCGGCGACGACGTGGCCCGCTCGCTCGGCCAGCGGATCTGGCTGACCAGGGCGGTGGGCATCGCCGCGGTGACCCTGCTGACCGGGGCCGCGGTCTCGGCCTGCGGGCCGATCGGGTTCGTCGGGCTGATCGTGCCGCACCTGGCCCGCGCCATCACCGGGCCGGACTACCGCTGGCTGCTGCCCTACGCCGGGCTGATCGGCGCGGTGCTGGTGCTGGTCTCCGACGTGCTCGGCCGGGTGCTGGCCAGGCCGGGCGAGCTCCAGGTCGGCATCATGCTGGCGCTGGTCGGCTCGCCGTTCTTCGTGGCGCTGGTGCGCCGCCGGAAGCTGGTGAGCCTGTGACCACCAAGCTCGCGCCGGTGCCCGGCCGTCCCGCACTGCGGCTGGGCGGCGGCTCCTGGACGCTGCGGCTGCGCGCCGCGGCCGTGCCCGTGCTCGGCCTGGCCGCGCTGGTGTTCGTACTGGCGCTCAACCTGACCCTCGGCGACTTCCCGATCAGCCTCGGCGAGGTCTTCGCCGCGCTCTTCGGCGGCGGCGAGGAAGCGCACCGGTTCATCCTGTTCGACCTGCGGCTGCCCAGGGCGCTGACCGGCGCGCTGGTCGGCGCCGCGCTCGGCCTGGCCGGGGCGATCACCCAGTCCATCGCGCGCAACCCGCTGGCCAGCCCGGACCTGCTTGGGGTGAGCGCGGGGGCCGGGGCGGGCGCGGTGGCCGTGGTGATGTTCGGCGGCAGCGCCGGCGGGCTCAGCGGCTACCTGTCCTCGGTCGCGCTGCCGGTGGCCGCGCTGCTCGGCGGCCTGCTCGCCGCGGTGGTGGTCTACCTGCTGGCCTGGCGGCGCGGCATCGAGGGCTTCCGGCTGGTGCTGGTCGGCATCGGCGTGCACGCGGTGCTGTCCAACGTGACCTTCTGGCTGCTCACCCTCTCCGACGTGGCCGACGCAGGCCGGGCCATGGTGTGGCTGACCGGCAGCCTCAACGCCCGCGGCTGGGACCACGTGGTGCCGGTGGCCATCGCGCTGGCGGTGCTGGTCCCGCTCACCCTCTTCGGCGCCCGCACCCTGGGCGCGCTGCAGTTCAACGACGACACCGTGCGCGCGCTCGGCGTGCGGGTCGAGCTGAGCCGCTCGCTGCTGGTGCTGGCCGCGGTCGGGCTGGCCGCGGTGGCCACCGCCTCGGCGGGCCCGGTGGAGTTCGTCGCGCTGGCCGTGCCGCAGATCGCGCTGCGCCTCTCCGGCCTGGCCCAGCCGCCGCTGCTGGCCAGCGCGGTGGTCGGGGCTGCTCTCACGGTCACCGCCGACGTGCTCGCCCGCACCGCCTTCGGCACGGTCGAACTGCCGGTCGGCATCGTCACCGCCGTCCTCGGCGCTCCGTACCTGGTGTTCCTGCTCGTCCGACGCTATCGGGAGGTACGCGGATGACCGCGCTGCCCACAGCCGCCCCAGCGACCCGCCTCGCCGCCAGCGAGCTGACCCTGGCCTACGGCGACAACGTGGTCGTCGACGGCCTGGACTTCGCCGTGCTGGACGGCACCGTGACCGCGGTGATCGGCCCCAACGGCTGCGGCAAGTCCACCCTGCTGCGCGCGCTGGGCCGGCTGATCAGCCCGCAGCGCGGCCACGTGCTGCTGGACGGCAAGCGGATCGACCAGACGCCCACCCGCGAGGTGGCCAAGGTGCTCGGCGTGCTGCCGCAGACCCCGACCGCGCCGGAGGGCCTGACCGTGGCCGACCTGGTCGCCCGCGGCCGCCACCCGCACCAGTCCTGGTACCGGCAGTGGTCCAGCGACGACGAGGGCACGGTGGCCGAGGCGCTGCGGATGACCGGCATGCTGGAGTTCGCCGAACGCACCCTGGACCAGCTCTCCGGCGGGCAGCGCCAGCGCGCCTGGATCTCCATGGCGCTGGCCCAGGGCACCGACCTGCTGCTGCTGGACGAGCCCACCACCTACCTGGACCTGGCCCACCAGGTCGACGTGCTGGACCTGGTGCACCGGCTGCACGCCGAGGCCGGCCGCACCGTGGTGATGGTGCTGCACGACCTCAACCTGGCCGCCCGCTACGCCGACCGCCTGGTCGCCATGCGGGCCGGCAAGATCGTCGCCCAGGGCCCGCCGGCCGAGGTGCTCACCGAGGACCTGCTCCGGGAGGTCTTCGAGCTGGAGGCCAAGGTGATCACGGACCCGGTCGCGGGCACCCCGCTGGTCGTGCCGGTGGGCAGCCGCCACCAGCTCTAACTGGGCCGCAGCACCGCGAGATATTCGTGGTGCTCCCGCAACAGCCCCGGACCTGCCGGTTCGTCCTCGCCGACCACGATCCCGGACAGCGCCAGGCCGGTGCCGGTGAGCAGCAGGCCCAGGTCGGCCGGGGTGTAGCAGCGCAGGGTCTGGGTGAGCTCGCGGTCCGGCTCGGCCACGTCCCACCAGGTGTCGGTCGCGGTGCAGGTGACCGGGTCGAAGCTGGTCCGCTCGCGCAGCTCGTGCCGGTAGCCGCGGGCCGGGTCCGGCAGCAGGTGCTCCTCGTCGCCGTGCCAGCCGGCCCAGACGAACGGGTTGAACACGTCCACCAGCGCCACCCCGCCCGGCCGCAGCCAGCCCGCGATCCTGGTGAGCAGCCTGCGCTGGTCGTCATCGGAGCCGACGCCGAAGCCGTTCCAGTAGCAGACCGCGTCGAACTCACCCGGCAGCTCGACCTCGAAGAAGTCGGCTTGCACGCTGCTCAGCCGCTCGTGGGTCAGCCCGGGCGCGGCGCTGACCCGGTCGCTGACCTCCACCGCGGTCACCGCGTACCCGGCCCGCGCGGTGGCCACCGCGGTCGTGCCGTAGCCCGAGCCCAGTTCCAGCACCCGGCCTGCCGCGGGGCCGTGCGCGCGCAGCAGCCGCACCCGCCGCTGGTCCCGTTCGGTGACCTGCGCGTCGGCCTCGGCCCACCACGCACCGGTCCTGGAGTAGAAGTCCCGCACCCAGTCCACCGGCGCAGTGAACCGCCTCAGGAGTCGGCGAGCACCCGCTTTTCCCGCTCGGCCGCGGACACCCTCGGGCAGGTCGCGCAGGCGGTCTGGCCGTCGAGGGCGAAGTGGAAGCAGCAGCTCTCCCGCCGCCGGGTCCACACCGTGCGGCCCTCGCCGTGCACCGGGTACAGCCGGGACGGCGAGGTGAACGGCTCGATCAGCTCGGGCAGCACCAGCGCGGCCCCGGCCACGCCTGCGCCCTCGTCGCCGAGCATCCGGCCGGTCTGCCACAGCGCGCTGTCCAGCGCGTCCGTGGCCGCGCCCCACAGCATGTGCCTGCCCAGCCGGGTGGTCGGGCCGTAGGCCGCGACGAACTCCCTGGCGTGCCCGGCGAAGCGGGCCCGCAGCACCCCGGCCAGCGCGGCCTCGTCCCGGACCACGGTCGCCTCGGGGGTGCCTGCCGCCGGGTCCTCGGGCAGGCAGACAAAACCGGCAGAAAGCAGCGCGATGCCGTCGGGGTGCGGACGATCACCCGAAAGGCGGAATGCGAGGTCGCCGGGCCGCAGCCAGGGCACCCGGCGGGCGGTGTGGAACAGGATGGCACCCAGGTAGGCGGGCACCTGGAGGTACCAGGCCAGCACGTAGCCCGCGGTGGTGCGGTCCGGAATATTTCCGTCGTAGTGTTCGTTGAGCCAAGTGGCGAGGTCTTTCCGCCACCGGTCGAACTGGGCCGGGTCGGCCAGCAGGTCGGCGCAGACCCGCCAGGAGTCATCCGGAGTCCCGAAGCGCACCGTGACGTGTCCGCGCGAGGTGTCGACACCAGCCAGCGAGGCGGCCAGTGCGCTCGGCGCCAGACGGACGGTCACCAGGATCTCCTCGATCGATGGTCAGGCTTGCCTAACCTAACCTAGGGTGATCAGGTGTTCCGCCATCGGGGTGATCCGGTCGCCAGGCGGCAGTTTGTTCGCGCTCAGCGGACACCGCCGATCCGGTGGAATTGTGTCCACCTCACACTCGTTGTGTCGGTCAGTAGCGAGAGTGTGAGGACGGAAGGAAGAAGTCGGGCCGACTAGAGTGGCCCTACGGTGCCGACCCGGGAGCGAACGCGGGGTCGAGGGCCGCCGGCGCAGCAGTCAGGGAGTGCGAATGTTCGAAAGGTTTACCGACCGCGCGAGGCGGGTGGTTGTCCTGGCCCAGGAGGAAGCCAGGATGTTGAACCACAACTACATTGGCACCGAGCACATCCTTCTGGGCTTGATCCACGAAGGTGAGGGTGTCGCCGCCAAGGCGCTGGAGTCGCTGGGCATCGCCCTTGAAGGCGTGCGCCAGCAGGTCGAAGAGATCATCGGTCAGGGCCAGCAGGCGCCGAGCGGGCACATCCCGTTCACGCCGAGGGCGAAGAAGGTTCTCGAGCTCTCCCTGCGGGAGGCGCTCCAGCTCGGCCACAACTACATCGGCACCGAGCACATCCTGCTCGGCCTGATTCGCGAGGGCGAGGGCGTGGCCGCCCAGGTCCTGGTGAAACTGGGCGCCGACCTGAACCGGGTGCGGCAGCAGGTGCTCCAGCTGCTCTCCGGCTACCAGGGCAAGGAACCCGCCGAGTCCGGCGGCCGCGGCGAGGGCACCCCGTCCTCCTCGCTGGTGCTGGACCAGTTCGGCCGCAACCTCACCTCCTCCGCCCGCGAGGGCAAGCTCGACCCGGTCATCGGGCGCGAGAAGGAGATCGAGCGGGTCATGCAGGTGCTGTCCCGCCGCACCAAGAACAACCCGGTGCTCATCGGTGAGCCCGGCGTCGGCAAGACCGCGGTCGTGGAGGGCCTTGCCCAGCGGATCGTCAAGGGCGAGGTGCCCGAGACGCTCAAGGACAAGCAGCTCTACACCCTCGACCTCGGCTCGCTGGTGGCCGGTTCCCGCTACCGCGGTGACTTCGAGGAGCGCCTGAAGAAGGTGCTCAAGGAGATCCGCACCCGCGGCGACATCATCCTGTTCATCGACGAGATCCACACCCTGGTCGGCGCTGGCGCCGCCGAGGGCGCGATCGACGCGGCCAGCATTCTGAAGCCGATGCTCGCCCGCGGTGAGCTGCAGACCATCGGCGCCACCACGCTGGACGAGTACCGCAAGCACGTTGAGAAGGACCCCGCGCTGGAGCGGCGCTTCCAGCCGATCCAGGTCGGCGAGCCCTCGCTGGAACACACCATCGAGATCCTCAAGGGTCTGCGCGACCGGTACGAGGCGCACCACCGCGTCTCCATCACCGACGGCGCGCTGGTGCAGGCGGCCACCCTGGCCGACCGCTACATCAACGACCGCTTCCTGCCGGACAAGGCGATCGACCTGATCGACGAGGCCGGCGCCCGGATGCGGATCCGCCGGATGACCGCGCCGCCGGACCTGCGCGAGTTCGACGAGAAGATCGCCGACGTGCGCCGGGACAAGGAGTCCGCGATCGACGCGCAGGACTTCGAGCGCGCGGCCAAGCTCCGGGACGCGGAGAAGCAGCTGCTGGGCCAGAAGGCCGAGCGGGAGAAGCAGTGGAAGGCCGGTGACCTCGACGTCGTCGCCGAGGTCGACGAGGAGCAGATCGCCGAGGTGCTGGCGAACTGGACCGGCATCCCCGTCTTCAAGCTCACCGAGGAGGAGACCTCGCGTCTGCTCCGCATGGAGGACGAGCTGCACAAGCGGATCATCGGCCAGTTCGAGGCGGTCAAGTCCGTCTCGCAGGCGATCCGCCGCACCCGCGCCGGTCTGAAGGACCCGAAGCGTCCGTCCGGCTCGTTCATCTTCGCCGGCCCGTCCGGTGTGGGTAAGACCGAGCTGTCCAAGGCGCTGGCCGAGTTCCTCTTCGGCGAGGACGACGCGCTCATCCAGATCGACATGGGCGAGTTCCACGACCGCTACACCGCCTCGCGGCTCTTCGGCGCGCCCCCCGGGTACGTCGGCTACGAGGAGGGCGGTCAGCTCACCGAGAAGGTGCGGCGCAAGCCGTTCTCCGTGGTGCTCTTCGACGAGATCGAGAAGGCGCACCAGGAGGTCTACAACACGCTGCTCCAGGTGCTCGAGGACGGCCGCCTGACCGATGGTCAGGGCCGCACGGTGGACTTCAAGAACACCGTGATCATCTTCACCTCGAACCTCGGCACCCAGGACATCTCCAAGGCCGTCGGCCTCGGCTTCACCGCCAACACCGGCGCCGGCTCGAACTACGACCGGATGAAGCAGAAGGTCAACGACGAGCTGAAGAAGCACTTCCGCCCCGAGTTCCTCAACCGGATCGACGACATCATCGTCTTCCACCAGCTCACCGAGGAACAGATCATCAAGATGGTCGACCTGATGATCAACCGGGTGGAGACCCAGCTCCGCAACAAGGACATGTCGCTGGAGCTCACCCCGGTGGCGAAGAAGCTGCTGGCCAAGCGCGGCTTCGACCCCGTGCTCGGCGCCCGGCCGCTGCGCCGGACGATCCAGCGCGAGATCGAGGACCAGCTGTCGGAGAAGATCCTCTTCGGCGAGATCCAGCCCGGGCAGATCATCATCTGCGATGTCGAGGGCTGGGACGGCGAGGGTCCGGACGACAAGGTGAAGTTCGTCTTCCGCGGCGAGGCCAAGCCGACCCGCGTGCCGGACGCACCGCCCGTCGACCTGGCCGGCTCGGCCGGTGACGAGCCCGAAGCGGGCACCGGCACCAACGGCTGACCAACGCACCACCCGGGAGGGGCAGGCCACTTCGGTGACCTGCCCCTTCCGCATTTCCCCGCCTCGGGCCGGATGTTCAGGCACTCTGGTGGGGTGACCCACTCGCGGATCGAGGCCGACACGACGCCACTGACGCGTCGTGGCGCGCCGCCGCGCCCGCCGGAGCCCGAGGAGCCGAAGCGGCGGCGGCCGGGCGGCAAGCTCGCCGGGGTGCTGCTGTTGCTGGTGGCCGCGCCGGTGGTGGTGCTCAGCGCGCTGCGCGGGGTGGGTTTCGACCAGCAGAAGTACGCCGCCGCGGCGATCGCGCTGACCCCGTACGCGCTGCCGGCGGCCGCGGTGCTGGCGCTGCTCGCGCTGCTGCTCAAGCGCTGGCTGCTGGCCATCGTGCTGGTGCTGTGCACCGTGCTGCTCGGCTTGATCGTGCTGCCCAGGGCGTTCGTGAAGGCCCGGCCGATCGCGGTCGGCACCCAGGTCAGGGTGCTCTCGGTGAACATGTTCTTCGGCCGGGCGGACGCCGCGACCGTGGTCAACCTGGCCAGGGGTGCCAAGGCCGACGTGCTCAACCTGCAGGAGCTGACCCCGGAGGCGGTGGCCGCGCTGGACGCGGCCGGGCTGGGCCAGGAGCTGCCATTCCGGGTGTTCGAGCCGGGCGCGGGCGCCACCGGCACCGGGATCGCCGCCCGGCACCCGCTGACCAGGATCGCGCTCGGCCGCACCCCCGCGCCCGGGGCGTACGCCCAGCCCGCCGCGCTGGTCAACCTGCCGGGCCCGCGCGGCCTGGAGATCATGGCGGTGCACCCGAGGGACCCGGTGGGCCCGAAGGGCGCCGAGTCCTGGCTGCTGGACCTGGGCACGCTGCCCGAACCCCGCACCGAAGGCCCGGCCAGGGTGCTCGCCGGTGACTTCAACGCCACCCTGGACCACTCGCCGCTGCGCCGCCTGCTCGGCCAGGGCTACCAGGACGCCGCCGACCAGGCGGGCGCCGGGCTGACCAGCACCTGGCCGGCCAGGGGCGCGTTCCCGCCGCCGGTGACCCTGGACCACGTGCTGGTGGACAAGCGCTGCCCGGTGGACCGCTTCGACGTCTTCGACGTGGCCGGCAGCGCGCACCGCTCGATCCTGGCCACCCTCACCGTGCCCAGCTCCGGCCCTTAGACCTGGTCTCAAAACTTAAGGGTGTGTCACTGCGTAACCTGCCGGTCCTGGTCGTCGATCGTGGGCAGTCGTGGCGAAGATGACGCAGCAGCGGCGGGTCGAAGACCGGCTCTGGGAGCTGATCGAACCCCTGATCCCGTCCCGACCAGCGCCGCGCGGTCCGGGTGGGCGGCCCCGGATCGATGACCGTGCCGCGTTAGAGGGGATCTTGTTCGTGCTCGACACCGGCTGCCGCCGGCGAGACCTACCCGAGCAGCTCGGATGCGGTTCCGGGCACACCGCGTGGCGGCGGTTACGTGAGCGGCAGGACGCCGGCGTGTGGGACCGGCTGCACCAGCTCGTGCTCGACGAGCTGTCCAACATCGACGAGCTCGACTGGACCAGAGGCTGCATCGACGCGGTGTCGGTGCGGTCGAAAAGGGGGGCGAGCTGACCGGCTGCAGCCCCACTGACCGGGGTAAAGCCGGCTCCAAGTACCACGTTCTGTGCGACGCGAACGGGCTACCGCTGCACATCATGTTGTCGGCGGCAAACACCCACGACAGCATGCTGTTCGAGCCACTGCTGGACACGAACCCGACCGTGCGCGGCCACCACGGCCGGGCGGGCCGGCCACGATGCCGACCGGACAAGCTGCACGCCGACAAGGGCTACGACTACCGCCGCTGCCGCCGCTACCTGACCCGCCGCGGTATCAAGGTCCGTATCGCCCGGCGCGGGATTGAGGGCAAGTCCCGCCTCGGCCAGGTCCGCTGGGTCGTCGAACGCACCATCTCCTGGCTGCTGCGGTTCAAACGCCTCGGGCTGCGCTACGACCGGACCGAACGCACTCTCGTCGGGAAGTGATCAGCCATCGGTGGGGCCGCCTCTTCAGAGGCGTTCGATGCGGTCGGCCTGCGGGCCCCGGTCGCTCTGACGCACCGCGTACCGGACCCGGTCACCCTTCTGCAGCGGCTCCGACCCCATGATCACGGACGCGTGGGCGAAGAGATCGTCGCCGCCTGCGTCCGGGGTGATGAAGCCGAAGCCGCGGTCGCCGTCGTAGCGCGCGACGACGCCCTCGCCGCCTCGTACGGGCACGTCCCGCGCCGCCGGCCCTGCGGCCGCGGCAGGTGCCGACCGCTGCGGCGCCGTCTGGGGCTCGGCGCCCCGGACCAGGTGCACGTCGCGGGCCTGCGGGCCCTTGTCTCCACTAGCCACCTCGTAGGCGACGCGGTCGCCCTCCGCGAGCCACGTCAGCCCCTCGGCCAGGGCCCGGGCGTGAACGAAGACGTCCCCGGCGCCGGAGTCGGGGTTGATGAAGCCGAAGCCCTTGTCCTCGTCGTACCAGGCCACCGTGCCGTCGGCACCGTCCGCGATGCCAGCCGCAGCGGGTGAGCCGGCCCCTGCTCCCAGCGGGATCACGTGCCCGGCCTGCGGGCCGCGCTCGCCTTCGACGATCAGGAAGGCCACCCGCTGCCCCTCGGTGACCACGCCGCCGGTCACGATGGCGGAACTGTGCACGAAGATGTCGGCGCCGCCGCCGTCCGGCGACGCGAAGCCGTACCCCTTGCCCGGCTCGTACCAGTTGACGGTGCCGAGCAGGCCCACGGCGCTGCCGGTGGCCGCATCGGCGGTGACGCGAACGCGCAGCGCCTGGGGCCCGCGGTCGTTCTCGCCGACCTCGAACACGACGGCCTGACCCTCGCGGAGCACTTTCGCGCCGCCGTCCCCGACGATCTCGGAGGCGTGCACGAACACGTCCGGCGAGCCGTCCTCGAGCGCGAGGAAGCCGAAACCTCGTTCGGCGTCGAACCAACGGACGGTCCCCTGCGGCATCAAAGGCTCCAGGTTGAGAGGGCGGGCACTGGCCCCCAGTCTCTCTGACAGACCTCCGGTCCGTCGGGCCGGGCCCACAGGCGGGCGGTGCGGAGCCAGGGGCGGGCCGTTGGTTCACCTAGCGACACGCCGAGTTTTGAGACCAGGTCTTAGTGTCCCGACTCGGGACACTAGATCAGCCGGTCCAGCTCGGTGAGGGCGTCCAGGCAGGTCAGCGGCAGCGAGACCCCTCGGCCGTGCCGGACCTCCGGCTCACGCGGGTTGATCCGGATCAGCCCGCCACCGGCCGCGCTGGCCAGCTCGGCCTGCCTGCGCACGGTGGGCACGGCCTGCCCGGCGCCGATCTCGACCACCACCAGGTTCGCCCCGCGCAGCTCCCGCCGCCAGGCGGTGTAGGCGTCCAGCTGGGACTGGCTGCGATGGCCGACCCAGTCGTAGTCGCCGAACATCAGGATGTTGGGCCTGGCCAGCCCGCCGCAGCCGGGACAGCTCGGCAGCTCGCCGACCGCGCGCATGGTCGCCGGGTCGATCTGCACCGCCAAGCCCTCGGCGGACCAGATGTCGTCGGAGCAGGAACCCGCGCACTGGAGGTGGTGGATCGAGCCGTGGCACTCGGCCACCCGCTCGAACCCGGCCGACTGGAACTGCCCGTCCACGTTGGAGGTGAACACCCACTGCCCGCGCGGCAGCCGCTCACCCCACTTGCGCAGGATGCCGAACCCGGCGTGCGGCACGGTCGAGCGGTACAGCGCCAGCCGGTGCCCGTAGAAGCCCCAGGCCAGCGCCGGGTCCTCGGCGAAGTGCACCGGGTCGGCCAGTTCGGCGAAGCGCAGGCCGAGCGCGGCGTAGGGCGGGTAGGCCCGCCAGAAGCCCGCGTCACCGCGGAAGTCCGGCAGGCCGCTGTCCACACCCATGCCCGCGCCTGCGCACACCAGCAGGGCGTCCGCGCCGCGGAGCAGCTCCGCGGCGCGCGCCAGCTCAGTCCGCGGTGCTGGGTCCGGCACTGAGCACGACCTCGAACTCCAGCAGGCTGGACCCGGTGCCCACCGGCTTGGCCCGCTCACCGGCGTGCGCGGCCTTGGCCGAACCGCCCATCCACGCCTGGAAGTGCTCCTCGGTCTCCCAGCGGGTGTAGACGAAGTAGCGCTCCTCGCCCGCCTTCGGACGGAGCAGCTCGAAGCCGAGGAAGCCCGGCTCCTTCTCCACCGCGCCCAGCCGGGCGGCGAACCGCTTCTCCAGCTCCGCGCCGGACCCGTCCGGCACCTCGATCGCATTGATCTTCACAACGGCCATGCGGCCAGCCTAGCCTGGCTGGCATGCAACACGGCGTGGTCGACTTCGGTGGCGAGGGACCGGGAATCCTGTTGCTGCACGGGCTGATGGGCCGGGCCAGCACCTGGTGGTCCACCGCCCAGTGGCTGCGCCGCTACGGCCGGGTGGTCGGCCTGGACGCCCGCGCGCACGGCCGCGCCACCAGGGACAAGCCCTGGCGCACCGAGGTCTTCGCCGACGACGCGGCCGCGCGGATCAGGGAGCTGGACCTGGGGCCGGCGATCGTGATCGGCCACTCCATGGGCGGCCTGCACGCCTGGGCGCTGGCGGCCCGGCATCCCGAGCTGGTGCGGGCCGTGGTGTCCGAGGACATGGCCCCCGACCAGCGCGGCAAGACCGTTGAAGTCTGGCGGGACTGGTTCGCCGCCTGGCCGGTGCCGTTCGCCTCGCTGGCCGCGGTGCGCGCCTTCTTCGGCGCGGACCGGGCCGAGGTCGGCGACTACTTCATCGAGTGCTTCGAGGAGACCGCGGACGGCTACCGGCTCACCGCCGACCTGGAGGACCTCTACGAGATCGCGGGGGAGTGGGGCGAGCGCGAGTACGGGTCCTTCGTCGAGGCGGTGCGCTGCCCGCTGCTGGCCATCGAGGCCGAGCACTCGGCGATGCCGCCCGGCCAGATCGCCGAGGTGGCCCGGCGGGCCGGGGACGGCCGCTACTTCCTGGCCAAGGGCGCCGGTCACGTCGTGCACTACGAGACCCCCGAGCAGTACCGGGGCGCGGTGGAGGCCTTTGTCAGCGAGGTGCTGGGCCGCTAGGCCGACCACAGCTCGTCGACGGCACCGGTGCGGGTGTCCACCACGCCGATCGCGGACACGCCCGCCCGGATCGGCTGGTACGGGTGCACCGCGGCGAACCCGGCGGCCAGCTCCGCGCCGGTGACGCCCTGGGCCAGCGTGCAGTGCGGCACCCAGGAACCGGGCAGGTAGTAGGCCGAGGGGTGCTTGACCCGCCCGGCCAGCACGTCGTGCACGGCCGAGTGCACCGCGAGCAGTTCGGCGTCCACCACCGCGGCCAGCATCAGCACGTTCTCGCTGGTGGCGAAGGCCCCGACGTTGTGCAGCCAGAGACCGGGCATGGACAGCAGCGCCAGGTCCGCGCGCAGCTCCGCCCTGGCCCTGGCCGGGATCTGCGCGGCCACCGCGAGCGAGATGTGCGGCTGGTGCGCGCGGTGGCTCAGCGTGGCCAGGCTGGGCACCCCGGCCGCCTCCAGCGCGCGCCAGAGCCCGCGCACCGCCGTGTCGGCCTCGGGGTCGAAGAACATCTCCAGTGCGTCCGCCACAATCGCAGCACGCTAGTCCGTGCACCTGGCCCACCTGGAGCCGCTATGAACACCGTGCTGTGGATCCTGCAGATCGTGCTCGCCGCCGCCATGCTCGGCGCGGGCGCCGCCAAGCTCATCCAGGGCCGGGCGAAGCTGCTCGACAAGATGGGCTGGGCCGAGGACTTCTCCGACGGCACGTTCCGCGTCATCGGCGCGGTGGAGGTGCTCGGCGCGCTCGGCCTGATCCTGCCCGCGGTCACCGGCATCGCACCGGTGCTGGTCCCGATCGCCGCCCTCGGCCTGGCGATCACCATGCTGGGCGCGGTGATCGTGCACGTGCGGCGCAAGGAGTACGGCCAGCTCCCGCCGTCGGCGATCTTCCTGGTGCTGGCCGTGGTCATCGCCTGGGGCCGGTTCGGCCCGTACCCGCTCTGAGCAGCCGCCGCGGCAACAGCGCGTTCCTAGGCCTCGCCGGGTAGCGCGAACAGCCCGTCGTCGGTCTGCTCCACCAGCCCGTCCACCAGCAGCGAGTGCAGGCACCGGTCCCGCTGCCCAGCCTCGTCCCAGGCCGCGTCCAGCGCCGCCCTGGGCACCGGGCCCGGGGCGCCGCGCAGCACGTCCAGCAGCCGGCCGCGCACCTGCCGGTCGGTGCCGGCGAACTTCTGCACCACCTTGGCCGGGCCCGCGTACGCCGGTCGCCCGGCCCGCTGCCAGGCGCAGTCGGCGTAGACCGGGCAGTCCGCGCAGCGGGGCGAGCGCGCGGTGCACACCACCGCGCCCAGCTCCATCAGCGCCGCCGAGTACCGCGCGGCCCGGGCCGGATCGCTGGGCAGCAGCGCCTCGACATCGGCCATGTCCCTGGTGGTCGAGGGCGGACCGGCGTCGCCAGCCCCGTGCACCGCCCGGGCCACCACCCGGCGCACGTTGGTGTCCACCACCGGGCAGCGCTGGCCGTAGGCGAAGGCCGCCACCGCCCGCGCGGTGTACGCGCCGATGCCGGGCAGCGCCAGCAGGGTGTCCACGTCTGACGGCACCACGTCGCCGTGCTCGGCCGCGATCGCGGTGGCCGCCGCGTGCAGCCGCAGCGCCCGGCGCGGGTAGCCCAGCTTGCCCCAGGCCCGCAGCACCTCGCCCTGGCTCGCCGCGGCCAGCGCCGAGGGTGTCGGCCAGCGCGCCAGCCACTCGCGCCAGATCGGCTCCACCCGCGCGACCGGGGTCTGCTGCAACATGATCTCGCTGACCAGCACCCCCCAGCCGGTGCAGTCGGGGTCCCGCCAAGGCAGGTCACGGGCGACACGGTCGAACCAGCCGACAAGCGTGTCCGGATCCAGGGAAACAACAGTCGCCATAGCGTGCACAATCCTCGCACCCACCCCGCCCGCGGAGGAAACATGGCCACCCGCCCAGCCCCGCCCCAGGACAACCTGGCGGCCCGGATCGCCTTGCGGTTCACCGCGTTCACCGAACGCTGGCTGCCGGACGCCTTCGGCTTCGTGCTCGTCGGCACCTTCCTGGTGCTGCTGCTCGGCCTGGCCACCGGTCAGGGGCTGACCACCATGGTGGACGCCTGGGGCAAGGGCGTGTGGAGCCTGGTCACCTTCACCCTGCAGATGGCCATGATCATCATTGGTGGGTACGCGCTGGCCACCGCCCGGCCGGTGGCCAAGGTGATCGCCTGGCTGGCCAGGATCCCGAAGACCCCGCGCGCGGCGATCACCTTCACCGCCGCGGCCTCCATGCTCACCTCGTACCTGAACTGGGCGTTCAGCCTGATCTTCACCGCGATCCTGGCCAAGGAGATCGCCAGGCTGGTGCGCGGGGTGGACTACCGGGCGCTGGGCGCGATGGCCTTCCTCGGCCTGGGCACGGTGTGGGCGCAGGGCCTGTCCGGCTCGGCCGCGCTCCAGGTGGCCAGCGCGGACTCCAGCCCCAAGGCGGTGCAGGAGGTGATCAAGGCGGGGCGCGGGTCCGGGCTGATCCCGCTCACCGAGACGATCTTCCTGTGGCAGGGCATCGTGGCCACGCTGATCGTGTTCGCAGTCGCCGTGGTCACCGCGGCGGTGATCGCGCCGACCGGCGAGCGCGCCAAGACCGCCGCCGACCTGGGCATCGAGCTGCGACCGCTGGTCGGCCCGGCCGAACCGGAGCCGAAGGGCCGTCCCGGCGACTGGCTGGAGCGCAGCCCGGTGTTCTCCGTGCTGCTGTTCGCCCTCGGCTCCTGGTACCTGGTCCGGCACTTCGTCAACGCCACCGGCAGCCCGCTGAACGCGCTGGACCTCAACACCATCAACCTGGTCCTGCTGCTGCTCGCGCTGATCCTGCACTGGCGGCCGCACCGCCTGGTCGCCGCGGTGCGCGCGGGCGCGCCGGCCGCGGCCGGGGTGCTCTTGCAGTTCCCGCTCTACGGCGGCATCTTCGGCATGATCGCCTTCACCGGCCTGTCCGGGGCGATCGCGGGCTGGCTGGTGGACATCTCCAACCCGGCGCTCTACCCGGCGCTGATCGCGATCTACTCCTGCGTGCTGGGCGTGTTCGTGCCCAGCGGCGGCAGCAAGTGGGTGATCGAGGCGCCGTACGTGCTGGAGGCGGCCAACCAGCTCCAGGTGCACCAGGGCTGGATGGTGGTGGTCTACGACCTCGGCGAGGCCAGCGCCAACCTGCTCCAGCCGTTCTGGATGCTGCCGACGCTGGCCGTGCTCGGGCTCAAGGCCCGCGACATCATGGGCTACACGTTCGCGATGTTCCTGGTCTGCTTCCCGACCGTGCTGATCGTGGTCACCCTGTTCGTGCGGACCCTGACCTTCCCCTAAAGGACCGAGTCCCTAGTGTCCTGAGTCGTTAGTTCGCGTGCAGGGGCTAGGGTTTCCTATGCCGAACCCGAAGCTGCCTGAGCTAGTCCTCACCGCCGACGAGCGAGACATGCTGGAAGGCTGGGCACGGCGCCGGAAGACAGCACAAGCACTGGCACTGCGGTCACGGATCGTGCTGCGGTGCGCCGAAGGCGGCTCCAACAGCGAGATCGCCACCGAGCTGGGAATCCAGCGCGGCACGGTCGCGAAGTGGCGCTCACGGTTTCACACCGACCGAGTGGACGGTCTGCTCGACGAGCCACGCCCCGGCCGCCCCCGCACCATCACCGACGAGCAAGTCGAGGCGGTGATCACCAAGACGCTGGAGTCCACGCCGGAGACCGCCACGCACTGGTCCACCCGCTCGATGGCCGCCTCCTCCGGCCTGACCCAGACCGCGATCTCCCGGATCTGGAACGCCTTCGCACTCCAGCCACACCGCCGTGAGGCCTGGAAGCTGTCCAAGGACCCGCTGTTTGTGGACAAGGTCAAAGACGTGGTCGGTCTCTATCTCGCGCCACCGGAACGGGCGGTGGTGCTGTGCGTGGACGAGAAGTCCCAGATCCAGGCACTCAACCGCACCGCACCGATCCTGCCCCTGTTGCCTGGCACGCCACAGCGGGCCAGTCACGACTACATCCGGCACGGCACCTCCAGCCTCTACGCGGCGCTGGACATCACCACCGGCAAGGTCATCGGGCGGGCTGCACGCACGGCACCGCGCGATCGAGTTCAAGAAGTTCCTGACCGTCATCGACACCGAGGTCCCCGCCGAGTTGGGGGTGCATCTGGTGCTGGACAACGTCTCCAGCCACAAGACCCCGGCCATCAAACGCTGGCTAGCCGCCCACCCACGCTTCAGCGTGCATTTCACCCCGACCTCAAGCTCCTGGCTCAACCTGGTCGAACGCTGGTTCTCCGAGCTGACCACCAAGAAACTCCAACGCGGCAGTCACACCAGCGTCCGCGCGCTCAACGCCGACATCCGGGCCTGGATCAAGACCTGGAACGACAATCCCCGGCCCTACGTCTGGACCAAGACCGCCGCCCAGATCCTGGACTCCATCGCCCGCTACTGCACACGAATTAACAACTCAGGACACTAGATGACCTCGTGCAGCAGCGCGGTGGCCACGTCGTAGACGAACCCGCGCACGTGCTCGGTGTGCTCCAGGAACGGGCTGCGGCGCACCCGCTGCACGGACTGCCGGACGCTGTCCTTGACCTCGCGGAAGGCCTCCGTCGCCCACGGCGGGCGCAGGCCGGTATCGCGCTCCAGCTCGTCCTTGAACTCGTCCTCGGTGAAGGTCGCCATCCCGCAGCGGGTGTGCTGCATGACGATGATCTCGCGGGTCTCCAGCTTGCGCTGGGAGATGGTCAGCGAGCGGATCATGTCGTCGGTGACCACGCCGCCGGCGTTGCGCATGATGTGCGCCTCGCCGTGCCGGAGGCCGAACACGTCGAACACCTTGATCCGGGCATCCATGCAGGTCACGATCGCCAGGTGCAGGGAGGGCTTCGGAGAAGGGATCTCCGGGTGGCCCAGTTCGCCTGCCACGGCATTGCGCTGGAGCAGTTCGTCGATCGCGGTCATGACACTCCCCTCAGCTGCGGCTGTGTCGATGGAAACCCGCGCCGGGCGAACCGGCAAGATGACTTTGAGCAAACTCACGCGTTCGGCCCGATCTTGGTTGCGCACGCAACACGCCAAACGGCGGAACGGCGAATTACGTCATTCGGAGCAACCGGGGCGTTACCGTCTGCTTGTGCTCGATCCGGTGGGACCTCACCCGCCGTCGGTGTACTGGCGCCGGCGCGCGGTAGCCCTTGGCGCGTTCGTGCTCGTCTTACTCCTCGGGGTGTGGGCCGTCGGCCTCGCCTTCGGCGGCAGCGACGACACCGAGCGCGAGCTGGCCGAACTGCGCGCCGCGGCCTCCGCGCGGGGCATCGCCACCCCGGGTTCCTCCGCGCCGAGCAGCCCGGTGGCCGCGCCGCCGCCGAGCAGTGCCGCCCCGCCTGCCTCGGAGGCGACCCCACCGCCGCCACCCCCGCCCCCGCCTCCGCCGCCAGGGCCGCCGCAGCCTTGCCCGAACGAGGTCACCAAGGTCGTCGCCGAGGTCGGCGCGCCCGAGTACCGGGTGGGCCAGCGACCGGAGTTCCGCCTGGTGGTGACCAACACCGGCCCGGTGCCGTGCACCCGCGAGTTGGACCCGAAGGTGCAGGAGATCCTGGTGCTGGGCCAGGACGGCGCCCGGCTCTGGTCCAGCAACGACTGCTATCCCGGCCGCAACCCCGACCTGCGCACCCTGGAACCCGGCGGCACCGCGGTGTTCCGGCTGGCCTGGCACGGCCGCACCTCGGCGCCGAACTGCGCGGGCAAGCGCAAGACGCTGCCCGCGGGGGACTACTCGGTGGTGGCCAAGGTCGACGACCTGGCCAGCGCGCCGACCCCGTTCCGGCTGCGCTGATCAGCCGTAGCGGTCCACGATCGAGGACTCGGCCAGCCTGGACAGCCCCTCGCGGACCATCCGCGCCCTGGTGTCGCCGACGCCGTCCACGGTCTGCAGGTCGTCCGCGGTGGCCGCGAGCAGCGCCTGCAGCGAGCCGAAGTGCTCCACCAGCCGGTGCTGCACCGGCGCGGGCAGCCGGGGCACCCTGGCCAGCAGCCGGTAGCCGCGCGGGCTGACCTGGCCGTCCAGTGACTCGGGACCGGCCGGGAAGCCGAAGGCGGCGGCGATCGCGGCCACGTCCAGCAGCTCGGTGCCGTCCAGCGCGTCCAGCGCCGCGACCACCTGCTCCGCGCTCGGCGCGCCGGGCTCGTCCACCAGGTAGTCCCGGATGACCAGCTCGCGGTCCAGCTCGACCCCGCCGACCAGCTCGTCCAGCTGGAGCTCGATCAGCCGGCCGTCCGCGCCCAGCTCGACCACGTGCCAGCCGATCTCGTCCGCGATGCGCTGCACCATCTCCAGCCGCTGCACCACGGTCATCGCGTCCTTGAGCGTGACGAAGTCCTCGATCTCCAGCGCGGACAGCGCCTGCGCCACCTCGTCGAGGCGGGCCTTGTAACGCTCCAAAGTGGACAGTGCCTGGTTGGCCCGCGACAGGATGGTGGCCGAGTCGGTCAGCACGTGCCTGCGCCCGTCCACGTACACGCTGACGATGCTCATCGACTGGCTCACCGAGACCACCGGGTGCCCGGTCTGGATCGCGGTGCGCTCGGCGGTGCGGTGCCGGGTGCCGGACTCCTCGGTCGGGATGGTCGGGTCCGGCACCAGCTGCACGTTGGCGCGCAGGATCCGGTCCGCCTCGGTGGACAGCACCATCGCGCCGTCCATTTTGGACAGTTCGCGTAACCGGGTGGCGCTGAACTCCACGTCCAGCCGGAAGCCGCCGTCGCAGATCGACTCCACCGCCTCGTCGTGGCCGAGCACGATCAGCCCGCCGGTGCGGCCGCGCAGGATCCGCTCCAGGCCGTCCCGCAGCGCCGTGCCGGGCGCGAGCCGGGCCAGGGTGGCCCACACCAGCTCCGACTGCGTCCGCTCGCTCACGATGTCCCTCCTGCCCGATCCGACACCGGAGTCTACGTTCGGCCACGATCGCGTGAACGCCTCGACTCCCGGCGGGCAACACCGGTTGTGAGGACGATGACCGGCTGCGCGCGGCCTGCGACGGGAGCTCGCCGAGAGCGGGCCTTCGAGAACGCCCGCTCCGCGCTGCGCACCGGCCGCCTGCGCACCGAGGTCCGCAACCGGCTGTACCAGGCGCTGCGCCTGCTGCCCGGCGTCACGGTCAAGGACGGCGCGGTCGACCTCGGCGGGCGGCACGGCGTGTCCCTGGGTCTCGCCGGCGAACTGACAGCGAGCACCTCCGGCGGGGCACGATCATCTCGCACAGCACCGTCGGCACCGCTGTCGCAGCTCAGGCGGGCATTGCGCCGTCCCGGTGAGCGTTGGGTGACCGCGCGTGACAGACCCCAGGGGGGAGGGGGTATTGTTATCGCGTTCACTTGGCCATCGAGTTAGTGGACGCAATCAAGTGTTGTGGCCGGCCGGGATTCGGGGTCCAGGCCGTGCTTGCTGGAAGAGGGCCCGCACACCGCTCGGGGGTGTGCGGGCCTTTCCACGTTCTCAGCCCTCGGACTTCAGCTCTCGCAGCGCGGAACCCAGGTCGGGCACCACGGTCGCCTTGATCTCCGCGGGCAGCGGCCCGGAGTCCGGCGGCACCAGCGCGTGCGTGAAGCCCATCCTGGCCGCCTCGGCCAGCCGCCGCCCGGCCCCGGCCACCCGCCGCACCTCACCGGCCAGGCCGACCTCGCCCAGCGCGATCATGGTCGGCGGCAGTGCCACGTCGCGTGCGGCCGAGGCCACCGCGAGCGCCACCGCCAGGTCCGCGGCGGGCTCCAGCACCCGCATGCCGCCGACGGTCGCGGTGAACACGTCCTTGTCGCCCAGGCGCACCCGGCCGCGCCGCTCCAGCACGGCCAGCACCATGGCCACCCGGGCCGAGTCCAGCCCGCTCACCGCGCGCCGGGGCGCGGGCAGGTTGGTCGCCGCGACCAGCGCCTGCACCTCGCCCAGCAGCGGCCGCTTGCCCTCCACGATCACCGTCACCGCGGTGCCGGGCACACCGACCTCGCGCTGGTTGAGGAACAGGCCGGAGGGGTCGGCCACGCCGATGATCCCGTCGTCCCGCAGCTCGAAGCAGCCCACCTCGTCAGCGGGGCCGTAGCGGTTCTTCACGCCGCGGACCAGCCGCAGGGTGGAGTGCCGGTCGCCCTCGAAGTGCAGCACCACGTCCACCAGGTGCTCCAGCACCCTGGGCCCGGCGATCGAGCCGTCCTTGGTGACGTGCCCGACCAGCAGCACCGGCAGGTTGTTCTCCTTGGCCACCGCGATCAGCGCGGAGGCCACCGCGCGCACCTGAGTGACCCCGCCGGGGGTGCCGTCGATCGCGGCGGACTGCACGGTCTGCACCGAGTCCACGATCAGCAGCCCCGGCCGCACCGCCTGCACGTGGCCCAGCACCGCGGACAGCTCGCCCTCGGCGGCCAGGTACATCTCGCCGTGCAGGTTCCCGGTCCGCTCGGCGCGCAGCCGCACCTGACCGGCCGACTCCTCGCCGGTGATGTAGAGCGAGCGCCCGTTGCCCCGCGAGGCGGCCCAGCGGTGCGCGACCTCCAGCAGCAGGGTGGACTTGCCGACACCGGGCTCACCGGCCAGCAGGATCACCGCGCCGGGGACGACTCCGCCGCCGAGCACCCGGTCCAGCTCGCTGACCCCGGTGGAGACCGCGCGGGCGGCCTCGATGTCCACCTCGCCGATCGGCCGGGCAGGCGCGGACACCACGCCCGCGGTGATCCTGGCGAGGGCGGGCTTGACCGCGCCCTTCTCCTCGACCGTGCCCCAGGCCTGGCATTCCGGGCAGCGGCCCACCCACTTGGCCACCTCGTTGCCGCACTCGGCACAGCGGTAGCCGGGACGGGCCGTGCGCACGTTCTTCGACACGAGAGTCGAACCTAGGGCCTCGGTCCGACAGTCAGCGGGTCAGTGGCCGCCGGAGCCGCCGTGTCCACCCGTGGTGGGCTCGGCCGTGCGGGGCTCCTCGTCCGCGGCGATCGGCACCTGCAGGGTGACCGAACCGGCCTTGGCGAAGGAGAAGGTCACCGGGATGGTCTGACCGGGCCACAGCTCGTGCTTGAGACCGACCAGGGTGATCATCACCGAGCCGACCTTGAGCTTGCTGGTGTCCGCGGCCGAGGTGCTCGGCGAGGTGGCCGAGGTCGGCGTCGCGGAGGTCGAGGTGGTGGAGGTCGGCGTGGTGCCGCCGGTGGTGCTGGTCGGCGTGGTGGAGCCGGTGCTCCCGGTGCCGTGCTCGGCCTCGTTGGCCTCGGCGCGCAGCACGAAGCCGGCCGGGATCGTGCTGCCGCCCTTGACCTCGGCAGGCGCGCCGGTGGCGTCGCTGGTGACGGAGACCAGCTGGTCGTCCTGCGCGCCGCTGTTGATCAGGCTGACCAGCAGGGAGGGGTTGCTCTTGGCCGGGTACTTGTGCTGCGCCGGGAAGGCGAACTGGGCATCACGGATCTCGATGGCCCCGACCTTGCCGCTGGCCCCGTTCACCGCCGCCACCTGGATCGCGGTCTGCGACTGCATGCCGGCGCCACAGCCGGTCACGGCCAGCGCGATCCCCAGGCCCAGCGCCGCCGGGACCAGGCGGGCACGGACTGCCTTCTGCTCTACACGGCTCACAGTGCGCCGATCCTTCCCTGGAGTACCTGGTGAACTCCTCGGCCGCAGCCTAACCAAGCACGCCCGCGCGGGTGGCACCTGGTGCCCCGCGCCGGGCCGGTATTGATGATCACCTGTTCGCGGCAATACGGCGTAGGCCATTTCGCCGTGCCCCGGAGTTTCGCGGAGATCAAAAGTCCACTGTGGACCCGGCCTTGCCCCGCGCTGACCGGGGGAAGCATGTCCCGCTCCGGTTTGTCAACCCCTCCCGTGGCCGCTGACCTGCGCTTACAGATCGCCGGGGGGTCGAGCGGAGATGGCCGGACGTGTTAGGATGGGGGCAGCGAAAGGGGCAGAGGACACATGGTTTTCAAGGTCGGAGAGACCGTCGTCTACCCGCACCACGGTGCCGCTCTCATCGAAGCAATTGAGACCCGCGTGATCAAGGGCGAGGAGAAGAAGTACCTCGTCCTCAAGGTCGCGCAGGGAGACCTCACCGTCCGGGTGCCCGCGGACAACGCCGAGATCGTCGGTGTGCGGGACGTTGTCGGTCAGGAAGGTCTGGATCGGGTCTTCGAGGTGCTGCGTGCTCCGCACACCGAAGAACCCACCAACTGGTCTCGGCGGTACAAGGCCAACCTTGAGAAGCTCGCCTCTGGCGATGTGAACAAGGTTGCCGAAGTGGTGCGCGATCTCTGGCGACGGGAGAAGGACCGCGGCCTGTCCGCTGGTGAGAAGCGCATGTTGGCCAAGGCTCGGCAAATACTGGTGAGCGAGCTGGCCCTGGCCGAAGGCACTGACGAGGACAAGGCCGAGGTTCTCCTCGACGAAGTCCTCGCCACCGCCTCCTGACAAGTCGAGAGAAGACACCGCCGCTGCCATGAGTGTTGTCGCGCTCGTGCCCGCTGCCGGGCGAGGTGAGCGGCTCGGTGCCGGTGTGCCGAAGGCCCTCGTCGAAGTCGGCGGCGAGCCGTTATTGGTACACGCGGTACGTGGTCTGTGGCGATCGGGCTGTGTCCAGCAGGTCGTCGTCGCCGCACCACGGTCCGAAGTTGACGTCGTGACCGCCGCACTGGCTTCTGTCGGTGCGGCGGTGCACGTCGTCATCGGTGGTGCCGAGCGTTCCGAGTCGGTCAAACTGGCCCTGGACGCCGCGCTGGAGATCGTCCCTGATGCCGAGGTCGTGCTGGTGCACGACGCGGCCCGCGCCTTCACTCCGCCTGGGCTGACCGCCTCCGTGGTCGCCGCCGTGCGGGCAGGCGCCCCCGCGGTCATCCCGGCCCTGCCGGTGGCCGACACGATCAAGCAGGTGGACGCCGACGGTGTGGTTCGCGCCACGCCGGACCGCACCACGCTGCGGGCCGTACAGACTCCCCAAGGTTTCGCCGTCGACGTGCTGCGCAGGGCCCACGAGGCCGCGCTGGCCGACGGTGTCGCCGCCACTGACGACGCGGGCCTGGTCGAGCGCATCGGCATCCCGGTGCACACCGTGCTCGGCCACGCCGATGCGATGAAGGTCACCACCCCGTTCGACCTCACCGTGGCCGGCGCCCTGCTGGCCGCGCGATCCCCAGCTGTGGAGGGCCAGGCGTGATCCCGCCGCGTGTCGGAGTCGGCACCGATGTGCACCCGATCGAGCCTGGCAGGGACTGCTGGATGGCCGGTCTGCTCTGGGAGGGCGTGGACGGCTGCGCCGGTCACTCCGACGGCGATGTGGCCGCGCACGCGCTGTGCGACGCGCTGCTCTCCGCCGCGGGCAAGGGCGACCTGGGCGCGGTGTTCGGCACCGGCGACCCGCGCTGGTCCGGCGCGCACGGGATCGAGCTGCTCGCGCACGTCCGGGACCTGCTGGCCGAGGACGGCTGGCAGCTGGGCAACGCGGTGGTGCAGGTCATCGGCAACGCGCCGCGGATCGGCAAGCGCCGGGACGAGGCGCAGAAGGTGCTCTCCGAGGCCGCGGGCGGCGACGTCGCGGTCTCCGGCACCACCACCGACGGACTTGGCCTGACCGGTCGCGGCGAGGGTGTGGCCGCGGTCGCCACAGCGCTGATCTACCGCGCCTGAGCAGAATCCGGACAGCCAAAACGGGGAACTGCCCGGTGGCGCTGGGCGTTCCCGCCGGTGTGAGTTATCTCAACGCGCTACAGCCCGGCGGAGACCCCGGACGCGGCGCGCGTGGTGATCAGGACTCCTCGGTTGACCGGCAGCCTGGCTTGCTGGATCCGCCGCGCGGTGGCCGCCGCCCGGCACGCCCTCGGCGCCGGTAGCCGACGTTCCCTGATCTCCCTGGTCGCCTTCCGCGCCTGCCGCCGAGCCAGGTTCGCGCGCAGCTTCTTCGAATGCCACACGAGATCCACAATGCTCAACAGCACAGGCAGAATCACGAAAAGTGGTAGCAGAGCGTTCACCATGTCGCGCCCCTTCCCCGATCACACCACTCTTTCGGAGCATCCCTCGTATCGAAGGTCTCGCTCCGTGATTGAACAGGGAAGGATGTATCCAAAGCCTTTATCGGACTGTTAGCGGAACCGGTGTGTCCATCGACACACCGTGTTGATCGAACTACTGTCCGTGTGATTACCGCTTACCGGCCAGTAAGGCCGCAGGTTCATCAGTCCAAGTGACCGGGCACCCCAGTCAACACGGAGCGTGTTCATCGTCACGGGAGGCCCGATGCCCGCACATCCCGACCTGACCCTCTCCGGCGTCGTCCTGGACGCCCCGGACCCCAGGAGCCTGGCCACCTTCTACCGCCGCCTGCTGGGCTGGGAGGTGGTCCAGGACGAGGCCGACTGGGTCAAGATCAGCCCGCCCGGCGGCGGCCCCGGCCTGTCCTTCCAGACCGAGCCGAACTACCACCGCCCGACCTGGCCGGCCAGCCCGATGGCCCAGGGCATGATGATCCACCTGGACTTCCAGGTCGCCGACCTGCCCGCCGCCTGCGCGCATGCCGAAGCCGCGGGAGCCACCCTCGCCGAGTTCCAGCCGCAGGACCACGTCCGCGTCTACTTCGACCCGGTGGGCCACCCGTTCTGCCTGTTCACACACTGACCGCGGCGCGCCCGGCCGCTGCCGGGGCCGGGCGCACCCTGAGCTCGCCTAGCTGAAGACCACGGAGCGGAACTTCAGCCGGTCCGAGCCCCTGCCGCCATCGGGGCGCAGAGAGAAGTAGGAGTCACTGCCGCAGTTGTCGTCCTTGAAGACCACGGCGGTCGAGTCCGTGTCATTGCGCGGCCGGAACGCGTACGCGTCTTCCGCGTCGGCGACCTCCGGGATCGCGATGCACTCCCCGCTCGGCGGATCGATCAGCGAGCTCACCGCGACGTCGCCGTCCTCGTCGAGGTAGCGGTAGGTGAACTTGTCGTTGTCCGCGAAGGCGGTCCCGGGCAGGACCAGCATCAGCGCGGCGATACCGGCGAGCAGTGCGGTGGTGTTGCTGCGGCGCATGGCAACCAACTCCTTGCGGTAGTGGGATCTTTGCGGTCCAGGCTTCCCATGTGCCGGGCGGGCACGTCCGCGCTGGGCCACAGTCACTCACCCGAGGTAGCCAAACAACCGCATGGGGTGACCAGTGCCGACTGGTCGATCGAAGGATTGACGATCACCGGGCGGTGTCGCAGGCTGCCCGCGTGACCAGCTCAAACGGGATGACCCGGATCGCGGTGGCCAGCTTCATCGGCACCGCGATCGAGTTCTACGACTTCTACATCTACGGCACCGCGGCCGCGCTGGTGCTCAACTCGACCTTCTTCCCCGACCTGTCCCCGGTGGTGGGCACGCTGGCCGCGTTCTCCACCTTCGCGGTGGCCTTCATCGCGCGGCCGCTGGGGTCGCTGCTGTTCGGGCACTTCGGGGACCGGGTCGGGCGGAAGTCGATGCTGGTCGCCTCGCTGCTGACGATGGGGCTGGCCACGGTGGGGATCGGGTTGCTGCCGGGGGCGGCGCAGATCGGCATCCTGGCGCCGGTGTTGCTGGTGATCTTGCGGTTCCTGCAGGGGCTGGGGCTCGGCGGGGAGTGGGGCGGGGCCGCCTTGCTGGCCACCGAGCACGCGCCCAAGGGGAAGCGGGGCTGGTACGCGGCCTTCCCGCAGCTGGGGCCGTCGGTCGGGTTCTTCGCCGCCAGTGGGTCGTTCCTGCTGCTCTCGGCGGTGCTGGACGACGCGGCGTTCCGGGAGTGGGGCTGGCGGGTGCCGTTCCTGGCCTCGGCGGTGCTGGTGGTGGTCGGGCTGTTCGTGCGGTTGCGGATCGCCGAGACGCCGGTGTTCACCGAGCTGGTCGAGAAGCAGGAGCGGGCCTCGATGCCGCTGGTGGAGATGTTCCGGCAGGCGCCGAAGCGGCTGCTGCTGGGCGGCGGCGTGATCGTGGTCTGCTACGTGCTCTTCTACACCTCGACCACCTTCGTGCTCTCCTACGGCACCACCACGCTGGGGTACTCGCGCAACACCATGCTGATCCTCTCGATCATCACCATCTGGGCCCTCGCCGTGGGCACGATCGTGGCGTCCAGGGCCTCCGACGCCTATGGCCGCAAGCCGGTGCTGATCTTCGGCACGCTGTTCTCGGTGGTCGCCGGGCTGCTGCTGTTCCCGCTGCTGGGCAGCGGGAGTGTGGTCCTGGCCGGCGTGGCGCTGGCACTCGCACTGGGGGCCATGGGTCTGGTCTACGGTCCGCTCGGCGCGTTCCTGCCCGAGCTGTTCGACACCAGGTTCCGCTACTCCGCATCGTCCTTCGCCTACAACCTCGGTGGGGTGGCCGGCGGCGCGCTCGCGCCGACGGTGGCGGCCGCGCTGGCCGCGGACTACGGGCCGGGGGCGGTGGGGATCTACGTCGCGGCGGCCGCGGTGCTCAGCCTGCTGTGCGTGCTGGGACTGCCGGAGACCCGCGACGTCGAACTTCACCGGGTGAGCGGTTCGGCCACCGGGGCCGGCGGGGGCTCGGCGGCGGCCGGGTAGGCCAGGCTCGCGCCCGCGGCCAGCAGCGCGCCGAGAGCGAGGGCGAGCAGGTGCCTGGTCAGTCCTTTGTGGACAGTGTTCATCCGGTGGCCTCCTTGGTGTCGCTGGTGAGATCGGCACTGGTCGCTGTTCGTTTCGCCACGAAGGTGTGATCACGGTTCCGTCACTGGGTTAACGTCGGGCCCGTGACCATTCGCGGAGTGCTCTTCGACTTCTCCGGCACGTTGTTCCGCCTCGAACTGGGCGACGACTGGCTGGACGGCCTGATGGACGACGCCGCGGCCGCGGAGCTGCTGCGGCGGCTCACCGCGCCCACCGGGCGGCCGGACTGGCTGCCCGAGGACCTGCACGAGGCCTGGGAACAGCGCGACCTCGACCCCGACCTGCACCGCCAGGTGCACATCACCGCGCTGCGCAACATCGGCGCCTCCGACGAGGCGCTGGCCGGCAAGATCTACGACCGGCTGCTGGAGCCCTCGGGCTGGCGGCCCTACCCGGACACCGCCGCCGTGCTCGCCGAGCTGAAGGCGGCAGGCACGCCGGTCGGGGTGCTGAGCAACATCGCCTGGGACATCCGCGCGGTCTTCGCCGAGCACGGGGTGGCCGAACTGCCGGACACCTACGTCCTCTCCTATGTGGAGGGGCGGGTCAAGCCGGACCCCGAGCTGTTCCGCACCGCCTGCGCGCGGATCGGGCTGGACCCGGCCGAGGTGCTCATGGTCGGCGACAGCCAGGAGGCCGACGGCGGCGCGCTGGCCATCGGCTGCGCCTTCGCGCTGGTGCCGCCGCTGCCGACAGCCGAACGCCCGGACGCGCTGCGCTCGGCGCTGCGGGCACACGGCCTTCTTCCGGCGTAGGTCACACGGCCGAGCGGCGGAAACTGAAATCTCGGAGGGTGGGCTGGTCAATAGCACGCCCGCCGAACCCGTACCCTTGACGGGTGGCTCTGCGACTTCATGACACCGCTACCAGGAGCATGCGGGAATTCCACCCGCTCCGGTCTGGGGCTGCGTCGATCTACGTCTGTGGGGCCACCGTGCAGGGCGTGCCGCACATCGGGCACGTGCGCAGCGGGCTGAACTTCGACGTGCTGCGCCGCTGGCTGGCCCGCGACGGGGCCGACGTCACGCTGGTGCGCAACGTCACCGACATCGACGACAAGATCCTGGCCAAGGCCGCCGAGCACGGCAGGCCCTGGTGGGAGTGGGCGGCCACGCACGAGCGCGCCTTCATCTCCGCCTACGACGCGCTGGGCTGCCTGCCCGCCTCGGTCGAGCCGAGGGCCACCGGGCACGTGCCGCAGATGATCGAGCTGATGCAGCGGCTGATCGAGCGCGGCCACGCCTACGCCGCCGACGGCGACGTCTACTTCGCGGTCGCCTCCTACCCCGAGTACGGGGCGCTGTCCGGGCAGAAGCTGGACGAGGTGCAGCAGGGCGAGTCCGCGGCCACCGGCAAGCGGGACCCGCGCGACTTCACGCTGTGGAAGGCCGCCAAGCCCGGCGAGCCTTCCTGGCCGACGCCGTGGGGGCCTGGCCGTCCCGGCTGGCACCTGGAGTGCTCGGCCATGGTCACCGCCTACCTCGGGCCCCAGTTCGACATCCACGGCGGCGGGGTGGACCTGGTCTTCCCGCACCACGAGAACGAGCAGGCCCAGTCGCGGGCGGCCGGGGACGGCTTCGCCCAGTACTGGATGCACAACGCCTGGGTGACCATGAGCGGCGAGAAGATGTCGAAGTCGCTCGGCAACACGGTGACGATCCCGGAGATGCTGCAGCGGGTGCGCGCGCCCGAGCTGCGCTACTACCTGGTCACCCCGCACTACCGGTCCACCATCGAGTACTCCGAGCCCGCGCTGCACGACGCGGTGTCCGGGTACCGGCGGATCGAGGGCTTCCTGCGCCGGGTGGTGCAGCGCACCGGCTCGGTCTGCGCGGAGGGGCTGACCGGGGAGTTCGTCGCCGCGATGGACGAGGACCTGGCCACCCCCGCGGCCATCGCCGCGGTGCACACCAGCGTGCGCGACGGCAATGCCGCGCTGGATGCCGGTGAGGACGACAAGGCAAGGGAGATCGCCGCCTCGGTGCGCGCGATGACCGGCCTGCTCGGCCTCGACCCGCTGTCGGAGCGGTGGGAGGTCGCGTCCACTGTGGACGAAGGCTCCCGCGCCGCGCTGACCTCGCTGGTCGAGGGACTGTTGGAAGAGCGGCAGAAGGCCCGCGCGAACAAGGACTTCGCCACGGCGGACCTGTTGCGCGACCGCCTGCTCGCGGCCGGAGTGGCGGTAGAGGACACCGCCTCCGGTCCACTATGGACATTGAAGGACTGCTGAGGAAATGGCCGGTAACTCCAGGCGCAAAGGTGCCATGCGCAATCCTGGCACCAAGAAGGGCGCCGTGGTCGGCTCCGGTGGCCAGCGGAAGAAGGGCTTGCAGGGCAAGGGCCCCACGCCCAAGGCCACCGAGCGGGCGCACCACCCGGCCGCCCGCAAGGCCGCCGCGGCCACCAAGGCCGAGCAGGCCAGGGCCCGCCGCAAGGGCGAGGCGACCAACTCCGAGTACGTGGCCGGGCGCAACCCGGTGGTGGAGTGCCTGCGCGCGGGCGTGCCGGCCACCGCGCTGTACGTGGCGCTGGGCATCGACACCGACGAGCGGGTGACCGAGGCGGTGCGGATGGCCGCCGACCGGGGCGTCTCGGTGCTGGAGGTCTCCCGGCCGGAGCTGGACAAGCTCACCGGCGGCGCGATGCACCAGGGCCTGTCCCTGCAGGTGCCGCCGTTCAGCTACAGCCACCCCGACGACCTGCTGGAGATCGGCCGCAACTCCGGCCAGCCGCCGCTGCTGGTGGCCCTGGACGGGGTGACCGACCCGCGCAACCTGGGTGCGGTGATCCGCTCCGCGGCCGCCTTCGGCGCGCACGGCGTGGTGGTGCCGCAGCGGCGCAGCGCGAGCATGACCGCGGTGGCCTGGCGGACCAGCGCGGGCACCGCGGCCCGGCTGCCGGTGGCCATCGCCACCAACCTCAACCGCACGCTCAAGGACTGGGCCAGCGCCGGGCTGATGGTGGTCGGCCTGGACGCCGACGCCAGCATGAGCATCGACGAGCTGGAACTGGCCACCGGTCCGCTGGTGGTCGTGGTCGGCTCCGAGGGCCGGGGCCTGTCCCAGCTGGTGAAGAAGCACTGCGACGCCACCATCGGCATCCCGATGGCGCCGGGGGTGGACTCGCTGAACGCCTCGGTGGCCGCCGGGGTGGTGCTGGCCGAGGTCGCGCGCCGCCGCCGGGTGGCTAGCCGGATCTGACCATCCGGACCTGGTTGCTCCGATAGGGTCAGCGGGCTGGACCGTGACCCGAGGTAGAGATGTCCTTCGTCAGCCCGCTGTTCCTGTGGTACTTCATGCCGCTCACCCTGGCGGCACTGCTCGTGCTGCCCAGGACCTGGCGCAACGGTGTGATCGCGGTCGCCAGCCTGGTCTTCTACGCCACCGGGGCCGGCGGGTCCACGCTGCTGCTGCTGACCTGCATCGTGGTCAACTTCCTGGCCGGGCCGCACCTGGAGCCCAAGCAGTTCGAGCCGGCGCCGGTGGCCAAGCGGCGCAGGCAGCTGCTGATCGGCGTGATCTGCTTCGACGTGGCGATCCTGCTGGTGTGGAAGTACCTCGGCTTCGCCACCGAGCAGCTGGACGCGATCGCCGGGCTGTTCGGCGGCGACTTCCCGGTCACCCACCTGGCGCTGGTGATCGGCATCTCCTTCTTCACCTTCCACCACATCTCCTACGTGGTGGACATCTACCGGGGTGAGCGGCCCGCGCTGCGCAACCCGGTCTCCTTCGTCACCTACATCGCGATGTTCCCGCAGCTGGCCGCGGGCCCGATCGTGCGCTACCGGGAGATCTCCGACCAGCTCCCGCAGCTGCGCTCGCACCGGCTGGACGACATCGCCAGCGGCTTCCCGCGCTTCGCCCTCGGCCTGACCAAGAAGGTCGTGATCGCGGACTCGCTGGCGCCGATGGTGGACGCCTGCTTCGCCACCCCGCCGGACAAGATGACCTTCGCGGTGGCCTGGCTGGGCGCGCTCGGCTTCACCCTCCAGCTGTACTTCGACTTCTCCGGCTACTCCGACATGGCCATCGGCCTGGGCCGCATGCTCGGCTTCCGGCTGCCGGAGAACTTCGCCCGCCCGTACTCCTCGGTGACCGTGACCGAGTTCTGGCGCCGCTGGCACATGTCGCTGTCCCGCTGGTTCCGCGACTACGTCTACATCCCGCTGGGCGGCAACCGGCACGGCACCGGCAAGACCTACCGCAACCTGGCCATCGTGTTCGTGCTGACCGGTTTCTGGCACGGCGCGAACTGGACCTACCTGGTGTGGGGCATCTACCACGGCGTGCTGCTGGTGATCGAGCGCGCCCGCCGCTGGGACCGCCCGCCGGCCACCACCGGGTCCTACCTCGGCCGTCGCGCGCTGACCCTGCTGCTGGTGATCATCGGCTGGGTGTTCTTCAAGTCGAGCACCCTGGGCAACGCCTTCGCCATGCTGGGCAACATGTTCCTGCCCGACTTCGCCGGGCTGACCGACAGCGTCGCGGCCGCGTTGACCAACCAGCGCCTGATCCTGCTGCTGCTCGCGCTGCTGATCATCTTCCTGCCCGCCCAGCCGGCCGGCCCGTACCTGGAGTCGGTCCGCACGCCCCCGGCCACCGCGCTGCGGATGACCGTGATGACCGTCGGCCTGGCCTACTCCGCGATCCTGGTCGCCACCGGCACCTTCTCCCCGTTCCTGTACTACCAGTTCTGAGCAGGCGTGAGCGGGAACACCGCGCGCTGTCCGGATCCGGCCCGTTACTTGCGCTGATTGGGTGAGTGCAGGTCAGAGCCCTGGTGACCTCTGCCACGGGCAACGTTGGCACCTGTGCTGAATCGTTCAATGGTCTATACCATTCGGCGCTGGGTCCTACTGGATCCGCCGCCGTCGCCTCGGAAGTGACCATGTCGCAGAGCACCCTCGCGCCCGTTCCCCCAGTCGCCGATCCCCTGCCCGATCCCCTCGCGCACCTGCCGCGGCCGCCTGGTGACGAGGAGGTGTACTGGTACTTCGGGCCGCAGCGGCGCTGGGTGCTGGTGGTCTCCTCGTTGTCGTTCGTGTTCACCGCGGTCACCCTGTTCCAGTTCTCCGCCCGCACGCCGTGGCTGTGGGTGTTCCTGCTGGTGCTCGCGCTCAACGTGGTCGGCATCCTGATGTCGTTGCTGGACAACAGGTATCCGCGCCGGGTGACCAGGGAGCAGCACGACCTGCTGGTGCGGGTGTGGCGGCCGGAGGTGCTGCCCAGCGTGGACGTGTTCCTGCCGACCTGTGGTGAACCGCTCGCGGTGCTGCGCAACGCCTATGCGCACGTGGCGCGGCTGGGCTGGGACGGGCGGTTGCGGATCTGGGTGCTGGACGACGGGGCGCGGGCCGAGGTGCGGGAGCTGGCCGGGGAGTTCGGGTTCGACTACCTGGTGCGGCCGGATCGCGGGCACCTGAAGAAGGCCGGGAACCTCAACCACGCGCTGACCGTCTCCGGCGGTGCGCTGATCGTCATCCTGGACGCGGACTTCTGCCCGCGGCCGGACATGCTGGTGCACCTGGCGCCCTACTTCGAGGACCCTGGCGTCGGGATCGTGCAGACGCCGCAGTGCTTCGCCACCGACGCCTCGATGAACTGGCTGCAGCGGGCCGCCGGCGCGGCGCAGGAGTGGTTCTTCCGCTGGATCCAGCCGTCCAGGGACGCCAATGACGCGGCGATCTGCTGTGGCAGCAACGCGATGTACCGGCGGGAGGCGATCGAGCGGATCGGCGGGTTCGCCAAGCTGGACCACAGCGAGGACATGTACACCGGGCTGGCGCTGCTCGGGCGCGGCTACCGCACCCAGTACCTGCCGCTGTTGCTGGCCAAGGGGATGTCGCCGGACACCGTGCCCGCCTTCGTCAGCCAGCAGTACCGCTGGGCGATGGGCAACCTGCACCTGCTGACCGCGCCCGAGGTGGTCCGGGTCGGGGCTGGGCACCGGTTGTTGCTGTCGTACTGGAACGGCGTGGTGAGCTACCTGCTGGCCGCGGTGAACGTCTTCGCCGCGCCGCTGCCGCCGTTGCTGATGCTGCTGTTCGCGCCTGCGGAGGTGCGGCCGTGGCAGATGCTGCCGTTCCTGCTGCCGGTGTGGACCTGGCTGGTGCTGATCCCCGCGGTGTCCCGCACCCGGTGGAGCATGCAGGTGATCCGGGCGCACCAGCTGGTCGGGTTCGCCAGCGCGGCCGCGGTCTGGCACACGCTGCGCGGGCGCGGCGCGAACTGGGTGCCGACCGGGGTCAGCCAAGGGCGAGGTGGGCTGGCGCGGAAGGTGAGCCTGCTCGCGGTCGGCTGGCTCGGGGTGACCACGCTGGCGGGCTGGATCGCCTTTGGCGCAGGGGTTTACGCGCACGGGATCGCGAACTACTGGGCGCTGGCCGGGTACCTGCTGGTGCAGGGCTACCTGAGCGTGCCGCTGCTGCTCGACCTGGCGAACTCGTTGTGGCGGCAGGAGAAACGCGAGATCGGGGCCGGGAACCGGTGGGCGGCCACGGCCGCGCGGCGGAGCTGGCCCGAGCTGCTCGCGATCACGGTGGCGCTGGGCGTGCTCGGCCTGCTCGCCTCCGGGCTGGTGGACGGGATCCTGTGATGCCGGACTACCGCCCCGGCCGCCGGGCCGACATCGAGGGCCTGCGCGCGGTGGCCGTGCTGACCGTGCTGGGTTTCCACGCTGGCGTGCCGCTGTTCGGCGGCGGGTTCGTCGGCGTGGACGTCTTCTTCGTCATCTCCGGGTTCCTGATCACCGGGCTGCTGCTCGGCGACCTGGCCAGCACGGGGACCTTCTCGCTCAAGGAGTTCTACGCCCGGCGGGCCCGGCGCATCCTGCCCTCGGCCGGGGTGGTGCTGGTGGTGGTCGCCTTCCTCAGCTGGCTGCTGCTGCCGCCGTTGCGGGCCAAGGACATCGCCTACGACGTGCTCGCCGGCGCGCTGAACGTGGCGAACTGGCGGTTCGTGGCCAACCAGACCGACTACCTGGCCGCGGCCCGCGACCACTCGCCGGTGCTGCACTTCTGGTCGCTGGGCGTGGAGGAGCAGTTCTACCTGGTGTGGGCGCCGCTGTTGCTCGGCATCGCGGTGCTGGCCCGCAAGCTGGGCCGCCCGGTGGTGCCGCTGGTCGCCGCGGTGGTGGCGCTGCTGAGCATCGGCTCGCTGCTGCTTTCGATGCGCTGGACGGCGAGCTCGGAACCGTTGGCCTACCTGGGTTCGCCGACCAGGGCCTGGGAGTTCGGGCTCGGCGCGCTGGCCGCGGTCGCCGCGCCCTGGCTGCGGCTGCCGGTGGCGGCGCGCTGGGTGCTCGGCTGGCTGGGCGCGGCCGCGATCGGCTGGTCCACCGTGGTGTTCAGCTCGGCGACCGCGTTCCCCGGCGCGGTCGCGCTGGTGCCGGTGCTCGGCACGGTGGCGGTGATCCTGGCTCCCGGCAAGGGTTTCGCCGGTTTCCTGAGCACCGGGCCGATGCGCGCGATGGGGCAGCTGTCCTTCGCCTGGTACCTGTGGCACTGGCCGGTGCTGGTCTTCGCCGAGGCGGTCTTCGGGCAGCTGGCCTGGCCGGTGAAGCTGGCGCTGGTGCTCGGCGCGGCCGCGCCTGCCTGGCTGACCGCACGGCTGGTGGAGCGACCGGTGCGGTTCTCCCGGACCATCTCCGCGCTGCCGGTGCGCGGGCTGGCCATCGGCGTGACCGCGGTGCTGCTGCCGGTGGCCGCCGGGCTGGTGACCGGCAGCGCGGCCCAGCGGATGATGGGCGGCGGGGTCACCGAGCTGTCCGCGACCCTGCCACTGGCCGCCGCGGACGGCCCCGACCTGCTCACCAGCCCCGCCCCCGGCCTCACCCCGCCGGTGGACCGGGCGCGGGCGGACCTGCCGCCGGTGCCGGGCTGCGAGCTGTTCCCGGCCGAGCTGACCGGGCCGGAGTGCGTCTTCGGCGATCCGGCCGCCGAGCAGGTGCTGCTGCTCGGGGACTCCCATGCCAGCCAGTGGTTCCCGGCCGTGCGGCAGCTGGCGCAGCGGCGCGGGTGGGCGGTGCGGGTGCGGGTCAAGCAGGGCTGTCCGCTGCCCGACCTGACCGTGTACAACCCGACCCTGGGCCGGGCCTACACCGAGTGCGACAGCTGGCGGCGGGACACCCTGGCCCAGGTGGCCGGCACCAAGCCGAAGCTGGTGTTCCTCGCCTCGCTCAACCAGTACACCGCGGATGAGCAGCTGCTCAAGGCGGCCTGGGCGCGCAGCCTGGACCGGCTGGCCGCCACCGGCGCGCCGCTGGTGTACCTGCGGGACACCCCGTTGCCGGGCAAGGACATCCCGGCCTGCGTGTCCGAGGACCCGGCCGCCTGCGGCTTCCCGCGCGAGCAGGCGCTGCGGCCCGATCCACTGGCCGGACAGCCCGGTCTGTCCACAGTGGACATGAACCCGGTGCTGTGCCCCGGCGAGACCTGTCCGGCGGTGCGGCAGGGGGTGTTGCTCTACCGGGACGACTCGCACCTGACGAACACCGCGGCCGCGCTGCTCGGTCGCCGGATGGAGAAAACCCTTGAGCGCCAAGGACTGCTGCCGCCGGTGTGGCAGCAGGTGTTCCGGGAGGACTTCGACGGCCCGGACGGCGCTCGGCCCGATGAGCGGCGCTGGCAGCACGCCACCGGCACCTGCTACCCGGGCTGTCCGGCGCCGCGGTGGGGCACCGACGAGATCGAGACCATGACCGACTCCATCGACAACGTGCGGCAGAACGGCAAGGGACAGCTGGCCATCACGCCGATCCGCACCGGGGCCGGGTGGACCTCGGGCCGCCTGGAGTCGCGGAGCACCGACTTCCGCGCGCCGGCCGGCGGGGTGCTGCGGGTGGCGGCCTCGATCAAGCTGCCCGAGGTCGGCCAGGCCGACGGCGCGGGGTACTGGCCCGCGTTCTGGTTGCTCGGCGACGCGGTGCGGCGCGACGGCAGTGGCTGGCCCGCGGCGGGGGAGATCGACGTGGTGGAGTCGCTCAACGGCCGCGAGTCGGTGTTCGGCACCTTCCACTGCGGCACCGCCACTGGTGGCCCCTGTCAGGAGCCGGTCGGACTGGGCAGCGGCGAGCAGGCCTGCGCGGGCTGTCAGCGGGAGTTCCGCGAGTACGCGGTGGAGCTGGACCAGGGCAAAGGCGAGATCCGCTGGTACCTGGACGGGAAGCAGACCTTCGCCCTCGGCCGGGACAAGGTGGGGGAGCAGGTCTGGCGGCAGGCCACCGACCACGGCTTCTTCCTGATCCTCAACGTGGCCATCGGCGGCCGCCTGGCCGGGGACCCCAACGGCTCCACCGCCTCCGGACGGCCGATGCTGGTGGACTCGGTGACCGTCTCGGTCAGCTGAGCGCGTCCCAGCGGGCCGTCAGCGACCTGATGGCCCGCCGGGCTCGCGCCGGAGTGATCTGCTCGGGCAGCCCGACGGTCAGCTTGGCCGCGGACTCGGCCAGCCCCCGGTGGTCGGCGGTGGCGAGCAGGCGGGCCAGGTCGATCCGTTGCAGCAGCTTCTTGGTGATCGGGCGCTTGGCGTCCCAGAACACCAGCGCGGACAACAGGGTCGCGGTGGTCGGGCCGCGCAGCAGCGCGGTGAGCACCGCGGCCTCGGCCAGGTCGGCGCTGGAGAGGAAGTAGCAGGTGTCGTCCAGGGTGACCGGCCTGCCGTCGATCGGGGCCAGCAGCCGGAACTCGGCCTTCTTGTACATGCCGGAGACGGCGACCTTGTACGGCGCGAAGGTGTAGTCGCCGATGCCGAACACGCTGAACCGGGGCCGGGCGCGGTAGATCGCGGAGCGGCGGCCGTCCAGCGCCGCCGCGTGTTCCTGGAGGTAGGCCCACAGCTCCGGTGCGGTCCCGGCCAGCTCGGTGGTGTCCTGGCCGAGGCGGCGCTGCGGCAGCACCAGCCTGCGCCGCGCGGTGGTGGTGTTGCCGTGGAACAGGTCCGAGCTCTTCAGCAACGGGTAGAGGTGTTCTTCCTCGATCCGGGCCTGGGTGTCCGCGGGCAGCTCCATCACCGCGGTGGCGTCGTGCTTGACGCCCTGCCGCCATTCCAGCGGCGCGGAACCGTCCGCCTCGGCGGTGCGGGTGTAGGCCGCCACATCGGCCACCAGCTTGCCGCCGACCAGGCCGAAGTGCCGGGAAGGTGTTGCCGCTTCCAAGGATTCGTAGAGCGCGCAGGTGTACTCGCCGACCGTCTGTCCAATGTGGACGGTGAGCAGGCCGGCGTCCACGTTGGCCCCGAACCAGCGGTGCGAGTCGATCAGCCGCAGGGTGGCCCCGGCCAGCGGAATGCCGTGCTCGGCGCAGAAACCGAGCAGGTTGCGGGCCACCTGGGTCTTGCACAGCATGGCGATGGTCGGCCGGTGCCCGCGCAGCTCGATGAGCAGCTTCTGCCAGATGTACTCGGCCACGTCGAAGTTGGACTCGCCGGTGCGGGCGGCCATGCCGGGCCGGTTGCGCACGTTGGACTTCACCGGCACGTTCGCCGAGCCGAACCGGGTCAGGTCGGCCATGGTCACCCACGGCGGGTTGCCCAGCACCAGCAGCTCGCCCTCGGCCGCCCACGGCAGGTCCGCGCCGAGGTCGAGGCCGAACACGCACTGCTGCCGGACCTCGCCGTGCGCGGCGGCCAGCTCCGCGTGCGCGGGCTGGATCTCCACCCCGATCCGTTGCGGCACACCGAGTTCGGCCGCGGCCTGGAGGAAGGCGCCAGTGCCGCAGGTCGGTTCCAGCACCTTGCGGTAGTCCCGCGGTGGCAGGGTCGCCACCACCGCGCGGGCCAGGTTCAGCGGGGTCTGGAAGTCACCGAACTCGTTGTTGGGCACTGAGGGTCCGCCATTCGTGGTCAAGCAGACCGTAGTGCACGTCGTCGGCGAACCCGTCCCCTTCCCACCACGCCTCGCGGTGCCGCCCCTCCTCGGTGAAACCGGCCGCCAGCGCCGCCTTCTGCATCGGCACGTTCCGCGCCCCGGTGACCAGCCGGACGCGGTGCAGTCCGAGCACGTAGAAGGCGTAGTGGCAGAGCACCTTGAGCGCGTCGATGGACAGGCCCTTGCCCCGGAAGGACTCGCGCAGCCCGATGCCGATCTCGCCGTTGCGGTGGTGGTAGTCGATGTCCCAGAGCGTGATCGACCCGGCCAGCTCGCCCTCGTGCTCGATGGCGAAGGTGGCCGACTTGGGCAGCGGCTTGGAGTGGTGGGCGTCCACCGGCTCCCAGCCCTCCAGCACCGTCTCCAGCGGCACCGGGAACCAGGGCACGGACGAGCTGAGCATGAAGCCGGACACGTCCGCGCGCTGCTCGGCGTAGAGCACCGCGGCGTCGTCCTTGGTGCAGGGCCTGAGCAGGATCTTCTCCCCGTGCAGCATGGCGCGAGGCTAGCCCCGACGCCTGTCGGCTGCCTCTCATTTTTCGCCGCCGGGCAGATCGGTGAACACGGTCCGCCCGATCCGGTTACCGTGGTCGGGTGAGCGTCCAGGGCGACCCGCGGCACCGGGTGCAGTTGCCGAGCGTGCACGAGGCGCTGCTGCCCCGTGAGCACTCGCTGCACCGGCCGCGGCACGGCCACCGCCAGCGCACCGCGCTGACCGCGGCCGGGATCTTCTTCCTGACCCCGCTGCTGGTCTGGACGCTGGGCGCGCGGCCCGCGGCGTTCGAGAACCGGCCGCTGGCGGCCTTCCCCAGCCTGAGCGACGGCTGGGGCTTCTTCACCGGCCTGTCCCAGTGGGCCACCGACCACCTGGTGTTCCGCCAGGACGCGGTGCGCGCGGCGGACGGCATCAGCGAGGGCCTTTTCGGCGAGCCCGCCCCGCTGGACCGTGGCCAGCAGCCGCAGGGCCCGGTGCCGGGCAACCAGACCACCTCCCCGCAGCCCCAGCCGCAGCTGCCCAACCAGCCGGTCCCGGTGGACCAGCAGTCCGTGCTGCCCGGGTTCACCAAGGTCATCCAGGGCAAGGACGACTGGCTGTTCTTCGGCATGGACATGCAGGCCAAGTGCCGCCCGGACAAGTCGCTCAACCAGGTGCTGGACCAGGTGCGCAAGCTGCGCGGGGTGGTGGAGTCCTCCGGGCGGGCCTTCCTGCTGATGGTCCCGCCGGACAAGAGCACCATGGAGCCCGGGTTCCTGCCGGACAGCTACGGCGGCAAGGACTGCGCCCCGGCCGTCGGCACCGAGTTCTGGAACCGGTTCGCCGCCGAGCCCGGCGTGCTGGACCTGCGCCCGATCCTGAACGAGACCAAGCAGCGGCTGGGCCGCCCGGTCTACCACAAGGACGACACGCACTGGAGCGATGAGGGCGCGGTCTCCGCGGTGCGCTCGCTCAGCGAACGGCTCAACCCCGGGGTGACCAAGCCCTGGTCGATCTCGCTGAGCGTGCCCTACTCCAACCCCGGCGACCTGGCGCTGATGTCCGGCAAGCAGGGCAAGGTGACCGGGTTCCGCTACGAGATCCGCCCGGATGGCCAGGAGAACCGGGTCAAGCCGCTGGACAGCAAGTTCACCGAGCCGGAGCAGATCACCTCCAAGGAGATCCCCGGCGTGGTCGGCGGCCGGGTGATGCTCTTCGGCGACTCGTTCCTGGAGTCCACCGGCCGGTACCTGCACGCCGCGCTGTCCAACTTCACCGCCTACCACTACGGCCACGCGGTCAAGGACCCGGTCCGCTCGGGCAAGCTGGCCGTGGACAACGACGTGGTGGTCTTCGAGGCGGTCGAGCGCAACCTGACCAGCGGCACCGCGGGCTTCCTCGGCAACGAGTTCATCGACGCCTTCGGCCGCGAGCTGGCGGCGAAACCCCGGCCGAGGTAGGGGAAACTCCCTCGCCGGTTCGGGGGTCTGGCCCTGGTGTGGCCGCCGCCGATCCCCGGCAGGCTGACCGCATGAAGATCACTGGGGTGAAGACGGCGGCCGCGGCCGGCCTGGCCGCGTTGCTGGCGGCGCTGCCGCTGACCGCGCTGGCCAAGACGGAGTCCGGCCGGGGCACGCTGGTCTCGGCTGAGTCGGTGGGCTCGGTCGAGGCCAAGGACATGCCGGACTACCTGGCCAAGGGCGAGATGTCCTCGCCGCTGGCCACCCGCGCGGTGGACGGGTTCAAGATCGAGTACCGGACGGTGGACGCGCTCGGGAAGCCGACCACGGCGACCGGGCTGGTCGCGGCGCCCAGGGCGCCGCAGCGGCGGCTGAGCGCGGTCACCTGGCTGCACGGCACCCAGGTGTACCGGGGCGACCAGCCCTCGGTGCGCCCGGACGGCACCGACCGGCGGGCCGCCTACCTGTTCGCCTCGGCCGGGAAGCTGGCCGTGGCGCCGGACTACCTCGGCCTGGGCGGCGGACCGGGCTTCCACCCGTACATGCACAACGACTCGCTGGTCACCGCCGCCGCCGACGCGGTGCGCGCGGCCACCGCCCTGGTGCGGCGGCAGGGCGTCACGGTGGACCGGCGGCTGCTGGTGAGCGGGTTCTCCCAGGGCGGCAACGGCGCGATGGCGCTGGGCAAGGCCCTGCAGCAGGGCCGGGAGCCGGGGCTGGGGCTGCGCGCGATCGCGGCGATCAGCGGCCCGTACGACTTCACCACCGCGGTGGCCGACGCGGTGGCCGGCCGGCCCGTCAACGCGGTGGCCTACCTCGGCTACGCGGTGACCTCCTGGCAGCGGCTGCACCACCTCTACGACGACCCGGCGAAGGTCTTCCGGCAGCCGGAGCTGGCCCCGCTCTTCGACGGGCACACGCCCAACCAGGAGCTGTTCCGGCGGCTGCCGCGCACGGTGGGGGAGTTCTTCACCCCGGAGTTCCTGGACCGGCTGACCAACCCGGACCCGGTGCTCAAGGCGTTGTGGGCCAAGGAGAGCACCAGCTGCCAGTGGCGGCCGAGGGTGCCGGTGAAGCTGTTCGCGGCCAACGGTGACGAGGACGTGCCCTTCCACAACAGCCAGACCTGCGCGAAGCAGAGCGGGGCGCCGCTGACCGACCTGGGCAAGGTCTCGCACAACACCAGCGCCAAGCTGGCCGCGGTTCAGGCGGTGGCGGACTTCGCCCGGTTCAGCCGGTAACCGCCGACCCCCCGGCAGATGAGGTAGATCAGGAAGGACAGCGCGGTGATGAACGCGCTGACCGGGACCCCGGGGGCCAGTGACAGCAGGATGCCGCCGATCGCCGCGACCTCGGCGAAGACCACCGAGAGCAGGATCGCCAGGCCGGGCCGGGCGGTGACCCTGGCGGCGGCCGCGCCCGGCGTCACCATCAGCGCCAGCACCAGCAGCGCGCCGACGGTCTGCACGCCCAGCGCGGTCGCCACGCCGACGAGCACCGCGAACAGCGGGGTCAGCAGCCGCACCGGGACACCCCTGGCGGCCGCGACCTGCTCGTCGGCGCTGGCGAACAGCAGCGGCCGGTAGATCAGCGCGAAGGCCAGCAGCACCACCGCGGCGGTGACCGCGAACAGGGCCAGCTCGCCCGAGTCCACGGTCACGATCTGCCCGATCAGCAGGCTGAACTTGTTGTTGGTGCGAATGGGGTTCACCGCGAGCAGCAGCACGCCGAGGCCCAGTCCGAAGGAGAGCACCGCGCCGATCACCGAGTCCCGCTCGGTGTCCTTCTGCCCGAGCAGCCCCAGCATCAGCGCCGCCACCACCGAGCCGAGCAGCGCCCCGGTGCCCACGCTGAAGCCGAGCAGCAGGGCCGCGGCCGCGCCGGTGAAGGCCAGCTCGGCGGTGCCGTGCACGGCGAAGGACATCTTGCGCGCCACCACCATCGGCGCCAGCACCCCGGACACCAGGCCCAGGACCAGCCCGGTGAGCAGGGCGTTCTGCACGAAGTCCTCGCCGAGCAGGGCTGCCGTGGCCTGGAAGTCGAACAGCTTGGCGAAGAACGCCTCCAGGCTCATCGCAGCTCCTCCGCGGGCTCCCGCACGTGGTGGCAGTCGGCCGGGGTGGTCTCGGCGTCCGCGCCGACCACCACGATCCGGTCCCGCAGCCGCAGCACCTCGACCCTGGTCCGGTACAGCTCGCTGAGCGTCTCGGTGGTCATCACCTCGGCGGGCGGGCCGATCCGGAACCGGCCGTCCACCAGGTAGAGCACCCGGTCCACCTGGTCCAGCACCGGGTTGATCTCGTGCGTGACGAACAGCACCGCCGCGCCGGTCTGCCTGGCCCGCTCGCCGATCAGCGAGCTGACCACCCGCTGGTGGGCCAGGTCCAGCGACAGCAGTGGCTCGTCGCAGAGCAGCACCGCGGGCTCGCCGACCAGCGCCTGGGCCACCCGCAGCCGCTGCTGCTCGCCGCCGGAGAGCAGGCCGACCGGGGCCTTGGCGTAGCCCGAGGCGCCGACCGAGGCCAGCGCGGCGTCGATCCGGCGCGCCCGCCCGGCCCGCCCGCGCAGCGCGAACGGGCCCCAGCGGTGCCCGTCCAGGCCCAGTCCGACCAGGTCCCGGCCGCGCAGGGCGAGCGAGGTGTCCACCGCGCGCTGCTGCGGGATGTAGCCGATCCGGGTGCTGCCGCCGCGCACCGGCTCGCCGCCGACCTCGGCGGTGCCGCCGGTGAGCGCCTTCATGCCCAGCAGCACCCGCAGCAGGCTGGTCTTGCCGGAACCGTTGGGGCCCAGCACGGCCAGGAACTCACCCGGCGCCACGTCCAGGTCCAGCCCGTCCCAGAGCACCCGGTCGCCGAAGGCGAGCCGGGCGCCGCGGAGGCGGACCGCCGGCGTCACTGCTTCAGCGCCGCGGCCAGCTTGTCGATCTGCTCGCCCATCCACTGGGGGTAGTCCTTGCCCTCGGGGAGCGTCTCGGTCAGCTCGACGACCGGGACGTTCGCCTTGACCGCGTTCTCCTTGACCTGCTTGGTGACCGGTGACTCGGTCTGCGGGTTGTACACCAGCACCCGCGCGGTCCGCTCGGTGATCAGCTTCTGGATCTCCGCGATCGCGGCGGCGGGCGGGTCGTTCTCCTCCTCCACGGCCTTGCTGAACTGGGCCGGAGTCACATCGGCCAGCCCGGCCTCCTCGAGCAGGTAGTGCGCGATCGGCTCGGTGGCCGCGACCTTGACGCCCTTGTGCGCCTGCTTGACCGCGTCCACCTTCTGCTCCAGCGCGTCGATCTTGGCGGTGAACGCCTGCGCGTTGGCGGTGAACTTGTCCTTCTGGTCGGCCTTCAGCTCGCCGAGCTTGGCCGCGACCGCCTTGGCCACGTCCTCGACCAGGTCCAGGTCGTACCAGAGGTGCTCGTTGGCGTGCTCCTCGCCTGCGTGCTCGTCGCGCTCGCCCTCGGCGGGCTTGGGCTCGTCGGTGTGCGTGCCGGCGATCTTCATCGCCTCCACCACCGGCTTGTCCGCGGCGTCCTTGAGCATATTCGGCACGAAGTCGTCGTAGTGGCCGCCGTTGAACACCACCAGCGCCGCCCCGCGCACGGTGGCCGCGTCGGCCGCGGAGGACTCGTAGGAGTGCGGGTCCCCGGTGGCGCCGACGATCGCCTTGACCGAGACCGCGTCCCCGCCGACCGCGCGGGCCACGTCGGCCCACACGTTGGTGGAGGCCACCACGGACAGCTTGCCGTCCGCGGTCGGACTGGGGCTGCCGCTGTTGCCGGCGGGCGTGCCGCCACCGCAGGCGGTCAGGGCGAGCGCGGCCGCGGTGAGGGCGGCGACCGCACCCATCGGCCGGATGTAACGCGGAGTCATCGGATCCTCCTCCGAACGGGGTGGCTGCACTCGTAAGAATGGAAACCGTTGTCGAGTTCAGCCTAACCCGCCGGACCGCGTGCCACCCTCCGGGCGTGACTCATAAGCGGAACGGCGTGGTCACGAATGCATCGCGACCACGCCGTTCGGCGGAAAAAACCAGGTCAGACGGTGGTCGCCGTGATGCGGTCACCGGTCTCCGGGTGGAACAGGTGCACCTCGCCGTGGTCCCGCAGGCCGACCTTGACGGTCTGGCCCAGCGCCGGAGGCGTACGGCCGTCAACACGCACGGTGAACCGCTCCGGGCGGTCGCCGATGCGCACGCTGCCGTAGAGGATCGCGTCCGCGCCGAGCTCCTCGACCAGCTCGACCACCATGCTCATGCCGTCGTCCTCGGAGGAGACCAGCCGGAGCGACTCGGGCCGGACGCCGAAGGTGACCTCGGACAGACCGGCGGAGCCGACCTTGTCCAGCACGTTCCGCGGCAGCGGCACCTCGAAGCCGTCGATCTGGGCGCCGCTGCTGGTCAGCGGCACGGTCTTGAGGTTCATCGCGGGCGAGCCGATGAAGCCGGCCACGAAGGCGTTGGCCGGGGTCTCGTACAGCGCGCGCGGGGTGTCGCACTGCTGGAGCAGACCGTCCTTGAGCACCGCGACCCGGTGGCCCATGGTCATCGCTTCGACCTGGTCGTGGGTCACGTAGATGGTGGTGGTGCCCAGCCGCTGCTGGAGGGTGGCGATGTTCGCGCGGGTCTCCACGCGAAGCTTGGCGTCCAGGTTGGACAGCGGCTCGTCCATCAGGAAGACGCTGGGCTCGCGGACGATCGCGCGACCCATCGCGACGCGCTGGCGCTGGCCACCGGAAAGCGCTTTCGGCTTACGCTCGAGGTACTTCTCCAGGTCCAGCATCTTCGCCGCCTCAAGGACTTTCTCCTTGATCTGCGGCTTCGGCACGCCGCGGAGCTTGAGCGCGAAGCCCATGTTCTCCCCGACGGTCATGTGCGGGTAGAGCGCGTAGGACTGGAACACCATGGCGATGTCCCGACCCTTCGGCGGCACGTTGGTGACGTCCTTGCCGCCGATCTGGATCGCGCCCTCGTCGACGTCCTCCAGTCCGGCCAGCATGCGCAGCGCGGTGGACTTGCCCGAACCGGAGGGGCCCACGAGCACGAGGAACTCGCCATCGGCAATGTCCAGCTGGAGCTGGTCCACAGCTCGCACCGGCGGCGTGCCCGCGTAGACCCGCGAGGCGTTGACGTAGGCGACCTCGGCCATGTGTGGTCCCTTTCGAAGTGATGCAGGTGACGCCAAAATAGCTGGTGAGCGGTCTCACGTCAGCCCCCTGGGCGACACTGATTGGTAAAGAACTCAGACAGTGGCGGCCGCCGCTGCCCGGGTCAGCCCTTCACCGCGCCCGCGGCGAGCCCGGTCACCAGGAAGCGTTGCACCAGGTAGAAGACGATGACCGCGGGGATCGCGACCAGAATCGATGCAGCTGCCAGGTGGCCCCACTCCGTGCGGTTCTGCTGCACAAAAACCTGGAGCCCGACCGCCAGCGTCTTGTTCTCGTCAGCCGCGGACAGGAAGGCCGAGGCGAAGGCGACCTCGCCCCAGGCGGTGAGGAAGGCGTAGAAAGCGGTCACCGCCAAGCCCGGCCGGGCCAGCGGCAGCACCAGTCGCCAGAACACGCCGAAGTGGGACAGCCCGTCGATCCGCCCGGCCTCGTCGATGTCGGCCGGGATGGTGTCGAAGTAGCTCTTGAGCATGTAGGCGCAGAACGGGATCGCGGTGGTGCAGTAGATCAGCACCAGGCCGAAGCTGCTGCCCTGCAGGCCCAGGCTGAGCATGATGTTGTACAGCGGCACGATCAGCACCGCGAACGGGAACATCTGGATGATCAGGAAGCTCAGCATCGCCGGGCGGTAGCCGGGGAAGCGGAACCGGCTGACCGCGTAGCCGGTGGTGGCGGACAGGAACACCGCGATCACCGTGGTCAGCAGGGCGATCAGCACCGAGTTGCCGAACCAGGCCAGGAAGTCGCCCTTGGCGCCGGAGAGCACGTCGGTGTAGTTGCCCGCGGTGAACTCGTTGATCAGCTTCGGGGTCGGCTCCACCGCGCGGGAGTCCGGTTTGAACGAGGTGACCAGCACCCAGAACACCGGGAACACCGCGATCACCGAGGCCACCACGAGCGTGGCGTGCAGTCCGAAACTGGCCAGTGGAGAACGCTGGTCGCGCTTCAGCTTGGTCGACATCCTCACCACACCTCGCCCTGCTTGCGCAGCGCCCTGCGATAGCCGGAGGCGAACACCAGCAGCAGCGACAGGATCAGCACGCCGTAGGTCGAGGCGATCGCGTAGTCCCGGGAGGCGCCCGAGAAGAACCGCTCGAAGGCGTAGATGACCAGGATGCGGGTGTTCGGGTTGATCCCGCCGGTGACCAGGTAGATCACCGCGAACATGTTGAAGGTCCAGATGGTGCCCAGCAGCACCACGGTGCTGGACACCGAGCGCAGGCCGGGCAGGGTGATGTTGCGGAAGCGCTGCCAGGCGGAGGCGCCGTCGATCTCGGCCGCCTCGTACAGCTCGCCAGGGATGGACTGCAGGCCGCCGAGCAGGGCCACCATCATGAACGGCACGCCCAGCCAGATGTTGACGATGATCACCGCGACCAGCGCCAGGTCGGACTGGCCCAGCCACACCGGCTGCGGCAGCCCGATCGAGCCGAGCAGCTGGTTGATGATCCCGTACTGCGCGTTGAACATGTACTTCCAGGCGAACGCGCTGATGAACGCGGGCACCGCCCAGGGCAGGATCAGCAGCACCCGGTACAGCCCGCGCCCGGCGATCCGCCGGTTGAGCAGCACCGCCAGGCCCAGGCCGATCACGTAGTGGAAGAACACGCTGGCGAAGGTCCAGACCAGCGTGCGCACCAGCACGGCCCAGAAGTTCCCGTAGGAGGGGTCCCCGGAGAGCACGTTGAGGTAGTTGGTCAGCCCGACCCACTCATAGGTGGCCGGCCGGTCCAGGATCGGGTTGGCGATCGTGGCTTCGTTGATGTTGGTGAAGCTGTAGTAGACGCCCTGCACCAGCGGCAGCAGGACGAGCACTCCGATCACCACCACGACCGGCAGCACCATCGCGTAGGCGTACCAGTGCCTGGCGAAGAAGTTCCGCACGACTACTTCTCTCTCCCCGAGGACAGGAGTGGTCGGCTCGGGACCTGCACCAGGTCTCGACCGTCCCACGACACGACCGGCGGCGTTGCCGGAACACCCGAGTACGCCCTGTACTAGGGCGTCCCGGCGCCTTGCCGGTCGCGCCGTGGAACGGCCGATACCAGGCACAGGCCCCGAGCCGACCACTCAGCTCAGCTGTAGTCCTTGACGACCTGGTCCTTGTAGGTCTTGGCCACCTCGTCCAGGGCCGCCTTGGCCGTCTTCTTGCCGGAGAGCACGTCCGCGTAAGCGATCTTCAGCGGGTCGAACAGCTCACCGCCCTGCGGGATCCACGGGCGCGGGTGCGCCTTCTGCACCACCGGGGTGAAGCCCGCGACCACCGGCTGCGCCTTGACCTCGGCCGACTCGTAGGCCGACTTGCGGGTGGGCAGCAGGCCCAGCTCCTTGGCGATGGTCACCTGGGAGGCGGTGCTGGACATGCACTGCACCAGCTTGATCGCGTTGTCCTTGGCCTTGCTGCCCTGGCGCACCACGTAGTCGTGCCCGCCGACCGGGGAGCTGGAGCCCGCCGAGCCCGCCGGGACCGGCGCGATGCCCAGGTTGGCCGGGTCCTTGAAGGCGTCGCCCTTGAGCAGGTCCACCGCGGCCCACGGGCCGTCGATGACCATGGCCACGCCGCCGGTGGAGAAGGCGGCCTTCATGTTGGTGTTGGAGTTGGTCGGGTCCTGCGCGGTCTGCGCCGCCTTGGCGTCCAGCAGGCCCTTCGCGGTCTCCAGGCCCTTCACCGACTCCGGCGAGTTGACCAGGATCTTCTTGTTCGCGGTGTCCACCAGGTCACCGCCCTGGCCGTAGATGAAGGGCAGCGCGTAGTAGCCGTCGTTGTTGATGAACAGCGCCTTCTCGCCCAGCTTGGCGCCGGCGGCCTTGACCTGGTCCCAGGTGGCCGGCACCGCGACCCCGGCGTCGGCCAGCGCCTTCTTGTTGTAGTAGAGCGCCAGCGTGTCGGTGACCTGCGGGACGCCGTAGGTCTTGCCGTTGTACTTGGTCGAGCCCAGCGGGACTTCCAGGAAGTCGGCGGTGTCCTTGCCCAGCGCGGTGTCGGTCAGGTCGACCACCAGGCCGTTGTGCGCCAGCTCCGGCACCCAGGCCACCTCGGCCCGGAACACGTCCGCGCCCTGGCCGCCCTGTGCGCTGGTCTTGAAGTTGCTGCGGGCCTGGTCGAAGGCCACCGTCTCCACCGAGACCTGGTAGCCGTCCTTGCTCGCGCAGCCCTCCGCGATCTTCTTGAACACGGGGGACTCGTTGGGACCGCTGGTGTCCCAGTAGACGACCTTGCTGGAGTCGCCGGTCCCGCCACCACCACCGCAGGCGGTGAGGGCCAGCGCGCCGGCCAGGCCGAGGGTGGCGGCCTTGGCGAGCTTCGAAACCTGTCCTCGGGAAGTGCGTCGCATCGTTGCTGTCGTTCCCTCCGGTACCCGCTGCATCTTTGCAAGCTTTTGCGTTGAGGCTGACGCGGATTTCATACCCAATGCCCGGGTTTGGTCAAGGTCTACCGCGTAACCAAGCCGTAACGGGGGCTGGTAACGGCTCCAGTTGGCCTAGTGGTTCGGCTTGGGGACTGTGCCTGGTATCGGCCGTGCCACGGCGCGTCCGGCAAGGCGCCGGGGCACCCTCGTACTGGGCGTACGGGGGTGTCCCGGCAACGCCGCCGGTCGCGTCGTGGGGCGGTCGAGACCAGGTGCAGGCCCCAAGCCGAGCCACTTCGATTGCAAAAACTTGCTGTACGCGGCAGGCTGTCGGCTCGTGACGGGACTTGCCGATATCGCGCGTGCGGCCGGGGTCAGCATCTCCACGGTCAGCCGGGTCCTGAACCGGCGGGCCGGGGTCAACGAGGCGACCCGGCAACGGGTGCTCGGCGTGCTCGCCGACCTGCCCTACACCCCGCGCGGCCTCGGCGCGCTGCAACGCACCGGCGTGATCGGCCTGCTGGTGCCCGAACTGTCCAACCCGGTCTTCCCCGCCTTCGCCGAAGCCCTGGAGACCAGGGCGGCCCGCGCGGGCTACGGCTCGCTGCTGTGCAACACCCGCTCGGCCAGTCTGCGCGCCGACGGGGCCGACCTGGACGGGCGGGAGCTGGTCGAAGAGGAATATGTCCGGATGCTGCTCGCCCGCGGCGTGGAGGGCATGGTCTTCGTCTCGCCGGAGATCAACAACGCCGAGGACGGTGGCGCCAGCTACTACAGCAAGCTGCTGGCCGACGGCGTGCAGATGGTCTTCGTCAACGGCGGCGCGCCCGCGCTGGACGTGCCGGACGTGACGGTGGACGAGCAGGTGGCCGGCTACCTGGCCGCCCGGCACCTGGTCGAGCTCGGGCACCGCCGGATCGGCTTCGTCTGCGGCCCGGCCCGCTCGCTGCCCTCCCGGCTCAAGCGCGCCGGCTGGTCCGCCGCGCTGGAAGAAGCCGGGCTGCCCGCCGACCCGGCGCTGGTCGCGCACGCCCCCTACGGCGCGGCCGGGGGCGCGGCCGCGATGGCCGGACTGCTCGACGGCCCCCGGCCCAGCGCGGTGATCTGCTCCTCCGACCACATGGCCCTGGGCGCGATGCGCGAGGCGCACCGGCGCGGGCTGTCCGTGCCGCGAGACCTGTCCATCGTCGGCTTCGACGACATCCCCCTGGCTGCCTACTGCTCGCCCGCGCTGACCACGCTGGCCCAGCCGATCGAGGAGATGGCCAGGGCCGCGGTGGACGAGCTGGTCCAGCGGTTGAACCCGGCCGCGCGCCGCGCCGGGGGCAGTTACAGCCGGGTGTTCCGGCCGAAGCTGGTGGTCAGGGAGTCGACCGCACCGTTGTCCTGACCTCTGAGATGGTCTGGACCAATGCGGCCGGTGACTCCCCGAACGAGCTGGCCTTTCATGGTTCTGAACACAGCTTGGTCACCCAGGCTTCACTAGGTGGTTCTGAACCGTTACGGTCACTTCATGGCGCGGTCTTTGAACGCGCGGCGCCCCGCGACACTGGCGTCGCTGGCAGCGGAACTCGGGGTTTCCCGCACGACGGTCTCCAACGCCTACAACCGGCCGGACCAGCTCTCGCCGGAACTTCGGCGCCGAGTGCTGGAGACGGCCCGCAGACTCGGCTACCCGGGACCTGACCCGGTGGCCCGTTCGCTGCGCACCCGCAAGGCAGGCGCGGTCGGGCTGCTGCTCACCGAGAACCTGTCCTACGCCTTCCGCGACCCAGCGGCCATCGCCTTCCTCGAAGGACTGGCGCTGGCCTGCGAGGACGCCGGGACCGGCCTGCTGCTGGTGCCGGCCAACCCCGAGCGCGAGGACGTGGCCGCGGTGCACCGGGCCGGGGTGGACGGCTTCGTCGTCTACTCGGTGCCCGATGACGATCCGCACCTGGCCGCGGTGCTGGAGCGCCCGGTGCCCACCGTGGTCTGCGACCAGCCGGAGATCGGCACCGTGGACCGGGTCGGCATCGACGACCGCGGCGCGATGGGCCGGATGGCCCGGCACCTGATCGAGCTGGGGCACCGCAGGGTCGGCGTGATCTGCATGCGCCTGGCCCGCGACCGCAACGACAGCTTCGTGCCGGTGCACCGGCAGCACGAGGCGCACTTCCACGTGCAGCGCGCGCGGCTGGAGGCGCTGGCCACCGAGTTCGCCGCGGCAGGCGTGGACTGGACCGGCGTGCCGGTGGTGGAGCGCTTCGACCACACCATCGCCTCCGGCTCCACCGCCGCCGCCCAGCTGCTCGACCGCGACCCGGAGATCACCGCGATCATCTGCACCTCCGACATCCTCGGCCTCGGCGCGCTGGCCGAAGCTCAGCGACGGGGGCTGCGGGTGCCGCAGGACCTGACCGTGACCGGCTTCGACGGCATCCCGGACGCCGAGCGCGCCGGGCTGACCACGGTGCGCCAGCCGGTGCTGGAGAAGGGCAGGGCCGCTGGCCGGCTGCTGCTGGACACGGTCGACCCCGGTCGCCCGCGCACGGTCACCCTGGACACCGAACTGATCGTGGGCACCAGCTCGGGCGCGCCTAAGCCAGCCGCTCAGCAGTGGTACGGCCCCTGACCTCGAGCACCTTGCCCTTGCGGTCCAGCACCGCGCGCCAGCCCCGGGGCAGCCGCAACCGGTCCTCGGGGTTGGTCAGCTCGACGTTCTGCATGCCGAGGACCTCGCCGATGTCGGCCAGGTCCAGGTTCAGCGTCTCGATGGTGGATTCGTCGAACAGGGCGGCGCGTTTGAACACCGCGCTTTCCAGGTTGACGTATTTGAACGCCTTGATGAAGCTGAAGATCGCGTCATCGTGGAATTCCGTTTCCGCGGCCTGGACCTCGCCGTGGAACTCCGAGGTGCTGAAACTCGCTTTTCCGTAGAACAGGCTGCCGGTCAGTTCGACGGTGCCGGTGAAGGTGACCGCGTCCAGGGTGAAACCCGCGTAGAGCTCGGCGTCCGGGGCGCTGAACACGCCGACCCGGCACTGGTTGAGCACGAAGTTCTCCAGCACCGCGCCGGTCAGGTCGAGGTTGCAGACCACGTCTTGCGGGGCGTTGCGCAGGATTTCCGCGACCAGCCGCTGCGCGGCCAGCCGGACCTGGCGTTCCCGGTCCTCCGCCCTGGTCTCTTCATCCTCGACGCCGGGCAGCTTCTTGGGCTCTTTGAGCGGCTGGATGTCATCACCGGTGAGCTGGTCCCGCAGGGCCGCGTAACGCTTGTGCTGGAACGGGCGGCGCAAGTAGGAGCACAGCACGTCCACCACGGTCTGGGTGCGGCTCGGGTGCGCCCGCGCCAGGCCCACCAGCGCGTGCAGCGCGCCCACCCGGACCTGGTCCGCCTCGTGCCCGAGCAGCTCCACCGAGCGGGCGAACCGCTCGTCGGCCACCCGCTCCCGGTCGTGCATGGCGCGCACCCGCTCCAGCTCCTGGCGGGCCACCTCCACGGTCTGCCGGTCCCGCTCGATCTCCCGCCGGTCCTCCTCGGTGCGCCGCCTGCGGTCGTTGAGCCACAACGCGTACAGCGCGATCAGCGCGCCGGAGGCCACGCCGCCGGTCTTGAGCGCCTCGGCCCGGCCCGCGCCCGGATCGGAGCTCAGCAGCCAGCCGACGGCCAGGCCGAGCACGCCGATCGCGCCGCAGATGGTGGCGCCGAGCATGACGCTCTGCTTGTCCTTGTCCGCCCGTCGCGCGCGCAGGAGCAGCAGCACGACCGCGGTCACCAGACCGGCCGCGCCACCGCCGACCCACAGCCAGGGCTCCATGTCCAGATTGTCTCTCCCGATCTGCCGTTCCTCCTGGTGCAGGATGTTTTTCCACCCGGACGGCCGAGAGAATGAACTCACCATTCGACCGGCGCCGTCGAATTGTCCCGTGCGCCTTCGTAAATCTCCCCGGTTATCCTTGCCGCTATGACTCAGGCGCCGCGGACTCGGGGCAGGCTGAACCGGTCGCTGGTGCTGGCCAAGGCGATCGAGCTGATGGACGCCGACGGCGTGGACGGGCTCACCATCCGCGCGCTGGCCACCGCGCTGGGCGCGAAGCCGATGGCGATCTACACCTACTTCGCCGGCAAGGACGAGCTGCTCGCCGCGGCCTACGAGGACCTGGTCACCCGCACCCCGCTGCCCGCGCTGGAAGAGGGCGCCGAGGGCCTGAAGCGGGCCCTGCGCGCGCACCGGGCGGTGCTGCTGGCCCACCCCTGCCTGATCCAGCTGATCGTGCGGATGGACCGGCCCGGCGACTACGACCTGCGGCTCAACGAGGCCGCCTTCGCCGCGCTGCTGCACGCCGGGATGTCCCCGCGCGAGGCGGTGCTGCGCGGGGCGGCGGCCAACTGGCTGGTGCTGGGCAGCATCACCCGCAACACGGCCAGGATGGTCCAGCACCCCGAGCTGCTGCCGACCGCGGCGGACCTCCCGCCGCAGACCCATCCCGCGCTGCACGCGGTGCTCTCGGTGCTGCCCGGCCTCGACGAGGAGGAGCTGTTCGAGGCCGGGCTGGACCTGGTGCTCGGCACTACTTCCGGCAGCTGACGTCCTTGGCGGGCAACGCACCGCCGACGAGGTAGCCGGTCACCTCCGCGTCCACGCAGGCGTTGCCGAAGTTGGCGTAGACCCCGTGCACGCGAGTGTTCTCCAGCAGCACCAAGCGTCCCTGGTCGCCGAGCGCACGGCGCAGCCCCTGCGCGCCGACCAGCGGCGTGGAGGTGTCGCCTGCGGCTTGCACGATCAGCACGCTCTTCGCCCGGCCCGGCACCACCTGGGTCGGCGGCTCGATCGGCTTGCCCGGCCAGAACGCGCACGGGTGGATGTTGCTGGCCGCCGCGCCGAAGAACGGGTACTTGCGCCCGTCCAGGGCCGAGTCCACCGCGTAGCGGGCCGGGTCGCGCGGCCATTCGGCGTCGTCGCAGGCCACCGCCAGGTGGCCGGAGAACAGCTCGTCCGCGGGAGGCAGCGCGGCCACCTGGTCGGCCAGTGCGATCGCCGCCGGGTCGCGCAGCGCGCCGCGGTCCAGATCGCCGATCAGCGCGGCCAGCCCCTGGTTGTCGCGCTCGTCGTAGAGCACCCCGCGGACCACCGGGCGCAGCACCTCGCCGGTGAAGGTGAACGAGCCGTGCTGGACCGGGTGCCGGTCCAGCTTCGGCAGCAGCGCGTCCAGCCGGGCCCTGACCCGCTCGGCGGTCTGACCCAGCGGCGCGCCGTTGCGCACCGTCCAGTCCGCCCACTCGGCCAGCGCCTGCTCGTTCACCGGGCCCCAGTTGCGGAAGCTCTGCCGCCAGGCCGAAGCCGGGTCGACCGCGCTGTCCAGCACCACCCGGTCGGTCCGCTCCGGGAACAGCTGGGTGTAGACCGCGCCCAGGTAGGTGCCGTAGGAGGTGCCGAAGTAGCTGGCCGTGCGCTCGCCCAGCGCGGCCCGGACCGCGTCCAGATCGCGGGCGACGTTGCGGGTGGTGAGGAAGGGCGCCCGGTCGCCGAAACGCCGGTGGCACTGCCGGGCGAGGTTGGCGGCGGCCCGCGCGTCGGCGGCGAAACCGTGCTTGCCGGGGTGCCGGGGCCAGGTCACCTCGAACAGCGAACCGGTCTGGCCGCAGGCGACCTGCCCGCTCTGGCCGATCCCGCGCGGGTCCATGCCGATCAGGTCGAAGCGGTCCAGCACCTGCTGGGGCAGCCTGGAGTGCAGGTCGCTGGGCAGGTCGAGGCCCGCGCCGCCCGGCCCGCCGGGGTTGGTCAGCAGGATGCCGTGCCGCTTGGCCGGATCGGCGGCCTTGATCCGGGAGATGGCGAGCTGGATCTCGCGGCCGCCCGGGTTCCGGTAGTCCAGCGGCACGGTCAGGGTGGCGCATTCCTGGGGCGTGCCGGGCTTGCCGTCGCAGTCTGTCCACTGTGGACGATTCGGGGCTGGTTCGGCGGTGGCGGGCGCGGCCGTCGTCGCGAGCAGGGCGGCGACGGCCGCGGCCAGCAGGTGTCTTCGATGGCGCATGCCACCGAAGCTAGCGTACTTAGTACGTGATCAGCCAGGTACGTTCGCGCAGCGCTGATCCGCCGCCGGCAAGCTGCCGCTGACCAGGTACTTCGTCACCGTGTTGTCCACGCAGGCGTTACCGTAGCGGGCGTAGAGCCCGTGCATCCGGGCGTCCGCCAGGGTCAGCAGCCGGGCGTTCTCGCCGAGCATCCGGCGCATGCTGACCGCGCCGGCGTACGGCGTGGCCGAGTCCCCGGTGGCGCCGACCACCAGCGCGCCGTGCCGGGCCGGGCGGATCTTGGTGGTCTGCTCCAGCGGCCGGTGCGGCCAGTACGCGCACGGCCCGATGCCGGCCGCCGCCGCGCCGAAGAACGGGTACCGCCGGGCGTCCAGCGCGGTCTCGGCCGCGTACCGGGCCGGGTTGCGGTCCCAGGCGGCGTCGGTGCACTGCACGGCCAGGAAGACCGAGACGAAGTTGTCCGCGGGGAAGGTGGCCAGCACCGCGTCCAGGAAGCCGCGCACCGCAGGGTCGCTGAGCTGCCCGTCGGCCAGGTCGGCGACCAGCCCGGCGAGCACCGGGTCGCTGCGGTCGCTGTAGAGCACCAGCCTGCTCACCTCGCGCAGCGTGTTGCCGTCCAGCTTCAGCTGCCCGTACTGGGCGGGCCGCTGATCCAGCGCCCGTGCCAGTTCCGCGTAGTGCGCGCGCACCGCGGCCGGGGTCGCGCCGAAGTGGTAGGTGGCGTCCCGCTCCGCGGCCCAGGCTGCCCAGTCCGCGAACGCGGTCTCCGCGGCCGGTCCCCAGCCCCGGTTCATGCCGTGCCAGACCTTGGCCGGGTCGATCGCGCCGTCCAGCACCATCCGGTCCACCCGCGCCGGGAACAGTTGCCCGTACACCGCGCCCAGGTAGGTGCCGTAGGAGCCGCCGTAGAAGCTGATCCGCTGCTCACCCAGCCCGGCCCTGACCAGGTCCAGGTCCCGGGCGGCGTTGCGGGTGGAGGCGAAGGGCAATCGATCCCCTTCCGCCTGCTGGCACTGCTGGGCGACCTCCTTGGCCGCCTTGGCCTCGGCCGGGAACCCACCGGGTCCGGGCAGCCGTGGCCACAGCGCGTCGAAGACCGTGCCGGTGAACCCGCAGGACAGCGGGCTGCTCTTGCCCACGAACCGGGGGTCGAAGCCGATCAGGTCGAACCGGTCCAGCACGTCCTTGGGGAAGGTCTGCGCGAGCCCCAGCGGCATGTCCAGCCCGCTGCCGCCCGGCCCGCCGGGGTTGACCAGCAGCACGCCATGCCGCTTGGCCGGGTCCGCCGCCTTGAGCCGGGAGATGGCCAGCTCGACGGTCTTCCCGCCCGGCGCCCGGTAGTCCAGTGGCGCGCGCAGGGTGGCGCATTCCAGTGGGGTGGCGGGGTCAGCGTCGCAGTCTGTCCACTGTGGACTCTGCGGCGCGGCGGTCACCGGCGGGGTGAGGGACAACGCGAGGAGCGCCGTCAGGGCTGCCGCGAACGCGGCACGGCTGGTACGCATGTGCCAGAAACTACGGGCCGTCGCGCGGTTCGCGCGACGGCCCGTTCGTTGGTGCTTTCGGCTCAGGCGTCCAGCAGCTGGGCGCAGCGGATCAGGCCCAGGTGCGAGTACGCCTGCGGGTGGTTGCCCAGCGAGCGCTCGGCCACCGGGTCGTACTCCTCCGGCAGCAGCCCGGTCGGCCCGGCGCAGTCCACCATCTGCTGGAACAGCTCCTCGGCCTCCGTGCGGCGGCCGGTGAGCAGGTAGGCCTCGATCATCCAGGCCGCGCACAGGTGCCAGCCGCCCTCCGAGCCCGGCAGGCCGTCGTCGCGGTGGTAGCGGTAGACGGTGACGCCGGAGCGCAGCTCGGCCTCGGTCGCGGTGACCGTGGCCTGGAAGCGCTCGTCAGCCGGGTCGATCAGGCCGGAGAGGCCGATGTGCAGGGTGGCCGCGTCCAGGTCGGTGCCGTCGTAGGCGGTGGTGAAGGACTGGACCTCGTCGTTCCAGCCGTGCTCCAGCACGTCCTCGCGGATGGTCTCGCGCAGCTTGGCCCACTCCGGGTCGACCTCCCGGCCGAAGCTCTCGCCGAGGGCGATCGCCCGGTCCAGGGTGACCCAGCACATGACCTTGGAGTACACCCGGTGCCGCGGCGCGGCGCGCTCCTCCCAGATGCCGTGGTCGGGCTCGTGCCAGCGGCGGGTGACCGCCTCGGCCATCGCCTGCACCATGCGCCAGTCCTCGTCGGTCAGCTTGCCCCTGGCCTCGGTCAGCTTCTTGACCAGGTCGACCACCGGGCCGAAGACGTCCAGCTGGACCTGCTGGTTGGCCAGGTTGCCCACCCGCACCGGGCGCGAGCCCGCGTAGCCGGGCAGGGTGTCCAGCACCGCTTCCGGGCCGAGCGTGGTGCCGTGCAGGGTGTAGAGCGGGTGCAGCCGCTCCGGGCTGGTCAGCGTGCCCAGCACGGTGTGCAGCCAGCCCAGGTAGGCCTCGGCCTCGGCGAGGGAACCCAGCGACACCAACGCTTGCGCGGACAGAGCGGCGTCGCGGACCCAGCAGTAGCGGTAGTCCCAGTTGCGGACCCCGCCGATCTCCTCCGGCAGCGAGGAGGTCGCGGCGGCCAGGAAGGCGCCGGTCTCGCCGTGCTGGAGGCCGCGCAGGGTCAGCGCGGAGCGGGCCACCAGCTCGCGCTGGGTCTTGGGCAGGTCGAGCGTGCCCAGCCACTCCGACCAGTAGCGGTCGGCGCGGCCGCGGCGCTCGGCCTCCGGGGTCTCCGCGGCGGTGAGGTCGTCGGTGCCGCAACGCAGCTCCAGCACCACCGGCGAGCCGGGGTGCACCGCGACGATGGCCTGCGCGGTGTCGTGCTGGCCGTCGCTGGTGACCTGCCAACGCACGCCGGGGGAGCGCAGCACGATCGGGTCCGAGGTGCCCAGCACCCGCAGCCCGTCGCCCTCGGCCACCAGCGACACCGGGACCTGGCCGAACTCCGGCCGCGGCGCGAAGGTGACCAGCGCGGTGGTGTCGCCGGAGATCACCCGGATCAGGTCGGTGCGCTGCGGCTGCGCGTAGTGGTCCAGGTAGTCGGTGACCAGCAGCTTGGACCAGCGGGTCTCCACCGTCATGGTGCCCGGCACGTAACGCTGGCCCAGCGGCAGGCCGTTGCGCTCGGGCTTGATGGAGAAGTGGCCCGCGGACGGCCCGCCGAGCAGGTCGGCGAAGATCGCCGCCGAGTCCGGCTCGGGGTGGCACAGCCAGGTCAGCCGGGCGTCCGGGGTGACCAGGGCGACCGAGCGCTCGTTGGCCAGCATGGTCAGCCGCTCGATCGGCACCGCCTGCTCGCCGTAGAGCCAGTTCCGGCGCTCCTCCAGCAGGAAGGCCAGCACCAGCGCGACCTCGGCGGTGTCCGGGATGCGGTACTCCGCGGCGCTGTCGCCGTCGCCCACCTTCACGCCCAGGTCAGGGCCTGCCAGGCGGATGAAGGCCTTCTCGTCGGTGACGTCGTCGCCGATGAAGAACGCGGCCGAGGCGGCCACCTGGTGCCGGAGCACGTCGAGGGCGTGGCCCTTGTCGGTCTGGATCACGGCCAGCTCGATCACCGCCTTGCCCTCGGTGACCTGGATGTCCGGCCAGGTGCACGGGCCCTGGCGGACGGCCTCGAAGACGCGTTCGCCGATCTCCGGCTCGGCACGCCGGGAGTGCACCGCAACCGAGGCGGGCTTGAACTCCAGGTGCACACCGGGGGCGTCCGCGACGATCTCCTCGATCGCCCGGCGGACCCGGGTGAGCCGGTCCTTGGCGGCGGCGTCCAGCTCGTGCACGAAGCCGACGTCGAACTCCGAGCCGTGCGAGCCCACCAGGTGGACCTCGGCCGGCAGGCGGGACAGGGTGGCCAGGTCGCGCAGGGCGCGCCCGGAGATGACCGCGATCGTGGTGGCGGGCAGGGCGGCCAGCGACCGCAGCGCGTTCACCGACTCCGGCAGCGGCCGGGCACGCTCGGGATCGGCGACGATCGGGGCCAGGGTCCCGTCGTAGTCGCAGGCGACCAGCAGCCTCGGAGTCCGAGCCAGCTGAATGATCGCGCGCCGCAACTCGATGGGGAGGGTTTCGGCGGTCAACGCCTTCCTCCTACGTGGCGTTCGGGGCGGTTGAGAACTATGTGGGCGCGCCCCGGGGGATGGGCGCCACCTATGTCGCGTTGCTCTGCGTGCCAAGCGCCTCGAGGAACGATCGAGCCCAGCGGTCGACGTCGTGGGTGAGGACCTGGCGGCGCAGAGCGCGCATCCTACGGCGGCCCTCGGCCGGATCAACGGTGAGGGCAGCCTGCAATGCGTTCTTCACGCCATCCAGATCGTGCGGGTTGACGAGAAAAGCGCTCGTGAGTTCAGCGGCGGCTCCGGCGAACTCACTGAGCACAAGTGTTCCACCGAGGTCGTGTCGGCAGGCCACGTACTCCTTGCAGACCAGGTTCATACCATCCCGAACCGGTGTCACCACCATCACATCGGCGGCACAGAAGAAGGCGGCCAGCTCCTTGCGGTCCACCGACTGGTGCAAATAGTGCACGGCCGGGTGACCCACCCGAGCGAACTCGCCGTTGATCCGTCCCACGCCGCGCTCGATGTCCTCGCGCATCTGCTGGTAGTGCTCGACCCGCTCCCGGCTGGGCGTGGCCAGCTGGATCATGGTCACGTCCTGTGAGTTGATCCGCTCCTCGGCCAGCAGCTCGTGCAGCGCGCGCAACCGGACGTCGATGCCCTTGGTGTAGTCGAGGCGGTCCACGCCGAGCAGGATCTTCTTCGGATTGCCCAGCTCACGCCGGATCTCCGCGGCCCGCTGCTGCACCTCGCGGGTGCGCGCCAGCTGGTCCAGCCCGGCGGAGTCGATGGAGATCGGGAACGCGCCCACCCGCACCAGCCGGTCACCCACCGGCACCAGACCGGGCCGGGTGCGCACCCCCACCGCGCCCCTGGTCGGCTCCAGGCCGAGCAGCCTGCGGGCCAGCCAGAGGAAGTTCTGCGCGCCACCCGGTCGGTGGAACCCGACCAGGTCCGCGCCGAGCAGCCCGCGGATGATCTCCCCGCGCCAGGGCAGCTGCATGAACAGCTCCACCGGCGGGAACGGGATGTGCAGGAAGAACCCGATCCGCAGGTCCGGCCGCTGTTCCCGCAGCATCGCGGGCACCAGCTGCAGCTGGTAGTCCTGCACCCACACGGTCGCGCCCTCGGCGGCGATCTTGGCGGTGGCGTCGGCGAAGCGCTGGTTGACCTTCACGTAGGCGTCCCACCACTTGCGGTGGTAGGCGGGCGGGGCCACCACGTCGTGGTAGAGCGGCCACAGCGTCCCGTTGGAGAAGCCCTCGTAGTAGTCGCGCACCTCCTGCGCGCTCAGCTGCACCGGGTGCAGCTGCACCCCGGTCTCCTCGAACGGCTCGACCTCGGCGTCAGCCACCCCGGGCCAGCCGACCCAGGCGCCGCTGCGCGAACGCAGGAACGGCTCCAGCGAGGAGACCAGCCCACCAGGACTGCGTTTCCACCGCTCCGTGCCGTCGTCCAACCGCTCGAGGTCGACGGGTAGACGGTTGGCGATCACGATGAAGTCAGCAGCCGAGTCCATCGCAGCACCCACCGGGTCCGCCTCCTTTGTCGACAGGGATCCGTGACCCGAGGTTATCCACAACGCCGCAGGTCTACCTGTTGGCGTAACCGCTGTCACAGTCCGCAATCGGGCGGTTGTTATGCGCACGGGCCGGTGCCGCATACGATGTTCGCGGCACGCATGCCGGTGTAGCTCAATTGGCAGAGCACTCGCCTTGTAAGCGAGGGGTTACGGGTTCAAGTCCCGTCACCGGCTCGTCGCGCCTCTGGCTGCTCGCCGCCGTTGGCGGCTTCGCCGGGGCTCGTTGTGTGATCCGGGGGCCGAGCCCCCGGACCCCCACGGTGCGGTTGGTGCCGAACCAGCGGGGTTTCGCGCCGCGCCTGGCCTGGCCCGGTTCTGTTGCGTCAGAACCCCAGCCACGCGGTCAGCGCGCCCAGCGGCCCGAGCAGTGCCGCGCCCGCCGAGGCCAGTGCGCCCGCTCGTCGCAGCAGCGTGGTCAGGCGGTTGGTCTGGGTGGCGATCCGGCTGCGGTCCGGTTGCGGGGACTGGAGCTCCTCGGCCACCTCGTCCAGCGCGCGGTCGGCCTCCCGGCGCTCGGCCCCGGTGAGCCGGAGCTCGTCCAGGGCCCTGCGCAGCGACTGGACCTCGGTGAGCAGCTCGTGGCCCTGGCCGATGTGCTGGTCCCGGCCTGCCACGTACTGCTGACCGGGGCCGATGTTGACGTTGGTCCCGCGCACCCCGCGGATGTCGTAGTTGTCGCGCATGGGTCCTCCAGGTCAGTAGCGGTTCCGGCGGCGCTCGGCGCGGTCCTTGCGGCGGCGGGCGGCCTTGGCCATGGCGCCGCCGATGGAGGCCAGGATGCCGCCCGCGGCGAAGGCGCCGAACCCCAGCGGCACCGCGGGCAGGCCCTGGAACTTCAGGCTGAACGGGTCCACCGGCCTGCCACCGGAGATCCCGGACATGCCGGAGAAGATCGTCCAGGCGAACAACGCGAACCCGGCCAGCGCGACCAGCAGCCCGACCACCATGACCAGCCTGCCCACCCCCGCGCCCTCGGTGAGCGCGGTCATCGGGTCGTTGTCCACGGTGATGTGCGCTTCCTCGTACCGGCGCTGGTCGTACCGCCGTTGGTCATAGGCGCGCTGGTCGTACGAGCGGTTGTCGTACTGGTCCCGGCCGGCCACGTGCTGCTCGCCCGGCCCGATGTTGATCGCCCCGCCCCGCAGGTCCCGCACCTGGTAGCTGTCCCCCGGGTAGTGCCGGCCCGGTTCCGGCGCGGAGTAGCGCAGCTCCAGCCCTCCCAGGCGCAGCAGGTCGCCGTCGCGCAACGCCTGCGGGCCGTGCAGCCGCTGCCCGTTGAGCCAGGTGCCGTTGGTCGAACCGAGATCGCTGACCAGCACCTCGTCCCCGCTCCGGTCCAGGCAGGCGTGCCTGCGGCTGACCGCGTCGCTGGGCAGCGCGATGTCCCCGGCCCGGCCCACCGCGGACCGGCCGGGCGGCACCAGGAAGACGAAGCGGTTCATCGCGCCCCGGGAGACCACGGTGAACCGGGGCTCGTGCGCGGCTGGATCGGCCATGTGTCCTCCCCCAGAGCAAGAGGTGCACACAGGGTCCGGATCTCGCTGACCAGGTCATACCGCCATCCAGGTGCGCCAACTGCCCGAAAGGGACGGCCCGGGCAAGGGTGGTCCGGTTGGCCTAGCGCGGTTAAGTTGGGCAACCGACCCATCTCCCGGAGGAGCAGCGTGTCCTACCTGGCCGACTCCGCGCGTTACGACCAGCTCAGCTACCGCCGCTCCGGCCGCAGCGGCCTCAAGCTGCCCGCCGTCTCGCTGGGCCTGTGGCAGAACTTCGGTGGTGACCGGCCGTACGAGACCGGGCGGGCCATCGTGCGGCGGGCCTTCGACCTCGGGGTGACGCACTTCGACCTGGCCAACAACTACGGCCCGCCCTACGGCAGCGCCGAGGAGAACTTCGGCCGGATGCTGGCCGAGGACCTGCGCCCGTACCGGGACGAGCTGGTGATCTCCACGAAAGCCGGATACGACATGTGGCCTGGTCCGTACGGGGACTGGGGTTCCCGCAAGTACCTGCTGGCCTCGCTGGACCAGTCGCTGGAGCGGCTCGGCCTGGACTACGTGGACATCTTCTACTCGCACCGGGCCGACCCGGAGACCCCGCTGGAAGAAACCATGGGCGCGCTGGCGACCGCGGTGAACAGCGGGCGGGCGCTCTACGCCGGCATCTCCTCCTACTCCGCCGAGCGGACCGCGGCGGCGGCCGCGCTGCTGCGGGAGATGGGGGTGCCGCTGCTGATCCACCAGCCGTCGTACTCGATGTTCAACCGGTGGATCGAGTCCGAACTGCTGGACGTGCTGGCAGAGGTGGGCGCGGGCTGCATCGCGTTCTCGCCGCTGGGGCAGGGCATGCTGACCGACCGCTACCTCAACGGGGTGCCCGAGGGGTCGCGGGCCAGCCGGGACGGGTCGCTGTCCACCGGGTTGCTCACCGAGGACAACCTGGCGCGGATCAGGGCGCTCAACAAGATCGCCCGGTCCAGGGGGCAGTCGCTGGCGCAGCTGGCCATCTCCTGGACGCTGCGGGACTCGCGGGTCACCTCGGCGCTGATCGGGGCCAGCTCGGTGGCGCAGCTGGAGCAGAACCTGGCGGCGACGCGGAACCTGGACTTCAGCGCGGACGAGCTGGTGGAGATCGACAAGTACGCGGTGGACGCCGGCATCAACCTGTGGGCGGAGTCCTCGGCGAGCTGATCACTCCGGCAGCAGGTAGTGCTCCTCGTCGAAGGGCAGGCCCGCGCAGGAGGCGGCCAGGTCGCGGCCGGTCTGCTCGATCACGTCGCACAGCTCCAGCCTGCCCACCCACTCCCTGGGCAGCACCGCGGTGCCGTGCAGGGCGCCCAGGATGTTGCCGGTGATCGCGGCGGTGGAGTCGCTGTCGCCGGAGTGGTTGGCGGCCAGCCGCAGCGCGTCCGGGAACTGCTCGGCGCGGCGGTGGGTCAGCGCGGCGTAGACCCCGATGGCCAGCGCCTCCGGGCCGACCCAGCCCGCGCCCAGCCGCTCCACCGAGTTCGCCGACGGACCGCCGGCCGGCACCGGGCGGCCGAAGGCGCGGGCCTCGCGCACCCGCCTGGCCGCGGCCGAGTCGGCGGCGGCCAGTGCGGAGGCCGCCGCCAGGGCCAGGCCGGTCTCCTGGTCGTCGCGCAGCGCGCGGCCGGTGGCCTGGTCCACCGCATCCCCCAACGGGCGTTGACGGACCGCTACCAGGTGCACGATCAGGGCGAGGGCTCCGGCCGGGGCCCAGCCTGCGGGGTGACCGTGGGTGAGGGCGGCGAACTCGCAGCCCAGGGTGTAGGCGGTCTGCGGGGTGGGCGCGAAACCGGCCGGCGCGGCCCTGGCCACGCCGCCGCAGCCGCGGGAGTCGCTGGTGGTGTTGGGCAGGGTGGCCGACTGGAGCACCCGTAAGCAGGTCACCCCCGGCGCGCGGCTGGCGTACATCCGCTTGTCCGCGAGCAGGCCGCGGGCCAGCGGGGCCGGGCCGTCCAGCTGCTGGGTGGTCAGCCAGCGGCGCAGGCTCTGCCACACCGTCTCGGTCGGCCCCCACACGCCCCGGTGCTTACCGCGCACCCAGGCGTGCAGGTAGCCCTCGGCGGTGAACAGGGACAGCTGGGTGTCGTCGGTGATCAGCGCCGGGCGCGGCGGGTCGGTGATGCCGGCTGGCCCGAACTCGCGGCGGATCTCCGGCCTGGCCAGGAACTCCACCGGGGCGCCCAGGGCGTCGCCGACCGCGCCGCCGAGCAGGCAGCCCGCGCCCCGGTCCAGGAGCGCCGTCGGATCTGCGGGCACTTCGCCTCCGGCGTCCTCGGGTGGATGTCTCTGGTGAATCTCTCTGTGCAGACCCTAACGAGCGATCCCCCGTCCGGGTCGTCCGTACTACTACGGAATGGCGTACCGCGACTTACCCAGGGGACGCCGAAAGGTCGTAACGTGCCCACCGTGCGGCGCGAAGACAAGGTGGCGGAGACCTGCTCGTCAGGGCCGACGACCCAGCGCGTCGAATTCCGTCTGCTGGGGCCGGTGGAGCTCGTCCTGGACGGGGAACCGGTTCCGGTGGGTGGCTCCGGCGTGCGCTGCCTGCTCGCGGCGCTGGTGGCGGAACCGGGACAGGTGGTCAGCGCGGAACGAATCACCGAGGTGCTGTGGGACGGACGGCCCCCGGCGACCGCGCGCACCATCGTGCAGGGCTACGTCTCCCGGCTCCGCAAGCTTTTCACCGAGCTGGCGCTGCCTGTGTCCTTGGACACGCGGGCGCCCGGCTACCTGCTCCGGATGGACCCGGACCTGGTCGACGCGCACCGGGCGCGCGGCCTGGCCGCAGCCGCCCGGGACCTGCCGCCCGGCCCGCGCGCCGAGCTGCTCGGCCAGGTGCTCGACCTGTGGCGGGACGAGCCGCTGGCCGGTCTCGGCTCGCCGGTGCTGGCCAGGGAGCTGGCCCCGGAGCTGGTGGAGCTGCGGCTGACCGTGACCGAGGAGCACCTCGGCGCCCAGCTGGCCATGGGCAGGCACGAGGAGACCCTGCCGCGGATCCTCCAGCTGCACGCCGACGAGCCGTTCCGGGAGCGGCTGGCCGAGTACGCGGTGCTCGCGCTCTACCGCTGCGGCCGCCGCACCGAGGCCCTGCGCGCCTACACCGGCTACCAGCAGCGGATCGCCGCGAAGCTCGGCCTCGATCCCCGGCCCGAGCTGCGCGAACTGGCCGAGCGGGTGCGCACCGACGATCCGGCGCTGTGCGTGCAGCAGGCCGAGACCGCCACCGTCCCGCCCGCGCCCACCGAACTGCCCGCGCCCGCGTACGGGTTCACCGGCCGGGCCGCCGAGCAGACCTGGCTGGACGAGCTGGTGACCAGGGCCGAGCAGGCCGGGGAGTCCGCGGTCGGCGTGCTGGCCGGCGCCGGCGGCATCGGCAAGACCGCGCTCGCGCTGACCTGGGCCCGCCGGACCGCGAGCCGGTTCCGGGACGGGGTGCTCTTCGGCGCGCTGCGCGGCTTCGACCCCGAGCACCCGCCCGCCGAGACCGCCGAGCTGCTCCGGCAGTTCCTGCTGGAGCTGGGCCTGGCCCCCGGCGCGGTGCCGGTGCCCTTCGACGAACGCCTGGCGCTGTACCGCTCGATGCTGGCCGGGCGGCGGGTGCTGGTCCTGCTGGACGACGCCCGCGACTCCGAGCAGGTCCGCCCGCTGCTGCCGCCCGGCGGCGGCTCGCTGGCCCTGATCACCAGCAGGCGGCGGCTGGACGGCCTGGTGGTCAGCCACGGCGCGGGCATCCACACCCTGGGCACGCTGCCCCGCGCCGAGGGCGTCGCGCTGCTGGGGCGTGCGGGCCAGGCCGACCCGGCGGTGCTGGACGAGCTGGCCGCGCTGTGCGGGGACCTGCCGCTGGCGCTGCGGGTGGTCGCCGCCCGGCTGGCCGCCGCGGGCGACCCCGCCAAGCTGGCCGCCGAGCTGCGCGACGAGCAGCACCGGCTGGCCGGGCTGGAGGAGGAGGGCTCCTCGGTGCGCGGCGCCTTCGACATCTCCTACCGGGACCTCGCGCCGGAACCGGCCGCGGTGTTCCGCCTGCTCGGCCTGCACCCCGGCCCGGTGCTCACCCCCGACCTGGTGGCCGCGCTGGCCGGCACCACCCCGGCCGCGGCCCGGCGGGCGCTGCGCGCGCTCACCGCCGCGCACCTGCTGACCGAGTGGCGGCGGGACCGCTTCGCCCTGCACGACCTCATCCGGCTGCACGCCCGCGAGCTGGCCCGCACCGAGCTCAGCGAGGCCACCCGGCGAGCGGCCCAGCGGCGGCTCATCCACCACTACTGGCGCTGGTGCGCGCACGCCGCGGTGAAGTTCAGCCCGGCCACCCACGGTTTTGGCCTGCCGCCCGGCGAGGCGGCCGACCCGGTGCCGGACTGGGGCGCGGAGGAGGCGCTGCGCTGGTTCGAGGCGGAACGGGCCAACGCGGTCGCGGTCATCCGGCTGGCCAAGGAAGAGGGCTTCCCCCGGGAGACCTGGCTGCTGGCCAGGCCGGTGTCGATGTACCTGGCGATGCGCGACCGGGTGGAGGACTGGATCAGCGTGAACGAGCTCGGCCTGGCCGCGGCCACCGCCGCCGGTGAGGGCGCTGGCGTGGCCATGATGCTCAACGGGCTCGGCGCGGCCTCGCACCGGCTGGGCCGCGAGGAGGAGTCCCTGCGCTACTACCAGGAGTCGCTGGCCGCGGCCACCGAGGCCGGTGACCGGCAGGCCGCCGCCCGCGCCGCCACCAACGTGGCTGGCGCGCTGGCCTGGCTGCGCCGCACCGAACAGGCCGAGGCGGCCGCCGCGGAGGCGATCCGGCGCAACCAGGAGATCGGCGACCGGCACTCCGAGTCCGCGATCAACAACACCCTCGGCGTGCTGGCCCTGGACTCCGGCAGGCCGGAGCGGGCCGAGGCCTACTTCCAGCGGGCGGTGGCCATCGACGAGGAGATCGGCGACGACGGCTTCCGGGCCACCGCGCTGAACAACCTGGGCCGGGCGAGGCTGGCCCGCGGCGAGATCGACGGCGCGGCCGCGGCCAACCGGCAGGCCCTCGCACTGGCCATCAGCCACGGCATGAACCGGCAGGAGGCCTTCGCCAGGCGCGGACTCGGCGACGTCGCCTTCGCCACCGGGGACATCCTGGCCGCGGCCACCCAGTGGCGGCGGGCGCTGGAGATCCTGGCCGCCTTCGACCGTGGTGAGGCCGAGACCGTGCGCACCAGGCTGGCCACCCTGGAGGCCGGCCGGTGAACCAGGAGACGTTGCCGCCCTTGGAGTTCCGCGTGCTCGGCCCGGTCGAGCTGGTGGTCGGCGGCACCCCGCTGGCGATGGGCAGGGCGGGCGCGCGCTGCCTGCTGGCGCTGCTCGCGCTGGAGGTCAACCAGGTCGTCGGGCACGACCGGATCCAGGCCACGCTGTGGGAGGACGAGCCGCCGCCGACCGCGCGCACCGTGGTGCACGGGCACGTCTCCCGGCTGCGCAGGGTGCTCACCGAGGCCGACCCCGGCGGCTCGGTCACCCTGATCACGCACGCCTCCGGCTACCTGCTGCGCGCCGACCCCCGGCTGGTCGACTTGCACCGGGCCAGGGCGCTGCTCAGCGCCGCCCGCGGCGAGCCGGCCGCGCGCAGGCGGGAGCTGCTCAGCGAGGCGGTCAAGCTCTGGCGCGGCCCGGTGCTCAGCGATGTGCCCTCCTCCCAGGTGCTGCGCGATGTCGCGCCCGAGCTGGAGGAGCTGCGGCTGGTCGCGGTGGAGGAGTGGATCCAGGCCGAGCTGGACCTCGGCCGGCACGGCGAGGTGGTCGTGGAGCTCCAGCGGCTGGTCGCCGAGCAGCCGTTCCGGGAGCGGCTGGTCGGGCAGCTGGTGCTGGCGCTCTACCGCAGCGGGCGGCGGGCCGACGCGCTCGGCGCCTACCAGTCCTTCCGGGTCCGGCTGGTGGACGAGCTGGGCATCGACCCCGGCCCCACCCTGCAGGAGCTGCACCGCCAGGTGCTCACCGACGAGCTCGCGCCCGACCCGGCCGCCCAGCGCCCGGTCTCGCCGCCCTCGGCGCTGCCCAGCGTGCCGGTGCAGCTGCCGCCCGCGCCCGCCGGGTTCACCGGCCGCAACGCCGAGCTGGCCTGGCTGAACCGGCTGGTCGGCATGGCCGACGGCCCGCGGATCGCGGTGCTGGCCGGCACCGCCGGGGTGGGCAAGAGCGCGCTCGCGCTGACCTGGGCGCAGCGGGCCGCCGCCGAGTTCCCGGACGGCCAGCTCTACGCCTCGCTGCGCGGGTTCGACCCCGAGCACGCGCCAGTGGACCCGGCCGAGGTGCTGCGGCACTTCCTGGTCGCCCTCGGCGTGCGGCCGGAGTCGGTGCCCGCGGAGTTCGACGAGCGGCTGGCGCTCTACCGCTCCACCATCGCCGGGCGGCGGATGCTGGTGCTGCTCGACGACGCGCACGACTCCGACCAGGTGCGCCCGCTGCTACCCACCAGCGGCGCGTTCACCGTGGTGACCAGCAGGCGGCGGCTGGACGGGCTGGTGGTGACCAACGGGGCCAGGGTGCTGCCGCTGGACACGCTGTCCATGGCCGACACCGTGCAGCTGATCAACCGGGTGGCCGGCGAGCGGCACTCCGAGCACGACCTGGCCCAGGTGCGGCGGCTGGCCGAGCTGTGCGGCAACCTGCCGCTGGCGCTGCGGATCGCCGCCGCCCGGCTCGCGGTCAACCCCGAACGCGAGGTCGGCGACCTGGTGGAGGAGCTGGCCGACGAGCACGAGCGGCTGGCCGCGCTGGACGTGGAGGAGACCGACACCTCGGTGCGCGGCGCCTTCGACCTGTCCTACCGCGACCTGCCGCCCCCGCACGCCAGCGTGTTCCGGCTGCTCGGCGGGCACCCCGGCCGGGACGTCTCGCCGTACCTGATGGCCACCATGGCCGAGGTCGGGGTGGCCCAGGCCCGGCGCTCGCTGCGCGCGCTGGCCGCCGCGCACCTGGTGATCGAACACGAGGTCGACCGGTTCTCCATGCACGACCTGATGCGGCTGTACGCCAGGGCGTTGTTCCGCAACGAGACCGAGGAGAAGGAGCGGGACAGCGCGCTGCGCGGCCTGCTCGACTACTACCTGGTGGTGGCCGACCGCGCGCGCAGGCTGATGCGGCCCATCCTGGACGACCTGCGCCCCGGCCTGACCCGCCCGCACGTGCGGCAGCCGACCCTCAACGACCGGCAGCAGGCGCTGGCCTTCTTCGACGCCGAATGGGCCAACCTGACCTCGGTGGTGGTGCTCGCCGAGGAGTCCGGCCAGCACGAGGCCGCCTGGCAGCTGCCCACCATGCTCAACCCGTACCTGGACGCGCGGTTCCCCTGGGAGGACGCGGTCAAGGTCAACCTGATCGGCCTGGAAGCGGCCAGGCTGCTGGGCAACCGGTGGGGCGAGGTGCGCATCCACACCGCGCTGGGCATGATCCACGGCAGGCGCGGGCTGCCCGAGCTGTCCCTGCACCACGACTCCACCGCCTACCGGATCGCCGAGGAGATCGGCGACCTGGCCTCGCTGGCGCTGCTGTCCAGCAACATGACCCAGTACCTGTACGAGACCGGCCGCAAGGACGAGGCGGTCGAGTCCTGCCGCCGGGCGATCGAGCTGAGCAGGCGGATCGGCAACTTCTTCGTGCTGCCCATCGCGCTGACCAACATGGCCGAGATCGCCATCCGGCACCGCGACCACGAACAGGCCCTGGTGCACCTGCGCGAAGCCCTCGACATCTACCGCGACTCCAACAACAACGACCGGATGGCCATCGTGCTCGGCGGCATGGGCGACGTCAGCCGGGACCTCGGCCGCCTGGACGAGGCCGAGCGGTACTACCGGGACGCGGTGGCCGCGGCCGAGGCCGCCGGTTCCAAACCGCAGGAAGCCCGGATGCTGATGGAGTTCGGCGAGGTGCTCGTCTCCCGCGGGGACCCCAGCGGGGCCAGGGTGGTCTGGCAACGCTCGCTGGAGCTCTACGAGGTGCTGCGACTGCCCGAGCTGGAGGTGCTGCGGGACCGGCTGGCCCAGCTCGGCTGAGGTGTTTTGTGGCCAATGCTGGGAAAACGCTGGTACGCGGCCGTCTCAGACGGCACACTGGAGGCTGCCCGCCAAGCCCCGCTGATCTCGTTTAGTTCGCGGTTAGGCTCCGTCAAGCGGGCCGTGGAATTCTCTGTGCTGTCGGTGGTTGGTTCGCGCTGCACCAGCGACATGGCGGCACTGGGGGAGCCTTCTGGGGGAGGTTCGTCGCCCACTTGGTCACACCCGGCATCCGCGTCCCCGGATGCCGGGTGTGATTGGTTTTTGGGGCTGTCACATTGGCGTGCTCCGCACGCGGGATTTTTCGCTCTTGGAGTCGTGCGTTCGTGCCCTCGCCACACCCCCGAAGCAAGCTTCGGTGTGTCGAGGGCACGAACGCACGACGCGAAAAAACCAAACCCACCGCTGGGTTCAGAGCCCGGCGTGTCGCTGGCGCGCCACGCCTCTTTCGCGACAGGTCAGCCGTTTGTTGGGGTGTCGCTCAGGCCTTTTCGCAGAGTTCTGCCAGTTCTGGGCGCTTGGGCTCGATGCCGTCGGCGGAGGACCTGCCGGCCAGTCTGCGGCCGAGCCAGGGCACGAAGTGTTGCCTGGCCCATTTGATGTCGGCGCGGCGGAGGGTGAGCCAGTCCGGTGGGTTGGCGGGGGGCCAGGGTTCGGACCAGTTGGCGGTGACCGGGATGCCGAGTTCGGCGCAGGCGCGGAGGGCGACTCGCTCGTGGCCTTCGGGGGACAGGTGCAGGCGGTCTTCGCTCCAGGCGCGGGGGTCGTGCAGGACCGCCATTGACCAGAGGTCGACTACGTAGCAGTTGTGGCGGTCGGCGATGGCGCGGAGGTGGGCGTTGTAGGTGGCTACCTTGCCGCGGACGCGGCGCATGATGGGCACGTCCTTGGTGTCGAAGCCGGTGCAGATGACCACGTCGGCGCCGGCCGCGCGGAGCTGGGCGGTGGCCGCCTCGAACTCCACGGCCAGGGCGTCCGGGTCGCTGCCTGGGCGCAGGATGTCGTTGCCGCCTGCACAGAACGTGACCAGTTCCGGTTGCAGGGCCACCGCCACCGGCAGTTGCTCCTCGATGATCTGGCCGAGCAGTTTGCCCCGGATCGCGAGGTTCGCGTAGCGCAGGTGCGGGCGGGCCGTGGCCAGGTGACCGGCCAGACGGTCTGCCCAGCCACGGAAACTGCCGTCCGGCAACGGGTCGTCGAGGCCCTCGGTGAAGCTGTCGCCCAGCGCGGCGTAGGACCCCCAGAGGCCCGGCACGGCCTCCTCTTCTAGCGGCTTCTCCATCCGGCCAGCATGACAAGCGGAGCGCGACCTACGCTACCGTCAGTTACGATGGCGAAGGTTACTCGCCAGTAACTGTGGAAAGTCATCGGATGTCCGACCGAAAGTATGAGCCGAATGCCACGTGATTCTCGCAACACTTCGGGCCATGCGTCGTGTTGTGATCGGGTCTTTGGCGGTGCTGCTGCTGGCGGCTCCGGCCGCGCAGGCCGCTCCGCAGGGGTGGCAACAGGTCGGCTCGGACATCCTCTCCGGGGTCAGCGGGGCCACCGTGCTGGCCCGCGGTGACGGGCGGGTCGAGTCGCTCATCGTGCGCGACAACAAGAAGCCGGGGCAGAACCGGATCGCCAGGGTGGTGCAGGCCGACGGGAAGAAGCCGGTGGTCCAGCCGCTGGAGTGGCGCGGTGAGCTGCCGGTGGACCTGGAGTCGATCGAGCCCGTGCCGGGGCGGGCAGGCGAGTTCATCACGCTGGCCAGCAAGGGCAAGGGTTTCCTGATCAAGCTCGGCGCCGGCGAGGCGTCCGTGCGGCAGACCTTCCAGGTGCCGGCGGGCCAGGCCGGTGACGACTACGAGAGCTTCGCGCTGGCCGCCGCGGGCGGCAGGACGATCGCGCTGTGGGCGGACCGGGGCCTGGACAGCAGGCCGGCCACGCTCTACGCGGCCGAGTTCGACCTGGCGAAGCTGACCTTCGGTCCGGTGAGGTCCTCGGCGGTCCGGGTGCCCTACCCGAGGAAGAACGTGCGGCACATGTCCGACCTGGACGTGCTGCCCGACGGCGAGCTGGTCATCTCGGCCGCCTCGGACATCGGGGACGACGGTCCGTTCGACTCCGCGACCTACTCGGCGGGCCGGGTGAGCGCGGGGGCGAACGGGGTGGCGCTGGAGGTCCGGAAGGAGCCGAGGCGGATCGGCACCTTCACCGGGCGCAAGATCGAGGCGCTGACCTGCCTGGACGCCAGGTGCGAGGAGATGTTGCTGGGCACCGATGACGAGAACAAGGGCGGCGCGCTGCGCCTCGCCACCAGGTGAGCCCGCTCCGGTGGAAACCGCGGTGGTCCCGGCGCAGGGGCCGGGACCGCCGCGGGAACTCACACCGCGGCCGCTTCCTCCGCGCCACCGTCCACTGGAGCGCTCTCATCCTTGGCTGGGGCCAGGAAACCGGCCCGCAGCCGGGTTTCCGCTGCCCGGTCCGCGCCGAGCACGTCCAGCCCGGCCAGTGCCGCGCCGACCACCGGCGGCGGGTCCACCACGATGATCTCGGCCAGCGGGGCGACCGCCCGGCAGCGCTTGGCCACCTGCTCGATCACGGCGGGACCGACGCCGGTGAGCACCCCGCCGCCGAGCACCACGTGCACCGGCTCGGCGGTGAGGTCGAGCTGCCGCAGGCTGACCGTGGCCAGCACGCTGACCTCGTCGATCAGCCGGTCCACCACCTGCTGGGCCACCGCGTCGCCCTGCCCGGCCACCCGGAACAGCAGCGGGGACAGCTCGTGCAGCACGTCCTCGGACAGCTCGCCGAAGTGCAGCCGCTCGATCAGCTCCAGCAGGGTGGGCACCGCGAAGTGCTCGCGGATGGCGGGCAGCAGCGCGGTGGGCTCGCCGCGGCCGTCCTCGGCCCGCACCGCCAGCCACAGCGCCTCGCTGCCCAGGTGCGCGCCGCCGCCCCAGTCGCCGGAGATCCGGCCCAGCGCCGGGAAGCGGTGCACCCGGCCGTCCGGGGCCACCCCGACGCCGTTGATGCCCGCGCCGCAGACCACCGCCACGCCCGCGCCGGTGGGACTGCCCGCGCGCAGCAGGGCGAAGGTGTCGTTGGCCACCGTGGTGGTGGCCGACCAGCCGCGCGCGGTGATCGCCTCCTGGAGGAACTGCTCCTCCTTGGGCAGGTCCGCGCCCGCCAGGTAGGCCGAGGTGTGCGCGGCGAAGGGAGCCGTGCCGGCGTAGCCCGCCTGCCGGGCGGCCTCGACGATCAGGCTCTCGAAGGTGTCCAGGCCCCGCTGCATGCCCACCGTCTGCGGCGGCGAGCCGATGCCGCGGACCCGGGACAGCACCTCGCCGTCCCTGGCCACCAGCATCACATCGGTCTTGCTGTTGCCGCCGTCGATGGCCAGGACGAGATCGCTGACCTCGGGTCTCCCGCTCATGCCTTCGCCCACGGCAGCAGGTCGGCGTTCTCCGCGACGAGCTGGTCGGCCAGCTTCTCCGCGATGCTCCACTGGCCGATCAGCGGGTGCGCGAGCAGCGCGTTGGCCACCCGGTCCCGGCCGCCGTGCAGCGCGGCCTCCAGGGCCAGGTACTCGTAGGCGGTGACGTGGCTGATCAGGCCCGAGTACTCGGGCTCGACCGGCTTGACCGGCAACGGCTTCGCGCCGTTGCGGTCCACAATGGACGGAACCTCGATCACCGCGTCGTCCGGCAGGAACGACAGCGTGCCGTTGTTCGGCACGTTGATCACGTGCTCCTCGCCCTGCTCGCCGCCGGTGAGCGCGTGCACCAGCTGGACCGCGGCCTCGGAGTAGTAGGCGCCGCCGCGCTGGGACAGCGCCTCCGGCTTGGTCACCACCGCGGGATCGGCGTAGACGCCCATCAGCTCCTTCTCCACCAGGCTGACCACCTCCGCGCGCGGCGGCTCGGTGCGCTGCTTGGCCACCACCTCGTCGTGGCTGTAGAAGTACTTGAGGTAGTAGGAGGGCACCACGCCCATCCGCCGCATCAGCTCGGCGGGCAGCCCGATGTGCTCGGCCACGTCCTCGCCGAACTCCGAGAGCAGCCTCGGCAGCACGTCCACGCCGTCCACCAGCACCTCGCGCTCCCAGGTCAGGTGGTTGAGGCCAATGTGGCCCAGCCGCACCTGTTCCGGGGCCGCGCCGAGCAGCTTGCCGACGTAGCGCTGGAAGCCGATGGCCACGTTGCACAGGCCGACCGCCCGGAAACCGGCCTGCACCAAGGCTCTGGTGACGATGCCGACCGGGTTGGTGAAGTTGACGATCCAGGTGTCCGGCCCGGTGACCTTGCGCACCCGCTCGGCGATGTCGAGCACCACCGGGACCGTGCGCAGCGCCTTGGCCAGACCGCCCGCTCCGGTGGTCTCCTGCCCGACGCAGCCGCATTCCAGCGGGAAGGTCTCATCCGAGCGGCGGGCCTCCTGCCCGCCGACGCGCAGCTGCAGCAGCACCGCGGCCGCGCCCTCGGCGCCGGACTCCAGGTCCGTGGTGGTGCGGACCCTGGCCGGGTGTCCCGCGTGGTCGAGCAACCGCTGGCTGAACTCGCCGATCACCGCGAGCCGGTGCTCGTCCGGGTCGACCAGCACGATCTCGTCCACCGCAAGGCTGGTTCTGCGCCCGGCGATCCCGTCGATCAGCTCAGGGGTGTAGGTGGAGCCGCCTCCGACGACGGTGAGCTTCATCGTTAACCCTTAACTCCGGTGAAGGTGATCCCTCGGACGAAGGACTTCTGCGCGAACAGGAACAGCACGATGGCGGGAACCATGATCAGCGCCGTGGCGGCCATCATCAGGTTCCACTCCACGGCGTGCTGGCCCCGGAACGAGGCCAGTGACAACGACAGCGGCCAGTTGGCCTTGTTCTCCCCGGTGTAGATCAGCGGACCGAAGAAGTCGTTCCAGGTGTAGAGGAAGCAGAACAGCCCGGTGGCCGCGATTCCCGGGCGGGACATCGGGATGAGCACCCGCAGCACGGCGGTGAACTCGTTGCAGCCGTCGATCTTGGCCGAGTCGATGTAGTCCTGCGGGATGGTCAGGAAGAACTGGCGCAGCAGGAACACGCTGAAGGCGTCGAAGAGGAAGTACGGCACGATCAGCGGCCACAGCGTGCCGGTCAGGCCGAACTTGACCCACATGTCGTACAGCGGCACCGCCACCACCTGCGGCGGCAGCATCATCGCGGCCACCACCAGCAGGAAGACCCCGTTGCGGCCCTTCCACTTCAGCCTGGCCAGCGCGTAGGCCGCCGGGATCGCCGAGAGCAGCATGCCCGCGGTGGCCAGCAGCGAGTACATCAGGCTGTTGAGCGTGTACTCCAGCAGCGGCGCCTTCTCGAACACCCGGAAGAAGTTCTCCGGGTGCCAGGACTCCGGCCACAGGCTGGAGGACAGCGCCTGGCTGTCGGACATGAACGCGGTGAGGAAGACGAACACGATCGGCAGCGAGAAGGCCAGCGCCAGCGCGATGCCGATGCTGTGCGTGGCGATCCAGTACAACGTCTTCTGCCAGGAGCCACTGGGCTTCCGCTTCGGCGGGGGCCTGCGGCGGGTGGCAGGGCGTGTTGCGGTCGCGGTGGTCACGAGCCCTCCTCGACGTGCGAGGCCCGACGCATCTGCCGCACCAGCAGCGCGGTGAAGGCGAAGGAGACGATGAACAGCAGGGTCGCCATGGCCGCCGCGTAACCCATGTTGAAGTAGCGGAAGCCCTGGACGTAGAGCCAGACCGGGAAGGTCAGGGTGGAGTTCTGCGGGAAGCCGATGTCCTTGGCGTTGCCCGCGACCTCGGCCGAACCGGAGGCCACCGAACCGGCCACCACGGCCTGGGTGAAGAACTGCAGGGCGAAGATCACCGAGTTCACCACGCCGAACATCAGCACCGGTGAGATCGACGGCAGCGTGATGTAGAAGAACTTGCGGACCGGTCCGGCGCCGTCGATCTCGGCCGCCTCGTACTGCTCCTGCGGCACGTCCAGCAGGGCGGCCAGCAGGATGATCATCAGCTCGCCGGAGCCCCACAGCGCCAGGATGGTCAGCGCGGGCTTGGCCATCTCCGGGTCGGAGAACCACAGCCCGCCGTCGACGCCGAGGAACTTGAGGAACTTGTTGATCGGCCCGAACTCGGGGTTGAACAGGAAGACGAAGGTGATCGTGGCCGCCACCGGCGGGGCCAGCGAGGGCAGGTAGCACAGGGTGCGGACCAGGCCGACCCCGCTCTTGAGCCGCGAGATCACCATGGCCGTGCCGAGCGCGAAGACCACCCGGCAGGTGGTCAGGATGACGACCAGCCAGAGCGTGTTCCACACCGCGACGCCCACCAGCGGCTCGCTGGTGAACATCCGGATGTAGTTGCCGAAGCCCAGCCACTCCGGTGCGTTGATCAGGTCGTACCTGGTGAAGGAGAAGTAGATGGTGGCGATCAGCGGGTAGCCGAAGAACACCGCGAACCCGATGATCGCCGGGGACATGAAGCCCAGGACGGTCAGGAAGTTCCGGCGCCGCCGCCCGGCCCGCCCCTTGCTGGGGACGGGCCGGGCGGCGCTCGCGCGCTCAAGCGTGGCGGTCATGGAACTACTTACCGGCCTTCTGTGCCAGCGCGTCGTCGACCTGCGCGTCGACCTTCTTCAGCTCGGCCGCGATGTCGGTCACCTTGCCGGACTGCCACTTCTCGGCGAAGTCGTTGACCGCCTTGAGGTGCGCGTCGCCGATCGGGGTGGCCGGGTTGGACCAGAGCTTGCCGGAGCCGAAGATGTCCAGGAACGTCTTGAACTGCGGGGTGACCTCCAGCTTCGGGTCCTTCATGGAAGCCTCGGTGGTCGGGATGTTCTTGATCGCGTTGGACAGCTGCACCAGCGTGTCGGTGTCCAGCGACATCTGCTTGACCAGCTCCCAGGAGGCGCCGGGGTTCTTCACGCCCTTGGGGATGCCGATGATGGTGCCGGTGGCGAAACCGCCGCCGTAGAGCTCGGGCTTGCTGGGCGTCACCGGCGCGGGCGCGGTGCCGTAGTTGATGTCCTTGGCGTCACTGGCCAGGAAGGCGGTGCGGTACTCGCCGTCGAGCATCATGGCGAGCTTGCCCTTCTGGAAGGCGTGGTCGGCCGAGTACTCCTGGCCGAGGCCCGCCCGGAACTTCTCGATCTTGTCGTAGCCGTAGAAGTCGACCAGCTTCTTCTGGAACTCGAAGAGCTCCTTCCACTCCGGGCTGCCGGCCAGGTTGGACTTGCCGTCGGCGCCGAGGTAGCGGGCGCCGAACATCGGCGTCCAGTTCTGCGCCTGGTTGCGGTAGTGCGGGATCAGCGGCATGAAGCCGGCGACCTTGATCGAGCCGTCCTCGTTGAACTCGGTCAGCTTCTTGGTCGCCTCAAGCAGCTGGTCAGTCGTCTTCGGCGGCTCGGTCAGGCCCGCCTTGGCGAACATGTCCTTGTTGAAGTAGAAGGCGTAGATGTCGGTGAGCATCGGCATCGAGCACCGGTTGCCCTTGTACTCGGTGTAGTCCCGCACCGCCTTCGGGATGACGTTGAGGTCTGCCTTGTCCCGGTCGATGTAGGGCTGCAGGTTCTGGAAGCTGCCCGAGGAGCAGAACTGCCCGAGGTTGTCGGTGAAGAAGGAGATCGCCACGTCCGGCGGGTTGCCGCCGCGGATCGCGCCGGTGATCTTCTCGTCGTCCTGGGTGCCCTCGTGCTTGATCTCGAAGTTGGGGAACTTGGTCTTGATCCGGTTGAGCGCCTCGGTGACCGCCTTGTACTCGCGGCCCTCGAAGTTGCTGTAGACGGTCAGGGACAGCTTGTCGTCCTTGCCGGGCGCGGCGCCGGGCGCGCCGGTGCCACCGCCACCGCCGCCGGCACAGGCCGAGATGAGCAGCGCGGCTGCCGCCGTGGCGCTGAGCAGGACCGCGCGAGAGGTCTTGCGCATGCGAACTCCTGGGTTTTCAGTGTGGTGTCGGGGAAATGTGTCGAGCGCGCAGCGGGGGCCGTCGGGGGCCCGGTGGTGCTGCACCGGCGGGCTTGCGCAGCCCGCGAAACGGATCGGCTGTGGCGGCGACGAGTCCGAACACCTCTTCCCGCGCCAGGGCGAGCGCCGCGTGCAGTGCGCCGGAGCGCACCGGTTTCCCGGTGACCAACGAGGTGCGCACCGGAGTTCTCGGGGTGACCAGCTGGTGCAGCTCGGCCGCGACCATGGCGCTGAACCGCTCGCCACCGGCCTGCGCCGTCTCACCGGCCAGCAGCACCAGCTGCGGGTCGACCACGCTGACCACCCCGGCCACACCGGTGGCGATGCGCCGGGCCAGGTCGAGCAGGAAGGCCCGGCCGCCGTCGCCCGCCTCCACCGCCTTGCGCAGCGCGATGGCGCCGCTGCGCGCGGCCAGCCCGTGCGCCCTGGCCAGCTTGACCACCGAACCGGTGGCCAGCAGGTCGCCGAGCCGGATGCCCGCGCGGTCCACGCCGGTGTCCGCGGTGGCCCGGTCCGGCACCCGCATGGAGTCGATCTCGCCCGCGCCGCCGGTGGCCCCGCGCAGCAGGTGGCGGTTGATCACCACCGCGGAGCCGAGCCCGGCGCTGATCCAGATCAGCACGAAGTCCCGCACGTCCCCGGCCCGGCCGGAGGTCATCTCCTCCAGCGCGACCAGGTTGACGTCGTTCTCCACCGTCACCGGCACCGAGAGCAGCTCGGTGAGCCTGCCCGGCACGTCGAAGCCCTCCCAGGTGCGCAGGTGCGGGGCGAAGCCGAGGTGCCCGGTGGCCGGGTTGACCCCGCCGGGCGCGCCGATGACCACCTGGCAGAGCCCGCCGGGGTCCACCCCGGCCCGGCCCGCCGCGGCGTTGAGCGCGGCCTGGAAGGCGGCCAGCACGGTGTCCTGGCCGCCGCGGGGCAGCGCGGTGTGGTGCTCGGCCAGCAGCGCGCCGGTGATGTCGGCGATGGCGATGTCCACCCCGCGCGGGGTGAGGTCCACCGCGGCCACGCTGGCCAGCGTGCCGTTGACGGTCCAGAGCTGGGCCCGTGGCCCCCGGCCGCCGCCGCGGAGCCCGGCGCGCACCACCGCGCCCTCGGTCTCCAGTCTTGTCAGCAGTGCGGCGGTTGCCGGTTTCGACAGCCCGATCTGGACCTCCAGCTCGGACCGGGTGAGGGCGCCGTGCCGCAGCAACGCGTCGATGGCCGCGCGATCGTTGATCTCACGCAGCAGGCGCGGGCTACCGGCTCGCATGACCCTCCTGTCTGTTAACTTTCCAGACGATTTCGGGTCACCGTAGTGACCACGCTCACCCGGGTCAACGGTCGGGACTCGTTTGTAACGTTCCTTACCGAACTGGGCAACATCCACTGGTCGGCGGATCGGCTTAGGTTCGCCTCACTTATCGGTGGGATCCGCGGCCGTGATGAGGCAGGCTGGTAGCTGTGGAACCCTCCGCCGACTCCCGCCAGGCCGCCGGTCAGGAATCCCTCGGCGCCCTGCTCGGGGGCCGTGGTGGCGCGGTCGACGCCACCCTGCCCCCGCTGGCCTTCGTGGTCGGCTGGCTGCTCGCCGACGAGTCGATCTGGATCGGTTCGGCGGTCGCGCTGGCCGTCGGCCTGGTCATCGCGACCTACCGGCTGGTCAAGGGCGACCGCCCGCGCGCGGTGCTGCTGGGCATGCTCGGCGTGTGCGCGGCCGCGCTGGTCGCCCTCTACACCGGCCGGGCCGCGGACTTCTTCCTGGTCCAGCTGCTCTCCAACGTGGCGAGCGCGCTGGCCTGGTCGGTCAGCATCGTGATCGGCTGGCCGCTGCTGGGCGTGGTGGTCGGCACCGCGCTCGGCCAGCGCACCCGCTGGCGCCGCGACCCGGACCTGCTGCGCGCCTACCGGCTGGCCAGCTGGGTCTGGGTCGGGCAGTACCTGGTGCGGATCGTGGTGTTCAGCTCGCTGTGGTGGATCAACGCGGTGGTCGCGCTCGGCGTGTCCAGGGTGGCGCTGAGCTGGCCGCTGGTGGCGCTGTGCGTGGCGGTCAGCGGCTGGGTGCTGTTCCGGGTGCTGCCGGGGGATCACCCCGGCATCCGGCATCCCCGGACGCCGGAGCAGACCGCTTCGATCCCCTGATTGGTGCCCCGCCCCGTGGTAATTTGCCAGCGGGGACACGGCCCGTGCGCGACGGGTCACGGAGGGGAACAAAGGGGATGGATCCGAGTAAGGACACCAGTGCGGCTGGTGGCTACATGTACGGCACCAGCAAGCCTGGTGACGGCCGGGCTGAGTTCAAGGTCAACAAAGACAACGTCCTGCAGGCCAGAGCGGCGATCCGGGGTGCGTTGCACAAGCACGGCGAGCAACTACGTGAGCATGTCCGGAACTTCCGCATGAAGCCGTGTGGAACGGACGTCGTCAGCACCGAGGTTGCCGAGGTCTGGAACTGGGTGCTAGATGAGGCACCGGACTCTGACCGTAACAAGATCTTGGATTATCTGAAGATGCTCAACGCACTGGTTGACAACCTCGAGAAGACAGCCAGGTTATATGGCTATACCGATGAGGACATCGCCCGCGGCTTCCCAAGGAATACTGACTGATGCGCACTCGAACCTTGGTCACTCTGGCTGCAGCTGGCCTCCTGGCTTCTGGCTGTTCAACTGGTGGCAACACCCCTGGCGGCACCACTACACCCGCGGGGCTTGGCCTCACGACGACTACCACCACGTCAGTCGCCATCCCGAAGCGACCGCGCGACCTAGCGGCCAACGGTATCCAGGCATGTGATGTGCTCACGCCTGAGCAGAAAGTCAAACTGAAGATAACTGACGCGAAGCCGGGCACTGGCGAACGAGCATCCACGGAGCCTTACTGTGCGTACTTCGTCGACCCGATCGGCAGCACGCTTCACTACGGTTTCAACGTTGCGCCGGTGTCCAACACCAGCCTGGAGTACTGGTTCCAGGGAGTGACGGCGACGGTCAAACTAATCGACGTTGCCGGCTTTCCGGCCGCCAGGGTCAGTTCGAAGAGCGGGACCGGCGGGACCGGCAATCAGTGCGGGATCAACATCGGGATTGCCGACGGCAAGACGCTCGGTGTGGAGGGCAGCCTGATCGAGGCGCCGTTCACTGAAGACCAGATGTGTGACGAGACCGTCAAGGTGGCTGAGGCGGCGTTGGCCACGTTGATTCAGCACAACAAGTAGGGGGAGCCGTGTCCAAGCCGAGGGTGGGGCACCGCAACTGGGACCAGATGACGGTCGAGGAAGCGAAGAAGATCGCTGAGCAGCTCAAGAACGGGCCCGGCATCGGCGGGGTGCAGCAGACGCATCGGGCGCTGACCAACGCTGGGACTGCGCTCAAGGAGCTGGACTTCGACATCCGGATCGCGTTGCAGAAGATCGGGATCGCCTGGAGTGGCGGTGCCGCGGAACTGGCCACCGCGGTGATGGACCGGATGGGCAAGGTCAGTGCGGATGCGGGCAACCGGTCGCAGGCGTCCGGGGCGAGTGTGCAGAACCAGGGGCAGAACTGGGCGGACACCAAGAACAAGGCGCCCAGCGGCGACGATCTCACCAACAAGGCCACCGAGAACTGGTTCGAGCGCAACGTCACCCGGCCGCTCGGCTTCGACACCGACGTCACCGCCAGGGAAGCGCAGATCAAGGAGAAGCTCAAGCAGTTCGGTGAGGCCATGCGCTCCTACGAGAACGGCTCGCGGGACCGGGCCGACACCGGGCATCGGCCATTGCCGGAGATGCCGGTGCTGACCGCCGCCGCGCCGGACGCGCCGCCCCCGCCGCCACCGCCGATCAACCCGGGCATCCGCGACCCCAAGCGGCCTGGGGGCCGTGGTGGCGCGCAGGGGCAGGGCAATCGGACTCAGCCGGGTGGGCAGCCCCCCGGAGGGCAGGGGCAGCTTCCGCCCGGTGTCAGCCCGCCGCCAACTGCTCCGCCGGGGCAGAACCCCGGTCCGATCGACGGCACCCCTCCGGTCTGGGACATCCCGGGTCCGCCGCCGGTGACGCAGCCGGGGCCACAGCCGCCGGTGATCTCCCCGCCGGGCCAGGGTCCTGGTCCGGTTTCCGGGCCGCCTGCCGGCATTGTGTTCGCTCCTGGTGGCCAGGGCGGGACTGGTGGTTCTGGTGGTGCGACCGTGGGTGGTCCTGGGGGCCGGGCTCCCGGAGCAGGAGCTCTCGGTGCTGGAGGCAGTGCGGGTATCGGTTCTGGTGCTGCGGCCGGCGGCCGAGTTGCGGTTAGTGGGCAGCGGCCGGGGTCGCCGGGGTCGCTGTTGCAGCCCGCGGCGCCGACTGGTGGCGCGGCACGGGGCGAGGAGGACAAGGAACACAGCCGGAAGTTCTGGCAGCCCTCCGACGAGCCGTTCGCTGATGATCGATCGGTCGCGCCGCCGGTGATCGGGGAGTAGAGCACCTCTTTGTCGCACAACACAATGCAGTGGACCGAACTGTCCACGGTGGAGTTCGCGCTGCTCTGGGACGCGGAACGGCTCGGCGAGCGGCATCTCGTGCTAGACGTGCCGGGACTCGGGATCGACCCTGAACAGAGCAGCAGGCGCGCCCGTCAAGCATGGCAGACGCTGGAGCGGCGGGGCCTGGCCCGGCGGGAACGGGCTGCCGACGAACTGGCGGACACACTGGGGTTGCTCGCCTATCACCGCAAGGCGGTGGACGGCCGGATCTGGGCGCCGCAACAGCACACCCGGTGCCTGGCCACGGCTCGCGGCGAGGCGGGCGCGCTCGCGGTGTGGCGTGATGACACCGTGTGGTTGAGCCGGATCCGGGGAACGGCGCTCGCTGAAGTTGCGGTGCTGGTCGCCGGTGAGCTGCGACCAGGCACTGGCCGGGCGGTCAGCGTACGGCGCTCGGTGCTGCACGAGGCGGATGCCGCCGCGCCGGCGGATGAGCTGGCGTTCGCCGAGCGGCTGGCCTCGGGCGGGCTGCGCCGGGACGACGCTCGCGTGCTGGCGACCATGCTCAACGGTGTCACCGCGCACGGTCAGTTCGGCGCCGAGGTGCGGCCGGACGGTGGTGCGCGGGTCCGGGCGGACCGGATCGTCGCGTTTCACAGCACCGCCGCCGGCTACTACCTGCGCAATCCGGAGCAGGAATGGACGACGGTCGCGCCTGCTGACAACCGGCTGCTCAGCGACTATCTGCGCCGACTGCTAGCTGGGCTGGAGCCGCGCTGATCGTGCTCACGACCCGCTGAGCTTGCGGTGCAACGCTTGGGCCTGCTCGTCGGTGACCGAGTCCAGCGCGGCCAGCCAGGCCGCCCCGGTGGTGCCGTCCGCGGCCACCCGCACCGGCCCGCCCGCGCGGCTGGTCAGCTCGGCGCGCACCCGGTCGCCGACCGGGGTGGCCGCGGTGACCAGGCTGCCGGTGAGCACCACCGGGCTGGTGTCGCCGGGGTTCCTGGTGGCCAGTGCGGTCTCGGTGAGGTGCGCCGCGCCGCGCTCGACGATGTCGGCCGCCGCCTCATCGGTGGCCGCGTGCGCGCTGACCAGCGGGGCGAACCCGGCCAGCCGGATCGGTGACTCGGCGTTCACCGCGGTGATCAGTGTCCGGCGGGCCTGCACCTGGTCCGGGTCGGGCGCGAGGCCGGCGTGTGCGAAGACCGCGGTGCCCAGGGTGCCCAGCTCGGTCCCGGCCTCCACCCGGCGCAGGGTGGCCCGGACCGCCTCCCGGCCCAGCCAGTAGGCCGAGCCCTCATCGCCCAGCAGCCAGCCGAAGCCGCCCGCGGTGGCCACCATCCGGTGCCCGGAGATGCGGGCCGCGATCGAGCCGGTGCCCGCGACCAGCACGGTGCCCTCGCCGGTGGCCGCGGCGGTGGCGAAGGCCGCCTCGCAGTCGGCGACCACCTTGATCGGGCAGGTCAGGCCGGTGGCGCGGAGGGCGGCCTCGAACAGCGTGCGGACCGAGGGGTCGGCCATCTTGGCCGCCCCGGCGATGCCCAGCACCAGCGCGCCGACCCCGGCCGGGTCGCTGCCGCCGAGGGCCTGGCCGACCGCCTGGGCCACCCTGGCCGCGGCCACCCCCGGCGGGTGCGCGTTCGGGTTGCCGCCCTCGGCCCGGCCGGTGCCCAGGCGGGCGCCGGCGTCGGAGATCAACAGGGCCCGGGTGGTGGTCGCGCCGGTGTCCACGCCGAGGAAGTTCATCGTCACCCGCTCAGATTGATGGCTGGAGTTGTAGATAGTTTTCCGGTTGAGTGGCAAACTGGACAACAATTAACTGAAAAATTCCTGGGGAGGAACAGGGGGCGGCGCCGTGTTCCATCTGGACGTGCCACCACTACTACCGGGGCACCGGAGCTTCGACGCGTTGGTCTTCGATCTCGACGGCACGCTGGTCGACTCGCACGCGGTGCACCGGGCCGCGCTGCGTGAGGTGTTCGCCAGGCACGGGTTGAGTGTGCCCGCCGCGGCCGGTGAACCGGAGGGGATCGCGTTCACCGACTGGGCGGCGCGGCTGGTCGCCCGCGGTTTCCTGCCCAAGGACCTGCCCGTGCGCGAGCTCCAGCAGGAGTGCCAGCGCGCGGTGCTCACCCGGCTGGCCGAGGTGCGCGAGGTGCCCAGGGTGGTCGCGATGGCCCGCTGGGCGCAGGGCCGGGTGCCGACCGCGGTGACCACCAGCTGCAGCCGGGGCACCGCGCAGGCCATCCTGCTGGCCACCGGGCTGCGCGGGCTGTTCGACGTGCTGATCACCCGCGAGCAGGTCATGCGCGGCAAACCGGCCCCCGACCTGTTCCTGCTGGCCGCCACCGTGCTCGGCGCGGTGCCCGCCCGCTGCCTGGTGTTCGAGGACACCGAGAGCGGGCTGTACGCGGCCGGGCGGGCCGGCATGCCCGCGGTGGACATCCGACCGCACCGCTCACGCTGACCCCAGCACCTGCGCGCGCCCGCCACCGGCGTTGTGGTGGTGCAGCACCAGCAGTTCGGGCCACCCGACGGTGTGCTGCTGCAACAGGAGGCTGTTGCCCGGCTGGGCCGCGTAGACCAGCGCCGGTGTGCCGGAGCCCTTGGTGAACACCCTGGGGTGCAAGGGATCGAAGGCCATGGGGGTGCTGATCCGGCCCTCGCCCCACGGGCCCTGGATGCCCGCGGTGTAGGTCAGCGGCGCGGAGTTCGCCTCCGGCGCGATGTTCAGCGCGAGCAGGGACACCGGCAGCACCAGCACATCGCTGTCGTAGAGGTTGGCGTCGGTGTCGCCGCCGAGCCCGTTGAGCGGCTGCACGTCCACGGTCACCGGGCCTTCCGGCACGGTCAGGTCGTCGGTGCGGGCCACCAGCAGGTCGGTGCCGGGCACCCTGGTCGCGATCACCCGGAACTCGGGCTTGTCGTCGCCGGTGGTGCTGATCTCCACGTACGGCGTGACCCTGGCGCCGAGCAGCGTCCACTCCCGCTTGGCGGCCAGGCCGAAGCCGAGCAGGCCGCGGGCGCCTTCCAGCGGGGCGGTGGAGGTCGCGCCCACGTGCCGCAGCTCGCCGCTGGAACTGCCGTGCAGCTCGAACACGCTCGCCAGGGACCGGTAGCCGAGGCTGCCCGCGCCCTGGTTCAGGCCCTCGCCGGTGAACCGCAGCAGCCGCCGCCCCGAGCTGCGCACCAGCTCGATCCCGGTGCGCGCCACCGGTTTTGGCGCGGCGTGCACCGGAACGCGCAGCGCGGGGCCGGTGTCCGGGGTGAGCAGCAGGCGGCCGGAGACATCGGGCAGGAACTGCCGGGGCAGGTCCTCCTGGGTGGCGGCCACGGTGGGATCGGGGTTGCGCCGCAACACCTTTGGCTCCACGTCCAGGGTGACGGTGACCTGCGCCGCGCCGCCCGCCGGGACATTGACCTGCGCGGGCTCGACCCTGATCCGCGCGCCGGGCATGGTGGTGGCCGCCGCGTAGCCGGTACGCACCGTGCGCGCGCCGCCCTTGCTGCGGATGACCACCTTGCGGGACAACGAGATCGGCTGCTCCGCGGGCACCGTGCCGAAGGAGACGCTGACCGACTCCGGCGCGTCCGCGGCGTAGGCGAGCAGCTCGGTCTCCAGCGCGGCCATCGCCTGCACCCGGCCCGCGCCCACCCGCCGCGGACCGGCCACCGCGTTGCCCTGCCGGAGGTCCGCGCCCGCGGTGTTCATCAGCGCGGCCTTGAGCTCGGCCGGGGTGAAGTCCGGCCGCCGCTGCCGCAGCAGCGCGGCCAGTCCGGCCACGTGCGGCGCGGACATCGAGGTGCCGGTCTGCACGGACACCCCGTCACCGGTGCCGCTGGCCGCGGAGGCGATGGTCTCGCCCGGCGCGGCCAGATCCGGCTTCACCGAGGGGAAGTGCACGCCGCGGGCGGAGGTCGGGCTGATCGTGTCGGTCAGCTCCGGCCTGCGCGCGGGCACCGCGTTGCGGCCCTCGGCGGTCAGCCGCACCCGCAGCGTGCCGGCCCGCGCGGCCTCGGCCAGGCCCGCGCCGCCGGTCGCGGTGAACTGGAACACCGGCAGCTCCGGCACCCCGTTGATGCCCACGCTGAAGTCGTCCACAGTGGACGAAAGCAGCACCCCGGCGGCCCCGGCCAGCTGCGCCCAGGTGGCCCTCGGCGCGGAGCCGCAGGCGCGGCGGGTGTCCTCCTCCGCCCAGTCCAGCCAGACCAGCTTGTCCCTGGCCGCCGTGGCCTCGTCGGCGGAGTACTCGCGGCAGCCGTCGGCGTTGCCGGGCAGGGTGACCACCGGGCGGTCCAGGTTGAGCCGGTGGTAGTCGGCGTAGGCCACGCTGAACTGGCCGATCCGTTGTCCGGCAACGGGTTGCGGGGCCAGCACGGTGGCCGCGTCGCGCAGCAGGTAGGCGTCCCTGCTGTTGGCCACGGTGAGCGCGGCCGGGGTGTTGCCGGGGGAGCCGCTGACCCCGTACAGGTCGCCGCCGTTGCCCGCCGAGGCGACCACCAGCGTGCCTGCCGCGGTCAGCTTGCGCACGAACAGCGCCTCCGGGCTGTCCGGATCGCCGAAGTCGCTGCCCAGGGACAGGTTCACCACGTCCAGCCGGTCCGAGGGGTCGCCGTCGCCGTCCGGGTCCAGCGCCCGGTCCAGGGCCGCGGTGACCAGCTCGGTGCCGCCGGTGCAGCCGAAGACCTTGATCGCGTACAGCTTCGCCCGCGGCGCCGCGCCCGGCCCGATCCGCAGGTCGGCCACGTCCGCCGCGGCCGGGTCGGTGACCGGGCTGCCGTCCTTGCGCACGCCGAACCCGGCCGCGCTGCCCGCCACGTGCGTGCCGTGCCCGCCGCAGGACATCGGGTCCGCGTCCGGCTTCGGCGGGATGCCGCGCACCGGGTCGTAGGCGTCCCCGGCCAGGTCGGTGCCGCCGATGACCTTGGCGGTGGGGAACCGGCCGGGGCCGCCGAAGTCGGCGTGCCGGTAGTCGATGCCGTCGTCCACGATGCCGATCCGCACGCCCTCGCCGAGCACGCCCAGCCGCTGCCAGGCGGTGACCGCGCCGGTCAGCGGCCCGGTGCCGGCGTTGGCGCGGAAGTGCCGGGTGGCCGGGCGCACCGAGCGCACCGCGGCGTCCTGCGCCAACTCGCGCAGCGCGGCCGCCTCCGCGCGGACCAGCAGTCCGGCCACCGCGGTGGTCCGGTGCAGCAGCCTGGCCCGGTTGTCCCTGGTCCGCAGCTTGGTGACCAGGTCCTCGCCGCCGCGCGCGCCGGTCAGCTCCAGGAAGGCGGTGACCGGACCGGACTTGCCCGCTAGCGTGGTGTCCGGTCCCATGTCTGGTAGCGCTCCCAGCCGAGGCCCGCCCAGGCCAGGGGCCAGCAGCGGCTCCGAGAGCGCCCCCGCGGGCACGGCACCGCCGGCGCAGAGCAGCGCGGCGAGGCTGAGTAGGGCAAGACTGCGCTTATTCATCCGAGGTGTTCACCGTTCAATTGCTGCTTGGTGGCCATTGGGGCTAGACATCGGGTCGGCTAAGGCGATATACATCGGATGTCTGGGGATGGCTCCGGAGACGACGAGGAGTGACACCGTGCAGCTGCTGCGGCTTGGCGATCCTGGCAACGAGTCGCCCGCGGTGCGGGCCGAGGACGGCACGCTCCACGACCTGCGCCCGCTGACCGCCGACCTCACCGGCGAGTTCCTGGCCGCGGACGGGCTGGCCCGCACCGCCGCGGCGCTGGCCGCAGGCGAGCTGCCCGTGCTGGCCGATCCCGGCGACGGCTCCGGCCTGCGGGTCGGCCCGCCGATCGCGCGGCCCGGCAAGATCGTCTGCATCGGCCTCAACTACCGCGACCACGCCGAGGAGACCGGGGCGGAGCTGCCCGCCGAGCCGGTGGTGTTCATGAAGGCTCCGGACACCTTGGCCGGGCCGTACGACGAGGTGCTGGTGCCGCGCGGCTCGGTGAAGACGGACTGGGAAGTGGAACTCGGTGTGATCATCGGCAGCACCGCCCGGTACCTGGAGGACCACCAGAGCGCGCTGGCCTGCGTGGCCGGGTACGCGGTCTCCCACGACGTCTCCGAGCGCGAGTTCCAGCTGGAGCGCGGCGGTACCTGGGACAAGGGCAAGAGCTGCGAGACCTTCAACCCGCTCGGCCCGTACCTGGTGCCGGCCGGCGAGGTCGGCGACGTGCAGTCGCTGTCGCTGAAGCTCTCGGTCAACGGCGTGCCCCGGCAGGACGGCAGCACCAAGAACATGATCTTCTCGGTGGCCGAGTGCATCCGGTACCTGAGCCAGTTCATGGTGCTGCGGCCCGGCGACCTGATCAACACCGGCACCCCGGCCGGGGTCGCGCTCGGCCAGCCAGAGCCCAAGCCCTACCTGCGCGGCGGCGATGTGGTGGAACTGGAGATCGAGGGCCTTGGCAAGCAGCGGCAGACCTTTGGGCAGGCCTGACATGTCCTTGATCACCTCGGTGGACGTGCTCGACGTCCGCTTCCCCACCTCGCGCGAGCTGGACGGCTCGGACGCGATGAACCCCGACCCCGACTACTCCGCCGCCTACGTGGTGCTGAGCACCGACGACGGCGCGCGCGGCTACGGCTTCGCCTTCACCATCGGCCGCGGCAACGACGTGCAGGCCGCCGCGATCCAGGCGCTGTCCCCGCACCTGATCGGCCAGCCGGCGCCGACCGGCGCGGCCGAGCTGGGCGCGCTGTCCCAGCGGCTGATCGGCGACTCGCAGCTGCGCTGGCTGGGCCCGGAGAAGGGCGTGGTGCACATGGCGGTCGGCGCGGTGGTCAACGCCGCCTGGGACCTGGCCGCCCGCGCCGCCGGGCTGCCGCTGTGGCGCTTCCTGGCCGAGCTGACCCCGGAGGAGATCGTCAGCCTGGTCGACTTCCGCTACCTGCGCGACGTGCTCACCCCGCCGCAGGCCCTGCTGATGCTGAAGAAGGCGGAGCAGGGCAAGGCCGAGCGGATCGAGAAGCTGCTGGCCGAGGGCTACCCGGCCTACACCACCTCGCCCGGCTGGCTGGGTTACAGCGACGAGAAGCTGACCAGGCTCACCCGCGAGGCGCTGACCGACGGCTTCGGGATGATCAAGCTCAAGGTGGGCGGCAACCTGGAAGACGACGTGCGCCGGATGAAGCTGGCGCGCGAGGTGGTCGGGCCGGACTACCCGATCGCGGTGGACGCCAACCAGCGCTGGGACGTGGGCGACGCGGTGACCTGGATGCAGGCCCTCGCCCCGTACGACCCGTACTGGATCGAGGAGCCCACCTCGCCGGATGACGTGCTCGGCCACCAGGCCATCGCGCGCGCGGTCCGCCCGATCAAGGTGGCCACCGGCGAGCACGTGCACAACCGGGTGATGTTCAAGCAGCTGCTGGCCGCGGACGCGATCGACGTGCTCCAGCTGGACGCGGCCAGGGTCGGCGGGGTCAACGAGAACCTGGCCATCCTGCTGCTCGCGGCCAAGTTCGGCGTGCCGGTCTGCCCGCACGCCGGCGGCGTCGGGCTGTGCGAACTGGTGCAACACCTGGCGATGTTCGACTACGTTGCCGTCTCGGGGACGCAGGAGGGGCGGATGATCGAGTGGGTGGACCACCTGCACGAGCACTTCGTCGACCCGGCCACCGTGCGCGACGGCCGGTACCGGACGCCGACCGCGCCCGGGTTCTCCGCGGAGATGAAACCCGCCACCCTGCACGGATTCCGCTACCCGGACGGTCCTGAGTGGACGGAGACGCCCTGATGAGCAGCGAGTTCGACGGACTGGTCGCCGTGGTCACCGGCGGCGCGTCCGGCATCGGCCTGGCCACCGCGCGGACGCTGTCCGCGCGGGGTGCGAAGGTCGCCTGCCTCGACCTCAACCCGGAGGTCCCCGCGCCGCTGTTCGGCGTGCGCTGCGACGTCGCCGACGATGCCACCGTGGTCGCCGCGATCGACGCGGTGATCGCCGAGCTCGGCCGGATCGACGTGCTGGTGAACAACGCCGGGATCGGCGCGCAGGGCGATGTCGGCGCGAACACCGACGAGGAATGGGCCAGGGTGCTCGACATCAACGTGGTCGGCATGGCCAGGGTCAGCCGGGCCGCGCTGCCGCACCTGCGCCGCTCGCCGGCCGCCGCGATCGTGAACACCTGCTCCATCGCCGCCTGGGCCGGACTGCCCCAGCGGGCGCTGTACTCGGCCAGCAAGGGCGCGGTCTACGGCCTCACCCTGGCCATGGCCGCCGACCACGTGCGCGAGGGCATCCGGGTCAACTGCGTCGCGCCGGGCACCGTGGACACCCCCTGGGTGGGCCGCCTGCTCGACGCCGCGGCGGACCCGGCGGCCGAGCGCGCCGCGCTCCAGGCCCGCCAGCCCACCGGCCGCCTGGTTTCCGCCGACGAGGTGGCCAACGCCATCGCCTACCTCGCCGGACCCGCTTCGGGTGCCACCGTCGGCACCGTGCTCGCCGTGGACGGCGGGATGCACGGACTGCGGCTGCGGCCGCAGCCCAGTTGAGGTAGATCCACACCAGCGAGTCAAGGAGGACCGTGGTGCGTTCCGACGTCCGCAGGGCAGGGGCCGCTGCCGCCGCGCTGGCCATCGTGTTGGCGGGTTGCGGCACCACGAAAAGCCCAGGGGGCCAGCAGGGCGCCAGTGGCCCGGGTCAGGTCGGCGCCACCGTGCCGCTGCTGACCTCGCCGTTCTGGCAGGCCTACAACAACTACGTGCCGAAGATGGCCACCGAGTCCGGGGTGGAGGCGCTGCCCACGGTCAACGCCAACTCCGACCCGGCCAAGCTGATCACCGACATGACCAACCTGCTCAACCAGGGCGTCAAGGGCCTGGTGGTCACCCCGCTGGACTCCGCCGCGGTGGTCGCCGGACTGGCCCAGGCCGAGCGCAAGGGCGTGCCGGTGGTCGCGGTGGACGTGGCCCCGGAGAGCGGCAAGGTGGCCATGGTGGTGCGCGCGGACAACCGCGCCTACGGCACCAAGGCCTGCGAGCACATCGGCGGCAAGGTCAAGCAGGGCAAGGTCGTGCAGATCCAGGGCGACCTGGCCTCGGTCAACGGCCGGGACCGCTCCGAGGCCTTCCGCGAGTGCATGACCGCCAAGTTCCCCGGCATCCAGATCCTGGACCTGCCCGCGGAGTGGAAGGCGGAGAAGGCCTCCTCCGGCCTGGAGTCGCTGCTCACCGCGAACCCGGACATCAAGGGCGTCTACATGCAGGCGGGTGGGGTGTACCTGGCGCCGACGCTGCAGGCGTTGAAGCGCAAGGACCTGCTGCACCCGGTGGGCCACCCCAAGCACGTGGTGGCGGTCAGCAACGACGGCATCCCGCAGGAGTTCGAGGCCATCCGCAAGGGCGAGATCGACGCCACGGTGTCCCAGCCCGCCGACGCCTACGCCAAGTACGGCATGTACTGGATCAAGAAGGCGATGGCGGGGGAGACCTTCAAGGCCGGTCCGACCGACCACGGCAGCACCATCGTCGAGGTCCGGCCGGGCATCCTGGAGGACCAGCTGCCCGCGCCGCTGGTGACCAAGGAGAACGTGGACGACAAGTCGCTGTGGGGCAACCAGCTGTGAGCGCACCCACCGCGCCGGTGGTCGAAGCGCTGGGCATCACCCGGCGCTTCGGCCCCACCACCGCGCTCCACGATGTCGGGATCACCGTCCGCCCCGGTGAGTCGCACGCCCTGGTGGGGCGCAACGGGGCAGGCAAGTCCACCCTGGTGTCCGTCCTCACCGGACTGTCCAAACCAGACAGTGGAACGGTCGCGTTCAACGGCGAGCCCGCGCCCCCGGTGGCCGACCGGGAAGCCTGGCGGCAGCGGGTGGCCTGCGTGTACCAGCACTCCACCGTCATCCCCGAGCTGACCGTGGCGGAGAACCTGTTCCTCAACCGGCAGCCGGCCAGCCGCGGCGTGATCCGCTGGTCCGCGCTGCGCGCCGGGGCCGCCGAGCTGCTGGCCGCCTGGGGCGTGGACGTCTCGGTGGACGCGCTGGCCGGTGAGCTGGACGTGGAGCAGCGGCAGCTGGTGGAGATCGCCCGCGCGCTGTCCTACGGCGCCCGGTTCATCATCCTGGACGAGCCCACCGCGCAGCTGGACAGCCACGCGATCAGCAGGCTGTTCGAGCGCATGCACCAGCTGCAGGCCGCGGGGGTGACCTTCCTGTTCATCTCCCACCACCTGCAAGAGGTCTACGAGGTGTGCCAGGCGGTGACCGTGCTGCGCGATGCCAGGCACATCGTCACCGCCCCGGTCAGCGAGCTCTCCCGGAGCCAGCTGGTGGACGCGATGACCGGCGAGTCCGGCGGGCTCGCGGTGACCGACGCGGCCGACCGGGAACCCTTGCCGGACAACGCCCCGGTCGCACTCACCGTGCGGGGGCTCGGCGGTGACGGCTTCGCGGGCATCTCCTTCGAGCTGCGCCGCGGCGAGGTGCTCGGGCTGGCCGGCAGCAACGCCAGCGGCAAGCACCAGGTCGCGGAAACCGTGTACGGGCTGCGAAAACCGGTCGCGGGCACGGTGCTGGTGGCCGGCGCCCCGCTCAAGCCGGGCGACGTCTCGGCCGCGCTGCACGCCGGGATCGGCTGCGTGCCCAGGTCGCGGCACGACCAGGGCCTGGTGCTGGGCATGTCCATCGGCGACAACGCCACCATGAGCGTGCTGGACCGGCTCGGCGTGGCCGGGCTGGCCGCGCCGAAAACCGTGCGCGCCAAGGGGAACACCGCGATCGCCGAGTACGGCGTGGTGGCCAAGGAGGCCGACCAGCCGGTCAGCGACCTCTCCGGCGGCAACCAGCAGAAGGTCGTGATGGCCCGCGCGCTGGCCAACGACCCGGACGTGCTGATCATGATCAACCCCACCGCCGGGGTCGATGTGAAGTCCAAACAGGCCCTGCTGGCCGTGGTCGACCGGGCCAGGGCCGAGGGCAAGGCGGTGCTGGTCGTCAGCGACGAGCTGGACGACCTGCGCCCCTGTGACCGGGTGCTCGTGATGCGCGCCGGCACCCTGGCCGCCGAACACCAGGCAGGCTGGGCCGATGGCCAGCTCGTGGCCTCCATCGAAGGAGTCGAACTCGATGGCGAATGACACCGCCGTGCAGAACACCCCCGCGGCAGGCAAGTCCGCGCCACCACGACGGATCCGGCTGGCCAGGCTGCGTGACCTGGCGCTGCTGCCCGCGCTCGCGGTGGTGGTGCTGATCGGCGGACTGGTCAACGACCGCTTCCTCACCACGGACAACCTGGTCGCGGTGCTCGGCGCCTCGGCCGCGCTGGCCATGGTGGTGCTGGGCGAGACGCTGGTGCTGCTGACCGGCAAGTTCGACCTGTCGCTGGAGTCCACCGTGGGCATCGCGCCCGCGGTCGGCGCGCTGCTGGCCATCCCGGCGGCCAGCGGCATCGGCTGGTTCGACGACCCGCTGCCCGCCTGGCTGGCCATCCTCGCGGGGCTGGTGGTGGGCGCGGTGGTGGGGCTGTTCAACGGTTTCCTGGTGGTCAAGCTCCAGCTCAACGCGTTCATCGTGACCCTGGCGATGCTGATCATCCTGCGCGGCCTGCTGGTCGGCTCCACCGAGGGCAAGACCCTGTTCCAGATGCCGGAGGCCTTCTTCGCGCTGGCCACCACCACCTTCCTCGGCCTGCCCATCTCGGTGTGGCTGGCCGGGATCGCCTACCTGGTGGCCGGGTTCCTGTTGCGCTACCACCGGATCGGCCGCGCGCTCTACGCCATCGGCGGCAACGCCCAGGCCGCCCGCGCCGCCGGTATCCGGGTGGACCGGATCGCGTGGTCGGTGTTCGTGGTGGCCGGGGTGCTGGCCGCGATCGGCGGGCTGATCCAGACCGGTTACGTGGGCGCGCTCAGCGCGGGCCAGGGCGACCGGATGATCTTCACCGTGTTCGCCGCGGCGGTCATCGGAGGCATCTCCCTCGACGGCGGCAAGGGCACCCTGTTCGGCGCGCTCACCGGCGTGCTGCTGCTCGGCGTGGTGGACAACCTGCTCACCGCGGCCCAGGTGCCCTCGTTCTGGATCCAGGCGGTCTACGGCGCGGTCATCCTCGGCGCGCTGATGCTGGCCAGGATCGCCAGCGGGAAGGCGCAGACCTGATGGAGACGGTGCTGCACACCAGGCTCAAGCCGGGCAAGGAAGCCGAGTACGAGCGGGTGCACGCGAGCATCCCGCCGGAGCTGGACCTCGCGCTGCGCGAGGCCGGGGTCCGCTCCTGGCGGATCTGGCGCAGCGGCCGCGACCTGTTCCACCTGGTGGACTGCGCGGACTACGAGGCCATGCGGGCGCACCTGCGCGAGCACCCGGCCAACGTGCCCTGGCAGGCCAGGATGGCCGAGCTGCTGGAGGTGCCCGACGACTACTCGGGCGCCGAACCCGAGATCCGACTCGTCTGGGAGCTGCCGTGAGGACCGCGAAACTGGGCCGCACCACGGTGCCGGTGACCGCGCTGGGCTTCGGCGCCGCGCCGATCGGCAACCTCTACCGCCCGGTGCCCGACGCGGACGCGCACGCCGCGGTCCGGGCCGCCTGGGACGCCGGGGTGCGCTACTTCGACACCGCGCCGCACTACGGCCTCGGCCTGTCCGAACGCCGCCTCGGCGCGGTGCTGGCCGAGCACCCGAGGGACGAGTTCACCGTCTCCACCAAGGTCGGCCGCCTGCTCACCGAGTACGACGGCGGTGGTGACGACCTGGCCGACGGCTTCGCCGTGCCGGCCACCCACCGCCGGGTGTGGGACTTCAGCGCCGACGGCGTGCGCCGCTCGCTGGAGTCCTCTTTGGACAGACTGGGCCTGGACCGGGTCGACGTGGTGCTGCTGCACGACCCGGACAACCACTGGGCCGAGGCGGCCGGAAAGGGCTTCCCGGCCCTGGCCGAGCTGCGCGACCAGGGCGTGGTCGGCGCGATCGGCGTGGGCATGAACCAGTGGCAGCTGCCTGCCCGGTTCATCCGCGAGACCGACATCGACGTGGTGATGCTGGCCGGTCGCTACACGTTGCTGGAGCAGCCAGCCGCGGCGGAGTTCCTGCCGCTGTGCCTGGAGCGCAACGTTTCCGTGCTGGCCGCGGGCGTGTTCAACTCCGGCCTGCTCTCCCGGCACGAGATCCCGGTCAACGCCAAGTACAACTACGCCGAAGCGCCGCCGGAGCTGGTGGACCGGGCCAGGGCGGTCGCCGCGGTGTGCGAGCGGCACGGCGTCACGCTGCCGCAGGCCGCCATCCAGTTCGCCTTCGGCCACCCGGCGGTCGCCTCGGTGGTCATCGGCGCCCGCACCGGCGAGCAGATGCGGCAGAACGCCGAGCTGGTCGCCAACCCGGTGCCGCCGGAGCTGTGGGCCGAGCTGCGCGAGCGGGAACTGCTGGCCGCGGACGTGTCCGGGCCAGGTGAGCAGGCATGAGGATCGACGCCCACCACCACCTGTGGGACCTGTCGGTGCGCGCCCAGGACTGGCTGGCCGGACCGGAGATGGCGCCGATCAACCGGAGCTTCCTGCTGCCCGACCTGCACCAGGTCACCGCGGTCACCGGCATCGGGGCCACCGTGCTGGTGCAGACCATCACGGTGTCCGAGGAGACCCCGGAGTTCCTGGCCTTGGCCGAGGCGTCGGAGATCGTGGCCGCGGTGGTCGGCTGGACCGACCTGACCGCGCCGGAGGTGGCGGACGCCCTGGCCGCGCTGAAGTCCGGCCACGGCGGGCGCTGGCTGCGCGGCATCCGGCACCAGGTGCAGGGCGAGCCGGACCCGCGCTGGCTGTGCCGCCCGGACGTGCGCAGGGGCCTGTCCGCGGTGGCCGGGGCCGGGCTCAGCTACGACCTGCTCACCCGGCCGCACCAGCTGCCCGCCGCCATCGAGACGGTCCGGGCGCTGCCACAGCTGGAGTTCGTGCTCGACCACTGCTCGAAGCCGCCGATCGCCAGCGGCGAGCTGGAATCTTGGGCTGCTGACCTGCGCGCGCTGGCCGCCCTGCCCAACGTCACCTGCAAGCTGTCCGGCCTGGTCACCGAGGCCGACTGGACACAGTGGACGGTCGACCAGCTCCGTCCTTACACCGAGGTGGTGCTGGACGCCTTTGGCCCCGAACGGGTGATGTTCGGCTCGGACTGGCCGGTCTGCCTGCTCGCCGCGCCCTACGCCACCGTGCTGGAGACAGCCGAGGTACTCACCGATCGGCTCACGCCATCAGAACGGGCCGCCGTGTTCGGCGGCACCGCCCAGCGGGTGTACGCGATCGAGCAGTCATCCGAGGTTGCGCAGCCACTGCTCGACACCGGCGACGTGCACGGTTGACCAGGAGCGGGCCAGCTCCGGCTCGTGCGCGGCCAGCGCGTCCACGATCGCCCGGTGCTCGGCCACGGTCCGGTCCACCGCCCCGCCCTGGGCGATGCCGCGCCAGATCCGGGCCCGCACGGTCGGTCCGGCCAGCGTGTCCAGCAGCTGGGCCAGGTAGGCGTTTCCCGCGGACTGGGCGATCCGGCGGTGGAACTCCAGGTCCAGCTCGACCAGGCGCTCCACCGAGTCGGACTGCTCGGTCTCCTCGCACAGCTCGCGCAGCGCGGCGATGTCCTTCTCCTCGATGCGCACCGCGGCGATGGCCGCGCAGGCCGGTTCCAGCACCCGGCGGACCTCCAGAACCTCCAGCACGGACTCCTCGCCGCGGTGCAGGTCCAGCACGAAGCTCAGCGCGCCGAGCAGCTCGTCCGCGCGCAGGCTGGAGACGTAGGTGCCGTCACCCTGCCGCACATCCAGCACCCGGACCAGCGACAACGCCTTCACCGCCTCGCGCAGCGAGTTCCGGGACAGGCCAAGCCGCTCGGCCAGGTCGGCCTCCCTGGGCAGCCGGTCGCCCGGCTTCAGCTCGCCGGAGACGATCATTTCCTTGACGCGCAAGATGGCGTCGTCGGTAACGGCCACTGCCACCCCCGTTTCGCGAGCCGGTACACACCTCGGATGTTTCGCTCCAGTATGCGCCATGCCGCACGATCAGTTGCGCATTGCTCCATTTGGCGTAATCTGGGCCTGCCCGCCTCACCCCGCCCCCTCGGTGAGGCGGGCTCTGCTGTGTAAAGGGTCCCACCGTTCCTTCGTAGCTGGACGAATGCGCACACGTCGGGTTACCGTCATAATGGTCTAAACCATTGGAGGGTCATTGGACGCCGTAGTCGCTGCCCCGAAGGCGCTGTTGGGCAATGCCCTCTCCGGTCCGGTGACACTACGCATCCGCGACGGCGAGATCGTCGAGGTCGCGGAGAACCCCGGCTACCGAGGTGAGACCGAGGGCCTGCTCAGCCCCGGCCTGGTGGACGTGCAGATCAACGGTGCGGTCGGGGTGGACTTCGCCGACGTGGACGCCGCCGGGATGGCCACCGTGTCCGCGGCCCTGCCGCGCACCGGCGTGACCCGGTTCCTGCCCACCCTGATCACCGCCCCGCTGCCGGAGGTCCTGCGCCAGGCGCACCAGGTCCTGGCCGCCGCGGCCGCCCTGCCCGCCGGCGCGGGCGCGCGTCCGCTGGGCCTGCACTTCGAGGGCCCGTTCCTGTCCCCGCTGCGGCACGGCGTGCACAACCCCGAGGTGATGGAACCGCCCAGCGCGGACCGGATCGAGCGCATCCTGGCCGACCCCGCGGTGCACGCGGCCCTGCGCCTGGTCACCCTGGCCCCCGAGCAGCCGGGCGGCTTCGAGGCCGTCCGCCGCCTCACCGAAGCCGGCGTGCTGGTCGCGGTGGGCCACACCGACGCCACCGGCGCGCAGACCCGCCAGGCCGCGGACCTGGGCGCGCGCATGATCACCCACCTGTTCAACGCCCAGCGCCCCCTCGGCCACCGCGAGCCGGGCGTCCCCGGCATCGGCCTGGTCGACCCCCGCTACACCCTCGGCCTGATCGCCGACCTGGCCCACGTCGACGGCGACATCTGCAAACTGGTCTTCAACGCCGCCCCCGGCCGCGTCGCCCTGGTCACCGACGCGGTGGCCGCCGCGGGCATGCCCCCGGGCCGCTACCAGCTCGGCGGCGAGGACGTGGTGCTCACCGAGGAAGGCGTCCCCCGCTCCCCGGCAGGCACCATCGCCGGTAGCGCCCTGACCCTGGACCGCGCCATCCGCAACATGGTCGGCCTCGGCATCGACCCAGCCGTCGCCCTGCACGCCGCCACCACCGTCCCCGCCGACGTCCTCGGCGAGCCGACCCTGGGCCGCATCGCGCCCGGCGCGCGGGCGGACCTGGTGCTGTGGGACGCGGACCTGCACCCGCGCAAGGTGTGGGTGGAGGGCGAGCTGGTCTTCGACGCGGAGGAGTCCGCCCGCAGCACGGTCGCCCGCCTGCCCGCGGCAGGCAACTGAATCTTCCACCGCACAGGTGGGGGCGAGAGAGAACACGAGGGCCTCTGCACCGCAACCCGGGCAGGGGCTCTCGCTATGCCCGGACCGGCCTGACCCGGCATCATGACTGGCATGAGAGTAGGCTCCAAGCCTACGGAGGTGCCACTCATGAGTAGGCGACAACCGGGTCGACTGCCATCACGGCTACTCCGCCGCCCGCTGCGCCTCCTCCGGCCCCAGGACGCGGCAGAGAGCTACACGAACCCTCGCGCGGAGTTTGTCCGCCTTGCCAAGGCGGGAGTCCTGCACCGGGTGGCGACGGGTTACTACGTGCCGGTCCCCGATGATCACCTCGACCGTGCGTGGCTGCCAGAGCTGGAGTCCGTGGCACTGGGCACCGCGGCAGCCGACGAGGGAATCGGCACCGTCGCCCTGATGGGACTGAGTGCCGCGCGGATACACGGAGCCCTGCCGCGTGCGGTCGGGGTGGCCGTGGTCGCGGCGTCCCGCCACCGGGCGCCGCTGAGACTGGCCGACCGTGACGCGACTGTCCTTTATGTACGGCGTGACGTCTCACGGATCGACGTCGAGCGCCGTGACCTCGAACTGGGACAGGGCTGGGTGACCACGGCCGAGCAGACCGTGCTGGACCTGGCCGCCCGTCCCGAACTGGGCGGTTTGCCTGCCGAGGCCCGGGAAGCGATCCGTGGGTTGCTGCCGATGACCGATCGGCAACTGTTGGCCGAACTGGCCGCCGCGCAACGACGGCGCGCCACCCTGACCCGACTGCTCAGGGAGACCGGCAGTGCTTGATCCGGACGAGGAGTTCGGGGTCGCCCAGCGGTTCGGCGTCGCGCGCGCCCAGGTGCGCCGCGACCACCTGATCTCGCACCTGCTCGCCGCGCTCAGCGAACACGTCGCCGAGCAGGTTGTCTTCTTCGGCGGCACCGCCCTCTCCCGGAGTTTTGTGCCAGAAGGACGATTGTCCGAGGACATCGACCTGATCGCGGTCGGACGTCGGCGCGATGTCGTCAGCGCGGTGGAGCAATGCCTGGTGCGGGGAACACGTCGCGAGTACCCCGGACTTCGCTGGCGACAACGGCTCAGCGAGGTGCGTGATGTCGAGCCCGCCCTGCTGACCGCCCCGGACGGCACGACCGTTCGTGTGCAACTGCTCAACCCGGTCGGATACCCGGCATGGCCGACCGCGCCGAGAGCGCTTGACCAGCGCTATTCAGACGCACCGCCGGCGACACTCGTCATACCCGCACTCGAGTCGTTCGTCGCGTGGAAAACCGTCGCCTGGCTGGACCGCGCCGCATCCCGTGACCTGTACGACCTGTGGTCGCTGGCCCGTCTCGGCGCGATCGACCACAACTCCGCGACTCTGTTCGCCCGCCATGGACCGACGAACAAACCACCGGCCCCCGCGATGTTCGCCACCGCACCCGAAGAGGCCGAGTGGCGCCGGGATCTCAGCGAACAGACCCAGCTCCACGTCACGGCCGCCGAAGCGCTGGCCACGGTCCGCGACGCCTGGCGTGACGCGGTCACGACCAGCTGACCGGTCCGCTCATGTCAGCAACCGCGCCAACAGGAACGGCTCCGTCCCCGCCAGCCCCACCGAGGCGTACAGCGTGACGTCCCCGTCCGCCCGCCGCCCCACCTGAGCCCCACTCGCGACCGCCCCCAGCGACACCACCTCCCGCCCCGCCAGCAACGCCGAGGGCCGGTACCCGTCGAGCTGCGCGGGCGAGTCGGTGAACACCGCGTCCGCCCGCTCCACCAGATCCACCCCGAACTCCGCCCGCCCCACCTGCTTCGGCCCCACGGTCGTCACCGCCGTCCCCGGCGAGATCCACCCCGCCTCGATCACCGGTGCCCCGGCCGAGGTCGCCAGCACCACGATGTCCCGCTCCACCACCGCCTCCCGCGCCGAGCCCACCGCCTCCGCGGCCACCCCCAGCTCCGCCTGGACCCGCTCCGCGAACGCCCGCCGCCGCCCCGGATCCCGCGAGAACACCCGCACCCCCGTTAGCTCCCGCACCCCACTGATCGCCCACACCTGCGTCCACGCCTGGGCTCCCGCGCCCACCAGCCCCACGGTCCGCGCCTGCGGCCGCGCCAGCAGATCCACCGCCAGCCCGCCCAGCGCGCCGGTCCGGTGGCTGCCCAGCTCCTTGCCCACGGCCAGTCCCAGCAGCTCGCCGGAGGGCTCGGCGTGCAGGGCGACGAGCTGGGGAGCGTCGAGATGTGTTGGGTAGGAACGGAATCCGTACCACTGGCCGATGAGCCTGCCCGCGGTGAAGGTCTGCACGCCTGCGTGTACGCGGGGCGGGGCGAGGAGATCGCCGCGTTCGGCGGACAGGACGGCTTCGCGCATGGCGGAGACGGCGAGGGCGGGGGTGAGGCGGGCCAGGATCGCGGCGTCGTCCAGGACGGTGGTCATGGCCGCGATTCTGCAAGCTCCAGCTTCCTGGAGGCCAACGACAACGCGGCGCACCCCCAGCCGGGGATGCGCCGCGTTCTCGGGTGTTCAGCGGGTCTTCGTGACCTTGTTCAGCCCGCGCGGGTTGTCCGGGTCCCCGCCCCGCGCCAGCGCCAGGCCCAGCGCGAGCCGCTGCACCGGCAGGATCTCCAGCACCGGGGCCAGCTCCTCCGCGGTGGCCGGCACCCCGATCCGGTAAGCCGCCGCGACCACATCGGCCGCCGAGCCGACCGCGAGGATGTCCGCGCCCCGGCCCTGCACGACCTCCAGCACCTCGCGCATGGCCGCGCCGCCCTGGCCCGCGCTGGTGATGGCCAGCACCGCGGTCTCGCTGTCGACCGCGGCGACCGGGCCGTGCAGCAGGTCGGCGCCGCTGTAGGCCCGTGCGGACAGGTAGCTGGTCTCGGCGAGTTTGAGGGCGGCCTCGGCGGCGGTGGCCGAGGAGTAGCCGCGGCCGGTGGTGACCACGCGGTTGGCGAAGCGGTAGCGCTGGACGGCCTCGGCGACCGCGGGTTCGGCCAGGGCGAGCGCCGAGTCGGCCAGGTCGCCCAGGTTGGCCGCGTGTTCGGCGGTGCCGCCGCGGACGGCGTCGATGAGCAGGTACAGGGCCAGCAGGGTGGCGCTGTAGGTCTTGGTGGCGGCCACCGCGAGCTCCTTGCCCGCGCCGATGTCCACCGAGAGCTCGGTGACCTGGTTCAGCGGGGAGTCCGGGGTGTTGGTGACGGCCACGGTGAGCGCGCCCCGCCTGCGCGCGGCCTCGGTGGCCTCGACCAGGTCGGGGGAGCCGCCGCTCTGGCTGACCGAGACCCACAGCACGTCGGTCAGGTCCGGCTGGGCGCCGTAGAGCGTGGTGGTGGACGGGGACACCAGGCCGGCGGGCAGCTGGAGCAGGACCTCGGTCAGGTACTTGGCGTAGAGCGCGCCGTGGTCGCTGGAACCGCGGGCGGCGAAGAGCACGAACCGCGGGCGGCGCTCGGCGATCTGCGCGGCCACCGCGGCGATCTCCGCCCGCCGGGCCAGCAGGCCCCGGAACACCTCGGGCTGGGCCGCGATCTCGGCGGCCATGTGCGCGCCGGGCACGGTCTCTGTCGACGTCATCGCCTGTCCTCCCTCGCCGTGTTCGCGGCGAGCAGCTCGGCGGCGGCGCGCAGGCACACGTACGCGCTGCCGTGGGTGTCGATACGGGCGACGCTGCCCAGGTCCGGACCAGGCACCCCCGTCTCGACGTGCACTAGGTCTAGACCAATGCTAGCAAGTTCGACGACAAGTCGCCGCACTTCAGCGTGCCGGTGCGCGTCCCTGGTGACAACCACCACCGGGGAACCGTGCGCTGAACCGAGGATTTCGTCCCGGCCATCCGGGCCTGGCCGCAGCACCCGGGTGCCCGGCAGCAGCTCGCTCAGGTGCGGGCCCAGGCCCCAGGGCACCGCGCCGACCGCGATGCTCGGGTCCACCTCCAGGTCCACCACCAGCGGCGGCCCGGCCAGCTTCAGCTCCCCGCGCACCTCGACCGCCCGCCGCGCGGCCCGCAGCCCGAGGTCGCCATCCGGCACCGGACCGCCGGTGACCGGGCCACCCAGTGACGCCGCCCGCGCCGCGGCCCCGGCCAGCAGCTCCTCGCTCAACCGTCCACTGTGGACAGCCGCCACGATCGCCTCGGCCAGCCGGTCCACCACCTCGGCGTCGGCCAGCTCGCCGCCCACGCACAGCAGGTCCGCGCCGGCCAGCAGCGCCTGCACCGCGCCGTCGCTGATCCCGGCGGTGCCGGAGACCGCGTTCATCTCCAGCGCGTCAGTGACCACCGCGCCGGTGAAGCCCAGCTCGCCGCGCAGCACCTCGGTCACCGCGTGCCGGTTCAGCGTGGCAGGCGACTCGCCCCAGGCCGGGATCACCAGGTGGCCGGTCATCACCGAGCGCACCCCGGCGGCGATCGCGGCCCGGAACGGCACCAGCTCGACCGTGCGCAACTGCTCCTCGGTCCGGTCCAGCACCGGCAGCTCGCGGTGCGAGTCCGCGGTGGAGGCGCCGTGGCCGGGGAAGTGCTTGGCGCAGGCGGCCACCCCGGACTGCTGGATGCCCGCGATGAACGCGGCCACCTGGGCCGCGGCCGCGTGCGGCTCGCGGCCGAAGGCGCGCACGCCGATGATCGGGTCCGCCGCGGCCAGGGTCAGGTCCGCGCAGGGCGCCAGGTCCAGGGTCACCCCGCAGGCGGCCAGCCTGGCCCCGAGCGCCGCGCCGACCTCCCTGGTCAGCTCGAGGTCGCCGATCGCACCCAGCGCGTGCGGACCCGGCAGCGCGGAGCCGCGCGCGGCGTCCAGCCGGGTCACGTCGCCGCTCTCCTCGTCGATGGCCACCACCACTTCGGGCCGCTCGGCCCGAAGGGACGCGCTCAGCGCGGCCACCTGCTCGTCGTCCACCACGTTGCGGCCGAACAGCAGCACGCCGCCGAGGCCGTCAGCGACCCGGCGGCGCACCCAGTCCGGCGCGCTCGTCCCGGCGAACCCCGGCAGCAGCACGGCGTCGGCCAAGCGTCGCAGACCATCCACTGTGGACTATCCCTTCACGGCGCCGGCGGTGTTCCCGGCCACCAGGTTGCGCTGGACGATCAGGAAGTAGATGAGCACGGGCAGCGCGAAGACCACCGAGGCGGCCATGGTGCCGCCCCAGTCGGTGCCGAAGACGGTGCTGAACGTGGACAGCCACACCGGCAGCGTCTGGTTGCTCTGGTCCCGCATCAGCACCAGGGCGAAGAGGAACTCGTTCCAGGCGGTGATGAAGGAGAACACCGAGGTGCTCACCAGCGCCGGTCCCAGCAGCGGCAGGGTGACCCGGCGGAAGGCGCCCCAGCGGGAGCAGCCGTCCACCATGGCCGCCTCCTCCAGGTCCACCGGGATGCCGTTGACGAAGCCACGCAGCGTCCAGATGGTGAACGGCAGCGTGGTGGCCACGTTGACCAGCAGCAGCGCGGGCAGCATGTTGAGCAGGCCGACATCGCGCATCAGCAGGTACATCGGGATCAGCAGCGCCTCCAGCGGCGCCAGCTGCGCGATCAGCACCAGCAGCACAAAACCCTTGCGGCCGCGGAAACGCAGGCGGCACAACGGGATCGCGGCCAGGATGCCCGCGGCCACCGCGCACAGCATGGCGCCGACGGCCACGATCAGGCTGTTGGTGAGGAAGTTGGTGAAGCCCGGCCTGGTCACCGCGGTGACGAAGTTGTCGAAGGTGACCGAGGTCGGGAACAGGTCGTAGTCGGTGGTCAGGTTCGAGTTCGTCGGCCGCAGGGACGAGTTGATCATCCAGTAGGTCGGGAAGAAGAACAGCCCGGCCAGCAGCAGCGCGACCCCGGTCAGCAGGGTCCGCTGCGCACGGTTCTTGGTCCTCACAGCGCACCCTCCTGACGCCGGATGAGCAGTCGCATGTACTGCCCGACCAGCACGGTCAGCACCAGGATCATCAGCACCGCGACCGCGGCGGCCACACCGAAGTGGCTGCCGGAGATGCCCTTGATGTACTGCAGCACCGACAGCGTGGTGCTCTCCCCGTCCGGGCCGCCCTGCCGGATCGCCCAGACCTGGGTGAACACCTTGAAGTCCCACAGGATCGACTGGAAGGTGGCCAGGCCGACCATCGGCGCCAGCGCGGGCCAGGTGACCGCGCGGAAGCCCTGCCAGCCCGAGGCGCCGTCGATGCCGGCCGCCTCGTACAGGTCGCCGGGGATGGACAGCAGCCCCGCGTACAGGGTGAAGGCGATGAACGGCACCCCCTGCCAGATGATCAGCAGCGCGATCACGGTCAGCGTGGAGGCCCCGGAGGAGAACCAGGAGAAGCCCTGGAAGGAGTCGAAGCCGATCAGCACCAGGGTCTTGTTCAGGATGCCGAAGTTCTGGTCGAAGATCCACTGGAACACCGTGGTGGCGGCCAGGATGGGCATCGCCCAGGCCAGCACCAGGCTGATCTGCAGCACCAGCCGGACCACCGGCCCGATCTGGCGCATCAGCAGCGCGATCAGCAGGCCGACCCCGACGGTGCCCACCACGCAGGCCGTGGTGAAGGCCACCGTGCGCAGGGTGATCAGCCAGAACTCGGGGTCGCCGAGGACCTCCGCGTAGTTGTCGAAGCCGTTCCAGACCACCTCGCCGCGCACCAGCTCGCCCAGGTCGAGCTTGCGGAAGCTGATCAGGATGACCTGGATCGCCGGCCAGCCCAGCAGGACCAGCAGCGCGATGATCGCGGGCGCGATCAGCAGGTAGGGCAACAGGGTGTCGCCGAGTGAGCGCCGGCGCGCACGCCGACCGGGTCCATCCGCAGACGGTGCCGGCGGGGTCGCCCCCGCCGGCACCGTGGTGTCCACTGTCGCGGTCATCGCGCTACTTGCCCGCGAGCGCCTGCTGGATCGCCGTGTTCGCGTCCGCGGTGGCCTGGTCCAGGGTCTTCGCCCCGGTCAGGTACGCGGTCATCATGGTCTTGATCGGGTTCGCCCCCGCCTCCACCGAGCCCCAGTTCGGGCTGGCCGGGACCGCCTTGCCGTTGACCGCGGCCTTGGCCATCGCGGCCGAGACCGGGTCGCTGTTGAGCGCGCTGGTGTCCTTGGTCGAGCCGGGGATCATGCCGGCCTTGACCAGCTGCTGCTGGTACTTCTCCGTGGCGAGCAGCTTCAGGTAGTCCTTGGCCAGGTCGGCGTTCTTGCTGCCGGCCGGGATGGCCAGGTTGGACCCGCCCTGGAACACCGGCGTGGTGCTGCCGGGGGCCTTGCCGGGAATGGGGAACCCACTGGTCAGCTTGGTCATCTCGGGGTTCTCCTTGGCCGCGGTGGCGACCTCCCACGGCAGGCCGACGATCATGCCGACCTTGCCCTTGCCGTACACGCCTGCCTGCGGGGGCTTCTCCTCGTCGGCGTCCTTGGGCGCCTTGGTGCCGGAGACCTCCACCAGCTTCTTGTAGAACTCCAGCCCGGCCTTGGCCTCGGGGGTGTTCAGCGTGGCGGTGAACTTGGTGCCCTCCTGCTTGGCCACGTCACCGCCCTCGCCCCAGATGAAGGACAGCAGGGTGTACCAGTTCTGGCCGGCCAGGTAGAGCGGCTGGAACTCGGGGTCGTCCTTGTGCGCGGCCTTGAGCTTCTCGATCGCGGTCAGCCACTCGGCCTGCGAGGAAGGCGGGGTGATGCCTGCCTTCTCGAACAGGTCCTTGCGGTAGAGCACCAGCCGGTTGGCCGCGTAGAACGGCACCGCGAACTGCTTGCCGTCCCAGGTGCCGGAGGCCTTCAGGCCCTCGCTCCAGTTCGCCCCGCCCAGGCCGGCCGCGTCCGCGGTCAGGTCGGTGAGCACCTTCTGCTCAGCGAACTTCGGGGACTGGGTGTTGCCGATCTCGAGCACGTCCGGCGGGTTGGTGCCGGCCAGCGCGGTGTTCAGCTTGTCCTGGATGCCAGTCCACTGCTGGATCTCGTACTTGACCTTGACGCCCGGGTGGGCCGCCTCGAACTCCTTGTGCATCTCGTCGGTCAGCGTCGTCGGCGCGGAGCCGCTCATCAGCCACACGACGAGTTCCTTGCTGCTTCCCTGGCCCGAGCCTGAGCCCGAGCCCGCACAACCGGAGACCGTCAGTGCTGCTGCCACAGCACTCACGGCTACCTTTGTCCAGCGCTTCACCGTTGCCGCCCTTCTTCAGCCCGGTCAGACCGTGTCACGCTGGCCGGGCGCGCTGAAGTGGTGTAGACCAATGCGCTGAGAGTGGTCCGGACCACATGTCCTGTCAAGACAGTTGCGAAGACGTTGTAAAGACGTTCCGAGGGCTGGGCGGCGCCGTTGTCCGACCTACCGGCATGCTGAACCACTAGAAAGGTATGGGGGCGCCAATGCCGAGGAGGAGGACATGCTGGACGTGACGTCGGCTGAGGCGGGCGTGAACCCGCGCACCCAGCGGGAGCCGAAGTACTGGGGACTGAAGCGACATCTGCTCGATCTGCTGCGCTCGCTCCCGCCGGGCTCGCCGATCCCGACCGAGCGCTCGCTGGCCGCGGACTTCGACGTGTCCCGGACCACGGTTCGGCAAGCGCTTGCCGAGCTGACCGTGGAGGGCAGGCTGCTCAGGGTGCAGGGCAAAGGCACCTTCGCGGCCGCGCCGAAGGTGGCTCAGCGGTTGCAGCTGAGCTCCTACACCGAGGACATGCGGGCCCAGGGCCGCCAGCCGGCCTCCAGGCTGCTGGAGGCCAGCGAACAGCCCGCCGAGGCGGAGCTGGCGAGGTTGCTCGGGGTCCGGCCGGGGGCCAAGGTGCTCCGGCTGCGGCGGCTCCGGCTGGCTGATGGCGAGCCGATGGCCATCGAGCTGACCCACCTCGCGCTGGGCCGCTTCCGTGGCCTGCGCCGCTACATCGGCGCAGGTGGATCGCTGTACCAGGTGCTGCGCGAGCGCTTCGGCGTGGAGATGGGGCACGCGGACGAGACCATCGAGACCGCGCTGGCCACCCCGGAGGAGGCGGAGCTGCTCGGCGCCGACATCGGCCTGCCGATGCTGCTGCTGTCCCGGCACTCCTTCGACACCGACGGCAAGCCGGTGGAGTGGGTGCGTTCGATCTACCGGGGCGACCGGTACAAGTTCGTCGCCCGGTTGAACCCTCCTGGTTGATCCATCCCCGGCATTGTGCGTCCAAGGGCCACCGCGAGCGCACAATGCCGGGCATGGAGTGGAACAGCGGCCAGGCGCGGGCCATCCTGGCCACCACCATCCTCGGTTCGGGGATGGCGATGCTGGACGGCACCATCGTCAACGTGGCCCTGCCCGCGATCGGGCACGAGTTCACCGCCTCGGTCAGCGGCTTGCAGTGGATCCTGGACGGCTACCTGCTCACGCTGGCCGCGCTGATCCTCATCGCGGGCGCGCTGGGCGACCGTTACGGCCGCCGCCGGGTGTTCCTGATCGGGGTGGTCTGGTTCGGGCTGGCCTCGCTGCTGTGCGGCCTCGCGCCGACCACCGAGCTGTTGGTGCTGGCCAGGGTCTTGCAGGGGGTCGGGGGAGCGCTGCTCACCCCCGGTTCGCTGGCGATCTTGCAGGCCAGCTTCCCCCGTGAGCTGCGGGCCCGCGCGATCGGCGCCTGGTCCGGGCTCTCCGGCCTGGCCGCGGTGCTCGGGCCGCTGGTGGGCGGGCTGCTGGTGCAGGCGGGGTCCTGGCGGCTGGCCTTCCTGATCAACCTGCCGCTGGCCGCGGTCTGCGTCTGGCTGGCCCTCAAGCACGTGCCGGAGACCGCCTCCGGCGACCACGAACGGGTGGACTTCCTCGGCTCCGCGGTGGGCGCGCTCGGCCTGGCCGGGCTGACCGCGGCCCTGGTGGAGGGGCCGCCGAGGGGGATCGGCGACCCGCTGGTGCTGGGCTGCCTGGTGCTCGGGGCGGCCGCGATGACCGTCTTCGTGCTGATGCAGGTGCGCGGCAGGCACCCGCTGGTCCCGCCGCAGCTGTTCGCCAACCGGACGTTTGTGCTCTCCAACGGCCTGACCTTCCTGGTCTACGCGGCCCTGGGCGGGGTGATGATGCTGCTGGTCCTCCAGCTCCAGGTCTCCCTGCACTACTCGCCGACCGCGGCCGGACTGGCCGGGCTGCCCATCTCGCTGATCATGCTGGTGTTCTCCGCCCGCTCCGGCCGGCTGGCCCAGCGCTTCGGGCCGCGGCTCCAGCTGGTGCTCGGCCCGCTGCTGATCGCGGCGGGCATCCTGCTGCTCAACCTGGTGGTGCCCGGCGCGAGCTACCTGTTCGGCGTGCTGCCCGGCGTGCTGGTCTTCGGTGCCGGGCTGGCCCTGGCGGTGGCCCCGGTGACCGCGACCGTGCTGGCCGCGGCGCCGGAGAAGCACGCGGGCGCGGCCTCCGGGGTGAACAACGCGGTGGCCCGCACCGGCGGCCTGCTCGCGGTCGCGGTGCTGCCCGCGCTGGCCGGTCTGCACGGCGCGGAGTACGCGAACCCGGTGGCGCTGACCGCGGGCTGGCACATCGCGCTGACCGTGTGCGCGGCGTTGTGCGCGGCCGGTGGTTTGTTCGCCTTCGGCGTGGACAACCGGGTGCTGGGGCAGGAAAAGCCGGCGGACTGCCTCAGCTGCGGGGTGGACGCTCCGCCAACGCACGCCAACACCGCGTCACAAAACGCGTGAGTCTACTGTGCACTGTCCATTGAGGACACTGTGTCAGTGCTCACTCCTGGCCAACCAATGGAGTGTCCGCGCCGTCGTCTTCGTTGTAAGGGAGTAACCGGGAAGAGCTATTCGCAAGGGAAAGATGAGCGGCGAGGACAAGCGGAACCGTCCGGATGTCAGTTTCACCCAGGTGATCGCAGGCGCGCTGGCGGCGGTGACCGCGGCGGCGCTGGGCGCGCAGCTGGGGGTGGCCGGCACGATCATCGGGGCCGCGGTGGCCAGTGTGGTGGGCACCGTGGGCACCGCGCTCTACCAGCACTCGCTGGAACGCAGCCGGGCCGCGGCCAAGGCCCTGCGCACCGCGGCCGCGCCGACCGCGCTGGCCGCCGCCGCGCTGGCGGCACGGGCCGCGGAGAAGGCGGACCGGGAGGGCCGGACCGAGGAGAGCGCGGCCGCGGCTGAGGCGGCCGAGACCAAGGAGTCCAAGGCCCAGCAGCCCGAGGCCGAGCAGTCCGGGACCCCACAGTCCAAGACCCCGGAGCCTGAGCGGGAGGCCGCGCCGGAGTCCGGGCGGCGGCCCTGGTACCGGCGCTGGCAGCTGGTCGCGGCGGTGACCGCGCTGATCTTCGCCATCGGCATGGGCGGTGTGCTGCTGATCGAGCTGGCCACTGGAGCGCCGCTGTCCGGCAAGGCGGGCGGCGGGCGGACCACGGTCGGCGAGCTGTTCGGCCCGGGTGACCGGAAACCGACCACCAAGCCGGGCAACCCAACGCCGTCCAGCTCCGTCTCCACTACGGAGAGCACGACGCCGGAAGCCCCGACCAGCACCAGCCAGCACGCCCCGCCGACCAGCACGTCCAGCCAGCCACCGAGCACCACGTCCAGCTCTCCGCCCACCACCACGACCTCGAACCAGCCGAGCAGCGCGGCTCGCCCGCCGAGCAGCACGCCGCCGCCCACGGGCACGCCCGCGGAGCGGAACTCGCCGACCGGCCCTTGATCACATTGGGCGGAACGGCCTAGCGGCGTTAGTGCAAGCTGCCCACGACCGAGGTCGCGATGTGACACGACACGCCCACGGATGGACCACTGCTGACACGTGTTCCTCCTTTCGGCGGATGCCCGGGGTAGGTCTGTGTCTTTAACGTCCCCCAAAAGTGATGAAGCGATGACGCTGCGTCACTAATGGTCACTGGCGGAGAGGACGGGCTGATGGACCTCTCGTTTCCGGTCTCGCAACCGATGGCGTCTCGCCGGTGGCCTCCACTTCGTTGAGCCATACCCCGAAAAGGGCCGTCGACCCCTGCATTCCCCCTGCCATCGACGGCCCGGTGTCTCACCAACACGAGAGGGCTACGGATGAAGATCGCAGTCGCAGCACGCGCCGCAGGCGTCGCGCTGCTGGCCACCGGTGCGGTTGTCGCGGGCGGCCTGCCCGCCGCGGCGGACAGCTTCGCTTCCCCAGAAATGCTGCAGGCCATGCAGCGCGACCTCGGGCTGACCGCCGAGCAGGCGGCCGACCGGGTGGCCAGTGAGCTCAAGGCCACCGAGGTCGAGAAGTCCGTGCGGGACGCCCTCGGCGGCGCCTTCGCCGGCGCGCACTTCGACGAGGGCAGCGCCAAGCTCGTGGTCAGCGTGACCGACGCGGCCAAGGCCGCCGCGGTCGAGGCCGCGGGCGCCACCGCCAAGGTCGTGTCGCGCACCGCGGCTGCCCTGGACGGGGTGAAGGGCGCGCTGGACGCGGCCGAGTCGAGCCTGCCCAAGGGCGTGACCGGCTGGTACGTCGACGTCAAGAGCAACAACGTGGTGGTCAACGTGCAGCCGGGCGCGGCGAAGGAGGCCCGCGCGCAGCTGGCCGCGCTGCCGGAGGCCGCCGCGATCAAGGTCGTGGAGACCGACGAGGCGCCGGTCCCGCTCTACGACGTGCGCGGTGGCGACGCCTACTACATGGGCGGCGGCCGCTGCTCGATCGGCTTCTCGGTGCAGGGCGGCTTCGTCACCGCCGGGCACTGCGGCCGGACCGGCACCGCGACCCAGGGCTTCAACCGGGTCGCCCAGGGCACCTTCCGCGGCTCGACCTTCCCCGGCAACGGCGACTTCGGCTGGGTCGCGACCAACTCGAACTGGACCCCTCGGGGCGTGGTGAACCGCTACAGCGGCTCCACCACCGTCCGGGTGGCCGGTTCCACCGAGTCCGCGGTCGGCGCGTCCATCTGCCGCTCCGGCTCGACCACCGGCTGGCGCTGCGGCACCGTCCAGGCCAAGAACCAGACGGTGCGCTACCCGCAGGGCGCGGTGACCGGCATGACCCGCACCAACGCCTGCGCCGAGCCCGGTGACTCCGGCGGCTCGTGGCTGTCCGGCACCCAGGCCCAGGGTGTGACCTCCGGCGGCTCCGGCAACTGCTCCTCCGGCGGCACCACGTTCTTCCAGCCGGTGAACGAGATCCTCAGCGCGTACGGGCTCCGGCTCGTCACAAGCTGACCGTAAGGGTGCGGCGGGCCGGCGCCCTGCAAGCCGGTCCGCCAGCACCCGCCGAAAGGCGTCCGCGGGATCCCTGCCCCGCGGGCGCCTTTCACTGTCAATTCTTCGAACCCAGTTCGTTCGACCCCTTGGCAAAGTCACAAACCGTCGCTAGCTTTCCCCCGTCTGGTCTAACAAGGTGGCCCGATAGAGGGAAGGCGCTCGGATGAAGCGACGTTCGGTCACTGGCCTGCTGGCGGTGACGGTGCTGGCCGGTCTCGCGGTCGGCGCGCCCGCCACGGCAGCCGCCAGCGCTGGACCCACCGCGGCCCCGGCCCGCGCTGCCGGCGGCGCCGCGCCCCTGGCCCACGCTTCCAGCCTCGTCACGGCACTGGCCCGCGATCTTGGCCTCAGCGTGGCGCAGGCCGCGACCAGGCTGAGCCAGGAACGCCGCGCCGAGCGCATCGCCGGCGACCTCCGGGCCCGTCTCGTCAGCTTCGCCGGTTCCTGGTTCGACCCGGCCACCGGATCGGCCGTGGTCGGCGTGACCGAACCCGCCGAGGCCGAGACCGTGCGCGCCACCGGCGCCACCCCGCGTCTGCTGCGCCACACCGCCTCGGCCCTGACCGCGGCCAAGGCCGAACTGGACGCCCGGCAGGCCCCGCCCGAGGTCACCAGCTTCCACGTGGACGAGCCGGGCAACCGGGTCGTGGTCACCGTCCTCCCCGGCGGCCGGGCCGCGGCCGAGCGGTTCGCCGCGGGCACCCAGGCCGTGCAGGTCGTGGAGAGCGCCGCCGCGCCCGCGACCACCGGTGACCTGGCCGGTGGCGGCGCGATCTACATGAGCGGCGCGGCCGGTGGCCGCTGCTCGGCCGGGTTCACCGCGCACACCGCGGACGGCCAGCCCCGGCTGCTCACCGCCGGGCACTGCGCGGACGGCGGCAGCCTGGTCAACGGCCTGGGCAACGTCAAGATCGGCGAGTTCTCCCGGGTCAACTGGAAGGACCAGAACGACTTCGCCGAGGTGACCGTGGAACCGGCGGCCTGGACGCTGCTGCCCCAGGTCAGCACGCACGACGGCGGCGCGGTGACGATCAAGGGCGCGGACCGGGCCGCGGTCGGGGCCAGCCTGTGCAAGTCCGGCTCCACCAGCAAGTGGACCTGCGGCGTGGTCACCGCCCGCGACGTCACGGTCAAGTACGGCCAGATCGACGGCTCCACCATCACCGTGCGCGGCCTGGTGCAGCACAACGCCTGCGTGGAGCCCGGCGACTCCGGCGGCTCGAACGTCTCCGGCGACCAGGCCCAGGGCATCACCAGCGGCGCCAAGCTCTACGACGCCAACGGCGACGGCCGCAACGACAGCTGCCTGGCCAAGCGCGGCGAGGAGTCGGTGTCCTGGTACCAGCCGGTGGACGAGGCGCTCGCCACCTACCGGCTGACCCTGGCCACCGGCTGAGGCTGCCCTGCGTGCGGCGTGTTGTCAGCCCCCCGACCGCGCCGCACCCGGGTTGGTAGGCGACCGTGGCATTCCCGCGCTCTCTCGCGGGAACGCCACGGCCGCCTCAGTGGAGCCGTTCCTTCAGCCGCGCCGCGGCCGCCTTCGGGTCTGAAGCCTCGGTGATCACCCGGACCACCACGATCCGGTCCGCCCCGGCCTCGAGCACCTCGGGCAGCCGCTGCTCGTCGATGCCGCCGATGGCGAACCACGGCCGCTGGTGCCCGGCCGCCGCGGTGTGCCGCACCAGGTCGAGACCGGGCGCGGGACGGCCGGGTTTGGTCGGGGTCGGCCAGCACGGGCCGGTGCAGAAGTAGTCCACGCCCGGCTCGGCCGCCGCGGCGTCGGACTGCTCGTTGTCATGGGTGGACCGGCCGATCACCACGTCCTCGCCCACGATCCGCCGGGCCAGCGGCACCGGCAGGTCGTCCTGGCCCAGGTGCAGCACATCGGCCCCGGCGGCCAGCGCGATGTCCGCCCGGTCGTTCACCGCCAGCAGCACGTCGTGCCGCGCGCAGGCCTCGGCGAAGACCGCCAGCAGCCGCAGTTCCTCGGCCGCCTCCAGGCCCTTCTCCCGCAGCTGCACGATGTCCACGCCGCCGGAGAGGGCGGCGTCGAGGAACTCCGGCAGGTCACCGCGATCCCGGCGGCCGTCGGTGCACAGGTACAGCCGCGCCGCACGCAGCCGCTGGCGAATCTGTTGTCCGTCAAGTCCAGGCACGACACCGGAGCCTATGCGCTCCCAGTTCTGCCTGCTACGGTGGAATTCGGTCCGCACGGGAGCCCGGTAGCACTGGGCTGAGAGGGAGCCTGCTGGCTCCGACCGTCGAACCTGATCCGGGTCATGCCGGCGCAGGGAGCGTGAGATTCGTGTCGAAGGCAGTCGTCGTCGTGGGTGGCGGCGTGATCGGTCTGTCCATCGCCTGGCAGCTGGCCACGGCGGGGTTCGCCGTCCGGGTGGTCGATCCGGCGCCGGGCACCGGCTCGTCCTGGGTGGCAGGCGGCATGCTCGCGCCGGTCACCGAGGCCTGGCCGGGGGAGGAGGACCTGCTCACGCTGGGCGCGGCCTCGCTGCGGCGCTGGCCGGAGTTCGCCGCGCGGCTGCACACCGCGGCGGGCCGGGATCCCGGCCTGCACACCGCGGGCACGCTGGCGGTCGGGGTGGACGCGGCCGACCGGGACGAGCTGGTCCGGCTGGCCGAGTTCCTGACCTCGCTGGGCCGAGAGGTACGTCAGCTGTCCGCGCGCGAGGTGCGGCGGCTGGAGCCCTCGCTCGGGCCCTCGGTCCGCAGTGGACTGGACGTGCCGGAGGACCTGTCCGTGGACAACCGGCTGCTGCTGGCCGCGCTGCGCGCCGCGTGCACCGCCACCGGGGTGGAGTTCATCGCGGTCGAGGTCGCGGAAACCCTGCCTGGCAAGGTCCTTCTGGTCAACGGGTCCACAGTGGACAGTGATGTCACGGTGCTCGCGGCCGGGGCCTGGAGTGCGCGGCTGTGCCCCCGGCTGGACGGCCTGATCCGGCCGGTGAAGGGCGAGATCCTGCGGCTGCGGCACCGGCACGGCGCGCTGCGGCCGCCCGCGCGCACCATCCGCGGCCTGGTCCGCGGCAAGCCGGTCTACCTGGTGCCCCGGCCGGACAACGGGCTGGTGCTGGGCGCCACCCAGTACGAGGCCGGGTTCGACACCGAGGTGGTCACCGGGGGCGTGCGCGACCTGCTGCGCGACGCCGAGGAGCTGGTGCCGGCCATCGCCGAGTACGCGCTCCTCGAGTGCGCGGCGGGGCTGCGGCCCGGCAGCGTGGACAACCTGCCCCTGCTCGGCTGGCTGGAACCCGGCCTGCTGGTGGCTACCGGGCACCACCGCAACGGCATCCTGCTCGCCCCGGTCACCGCCGAGGTGGTGCTGGACCTGGTGGCGGGCAAGGAGATCACCCCCGAAGCACAGGCAGCCGACCCCGGGAGGAGCAGATGAAGGTACGGGTCAACGGCACGGACCGCCAGCTCGGCGAGCAGGCCACCGTGGCCGAGGTGCTGACCCTGCTGGCCGCGCCCAGCACGGGCATCGCGGTCGCCCTTGACGGCGCGGTGGTGCCGAGGGCGAGCTGGGCGGAGACCGAGCTGCGCGAGGGCTCGGTGGTGGAAGTGCTCACTGCGGTTCAGGGAGGTTGAGTGGACGACCATCTGGTGATCGCCGAACACGAGTTCGGCTCACGGCTGGTGATGGGCACCGGCGGCGCGCACAACCTGTCCATCCTGGAGCAGGCGCTGGTGGCCTCCGGCACGGAGCTGACCACGGTGGCCATGCGCAGGCTGGACAGCGAGGGCGGCACCGGCGTGCTGGAGCTGTTGCGGCGCCTGGGCATCCAGCCGCTGCCGAACACGGCGGGCTGCAAGAGCGCGGCCGAGGCGGTGCTCACCGCGCGGCTGGCCAGGGAGGCCCTGGAGACCCGCTGGGTGAAGGTGGAGGTGGTGGCCGACGACCAGACCCTGCTGCCGGACCCGATCGAGCTGCTGGACGCCTGCGAGCAGCTGGTGGCCGACGGCTTCATCGTGCTGCCCTACACCAACGACGACCCGGTGCTGGCCAGGAAACTGGAGGACATCGGCTGCGCGGCCGTGATGCCGCTGGGCTCCCCGATCGGCACCGGCCTGGGCATCCGCAACCCGCACAACATCGAGCTGATCGTGTCCAGGGCGGGTGTGCCGGTGATCCTGGACGCCGGGATCGGCACCGCCTCCGACGCGGCACTGGCCATGGAGCTGGGCTGCGCCGCGGTCCTGCTGGCCACCGCGGTCAACCGGGCCACCCACCCCGAGCTGATGGCCGCCGGCATGCGCGCCGCGGTCGAAGGCGGCCGCCTGGCCAGGCTGGCCGGGCGTATCCCACAACGCTTCTGGGCACACGCATCGAGCCCACAGCGCGAATCCTGAACCAGCGCACTGACGGGGAAGACGGCGGTCGTCGTCTCCCCCGTCGCAGTGGCTACACCTCGTCGATGTCCCTGACCCGCCACAGCCCGGAGACCGGGCCGACGCCGCCACCCAGTGGGTAGGACTGCCGGACCGCTTCCCGCACATAGCGTTTGCCGAACTGGACCGCCTCCACCACGGTCGAACCCTTGGCCAGGGCCGAGGTGATGGCCGAGGCCAGGGTGTCGCCGCCGCCGTGGGTGTGCACGGTGTCGTAGCGCGGGCCGGGCAGCTCCAGGAAGGTCTTGCCGTCGTAGAGCAGGTCCACGCACTGCGGATCGCTGCTCAGGTGACCGCTCTTGATGAGTGTCCACTGTGGACCGAAGGCGTGCATGGCCACCGCGGCGTCGCGCAACTCGGTGCGGTGCTTGACATCCAGCCCGGTGAGCAGCCGCACCTCGTCCAGGTTCGGCGTGACCAGGGTCGCCCTCGGGAACAGCTCCCGCTTGAACGCCTCCAGCGCGTTGTCCCGCAGCAGCGGGTCGCCGTGCATGGACGCGGCCACCGGGTCGACCACGAACGGCGTGCGCCCGTCCCGGCCGATGCCGACCTGGTCACAGGCCTTGCCGATGGCGGTGATGATCTCCGCGTTGGCCAGCATGCCGGTCTTGGCCGCCTGCACGCCGATGTCGGTGGCCACCGCCTCGATCTGGGCGGCCACCACCTCCGGCGCGATCTCCACGATGCCGGTCACGCCGAGCGAGTTCTGCACGGTGATCGCGGTGATCGCGGTCATGCCGTGCACTCCGCACCCGAGGAAGGTGCGGAGGTCGGCCTGGAGTCCGGCCCCGCCACCGGAGTCCGAACCGGCGATGGTCAGCGTCCGGGGCGGGGTCGGCGCTCCTGCGTGGTGCTGGGTCAACGGTCCACCACTGGCAGGTAGACCTTGTTGCCCTGTTCGGAAAACTCGTGCGACTTCTCCTGCATACCCGCCTCGATCGCCTCCACTGAGGACAGTCCGTGCTCCTCAGCGTACTTGCGCACGTCCTGCGTGATCTTCATTGAGCAGAACTTCGGCCCGCACATCGAGCAGAAGTGCGCGGTCTTGGCGGGTTCGGCGGGCAGTGTCTCGTCGTGGTAGGCCCGCGCGGTGTCCGGGTCCAGCGACAGGTTGAACTGGTCCACCCAGCGGAACTCGAAGCGCGCCTGGGACAGCGCGTCATCGCGTTCCTGCGCCCTCGGATGGCCCTTGGCCAGGTCCGCGGAGTGGGCGGCGATCTTGTAGGTGATCACGCCGACCTTCACGTCGTCCCGGTTGGGCAGGCCGAGGTGCTCCTTGGGCGTGACGTAGCAGAGCATCGCGGTGCCGTGCCAGGCGATCTGCGCCGCGCCGATGGCCGAGGTGATGTGGTCGTAGGCGGGCGCGATGTCGGTGGCCAGCGGGCCGAGGGTGTAGAACGGCGCCTCACCGCACAGCTCCTCCTCCAGCCGCACGTTCTCCTTGATCTTGTGCATCGGCACGTGGCCGGGGCCCTCGATCATCACCTGCACGTCGTGCGCCCGCGCGATGTGGGTCAGCTCGCCGAGGGTCTTGAGTTCGGCGAACTGGGCCTCGTCGTTGGCGTCGGCGATCGAGCCGGGCCGCAGGCCGTCACCGAGGGAGAAGGTGACGTCGTAGGCCCGCAGGATCTCGCACAGCTCCTCGAAGTGCGTGTAGAGGAAGCTTTCCTTGTGGTGCGCCAGGCACCAGGCGGCCATGATCGAACCGCCGCGGGAGACGATGCCGGTGACCCGCTTGGCGGTCAGCGGCACGTACCGCAGCAGCACGCCGGCGTGCACGGTCATGTAGTCCACGCCCTGCTCGCACTGCTCGATCACGGTGTCCCGGTAGACCTCCCAGGACAGCTGGGCCGGATCGCCGTTGACCTTCTCCAGCGCCTGGTAGATCGGCACCGTGCCGATCGGCACCGGCGAGTTGCGCATGATCCACTCACGGGTCTCGTGGATCCGCTTGCCGGTGGAGAGGTCCATCACGGTGTCGGCGCCCCAGCGGGTGGCCCACACCATCTTCTCGACCTCGTCCTCGATGGAGGAGGACACGGCCGAGTTGCCGATGTTCGCGTTCACCTTCACCAGGAACTTCTTCCCGATGATCATCGGCTCCGCCTCGGGGTGGCACCGGTTGAGCGGGATGACCGCCCGCCCGATGGCGACCTCGCTGCGCACCAGTTCCACATCGACGCCCTCGCGCACGGCGATGTACTGCATCTCCGGGGTGATGATGCCCGCCTTGGCGTAGGCGAGCTGGGTCACCGCGCCGTTGACCGGCTCGCGCGCGGCGACCCAGTCAGCGCGCAGCCTCGGCAGTCCACTGTGGACATCGATGGTGGCCTCGGTGTCGGTGTACGGCCCTGAGGTGTCGTACACGTCGAGGTGTTCGCCGTTGGTCAGCCCCACGCGCCGGAACGGCACCTGGACTCCACCTGGCCCCTCGACGTACACCTTGGCCGAACCCTGGATCGGGCCGGTGGTGACGGTCGGACGGATGTTCCGATCGGCAAGTGCCGTCATGGCAAAGCTCCCTACGCCGGCATTACCCGGTCAGGTTCAGGCGGTCGACAGCCCCAGGGTCGAAAAGCCGACACCTAGCTGCCCTCTCAGCCCGTTTCGGTACGAGCTCCCGCGTGTTGTGTTGTGGTGGTGGGCCGCACGGGCCCTCTAGGCACCATAGTGAGCGATGGGCGTGCTGACCACACCGCTCGCCGGGTGAAATGTGCGCAGTACCCCGTCTGCCAACTCGGCGAAGGAGCCGGTCGCCGGGTTGTGCGCGGTGGGCTGGATGCCCTCCACCAGCCCGATCCGTTGTCCAGTGCCCGGATCCCAGGTCTCCAGCCCCGCCGCCGCGCTGACGTGCAGCTTGCCCGCGTGCGCCCACATCGGCCCGTCCAGACCGGTCAGGCTGCCGACCAGCTCGCGGCTGGGCGCGTCGTAGAGGTGGGTGACCACTGCCCGGTCCGCCTCGTGGTGGATCCGCTGCAACGCCACCGTGTTGTCGTCCAGCCAGGCCACCGGGATGTCCCACATGTAGTCATCGGTGTCCAGGTAGGGCATCCGCTCGGGCACGTGGGTGTCCCCGCCCAGCCAGGCCGTCACGTCGATGAGCGAGGGGGCGGGGGCCGGGTGCCAGAACCAGCCGTCGGCGAGCAGCCAGCGCCCGGAAGGGCTGGCGTGCAGCGCGCCGTGGAAGTAGCTGATGCTGGTCTCCGGACAGGGGCCGCCAGCCGGCCAGTGTGAGGTGACCTCGCGCTCGGTCAGCAGTTCGCCGCTGGGCAGCGCGAAGGCGTCCACCCGGTTCCAGTCGGTCTGCGCGACCAGCACGTCGCCCGGCAGGAAGGCCACCCCGAACGGCACTGTGTACACCTCCCAGCCCTCGTCCCGGTGCAGCGCGAACACCTCGTGCCCCGCCGCCAGGTCCACCAGCGACCCGTGCCAGCCGTAGTCGTCAGTCACCGCCGCGAACCGGCCGTCCGCCGAGGTGTGCAACCCGAAGCCCCGCCTCCGGCCCCCGAAGTCCTCGGGCTCCGTCGCGTACTCCCAGGACACGAAGTCGGCGACCACCTCCGCTTCGCCGGACTCGCTCAGCCGGACGAGGTGGTCGTTGGCCTCGTTGATGGTCAGCCAGCCGTCCGGCAGTGGCGCCAGCCGCCGGTGGGTGTGCCGGATCGCGTACTTCACTCGTTCATCATCGCGCTGCGGGCGAGTGAATATTCTTCTGCGCCCGCCCTGGTCGACAATCTGTATAGAATTCTATATAGTTTTCGCATGACCCTGTTACGAGACGCGCAGGAAGTCACCGTCACCGAAGCAAGCAAACGCGGAGTGGCGGGGCTGGTCGCCGACGCCGAGCACGGTGAGGCTCTCGTGGTCACTCGCCATCGTCGGCCGGTGGCCGCCGTCGTTGGTGTCAACCGGCTGGCTGAGATCGAGGAGGCGACCGCGGATCTTCGGGACCTGGCGCTCGTGCTTGCCCGGTCGGCCACCGACACGGGACGGCGCACGTCGCTCGACGACGTGCTGACCGCCTTCGGGCACTCCCGGGAATCGCTCGCCGAGGTGGAGGACGACGAGTAGCCGATGGCGGAAGTCGCTTTCACCGACGCGGCCATCGACGACCTGCGTCGGCTCGGCCCGGATGTGGTCCCCAAGATCCTCAAGAAGATCCTGATGCTGCTCGACGACCCAGAGGCCGGTCATCCCCTGGGCGGGAAGCTCACCGGGTTCCGCAAGCTGGTGGTCGGTCGCAACCACTGGCGTGTCGTGTACCGCCTCACCGAGGACGGGGTGGTCGAGATCTGTGAGATCTGGTGTGTCGGGGTCAGATCCGATGCTGAGGTCTACGCGGAGGCGACCGCGCGAGTGGCCGGTGCGGCCGAGGGCAACCCGGCACTGGCGCGTCTGGCGGATGTGGTCGAGCGGCTTGGCCGGTTGTCGGGCGAGGTGACCGTGGCGGCGGAGCCACGGGGCGAGCCGGTGCCTGACTGGCTCGCCCAGCGGCTCATCCACACCGCGGGCATCGCGCCGGAGAAGGTCGCCGCGCTCGATCTTGAGCAGGCTGTCGACCTCTGGACGGGGTTCATCAGCCGGCCGCGATGACGGCAGGTGGTCAGTGGCCGAAGGGGTCTTCGACCTCGCCCGGCATCCAGCTCAGCCCGTCCACGCCCCAGCCGTTGGCCTTGAGCATCTTCTTCGCGGCGCGCTTGTGCCTGCCGGTCAGCCGGTCCAGGTACAGGTAGCCGTCCAGGTGGTCGGTCTCGTGCTGGAGGCAGCGGGCGAAGAAGCCCTTGCCCTGGATCTCGACCGGGTTGCCGTGGCCGTCGAAGCCGGTGACCTTGGCCCAGTCGGCGCGGCCGGTGGGGAAGGCCTCGCCGGGGGCGGAGAGGCAGCCCTCGATGTCGTCCTCCTCGTCGGGCATGCCCTCGGGGATCTCGGTGGTGGTCAGCACCGGGTTGACCACCTCGCCCTTGAACCAGTTGCCCTCGTCGTCGTGGCAGTTGTAGACGAACAGGCGCAGGTCCACCCCGATCTGGTTGGCCGCGAGACCCACACCGTTGGCCGCGGCCATGGTGTCGTACATGTCGGCGATCAGGGTGCGCAGCTCCTCGTCGAAGGTCTCCACGGGGCGCGTCGGGTTGTGCAGCACGGGGTTACCGGCGATGACGATGGGGTGCACGGCCATGCCCGGAAGCCTATCGGCGTGTCGGGTGGACGCGCCGGGCTGTGCCCCAGCCTGTGTCAGGGTTACGTGGTGTAATGGGTGAACCGGAAAATGACAGCCGTGGGATTCGCCGATCGGTGAGTGCGAGGAGCCGGATGGACGCCGCAGAGGTCAGGGCGAGGTCCTGTGACCAGGACACAGGCCCGGCGGCGCTCAGCGAGCGGGAGCTCGAGGTGCTCGCCTTCGAGCGCCAGTGGTGGAAGTACGCGGGTGCCAAGGAACAGGCCATCCGCGAGATCTTCGACATGTCCGCGACCCGCTACTACCAGGTGCTCAACGCGCTGATCGACAAGCAGGAGGCCCTCGCGGCCGACCCGATGCTCATCAAGCGCCTGCGCCGGTTGCGCGCCAGTCGCCAGCGCACCAGGGCCGCCCGGCGACTGGGCATCGAGCCGATCTGATACTTCTTTCCGCCACTGCTGACATCAGCGTTCTCGGAGGCAATGCATGAGCTCGGTGGAGCCGTCCAGCGCATCCCGCCCACTGCGGGTCGCGGGGCTGGCGGCCCTAGGCGTCGCGGGCGTCGCACTCGTGCTGGGCGTCGTGACCCTGTTCGCCAACAACGGCACCGAGGATCCGCAGAACGGCGCCCAACCCGGGCCGACCACCAGCACCTCGGCCGACCCCGGCCAGCCGACCACCAGCAGCGGTGACCCGGCGCCGACCAGCACCACCTCCGCGGAACCGCCGCCGAGCACCTCGTCCTCGACCAGCCAGCAGCCGACGCCGAGCACCAGCGCCGGGCCGCCGCCGGGGACCAGCAACCAGCCGCCGCCGAACCCGCCGAAGGCGCCGGTGCGGGTGTACAACAACTCCAACGTGAAGAACCTGGCCGACCACGCCGCCGAGGACCTGCGCAACGCCGGCTACCCGATAGACGAGGTCGGCAACTACTCCTCGGGGATCATCCCGACCACCACGGTCTACTACCGGCCGGGCACCGACGAGGAAGCCGCGGCGAAGTCCCTCGCCAGGGCCTTCGGCATCCGCGCCGAGCCGCGCTTCGACGGTCTCAAGGACGCCAAGCCCGGCCTGATCATGATCGTGACCAGGGAGTACAAGCCCGGCAGCGGCGGCGGCAAGGACGGCGGCAACATCAAGTAGCCGCCGCCGGCGCCCCGGTGGCTCAGTCGCCCTGGCGGTGCCGGTCGGCGTAGGCGGCCAGGCTGGCCAGCTGCGCCGGGTCCAGCGACGGGCGGACCGCCTTGCGCGCGGTGTCCAGGTGCGCCGGGGTGACCTCGGCGGCCTCCAACGACTCGCGCATCGCGGTCAGCGCGGCCTCCCTGATGAGTGCCGCGCAGTCGGCCGCGGAGTAGCCGTCCAGCTCGATGGCCAGCGCGGGCAGGTCCACCTCCGCGGTCAGCGGGGTGTGCCGGGCCGCCGACTTGAGGATCTCCGCGCGCGCCTCGGCGTCCGGCGGCGGCACGTAGACCAGGCGCTCCAGCCGTCCCGGCCGCAGCAGCGCCGGGTCGATCAGCTCCGGCCGGTTGGTCGCGCCGATGATCACCACGTCGTTCAGCGGCTCCACCCCGTCCAGCTCGGTGAGCAGGGCGGCCACCACCCGGTCGCCGACGCCGGAGTCCGAGGACTGGCCGCGGCGCGGCGCGAGCGCGTCCACCTCGTCCAGGAACAGCAGGGTGGGCGCGGCGTCGGCGGCGCGGCGGAACAGCTCGCGCACCGCCCGCTCGGACTCGCCGACCCACTTGTCCATCAGCTCGGCGCCCTTGACCGACATCACGTTCACCCGCCCCGACCCGGCCAGCGCGCGCACCAGGAAGGTCTTGCCGCAGCCGGGCGGGCCGTACAGCAGCACCCCGCGCGGGGGCTGCACGCCGAGGCGGGCGAAGGAGTCCGGGTACTGCAACGGCCACAGCACCGACTCGGTGAGGGCCTGCTTGACCTCGGTCATGTCGCCGACGTCGTCCAGGGTCAGCCCGCCGGTGGCCAGTGCGTCCGAGGCGGACATGGAGATCGGCCGCACGGTCTGCGCCGCGCCGAGCAGGTCCTCCTGGCCGATCCGCGGTTCGGCCGCCTCCCGCTGGCGCAGCGCGGCCCGCACCGCGGCGTCCCGGCGCAGCGCGACCAGGTCGGCCACCACGAAGCCCGGGGTGCGCTCGGCGACCACGGACAGGTCCACCCCGTCCTCCAGCGGGGCCTCGCGCAGCAGCACCCGCAACAGCTCGGTGCGGGTGCGGGCATCCGGCGGCGGCACGGTCAGCTCGCGGTCCACCAGGTCGGGATCGCGCAGCTTCGGGTGGGTGCCCTCGGGCGAGGCGGTGGTGGCCACGATGGCCAGCCCGGTGGTGTCCACCGCGGCGCGCAGCGCGTCCAGCACCACGGTGGCCAGCGGCGGCGGGTCGTTGGCAGGCAGCAGTGCCTCGATGTCGGCGATGAGCAGCACGCACGGGGTGTTGCGCCGGGCCTTGGCCACCGCGGCGTTGATCGCGTCGTGCGCGCGCTGGCTGGCCGCGGCGGGTTCGAGCGCGGCGGCGCTGGGCGCGACCAGCTCGATCACCTCCGCGTCCACCGCGGCGGCCACCGAGCGGACCAAGGTCGACTTGCCGACCCCTTCCGGCCCGCTGACCAGCACACCGAGCCGGGCCGACGCGCCGAGCCTGGCCAGCAGTTCGGGGCGGCGGAAGGACAGTTCCAGCCATTCGGTCAGCCGCCGGGCCGCGTCCTGCGCGCCCACCAGGTCGGCCACCGGCAGCGGCGGCGCGGCGGGCGCGGGCGGCGCGATGGCCGCCGGGGCCGGGATCGCGGGCCTGGCGGCGGGCGGCGGCTCGCCGGTGCGCGCGCCGTCCCGCCAGCTGACCACGGTGGAGGGCTGCACCGCGACCACGCCCGCCGGCTCGGTGGCGGTGATGGTGAGCAGCTCGTTGGTCCAGGTCAGCCCGATCGCGCGGGACAGCTTCTGGCGCGCCGCGCTGACGTCGGAGCCGGGCGGCGGGGCCAGGTCCTGGGGCAGCAGGGACACCGCGTCGCCGGTGGTGATGACCTTGCCGATCAGCGCCAGCCGCACGGTCTCCGGCGAGACCCCGGTGCTGGCCAGCCGGGACCCGGACACGGTGACCGCGCGGGCGGCGGCCACCGACACCGGCGCGACCACCACCTCCGAGCCCTCGGTCAGGCCCAGGTTGGACATGGTGATGTCGTCGGTGAGCACCACCCCGGTCGGCACGTTCCCGTCGGCGGCCGCGGCCAGCGCCGCGGTCACCCTGGTGCCGGTCAGCCGGACCGCGTCCCAGGCCCGCAGGCCCAGCGCGTCCAGCACCTCGGGGTGCAGCCGCACCACACCGCGGCGGGTGTCCAGTGCGGAAGGGGAGTGCCGGACCGTCAGCGTGATCACCCTGACGACACTAGTCGGGCCGCGAGTCCCTGCGCCGCCGTTCGTTGCGACGCAGGCCCAGCTGCCGCCAGTGGCCGCGCTGGCCGTCCGGCCGGTCCGGGGTCACCAGCAGGTCGCCGTCCGCGCCCCGCCGTCCGCGCCGGACCGCCTTGACCGCGGCCCCGGCCACCCGGCGGCGCAGCGGCGGCCGCAGGCCCAGCCTGCGGGTGCTGCGCCGGATCGCCCGCCGCTCCTTGGCAGGCACGTCCCAGGCCTCGGGGTGCTTGGCCAGCCAGCGGTAGCGGTAGATCGCATACGGCACGTGCGCCAGGTAGACCACCGCGGCCACGGCGAGCAGCAGGAACGGGTAGTTGATCACGATCGCGGCGGCGATGCAGACCAGCGCCAGCAGCGGCGCGATGGCCTTCGGCGAGACCTTGACCGTCTTCAGCGACAGCGTGGGCACCCGGCTGATCAGCAGGCCCGCGATGAACACCATCCAGACGTAGAGCGCCACCGGGTGGGTCCACCAGCCTCGGCTGGTCTCCAGGGTCACCACCAGCGGCAGCAGCGCCACCAGCGCGCCTGCCGGGGCGGGCACGCCGACGAAGAACTCCTTGGTGAACGGCGGTTGCTCGGTGTCGTCCAGCAGCGTGTTGAACCTGGCCAGCCGCAACACCATGCACACCACGTAGACCAGGGCCGCGGTCCAGCCGGTCGGGTTGCCGTCGAAGCCCCAGACGAAGAGCACCAGCGCGGGCGCGACGCCGAAGGAGATGGCGTCGGCCAGCGAGTCCAGCTCGGCGCCCATCTTGGAGGTGGCGTCCAGCATCCGGGCCAGGCGGCCGTCCAGGCTGTCCAGGATCGCGGCCGCGCCGATGGCGATCACCGCGAACTGGAACTGCTTCTGCAGGGCGAACTGCACCGCGGACAGCCCGGCGCACAGCGCCAGCACGGTGATCGCGTTGGGCAGCAGCCGCACCCCGGGTGCGGTCCGCGCGGGCACCTCAGGCACCCGCGGGAAGCTCGGCCAGCACCGTCTCCCCGCCGATGGTGCGCTGGCCCTGCTGGACCAGCACATTGCTGCCCTTGGGCAGGTAGATGTCCACCCGCGACCCGAACCGGATCAGGCCGTAGGTCTGGCCGACCTCGATCCGCTGGCCCGCGGTGACCTGGCACAGGATCCGGCGCGCCACCAGCCCGGCGATCTGCACCACCACGACCTCGGCCCCGGTGTCGGTGCGGATCAGCAGCGAGTTGCGCTCGTTGTCCTCGCTGGCCTTGTCCAGGTCGGCGGAGAGGAACTTGCCGGGCCGGTAGGCCACCTGCGTGATCTCACCGGAGACCGGCGCGCGCTGCACGTGCACGTCGAAGATGGACAGGAACACGCTGACCCGCTGCACCGGCTCGCTGCCCCACTCCAGCTCGGCCGGGGGCACCGCGGTGTCGACCAGGTAGACGGTGCCGTCCGCGGCCGCGGTGACCACGTCGGTCCTGGCCGGCGCGACCCGCTTGGGCTCGCGGAAGAACCAGGCCACCCAGGCCGTGACGATCATGCCGAGCACCCCGGCCTTGCGCGAGAACCGGCGCAGGATCAGCGAGGCGAGGAACGCGCCGGCCACGAACGGACGGCCGCCTGGGTGCATCGGCGGGACCGTGCTCTTGGCCAGATCAAGGAAGTGGGCGATCGTGCCGGAGCGGGGTCGCGAATCGTCAGTCATGGGGTCGGCTCGTCCTGGTGTCGGGTGGGCAGAGACGCCAAACGGTAGCCGAACCGGACAGTAGGACTACCCGGCGGTTGCCTCCGCGGCCTGCGCGCGGTGCGCCAGCAGAGCGCCAATGCCCTCGTAGGGCTCACCGTGGTCGGTGGTCTCCGTGGTGCTGCGCACACTCAGCTCGCCACCGGTCAGCCGCAGGTCCGCCGTCCAGCCCCACGGCCGTGGCCCGAGCTTGCCGCTGACCACCTCGTCGATGCCGATCCACCGGCTGTCCGGCCGGTCCCGCTGCGGGCCGAAGCCCTGTTCCAGCAGCGCCTCGACCCGGTCCGCCTCGCGCTTGGCGGTGCGGCCCAGCGCGTTGGACACGCCCCGGTTCAGCGCCTTCGCCCGCTGCACGGGCACCAGCAGCAGGCCGTTGTCGCAGACGAACAGGTCGTAGCGGCCCTCGCCGGACTTGACCGAGGTGAAGATGCCGAGCACCTCGGTGCTGGGCGCGAACTCGACCTGTTCGACCGCCTCGGCCAGTGGCACGCCGAGGCCGGTCAGCCAGTCGCGCAGGCCGTCGTGGTCGTTCCCGGCCAGCGCGGTGGCGATCCGCTGGTGCACCTCGAGCTCGTCGCCGTCGCCGTCGCGGACCACCCACGGGCCGCTCCAGTTCAGCTCGAAGCTGGCCTTGCCGTGCCGGACCAGCAGCGCGAGCACGGTGTCGCCGAGCAGCTGCACGAGGATCTGCCGGGCCGCCTCGGCGCGCTCTCCGGGCGGGGTGGCCGGGTTGACCAGCGGGGCGACCAGCTGCGCGCCCTGCCCGCGGCGCACCACGCCCAGCAGCTCGGTCAGCGCGCCGGTGGTGGCGAAGCCGCCGTCCACCGCGGTCTTGGCCAGCACGCCCGCGTTGCCGGTGACGTGCGCGGCCCCGGCCAGCTCGACGATCTCCGGCCAGCTCGCCCTCGGCCCGAGGTCATCGGCCAGCAGCTCCTGCTCCAGCCTCGGCACCGCGGCGGCCTCGCCGAGCAGCGCCCAGGCCGGACGGGTGTCGGTCATCGGCGGCACGTCCGGCAGCTGAGCCAGCGCGGCCACCCTGACCCGGGCCGGGGGGTGGCTGTCGAAGACCGAGCTGGGCTCGGCGTCGAAGAGCTCCTCCTCCAGCTCGGCCAGCCGCGCCTGGTTCTGCTCCTCGGTCAGGAAGGCGCGGAAGCCGGCGAGCAGCTCGGGCGTGCGGCCGGCCTCCGGCGCCAGGCCCACGAACGCCTCGCTGTACTTGTCCCAGGCCGCATCCAGCGCCGAGCTCTTGCGCAGCGCGCTCGCGGTGGCCGCCTTGCCCGCCGCGGTCACCGAGGCCGCGTCCGCCTGAAGTTCCTGCGCCCGGTTGGAGGCCTTGGCCACCAGCGTGTACAGCTGCGCGTAGCGGGCCAGCAGCCAGCCCACCAGGCTGCCGCGCAGCTCCTCCAGGGTCTTCTCCAGCGCCGCGGTGGCCCGGTAGGTCAGCGCGGACAACCGGGTGTGCCCGTGGCTGTAGTGGCCCAGCTCGTGCGCGAGCACCGCGCGCAGCTCGGCCACGGTCAGCCCGGCCAGCAGCGGCAGGCCGATCATCAGATAGCGCTTGCCCGCGCGCAGGCCGAGCAGGCTGGTGTCCTCCCAGACCGCGGCGTTGACCTCGGGCACCAGCCGGATGTCGTCCGGGCCCCGGGTGTCCGCGGCCACCGCCAGCTCGTCCACGGTCCGCCACAGCTCCGGGTACTCCGCGCGGAGCAGCTGCGCGCCGTAGGGCTCGTCGCGCACCTTGAGCACCTTGCGCAGCGCCGCGCCGACCGCGACGGCCACGCCGATGGCGGCCAGGCCGACCTGGACGCTCGCCGGGCCGTGGCTTTCGGTGAACAGCCAGATCGCGAACAGCGCCAGCCCGGCGGTCAGCGCGAGGACGAGCACGAAGAAGCCGAGCAGCACCACAAGTGCCGCGACGGCGCGCAGCGGAGCACGCACCAGAGACCTCCGGGAGCGGGCAGAGTCGACAGGGAGTTCGCCAGCCCCCGACGTACTGGCTGGCGGCAGTGTGCCGTCCAGCCGCCACGCCGGGCAAGTCCGTTAGACGGCCGCTTTGGCCTGGAAGAACGCGCGCAGGCCCGCGTGCGCGTCGCCGTAGTCCTCGGTGAAGTTGGTGATCGCGAACTTCAGCGGGGCGCCCTCGGCGAACTCGATGGTGAGGTAGCCGACCGTGCGCTTGCGGCTGAACGAGCCGCCGGAGACCTCGGCCAGCGGGATCCAGTCCGCGCCCTTGACCTCGCGCAGGGCGCGGTAGCCGCGTTCGGTGAGCAGCGCGATCCGCTTGCGCTCCATGCGTTCCGAGCCGCCGATCAGCCCGCCGAACCCGCGCTTGAACCACACCCAGCGGGACAGCGGCAGCACCAGCAGCCCGCTGCCGTAGACCAGCAGGTCCTTGGGCGCGCGGCCCAGCTGCAGCGAGCTGAACACGCCGACCAGCGGCGGCTCGGTGTCCTCGACCTCTTCCTCCGGATCGAGGTGGCAGACGAACCGCGGCGGCACGCCCAGGGCTTGCAGGTTGCGGCCCAGCGCGTCCACCAGGTTCCGGTCGGCCACCGCGGGCCCGGTCAGCCGGGTCGCGTCGAAGCGCCGCCCGTCGGACAGCCGCACCTGCCACGGCCCGCCCCAGTCGAGCTGGTGGTAGGCCCGCCCGGACTCCAGCAGCGCGGTGACGATGGTGTCCGCGAGCAGCTCGGCGACCACCTCCGCATCGGTCGCGCCCGGCCAGCGCACCGGCTCGGCCAGTTCGGCCACCTGGCCGCGGCGCAGCGCCTGCACCACCTCGCCGATCGCGCCGGTGCGGCCAAGTCCGCTCTCCAGCACCGCCTTGGCCAGCAGCCCGGCCCCGTGCCGGGCCTCGGCCGCCGCGGCCAGCCGCACGATGTCCGCCCAGCTGGCCCTCGGGCCCAGCTCGCGGGCGATCAGCGCGGACTCCAGCGCGGGCACCGTGGTCCTCGGGTCGGTGAGCAGCGCCCAGGCCGGGCGGGCGTCGGCGTCGAAGGCCTCCTCCTCGACCTCGGCGATCGCGGCCAGCCTGCGCCGCATCGACGGGTGGCTGTCGAAGGCCGACTCCGGCTGGTTGTCCAGCACCTGCTCGACCAGCTCGGCCAGCCAGTCCCGCTGGGCCGGGTGCACCAGGAAGGAGTGGAAGCCCAGCAGCAGGTCCGGGGTGCGGTCGGCCTGGATGGCCAGCCGCGCGTACCTGCGGTTGAACGCCTCCCAGGCCGGACCCAGCGTGCTGATCGCGCGCAGCGCGTTCGCCGCCGCGTCCCGGCCCGCGGTGGCCACCATCACCCGGTCCGCCTGCAGCTCCTGCGCGCGGGTCGCGGCCTTGGCCACCAGCGCGTACAGGTGCGCGTAGCGGTCGAGCACCCAGCGCACCGGGCCGCGGTCCAGCCGGTCGACCGTGCGCTCCAGCGTCTCCGCGCCCCGGTAGGTGACCGCGGCCAGCCTGGTGTGCCCCCGGCCGTAGTGGCCCAGCTCGTGCGCGAGCACCGCGCGCAGCTCGGCCACGGTGAGCCCGGCCAGCAGCGGCAGGCCGATCATCAGATAGCGCTTGCCCGAGCGCAGGCCGAGCAGCTTGGTGTCCTCCCGCACGGCCGCGTTGACCTCGCCGATCAGCGTGATCTCATCCGGCGGCCTGGTGCCGGCCAGCTCGGCCAGCTCCTCCACCGCGTGCCACAGCTCGGGCTGGTCCCGCCGGGTCAGCCTCGGCCCGCTCGGCGGTGCCAGCCGCGTGTTCAGTGCGCTGACCAGCGCG